>JFAX01000010.1:76-150 GCA_000585015.1 Candidatus Accumulibacter adjunctus | reverse complement strand
CCCTCACCCTGCCAACCGTCCTCAGCTTTCTGCTCTCCAGCGTCCACGCCGCCGTCCAGTCGGAACTCGATCAG
>JFAX01000009.1:105913-151001 GCA_000585015.1 Candidatus Accumulibacter adjunctus | reverse complement strand
CTCGGGCTGACCGAGGCGCAGCCCGAGAACAACGTGCAGCGGATCGTTCTCGAAATGCTGGCAGTCGCGCTTTCCAAGCGCGCACGCGCACGTGCGATCCAGTTGCCGGCGTGGAACGAGGCGATGGGGCTGCCACGCCCGTGGGATCAGCAGTGGGCGCTGCGGATACAGCAGGTGATGGCCTTCGAGACCGACCTCCTCGAGTACGGGGATATTTTCGACGGGTCGCCGGTGATCGCCGCCAAGGTCGCCGAGCTGGTCGAGGGAGCCCGGCGCGAGATCGACAACGTCGAAGCGCAGGGCGGCATCATCGCCGCGATCGAATCCGGCTACATCAAGCGCGAGCTGGTCGGCAGCCACATGAGCCGCCTGCGCGCGATCGAATCGGGCGAGCTGAAGATCATCGGCCTCAACTGCTTCCACGAAACCGCCGAGTCGCCGCTGACCGCGGGCAGCGACGGCGCGATCATGAAGTCCGATCCGGCGGCCGAGCGGCAGCAGATTGAAAGGTTGCAGGAACATCGGCGGCAGCGCAGCGATGCCGACGTGCGCGCCGCCCTGCAGGGGCTGGCAGACGCGGCGAGGAGCGGCGACAACATCATGCCGAGTTCAATCCGCTGCGCGCTCGCCGGCGTCACCACCGGCGAGTGGGGTGACTCGCTGCGCGCCGTTTTCGGCGAGTTCCGTCCGCCGACCGGGGTCGACATCGCCATCGACAGTCGCGAGGTGCTCGGCCGCAAGGACCAGGTGACCGAACTCAGGGAGAGAGTCGGTCGTACCGGCAACGCGCTGGGTCGCCCGCTGAAGATTCTTGTCGGCAAGCCGGGGCTCGATGGCCATTCGAACGGTGCCGAGCAGGTGGCCGTCAAGGCACGAGATGTCGGCTTCGAGGTCGTCTACGACGGCATCCGGCTGACGCCGCAGCAGATCGCCCAGGCGGCACAGGAGGAAGGCGTCCATGTCGTCGGGCTGTCGATCCTCTCGGGAAGCCACATGGAGCTGGTCGGGTCGGTGCTGCAGGAACTCGGTGCTCGCGATCTGGCGGCTCTGCCGGTGGTCGCCGGCGGCATCATCCCGCCGGCCGACGCCGAGCGGCTGCTGGCGCTCGGGGTGCGCGCGATCTACACGCCGAAGGACTTCAACCTGAACGCGATCATGGGCGACATCGTCGACGTCGTGCGCGAAAGCAACGGGCTCGAGCGGCTCGGGTCGCTGTCCTGAGAGGTCGATGACGAATCCCGGCCTTCCCGATCCCGAACGGCTCGCCGCCCGGATCCTGGGTGGCGAGCGGGCCGCCGTTGCCAGCGGACTGAACCTGCTCGACAACCGGCTGCCGGCGGCACGTGACCGCGCCGTGCGGCTGCTTGCCTGCCTCTCCGGCGGGCGCTGGCTGACGGCTGGCCATCTGATCGGGGTCACCGGTCCGCCGGGCGCCGGCAAGTCTTCGCTGGTGTCGGCGATGATCCGCGAATGGCGGCTCGCCGGCACGACGGTCGGCGTGCTGGCGGTCGATCCGTCGAGCCGGCCGCAGCTCGGGGGCGGCGCGCTGCTCGGCGACCGCATCCGGATCAAGACCGTCGGGCAGGACGATGGGCTGTTCATCCGCTCGCTCGCCAATCGCAACCAGTTGGGTGGCGTCGCCAGCGAAGTGTGGCCGATGAGCTGGCTGATGCTGGCCTGTTTCGACATCGTCGTCATCGAGACCGTCGGCGTCGGCCAGACGGAGATCGACATCGCCGAGATCGGCGACACCGTCTGCTATGTGGCGCAGCCAGCGTCCGGCGACACGATCCAGTATCTCAAGTCGGGCATCATCGAAATTCCCGATATCTTCGCCGTCAACAAGGCCGACCTCGGCGCCGCAGCCCGCAAGACGGCGAGCGAGATCGGTCGCAGTGCCCCGCGGCAGGATCGCCGTGAGGGCTGGGATTACCCGGTTTGCCTGCTGAGCGCGACCATGCAGACCGGGATCAAGGAGTTTCACGCGCACTTCGATCGACACCGACGCTTCCTCGTCGCGGCCGGCCTCCTTGAGCGGCAGCGCAGCCAGCACCAGAGTGCCTGGGTGTTGCGGTTGCTGAAGGAGGAGTTCGGCACTTTCGGCTTGGGGCTGGTCGGCGGCCGTACCGCCATCGAGGAGCGGCTGGGCGCGTGTCGATCGAGTCAGTTTGAGGAGTACGAGCGTATGCGAGAGCATATTCTTTCCCGTTTGCTGTCGGTCAACCAACCGACCTTTCACCATGATAGGAGCATCTGATGAGCAAGCAACTGTATGCACTTGGCGAACTGCCCCCGCTGGGCGAAGTCCCGGAGCAAATGCACGCCTGGCTGATCCGCCCGGAGCGCTTTGGCAAGCCGACCGAGGCATTTCAGAAGGAAGTGGTCAACACGCCGGCGATTGCCGACGACGAAGTGCTGGTCCTGGTGATGGCGGCCGGGATCAACTACAACAATGTCTGGGCCGGCCTGGGAATCCCCGTCAACGTGATCGCCGCACGCAACAAGGCGGGCGAACCAGAGGATTTCCACATCGGCGGTAGCGATGCGTCCGGAATCGTTTACAAGGTCGGCAAGGACGTCAGGAACGTCAAGGTCGGCGATGAAGTGGTCATGCATTGCGGCCAGTGGAGCCGCAACTGCGAGTGGGTGAAGAACGGTGGCGACCCGATGTATTCGCCGAGCTTCCGCATCTGGGGTTACGAGACCAACTATGGCAGCTTTGCCCAGTTTACCAAGGTGCAGGACCATCAGTGCATGCCCAAGCCCAAGCACATGAACTGGGAGGAGGCGGCAGCCTATACGCTGGTGGCGGCGACGGCATGGCGGATGCTGCATGGCTGGGGAGCCAACTCGATCAAGAAGGGCGACGTTGCACTGATCTGGGGCGGTGCTGGAGGTCTCGGCTCAATGGCGATCCAGATCGCCAAGGCGGTGGGCGCGACCTCGGTGGCCATCGTCTCGGGCGAGGACAAGTTTGACTACTGCATGAAGCTCGGCGCCAAGGGTTGCATCAATCGCAACGACTTCGATCACTGGGGCATGCTGCCGCACTGGAAGGACAACGCCGGCTACGCGAAGTGGTTGAAGGGCGTCCGCGCATTCGGTTCGAAGATCTGGGACGTGCTTGGAGAAAGGCGCGCGCCCAACCTCGTCTTCGAGCATCCAGGCGAAACGACGATCCCGACCTCGATCTTCGTCTGTGAGACCGGCGGCATGGTCGTCGTGTGCGCCGGCACCACCGGCTACAACGCGACGGTCGACCTGCGCTATCTATGGATGCGGCAGAAGCGCCTGCAAGGATCGCATTTCGCCAATGCCAAGCAGTCGAACGACATGAACCAGCTGGCGCTGCAGGGCCTGCTGGATCCCTGCATGTCGCGCGCCTTTTCCTACGACGATTTGCCACTTGCCCATCAACTCATGCACGACAACAAACACCCGCACGGCAACATGTCGGTCCTCGTTTCGGCGACCGAGTTTGGTCTCGGAGTCAGCGGCAAGGCGCCGGTGACGATCGTTCATCCGACGCTGCCCAAGGGCGACGTCCATACCACGCCGGCGCCGTACCCGATGTCCGTTCCGCTGCCGAGCATTGCCGAGGGCGAGGCGATCACCATCGCCGACGACGGCAGCAAGGTTCGCGATCTGATGCATCGCGGCATCATCTCCTGCACTCCGGACGACACCGTTGGCGTGGTCGCCAGGCTGATGGTCGAGAAGGAAATTCACGCGGTCGTGGTGATGGATGCGGAAGGCAACGCGGTTGGGGTCGTCTCGCAAACCGATATGGTGCTGGCGCGGCAGGGGCGGACGCCCGAGCAGGCGCGGTCGATGCTGGCGCGGGAGGTAATGACGCCCGGTTGCGCGACCTGCGACGCCGACATGTTGTTGAGCGACGCGGTCAGCCTGTTGACTGCGCGGCGGATGCATCGCCTGGTGGTCACCGAGAAGGACCGGCCGGTTGGCGTCATCTCGATGACCGACGTCGTTCGCAAGATCATCGGCGAATGAGCTGCGCTTGTTCGAGTTGATCCGATGTCGTGTTTTCCCCTCCCTTTGCCGGGGAGGGGAATGAGCGCGAGTCGCGGCGACGTCGCCCGGATCGCTCCGGCTCCCTTCCTTGCCGTCACAGCAGGGAAGGGCGGCCGCATGTCCCCACAGCCTGAACCCCAGCCATGAAAGCCATCGTTTGCCATGCGCTCACCGGCCCCGATGCGTTGCGCCTCGACGACGTTCCCGAGCCTCGTCCCGGTCCTGGCCAGGTGCGCATTCGCGTTCGTGCCTGTGGTGTCAATTTTGCCGACAGCCTGATCACCCGCGGCCAGTACCAGAAGCAGCCGCAGCCGCCGTTCAGCCCGGGCTTTGAAGTGGCCGGCGAGGTGGTCGAACGCGGCGCCGGCGTGCAGTCTCTCGCCGTCGGCGACCGGGTGATCGCTCTCACACCGCACGGTGGTTACGCCGAGCAACTGGTCGCCGATGTGAACCGCTGTGTGCTGATGCCGGCAGCGATGTCGTGGGAGTATGGCGCGGCGTTTCCGGTCGTCTTCGGCACCTCGCACCTTGCCTTGTGGCATCGCGCGCGCCTGCGTGCCGGGGAAACGCTGGTCGTGCATGGCGCGGCTGGTGGTGTCGGTCTGACTGCCGTCGCCATCGGCAAGCTGTTGCAGGCCAGGGTCATTGCCACCGCCAACGGGCCGGCGAAGCTGCAGGTCGCGCGCGAACACGGTGCCGATCACCTGATCGACAGCAGTGTGGACGATGTCCGCCTGCGGATCAGGGAACTGACCGGCGGCCGCGGAGCCGACGTGGTGTACGATCCCGTCGGCGGCGACCTGTTCACCGCTTCGCTGCGCAGCATGGCCTTCGAGGGCCGGATCCTGGTGATCGGTTTCGCGGGCGGCGGCGTCCCGCAGATCCCCGCCAATCACCTGCTGGTCAAGAACGTCGACGTGATCGGCGTCAACTGGCCGGCCTACGCCGACATGCACCCGCAGCTCATGAGCGAGAGCTTCCGGAAGCTGATGCAGTGGGTGGTTGACGGCGCGATCAAGCCACATGTTTCTGCGACCTATCCACTTGCACGGGCGGTCGAGGCGCTGGATCAGGTGCTCAGCCGCAAGTCGACGGGTAAGGTCGTGATTGTGATGAACTAGCCATGGCAGGCGGCGCCGATCGGGCTTTCGACCGTGCTGAATGCTGCCGGCTCAGCGAGGAATTGTCGGTCGCGACAATGCTTTGCTTCCTGCGGTCGTGATCGTCGCCCTGGCGAGAGACCAGGCGCACGGCAGGACCGGCGGGATGATCAGACGGGCGCTGGCAGTCGCGAGCGCCTTTTTCCCCAGGCGCGGCCAAAACCGCGCCGATGTTCAGCAGAAAGGACTGTCATGAATCCACAAAACGGTTACGACATTGAAGACCTGTCGGTCGGCATGAGTGCGGAAACTGCCAAGACCATCACCGATGCCGACCTCGTACTCTTCGCCGGGGTGTCGACGGACGTCAATGCAGTTCATATGGACGAGGAGTTCGGTCGCACGACGATGTTCGGTGGCCGCATCGCGCACGGCATGTTGTCGGCCAGCCTGATCTCGGCGGTGTTGGGAAATCGCCTGCCCGGCCCCGGAACGATCTACATGAATCAGTCGCTGCGCTTCCGCGCCCCGGTTCGTCCCGGCGACACGGTGCGTGCCAGGGTCACCGTCAAGGAAGTGATCGAAGAAAAGTGCCGGGTGGTGCTCGATACCGTGTGCACCGTCGGCGACAAGGTGGTCATCGACGGCGAAGCCACGTTGATGGCGACCTCCCGCAAGAAGCGCGAGGCCGGCAAGTAGTCTATTGCGGCGATCGAGCGTGCGCCGGCGGCCGCCTCCCCGTTTCGCCTCGCGCGAAGCCGGAAGCGGCGGCCAGCGCCTTGCCGCGGGCTGCCGTTTCCGGGCCGAACGGCATGCGGGGAAGGCCGTCGGGGACGACGGCCCGCCGCATCATGCAAGGCTCGCGCTTCACCTTCGCTGACCCGGCACTGCGAAAGCCGGCAGTGCCACTTCAATGGTGGAACCCGCGGCAGCTGTGCGTCGAGAGGCAGGCAGAAGATCGATTCGCGACGAAACAGCTACACGACAACGACAAAGCGCGAGACAATTGGCCTGCGTCGGCAGCAGCCGGCGCCCTTCGTCCTCGTGCGGCGGGAACCGCGCCGATGACCAGCTTAAAGGACTGCCATGAATCCCGACAACCGTCCGCATGTCGAACCGCTGCCGACCGGCATGACTGCGGCAGCGACGACGATCACTGATGCGGACGTGGTCCTCCTTGCCGCGGTGTCCAGCAATGAGAGCGCGGTCCATGTCGATGGGGCAGCCCTGATGCCGCCCGCGCGCCGGCAGCGCATGGCGGGGTGGAAGTAGATGAGCGACCCCGGCAGCGACTTCAGCGCCTGGATCGGTCGCCAGGACAGCACCGACGACGATCTCGGGCTGGCGGCAGCGCTGGCGGCCGCGGCGACGCTCGGCGATGGCTCGGAGCGCTTCACTGGCGGCAGCGCGCTGCCGCCGCTCTGGCACTGGTTCTACTTCCTGCCCCGCGTGCCGCAGGCGGGCCTCGGAGTCGACGGGCATCCGCAGCGCGGTGGCTTCATGCCGCCGATTCCTTTCCCGCGACGGATGTTCGCCGGCGCCCGGCTGCGCTTTCACTCGCCGCTGCTGCTCGGCCAGCCGGCGCGGCGCGTCACCACGATTCGCGATGTCCGCCTGAAGAGCGGACGCACCGGCTCACTCGCCTTCGTTCTGCTGCACCACGGCTATCATCAGGGCGATCGCCTGTGCATCGACGAGGAGCAGGACATCGTCTACCGCGAACCGGGTCCAGCGCTGCCGGCGCCAACGGTCGTCGACTGGCCGCCGCTGCCGGCGGCAGCCTGCGCACGCATCGTCACACCCGATCCGCGGCTGCTCTTCCGCTTCTCCGCGCTGACCTTCAACGCGCACCGGATCCATTACGATCGTCCGTACGCGATCGGCGAGGAGGGCTACCCGGGCCTCGTCGTGCATGGTCCGCTGACTGCCGTGCTGCTGCTGGAACTGCTGCGACGGCAAGTGACACGCCCGGTACAGGAATACAGTTTTCGCGGCCTGGCACCGCTCTTCGACCTGGCGCCCTTCCGGCTGGTGTGCACCCCCGAGGATGGCGGCTATGCGCTCGCGGCGCAGGGGCCCGACGGCACGTTGGCGATGAGCGCCCGGGCTGTGCTCGCCGAGCTGGCCGGGTAGTCGGCGACCGACGGCAGCTCACTCGCCGCGGATCAGTGCCACCAGATCCTCGGTGGACGGCAGCGCGCTCGCCTCGCCGTCGGCGAGGATGCTTTCGGCGAGGGCACGTTTCTCGTGGTGCAGGTCCACGATCCGTTCCTCGACCGTGCCGCGGCTGACCAGACGGTAGACGGTCACCGGTCGCAACTGGCCGATGCGGTGCGCGCGGCCCATTGCCTGGTCCTCGGCCGCCGGGTTCCACCATGGGTCGGTGATGACCACGTAATCGGCGGCGGTGAGGTTGAGGCCGAAGCCGCCGGCCTTCAGGCTGATCAGGAAGAGATCGCCTTCGCCGGCCTGGAAGGCGGCGACGCGGCGGCTGCGTTCGGCGGCCGGCGTGGCGCCGTCGAGGTACTGGTAGCTGAACCCCGCCGCATCGAGCGGTTCGCGCAGGATCTGCAGGAAGTCGACGAACTGGCTGAAGACCAGAGCCTTGTGGCCATTGGCGATCAGTTCGCCGGCCAGGTCGGCGAAGGCCTGCACCTTGGCGCCGGCGATGCCGAACTGCGGGCTGCACAGGCGCGGGTCGCAGGCGGCGCGGCGCAGGCGGGTCAGTTGCGCGAGGACGTTGAAGCGCGCCTGCGCAGCGGGGGCGTCCTCGAGCGTGGCGTCGATCTCACGTGCCGCCTCGCGGCGCAGCGCTTCGTAATGCGCCGCTTCGGCCGCTTCCGGCGCAACGCTGAGGATCAGCTCGGTGCGCGACGGCAAGTCCTGCAGCACCTCGGACTTCGTTCGCCGCAGGACGAACGGGCCGACCAGCCGTTTCAGCACATGTTGCGCCTCGCGGTCGCGGTTGCGCTCGATCGGCCCGGCGAAACGCTCGTTGAAACGGTTGCTCGTTCCGAGCAGACCGGGGTTGGCGAAGCGCATGATCGACCAGAGGTCGGCAAGGCGGTTCTCGACCGGCGTTCCGGTCAGCGCCAGGCGGAAATCCGCGCTCAGCTCGAAGAGCGCCTGCGAGCGTTTGGCGGCGGCGTTCTTGACCGCCTGCGCTTCGTCGGCGATCAGCGTATGCCAGTTGCGGCCGGCAAAGCGCTCCTGCGCCAGTTGCAGCAGCGTGTACGAGACGATCAGCAGATCCTGCGGCCCGGCATCGCCGAGCAGCGATTCGCGTTCGTCCTCACCCGCCTCGCCATAGATGCGGGCGTTGAGCGTCGGTGCGAAGCGCTGGCACTCGGCAAGCCAGTTGCCGCACACCGAGGTCGGCGCGATGACCAGAGCCGGCCCGCCCGCCGCCCGCTCGAGCAGCACGGCGAGGGCCTGCAGGGTCTTGCCGAGACCCATGTCGTCGGCGAGGCAGCCGCCCATGCCGGCGGTCGCGAGGCGCATCGCCCACTGGTAGCCGTCCTCCTGATACGGCCGCAGGCTGGCCTGCAGCAGCTTCGGTGGCTGCGGCACGATCTCCTGGGCGCTGCGCAGGCGATCGATCGCCTGGCGAAAGTCCGCGCCGGCATCGAGCTCGGTCCCGTCGAGGATCTCGTCGAGCCAGGCGGCGGCGACCAGAGGCGCCTTGCCGCCATCCCGGTCGGGCTCGAGTACCGCCGCCAGATCGGCGAGCTTCTGCTTCAGCGAGCGGGTCAGCGCGGCGTAGATGCCGTCGCCCATCGGCACGAAACGCGAACGGTCGCGCGCGGCGCCGAGGAGGGTCGACAACTGCAGCACCAGACCTTCATCGACCTTCGCCTCACCGTCGAGCCGGAACCAGTCGCGCTCGCGAGTCACGCGCATGCCAAGCTGCCGCGGGCCGAGCGAGACGACGCGCACGCTCTTGCCCTTCGGCCATTCGACGGCGGCCAGTTCGGGCAGGGTTGGCAACTTCTCGACCGCAGCAAGCGCGTTCTCCGCATCGTCGATCAGCCATTCGCAACTGCGCTCGCTGCCGTCGAGGAAGGGCAGGGCGTCGAGGATCGCCTCGAGATGCCGTCTCTCGCCGGCCAGATCGCGCTCGGTGCCGACCGTCTCGCTGCCAATGACCGCCATCAACTGCCTGCGGCCGCTGCCCGGCGTCAGTCGCGGACCATCGCTGCCGAGGGGGGTCACGACCAGGCGCAGCGACAGATCCGCATCGACGGGCGCCAGCTCGGCGCGCAGGCGCGAGTCGCTGGCGACCTGTCGTGTCGCCTGTGCCGCGTCGGCATGGACCTGAAAGCGCGCCGCCAGCGCGCGCAGCGTCTTCTCGACCTCGTCCTGTACGCCAGGGGCGTTGGCGGGAATGGCAAAGTGGCCGCCGACGAGCCGCGCGGCCTGCTGCTGTTCGGCCGAGAAGCGGACCAGCCGCAAGCGCTGCGGGCCGTCTGGAATGAGGGTGATCAGGCGCAGCGCTTCGGCCACGCGAATCTGCTCGCTGTCCAGGTAGTAAGCGTCGATGTCGATGTCGGTCTGGAGCCGCAGGGGTGGATCGATGCGCATCCGGTAGCGGTCGCCATCGCGGATCAGTTCGAGTTCCGGCGGGCTTTCGGTCAGATCGACGAACTGCTCCGGCGCGCTTGCCAGGAAGACCGTCGGGTGTCCGACGAGGGCGACGATCGCTGCCGCCAGGTCGAGGTACATGCGGTTGCCGTAGCCGGGCTCGAGTCGGATCGCCCTCGCCACCTTGGCGTCGGCCGCCGAGAGCTGCTGGTTGTCGACGAGTCGCGCCAGACTGATGGCGCGCGGCCGGTTCCAGCCGCGCTGGCCGCGCTTCTGCTCGAGCGGGCGGATGCCGGCGAGTTGCCCCCGCTTGCCGATATCGACTTCCCAGAGCAGTCTGGTGGCCGCACCGGCCGCCGCCTCGCCGCCCTGGCCGCCAAGCGACTGCAGCGTGACGAGGACTTCGTGCCAGCGTTCGCTGCTGCCGGCGATGAAGGAGCCGGCCGGCGGGTCATGCCCCTCGAGTACCGCAGCGGCGTCGTCGAGCTGGCGCAACAGCGCCTGCATCCGGCAGGCGCGCAGCTTGTCACGCAGCAGTGCGATTGGATCCCGCCATGCCCGCTGCGGGTCGGCTGCCCCGAAACCCGTGATGGTTTCCCTGCTCAGCCAGGCGGCGAGAAGGATTCCCCACAGTGCGTCGAGTGGCGCCCCGAAGACCGTGTCACGCGAAGTCTGGAGGGGCAGGACGGCGCTGCCGATGAGTGCAGCCCGGCCGAGACGGACGTCGATCACGTGCACCCAGCGACCCCAGCCGGATTCCGCATCAGGCTGGCGTCGGCCGGACTCGGTGGCACAGAACTTGCGCGCCAGATCGAGATGGCGCGTTGTCGCCTGCGCGAGCAATGACAGGGGGTAGAACCAGGCGATGCTGGCGGACAGGAAGTGCTTGCTGCCGCCGATCTCGGACCGGCGCTGCTTGAGGGAAGCTTCGAAGGCTGCCTGGCCGCCGGCCCACTCGCCTGCGAGTACCCGCTGCGCTGCCCGGATGCCGGCAACCCAGCCATTGTCGATGCCGAGCAGAGCGGCCTGCAGCAGGTCGGCATCGGCGCGCAGCAACGCCAAGTCGGCGAGGACGAGGCGCAGGTTTTCGGGCACGACGGTCGCGTCGCGGGCGAGTTCTGCGCACGCCCAATCGACGATCGGCAGGTAGCCTTCCGTGTAGTTCAGGCAGACGCTGACGGTCGCTTGGTAGGCGATGGACCAGCGTTCGGGCCCATCGATGCGGGCAAAGCTGGGGCCATCGAAGCCGGGCAGGATCGCTTGCAGGACGATGCTCTCCCAGTTGAACGAACGCGACACGAGGTTTCTGATCGACTGCAGTTCGGTCGTCGGCGCACCGCTGAAGTACTTGGCGCGAACGTAGGCGACGGTCGTTGCCATGTTGCCGGTATTCCAGTGGTGGCTGGACTGGCTCAGGTGGAAACGATCGGCTCGACAGACCAGATCGACCAGCGCGCTGCCCGTGGCGGTATCGAGCCACTGTCGGTAGAGTGCCGCGCGCAGCGTGTCCACCAACTGGAAAACACCGTGGCGCGACCGATCCTCGAACAGCAGATCCCGCTCGGCCAACTGCAGCCACGCCTTCCTGACGTCGGCGAGGCTGAAGGCATGGCCGTTTCTCGTCCTCAGGCCGCTGACGACGAGCAGCCGTTGCACGTCGGTTGCCGACCGGCCGGCCCACAGCAGCGCGCAGGCGAGTGCGACCCTGTGCGTGTCGGGCGCCAGGCCGAGGGTATCGAGCTGGTCGAAGGCGGTGCTGTTCAGTGGGTTCCTGGACATTGTCTCTTGCGGTTCAGGTGGTGTGACGAAGGGGCGACGCGCCATGCCGAGTCAGCAACATCGCATCACCGTAACTGAAGAAGCGGTAGCGCTCGCGAATCGCATGTTCGTAGGCGCGACGGATCGGCGCATGACCGGCGAAGGCGGCGACGAGCATCAGCAGCGTCGATCGCGGCAGATGGAAGTTGGTCAGCAGGCGGTCGACGACCCGGAACTCGTAGCCCGGGGTGATGAAGAGGTCGGTCTCGTCCGCGCCGGCACGCAGTTCACCCTTTCGTGCCGCCGCCTCGAGCGCCCGCAGACTGGTCGTGCCGACGGCCACGACGCGACCACCGCCGCGGCGCGTGCGGGCGATCGCGGCGACCGTCTCGGCGGGTAGGTCGAAGCGCTCGGTGTGCATCCGGTGTTGGCGCAGGTCGTGCGTGCGTACCGGCTGAAAGGTCCCGGCGCCGACATGCAGCGTCAGCCAGGCGCTGTCGATACCGTGCCCGGCGAGTTGCTGCAGCAGCGCTTCATCGAAATGCAGCCCGGCGGTTGGCGCTGCCACCGCGCCGGGCGAGCGGGCAAAGACGGTCTGGTAGCGAGCCTCGTCGGCAGCCGTCGCGGCATGCTTGATGTAAGGCGGCAGCGGCAGCCGTCCGTGGCGCTCGACGAGGCGCCACAGGTCGCCATCGGCAGCAAGTTCGAGCGCGAAGAACTCGCCCTGCTCGCCGCTTCGCTCACCGACGAGCATCGGGATCGTCTCCTCCAGCAGGATCAGGCTGCCCGGTTTCGGGGACTTGCTGGCGCGGATCTGCGCGAGTGCATGGCGAGCGTCGATGATGCGCTCGAACAGGACCTCGATGCGGCCACCGCTCGCCTTGCGGCCGAACATGCGGCCGCGGATGACGCGCGCGTCGTTGAATACCAGCAGGTCACCGGCATCGAGCAGCGCCGGCAACTCGTCGAAGCGGTGGTCGCTGATGCCCGTGTCGAGCAGCCGCAGCAGCCGGCTGCCGCTGCGTTCGGCGGTGGGCTGCTGGGCGATCAGCTCGGCCGGGAGCTCGAAGTCAAAGTCGTCGAGGGTCAGCATCGCAGCGAGGTGGGCGGGAGTTCGGCGCCGGTTTTGGCTTGTTCGCGCTCGTGGAATGCGCGATAATCGCCGCCTCATGCCGCGCGCAGACGGCGCGCGCAGGCCGAGATGGCGGAATCGGTAGACGCAGCGGACTCAAAATCCGCCGCCGCAAGGCGTGGGGGTTCGATTCCCCCTCTCGGCACCACCACACAAAGAAGACCCGTGCGTTCAAAGCGGCCGATTATAGCACCCGGCCTGACGATCCCCGGTACGCGGCGCGCCGTGGCGGTGCTGCAAGAGCTCGCCGGCGGCGCGGCGCCGGACGCCCGCTGGCGATGAGACCGGGCAGTCCGACCCTGCGCCCGCGTTACGTCTGGTGGCTGGCGATTCGCCCGAAGACGCTCGGCGTGTCACTCGTGCCGGTGCTCGTCGGCAGTGCGCTGGCCTGGTCGCAGCAGGCCGCCGTCCTCTGGCTGCCGGCGCTGCTCGCGCTGCTTGCCGCGCTGCTGATCCAGATCGGCACCAACCTGCACAATGATGTCGCCGATTTCGAGCGCGGCGTCGATGGCGCCGAGCGCCTCGGGCCGCCGCGCGCGACGGCCATGGGCTGGCTGCCGGGAAGGGTCGTGCGGCGCGGCGCGTGGGTCGCCTTTGCCCTGGCATTCAGTCTCGGCGTCTATCTCGCCGATCACGGCGGTTGGCCGATCGTCGCCATCGGTCTGGCATCGCTGGCGGCTGGCTGGGCCTACACCGGCGGGCCGCGGCCAATCGCCTGCACGCCGCTCGGTGAGTTCTTCGTTCTGCTCTTCTTCGGCGTGCTGGCGGTCAGCGGCAGCTACTACCTGCAGACCCTGTCGCTGGCGGCGGCAGCCGTGCTGGCCGGTACCATCGTCGGCCTGCTGGCGGCCGCGCTGATCACCGTGAACAACACGCGGGACCGTGAAACCGATGCCCGTGCCGGGCGGCGAACGCTGGTGGTCCTCTGCGGGCGGCGGCTGGCATGCGGCATCTACGCCGGTGAAATGCTGCTGCCCTTCGCGCTTCTGCCGTGGCTGGCCGCGCTGACTGGCCGTGGCGTCTGGCTCGCCCTGCCGTGTCTGGCGCTGCCGTTGGCTTTGCGCCAGGTCGCGCGTTTCCGCCGCGCAGCCGGAGCAGAGTACAACACACTGCTCGCCGGTACTGCCGGATTGCAGATGGTCTTTGCTTTCCTGCTCGCCGTCGGCTTGCTCGTGCGCGTGCCCTAATCCTTCACCTCGTCGCTCCCCGGGCGAGGGAACCAGGCGAGCGTCGACTGCAGGCGAACCACCGTGCCGACGATGATCAGGGCCGGTGACCTGATGCCGGCAGCCGCCACCTTCGCCGGCAGGGTCGCGAGGTTGGCGGTGAGCACCCGCTGTCGCCGCGTCGTGCCATTCTGGACGACCGCCGCCGGGTGCTCGGCGGGCAGTCCATGCGCCATCAACTGGCGGCAGATCTCGGACAGCCCGCCGACTCCCATGTAGAAGACGACGGTCTGCCGCGGCCGCGCCAGCGACGGCCAGTCGAGATTGATCGTGCCGTCCTTCAGGTGGCCGGTGGCGAAGGCGACCGCCTGCGCGTGATCGCGGTGGGTCAGCGGGATGCCGGCGTAGGCGGCGCAACCGGCGGCCGCGGTGACGCCCGGGACGACCTCGAACGGGATGCCCGATGCGACCAGCGCCTCGATTTCTTCGCCACCTCGCCCGAAGACGAAGGGGTCGCCGCCCTTGAGGCGGACCACGGCCTTGCCACTGCGCGCCAGGCGCACGAGCATCCGGTTGAGTTCCGCCTGCGGTACGCTGTGATTCGAGCTTTCCTTGCCGGCGTAGATCCTCTCGGCATCCGGCCGCGCCAGTTCGAGCACGCCATCGGCGATCAGGTGGTCGTAGACGATCGCGTCCGCCTCGCCGATCAGGCGTGCGGCGCGCAGCGTCAGCAGGTCGAGATCGCCAGGCCCGCTGCCGACGATGTAGACGGTACCGCGGCTGGCAGAGGGAGGCGAATGACTCATTGCAGGGTTCCCGGTTCTTCGTTGAGGCGCAAGCATAAGCGTCCGTGCCGGCATGTTCAACTGATCCGCAGCGGTCTGCCGTCGGGCTTGCGAGATTTGATGAAAGTCAAGGATCCGTGCAGGGGCGGCATGTCATCCTGCGCAGAGTCTGACACGGGTCTGACCGCGAGCGCTGAACAAGCAACTTATAGAGGAGAGGAATCGAACAATGCAGAAGGGAATCCGTAACGTACTGATGCTGGCAAGCCTGCCGCTGGCGATCAGCCTGGCATTCGCCGCACCAGCCGAAAAGGCTGCCGCACCAGCCGCCAGTGCCGCTCCGGCTGCAGGCCCGACACTTTCGGCAGAGGACAAGGCCGCTGCCGGCAAGACCTACTTCGAGCGCTGCGCCGGCTGTCACGGCATGCTGCGCAAGGGCGCCACCGGCAAGAACCTCGAACCGGCCAACACAGCCAAGCTGGGCACCTCGCGGCTCGAGAAGATCATGTCCTACGGGACCGAAGGCGGCATGCCGAACTTCGACGACATCCTGTCGAAGAAGGAGATCGCCAACATGGCGGCCTATCTCCAGATGCCTGCCGACGTGCCGCCGGAATGGGGCATGAAGGACATGAAGGCGAGCTGGAAGCTGCACGTGCCGGTCGCACAGCGGCCGACGAAGCAGATGAACAACGTCAACCTGAAGAACGTTTTTGCCGTCACCTTGCGTGATTCGGGCGAAGTGGCGCTGATCGACGGCGATACGAAGCAGATCTGGGGCATCGTCAAGACCGGCTATGCCGTCCACATCTCGCGCGTCTCCGCTTCCGGGCGCTATGTGCACGTGATCGGCCGTGATGGTCGTTACGATCTGATCGACATGTGGTACGAGAAGCCGACGATCGTCGCGACGATGAAGGCCGGCTACGAGGCGCGCTCGGTCGATACCTCGAAGTACAAGGGATTCGAGGACAAGTACGCCGTCGTCGGCTCGTACTGGCCGCCGCAATACGCGATCCTCGACGGCGAGACCCTCGAGCCGCTGAAGCTGATTTCGACCCGTGGCGTCACCGTCGATGGCGAGTATCATCCGGAGCCGCGCGTGGCGTCGATCGTCTCGTCGCACGACAAGCCCGAGTGGGTGATCAACATCAAGGAGACCGGCATGATCAAGCTGGTCGACTACTCGGACATCAACAACCTGAAGGAAGTCACCGTCAACTCGGCCAAGTTCCTGCACGATGGTGGCTGGGACGCTTCCAAGCGCTACTTCCTCGTCGCCGCCAACGCGTCGAACAAGGTCGCGGTCGTCGACACCAAGGAAGGCAAGCTGGCAGCGCTGGTCGATACCGCCAAGATCCCGCATCCGGGCCGTGGCGCCAACTTCAACCATCCGAAGTATGGTCCGGTCTGGGCTACCTCGCACCTCGGTGCCGACGTGATCAGCATCATCGGAACCGATCCGGCGAAGAACCCGCAGCATGCCTGGAAGGTCGTGCAGGAAGTCAAGAACCACGGCGCCAATTCGCTGTTCGTCAAGACGCATCCGAAGTCGAAGAACCTGTGGGCCGACGCGCCGCTGAACCCGGATCCGAAGCTCGCGGGTTCGGTCACGGTCTACAACATCGACGACCTTGGCAACCCGGATCCGAAGCCGCAGGTGCTTGATCTCGCAGCAGCCGCCAACCTCGGCAAGACCAAGGGCATCCAGCGCGTCGTGCATGGCGAGTACAACGAGAAGGGCGACGAGGTCTGGTTCTCCGTGTGGACCGGCAACAAGACCGAGCCGTCGGCGATCGTCGTCGTCGATGACAAGACGCGGACGGTCAAGAACGTGATCAAGGATCCTCGTCTGGTGACGCCGACCGGCAAGTTCAACGTGTACAACACGCAGCGCGACATCTACTGATCGCAGAGACCGCAGTCGAAGCGAACGGGGGGCTGCGGCCCCCCGTTTTTGTCGTACGCTGCGGCGGACGCGACAGTACTTGGCCGTCTGCCACAGGAGAAGCAATGAAAGCGAAGGCCCTGACTCTCTGTTTCGCGCTGCTGCCGTCGATCACGCTCGCAGCGCCGCCGTCGGTCGATCCGGCGATGCTCGAGCTGGCTGACCAGAGCCGCTGCCTGACCTGCCACGATGTCGATGAGACGCTGCGCGGCCCCGCCTGGCGCGATGTCGCCAAGCGCTATCGCGGCCAGCCGGAAGTCGAGGAAATCCTCGTCAAGAAGGTGTACGAGGGTGGCGGTGGCGTCTGGGGCAATGACTACATGTCGGCCAACAAACGTGCCGGCATCGACAACATCCGCATTCTTGTGCGCTGGATCCTGACGCTGCCCTGAGCCGACGAGCTGGTTTTTCGTCCGTTGCCGGCTCGACGGGTCAGTCGAAGACCCCCTTGTCGAGGCGTGCCGCGAGTTCTGCGGTCGCCTCGCCGAAGGTGACCATGCGGCGGCCGCGATGTTCCCTGAGAAACTCTTCCGCATCGGCACGCGTCGCGAACGGAACGAACTCGTGCCCCATTGGCCCGGGCACGTCGGAACCGATGACGTAGAAGGCGCGGCGGGCGTCGATGCGGCTCAGTCCGTAGTACTCGGTGACCCAGAGGCTGGCGATGTCGGCGGTGCTGCGGCCAGGCGCGTGGCGCGGCAGGTTGCCGAGGTACTTGAACAGATCCTTGGCGCCGTCGAAGAAATGCGCCCGGCCATCACGGTAGGCGACCACCGCGATCCAGTGCGGGTAGCGCGAGACGAGCATGCCGCAGACCGGGCAGAGGTCACGCTCGCCGGGCTTCGGTGGCAGTTCGCTCGCCAGCGCGAGGCTGGCGGCCAGCCAGAGTGCGCCGGCAACGAGCCAGTGCACCAGTCGCGACGACATCGCGGCAGCGTTCAGCCGTGCGGCCGGCCGGCCGCCCGCTGTCGCCGCTCTTCACGGCTCTTGCGGATCATCGCGACATCCTGCGACATGTCGGTGTAGGCGGCGAGCAGCGCCTGGTCGAAGTTTGCGAGTTCGCCGCCGGTCTCCGCCATCGCCACCCGCGCAGCCGCTTCGCTGCCGTATGCCACCTTGCTGCGTCGGCTCATCACCGGCCTGATGCGGCTGCCGACGAGAAAGGTGGCCTGATCGACGACGAGCAGAGGCTTGATCTCGGCGCTTGAAGCGTTGTCGGCGACCCAGATGGTCTTCGGTTCGCGGTCGACATTCACCGCCAGGCTGATCGCCGCGCAGTGCAGTGAGCAGACGCCGTCGGGCAGATCGTCGCTGTACTGCAGCAGCATGCGCGAGTGATGGAACTGGCGACGATCCATGCCGCAATACGGGCATTTGGGGAATTTCTCGAGGTCGTTCTCGGCGGGTCGGGGATCGGCCGCCTTCTTCGGGATGAACTGGGTCGGGGTACCGTCGGTGGCACAGGCGGGTTGCGCTTCGGCGCCGGTGGCGAGCAGGCCGCTCGCGGCCAGCGAGAGTTTCAGCAGATCACGGCGTTTCAAGATCGTTCTCCTGTCCAGGGATGTGGGGGGACCAGTTCGGGGTGGCGTCAAGGCGCATGGTAGGGCCTTTGCCGCGTGGCGAACTGCGGCAAATCGTCGCAGCGGCCGGGCGGCTCGGGCGCGCGGGCATTGCCGTGAGCTTGCCGCGGGCCCGCGGCGCGTGCCGGCGGCACCGCCCGAAACGCCGACGCCGGCCAGGGCGCAAGCGGGATCAGCCGGCCAGTCGCTGCATCACGAGGTAATAGCGGATGCCCTGCCAGACGGTCGTCAGACCGAGGACGATGACGAACAGCGCGGCGCCGCGCAACAGCCAGCCGCGCGTGCGCACGCCGAGCCTGCCGAAGAGGAAACTCGCCGAGAGCATCGACGGCAGCGTGCCTGCGCCGAAGGCGAGCAGCAGCAGACCGCCTTCGACGACCGAGGGTGCGGTGGTCGCCTTGATCGCCATTGCCATCGTCATCGAGCACGGCATGAGACCGTTGATCGCGCCGCCGATCATCGCTCCCGGCAGCACGCCGCGCGCGCTGGCACTGAGGAACTGGCGGCGCAGCCAGTCGACCGGCGCGAAGGCGAGCGTGTTGCGCCATGGCGAGACGCCGAGCAGGTCGAGGCCGAGCAGGATGACGATGCCGCCGGCGACGATCTGCAGCAGTCCCTGCAGCCTGCCGAAGGCTCCGGTCTGCACGAGGACGGCGCCGAGCGCTGCCGCCAGCAGGCCGATCAGCGCATAGACGCCGACGCGCGTCAGGTGGTAGGCGAGATAGGGCGCGAAGCTCCGTGCGCCGAGTTTCATGAAGAAGCCGGAGACGAGCCCACCGCACATGCCGAGGCAGTGACCGCTGCCGAGGATGCCGGTCATGAAGGCGAGCCAGTAGGAGAACTCGGTCAGTGCCTGGTGCTGCGTGTGGTCCAAGCTCAGCTCTTCTGCAGGCGCAGCGAGTTGCTGACGACGGAAACCGACGACAGCGCCATCGCCGCCGAGGCGATCATCGGGCTGAGGCGGCCGGCGGCGGCTACCGGAATCGCCACGACGTTGTAGCCGAGGGCCCAGAACAGATTCTGGCGGATGATTCGCATCGTCTGCCGGGACAGCTCGATCGTCGCCGCGACGCGGCCGATGTCGCCACCGACGAGGGTAATGTCGGCCGCCTCGAGGGCGATGTCGGCCGCGCTGCCGATCGCCAGCCCGACGTCGGCGGCGGTCAGCGCAGGCGCGTCGTTGATGCCGTCGCCGATCATGCCGACGCGCCTCCCCTGGCGCTGCAGATCATGGATCAGGGTCAGTTTGTCGGCCGGCGTGGCGCGCGCGACGACGCGCCCGATCCCCACCTGGCGCGCGATCTGGCGGGCGACGGCGGCGACGTCGCCGGTGGCCATCACCGTCTCGATGCCGAGGCGATGCAGCCGTTCGATCGCCTCGCACGCGCCGGCGCGCGGCTGGTCGGCGATCGCCAGCAGCGCGAGCGCATGGCCGTCGACGGCGACGAAGACCGGTGTCCGGCCCTGGTCGGCGAGCGCCGCCGCCTGTGCCTTGCTGGCGGCACAGTCGATGCCGGCCTCGGCGAGCAGCGCCGAGTTGCCGATCAGCACCGTCCGGTGCTCGCAGACGGCGCGCACACCGCGTCCGGGGATCGCCGCAAACTCGCTGCATTCTGCCGGGACGATCGCCTGGGCCGCGCACCAGGCGGCAATCGCCCGGCCGAGGAAGTGTTCGGAGCCGGCCTCGGCAGCCGCCATGAGCGCCAGCAGCCTGACCGGGTCGGCGTTCGCGGCCGGGAAGAAATCGGTGACCACCGGTCGGCCTTGGGTGATCGTCCCGGTCTTGTCGAAGACCAGCGTGTTCAGCCCGGCAGCGCTCTCCAGCGCCTCGCCATTGCGGATGTAGATGCCGCGCCGCGCGGCTTGGCCGGTACCGACCATGATCGCCGTTGGCGTCGCCAGGCCGAGCGCACACGGACAGGCGATGAGCAGGACGGCGATGGCGTGCGCCAGCGCCGTCGCCGGCGGGCTGCCGGCGAGCAGCCAGCCGCCGAGGGTCAGCCCGGCGACGCCGCCGACGGCCGGGACGAAGCGTTGCGCGATGCGGTCGGCCAGTTTCTGCACCGGCAGCTTGCTGCCCTGCGCCTGGTCGACCAGGCGGACGATGCCGGCGAGCACGGTGTCGGCACCGACCGCGGTCGCACGCAGCGTGAAGCTGCCATTGCCGTTGACGCAGCCGGCATGGACCGGATCGCCGCAGCTCTTGCCGACCGGCAGCGACTCGCCACTGAGCATCGCCTCATCGACTTCCGAGCTGCCGGCGACGACGACGCCATCGGCCGGAATGCGCGCGCCGGGGCGCACGCGCAGCAGGTCGCCGGCGACGACGAGGTCGATCGGCACCATCTCTTCGCGACCGTCGCGCAGGACGACGGCGGTCGTCACCTGCAGCTCGATCAGCTTGCGGATCGCTTCGCTGGCCTGCCCCTTGGCGCGTTCCTCGAGGAAGCGGCCGAGGAGGACGAAGCTGACGATGCCGGCGGCGGCCTCGAAATAGACATGGTGCGAGCGGAGGAACAGGCCCGGCAGGCTGTACAGGTAGGCAGAACCGGCACCGATCGCGATCAGCGAGTCCATGTTGGCGCTCCGCTGCTGCGCCATCTGCCAGGCCCTGCCGAAGATGTCGCGGCCAGGGCCGAAGAGCACCGGCGTTGCCAGGGCGAACTCGAGCAGGCGCAGCGCGGGTGAGCGATGCATTGCCATGCCGAGCGCCATCACCGGCGCGGTCAGGGCTGCGGCGACGACGACGCGCCGCTTCGCCAGCGCGAGTCTCTCCTTTTCGCGTTCGACGAGCAGGCGGCGCTGGGCCACCGTATCCATCGCCTGCGCTCGGTAGCCGAGCCGGTTGACCAGCGCGAAGACCTCGTCGCGGCCGATCGTGCCGCGAACGACGGCCGTCTGCGCGGCGAAATTGACGTTCGCCAGATGGACGCGCGGATCACGGCGCAGCGAGAGTTCGATCAGCAGGGCGCATGAGGCACAGCTCATGCCTTCGATGGCCAGTGAGGACTCCTGCAGTGGTGCGTCGGCAGCGGCACGGGCAGCCGGTGGTCGCGCCGGCGGGCAGGCGGCGAGGCGGCCGATCAGGTCGTCGACGCTGGTCAGCAGGCGGGCCTCGGGCAGTTGGCACGGATCGTAGTGGATCGCCAGCGAGCCGAGAGCGGGAACGGCGCGGACGTCGCGAACCCCGGGCCGCTTGCGCAGCAGGATCTCGACGATGCAGCAGCGCTCGTCGTCGCGTGCCAGCAGTGGTGCAACGACGCGCACCCGGCGCTGCAGCCGGTGCACGACATGCAGGTTGCTGTAGCCGCCGGAAGTCAATTCCGGCCGCCGCCCTTGCGGTAGCGAACGAGCAGGAACACCAGGTAGAAGATCGTCAGCCAGGCGGAGCGGAACTTCAGCGGGTCGCGCAGCCACTGCTGGTTGATGAGGTCCCAGTGTACGCGGATGAGATGGAAAGCCAGCAGGTCGTTGAGGAAGTTGACGATCGCCCGTTCGCTCAGCGCGCTCTCGAGCACCGGTTGCACGCGGCTTCGCACGCCCTGCAATTGCGGGTAGCGGTCCAGGCCGCGCAACAGGCGGCGCAGCGAGCGTCGGGCGGCAGCCTCGAACTGCGTCGCCGTGCCGACCCGCTGTGCCCGGCCACCTGCCGCCGCCGGTGACGCCGGGTCGGCGGCTGTCTCGCCTGCGGCAGCCTGCGGCGGGGCATCGGTTGCCGGCAGCCGCGGCAGCACCTGCCGCAGGCAGCGGGCGATGGCGCCGGCGTCGCAGACGTGCGCATCGTAGAACACGGACAACTTGCGCTCGCCGGCGTGCAGTCCGACGCGATAGACCCCTTCCTGCCGACGCAGGGCCGTCTCGATGCAGTGTGCGCTGGCGGGTGAACAGATCGCTGCCGGCAGTTCCAGCCGCAGGTGGCCGGCTGCACGGTAGCGAACGAAGATCCGCCGCGACCAGTCGTCGGCAGGGTCGGTAGACGGAATCGCCATGGCTGCCTCTGCCGGTTGCGGATTCAGCCGGCTGCCTGCGGCGGAACCTCCGCATCGCCGGCTTCGCCAGCCGGCACCGCCGCATCCGCCTCGCGTTCACGGGTCTCCTCGAGCAGGTCGGCGAGGCTTTCCTTCTGCTGCAGGACGAAATCCTTGCCCATGCCGCACGCCCGCGAGACCGACAGCGCGATCTCCTTGCGGTAGCGGTAGAGCAGGAAGCCGGCGACCATGCCGCCGGCGGCGCCGACGGCGAGCAGGGTCAGCGGGTTGAGCAGCAGCGTGCGCGCCGCGACGACGCCGTGCGCGGCGGCACCGCCGATCGCCGCCGCGTGTGCCGCCGGCCTGTTCATCGCGTGTCCCAGTGCTTCCATCGTGCTCCCGTTCATCATCCTGCACTCCTCCCTGTCAGCCGGTCGGTTTGTCCCCGGCAGCGTACGTCGAATTTCCCGGCACTTCCTTGATGTCGTGCAACATCAGGAAGATTCCCTTGCAGCCTTCGCAGCAGAAGCGCAGCGCCGCCGTCCCCGTCTGCAGCAGCAACGGCCTCTTGCCGCAGTCGAGGCCGCACAGGTGGCAGTCGTTCCGTTCGCTCATCGCAGCAGCTCGCTCGCCAGACGTTCGAAGGTCGCGGCATCGGCCTCGCCGAGGAGTTTGCCACGGATGCGGCCATCGCCGGCGACGAAGTAGGTCGTCGGCAGACCGACGACCCCATAGCGGCGCGAAATCGCCGCCTGGTCATCGAGCAGCACCGGATAACCGACGCCGATGCGGCGGATGAAGGACTCGACCTCCTGCCGGCTCTGGCCGGCGTTGATCGCCAGCACGACCAGCCCCTGCTGCCGATGACGCTGCCAGACGCCATCGATCGCGCGCATCTCGTCGGCGCAGAAGCGGCACCAGTCGGCCCAGAAGCGGATGACCACCGGCCTGCCGCGCAACTCGCCGGGGAAGCTGAGTGGGCCGGCGGCGAGGGTCGGCGCGACAAAGGCCGGTGCCTGGTCGCCGATGTTCAGCCGGACGCCGCCACTGGCGTCGCAGCCAGCCACGATGAGGGCGAGCAGGGCGAGCGCGAGGAGGGTGTGCTGGTGCCGCGTGTTCAATTGTCGATGAGGAGCAGGCGGGAGTTGATGATGATCAGCAAAGCGACGACGGCGACCGCGATGAACATGGCTGCCGCGAGCCCGGCCAGCCTGCCGGCGACCCCCGGTATGATGGACTGCAGGCTGGGAACTCTGGCGAAGGCCTGCACCGCTCCGACGCCGAGACCGGCAGCCGTGCCGACGAACAGTGGCACGTAAAGCGCGTAACCCTGGTACGAGTAATCGGGCTTGAGGATGCAGAAAGGGCAGTGGTGGTGCGGGTGTTCGTACACGTAGAGCGAGATGAACGCCAGGACGGCCGCCATGGTGACGGCAAACGCGACCGCCGACAAGAGGGCGACGAGATGGCCGGCACGCGGCCCTCTGCGATGCAGCAGCGCACAGCCGGTGGCCAGCGCCAGGCTGAGGTAGAAGGCGAGCAGCGTCGGCAGCGGTGGCGCAGCCGCCAGCTCGGCGGTGACTCCGGGCGTCGCGTCGGAGAACAGGCTGCCACAGCACGACGTGATGACGTCAGCGCGCAGCGCGAGGAAGAAGCGCCACTGCAGCACGCCGGCGGCGAGCAGGAACGGCAGCAGGCAGAGCAGCAGGACGTACTTGATGCGCAGCAGCGGGTAGTCCGGAGCTTGCGTGTCGACGTGGTTGATCACCAGCCAGACGGCGGCGAGGAAGAAGACGAGGATCTGCGCCAGCAGCGCCGGGAAGCCGAAAGCGTTGGCCTGCAGGGTGCCGACGGCGCACATCGCGCCGACGAACAGCGACGCCATGCGATCGGCGTTGAAGACGAAGAGCGCCAGCGCGACCAGCTGTGTCGCGAAGACGAAGGCAAGCAGGGTTGACAGCAGATAGGTGCGGCGTTCGCGCAGCAACTGGCGTTCACTGCCGCTGGCCAGGTCCCAATGCCGTATGAGGTCGATGGCATAGGGCGCCGCCGCCAGCAACAGCCCGATGCAGAGCAGCGAAGAGAGCAGCAGGGCGAGGATCGCCGGCTGGAAGATCATCGGCCAGCCCCGGCCGGCACTGCCGGGTGGACGATGCGTCCGTCGCGCATGTCGACCACACGCTTCACCAGCGACGATTCGACGAGCAGCGGGTCGTGGCTGCTGAGCAGCACCGTGCGGCCGGTGCCGGCGAGTTCCTCGATGATCGCCATGAATTCCATCGCCAGCGCCGTGTCGAGGTTGGCCGTCGGTTCGTCGGCAATGATCACCGGCGGTTCGTTGATCAGCGCGCGGGCGATCGCCACGCGCTGCTGTTCGCCGCCGGAGAGCAGCTCGACCCGCGTCGTCCGTCGGTGGGCCAGGCGCAGGCCGGCGAGCAGCTGCTCGGCACGGGCCTGCAGTGCCTGCCGGTCGCCGCCGAGCGGGTAGGCGGGCAGCATGACGTTCTCGCTCGCCGAGAGGCCGCTGATCAGGTTGAACTGCTGGAAGACGAAGCCGAAGGTGCGGCGCCGGACTTCGGTCAGGAAGCGTTCGGGCAGCCCCGAGATATCGCGCTCGAGCAGGCGGACGCGACCACTCGTCGGTCGTGCGAGGCAGCCGATGATCGACAGCAGCGTCGTCTTGCCGGATCCGCTCGGGCCGCGCAAGGCCGTCACGCACTCCGCCGGCAGCTGCAGGTCGATGCCGGTGAGGGCGTGGAACTCGTTCTCGCGTCCGGCGTTGAACGTCTTGTGGATCTGCCTGAGTTCGATCATCGCCGGTTCAGCCGCGCATCACCGCGTCGGGGTCGCTGATCGCGGCGCGCCAGATGGGTACCAATGTCGCGGCCGCATAGGGGAAGACCGTGAAGAAGAACAGCGTCGTCACCTGCAGGCCGTCGATCACCGGACTGAGTTCGAAGCGCGGATAGAGAACCGCCCAGCCCTTCAGCACCGGCGCCAGGAGCGATGCGGAGAAGTGGAAGACATGTAAGTAGGCGGCGAGGTAGCCGAGCAGGAAGGCGCTCAGCGACAACATGGCGCCTTCCCAGAACTTCATCCGCAGGACGTCGCCGGTGTCCCAGCCGATCGCCTTGAGGATGCCGATCTCGCGTCGCTCGTCGGCCGACAGTCCGGACGCCTTTTCCCAGGCGAGGATGGCGAAGGCGAGCAGGGCGAGCGTCGCCAGGGCAAGAACGATGCCTTCGCGCCAGCTGAAGATCGAATCGTAAGTGCGCAGGATCTCTTCGCGCAGGATCGGCCGCGAATCGGGAAACTGTTGCGCCAGCTTGCTCGCGATGTTGCGCACCTCGAGCGGATTGGCGACGCGCAGCGTGATGTCGGTGTAATGGCCGGGCGGGATGTCGAAGAAGGCGCGGAAGTCGGCTTCACCGAGCAGCACCAGGTCGGCGCTGACCAGTTCCGATTTCGCTGGCAGGATGTCGGCGATGCTGAAGGTGAACAGCTTGCCCGAATAGGCGCGGAAGGAAATGAGGTTGCCCGGCGCGACGCCGCGCGTGCGCGCGAGCCCGGCGCCGACGACCAGCGTACCCGGCGCCAGCAGTCGGTCGTCGGCGACCATGAAGGTGTAGTTGGCCTTGACCACCGGGTCGTAGTAGTAGCCCCAGAGCCGTCCCTGTTTCTCTAGGACGCCGCGCAGGCGAGCGATGCGCTCGAGGTAGCCGGGCGGGATCAGGTCATGGCGGCCGGCGACCATTCGCTGCAGGACGATTTCCGGAGCGCCGGCGAGCAGCTCGTTCGCAGCTTGGCGCAAAGCGTGCGTGAACAGCATGACCGAGGCGAGCAGGAAGACGATCAGCGAGTAGACCAGCAGCAGGCCGAGGTTCTTCGCCTTGCGCCGGGCGAGCGACGCGAGGGTGAAGTCAATCAGGTACTTCTGTTTCTCGATCCAGACGTTCATGGTGGCCGCTCAGGGTGGCGGGTGGCAACAGCAGCGAGCCGCTGGGAAAGTGTTCGAGTGCCAGCGGATGGTCCTGAAAAGCCGAGTGCAGGTCGGCCTGCGACGGGTGGCGGGTATAGCGGGCCTCGGTGAACAGGCAGAGGTCGGTGAGCTGCAGCTGCCGCACCAGCGCCAGCATCTCCTGACCGGAGCCGGCACGTTGCTGCCGCAGGCGGGCGGCGTCGACAAGGCTGACGGCGAAGAGGGCGCTGCAGCAACAGAGCAGACCCAAAGCGAGGTGGCTTGGACGCGAGACAGGCATCAGGGCAGGGACTGCGGGCCGCTTCGCTCGCCAGCGGCGGCGCTCAGTGCAGGTGCAGCGGCTTCGCGTCCGTCTTCAGATGCGGTTGGCAGCGCGCATCAGGGCGCCGCGCAGGGCGATCGTCAGGCTGCTGCCGATGCCGACGCGCTGGGCGATGGCCGGCAGGATGATCAACGACGCCAGGGCGAAGCCGGCGCCGAGCAGCAGTGAGGCCAGTTCGCCGTCGTTGTCGTCGTTGTACTGATGATCGTCATCCTGCATCGTCGTCTCCCTGGACTGTCTCGGCGGTTCGGCTAGAATGCTGCAATCTTAGTGGTCTTCGCCATCTCGCCGGCTGCGACATAGTGTCGCAGCCGGCTTCTGCTCCGCCTCTTCACGCATGCGCCATCTCGTCGTCTTCTGCATTCTCCTTGCCGCCACGCCGCTACCGGCAGAGCCGCTGCCCGCGGCAGCCAGACAGCGCGAACTCGTCCATCTCGTGCGACAGGACTGCGGCTCGTGCCACGGCATGACGCTGCAAGGGGGGCTTGGCCCATCGCTGAAGCCCGAAGCACTGCGCGACAAGCCGGCCGACTCGCTCGTCGCGACGATCCACGGCGGCCGGCCGGGAACGCCGATGCCGCCCTGGCACCGCTTCCTCAGCGAAGCCGAGGCGCGCTGGATCGTCGAGCAGCTGTTGGCCGGCTTCCCGGAAGAGCCGTAGCAGCCGGATCGGCCGCATGAGCGGCTGATTCCACGCCGTTCCCTGCTGGTGGTCGCACCGGCTCGCCGCGCATGCGGCTGCCAGGCCAGCGGCGCGCCTCGTACGGAGATGACCGCGCTGCCGCCACGGCCAGCGGCAACCTCGCCGTGCTCCATCTCTTGGCCTGGCTCGCCAGCGGGCTGTCCGCCGCTGGCGAGCCACCCTTGAAGCGTCGGCTTTTTTTACAGTTGCTCTTGCCGTCGACGCCAAGCCACCGCAGTCCGGAGAACAATTTTTCATAAAAACAGCTTGTTGTGGTTCTGAGAAATTCCTGGCACGCATGTTGCTTTTATCCCGTTGCGCACCCAGGTGCGAGAAAACCTGGGGTCTTTTTACTATAAGGAGTATCAATCATGAACAAAACTGGCATCGCTCTCGCCGTCGCTCTCGCCATGGGCGCGGGTGCGGCAGGCGCGGCAACGGTCAACGGGGTTTCGTTCGCTGGGGGCGCCTATTTCGAGGTGGGTGACGTCTATGAGGGCACTCTCGCCTCCGACGGCAAGCTCGCCATCACCGCTCCGGGGCAGATTCTGGCTGGCGTTGGTCGCATCGACAACTTCAAGGATTCGCAGGGCAACGTCACCTGGTCGCGCGGCCAGAACGGCGTGTTCCTGAGCTACTGGTTCGACGGTTACAAGACGCAGGCGATCAATTCCGCTGTTCCGGCGACGCCGCCATTCAACGTCCTGTTCTCCGGCGGCTCGATCCACTTCTACACCTCGGCGACCGAGTTCGTGCCGACCGGCAGCTTCGCAGCCGATAAGGCGACCATATCGGCGGGCAACCTCTGGGTTGACGCCACCGGCGCGACGACCCGGCTTTGCACCGCCGCCGACAACTGCGTCGATGGTGTCGGCACGCCGATCGCCCTCGACTCGTTCATCCTCAGCGGCAGCCTCGGCTCGATCGGCAGTGGCGCTGGCAACGGTCTGCTGAACTTCACCGGCGGCCCCGCGCAGCTCTACCTCGACACCAACGCCTTCCCGGGTGGCAGTGATGCGGCCCTGGGCAGCAGCTTCAACAGCGGTTCGGCCACCGCCGGTTATGCCGCCAGCGGCAGCATCGACATCCGCGGCGTGGCGCTGCCCGAGCCGGCAACGCTGAGCGTGATGGGCTTGGCGCTTCTCGGCATGGCCGGCATGCGCCGTCGCAAGGCAGCCTGAGCAAGCATCGAACGGGCCGCCAGATTGGGCGGCGGCCCGACGCGGGCGAGAAGGAAGCCGTTTGGCGACTCAGCCAGGCGGCTTTTTCTATTGCCGCTCGCGAACGGCGGCAGCCGACAGAAGTCGTTGGCGTGCTGTCCTCGAAGCTTGTGGGGCACCTGTTGCACGAAGCGAGCCCTTCGCCCTGGCTGCTGCAGTGCCAGGACGTGCAATGCGGCGAATCGATCAGGCTCCGGTCTGCGGTAGCTGCAACGCGTACAGGTCGCCGGGGCGATTGACCTCGACCGAGATGTGCGCCAGCTCGGCGTGTCGCGACAGCGCGTGGCGGACGGCTGCCGGGGTGAGCGAGGGATCATCGCTCGCCAGACTGGCGATCACCGCGAAGCTCTTGCGGCCAACACGCCAGACGTGCAGGTCGTCGATTCGCGGCGGCGATCGCCAGGCGGTGTTGGTGACCAGTTCCCGCCGCACCTGGTCGACCACCGGATGGTCCATCTCGCGGTCGAGGAGTACGCGGGCGGTGTCGCGGATCAGGCCCCATGCCCAACGCGCGACAAGCAGGCTGCCGAGAATTCCCATCACCGGATCGAGCCACTGCCAGCCATAGACCATGCCGCCCAACAAGGCGACGATGGCGAGCACGGAGGTCGCGGCGTCTGCGACGACGTGCAGGTAGGCGGCGCGCAGATTGAGGTCGGAAGCGCCGCCGTGGCCATGCGCCGCGTGCCCGTGTGGTGCCCGCTCGCCAGGCGGGTGCTGCAGGGCCCCGGCCTGCTGATCGGTGTGGTGTGCGTGATCATCGTGCGCGTGCTGATGGGCGTGCCCGTGGTCGTGTGCCGCATGCAGGATCAGCGCCGACACGATGTTCACCGCCAGCCCGAGCGCGGCGACGACGATGGCCTCGGCGAACCGGATCGGCTGCGGTGAGAGCAGACGTTCGAGCGAGCCGCTGACCATCATCAGCGCCACGCCGAGCAGGAAGATGGCACTCGCGAAGCCGGCGAGAATCTCGATTTTCCACGTGCCGAAGGCGAAACGCCGATCGTCCGCGTAGCGCCTGGCGGCGCTGTAGGCGAGGGCCGAGAGGCCGATCGCGACCGCATGTGAACTCATGTGCCAGCCATCGGCGAGCAGCGCCATCGAGTTGAACCACCAGCCAGCGACGATCTCGACGAACATCATCGTCGCAGTGATCAGCATCACCGCGCGGGTACCCCGCTCCGCTGCCAGGTTGCCTTCGTCGAAGACGTGCGTGTGGCTCCAGGAAGGTGTCTCGGCTTGTTGCATGCGGTTGCTCCTCGGGTGCGTCAGAGATACTTGCAGATTTCCTTGAACTCGCGAATGGCGTCATGCGGGCGGCGCGGGCCGTCGCCGCTGGCCTGGTCGAGACAGTGGTCGATGTGGTCGTGCACCAGCGTCTTCTTGGCGCTGGCGATGGCACGCTCGACGGCCTGCAATTGCTGCGCGATCTCGAGGCAGCCACGGTCTTCCTCGAGCATGCCGACGATGCTGCGCAGGTGGCCCTCGGCCCTTTTCAGGCGCTTGATGATCTCCGGATGGGAGGCGTGTGTGCTCATCGGCTTATCCTATCCTCCTGGAGAGGATAGGTCAAGGAACACGGTGCGAGTCGGGAGTGGGCGGTGTGCCGGCGATGGCGCAACGGCCGGGTGTCCGTCCGGCAAGCGGCGGGTGTGCGACCGAACACGGCGCGCCGCAGCGCTGCCGGACGGTGACTTCGTTCCTGTCCGCCATCGTTTGGAGAGGGTAGGGCTTATCGGCTACAATCGGGCTTTCCCGCTGCAGCCATCCCCATGATCAAGTACGTTTTCGTCACCGGTGGCGTCGTTTCGTCCCTTGGCAAGGGAATCGCCGCTGCCTCGCTCGGGGCGATCCTCGAATCGCGCGGAATCAGGGTCACCCATCTCAAGCTCGACCCCTACATCAACGTCGATCCCGGCACGATGAGCCCCTTCCAGCATGGCGAGGTCTTCGTCACCGAGGATGGTGCCGAGACCGACCTCGACCTCGGCCACTACGAGCGCTTCACCAATGCCCGCATGGAGCGGCGCAACAACTNCACCACCGGCCAGATCTACGATTCGGTGATCAGGAAGGAACGGCGCGGCGAGTATCTCGGCAAGACCGTGCAGGTGATTCCGCACATCACCGACGAGATCAAGGCACACATCCGGCGTGGCGCCGAAGGCGCCGACCTGGCGATCGTCGAGGTCGGCGGGACGGTCGGCGACATCGAATCGCTGCCCTTCCTCGAGGCGATTCGCCAGATGGCGCTGCAGGAGGGACGCACCAACGCCTGCTACATGCACCTGACGCTGGTGCCGTACATCGCCACCGCCGGCGAGCTGAAAACCAAGCCGACGCAGCATTCGGTCAAGGAACTGCGCGAGATCGGCATCCAGCCGGATATCCTGCTCTGCCGTACCGACCGGCCGATTCCCGAGGACGACAAGCGCAAGATGGCGCTGTTCTGCAACGTGCAGCGCGAAGCGGTGATCGAGGCGCGCGATGCCGATTCGATCTACAAGATCCCGGCCATGCTGCATGACCAGATGCTCGACGAGATCGTCTGCCACAAGCTCGGGATCCTTGCCCGGGCGGCCGATCTCGGCGTCTGGAAGAACATCGTGCAGGCGCTGGAGAACCCGGAGCGGGTGCTCGACGTCGCCTTCGTCGGCAAGTACGTCGACCTCACCGAGTCGTACAAGTCGCTCACCGAAGCCCTTGTCCACGCCGGCATCGCCACCCGCAGCAAGGTCCGCATCAGCTACATCGACTCCGAGGAGATCGAGCGCAACGGTTGCCACGCGCTGCAGGGAATGGATGCGATCCTCGTACCGGGGGGCTTCGGCCGCCGTGGCACCGAGGGCAAGATCGCCGCGATCCGCCACGCCCGCGAGCATGGGGTCCCCTTCCTCGGCATCTGTCTCGGCATGCAGCTGGCGGTCGTCGAGTTTGCCCGCGACGTCGCCGGCATGGCCGGCGCACACAGCAGCGAGTTCGACCCGGATTCGCCGCATCCGGTCGTCGGCCTGATCACCGAGTGGCAGGACGCATCGGGACGCGTCGAGACGCGTGACGAGAATTCCGATCTCGGCGGCACGATGCGGCTCGGTGGCCAGCTCTGCCGCTTGGCAGAAGGGACGATGGCGCGGGCGATCTACGGTCGCGAGGAGATCGTCGAGCGGCATCGTCACCGTTACGAGGTGAACAACACGCTGCTCGACGAACTCGAACGGGTGGGCCTTGTGGTTTCCGGGCGGGCGCCGGTCAGCGGACTGTGCGAGATCGTCGAACTGCCGAAAGAGGGCCGCCATGCCCATCCGTGGTTCCTCGGTTGCCAGTTCCACCCCGAATTCACCTCGTCGCCGCGCCGGGGTCATCCGCTCTTCACTTCCTTCGTCCAGGCAGCGGCGGCTCGCCGCGGTGCGGCATGAGGCTCTGCGACTTCGAGGTCGGGCTCGGCAAGCCGCTCTTCCTGATCGCCGGTCCGTGCACCGCCGAGTCGCTCGGCCTTTGCCTCGAGGTCGCCGGGCAGATGAAGGAGATCTGTTCCCGCCTGGGCCTGCCGTACATCTTCAAGGCCTCCTATGACAAGGCGAACCGCAGTTCCGGGCGGTCGCCGCGGGGGCCCGGGATCGACGAGGGGCTGCGCATCCTTGCCGAAGTGCGACGGCAGATCGCCGTCCCGGTCCTCACCGACGTCCATCGCGAGCAGGACATCGCCGCCGTCGCCGCGGTCGTCGACGTCCTCCAGACACCGGCCTTCCTCTGCCGGCAGACCGACTTCATCGAGGCTGTCGCCGCTTCGGGCAAGCCGGTCAACATCAAGAAGGGCCAGTTTCTGGCGCCGGCGGACATGCGCAACGTGGTCGACAAGGCGCGCAGCGCCGCCGGCGCCGCTGACACCATCATGGTTTGCGAGCGCGGCGTTTCCTTCGGCTACAACAACCTCGTCGCCGACATGCGCAGCCTGGCGATCATGCGCGACAGTGGCTGCCCGGTGGTCTTCGACGCCACCCATTCGGTGCAGCTGCCCGGCGGACAGGGAACGGTCTCGGGGGGGCAACGGGAATTCATCCCCGTGCTCGCGCGGGCGGCGGTCGCCGCCGGGGTCGCCGGCTTGTTCATGGAAACGCATCCACGTCCGGAACAGGCCCTGTCGGACGGCCCCAACAGCTGGCCGCTGGCAAGCATGGCGAGCCTGTTGGCGATCCTGGTCGCCATCGACCGCCTGGTGAAGACCGCGGGTCTGGCGGAGAACGGGCTGTGAAGGCCTATCTGCTGGTCGAGGCGAAGGTTTCCGACGCGCAGGCCTATGCTGCGTACAAGGATCTGGCGGCGGCGGCGATCGCTCGTCACGGTGGCCGCTATCTCGCACGCGGCGGGCGAATCGAGGTGCTCGAAGGGAACTGGCAGGTGCCGGAGCGGCTGGTGATCGTCGAATTCGATTCGCTCGCGCAGGCGAAGAGGTTTTATGATTCGCCCGAGTACCGGCAGGCACGAGCCGCACGCCGCGACGCGGCGACCATGAACATGCTGGTCGTCGAAGGATTGCCGCTTTGATTGTGTTGCGACCTACAAAGGAAAGACCATGAGCTCAGTCGTTGATGTCGTCGCCCGCGAAGTGCTGGATTCGCGCGGCAACCCAACCGTCGAATGCGACGTCCTCCTCGAATCCGGGGTGCTGGGCCGGGCGGCGGTCCCGTCGGGTGCCTCCACCGGCTCGCGTGAGGCAATCGAACTGCGCGACGGTGATGCCGCCCGTTATCTCGGCAAGGGCGTCCTGCAGGCGGTCGAGAACGTCAATACGGAGATTTCCGAGGCGATCGTCGGTCTCGATGCGCAGGAGCAGGCATTCATCGACCAGACGCTGATCCATCTCGACGGCAGCGACAACAAGGGCCGCCTCGGGGCGAACGCGATGCTCGCGGTGTCGATGGCGGTTGCCAAGGCGGCTGCCGAGGAGTCCGGTCTGCCGCTCTACCGCTACTTCGGCGGCTCGGGACCGATGCAGATGCCGGTCCCGATGATGAACATCATCAACGGTGGCGAGCATGCCAACAACAGCCTCGATTTCCAGGAATTCATGATTCTCCCGGTCAGCCAGGCGTCGTTCCGCGAGGCACTGCGCTGCGGTGCCGAGGTTTTCCATGCCCTGAAGAAGCTCCTGCACAAGAAGGGTTTCTCGACCGCGGTCGGCGATGAGGGCGGTTTCGCGCCCAACCTCGGCAGCCATGCCGAGGCGCTGCAACTGATCATGCAGGCGATCGAGAACGCCGGTTACGGCCCCGGTGAGGACGTGCTGGTCGGTCTCGATTGTGCGGCGTCCGAACTCTACCGCGATGGCCGCTATCATCTGGCAGGCGAGCACCTGCAGCTGAGTCCGCACGAGCTGGTCGATTACCTCGCCAACCTGGCCGATCGCTTCCCGATCGTGTCGATCGAGGACGGCATGGCCGAAGGCGACTGGGACGGCTGGAAGCTGCTGACCGCCCGCCTCGGAAAGGGGGTGCAGATCGTCGGCGACGACGTCTTCGTCACCAACACGCGCATCTTCAAGGAGGGTATCAGGCAGGGAATCGGCAACTCGATCCTGATCAAGATCAACCAGATCGGCACGCTTTCCGAAACCTTCGCCGCCATCGAGATGGCCAAGCGTGCGCGCTACACGGCGGTCATCTCGCACCGCTCTGGCGAGACCGAGGACAGCACGATCGCCGACATCGCGGTCGGCATGAACGCCCTGCAGATCAAGACGGGTTCGCTGTCGCGTTCAGACCGCATTGCCAAGTACAACCAGTTGCTGCGCATCGAGGAGGATCTCGGCGACACTGCTGGTTACCCTGGTCGCGACGCCTTCTACAATCTCTCCTGACCACCCGTCGCGGTTGACGCACGGTGCGCTGGCTGGCTATCGCCCTGCTGGTCGTCATCGTCCTGCTGCAGCACCCGCTGTGGCTGGGCAAGGGCGGCTGGTTGCGCGTCTGGGAGGTTGACCGGCAACTGGCGGAGCAGAAGGAGATCAACAAGGTCCTCGAGTTGCGCAACGCCGGGCTCGATGCGGAAGTGCGCGACCTCAAGCAGGGTTATGACGCGATCGAGGAGCGTGCCCGCTTCGAGCTCGGCATGGTCAAGCAGGGGGAGGTCTTCGTCCAGATTCCGGAAAAGCCGGCGGCAGACCAGCGGGCGGTGGTGATGCCCGAGAAACCGCCGCCGGCGCCGGTCGCCAAGGCGGCCGCGTCGGCACCCGCCAAGGCCGCAGCCGGCAAGCCGTCCGGAGCAGCGGCGCAGTCGGGGCGGACGGCCCGGCCCTAGCAGCCTGCCGCCGAGCGATCGGGAAACGCTATTCGATCAGCTCGATCTGCCCCGAGACCGTGCTGCTGACCAGGCTCTCACCGGCTTCCAGCGGCATCGGCGGCGGCGCCGCGTCGGCCACCATCGCCGCTGCGCGCATGACCGGCATCACCGGTGGCCGCCCGCTGCTGCTGACGCTCAGGTGCCGGATCCGGAATGGCTTGCCGAGTGCATCGGCGATCACCTTGGCGCGTTCGCGGAAGGCAGCCAGCGCGGCGAGCGTCGCCTCGGTCTCTGCCTTGCGACGGGTTTCGGCGGCGGGCAGCATGCTCAGGTTGGCAACGCCGAGCGAGGCTTGCAGCTTGCCGAGCAGTTCCGACAGCGCTGCGGCGTCGGTGGACTCGAGTGTCAGATCGGAGCGCATGCGCCAGCCTTCGATCCGGTTGCCCTTGCCGTAAACGGGGTGCGTGTGGGTGGCGCCACTCTGTACGCGGACGTTGCCGTAGGAGCGGGCCATCTTCAGCCCGTCGGCGATCAGGCCGTTGACCCGTTTGCCCAGCTCGCCCGGCGTCGCTCCGCTCGCTTCGGCGAAGACGGTCGCGCGCGCCAGGTCGTTGGCCGCTGGCCGGCTGGCTTCGGCAGCCAGCTCGATGGTCGTCTGCCGGTCGGCTGCCGCCAGGGCGGGTGATGCAGCCAGCAGGGCGAGGACGGGGAGGGCGTGGCGCAGGGCGGTGAGTGCTTTCATCTTCTCTCCAGTTCGGACGCTTGCTACGGATGAGGTCTCTCGTGGTCGCCGCCCCGCTGCTCGCGGCACCGTTGCGCGGGCGGGCCGCCGGCCGGCGGAGGGCAACATTCTAGCCGCATTGCGGCCTTTCTTTCCGGTAGTCAGATCCGGGAAGCTTGGTTAGAATCTGCTCCGCCCGCGTGCGATCCGTGCGCGGTTGGGGTCTTTGAGGGGGTAGCATGCTGAAAGCAGGACAGGCGGCGCCGATGTTCGTCCTCCCCGATGCGGACATGGAACTCATCGATATGGCCCGCTTTCAGGGCAGAAGCAATGTCATCCTCTTTTTCTACCCGAGGGATGGCGCGCCGTGCTGTACCCTGCAGGCAACTGACTTCTCGGATCACGAGGACGAGTTCGCGCGGCTGGATTGCCAGATCTTCGGCATCAGTCGCGACGATTGTCTGAAACATGCCGAGTTCCGCGACGAGCACGGCATCTCCATCAGCCTGCTGTCGGACGAAGACGGGCTGGCGTGCAGGCAGTACGGTGTCTGGCAGGAAAAAGAGGTGAATGGTGTCCGGAGATCCGGAATCGTCCGCTCGACTTTCATCATCGACAAACAGGGCGTCCTTCGGCTCGCGGAGTACGGAGTCAGCGCCAAGGGCCACGCGCTCGCCATGCTGCGGGCGGTGAAGGAACTGAATTCATGAACATGCAAGTTGCCAAGAATACCGTCGTCACGCTTGATTACAGCGTCACCGACTTCGAGGGCGAACTGGTCGATGCCGGCCAGGAACCGCTCGTCTATCTCCACGGCGGTTACGACGATATCTTCCCGATGATCGAGGAGGCCGTCCACGGCAAGCGCATCGGCGAGTCGGTGGTGGTCAGGATGCAGCCCGACGACGCTTTCGGTGAGTACGATGCAACGCTCGTCCAGCTCGAACCGCGGAGCCAGTTTCCCGACGAACTGCAGGTGGGCATGCAGTTCGAGGGGATTCCAGAGGGCGGCGATGAGGACGACGACGAGGATGTCCTGATCTACCGCGTCACCGAAATCGCCGCCGACAAGGTGGTGCTCGATGGCAATCACCCTTTGGCCGGCATGGCGCTGATCTTCACCTGCACGGTGACCGCGGTTCGTCCGGCGACCGCCGATGAAATCCGGCATGGCCATACACACGACGACGACCAGGACGATGAGGACTGAGCGCCGGGTGGCGCCACCGTGTGGCAGTCGCAGACTGCTTGCCGACGGCAGCGACTGAGCAGCGGCGGTTGCCCGCCGTCTGCGGCGGCTGGCGGCCCTGAGCGCCCGCGCCGCGCCGGGCTGGCGGCGAGGGCGCGAGCGATGGCCGCATGGTGAACACCGGCAGGGTCGGCATCCTGCTGCCGCAGCCCCTGCTGCGCGGCAGGCGGCGACCGCGCGTGGCGCTGGTCGGCCGCCCACGCACGGGCAAGAGCAGCCTGTTCGTCGCTGCGTCGAGTGCTTCGCCGCAGCACCGACTTCTGCGCCATGGCGATGCCCGCGACGAGTGCGTCGTCGATATCGGGCTCGAGCAGATCTCGTTGGTGGATCTGCCCGCGGTGGACTCGCTGCACTCGCCCCGGTCGCGCGACCTCCCATTGCTGGAGTACCTGCTCTGGGGCGACCGGCGGCCAGCGGTGGCGGCGCACGAGGACGATCTGCCGGCCGAGTCCTTAGAGGCGCCCGACGTCCTCATCCAGGTCGTCGACGCGACAGCGCTGCAACGGGATCTCGAACTCAGCCTCGAACTGTGTCTGCTCGGCAAGCCGCTGCTGATCGCTCTCAACCGTGTCGACGAGGCACGCCGCAAGGGTGTGTACGTGAATGGCCGTGCCCTGTCGGAGCAGCTCGGTGTGCCGGTGTGTTCGACCGTCGCGCACATGGGGATTGGTGTCACGGATCTCTTTGTCGCTGCGCTGGAGGCCGTGCGCATGCCGGCGTTGCCGCCCGTGCGGACGCCGGGACCGCACCTCGCAGCCGCGCTGGAGCCGCTGCGCTCGCTGCTCGCGCAGCCGGCGGTGGCGCAGAGCTTGCGCGTTCCGCTGCCCTTCCTGTGCGTGCAGCTGGCGGCGAACAACGAGTACTTCCTGCAGGAGCTGGCCAGCCATCTGCCGCAATTGCTGCCGCAGGTGTTGGCAGCGCGTGCGGCTGCCGCGCGGCGGCTGCCACGGCCTTTGCCGGACGAGCTGCACGCCGACCGCCACCATCAGGCAGCGATCCTCTTCGAGAGCGTCAGCCGCTTTGGTGGTACGGCCGCTGCCGGCCGCTGGCAGCGCTTGCTCGACGGCGTCTTCCTGCATCCGCGCTGGGGCCTGCTCGGCAGCACGCTGGTCTTTGCGCTGGTCCTGGTGGTGGTGTTCGAGATCAGCGGCACGATCGACGCGTGGACGGCGGCACCCCTCGTCGAGTGGGCGCAGCAGTGGCGGCCCACGTCCACCCCGGCTGTGGTCGGGCGGGCGGTGGTGGACGGACTGATCGGTCTCGTCGCCATCGTCGTCCCCTACATGTTGCCGCTGGTGCTGTTGCTGGTGGCGCTCGAGGAAGCCGGGATCATGCACCGCGTCGCCTTTGTCGTCGACCGCGGCTTTCACCGCATCGGCCTGCACGGGGGCGTCGCCGCGCCGTTCCTCGTCGGCCTCGGCTGCAATGTGCCCGCCATCTCGATGGTGGCGGCAACCAGCAGCGGCAAGGAGCGGCTCGTCGCGACGCTGCTGCTCGCCTTCGTCCCCTGCTCGGCGCGCTCGGCGATCATCCTCGCGATGGGGGGCAAGTACCTCGGCGGCTTCGGCGTCTTCGCCATCTTCGCCCTCACCTTCGTCGTTCTCACCGTGCTCGGCAGCCTGCTCGCGCGACGCTACGCCAACGTTGCCGTCGGACTGATCCAGGAAATTCCGCCCTATGCGCTGCCGCGTTGGCGTCCGGTGCTGGCAAGGACCTGGGAGCGGTGCAGCGACATCGTCACCATCGTCACGCCGCTACTGGTGCTGGGCAGCATCCTGCTGGCGCTGCTCGACCACTTCGGCGCCGACGAATGGATCAACCTGGCGCTGTCGCCGGTCACTCACTGGTGGCTGGGTCTGCCGGTCCTGCTCGGCGTGCCGATCCTGTTTGGCGTGCTGCGCAAGGAGCTCTCGCTGCTGATGATCCATCAGGCGCTGGGCACGATGGAGATCGCGCCACTGCTCGACGAGGTGCAGATCGCCACCTTCCTCGTCTTCATCACCTTCTACATTCCCTGTGTGTCGACCTTCGCGCTGATGCTGCGGACGATTGGCATGCGCCAGGCCGGCTTCTCGATCGCCCTGTCGGTGGCCACGGCGCTGTCGATCGCCGGCGCGGTCCGCCTGCTGCTCGAGGCTTGGCGACTGCTCTTCGGCTGAGTTCGCGGGCGGCGAATCAGCGCAGCAGCTTGCCGCTGCGGTTGAGAATGGTGATATCCACGAAACGCGACCCGGCGTGGCGCCGCGGCGAGAAGCTGATGAAGACGCCGCCGAAGTCATGCTGCGACAGCCCCTCCAGCGTGTCACGCAGCTTGCGCCGTGTCGGCTCGGGCCCTGCCCGGCGCAGTGCTTCGACCAGCACCTTGGCGCCGAGATAGCCCTCGACGAAGGTGTGGTTGAGCGTCACGTCCTTCGGCTTGAACTTCCTGAAATTGTGCTGGATCTCCCGGATCAGGGGCACCGTGTGGCTGTTCGGGTCCGGTACCACCTGCGTCAGTGCCAGCCCCTCGGCCTTGTCGGCACCGATCTTCTGCACCACCTGGGCGGCGTCGGTGACCGACAGCGCGACATACTGGGCGAGGTTGCCGGCGGCACGTGACTGTTGCAGAAACTCGGCGCTGGCGGCGGTGTTGGCGATCAGGATGACCGCCTGTGGCTGCGCGGCAGCGATCGTCTTCACCGCGGCGGCGACGTTGGTCGTGTTCTTTTCGTATCCAGCCTCGGCCACGAGGCTGCCACCCGCCTTCTGGATCGACTCCCTGGCACTCGCCAGGGCGCCCTTGCCGAACGCGTCGTCCTGGTAGAGCACGGCGAAGCGCTTGTAGCCGGTGGTCGCGTACTGGTCGGTGATCTTGTCGATCTCCTCGGCGTAGCTGGCGCGCGTCATGAACAGGAAGGGGTCGTTGCGGCGGACCAGGGTTTCCGCGCCCGAGCGCACGGCGATCAGCGGAATGCCGGCTTCGGCGAGCACCTTCTGGTCAAGCATCGCCTCGACGTTGCCGGTGCCGACGAAGCCGATGAAGGCCAGCGGCTGCTCGCTGCGGAGCATTTCGCGCGCGAGGCGGACGGTCTCTTCGGTCTTGTAGCCATCGTCGGCCGACAGCAGCCGAATCCGCGCACCGTGAACCCCCCCCTCGGCGTTGACGGCGTCGAACAGGAGTTGCGCACCCGCCCGCATGTGTGTGCCGGTGGGGGCAAGCGGGCCGCTGAAAGCGGCGACTTGGGCAATGACGATGTCGGCGCTGGCGGTCGCAGCAAGAACGGCGAGAAGCGAAGCCAGCGCAGCGCGCAGCCAGACGGTCAGTCTCATGATCCATCCCTCCCGAAGCGACAGGAAGCCGTGCCGTTCAGGCTTTCACGACCGGGGTCACACCCGCGAGTCAGCCTGGCCCGACCGCTTGCACTCGCCCATCAACCCGGCCAGCAGCCGGAGAGGGCTCCTGGCCAGCGCGATGCGGGCGATTCGTCAGTCAAGTCTAGAGCGTGTGCCGGCTGCTGTCGACAGGCTTATGCACCCTCAGGGCAGGCGACGCGGATGCGGGTGCACCTCGAAGCGGAAGAGCTGTGGCTGCTGCTCGTCGATGATGACCTTCACCCAGCCCATGAACGGAGAGCCGAAAGTCTCCAGGCGGGTGAAGCTGCTGATCGGCTGCTTCGTCAGTGGATGGCGCAAGGGCTGGTCGATACGTTGCCAGTGCGTGTCGCCGTGGATCAGCAACACCTGTCCGGCGAAGGTGATGGCCTCCTGGCTCAGTGTGTCGAGCAATTCGCGATAGCCGGCATGCGGCAGGCCGGCGGCGTGGTGGCGGAACGCCGGGTTGCCCTGCATGACGATGACGATGCCGGCGAGGCGTTCACGTCGGGCGACGGCAAAGCCCTGCCGCAACCAGTCGATGACGACCGGGTTGCGGGCGACGAACTCGCGGGATGGCTCCGCGCCGAGGCCGAAGTTGTTGTTCGGGCCGGGCACGTTGAGCGAGATGAAGAGCACCGGGCCCAGCCGCCAGCGCAGATGCTCCGGGTAGTCTCCCGGCTGTTGCTCGACCGGCAGCACCGACTGTCCGAGCGAGCGTGGCGCGGCAAAGAACAGTTGCCGCAGCTTCTGCAGGCGCTCGAGCGGATCGAACTTGCCGGCCGGGAGATGGCGGCAGTCAGCCCATTCGTTGTCACCGGGAACGTAGATCAGCGGCGCCGGCGAGGCGTCGAGAAGGTCGCGGCGGGCTTCGAGCAGCGCATCGCCGCAGGTCTCGCGGCTGCCCTTGAGGTCGCCCGCGTGCACGATGAAAGCCGGATGCTCGGCGGCGATGTCGGCGAGCATCAGCGGCAGTTCGCGCAGTTCGTGGCTGCTGTACGGCGTGTCGCCGATCACGGCGAAGCGCCAGGTCTCGGCATGCAGCGTGCCAGCCAGCAGCAGGCCGCCGAGGGCGGCGAGCAGTCGCCCGACGGTTGCGGTCCACCTCACGGCAGCAGGGCCCGCAGCTCGTAGAGCGCATCGAGCGCCTCGCGGGGCGTCAGCCGGTCGGGATCGATCGCGTGCAGCCGTTCGATCGCCGGGTGGGTGGCCGGCTCGCGCGCTTCGGCGGCGGTCGACAGCGCGCTGGCAAAGAGATCGGGCTGCAACGGGTTGATCGACGCCCGCTGCTCGAACTCGCGCAGCTGCCGCCGCGCCGCCTTCAGCACCGCCGCCGGGATGCCGGCCAGTGCCGCCACCTGAATGCCGTAGCTCTGGTTGGCCGGACCTTCCTCGACGGCATGCAGGAAGACGATGCGCTGCCCGTGCTCGACCGCGTCGAGGTGCACATTCGCCAGTTCGGCATACTCGTTGGCGAGCAGGGTCAGCTCGAAGTAGTGCGTGGCGAACAGCGTCAGGCAGCGATTCTTCTCGATCAGCTGCCGGCAGATGGCGAAAGCCAGCGCCATGCCGTCGAAGGTCGAGGTGCCGCGTCCGACCTCGTCCATCAGCACCAGGCTCTGCTCGCTGGCGTGGTGCAGGATGGCGGCAGACTCGGTCATCTCGACCATGAAGGTCGATCGTCCGCCCGCCAGATCGTCGGCGGCGCCGATGCGGGTGAAGATCTGGTCGAGCGGACCGAGCACGGCGCGGGTCGCCGGCACGTAGCTGCCGATGTGGGCGAGCAGTGCGATCAGCGCCGTCTGCCGCATGTAGGTCGACTTGCCACCCATGTTCGGTCCGGTGATCAACAGCAGCCGCCGCTTGTCGCCGAGGCGGGTGTCGTTGGCGATGAAGCTGTCGCCGCCGGCGAGTTGCTCTTCGACCACCGGGTGACGGCCGCCTTCGATCAGCAACCCCGGTTCAGTGCTGAACTCCGGCCGGCAGTAGTTGCGCCGTTGCGCCGTGTCGGCGAGGCTCGCCAGCAGGTCGATGCTGGCCACCGCCTGCGCCACCCGCTGCAGCTCCGGCAGCTCGGGCTGCAGGGCAGCGAGGACACCATCGTAGAGCAGCCGCTCGCGCGCCAGCGCCCGATCCTGCGCCGACAGTGCCTTGTCCTCGAAGGACTTCAGCTCCGGCGTCAGGTAGCGCTCGGCATTCTTCAGCGTCTGCCGCCGGCGGTAGTCGTCGGGCACGCGGCCGGCATTGGCATGGCTGACTTCGATGTAGAAGCCGTGCACGCGGTTGTATTCGACCTTCAGGTTGGCGATTCCGGTTCGCTCGCGCTCGCGCGCCTCGAGTTCGACGAGGAAGGCGCCACAGTTGTCGTTCAGCGCGCGCAGTTCGTCGAGCTCGGCGTCGAAGCCCTCGGCGATGACCCCGCCGTCGCGGACCAGTGCTGCCGGCTCGCACTGGATCGAGCGCTGCAGCAGCTCGAGGGCGCCGGCCGGCGTCGCCAGTTGCAGCAGCAACTCGGCGAGCAGTGGCGCACCGCTGATCGCCTGCAGCGGCGCGCGCAGTTCGGCCAGTCGCTGCAGACTGTCGCGCAGACTCGAAAGATCGCGCGGGCGTGCGCTGTGGAGGGCGATGCGGCCGGCGATCCGCTCGATGTCGGCGAAGCCGCGCAGCGCCAGGCGCAGCGCGCGCAGGCTGTGGTCCCCGTCGTCGAGCAGCATGGCGATCGCCGCGTGCCGCGCGGCCGGGATCGCCGGCTCGCGCCAGGGATGGTGCAGCGCGTGCCGCAGGAGCCGCGAGCCCATGGCACAGACGCAAGTGTCGAGCAGGCTGTACAGCGTCGGTGCCGGCTGCCCGCGCAGGGTTTCGGTCAGTTCGAGGTTGCGCCGCGTGGCGCTGTCGAGTCCGAGGAAGGTGGCGTCGCGTTCGACGACCAGCGCGCGCAGGTGGGGCAGGGCGCGCGTCTGCGTCGCCCGCGCGTAGCGCAGCAGTGCGCCGGCAGCGGCAATCGCCGGCCGCAGGCCATCGGCGCCAAAACCGGCGAGCGAACTCGTTCCGAAATGCGTGCACAGTTCGCGGCCACCGGCCTCGACGTCGAAATGCCAGTCGGGCTGTCGGGTCAGCGCACAGTCGGCGGTGAAGCCGGGCGCCAGCGTCTCGCCGACGACGATCTCGGCGGGCCGGATGCGTTCAAGGGTGGCGGCGACCCGGCCGGGGGCCACTTCGCAGACACGGAACTCGCCGCTCGCCAGGTTGATCCACGCCAGACCCGCGAGCTGGCGGGTGAAATGGATTGCCAACAGCAGCGTGTCGCGCTTTTCGTCGAGCAGCGCCGCGTCGGTCAGCGTGCCCGGGGTGACGATGCGCGACACGGCGCGCTCGACCGGCCCCTTGCTGGTCGCCGGGTCGCCCACCTGTTCGCAGATGACCACCGACTCGCCGAGCTTGACCAGCTTCGCGAGATATTGCTCGAGCGCGTGGTACGGCACGCCGGCCATCCGGATCGGCTGCCCGGCGGACTGCCCGCGCGTCGTCAGCGTGATGTCGAGCAGGCGTGCCGCCTTCTCGGCGTCTTCATGGAACAGCTCGTAGAAGTCGCCCATGCGGTAGAACAGCAGCAGGCCGGGATGCTCGGCCTTCAGGCGGAGATACTGCTGCATCATGGGTGTGTGCGGCGTGGCGGCGTCGCTTCCGTGTCGATTCCTCTGCATCTGCGATCCCATGCGTGGTTCCATGTTCCAATCGAAACGGAGCAAACCCATCGCAACATCCATCGACCGCGCAGCGCGGACGACGCGCAGCGCAGCGGCGGCAGCGACAGACCGTCATGGCGGAAATCTCAGAGTCGAAAACGCTCGCCCCGCCTGCAGCGCGCGCCGCTCGATGTCTGCTGCCGATTCAATCCATCCGCGCTGCGCCAGAAAAGCCAGAAACGCGCGCGTACTCACCTTGCGGCAATTCTCCGGCAGCAGGAAGCTGGCGCGCGCGATCCTGTGGTCTTCAAACAGGAACACGGCGGTCGTGGGCGGCACCCGGAGGGCGAGGTCGTTCATCGTCTCCTGAATCGCCAGTTCGCCAAAGTTTCGGGTCCGTGCCGACGGGCTTTCGATCGTCGCTTGCTGGAAGTGTCTGAAGGTCCTCGTCGAAATGACAGGGACTTGCGCCGCAGCAGCCCAGGACGCCACCTTGCCGCTGGTCGGCGTCCGGCTGCGCGTGACCTCATGCAGGACCATGTCGACCAGCGCGACGGTCCAGCCCGGTTTGAACAGCAGGTCGAGGGCTTCGGCGCAAGCGAGCGTGATCAGCGGCCCGGCATCGGGCAGCAGCGTGATGCCCCGGGGAGACGCCACTGCGCCCTGCTCAAACGGTCGGCAAGGCGCGCAACTGATCGACCATGGCCTGCGTCGCCGCCGCTGCCAGCCGTGGCATCGGCAAATGGGCTTGCGCCATCAGCAGGAAGAGATCTTCGTCGCTGTCGATGCCGAGCGCCTGCATGAGCTTGTCGTCGGCGATCCGGCCCAGCGAAAAGTCGAGCAGGAGCCTGAAGTTCTCGTTGCCGGTCGCTTCCGCCGCCTCGAAGGTATCGACCAGGTGGCGCAGTTCGGCATTGAACAGGGCATTGACCGAGGTATCGGTCTTGGCCGCGATGATCTTGGCGCGCTTGAGCAGGTCGCGATCCACGGATCCGGTGAAGTTGACCGTTGCCATGCTGCCTCCTTGTGGTGTCACACGGGGACCAGTGTAGCACGCCAACAAGTGTCGAGAATTCGGAATTCCACGTGGTCAGTCGCAAGGATGACGCCCTGCTCGACGAGAATTCTCTCGTCTTCACTGGACGGGAGCATTTCTCTTGGCAGAGGGCTACGTCGTTGCGGCCCTGATCGCCAAGCGCGCGGAGCTGGCGGGCTGATCGAGCATCACCGGAAGGAAATGGGACGTCTGGTGGATGATCTGGCCCACCTCGACGCGACCCTCAAGCCTTTTTCCCGGAAATCGACCTGCAGACGATCCGGATCCAGGCACATCGGGTACGGAACTGCTTCTGCCGGCCGGGCGACGCTCGGCTGAGGGTTCTTGGCCTCAGGCCGCTCTGACAAACGGGAGCCGAGGCCCTGGTTGACCGTAACCAATCACCCCCCCACTGAAATCGCAGGCAAAGGCGCCATCGGTAGTCCTTGGCGGCCGGCCTGCAGGGCGGCGGTGAGCTAATCCCAAGCGGACGCTTTCCTTGCGCGACAAGTA
>JFAX01000009.1:105597-105873 GCA_000585015.1 Candidatus Accumulibacter adjunctus | reverse complement strand
GCTCGCTGCGGGTACCGAAGCTCAGACGACGGGCGATGACCCAGTGGCGCAACAGGCGTTCGGCCGCATTGTTGGTGAGCGGCAGGCTGGGGTCGAGCAGCGGCCGGATGATCGCTTCCCAGTCGTTGAGCATCTCGCGGCAGAATTCGCCGAGCTTGACGAAGGGACTGTGTTGCTGGCGTTCGCACAAGGCCTTGAGTTGGGCGAGGGCTGGCGCCTGCCGCTCGGCCAAGTCGTCGAAAGGGCCATCACGGGCAGCCTGGGTCGCCTGTATCA
>JFAX01000009.1:105318-105578 GCA_000585015.1 Candidatus Accumulibacter adjunctus | reverse complement strand
GAGTTGCTGTCCGACCTGACTGGTGTGCCGGCAAGTGGCCTCGGTCAGTCCGCGGGCCTTGCGCAGGAGAAGCGCCAGGCAGCGAATACGGTTGAGGTACGCGAACGCTAAACTGCGTAGCCGTCGGTCATCAGGCAGCCAGCGAAACGTCCCTGCAAGGCATTGATGAAGATCTCGGCGCTGCGTGCGCCGATGAAATAGACGACCGTCGTCACGGCGTTGAACACCCACAGCCAGAGCAACTGGCCACTTTCTCGCCA
>JFAX01000009.1:105245-105313 GCA_000585015.1 Candidatus Accumulibacter adjunctus | reverse complement strand
TCTCGTCCAGGTGCAGCAGGCCGGCACGTTCGATCTCCTCCAGCAGCAGGTCTTCGACCAGCGCGACC
>JFAX01000009.1:73742-105218 GCA_000585015.1 Candidatus Accumulibacter adjunctus | reverse complement strand
TCGATGAGTCCGGCGGACAGTTGCAGTCCGAGCAACTCACCGAGGAGCTCTTGAACCTTGGCGCGCGAGAGCCGATAGCGCAGGCAGAGCATGACGATCAGACTGGCCAGGCGCGGCCCGAGCATCTGCTGGGCATCCACCCGTGTACCTCTTCACCCATTGGGTGACCCCTCCGTCTCGGCTCAAACCCGCATCACACCACGGTTTCGGCAGGTCTGGCGAGCGTCAACTGAGGAAAAGAGGTTCAAGAACCATCGCCGACGTGACGCAGGAGCAGCGCTGCCAGCACACACATGGTCAAACCGGTCAACGCGTCGAGCACCTGCCAGGCACGTTGCCGGGCAAACCAGGGTGCCAGCCAGCGCGCGCCAAAGCCCAGCAGCCCAAACCAGACGATGCTGGCCGTGCTTGCCCCGAGGACGAACCAGCAGCGCAGGTCGGCAGCTTGCTGGGCGCCGATGCTGCCGACCAGGAGCACCGTGTCGAGGTAGACGTGGGGGTTGAGAAGCGAAAACGCGGCCGCCTGGGCCACGGCGGCCCCGTGGCTGAGCCCGGCACCGCCCTGCGCTGCCTGCAGGTGCTGCGGACTGCGCGCACGGTGCAGCGCCTGGATGCCGTAGAAGCTCAGGAAGGCAGCACCCGCCAGAGCCAGGGCCTGTGCCAGTTTGGCGCTGTCGGCGAGCGCTTGCGCCATGCCCATGACGCCGGCGGCGATCAACAGCGCGTCCGTCAGGGCACAGAAGGCGACGACGCTGCCGACATGCTCCCGGCGCAGGCCCTGCCGCAGGACGAAGGCGTTCTGCGCGCCGATGGCGACGATGAGTCCAAGACCGAGGGCGAGTCCCTGAACGAATACCGCGAAGAACATCGGCGGAACGCCTGTTGCGTGAATGGATGGCCAGCTTGTCAGCTTCACTGGATGAAGGCAAACTGTCTTTCCTGAACTCAATTCAGAAAAACTGCATCGTGCTCGACTATGCCTCACTGGCCGCTTTGGCTGCCATCGTTCGCGAGGGCAGCTTCGAGCGTGCCGCCCGTGCGCTGCACGTGACGCCGTCGGCCATCTCACAGCGGATTCGGTTGCTGGAGGATCGTGTCGGTTGCGCCCTGGTGGTTCGCGGACAGCCCTGCGAAGCCACGGCAATGGGTCGGCGCCTGTGCCAGCACGTCGACCGGGTGCGTCTTCTCGAGCAGGAGTTGCACGAGGCCATGCCGACACTTGCACCGACGGGCGACTTCAGGGTGCCGCTGCCCATTGCGGTCAATGCCGACAGCCTGGCCACCTGGTTCGCACCGGCACTCGCCACGTTCGCGGCCGCAGCTCCGGTTCTGATGGAGGTTGCGGTGGACGATCAGGACCATACCGCCGAGTGGTTGCGCAGCGGCATCGTTCTTGCCGCCGTCACTGGCTCAGCCCGCCCTGCCGTCGGCTGCAACAGCGAGCCGCTGGGTGCGATGCGCTATCTGGCGGCTTGCAGTCCATCCTTCATGGAACGTCATTTCCTTGACGGGGTCAGCGCGGGCAGTCTGGCGCGCGCACCGAGTCTGGCCTTCAATGCCAGGGACGAGCTGCAGACGCGCTGGGCGCAGCGACTTTGCCAGCGGCACATTGAATTGCCGCACCACAGCTTGCCGTCGACGCAAGCGTTCGTGACCGCCACGTTGTCCGGCATGGGTTGGGGGCTTCATCCGCAGTCGCTGATCACCTGCCACCTTGACGATCGTTCGCTCGTCGAGCTGGTGCCAGATACCGCCTTGGACGTGCCGCTGTACTGGCAGTATGCGAGAGCGTCATCGGCATTGCTGGCTGGGCTGACGCGGCAGGTTCTGACGGCCGGGCGAGGCGCACTGATCCCGCCCCGAGCGGCTGCGAGCGAGCAGACGACGGTTGCCCGACCGGCTGAACGCCGATGATCACGAAGGCGACCCCGCCGGCCGGCGTGTTCGCGTTCGTCTCCGGGTCACCCCGCAAGGGCTCGAAATCATTGGCGACGCCGTGCGCGCCGCCGAAATCGAGGCCCTGCTGCAGTAACTGGAGGCCGCCATGATCGAGCGCATGCTCTGCGGTTGAACGGTCGCCCCGCGGGCGTCCACCGCAGCAAGCTGTCGAACAGCGCTTCGCCCGAGCTTGGAACAGGATCGGTGGAGCGGAGAAACCGCCAGCAAACGGCTGGCCTGCCGTCGGGACTCACAGGTTGTGAATCGATCTACTGCGCGAGCGATCTGCGGCGTTGCTCACTCGCTCACTCCTCGCCTGTCCATCTGATATGTCTCGTCGTTCGCTCGCTCGCGCCTTGCATCGCGGCCTGCTCGCGACGATTTCTTCCCAACCTGTCAGATCAGCACGAGATGACGGCTTCCTGCCTCGGGAACGGCTTGCAGCGGTACCGCGCGATCCAGCGTCACCAGGCGGCCGCCTTGTTGCACCGCCAGCGCCAGCAGATGGACGTCGGTCACCTGACGGGATCCGAGGACGGCATTCCAGGCAATTCGTCCGCGATCGAGGATGCTCACGGCATCCGACCAGAAGACGTGATGGCCGGTCGCAGTCGCCGCGGCGAGGCGTTCGGCGATGGCCCCGGCCGGCCGTGGGTTGGGGTAGCCGGTTTGTGACATGATCCGGATGCAACCATTTTCGGTCAGCGGGCACGACGCCCAGCCCGAATGGATATTCTCCTGCAGCCAGGCCGTGGCTCTGCCGTGGTGCAGGTGATCGCTGTCCAGCAGGGCGATCAGCACATTCACATCGAGCAAGGCGCGCAGCAAACGCCTTCCTCGTCTCTCAGCTGGTCGACCTGCTCGTTGGTGACCACTTTCCCCCGTGACGGGAACGGTCGGAAACCGTGGACGGCCGCGGGCTCGCCGGTACTGCTGTTCGTCGATGGCGGCGACTGGGTCAGGGCTTGTCGCACGAGCTGCGAGATCACCCGGCCGGCCGTCGTCCCGCCACGCCGCGCGAGCTCCTTGGCAGCCAGCAGAACATCGTCTTCGATATCGAGTGTGGTGCGCACGAGGGTCCTCCTTGCACGTGATGCGCTGATGCTAGGGTATCAGTGCGCCACAAGCAAGGGACGATGCCTGTCTTGGCCAGCGGCACATTGAATTGCCGCACCACAGCTTGCCGTCGACGCAAGCGTTCGTGAGTGCCACGTTGTCGGGCATGGGTTGGGGGCTTCATCCGCAGTCTCTCTCAGATGATCGTCATGTCTTCGACGCGAAAGGACAGCTCGCGCCAGTCGGACGATTGCTCATCGACGACTCCGGGTACGAAGACCTGGTTCGGGATGATTTCGATTTCCGCTTGCGGGCCGACGGCTGCGGACAGTGGCAGGAAAAGCGAGAAGCGGCCGTGCCGGCTGACGACGCAGCAGTCGGCGGCCTGTTGCCCGCAGCGAATGGAGAGTGCCAGCGGCGAGGTGAGGGGCGCTGCGTGCACGCATGCGATTTGCAGGTACGAGCGGCGGTCGCCGGGCAGCCAGCGCCGCAGACGGCTCCACAGGCGGACGAGGAGCGTGAGGGCGCGGCCTCCAGGGCTCGCCGCGGCGACCAGTGGCTGCCGTGTGCCGATCCAGCGTTGGCCTGGAACGGCTGCAGCCTGCCGCAGCCTGATGCGCAGCGTCGCGCTTGCCCAGCCATCCGCCGTCACGGCGGCGAAGGCTTCCGGCAAGGCGAGGCGCAAGCGCGCATCCGTCGTCAGGCGATGGCGAAGCAGCTCGCGGCCGTCCGCAGAAAAACATCCGGCCAGTTCCGCGGCCAGCGACTCGACATCCTGCTTGAGGTCGGCGGGAGCGTCTCCATGCGGATAGGATTGGCACTGTTCCTCGACGTAGGTCAGCAGCCAATGCGGATTCGCCGTACCGAGGTGACGGGCGAGGACGCGTACGGACTCGGCTGCGATCGTCCGCCGCAGGCGTCGCGTGATGCACCCCGGGTGCAGGCGGGACTGTGCCTGCACCCGGGGCAGATGGGCGATGCGACCGGGGAAGGTGAGGAAGATGCGCAACCAGAGATCGAAATCGAAGGCGGTCGAGAGCGTCTCATCCAGCCCGCCGAGCTCGCCAAGGGCACGTCGCCGCAGAAAGACGGTGGGCTGGCAGATGAAGCAGCCGTCCTGGAAGTGCGCGACCGGTGTCGTTGCCGGTCGGGTTGGATAGCGATCGATGATGCGGTCGGACTCGTCGATGTGTTCGGCTTCGCCGAACACCATCACCAGCGACGGATCAGCCTGCAATGCCGCAACGGCCGCTGCGATCGCTCCGGGTTTGTAGAGGTCATCCGCATTCAGCCAACCGACGATGCCGCCGCGGGCCAGCGCCAGCGCCTTGTTGACTGCGTTCGCCGGCCCGGAGTCGGGCGCAGCCTGCCAGCGCAGGCGATCGCCGAACTCCTGCGACAGACGTTCCAATGTGGAGTGCGTGTCGTCGGTCGAGCCGCCGTCGGCGACCACCAGTTCGAGTGCCGGGTAGTCCTGCTGCAGTACGCTGCGCGCAGCCGCTTCGATGAAAGCCGCCTGATTGAGGGACGGCATGACCACTGAAACTGGCGTCGGATTCATGCGTCGGGCCGGGCTGCGGCTGCCGCCGGCGGCGGGTGTGCAGCGGCGATCGCCGCCGGGCCGCCCGTCTGCCATCCACAGGCGGCGCCGGTGGACTCACGCCGCCCCGGCAAAGGCGCTGCGGCGGCTGTCGTGACGTTGCTCACGGTTGCTCCCCGGCGAGGCGACCGATGCGGTACCTGGTGAGCAATTCATCCGCGTGTGGCGAATGCGGGCGCCCCCGACCCTTGCTTTCGTACGCTTCCGTCGCCTCCCTGCCACACCACGGCACGACCACACTCGGCTGCGATGGATGCTCCGGCAGATAGGCGCCGAGGTCATGGACGGCACCGCGGATGGCCATCCAGCAGTCGTCGGGCCGTGCGTGCCGGGCGAGTTCCGCGAGCGGTATCAGCCGTTCGCTGGCCGGTGGGTGGCCCGTTGGCTCCGGCACCCCGTGGCCGACGATCGCCACGGTGGTGACGAGCAGCCAGAAGACGCCAGTGGCGTAGACGTACAGTCGGCGCATCAGCGAAAGTCGAAGTTCTCGAAGTGGATGTGGCGGGCGGTGATGCCGCGCTGGCACAGGGCCTTGCGGACGGCGGCGACCATTGCCGGCGGGCCGCAGACATGGCACTCGCGGTTGCTGAGGTCGTGGCTGGCGGGCAACAACGATGCCAGGTCAGGTGGCTCCTCGCCGGTGGCGTGTGCGTGCAGCGACAGCAGTCGATCGGTGGCTGCGAGCGTCTGCAGTTCGCGCAGGTAGGCGGCGTCGGTCTCACTGCGGTAGAGGTAGATGAGGGTGGTCGGCTGGTGCAGCGGGCCGCCGCGCAACAGGGCGACGAAGGGCGTGACACCGATGCCGCCGGCCAGCCAGAGTTGCGCCGTCGTCGGTCGGCCGGCGAGGAAATGGCCAAAGGCGCCATGCACTCGCGCCGGGACACCTGTTGCGATCGACTGCAGGTGTCGGGTGCAATCGCCCAGGGCCTTGACACCAATCCGGATTTCACCGTCGCCGGCGATCGAGCTGATGGTGAACGGGTGAAACTGGCCGCAGCCACGGAATCCCGCTCCGCTGTGGAAGGCGACGAGGACGAACTGCCCGGCGTCGGCTGCGATCGGCTGGGCGAGTGGTCGCAGGCTGATCTCGACGACGCCGTCGGCGATTGGCGTCGCCGAGCGGACGATGTAAGGCCGTGCAGCGAGTCCGGCATCGTCGCGGATGAAGCGCCAGGCAAGCAGGAGCACTGCCAGCGCCAGCAGCGGCAGCACTGGTTCGTCGATTCCCAGTTGCAGCAGGTGGCCAAGGCCGAGGACGACGCCGATGCCGAGCGCAGCGTGCAGCCAGCGCCAGATTCGGTACGGAATGCGGCTCGCGAAGGTGGCGGCCAGTCCGAACATCAGCAGCAGCAGAGACAGCCAACCGAGCCGCACCGCCCAGCCGTTCGCGAATGGCGACAGCGTCTGCCAGGCAAGGTCCGGGAACGCCGGCAAGGAATCGGCGGCGAGCGCCAGCGGATGCGCGAGCAGGACGACGTAGGCGATGACGCCGGCGCGGTGATGCCAACGATACATGCCGGCAAGGCCGCCCAGCCAGTGCGACAGCCAGGTTTCGCGCAGCATCAGCAGCAGGCTGCCGAAGAGCATGCCGCAGCCGGCCCAGCCGAGGATGATGCCGAGACTGCGCAGAGGCGGCAGATCCTCCGGCAGCGCCCAAAATACCGGGGCTGCCGTCGACGCCAAGAGGAGCAGCGGGATCGTCAACCGGTTCCGGGCGGGGCTCAGCATGTCTGGCGGCAGCGATCAGTCGGCACGCGCAGCGGGCTCGGCGGCCTGCCGCAGGTGCTCACAGACGTCGCGCCGGCCACGTGGCAGCTCGATCCCCCGCTGTCGGGCCCGTTCCTCCATCAGCCGATGATGCGCGAGCTGGTAGCTGCGGCACTCGTCGTAGCTCCTGAAGCCGCGAATCCTCGCCTGATGCTCGATGCGCTCTTCCGGCGTCATCAGTTGCCAGCCACGGGTATTCGTCTCGCTCGCCCGCCAGGGCCCGCCAGCTGCTGGCGGGGCGGCGAGGGCCAGCAGCAAGACGGGAAGGAGTCTGTTCATGGTTCGGTGGCAGGCATCTGCCGTCATTGTCGGTCGACCGGGTCGCCCGGAGCAAGTGTCGGCAGCCGCAGTCGATGGGCCAGCCAGGAAACGCCGATCGCGCCGCTGAGCAGTGCCAGCGCGACGCGAAGGTCGTTGAGCGCTGCCGGTGCCACGACGAGCAGTCCGCCGAGGCCGAGCATCATGACCCCGGACAGCAGCTTGAGCAGGCGGCCCTCGGCGGCCGAGAGCTTGCGCGAGCCGAGGGTGCAGGTGAAGAGCAGGGTGATGAGCAGCAGTGGGCTGACGTAGACGAGGTTGTAGAAGACGAGATAAGCGTAGTGTTGCCACGGTGGCAGCTCCGACAGCGTCAGCAGGCGCGTGTAGACCATCGGAAAGCCGGCGGTGCACAGGAGTTCGTAAGAGTTGGCGACGATCGCCAGGGCAATCGTTCCGAGCGTCAGTGCGGGCAGGCTTTCGGCACGCAGCAGCCCGCGCATCCGCCCGTACAGTCCGGGCTTGGCGGCTTCGGGGATGCTCAGCGACGGTCCTCTCCTGAACCAGAAGTAATCCTTGATGTTGAACAGCGCAATGACGATGGCGAGCACTCCGGCGGCCGTCGTCACCAGAGCGACTTCGCCCAGCCAGTGGAAGATGTTGAGCCACGCCGCCATGAACAGGAAGTAGATGAGGCCGGAGAAGAAGAGGAAGACGCTGCCGATGAACAGCATGCGGGCACGACTGCCGGCGTGGATCAGCAGCGAGAGCAGGAACAGGAGGACGAAGAAGGCACAGGGATTGAAGGCATCGAGGCCGGCGATGAGGATGGTGAACACCGGTAGTGAGAACTGCTCCGGCGCAATTCTGCCGAGCAGCGGGAGACTGATCCCGGTTGCCCGGGTGTCCGCCGGGCTGGCTGTCGCAGGCGGCTCGACGTCGCTCTCCCGGCACGACTGCAGGGCCTCCTCGAGTGCTCGCCCGCTCGTTTCGGGCCGGTCGAAACCGACTTCCATCCGGCCGCAGAAGATGAACGCGGGCACGCTGCTCGCTTCCTCTCCCAGCGACTCGGCGAGCGCGACGTAGGCCGCCGCTGCCTCGCGATCGGTCGAGAGATTGCGGCTGTGCAGCAGCAACCAGCGATGGCGCGCGGGCAGTGCTTCGACGAAGGGGCGTGCGGCCTGGCAGTGCGGGCAGGTACTCGTCCAGAAGAAGTACAGGTGAACCCGTCGCTCGCCGGCAGCGTCGATCTCGATCCACGTCGGCGACGCGGCGGCGGCCAGCGAGGAGAAGGCGGCGAATGCCAGCAGGCAGACGAGCGCGGAGCGGACACTGGTTGTTGCGCCAGGGGTCTTCATGTGGCGGTTTCAGGAGACTTCCTCGATGCGCTCGGCGCGATCCAGGGATACGGCTGCTCTTAGTATAGACTGTTGCCTCTTGGACTCTGAAGGAGAAGCGGGATGATTGGCTATGTGACACTGGGTACCAACGATCTGGCAAGGGCAGCGGCCTTCTATGACGAGTTGCTGAAGGAGGTCGGTGCCCGGCGCCTTTGGGAGTTTCCACGCGGCATTGCCTGGGGAGTGGCCGAGGACAAACCCAGTCTGTGCATCATGACGCCCTTCGATGGACGCCCCGCGAGTGTCGGCAACGGTGTCATGGTGGCGCTGGCCGCCAAGTCGCGCGAGCAGGTCGGGCGCGTTCATGCGCGGGCGCTCGCTCTTGGCGGGACGGATGAAGGTGCGGTCGGTCCGCGCGGCGACGGCTTCTACGCCGGCTATTTCCGCGATCTTGACGGCAACAAGCTGGACGTCTTCTGCCTGGGCTAGAAGCCGCCTGCATCGGCGTGCCCTGCTTGCCGCGCCGGCGCGGCAAGCAGGGCACGAGGCATCGACGGCGGCAAGCGACGGCGCGTCATCGCCCGCCTGCTGCAGCCGCGACGCCCGCCGGCGGCGCCGGAAACCAGCGTGTCGTGCGCCGGCAGATCTCGACCAGGGCGAGCATGACCGGTACCTCGATCAGCACCCCGACGACGGTCGCCAGCGCTGCGCCCGAGGAGAGTCCGAAGAGCATCACGGCGGTGGCGATCGCGACTTCGAAGTGGTTCGAGGCGCCGATCATCGCCGCCGGCGCGGCGTCCCGGTAGGGCAGACGCAGCCAGAGCGCCAGGGCGTAGCCGAGAGCAAAGATCAGCACCGTCTGCAGGAACAGCGGGATGGCGATCCAGACGATGGTCAGCGGGTTGGCGAGGATCACCTCGCCCTTGAACGAGAACAGCAGTACCAGCGTGACCAGCAGGGCGACGATGGTGATCGGGGTGAGCACGTGCAGGAAACGTTCCTTGAACCAGACCTCGCCCTTGCTGGCGATGATCCAGCGCCGCGACAGATAGCCTGCGACCAGCGGCAGCGCAACGTAGATGCCGATCGACAGCAGCAGCGCCTGCCATGGCACCGGCAGGCGACCGACGCCGAGCAGAAAGCCGCCGAGAACACCGTAGAGCAGCAGCATGGTCAGCGAATTGATCGCCACCATGACGAGCGTCAGCCCGTCGTTGCCGCGCGCCAGATAACCCCAGACGAGGACCATCGCCGTGCATGGGGCGATGCCGAGCAGGATGCAGCCGGCGAGATAGCTGCGCCAGAGCGGTACCTCGAGCATGCGGACGCCGTCGTGCAGGACGACGACGCCGGCGCCGTGCGCGACGCCGACGGGCAGGTCGAGCCCGAAGGGCATCTTGACCAGGTCGACGGCGCTGTCGCCGATCAGCGACCGCAGCAGCACGCCGAGGAAGAGGAAAGCGATGGCGTACATGGTGAACGGCTTCACCGCCCAGTTCACGAACAGCGTCAGCAGCACTGGCCGGCCGCTGCGTCCGGCCTGGATGACCGAGGCGAAATCGATCTTGACCATGATCGGGTACATCATGAAGAACAGGCAGACGGCGATCGGGATGGAAACCACCGGCGCGCCCGCGACGTCGAGCGACATGCGATCGAGTTCCTGGGCGACGCCGGGCGCGAGCTTGCCGAGGGCGATGCCGCCGGCGATGCAGAGCAGCACCCAGAGGCTCAGGTAGCGTTCGAAGACGCTGTTCATCCGGCGCGGCTCGGCGTCCCGGTCGCCGTCGCCGCAGGCTCGCGAGGTGTGGCTCATGTCGGTCCTGGCCTCCGGTGGTCGGCAAGTCATCGAAGGACGAACACTAACACAACAGTAGACTTCTGGAAACATGGAACTGAACTTCCCTGCTTCCCGCTTACCTGCCCCGCCAGGCAGACGGTCAGCCGGCTGGATCCACCGCGGGCCGCAAGGGTGGTCGGCAGACTTCCGGTCGACCGTTGCAACAGTTCTCGGTCAGGAAGCCGACGAGCCCGTCGATCCGCTCGATGCAGGCATGGACGCGGACGAAACGGCCTTCCTGGACGGTGTTTACGAGGCCGGCATGGAGCAGCGTCTTCAGGTGAAAGGACAGCGTTGGCGCGGGTAGCTCGAGTTGCTCGGCAATCACGCCGACGGTCAGGCCGGTCGGCGCATGTTGCACCAGCAGGCGGAAGATGGCGAGGCGGCTTTCCTGGGCCAGCGCAGCCAGCGTGGTGACGGCATCGGTACGGTTCATCGTTCCAACGATACCGAAATACTCGTCGCCACGCAAAGGCTATGCGGCACCAGGAGCAGTTGCGCCGGGGTGCCGGAGCGAACGCAGCTCGGGGTTTACATGTTTTCAAAATTCTAGCAATATAGAAACGTAAATCGAGCGAGCGCCGTGCGTGGCGCTCGCGTCTGCAGTTCGCTGGGCTTCAGCGGAGCATCATCCACCCTTCGGAGGAACGAGCAATGACGGTCAAGGTCGGCATCAATGGTTTCGGTCGCATCGGCAGGCTGGCGCTGCGCGCCGCGTGGAACAATCCGGAACTCGAGTTCGTGCACATCAACGAAGCGAACGGGCCAGTGGAAGCCGCCGCGCACCTGCTCGAGTTCGACTCGGTGCATCGCCGCTGGCAGCACGAGGTCGGCGTCAGCAATGGTCGCATCGTGATCGATGGCCGGTCGATCGGTTACAGCACGGCGAAGGACGTCGCCGGCGGTCCCTGGCGCGAGGCGGGCGTCGACATCGTCCTCGAGGCGAGCGGCAAGTGGCGCACGGTCGAGCAGCTCTCGCCCTATCTCGCGGCGGGTGTGAAAAAGGTGATCGTCGCTGCGCCGGTCAAGGATGGCGACGTCCTCAACATCGTCATGGGGATCAACGACCATCTCTACGACCCGGCGAAGGACCACATCGTCACGGCCGCTTCCTGCACGACCAACTGCCTCGCGCCGGTGGTCAAGGTCGTCCATGAGGCGATCGGCATCTCGCACGGAATGATCACCACCATTCACAGTTCGACCAACACGCAGAGCGTGCATGACCAGATGCACAAGGACCTGCGCCGCGCGCGCGCTTCCAGCCTGTCGCTGGTGCCGACGACGACCGGGTCGGCGACGGCGATCGCGCTGATCTTCCCGGAACTCAAGGGCAAGCTCGACGGCCACGCGGTCCGCGTGCCGCTGCTCAACGCCTCGCTCACCGATTGCGTCTTCGAGATGCGTCGGCCGACGACGGTCGACGAGGTCAATGGCCTGCTCAAGGCGGCGGCGAACGGCGCGCTGCAGGGGATCCTCGGCTACGAGGAGCGGCCGCTGGTATCGATGGACTACGCGACCGATCCGCGCTCGTCGATCATCGATGCGGCGCACACCCTGGTGATCAACGGCACCCTGGTGAAGATTTACGCCTGGTACGACAACGAATGGGGCTACGCCAACCGCTATGTCGAACTGGCGGCGAAAGTGGCGGCGTCGCTTTAGACGCCTGGCGATCGAAGCTGCCGCCGCGGTGGCGGCAAGGAAGCCCGCGCGCGGGCGAAGGCGTCACAGCGATGGCGCCAGAGGAGAGGCACGACATGAGCGACCCTGCGGCAGGCAAGAGTGAGACGGCGCGCGCCGGGCTGCGCAACTACATCCTGGTCACCGGCGCCTACTGGGCGGACACGGTGACCGACGGCGCGGTGCGCATGCTGGTGCTGTTCTACTTCTACGGACTTGGCTACACGCCGTTCGCCGTCGCCTCCCTGTTCATCTTCTATGAAGTCTTTGGCATCCTGACGAACCTCTTCGGTGGTTACATCGGTGCCCGTTTCGGCCTCAAGACGACACTGTTCGTCGGCCTTGGCACGCAGCTCGCGGCGCTGTCGATGCTCGCCTTCGCGCCGCAGTCCTGGCTGGTCGTTGCCTGGGTGATGGTCTCGCAGGCGTTGAGTGGCATTGCCAAGGACATGACCAAGATGAGTTCGAAGAGCGCCGTCAAGCTGATCGTCCCCGAGGAAGCTTCGGCAACCCTGTACCGCTGGGTGTCGATCCTCACCGGATCGAAGAACGCGCTCAAGGGCGTCGGCTTTTTCCTCGGCGGTCTGCTGCTGACGCTGCTCGGTTTCCAGACCGCGCTGCAGCTTCTCGCCGCACTCGTCGCGGCGACGCTGATCGCTGCCGCGCTGCTGATGCGCGGCGGCCTCGGCGAGGCGAACAGGAAGGCCAAATTCGGCCAGATGTTCTCGCGCAACGGCGCCGTCAACAAGCTGGCAGCGGCGCGCATCTTCCTTTTCGGCGCGCGCGACGTCTGGTTCGTCGTCGGCCTGCCGGTCTTCCTGTCCAGCGTCCTCGGTTGGACCTTCTGGCAGTCCGGTGGCTTCCTCGCGGTGTGGGTGATCGGCTACGGCATCGTCCAGGCGAGCACGCCCGGCCTGTTGCGCAGCCGTGTCGAGGAGCAGCACGAACCCGATGGGCGGACGGCAACGATCCTCGCTTTCGTTCTCGCCGCGCTGCCGGCAGCGATTGCGCTGGCGCTGGCCGCCGGCATGGCGCCGGCATTGGTCGTCGTCGCCGGACTGATCGTCTTTGGCGCTGTCTTTGCGCTCAACTCGGCGGTGCATTCCTACCTGATCCTCGCCTACACCGACAGCGACAAGGTGGCGATGAACGTCGGTTTCTACTACATGGCGAACGCCGCCGGTCGCCTCGCCGGCACGGTGATGTCCGGTGCTCTCTACCAGTGGGGGCTGCAGAGCGGGCCCAGTGGCGGCCTCGTCGCCTGCCTCTGGGCGTCGTCGGCATTCGTCCTCGTCGCCGGCCTGCTGTCGCTGCTCTTGCCGCGCAACCCCGGGCCGCGGACGAAGCCCATCAAGCTCGGCGATCTCGGCGACTGATCCGCAGCGCGGCGCCAGAGAATGCAACCGGCCGATCGCGGACTGGCGCCGCATGGTGGCGAATGGCTGCGAATCGGTGGCGTGCCGCCTATCGAAGGGAGAATCACGGTTCGCGCGCTGCTCCCGCGGCAGGGTGGAATCCTGCGGGGCCATCGGCATGAGCGAACCGCGGTCGGTTTCGAGACGAGGGCGGATCACTCCGACAAGCTTCGTCAAGGAGCCTGTTCGATTTCCTGTCCGCCGGTGTAGTGCGAGGTGTCGTTGAGCAGGCACAACCGGACGCGCAGGCCACTGGTGAATTCGAGAATGCTCAGCGCTGCGGGGCTTTGTTCGAGGCGGTCGCGGTAGGTACGTGGGTCGAGGCCGAGCAGGCTGCAGATCAGCAGCCGGTTGGTTCCCTTGTGGGAGACCAGCAGAACCGTACGCTGGCGATGGCGCTCGACGATGGCGCGTAGTGTGGGCAAGGCACGATTGAGTACATTGACGCCGGATTCTCCGCCGAGGGGAGCGACGGCGAACGGATCATCCTGCCAGCTGCCGTACTCGGCCTGGAAGGTGCGCTGCACGTCTGATCGACGCAGGCCCTCCCAATGACCGTAGTCGATTTCGCGCAGGCCGGGCTCGGCTATCGGCTTCAGGCCGTGGGCCAGTACGACGGTACGGGCCGTGTCCATGGTACGCTGCAGCGGACTGGCGTAAGCGGCATCCAGCTTCTCCCGCTTCAGCCGCTCGGCGAGGCAAGCCACCTGCCTGCGGCCTTCGTCGGAGAGAGGCACATCAGAGGAACCGGCGAACCGGTCCTCGGCGGTGAGTTCGGTGGCGCCGTGGCGCACCAGGTAGATTCTGGTCGGCATTGGAGTGGTCCGGTTCGAGTTCGCCTTCCCCGTTGCAGGATCCTGGCGAGTCCTGTGGCCGACGATCTTCGATGCAACGGATTCAGGCAGGCCACTTCATTGCCGGCTGTCCCCGACGACGTCCAATCCGCACAGCGCGCGGACCGCGTGTGGTCCAGCGGCGCCATCAGGAACGCCGCGTGACGATCGCGCATGGCTTGGAGCTGTCGCAGCCGGGTACCGGTCGATCCTGTCGGACAACCGGTTGGCGGCTGAACGCTGACCCTCGCCGCGCCGTGGGCAGCAACTGCCCGACGGCGCGGCGGTGTGGTCAAGGAAAGCGGGTCAGTGAGCTTCGTGTGCCAGTTCCCATTTCTCGGGCGAACGCCAGAGCCGCGAGCGGAGCAGTTCCCGTTCGAAGATGAACTCCTTGGGCAGGCGGTCGAAGAACATGTCGAACTGCTCTTCGTGGGCATGCGCCTCGGAAGTCCCAGCCTTGCGGCTGACTGACATCAGGTTGTAGAAGGTGTCGCTCGGGTAGTCGAGTCCTTTCCACTCAATGTCCTCGTGCCGCGGCATCCAGCCCATCGGGCTTTCGATACCGAAACCCCGGCCATGCACGCGATCGACGATCCACTTCAGAACGCGCATGTTTTCACCGAAGCCGGGCCAGAGGAACTTGCCGTCGTCGCTCTTGCGGAACCAGTTGACGCGGAAGATGCGCGGCGGGTTGGGCACCTGGCGACCGACGTTCAGCCAATGACTGAAGTAGTCCGCCATGTTGTAGCCGCAGAACGGCAGCATCGCCATGGGGTCTCGACGCATCGCCGCCTGGCCGATTGCCGCCGCCGTCGCCTCCGAACCCATGGTGGCGGCAAGGTAAACGCCGTGGCTCCAGTTGAAGGCCTGAAACACCAACGGCATGTCCTTGCTCATCCTGCCGCCGAAAATGAACGCACTGATCGGCACGCCCTCCGGATTCTCCCACTCGGCGTCGATGCTCGGGCACTGGCTGGCGGGCGCCGTGAAGCGTGCGTTGGCATGCGCCGCGACGCGCCCGCAGCCCGGAGTCCAGTCCTCCCCCTTCCAGTCGATCGCATGGGCTGGCGGCGCACCATCCATGCCTTCCCACCAGACGTCGCCGTCGTCGGTCAGCGCGGCGTTGGTGACGATGCAGTTCTTCTGTATCGTCAGCATGGCGTTCGGATTGGAACTCATGTTGGTGCCGGGAGCAACGCCGAAGAAGCCGGCTTCGGGATTGATCGCACGCAGCCTCCCGTCCGGCGCCTTCTTGATCCAGGCGATGTCGTCGCCCACCGTGGTGACCTTCCAGCCCTCGAAGCCCTTGGGTGGAACAAGCATCGCCAGGTTGGTCTTGCCGCAGGCACTCGGGAAAGCTGCGGCGAGGTAGGTCTTTTCACCCTGCGCCGATTCGAGACCCATGATCAGCATGTGCTCGGCAAGCCAGCCCTCGTCGCGGGCCATCACGGAGGCAATGCGCAATGCCAGGCACTTCTTGCCAAGGAGTGCATTGCCGCCATAACCCGAGCCGTAGGACCAGATTTCGTAGGTCTCGGGAAAATGCACGATGTACTTGCGGCTGATGTCCGCCTCGCACGGCCAGGGAACATCCTTCTGGCCAGGCGCCAGTGGTGCACCGACCGAGTGAACGCAGGGAATGAAGAAGCCGTCGCTGCCCAGTACGTCGAGGACGGCGTGGCCCATTCGGGTCATGATTCCCATGTTCACCACGACGTATGGGCTGTCGGTGATCTCGATGCCGATTTTGGCGATCGGCGAGCCCAGCGGACCCATGCTGAACGGGATCACGTACATCGTCCGTCCGCGCATGCAGCCGTCGAACAGGCCGTTCAGGGTGGCTCGCATTTCCGCCGGTGCGGCCCAGTTGTTGGTCGGGCCGGCGTCCTCCTTGTTGATCGAGCAAATGAAGGTGCGATCCTCTACTCTGCCCACGTCGGAAGGGTGCGAGCGGGCGAGGTAGGAATTTGGCCGCTTTTCCGGGTTGAGGCGTATGAAGGTCCCGCCTTCGACCATCAGGTCGCACAAGCGGTCGTACTCGGCCTTCGAGCCGTCACACCAGACGACCTGCTCCGGTTTGCACAGCGCGCTCACCTCATCGACCCAGGCGATCAGTTTTGCGTTGGTGGTCGGAAGCTTGGTGGATTTCGTTTCGTTGCTCATGGTTTTCCTCTGTTCGACGATCGTCGCAGTCAGCTTGCAGGATCCGTCGCGACCGCGCCCCTGACATGCATCAGATGCGGTACCAGGCGACGGAATGGAAATCCTGTGTTTGAAGCGATGGTACTATGGACACCCAAAATAAGTCAAGCTACGATAAGCATGCATACGAAAGACTGCATCGCCAACGTCCGTGAAGTTCCTTGCTCGGTCCCCTGGGACGTGACTTGACGCTGAGCACCGCGGGACGAAACGTACGCAGCGTTTCGGAGAAACTGCGATAATCCGCGGCGCTTCATGGCGGGTCTGGGGATCGCGAGCCGGAGACCGTCATGAAATCGTCGCGAGCAGGCGTCGACAGGGTGCGCTGGAGCAACGATGCGACATGTCTTGTACGTCGGCGCGGGCGAGGATGAAGGCGGCTTCTCGCGCAGGAAGCTGCCCGCCGCCTTGGCCGCCCGGCTGTGCCGAGATGACCGCCGGCGGGAGCGCGCGGGCAAAGCCGCAGGTCGGTCGCGGGAGCGAATCATTCACAACCTTTGAGGCCGTATTCATGATCATCGATGACTCCCAGCGGGGGACCGGCTTTCTTCTTACGGAGTCCGCACGGCTGCTGCGCAAACTGATCGACCGCCGACTGCAACCACTGGGCCTGACGCGTGCGCAATGGTCGATATTGGCGATCCTGTCCAGACAGGAGGGGCTGTCCCAGTCGCAGATATCGGTTCGGCTCGAGATCGAGAAATCTACGGCCGGCCGCCTGATCGATCAGGTCGAGAAGAGCGGCTGGATCGAGCGGCGGCCGATCGCCGGCGACCGCCGCGTCTGGGGTGTCCACCTGACCGAGCGGGCGCGGCAATTGCTGGCTCAGGTCGAGACAGTGATCATCCGCAGTCGCACGGAAATGCTGCAGGGGCTGTCAGAAGAGCGACAGGGACAACTGTGCGGGCTCCTGCAAGACATCAAGTCGAACCTTGCAGTTGCCCTTGAACTCGATCGTTCGGAAGCCCATCAGGCACATGCAACCGACGACACCACACCCTGAATCGTGGCGGTCGGCAGCGCACTGACCGGCTCAGACGTTGAACAGGAAATTCAGCACATCGCCGTCACGGACGACGTATTCCTTGCCTTCGGCGCGCATCTTGCCGGCTTCGCGCGCGCCTTGTTCGCCCTTGCAGGCGATGAAGTCGGCGAAGGAAATCGTCTGCGCGCGGATGAAGCCACGCTCGAAGTCGCTGTGGATGACGCCGGCGGCCTGCGGCGCCGTGTCGCCGATGTGGATGGTCCACGCACGGACTTCCTTGGGGCCGGCGGTGAAGTAGGTCTGCAGGCCGAGCAGTTGGTAGCCGGCTCGGATCAGGCGGTTGAGCCCGGGTTCATCGAAGCCGAGGTCGGCCAGGAAGACGGCCTTGTCGTCGTCTTCGAGGTCGGCCAGTTCGGCCTCGATCTTGGCGCAGAGGGCGACCACTGGTGCTCCCTCGGCGGCAGCGTGCTGGCGGAGGCGCTCAAGGTGCGGATTGTTCTCGAAGCCGTCTTCGAGAACGTTGCCGACGTACATCGTCGGCTTGATCGTCAGCAGGCAGAGCGGCTTGAGCAGCGCGCGATCGTCGGCGGTCATCTGCAGGGTGCGTGCGGGCCGGCCTTCGTTGAGGTGGGGTTGCAGCCGCTCGAGGACGTTGACCATCTTCTGCGCTTCCCGGTCGCCGGCCCGTGCCTTCTTGATGTCGCGATTCAGGCTGCGCTCGACGGCGCTGAGGTCGGCCAGTGCCAGTTCGGTGAGGATGGTCTCGATGTCGGCGAGCGGGTCGACACGGCCCGAGACATGGACCACGTTCTCGTCCTCGAAGCAGCGGACGACGCTGACGATGGCGTCCGTCTCGCGGATGTTGGCCAGGAACTGGTTGCCGAGCCCTTCGCCCTTCGACGCACCGGCAACCAGGCCGGCAATGTCGACAAACTCGACGATCGCAGGTTGCACACGCTGTGGTCTGGCGATGGCGGCGATCTGTTGCAGTCTCGGGTCGGGGACCTCGACGATGCCGACGTTCGGCTCGATGGTGCAGAAGGGATAGTTCTCGGCCGCGATTCCCGCTTTGGTCAAGGCGTTGAAAAGGGTGGACTTGCCGACGTTCGGCAGGCCGACGATCCCGCATTGGAGGCTCATGCGCTGGTTTCCATGGTCAGACGGTTTTCAGGTGCAACTGTCGCTGTGCCGCAGCGTAGTCGCCGGCTGCCAGCAGCGGCCAGGCGAGGAGGCAGCGGTCGATGGCGGGGTCGATCAGGTCCCGCTCCTCGCGCCGCGGTGCCTTGAGAACATGGTTGACGACTTCGCTGCGCTCACCCGGATGGCCGATTCCCAATCGCAGCCGCCAGAAATCGGGCGTCGCCAGGCGCGACTGGATATCCTTGAGGCCATTGTGGCCACCGTTGCCACCACCCTGCTTGAGACGGATGCTGCCGGGTGGCAGATCGAGATCATCATGGACGACGAGGATTTCGTCGCTGGCGATGCGGTAGAAGCGGGCGAGGGAGGCGACGGCCTGCCCGGAAAGATTCATGTAGGTCGTTGGTTGCAGGAGCCAGAGATCATCGTGCCGCGCCAGGCGACCGAAGAACTTCCCTTGCGGCGTCAGCCGCAGCTGCAGTCGCCGCGCCAGATGGTCAAGGAACCAGAAGCCGACGTTGTGCCGCGTCTCTTCATACTCGCTGCCGGGGTTGCCGAGACCGACGATCAGGCGGGGTGCGGGCATGGGTTCTCTTGCGCTGGGAACGAACGGGCCGCCGCCGGCGATGACTGCCCGGCAGCGGCCCGGCGGGTAAAGCGGCCCTAGGCGGCGGTCCCGGCTTCACCTTCGTCGGCAGCGGCGGCGCTCTTCCTGGCCGGAATCGACGCCACGACATAGTCGTCACCATGCAGCACCAGCTTGACGCCGGCGGGCAGGGCGACTTCCGAGGCATGAATCGAGTGGCCCGACTCGAGGTCCTTGAGGTCGACCTCGATGAAGGCCGGCAGATCCTGCGGCAGGCAACTCACCTCGATGTCATTGTGCACGTGCGACACGTTGCCGCCGCTCAGTTTGACGCCGGGAGCAATCTCGGCATTGACGAAATGCAGCGGAACCCGCTGATGGATGAGGTGCTCGGTATCAACCCGCTGGAAATCGCAGTGCAGGACGAGCGGCTTCCATGGGTGCACCTGTGAGTCACGCAGGACGACGCTCTCGGCGACGCCATCGACCCGCAGCGTCAGGACCGACGAGTGGAACGCTTCCTTGGCAAGGTTGAGCATGGTTTCGTTGTGATCGATGTCGATCAGTTCGGCCTCTTTCGGACCGCCGTAGATGATGGCCGGAACACGGCCCTGGCGACGCAGGCGGCGGCTCGCTCCGGACCCCTGCTGGGTGCGCTTGCGCGCTTCAATCTGAAACTTCATGGACAGCTCCTGGTTGGACGACCCCCGCCCGCGACCAGGCGGGGGGTTGAAAAAGAAGGTGCGAGGCGGCGCGTCGCTGGTGCGCGCGGCTGCCTCCTGCTATTCGATGAACAGTGACGACACGGAGTCCTCGTTGCTGATGCGGCGGATCGTTTCCGCCAGCATGCCGGCGACCGAGAGAACGCGGATTCGCGGCGATTCCTGCGCGTCCTCACGCAACGGGATGGTGTCGGTGACGACCAGTTCGTCGAGGTCGGAGTGGTTGATGCGGTCGACGGCCCTGCCCGAGAGGACGGGGTGCACGCAGTACGAGAGCACCTTCTTCGCCCCGTGTTCCTTGAGCGCGGTGGCTGCCTTGCAGAGCGTGCCGGCGGTGTCGACCAGGTCGTCCATGATGACGCAGGTACGGCCTTCGACCTCGCCGATGATGTTCATGACCTCGGAGACATTGGCTTTCGGGCGACGCTTGTCGATGATCGCCAGATCGCATTCGAGGCGCTTGGCCAATGCGCGGGCGCGGACGACGCCGCCGACGTCCGGCGAGACGACCATCAGCTTGTCGAAATCATTCTTCCAGACGTCGCCGAGCATGATCGGCAGTGAATAGATGTTGTCGACGGGGATGCTGAAGAAGCCCTGGATCTGCTCCGTATGCAAGTCCATCGTCAGCACGCGGTGTACGCCGGCAGCGGTGAGCAGATCCGCAACGAGCTTGGCGGCGATCGACACGCGCACCGAGCGCACGCGGCGGTCCTGGCGCGCATAGCCGAAATAGGGTATGGCGGCGGTGATGCGGGCGGCCGAGGCGCGCTTCAGCGCGTCGACCATGATCAGCAGCTCCATCAGGTTTTCGTTCGCCGGCGCGCAGGTGGACTGCAGGATGAAGACGTCCATGCCGCGGACGTGCTCCTGGATTTCGACACTGATCTCGCCATCCGAGAAGCGTCCGACATGCGCACGACCGAGCGAGATGTTGAGGTGTCTGACGACATCCGCGGCGAGAGCCGGGTTGGCGTTGCCGGTAAAGACCATCAGGCTGTCGTAAGCCATTTTGTGCTTCCCCTGTGGCTCTGCGCCAGGGCGCCCCACAAAGCAAGACGGGCAGGTTAGGAAGCCTGCCCGCGTTGACAGAAATCGGATGGCTGGGGAAGAAGGATTCGAACCTTCGAATGCCGGAATCAAAATCCGGTGCCTTGACCAACTTGGCGACTCCCCAGCGGTCTCTCACAACGCCCTGATGGCGAGCGAGGCGCGAATTATAGCGGGGATTCGCCAGGAAAAAAAGGGCGCTGGCGGGCGCTCGGAGTCCGGCGCCAGCCGTCCGCAGACTGCGCTGCCCGCGTGGCGCCGTGCTTCGTCGCCGCCCCGTCAGCGCGCCAGATCGAGCAGCGGGTGCGCGCTGGCGCCGGCGCTCGTCCAGGCACGCAGCCCGGGCGGCAGGCGCCGCAGCACCGCCGCCGCTTCCTCCGGGTTGCTGCACTCGGCGAAGACACAGGCGCCCGAACCCGTCATGCGGGCGCGGGCGGGTGCCGCTGCCGCAGAAAGATGGCGGAGGCAACTGGCGATCGCCGGGAAGCGGCTGCAGGCGACCGCCTCGAGGTCGTTGCCGATGTCGTCCGGGGCCCAGTCGCGGGCGTCGATTGGCGGCGAGTCGCGGCGCAGTTCGGGGGCGGCAAAGATGGCTGCGGTCGACACCTGTACCGGCGGCTCGACGACGACATAGCAGCGCGGCGGCAGCTCGACCGCCCGCAGCGTTTCGCCGACGCCCTCGGCAAAGGCGTTGCGACCGAAGAGGAAGACCGGCACGTCGGCACCCAGGGTCAGGCCGATTTCCTGCAGGCGCTGGCGCGGCAGCGCGAGCTGCCAGAGATGATTGAGGGCGAGCAGGACACTTGCCGCGTCGGAGCTGCCTCCGCCAAGGCCGCCACCCATTGGCAGGTGTTTCTCGATGCGGATGTCGACGCCTTGCCGACAGCCGCTGGCCGCCTGCAGGAGGCGCGCCGCGCGCACGCTCAGGTCGTTCTCCGGCGGCACTCCGGGCAAGGGTGTGATCAGCCGTACCGCGGCATCGGCGCGCGGCGAGAAATGCAGTCGGTCGGCGTGGTCGAGAAAGCGGAAGACGGTCTGCAGCAGGTGGTAGCCGTCAGCGCGCCGGCCGGTCACGCGCAGGAACAGGTTGAGCTTGGCCGGTGCCGGGTAGCTGCTGTCCCAGCTCCAGCCGCCGCCTGCCGGATTCACTGCGCATCATCCGTCGCTGTGGGCAGGCGCCACTCCTCGATGCGCAGGCGCAGCACGAAGCCGCCCTCCCGTTCGACGAACAACCGGCCGGGCAGCGCCTGCGGTGTGTCGTCGTCGTACTCGTAGGCGATTCGCCAGTCCTCGTGTTGCAGCCGCAACGGACGGCCGAGCGCGTCGCGTTCGAGGCGTGCGTCGTCGGCATGGCTGCCGCGCAGCCAGTCGAGCAGTCGGCCGAGGCCGATCGGCTGGCCAAGGACGGTCTGCAGCAGCTCGTCGCCGCTGGCGGCGGTCTGGTCGCTGCCGTCGCTGCGGCGCAGACGGGCCCCGGAGGCGTCGCCGAAGATCTCGGCCAGGCCCTGGCCGAAAGGCGATGCCAGCAGCAGCCGGTCACTCTCGCCGGCATGATGCCACTCGATCCTTCCGGCGTAGCTCTGCGCGGCGTCGCGCAGCGCGAAGCGGCCGACGAGGACGAAGTCCTGCAGATGGTCGCGCTGCAGGGCCGTTGGACGGTACTGCAGGAGCGGTGGCTGGCTGCTGCAGGCAGCCAGTGCGAGGGCCGCGACGAGCAGCCCAAGGCAACGACGCGCGGCCTCCCGGTTGCCGGGCGAGGAAGCGCTTCTCCGGCTCACGGGCTGAACTTCCTGATCGCCTCGTTGAGGGCTTCGTGCGATGGATCCTTTTTCTGCGCCTCGAGCATGATCCGCTGCGCCTCGTGCTTGCGGCCGAGAGACCACAGGACCTCGCCGAGGTGGGCCGCGATCTCCGCATCATGGCGCTGTGCGAGAGCACGTTGCAGGTACTCGAGGGCACCATCCAGATCGCCCTGGCGGTACAGGACCCAGCCCATGCTGTCGAGGATGTAGCCGTCGTTGGGTGCGAGTTGCAGCGCCCTCTCGATCAGTTGCCGCGCCTCGGCGAGACGCATGTTGCGGTCGGCGTAGGTGTAGCCGAGCGCATTGTAGGCCTGCGCATTGTCCGGTTGCAGCTCGATCAGCTTGCGCAGGCGGCTCTCGGCGGTCTCCAGGTTGCCCAGTCTTTCGCTCAGCAAGGCCGACTCGTAAAGCAGTTCGGGCTGTTGCGGCTGCTGCCTGAGTTCGCGTTCGAGGATGGCCAGGGCCGCTTCCGTCTGCTTGGCGTCGCGCAGCAATGCGGCTTCGGCGATCACCAGCTGCACGCGCAATTCGGGCCGGCTGGCTGCCGCCTGCTGGAGCAGGCTGCGTGCCTCGTCGAGCTTGCCGGAGCGGGCGACGATCGCCGCGCTGCGCAGTTGCGCCGGCAGGTACTGGTCGCCTGGGCCAACCTGCCCGTAGTAGGCGAGCGCCTCGGCGGGCCGCTTGCCATCTTCGGCAATCTGACCGAGGTAGTAGTAGGGCGCGCTCTTGTTCGGCAGTTCGAGTGTCAGCAGGTGCTTGAGCTGCTTCTCGGCGAGCGCGACGTCGTTTTCCTGCAGTGCCAGCAGGGCGACCGGGAAAACCACGTCCGGCTTGTCCGGGTAACTCAGGAGCAGGTGGTCGAAGTGACGCCTGGCCTCGCTGTAGCGCTTTTCCCCGACCAGGAGTCGTGCCAAATGCAGCTCGGCATCCGGCGACTTCGGATGGCGAGCGACGAAGCCCTGCAGCGCGCTGATCGCCGCCGCCGGCGATTTTGGGGCAAGGAGCTGCGCTTCGAGCAGTGCTGCCGCTTCCCAGTCAGGGCGCAACTCCAGAGCCTGCCGCGCTTCGGCGAGCGCGCGTGCCTCCTGGCCGGCGCTGCTGGCAGCTATCGACACCGCGTAGTGCGCTTCGGCGAGGCCAAAAAACGGTGCGCAGACCTGACTGACGAGCGCCAGAACAGCTTGCCGATCGGGGCTGCGGGCGAACATCCGGTTGAGCGCCACGAGGTTTGCCGGCAGGGCGGCAGGGTCACTCCGGAGCATGCTGATCAACTGCGGGGCGAGGCCGTCGAACTGATTGCTCATGATCTGAACGCCGACCAGCACCTGCTGCGCGCGCTGCGACTCCGGCTCGACCTCGATCCACAGGCGTGCGAGCGCGAGGACGAGTTCGACCCGCCGCGCCTGCCCGGCCACTTCGACGGCGCGGGCGATGATGGCGGGGTCGCGCGTACGGCGCGCCAGGTCGGCATAGGCTTCGCTGGCGAATTCGCTCTTGCCACGCTGCAGGGCGACCTCTGCGAGCAGTGCCTGGTAGATGACCTGTCCGCTGAGCCCGCTGTAGTCCTTGTCGTCGGTACGCGGCGGCAGCGGCGGTGCCTTGCGGGACTGACGGCTTGACGACGCCGCCTGCTGGCTGATGACCACTTCTTCGGCAGCGAACGATGGAACGCTGCAGGCGAGCGCGATGGCGGCGCAGAGGGCCCTTGGGGTGATCGGTTTCATTTCTTCCTTGCCTGACGCAGACGGTTGCGCGAAACGGCGGCTGCTTTGCGTCATAATCCGTTCGCGCATGTTATGGACTTTTCGTGGTCGCAGCAATGCCGGAACTCCCCGAAGTCGAAGTCAGTCGCCAGGGATTGCTTCCCTTTCTGTCGCAGCAACGCATTGCTGGCGCCATCGTGCGCACGCCGCGACTGCGGCATGAGATCCCCCCGGGCCTCGACGCGCGCCTTGCCGGCCTGCGTGTCGAGACGATACGGCGCCGCGGCAAATATCTGCTTTTCGACTGCCAGAGCGAGCATGGCGGTGGCTGGCTGATGATTCATCTCGGCATGTCCGGCAGCCTGCGCCTGGTGGCGCCGGCGACGCCGGCGCAGGCGCACGATCATTTCGACCTGCTGTTCGCCGACACCGTCCTTCGCCTGCGTGACCCGCGGCGCTTCGGAGCGCTGCTCTGGCACGAAGGCGAAAGGGTCGAGGCGCATCCCCTGCTGGCAGGTCTCGGCATCGAGCCTCTGTCTGCCGCCTTCGATGGCGACTGGTTGCACGCGGCAACGCGCGGGCGGCGCGCGCCGATCAAGCCGTTGTTGATGGACAGCCGGCTGGTGGTCGGCATCGGCAACATCTATGCCGCCGAGAGTCTCCATCTCGCCGGCATCTCGCCGCGCCGCGCGGCCAACCGCATCAGCCACGCGCGCTATCACCTGCTGGCGGCGGCCGTCCGCTCGACCCTGTCGGCAGCGATCGCCGCCGGCGGCAGCAGTGTCCGCGACTATGTGCACAGTGATGGCGGCGCCGGCTGCTTCCAGCTCAGCTGCGCAGTCTACGATCGCGCCGGCGAACCCTGTCCGGCGTGCGGCGGGCCGGTGCAGATGATCCGGCAGGGTGGGCGATCGAGCTTCTACTGTCGCCGCTGCCAGCGCTGAAGCGGCAACGGCGTGCCAGGGAGGCACGACGACTTTGTGATAGAGTGCCGCCACCGACATTGTCCTGGATTCTGCCATGACGCTTGCCCAACACTTTGCCGCCTACAGCGAATGGCGCGCCCGTGTTTCGGAAATCATCGGAAAGTTCTCGGGCTGGTTGCTGGACCACGAGCTGAACGATGCGCAGACCGACAGACGGCTCGCGCGCCTGCTCGAAAAGCTGCGCGAGGATCGTCTGCAGGTGGCGTTCGTCGCCGAGTTCTCGCGCGGCAAGTCGGAACTGATCAACGCCATCTTCTTCGCCGGCTATGGCAACCGTGTCCTTCCGTCGACCGCAGGCAGGACGACGATGTGTCCGACGGAGCTGCTGTTCGACCGCAGCAAGGTGCCGTCGATCGAACTGTTGCCGATCGAGACGCGGGAGGCGAAGACGAGCATCAGCGAGTACAAGCGCTTTCCTGACGAGTGGCACACGGTAGCGATCGACACGACCTCGGCCGAGTCCATGCAGGAGGCGCTGCGGCACGTCAGTGACGTCATCCGCGTGCTGCCGACGGTGGCCGAGAGCCTCGGTTTCACTCTGGCCGACGGTGACTCGGAGGTGTTGCGCCGCGGTGACGATGGTTGTGTCGAGATTCCCCGCTGGCGGCACGCGGTGATCAACTTCCCGCATCCGCTGCTCGAGCAGGGGTTGGTGATTCTTGACACGCCGGGTCTCAACGCCATCGGCACGGAACCCGAACTGACGCTTTCGCTGTTGCCGAACGCGCATGCCGTGTTGTTCATACTGGCTGCCGACACCGGCGTGACGCAGTCCGACCTGACCGTCTGGCGCGAGCACCTCGCTGCCGCCGGCGGCCGCAGCAAGGGCCGGATCGTCGTCCTCAACAAGATCGACACGCTGTGGGACGAACTCAAGTCGGCGCCGGAAGTCGCCGCCGAGATCGAGCGGCAGGTCGACACCTGTGCCTGGACGCTCGATCTGGCGGAGAACCAGATTTTCCCGGTCTCGGCGCAGAAGGCATTGGTTGCCAAGATCAACGATGACGGCGAGCTGTTGCAGCGCAGTCGTCTGTCGGAACTCGAGACAGCCCTCTCGCAAGAGCTGATTCCAGCGAAGCAGGAGATCGTTCGCGACGGCATCGAGGCCGAGTTCGCCGACTGCTTCCAGCGCACGCGCAGCCTGCTCGATTCGCGCCTCGCCGGGTTGCACGAACAACTCACCGAACTGACCGAATTGCGTGGCAAGAACAAGGGTGTCGTCGAGTACATGATGGGCAAGGTGCGTGTCGAGAAGGAGGAGTTCGAGTCCGGCCTGCAGCGCTACTACGCCGTGCGCAGTGTCTTTTCACAGTTGACGAACAACCTGTTCGCGCACCTCGGGCTCGATGCGATGCGCATGCTGAGCACGACGACGCGCGAGGCGATGGCCAAGGCCACCTTCTCGAAGACGCTGGCGGCAGCGATGACCCACTATTTCGACGAGGCGCGCGGCAGCCTGCAGCGATCGGAGGACGATGTCAGGGAGATCAAGTCCATGATGGAGGCGATCCACAAGAAGTTTTCGGTCGAGCACGGCCTCAAGTTGGGAACGCCAGTAGGCTTTTCGCTGCTGCGCTACGAGAAGGAGATCGACCGCCTCGACGACTGGTGCCAAACGCACGTCAGCAGCATGTTCCAGTTGATGGTGCATGAGAAGAGCCAGTTGATGCAGCGTTTCTTCGAAGAGGTCGCGGTGCAGGTGCGCAAGACCTTCGAGCGAGCCAATCGCGACGCCGAGTCATGGTTGAAAGCGGTCATGGCGCCGCTGGAGATCCAGATCCGCGAGCACCAGATTCATCTCAAGCGGCGGCTCGAGAGCATCAAGCGGATCCATCAGGCGACCGATACGCTTGAGCAGCGGATCGACGAACTGCAGCATGTCGAGGACAAGTTGTTCCAGCAGATGAAGTCGTTGAGCCAGGTCGGCCAGGAGTTCGCCGACGTGCTGCGGCAGGAGGTCAACGGCGAAGTGGATCGTCGCGCGGCCTGACGCGACGGCGCGCCGCCCTTCATTCCCACATCGCGCGCATCCGCGCCGTCAGGTCGAACACCTGCTGCCGAGCGTGCGGGTTGGCAGGCGCCACCACGAAGGCGGGTGGCGGCCAGGAAAGTTGCTCATAGTCGGGCAGCAGTGCGTGCGGGATGAAACGCGTGCGTGCGGCATGGACGTGCCGGTCGCCATGGGCTGGCTGCTGCGTGACGTGGAAACGCTGCGGCAGGATCAGCTCCAGGTGCGTCCGCGCCCGCGTCATGGCGACGTAGAGCAGCCGTCGCTCCTCCTCGAGCGCTGCCGTCGAACCGGTTGCCATGTCTGACGGGATGCAGCCATCGACTGCATTGAGGACGAACACGGCGGTCCATTCCTGCCCTTTGGCGGAGTGGATCGTCGACAGGATCAGGTAGTCCTCGTCGAGCAGCGGTGGTCCGGCCTCGTCGCTGCTGGCAGCGGGCGGGTCGAGCGTCAGTTCGGTGAGGAAGCGCTCGGCGTTCGGATAGGTGGCGGCGATCAGTGCCAGCTGTTCGATGTCCGCCTGCCGCGGCAGCGGATCTTCGTGCAGACGATCGATCTGTTCCTGATACCAGCGGCAGACTCGCTCGCAGGCCGTCGGCCACGGTGTGCGAGCGGGACCGCAATCGGCGACCAGTGCGGCGAACTCGCGCCAGGCGGGCCTTGCCGCCTCGGCGACGGGTTGCTCGTCGAGCAGCAGGCAGGCGGGCGCCGCCGAAGCGATGTGGTCGAGCACGCGACTGGCGCTTTTCGGACCGATCCCGGCAACCAGTTGCATGGCACGGAAGCCGGCCATGCGGTCACGTGGGTTCTGTCCCCAGCGGAGGATGGCGAGGACGTCCTTGACGTGTGCGGCTTCGAGGAACCTGAGGCCACCGAACTTGACGAAGGGAATGTTGCGCCGTCGCAGTTCGATCTCGATGCGCACACTGTGCTGCGCGGTGCGGAACAGCACCGCCTGCGACTTCAGGCGGAGGCCGGCTTCGCGACGCGCGAGGACCTGCTCGACGACGTAGGTGGCCTGGTCGGCTTCGTCGCGCACGGCGACGAGCCATGGCTTCTCGCCGGTGCGGCGCTCGCTCCACAGATCCTTGGTGAAGCGCTCCTGGGCCAGTGCGATGACCCGGTTGGCAGCGTCGAGGATCGGCTGCGTCGACCGGTAGTTGCGGTCGAGGGTCAGTACCTGCGCGGGTGGCTCGAAGTGCTGCGGAAAGTCCAGGATGTTGCGCACCGTTGCACCGCGAAAGGCGTAGATCGACTGCGCGTCGTCGCCGACGACGGTGAGGCCGTTGCCGTCGGGTTTCATCCCGAGGAGGATCGCTGCCTGCAGACGGTTGGTGTCCTGGTACTCGTCCACCAGCACGTGGCTGAAGCGACCGCCGATCTCGCGACCGAGTTCGCCCTCGCCGACCATCTGTGCCCAATAGAGGAGCAGGTCGTCGTAGTCGAGAACCTGCTGGGCCTGCTTGCTGCGCACGTATTCGCGGAACAGGCTCTTGAGCTCGGCTTGCCATTCGGCGCACCACGGAAAGCTCGTCTGCAGGACTTCGCCGAGCGCCACCTGCGTGTTCAGCACTGCCGAGTAGATCGCCAGGCAGGTGCCCTTCAACGGGAAGCGCTTCGCCCTCGCCGAGAAGCCGAGGCCGTGGCGGGCGAGGTTGAGCAGGTCGGCCGAATCCTGTCGGTCGTGGATGCTGAAGGCGGGGTCGATGCCGATGCGCGCCGCGTACTCGCGCAGCAGGCGGGCAGCGATGCCGTGAAAGGTGCCTGCCCAGGGCAGCGGTGGTGTGCCGGCTGCGCGCCGGCCGAGCAGGCGCCCGACGCGGCGGCTCATCTCATCGGCGGCACGGCGCGAGAAGGTGAGCAGCAGCAGGCGGGTGGGTTCGGCACCGCAGTCGATCAACTGCGCGACCCGGTGCGCGAGTGTGCTGGTCTTGCCCGAGCCGGCGCCGGCGATCACCAGCAAGGGCGGGTGCCGCTGTTCGCCGCCGCGCTGTGCTTCGATGCCGAAGCCGACCGCAGCCCGCTGCGCCGGGTTGAGCGACGCGATTCGCTCAACCGGGGCAGTCGGGTACCCGTCGTCAGGAACGCGCATCCTGCCAGCCACTCGTGCGGCAGCCTGCTTGCCCGTGTCGTCGACCACACCACCTCCCCGGTCACTGTAATTATCGACAGTATAACCCGTCGAGTGGCAGGAAGCGTCGCTGCCGGTCGGGCACGAAGCCGAGCCCCGGCGACGCGTCGAGCAGCAGCAGGCCGCCGGCGGTGCGGGGTGGCGACCCGGTATCCTCCTGCAGCCACGCCGAGGTGGCCAGACCGTGTGCCAGCCCGTTGTCGAGTGCTGCCGCGACGTGAGCGGCAGCGGTGATGCCGCAGGCGCTGTCGAGGCTGCTGGTGATGATGCTTTCGACGCCGGCGTTGCTGGCATGGCGGGCGAGTGCGAGGGTCGGCAGCAGGCCGCCATGCCGCGGCGGCTTGAGTACCAGGCGGCGCACCGCCCGCCGCCCGACGAGGGACTCGCCGTCGAGGTGGCGGATCGACTCGTCGACGGCAATGGCGATCGTCGTGCTGTCCTGCAGTGCCTGCAGCCGGTCGATGTCGGGAGCGGCCAATGGTTCCTCGAGCATCTCGATCGGCAGATTGGCGCAGGCCTGCAGGAAGCGGGTCGCCGCCGCGTCCGGCCAGGCGCGGTTGGCGTCGAGGCGCAGGCGGCAGCCGGGTGGCAGGACGGTGGCGATCTGCTGCAGAAGGGCGACCTCGTCGTCGATGGCGAGCACGCCGACTTTCATTTTCAGAATCGTGAAGCCGGCGTTGCAGGCGGCGCGAATGTCTTTCGCGCCGAGGTTGCCCACAATGCCACAGGCGGCGTTGATCCGTACCGGCGGCGGTGGCGCGGAGCACGTCTCGCGCCGCAGCCGGTTGCCGCTGAGGTAGGCCGCAAGCGGCAGCCCGGAATCCTGCGCCAGCAGGTCGAGGAGCGCCGTCTCGACGGCACAGCGCGCGACCGGCGCCGGGCAGTCGCCGTCCGGCTCGAGCCGCTCGATCGCTGTCCGGGCGGTGAGGCCGATCAGCGGCGGCAGCAGCGAGCGCAGCGCCTGCGCCGCGGCCGGCGCGCTCTCGCCACCGCTGCCGGGCAGCGGCGCGCAGTCACCGTAGGCGCGGCGGCCGCTGTCGTCCTGCAGGCAGAGAAGCCAGCCGCAGCGTTCTGCGACGCGGGCGCCCGCCGTCAGCCAAGGCGACCGCAGGGGCAGGCGGTAGGGGTGAATGCTCGCCGCGGCGAGTTTCATCGGCGTCGCGGCGGTCCGCCGGAAGTGGTTGCCAGAGCCGTGCTGCCGGGCCCGCGCGAGGAGTCCCGGCAGCTGTCGCAGCGTGGGCGCCGATGACGCTCAGGGCCGCCGGCGATAGCGCGAGAAATCCGGTCGCCGCTTCTCGATCCAGGCATTGCGTCCCTCCTGGCCTTCGGCGGTCATGTAGAAGAGGCCGGTGGCATTGCCGGCGAGTTCCTGGATGCCGGCCAAGCCGTCGGTATCGGCATTGAAGCCGGCCTTGATCATGCGCAGCGCCATTGGCGAGAGCTGCAGCATCTCGCGACACCAGCGCACGGTCTCCTCCTCGAGTCCAGCGAGGGGTACGACCGCATTCACCAGCCCCATCGACAACGCCTGCGCCGCGTCATACTGGCGGCAGAGCAGCCAGATCTCCTTCGCCCGCTTGAGACCGATCGTCCGCGCCATCAGTCCGGCGCCGAGGCCGGCGTCAAAACTGCCGACGCGCGGGCCGGTCTGACCAAAGCGGGCGTTGTCGGCGGCGATCGTCAGGTCGCAGACGAGGTGCAGGACGTGCCCGCCACCGATCGCGTAGCCGGCGACCATCGCCACCACGGGCTTCGGGCAGCGGCGAATCTGCATCTGCAGGTCGAGCACATTGAGGTGCGGCATGCCCGCTTCGTCGTGGTAGCCGCCGTCATCGCCGCGCACGAACTGGTCGCCGCCCGAGCAGAAGGCGAGGTGTCCGGCGCCGGTCAGGATGATGACACCGATGGCGGCATCGAACTGCGCCCGGTGCATGGCATCGATCAGTTGCTCGACGGTTTCGGGGCGAAAGGCATTGCGTCGCTCGGGCCGATTGATGACAATGCGGGCGATGCCCTCGGCAGCGTCGTAACGGATGTCGCTGTACGTGGCGTCGGCGACGCGTGGCTGCCAATCGAGAGCGGGGCGGATCATCCAGGTCGTTCCTCGGCGAAGGGGGAGAAGGCGGCAGTATAGCGTTTGACGAAGACCGACTGGATGCTGGTGGCGCGTTCGGTCCTGCTGGGCGTACGGCCACCACCATTGGCGAGGAGGCTCTGATGCAGCGCAGGATACTCGGCAGGGATCGCTTGGTCGCGGCTTTTCTCGCGGGCTGCGTGCTTTTCAACTACCCGTTGCTGGCGGTCTTCGACCGGCCGAGCGAGGTCTTCGACATTCCGCTGATCTTTGCCTACATCTTCCTCGCCTGGGTGTTGGTCATTGCCCTGATGGCCTGGGCGATCGAAGCGCGTTCCGGCTAGGCGGCGACGATGC
>JFAX01000009.1:38946-73523 GCA_000585015.1 Candidatus Accumulibacter adjunctus | reverse complement strand
TGTTCGCCGTCGCCTGGTGGGGCGACCGGCGAGCCGATCAGGGGCGGTCGCTGATCGACAGCCCGACGATCTACGCCCTGTCGATGGCGGTGTACTGCACGACCTGGACCTTCTACGGCAGCGTCGGGCGCGCCGCCGTCTCGGGCATCGGCTTCTTGCCGGTGTACCTCGGGCCGACGCTGGTGATGGCGCTGGGCTGGTTCATCCTGCTGAAGATGATCCGCATCGTTAAGGCCAATCGCATCACCTCGATCGCCGATTTCATCTCGTCACGCTACGGCAAGAGCCATCTCCTCGGTGGGCTGGTGACGATCATCGCCGTCATCGGCATCGTCCCCTACATCGCGCTGCAGCTGAAGGCGGTGTCGAGCACGGTCGGCCTGCTGCTGAGCTATCCCGAGATCGTCATGCCGCACCGCAGTCCGACGATGTCGGTGGCAGCCGACATCAGCTTCTACATCGCGCTGATTCTGGCGGCGTTCACGATCGTCTTCGGTACCCGCCACCTCGATGCCACCGAGCGCCATGAAGGCATGGTGGCGGCGATTGCCCTCGAGTCGGTGGTCAAGCTCGTGGCTTTCATCGCCGTCGGCATCTTCGTCACCTACGGGCTGTATGGGGGATTCGGCGACATCTTCGAACATCTCGCGACGCATCCCGAACTGCAGCGGCTGGCAACCGCGATTCCCTCCGGACAGGGATATACCGGCTGGTTCTCGCTGATCGTCCTCTCGGCGCTGGCGGTGCTCTTTCTGCCGCGCCAGTTCCAGGTGGCGATCGTCGAGAACGTCAACGAGTCGCATCTGCGGCGCGCCGCCTGGTTGTTTCCGCTCTACCTGCTGCTGATCAACGTCTTCGTCCTGCCGATCGCAATCGGCGGTCTGATGCATTTCTCGGGCCAGGGCGTCGACGCCGACACCTTTGTCCTGACGCTGCCGATGTCGCAGCGGCAGGAGGGGCTGGCGCTGCTGGTGTTCATCGGCGGCCTGTCGGCCGGCACGGGGATGGTCATCGTGGAGACCATCGCGCTGTCGACGATGGTCTGCAACGACCTCGTCATGCCTCTTCTGTTGCGCCATCGCGGTCTCGCGCTGAGCGAGGCGAAGGACCTCTCGGGCCTGCTGCTGGGCATCCGGCGCGGCGCCATCATCCTCATCCTGCTGCTCGGCTATTGCTACTTCCGGCTGGCGGGCGAGGCCTATGCACTGGTCGCCATCGGCCTCATCAGTTTTTCCGCGGTGGCCCAGTTCGCGCCGGCGATCATCGGCGGCATGTACTGGCGGGGCGGCACGCGTGGCGGTGCGCTGGCGGGGCTTCTGGCGGGTTTCGTCGTCTGGGGTTACACGCTGCTGCTACCCTCCTTCGCCAAGTCGGGATGGCTGCCGGGCGACTTCCTGACGCAGGGGCTGTTCGGCATCGAGCTCCTGCGACCCCTGCAACTGTTCGGATTGACCGGCATCGACGAGATCTCGCACTGTCTGTTCTGGAGCTTGTTGGCCAATGTCGGCGCCTATGTCGGCGTCTCGCTGCTGCGACCGCCGATGGTCGCCGAGGCGACGCAGGCGACGGTCTTCGTCGATGCGCTGCGGGAGACCGGGCCGATCGGCGCCGTCCTCTGGCGTGGCCGGGCAAAGGTCAGCGACCTGCAGGAACTGGTCGGGCGCTTTCTCGGGCCAGCGCGGGCCGAGGCGGCCTTTGCCGGCTATGTCCGTCGCCATGGCGGCCGGCAAGGGGACAAACCGGAGGCCGACGCGCGCCTGGTGCAGTTTGCCGAATCACTGCTCGCCGGCGCCATCGGCAGCGCCTCGGCCCGGGTCATGGTGGCCTCGGTGGCCAAGGAGGAGCCGCTGAGCATCGAGGAGGTGATGCACATCCTCGACGAGGCTTCGCAACTGCGCACCTACAGCCGCGAACTCGAGCGCAAGTCGCGTGAGCTGACGGCGGCGACGCTCGAGTTGCGCGAGGCCAACGAGCGGCTGCAGGAACTCGACCGCGTCAAGGATGACATCATGTCGTCGGTGACGCACGAATTGCGCACGCCGCTGACCTCGATCCGTGCCTTCTCCGAACTGCTGCGCGATGATCCGAAGATGCATCTGGCGGACCGTGAGCGCTTTCTCGGTCTCATCGTCAGTGAGGCCGAGCGCCTGACGCGACTGATTAACCAGACGCTCGACCTGGCGAAGATCGAGTCCGGACGCGCCGACTGGAATGCCTGCGAGCTCGATCTGAAGGAAGTGATCGAGCAGTCGGTGGCGGCCACCAGCCAACTTTTTCGCGAGAAAGAGGCGCATGTCGATCTCGATCTGCCGGATAATCTGCCGCAGATCATGGGCGACCGAGACCGCCTGATCCAGGTGATGCTGAATCTGCTGTCGAACGCGGCCAAGTTTCTGCCGCCAGGCAGTGGCCGGGTGCGGGTGGTGTTGTCCCTGCTGGCAGACGGACTGCAGGTGAGCGTCACCGACAACGGGCCGGGGATACGGCCGCAGGATCAGGAGCTGATCTTCGAGAAGTTCCGCCAGGTTGGCGACACGATGACCGCCAAGCCGTCGGGAACCGGTCTCGGTCTGCCGATCAGCCGGCGCATCGTCGAGCATCTCGGTGGCCGGTTGTGGGTGGAGAGCGTCCCGGGCGAGGGCGCGACTTTCCTGTTTAGCCTGCCTTTTGCGCCGCAGCACGAGCCGGCGGTTGGGTAGCAGGAGCGGCTTGGCCTGTGCGGCGGGCGTGGTTGATGGAGGAGCGGAGGACCAATGAACAAGAAGATTCTGATTGCCGACGACGAGCAAAACATCGTCATTTCGATCGAGTTCCTGCTGCGCCGGGAGGGCTTCGAGGTGCTCGTCGCGGGCGATGGCGAAGAAGCCCTGGCGAAGGTTCGCGGCGAGCGGCCGGATCTCGTGCTGCTCGACGTGATGATGCCGAAGATGAATGGCTTCGATGTCTGTCAGGCATTGCGCTCCGATCCGGATCTCTCTGCCACGCGGATCCTGATGTTGACGGCGAAGGGGCGCGACACGGAGGTGAGCAAGGGTCTGGGGCTCGGCGCCGATGGCTACATGACGAAGCCCTTTTCGACCAAGGAACTGCTGGCCGAGGTGCGCAAGCTGCTCGGCATGTAAGCGATGACAGCCCCCCGCAAGCTCATCCTCGCGGTCGCTGCTGCCAGCCTGTTCACGCTTCTCCTGGTCGGCGCAACGGCGGCTTTGATGCTGGCCGGCGAGCCCGATGCGGCGGGTGTCGGCAGGTCGCCAGAAGAGCGTGTCGTCGTTCTTGTCGTGCTGCTGTTGCTTGCCGGGACCTTCTGCTGCTGGGTGATCGCCCGCTTGCATGATCTGTACGCAGCCTCGCCCCTGCGCATGGCGGAAGAGGTGACGGCGACCCTGGCGCACGGCGTTCTGCGCGTGGCCGAGCAGGGTGCGACCGAGTTGCGGGTGCTGGCGCAGGCGGTCAATCAGTTGCTCGCGTTGCGCGAGGCGAACGAGAACGACGTCGCCGCGCGGGTGCGCGAAGCGCGGGCATCACTCGAGGAAGAAAGGAGCCGGCTGGCGGCGCTGATGGCGGACCTCAGCCAGAGCGTCGTCGTCTGCAACCTCGATGGGCGTGTGCTGCTCTACAACCAGCGTGCCCGGCAGGAGCTGACGGCCGGGGCCGACGGCGGCCAAGCCGAGTTGCTCGGGCTCGGTCGCTCGATCTACACGGTTTTCGATCGCGCGCTCATCACGCACGCGCTCGAGCGCCTGCAGCAGGCCAGCCGCGAGCTCGGCGAGGCGGACAGCAGGCAACTCCTCGGTTCGGCCCAGTTCGTCACGGCGACGCCGGCCGGTCGCCTGCTGCGGGCGCACATGTCGCCGGTCCTCGGCGGCGATGGGCCGCACCATGCACAGGTGGGTGGTCTGTCGATCACCGGTTTCGTCCTCGTTCTCGATGACGTGACCAGCAGCAACGAGCGGCATGCGCGGCGTGACGCGCTGATCCAGTCGCTGATCGAGGGCGGGCGCGGACCTCTGGGCAGCATCCGCGCGGCGGCGGAGATGCTGTCCGAAGTGGCAGACATGCCGGTGCAGCAGCGTGCTCGCTTCCTGCGGGTGGTTCATGACGAGGCGGCGAAACTGTCGGCGCAGTTCGAGGCTGCTGCCAGTGCGTTCTCGAACGACCTGCGCGAGCGCTGGTTGCTGGAGGAGATGCGCGGTGCCGAAGTGCTGGTCGTCGCCGCCCGGCGCATCGGCGAGAGGCGGTCCGGCGAGCGGCGGGCCTTGGCCGTGAAGACCGAGAACGTCGACGAGGATCTCTGGTTGCGCGTCGATGGCTACGGCCTGTTCCAGGCGTTGCGCTACCTGGCCCTGCGCCTGCAGGACGAGTACGAGGTGCGCGAAGTCCGCCTGTCGCTGGCCCGCAGCGGGCAGCTGGCGCAACTCGACCTGTCGTGGCTGGGTACCTTCATGAACAACGAAACGGCGATGAGCTGGCTGCAGGACCCGATGTCGATCGCCGGTGATGCGTCGCCGCTCAGCGTCACCGATGTCGTCGAGCGCTGCAATGGCGACATCTGGTTCCAGCGTGAGCGGGTGTCGCATCGCGCCTTCTTTCGCACCATGTTGCCGATCGCCGAGGCGCCGACCGACCTGCCACGGGCGGTCATCGCCGCAGCCGAGGGAGAGCGTCCGGAGTTCTACGATTTCGATCTGTTCAGCTGGTCGGATGCCAGTCACGAGCTCGACGAGCGACTCCTCACGGAACTCTCCTACACCGTCTTCGATACCGAGACCACCGGACTGCTGCCGTCGCAGGGAGACGAGATCATCCAGATCGGCGCGACGCGGATCGTCAATCGTCGCCTGCTGCGCCACGAATGCTTCGACCAGCTGATCAATCCGCAGTGCCGGCTGTCGCCGCAGTCGATCGAGGTGCACGGCATCACGCGCGAACTCCTCGTCGACCAGCCGACGATCGATGTCGTGTTGCCGAAGTTTCGCGCGTTCTGTGCCGATACGGTACTCGTCGGACACAATGCCGCTTTCGACATGCGATTCCTGCAGCTCAAGGAAGAGCAGACCGGCGTGCGCTTCGAGCAGCCGGTTCTCGATACCTTGCTGCTGTCGGCGGTTCTGCACAGCAACCAGCCAACGCACCGGCTCGAGTCGATCGCCGAGCGCCTCGGGGTGTCGGTGTTCGGTCGTCACACGGCGCTCGGTGACGCGATGGTGACCGGCGAAGTCTTCCTGAAGATGCTGCCGCTTCTCGCCGAGATGGGTATCCGCACGCTGCGGCAGGCGCGCGAAGCCAGCCAGAAGACCTTCCATGCCCGGCTCAAGTACTGAGCACGCGGCGAGCGTCGCCCCGTTCTCGCCTTACGTCTCGCTGCGCTCGCTGGTACGTGGCGAGGCGCTGACGGTCGGACCGGCCGCCAGCGTGAGGGACACCCTGTTGCTCCTCGACCAGCGACAAGCCGACGCGGTGGTCGTCGTCGATCAGCGCAGCCGGATGCCGCTCGGCATCCTGACGCTGCACGACGTGGTGCGACGGATTGCCCTCGAGACCTGCGATCTGCAGGCTCCTGTCGCGTCAGTGATGACCAGCGGCCTGATCACCGTGCCGGCCGACGGCACCGCGCACCAGGCGAGTGTGGTGATGGTTCGCCGCGGCGTGCATCATCTGGTGCTCACCGAGAGTGACGGCAGCTATTTCCATCTGGTTTCGCAGGCAGACCTGCATTCGCTGCCGGGAGCACGCCAGGGCGACCTCGTGCAGGCGATCCTGAATGCACGCGATGTCGCCACCCTGGTTGCCCTGGCGCGCGAAGTGCGGGAGTTCGTTGCCCGCCTCGTTGCCGAACGCGCTGGTGCAGAGACACTCTGCCAGAGGATTTCCGCGCTCAACGATCTGCTGACGATGCAGGTGATCGAAGTGCTCGGCGGGCAGTTCGAACTGCCCTACGTGCCCTGGTGCTGGCTGGTCTTCGGCTCGGAAGGAAGGCTGGAGCAGACGCTGGCCACCGATCAGGACAACGGGCTGATCTTTGCCGCCGAGTCGGATGACGACGTACCTGCCCTGCGGGAAGCGTTCCTTCCCTTTGCCCGGTCGGTCAATGAGACGCTCGACGCCTGCGGTTTTCCGCTCTGCAAGGGCAACATCATGGCCAGCAACCCGCAGTGGTGCCTGTCCACCAGCGAATGGCGGGCGGCCTTCGGCGGCTGGCTGACCGATCCGCAGCCCGACGCGCTGCTCAACTCGAGCATCTTCTTTGACCTGCGGGCCCTTTACGGACAGGACGGGCTGGCCAATGAGCTCCGTGCGTGGCTCCTGGAAAGGGCCGCATCCTACCCGATCTTCATGCGGGCGATGGTCGAGAACTCGCTCAACTGGGAGTCCCCACTGAACTGGTGGAAAGGCTTCCGCTACGACGGCGACAAGGAGTTCCCGCATACCATCGACCTCAAGAAGCACGGTTCGCGCCCCTTCGTCGATGCTGCACGGATCTACGCCCTGGCGCTGCGCATCCCCGATACGAACACCGTCGAACGTTTGCGCGTCATGGGCGAGAGGCGTGGTATCGCCGACTCGGAGCTGGCGGCGTTCGTCGATGCCTTCCAGCACATCCAGCGTCTACGGCTGGCGCGCCAGGCGGCAGCGCCGCTGCTGGCCGGGACCAACCGGGTCGATCCGGACGAGTTGCATGAACTCGACCGGCTGATCCTCCGGGAGTCGCTGCGGCAGGTCCAGAATCTGCAGAGGAGGCTGGGTCGCGAGTACCTGCCCGCTTAGACGGGGCAGGTGCCGGCCGTTGCGCGGCGGCGAAAGGCTTCGGGCACCGGTGCGACCCGGCGCAGGCGGTAATCGAAGAAGACGATCCCGGTCTTGCCGCGGGCGACTTCGCGCTGGCTGGATTTCTCGTTCATGCACCAGAGCAGGTCGCAGCCCTTGCTGCCAAAGTCGGCAGCCGTCATGCGCACCTGCATGACTTCACCGTGGAAAGCCTCCGAACGATACTGCAGCGCGGCGTCGGCAATGACGATGCCGAGGCCCTCGACATCGAGCTCGCGGTAGCCGAGCGAGCCGAAGAAGCGGGCGCGGGCCTCCGATACCACCGACAACAGCAGCGCGTTGTCGAGGTGCCCGCCATAGTTCATGTGGCCGACGTAGAGCGTGATGTCGGTCGAGAAGCTGAACTGCTCGGGCAGCTCGATGCGGATTCTTGGCATGACTTGGCTTTGGCTGGAATGGCGCGCGAGGCTTGCATTCTAGGCCATCGCGGCGATCACTGGCGGGCCGTCGGCGACATCAGCAGTGCGTGCAGGAATCGGTCGGTCCATCTGGCGAGAGACGACAGCGCCCGGCGCGTGACGCTGACGACCATGTCGCCAGCGGCAATGCTCCGCTGATAACGGGCACGTTCAACAATCATCATCATCTGTTCGCGGCTAAGATCGGTTTTCATTTGTTTCTTCCTGGTTGGTTTCCCGGTTGTTCCGAGAGAGTGACGCCACTGTATTCGCTTGCCAGAACGCCGGCAAACGATCAATAATCATGCAACAGGTGAGAAAATTTCAGCCATATGACCTATCGCCTTCCACCGTTGAACTCGCTGCGCGCTTTCGAGGCAGCGGCAAGGCACCTGAGTTTCAAGGATGCCGCCGCCGAGCTCTCGGTGACGCCGACGGCGATCAGCCATCAGATTCGCGGTCTTGAGGAATACCTCGGCTTCGACCTCTTCCGGCGACTGACGCGGGCGATGGAACTGACGCGCGAGGGTCGGCTGATGTTGCCCAAGGTGCGCGAGGGACTGCAGTGCTTCGCCGCGGCGATCGAGAACACGCGTCAGCGCGAGCCTGGTGGGCGCCTGCTGCTGACGACGCCGCCCGCTTTCGGCAGCCGCTGGCTCATCCGCCATCTGCCCGGTTTCACGGCCGAGCATCCGGAAGTGCGGCTGCACATGTCGGCGTCGATCGAGACCATCGATGCGCGGGATGCCGGACGTGTTTCGGGGCTGGCGAGGGTCGACCTGCGTGAGGACGAGACCGAAGTGTTCATTCGCTTCGGCCGCGGCCAGTATGATGGGTGCCGCGTCGACCGCCTGTTTTCGCCGCGCTATGCCGTCGTTTGCAGTCCGCGCCTGCTGTTCTCGATGCGCCCGCTGAAGGTGCCGGCGGATTTGCGCTGGCACAATCTCCTCCACGACGAGTCGATCATGGAACTGCTCGATCGCCCGACCTGGGCAGAGTGGCTGCACCTCGCCGGCGTCAGCGGCATCGATCCCGACGCCGGTACGCACTTCAGCGATTCCGGACTGGTGCTGTCGGCGGCGATCGATGGCGTTGGCATTGCCCTTGCTTCGCAGCCCCTGGTCGAGGCCGAGGTGGCGGCCGGCAGGCTGGTGCAGCCCTTTGAGCTCGTGATTCGGCGGACGCAGGCCTACTATCTGGTCGTGCCGGAGGCGGTTGCCGAGCGCCCGCCGGTGCAGTCGTTCCGACAGTGGCTACTGCGCGAGGCGGCGAAGGTCGTTCAACCATGACAGCGGCGCGCGTCGCCGCCGCTGTCCGACGCGCGCTGCACCGGCAGCCGGCCGCACATCGGTCGGTCCGCTGCCGGCTCCGCCGTCGCCGCTCAGGCGCTGCCGACGATGGCGCCCGCTTCGGCCTTGGCTGCCGGTTTGTCCAGCGACTTGATCTTGCCGCTGGCCAGCTTCTGGACTTCAGCGCTGAGCTGGATGACGCGCAGCGAGAGCTGCTCGATGTCGCGCCGGGTGGCGAGGATGACGAAGTCGAGCGGTCTGAGAAAGCGCTCCCGTACGAGTTGCTCACCGCGCTCGATCGTCGCCGTCGCGCTGCTCTTCAATTCGGCCGACGTCTCCTCGATCTGCTGGCGTGCCTTCGGCTGCATCGCCTGGCCTTCACGAACCAGCGTTTGGAAGGTCTGCATGCTGCTGCGGGTGGCCAGCGAGTAGGCGCCCAGACTGCACAACCACAGCTTGCGCAGTCCTTCGCGAGTCTGGGACAGCAGTTGTTCGGCCTGCATGCGATCAATCAGGTTGCTGCTTGGGTTGCTCATTTGAATCTCCTTCGTCGAACAGGATGCCGGACTTCCGGCGTTTATCTGAGGGTCCTGGCTGCACGTCGCCGGCGGCGACGCCGCGGAAGAGCCCGGACCGCAGGCCCGTGGCTCTCGCACAAGCGGGGAGGGGAGCAGCTTCAGTCGCTGCAGTCGCCCGTCCGTCACTCAGCCAACGCCGACGAGTCTAGTCGGCATCGCTAGAGGAAGCACACTAAACGACTGGCCGCCGGCGGCCGGAAATCGGGGGCTGTGTTAAGGTGTCGCCCGGTCGCTGTGCTGACCGCATTCCCGCCTGACCCGCAAGGAGACCGTCATGAACAAGCTTTCCCTGCTCGATTTCGGTTTCTTCATCGCCGAATCGGCCGCGAGCCCGAAGCACGTGGGTGGACTGATGATCTGCAAGAGACCGACCGGGTCGAAGAGTGGTTTCGCCAGCGATCTGCACCGCGAGATGCTGGCCTGCACCGATGTCCAGCCACCGTTCAACCGCCTGATCGAGTTCTCGCTGACGTCGATGCCGAGTTGGCGCCAGGCCGACACCGTCGACCTCGAGCAGCACGTCATCTACCATCGGCTGCGGCGTGGCAGGAACGGCCAGCACGAGCTCTATCAGCTGGTTGCCGAGTTGCATCAGCCGATGCTCGATCGCTCACGACCGCTTTGGGAGCTGCACGTCGTCGACGGTCTGAGCGGTGCGCGTTTCGCCTTGTACCTGAAGATGCACCATGCCTGTGCAGACGGCGTGACGATGATGCGCTGGGCGGCGGAATCGCTGTCGACAAGCGCTGACGATGGCGAACTGCGGCCGGTGTGGTCGGTCCGCCACGGGCATGCGGAGCGCAGGCTGCAGCGCGAACGCGAAAGGCTGGCGACCTCGCTGCTCGGTGATCTGCTCGGTGCCGGCAAACGCGTTCTCGGCGTTGGCCGTCTGGCCGCGATGCTGCTGCTGGAGAGCGTCAAGCTGACGAAGAACGCCATCTCGCTGCCGTTCGCCGCCGATGGCAACACGCCCTTGACCGGTCAGGTGACTGCCGGTCGCCAGTTCGCGTCCGCCTGCGTGGACATGCAGCGGGTGAACGCCGTCCGGGCGCGTACACGATCGACGCTGAACCATGTGGCGCTGACCTGCCTCGATGGGGCCTTGCACCGCTACCTGCGCGACGAAGGCGTGGCTTTGCGGACGCCGATCACGATCCAGATGCCGGTCAACCTGCGGCGGGAGGGCGACGAGGGCGGTGGCAACAAGATCGGCTTCGTGCAGGTCGAGCTGTCGGCGCCCACCGACGACCCCTACGTTCGCCTGCGCAACATCGGTTTTTCGCTGCGCAATGTGCGCACGCTGATCGACAGTGTGGCGCCGGAGGCGATCGAGTCCTACACGGTGATCACCTCGCTGGTCGGTCTCATCGCCGAGAAACTCAACCTCAGCGACCGCCTGCCCCCGGCCAACGGCAATACGCTGGTTTCGAACGTGCCGGGTCCGCCGCATCATCTCTACGTCAAGGGTGCGCGCATCGAGGAACTGCACCCGATCAGCACGCTGCCACCGGGAAATCTGCTCAACATCACGCTCTTCAGCTATGCCGGTCGGTTGTTCTTTGGCCTCATCGCGACCGATGAACTGCCGCATCTCGAGCGGCTGAGCGACTACGTCGGTGAAGCGTTCAGCGAACTCGAGCAGTCGGTGACCGACGCCTTCGCCACTCCTGCCCCGGCAGCGTAGGCCCGCGCGGGCTTCCCCGCGGAGGGCAGGGCGACGGCTGGTCGCCCGGCTCTGGCGGCGGCGAAAAAAAAACCGGGCGGGGACCCGGTGGAAAGCTCGGCCTCCTGGTCGCTTGGCGGAATTGCAGCGTTCCGCAGCGACTCTGGTGGAGCGGACGGCGCCGACAGTGCATTGCCACTGCCGGGCAGGTCGCTCCGAGCGCAGCCCGCGAGGGGCGTTGTCATTCAACCACGCACTGCTGATCGCTTCTTTCTGGTACCTTCCCTGAGCTCGGCAAGGAGCAACTGGAAGCCCTCGAAAGAGATGTCGGTGGCCTCGCTCAGTTCCGGCAACCGGCGCTCGGGTTGCCGGCGACGTTCCGGCAGCTTGCCGGGGCGCCCGAGGTCGTTTTGGCGCCGGTCACTGCCACTGCGGACTCTATTGGTTTGCAACTCGACTCCTCCTGCAAGGGTTGCCTGAAGCGATGTCGTGACGATACGCTTGCCGGCGATCGCCGCCGTGCGGGATTTCACGTTTCCCATCCTGCCGCCGACGGTCTCCAGGCGCACCGTGCCGTTCGCAGCGCGGCGGTCGGCGCGCGGCGGCAAGACGCTCAACCTGCAGGCTGCCGCGGCCGATAAACTCGACCTCGCCTGTCTGCCGGGACCGGTCGTGCCGCTTGTTTGCTGAAGGGAAAAGAGAATGATCGGCCTGTCTTCTGCAGACCAACCGCATGTGCCTTTGGCTGAACGAATGCGGCCACGGACGCTGGCCGAAGTGATCGGGCAGGCGCACCTGCTCGGACCGGGCAAGCCGCTGGCCATTGCCTTCCAGTCCGGACAGCCGCACAGCATGATCCTTTGGGGACCACCCGGCGTCGGCAAGACGACTCTGGCGCGCCTGATGGCAGACGCCTTCGCTGCCGATTTCATCGCCCTGTCGGCCGTCTTCGCCGGCGTCAGGGACATTCGCGAGGCCGTCGCCAGGGCCGAGCTCAGCCGCGCCCGCAGTGGCCGGCGGACGATCCTCTTCGTCGACGAGGTGCATCGTTTCAACAAGGCGCAGCAGGACGCCTTCCTGCCCTACGTCGAGGGCGGGCTGCTGACCTTCGTCGGTGCGACGACCGAGAATCCATCGTTCGAGCTCAACTCGGCGCTGCTCTCGCGCGCCGCGGTCTACGTGCTGCAGCCGCTCTCGGCCGCAGACATGGGCGAACTCCTGGAGCGCGCCTGCCGGCACGCGCTGCCCGGCATCAGTGTCAGCGACGAGGCACGGGCGCGGCTGGTCGGTTTCGCCGATGGCGACGCACGGCGACTGCTGAACGTGATCGAACAGATCGCCACGGCAAGCAGCGCGGTGCAGCCGCAGGGCATCGACGGCGCTTTCGTCGAACAGGCGCTGGCGCAGAGCCTGCGACGCTTCGACAAGGGCGGCGACGCCTTCTTCGACCAGATTTCGGCCCTGCACAAGGCGGTGCGCGGTTCCTCGCCCGATGCGGCTCTGTACTGGTTGTGCCGGATGCTCGATGGCGGTGCCGACCCGCGCTACCTGGCGCGACGGATCGTCCGCATGGCCTGGGAAGACATCGGCCTCGCCGACCCGCGTGCCGCGCGCATCGCGCTCGACGCGGCCGAGAGCTTCGAGCGACTCGGTTCACCCGAAGGCGAATTGGCGTTGGCGCAGGCCGTCCTTTACCTGGCGATGGCAGCCAAGTCGAACGCCGGCTACCTCGCGTATAATGCCGCCCGCGGCTTCATCGGCGACGACGCTTCGCGGCCGGTGCCGCGCCATCTGCGCAATGCGCCGACACGGCTGATGAAGACCCTCGGTCACGGCAAGGACTATCGCTACGCGCACGACGAGCCGGAAGCCTATGCCGCCGGCGAGAGTTATTTCCCGGAGGGCATGCCGGCGGTCGAATGGTATCGGCCGGTGGCGCGTGGGCTCGAGATCCGGATCGGCGAGAAGCTGGCCCACCTGCGCGAGCTCGATCGCCAGGCCAGAAAGGACAAGGACTGAGCATGCTTGACATCCAGCTGTTGCGCAACGACATCGACGCCGTCGCCGAACGGCTCGCGACACGTGGCTTCACCCTCGACCGTGCGGAGTTTCAGCGGCTGGAGAGCGAGCGCAAGCATCTGCAGACGCGCACGCAGGAGCTGCAGGCGAAGCGCAACAGCCTGTCGAAACAGGTCGGCGGACTGCGGGCGCGCGGCGAGGATGCCGCCCCGTTGATGCAGCAGGTGGCGGCGCTGAAGGACGACCTGGAGGCAGACGAAGCCCGCCTCGGCATCCTGCTCGGCGAGCTCGAGAGCTTTCTCGCGACCCTGCCGAATCCACCGCAAGAGAGCGTGCCGGTCGGCAGCAGCGACGCCGACAACGCCGAGATGAAGCGTTGGGGAACACCGCGGAGCTTCGATTTCCCGGTCAGGGATCACGTCGACCTGGGTGAGGCGTTGGCGCAGCTCGACTTCGCCACCGCCGCCAAGATTGCCGGCACGCGCTTCTGTCTGATTCGCGGCCTGCTGGCGCGGCTGCACCGGGTTCTCGCCCAGTTCATGCTCGACGTCCACACGGGCGAGCACGGTTATCAGGAGATCTACTCGCCTTATCTGGTGAACGCGGCGAGCCTGGCCGGAACCGGCCAGTTGCCGAAGTTCGAGGAGGATCTGTTCAAGGTTCCGCGCGCTGATGCCGAGCCGCTGTACCTGATTCCGACTGCCGAGGTGCCGGTCACCAACATCGTCCGCAACGAGATTCTCGCCGCTGCCGAGCTGCCGCTCAGGTTCGTATGTCACACGCCGTGCTTTCGCTCCGAGGCCGGATCCTACGGTCGCGACACGCGCGGCATGATCCGCCANNNNCAGTTCGACAAGGTCGAGCTGGTGCAGATCGTCGCCCCGTCTGCTTCGGAGGCGGCGCACGAGGAGCTCACCCGCCACGCCGAGCGCATCCTCGAGCTCCTCGAGCTCCCTTACCGGCGAGTCACCCTGTGCACCGGTGACATGGGTTTCTCTTCGGCCAAGACCTACGATCTCGAGGTCTGGCTGCCGGCGCAGAAAGCCTACCGCGAGATCTCTTCGTGCTCCAACTTCGAGGCCTTCCAGGCGCGGCGCATGCAGGCACGTTACCGCAACGAGCGCAACCGGACCGAACTCGTGCACACTCTGAACGGTTCTGGCCTTGCCGTCGGGCGCACGCTCGTGGCGGTCATGGAGAACCATCAGAACGCCGATGGCAGCATCAGCATCCCGCAGGTGCTGCGTCCGTACCTTGGCGGCATCACGACGATTCCGGCGAGCTGAGCGGGTCGGGGTCGCCGGTGGCTGCTGGCGCCACCGGCCGGGATCGTTGCGCGCCCGCGGACAATACTTCCAGCAGCGAGGCTCGCAGCAGGTTCATTCAGCCGTTCCTGTGCTAATATTCGCGCCCGACGGAGAGGTGGCAGAGTGGCCGAATGTACCTGACTCGAAATCAGGCGTAGGTGTGAGCCTACCGCGGGTTCGAATCCCGCCCTCTCCGCCAATAATCAAGCGCTTGGTACCATCTCGCAGCTGTCTGGCGAGACCCCGTTTCCGCAGCCCCTCACCGAGTATGCTTCGCGCTTTCGCCGATCGGGCGATGGACAGCCTTGGTGAGTTCCTTCCCGAGCTGGCGCCCCGGATTCGCGAATCGACGCGCCTGGACCTCGTCGGCCGGCTCGGGGTTCGATGACCCAGATTGGCACGCGGGCCTCGTCGGAGCGGGGGTGAATTCCTCGTCATTGCACCGGCCGGCGGCTTTTGCGGGCAGGGGCGGCGATGGGGCGGCCATTGGCTTGTGGTGCAGCCAGAGCGGACGGCGCCACCCCTTTGTCTCTTCTCCCGCCGCCAGCCTGCGGGCCGCCCGCCAGCGGTGGAAAGCGGCAGTCCTGATTCCTTCTCGCGTCCAGAACGCCGCCATGCTCCAACGGCTGCCATCTGCGCTCGACAGCAGGGCTTGCCACTGCCGCGCACTGCGCTTTGCCGGTACCCCTTGGCCGCCGTCCCCATCCTGCGCCCTTCCGGGCTCCGTGGAGGGCGTTTTCGTCGGGACCGCGAGTGCGGGGAAGAACGCCACCCGGCAACCGGCGGCGGGCGCTGCTCGAGGTATCGTCGATGTGGATTGACGCCGGTGCCGCAGGCGTGCATTCTTGAACGCAAAATGCCGCGGATTCGCTGCTTCACACACGGTACAGCGGCAGAATGAGCGCGGCAGGATCAGAGCGACAGGGGGAGACATGGGTCTGCTCGATTGGCTTTTCGGCGGCGACGACGCGGCGACGGGGATCCTGGTCGACCCGACGGTCATTGAAGCGCGCATCGACCAAGTGGTGGGGATCGTCAACCCGCGGCTGAAGCTCGTCCCCGGGTATCGCCGCAGGCTGGCTCCGGCCGTCGAGCAGGCAATCCTTTACTGCCGGACGATCGAGGCGCAGATTCCCCGGGCGATCGAGGCGACTGCGGCGATGTGGGCGGAGAGTCCGACCCTGCGCGCCGTTTTTGCCAGTGCCCGAGACGTCCCGACGGTCTTCAGTCGCAGCCGCTCGGTACAGGATTTCTTCGACAGCAAGCCGGACGCCGACCAGGTGTGGGCAGCGCTGCGTTTCATTCGTCGCGAGGAACCGCGTGTCGTGGTGGCGGCGAACGGTGAGCTGATGCAGCGCGACGTCGTGCGGACGGCGGTTTCCTGTGTCGACAAGAAGGTCGTCCTGCCGAGTGGTTGCGAGCACGAGGCGCGGCTTGAGATTCGCCGCCGCGCATTCAGGTTCCTGGTGACCGAGGCGCTCCGGCAAATCGTTTCAGCCGAGGCAGCCGGCAAGGATTTGGCGATCGAACGTTCGATCCTCATTGGCCGGCTGATGATCCTGCGGGGCCAACGGGCCGGTCTCGAAACGGTGGTCGGCCATGGCGGGCGGACGGCAGCACAGATCGAGGAGGTCGAGGCCAGTCTGGCGCGCAACGAGCAGGCGCTCGCCGCGTGTGCGACCCCCGGCGATGCCCTCGAACATGCCATCGAGCGCATCCAACAGGTGCTGACCCATGGCGCCGACCATCTCCGCATCGAAACGGTCCAGCTGCGGCTCGACCAGATGAACCTCGTCGTCCCGGAAGGACCACCCGCTGCCGCCGTCGACATCGCGCTGCCGCTGGTGGTCGTCCGGAGCGCTCCGGTGATCAGCCTGCTGCCGTGCAGCTTCCCGCGTCGCGACCTGATCGGGCGCCGGACGCTGCTCGATGATGCGCAGCGGCTGGTTTGCTGAGAGGCCGTCAGGAGATCGTCGCCAGCAGGCCGAGATGCAAGGCGCGAGCGAGCGAACGACGACACATATTGGATGAGCCGGCGAGAAGTGAGCGAGTGAGCAACGCCGCCGATCTCGCGGTCGATACCGGCGCGGCGCTGGTCAGGCCGAGCACGCTGGACAAGGCGGTGGCGGTCTGGCACGCGCACGATCGCGCGCGCCTGGGCGGCGCTGATGCAGACCGGCAAGGGGCCGCCTGGGCGCTCGTGCGCGCACCCGGCGCGGCCTGGTCACCCTGCGCGATCCGGGCAACCCATCGCAGCTGGACACCCTCGGCTGCCAGCCCCCTACCAGCGACTGAGCCGCCAGATCGCAGCCGAAGCGAGCCGGCAGGTGAGCCTCCTGGGGTCGTGCCTGTACCCGCGCGTGACGCAGGCCGATGCCGGAATCGCCATTGCCGGGGCACTGGCGACCTCGACCAATTGGCTGCTCGGCGGGTCGGCGGCGGCGCAGGACGCGGTCAAGCAGGCGATCGTCGCCAACTTCATGATCGACGCGCAGTACCTGCTGCCGGCCCAGCTCGGCGACGCGGCCAGCGCGCAGACCAACCTCGGCATGGCGCAGTCGCTGCGCTCGACCAGCGATTCGTACAAGCTGATGGCGCGGATCGCCGAATCGACGATGCCGAAAGTACGCAACGCGATCGAGATGGTCCAGCAGGCGATCTTTCCGGTCTTCCTGCTCTTCGTGGTGATCAGCGGGCATCAGGCGGGCGCGGTGATCCGCGCCTACGCCGCGAGTCTCTTCTGGATCCAGCTCTGGGCACCGCTCCATGCGGTGATGAATTTCATCATCACGATGGTCTCGAAGAGCGAGTACACCAGCGGCAGCGCCGGCAACGGGCTGTCGATCGAGCAGATGGGTTTCCTGCAGACCGCGATCGTCAGCGATCAGGCGATCGCCGGCATGCTGGTGATCTCGATCCCGGCGATCGCCGCGGCCATCGTCCCGGGCGGTGAAGTCGGGCTGCAGGCCGTTGCGGGTCTGGTGGCGCCGCCGCGCGACCCGGAGAAGATCGCCAGCGCCCTCGCCCAGGGCAATCTGCAGATGGGCAACGCCTCGCTCAACAATGCGAGCCACGACACGCTCAAGGGCCTGGTGGTCGATCTCAATCCGAGCCTGCGGCAGGGGATGACGAACCACCAGGCGCGCGGTGGCTCCTGACGACTGCCTGGCGAGGGGCCGCCCATCCGTCGATGGCAACGAACGAGTGGCTGTCCTGGCGGTCCGCGTGCTCTTGGCACTCAGCGGCTGGCGCTTGGTCGCGAGCCAAGCCGACGCGACGCTGGGCGTGCTTGCCCGCGGTCGCCGGGATCGACGAAGGGACGTTCGCTCGCTGGTTGCGTGCGTACCGCGAGGCGCGTCAGGGTTGAGCGACTTCGCCGCGGTACGGCGATGCGACCGGGGTCGTGAGGACGAAGAGCATGATCTCTCGATTGTCTTGATGGACTCCAGGTAGGATGTCCTGACGGGCCAGCCCTGCTACCATTTGCGCATGGCTAGCGCTCACGACACGGGCTACAAACTTCTTTTCTCCACGCCGGAACTGGTGCGCGACCTGGTTCTCGGCTTCGTGCCGGACGAATGGCTGCACGGGCTCGACTACGGCACACTCGAGAGAGTACCCGGCAGCTACGTCACCGAGGACTTCAGCAACCGCGCGGACGACATCGTCTGGCGGGTCCGGGTCGGCGGCGAATGGGTCTACCTGTACCTGCTGATCGAGTTCCAGAGCGGCGTCAACAAGTACATGGCGCTGCGCATGATGGTCTATGTCGGGCTGCTCTATCAGGACCTGATCCGGCGGGGAGAAGTGCTTGCCGATGGTCGCCTGCCGCCGATCTTGCCGATCGTGCTGTACAACGGCAGCCAGCGCTGGTCGGCGGTGACCGATGTCTGCGAACTGATCCCACCGGTTCCGGGGTTGGTTGAGCAGTTCAAGCCGCGGATGAAGCACCTGCTGATCGACGAGAACGCGTACAGCGAGCAGGAACTCGGGTCGCTGCGCAACCTCGTCGCAGCGGTATTCCGAATCGAACATCCGGCATCGCCGCAGGCGATCGGCGGCCTTCTGAGCCTGCTGGCCGAATGGCTGGCGGACCGGCCGGATCTGCGTCGGATGTTTGCCCTCTGGATTCGCGCGACGTTGATGCGCAGGGCGGAATACCGTATCGTCTTGCCTCGGGTCGATGATCTACAGGAGCTGAACGTCATGTTGGCCGAACGACTGGAAGAATGGGCGCATGCCTATAAGGCCGAGGGCAAGGCTGAGGGCAAGGCTGAGGGCAAAGCCGAGGGCAAGGCCGAGGGCAAGGCCGAGGGCAAAGCCGAGGGCAAAGCCGAGGGCAAGGCCGAGGGTGAGGCGCTGGCGCTGCAGAAGCTGTTGCGAAGGCGCTTCGGTTCGATCCCCGCGGAGGTTCTGCAGGAGATCTCAGGCGCCTCCGTCGAGCAGATCGACATCTGGCTCGATCAGGTCCTTGATGCCGGCAGCCTGGAGGACCTTTTCGGACCGATCAGGTCCTGAACATGCGAGCGCTTTGCGCTCGCGCCTGATATGCCTGGTTTGTCACATGGGCACACCCATGCCTGCGCGGCCCCGCGTCGTTCACCGTCAACCATACTGTACGCCTGTCCGATCTCGCCGGCGCGCGTGAACTCGCTCGCTCCGAGTTCGCGGATTTCATCGCGATAGTGCCGTACCGGCATGCACTTGCGGCGGTCTGCGGGTTCAATGGGCAGCCGCTGGCGGCCTGCAGCGTCCATCGATCGGGACACCAGGCTGACTTCACGGCGGACGACCTGGCAGCCGTGGACTGCATTGCGCCCATCTCGGGTGTGCCCTCGCCGTGCGACGCCTGCTGGATGATCCAGCACACAGGGAAGAAGTCGCGCTGCTGGCCTTCGACGATCGCGGTCAGCTGCTGTTCATGAATGCGGCGGCACGACGCGTCGCTGCCGACGGTGCAGCGCCTCTGATCCTTGCCGAGTTGCCACCCGCGGTATCGGGAACGGTGCGCCACGGATTGCAGCGCTACCGCGTCGGCCGACTGCCATGACGTGCCGCCAGTCTGCTCACCAATCTCGAGCAGGAAACCTCGGATTGCGGCTTCATGCACCCGGTTGGTGACCGATCCGGAACCACAAGGGTGCGCTGTTGGCGCGACGCGCAGCGTCTCGGTGCCAAGCTGCTGATTATCCGTGTGGAGCCTTTTCGGCGGCGCGTGGATATCATTGGTCGCCTCGAGAAGCACGGGCTCTCGCGCCGCGAGCTGACGATCACGGCCTCTGGCGTGCTCAGCGGTCTGGCCAATGCCGAGGTTGCGCGCGCTCTGTGCATCAGGGAGGAAACGGTGAAGAGCCATCTGCGCGAAGCAGATCGCAAGATCGGCGTCGGCAGCCGGCAGGAGCTGGTTGTCACGGTCCTTGGCTTGGAACGGGAACCGCTCGCGGGACGCGGCGACTCTCGCGGCCAGCCGCCTGTCGGTGCGCGTCCGGTACGCAACTGACAGTCCACTGATCGCGTCGCCACGAAGTGTTTCTTGGCTGCCGTTGTGGCTGTAGGCCGGAGCTTGACTACAATAGCCTTCAGTTGCTGTCGCAGTCGCCATTCCGATCGGGAAACACTTTCTTGAACTCGATCTCCAGTTCAGCCGGTACCTACGGTGCGCCGCAGCCGCCGGGTTCCAGTGGCGAGTCCGGGCGGGCGGACGCCGCCTCGGCCTGGTCCGCCTTCGCCTCTGCCCAGACCGCTGCCGACTTCTGCACCAGCTGGCTGGCGCTGCAATGCCTGCAGATCGAAGAGGTGCATGCTGCACTGCTGCTGCTCGAGCAGGGCGGCGGCACCTTCGTCCCGGCAGCTGTCTGGCCGTCGGCGCAGACTGACGTTGGCTACCTTGCGCCGGCCGCCGAACAATGCCTCGGCGAACGCCAGGGCAAGGTGCTGCGCGGACAGCCGGGTGCGCTCGTCGTCGTCGCCTACCCGGTCGAACTCGAAGGACGGCTGCACGGTGCCGTCATCGTCGACCTCGCCGAGCGGCCCGATGAGGCGCTGCAACAGGTGCTGCGGCAGCTGCACTGGGGCATCGGCTGGATCGAGACGCTGTTCCTGCGCCGGCAGAACCTCGCCGACGGCGCAAGCGTCGAGCGCGCGCGCAGCGCGCTCGACGTCCTCGCCGTTGCCGCCGAGCACGAACGCCTGCCGGATCTCGCTCTGGCCGTGGTCAACGACCTTGCCAGCCGCTTCGCCTGCGATCGCGTCGCGCTCGGCGTCGACCGCCGCGGCCAGGCGCGCCTGCTCGCCCTCTCGCACTCCGCCTTCTTCGAGAAGAAGAGCCAGTTCGTCGCCGCGCTCGAGAACGCCATGGACGAAGCGCTCGACCAGCGGCGCAGCATCGTCCAGCCGCCGCTCGACGAGGGGGAAGGCGGCATCGCCATCGCCCATCGCGATCTCGCCGGCGCGCGCGCCGTCTGCTCGGTCGTACTGACCAGCCGCGGGCTCGGCATCGCGGTCCTCAGCTTCGAGCGCGCGACGCCCTTCGCCAGCGACGAACTGCGCGCCTTCGAGGCCATCGGCACGCTGCTCGCCCCGCTCCTGGCCAGCCGCAGCGAACTGCAGCGCTGGTTTGCCGGACGCCTCGCGTACCACCTGCGCGACACCTGGCGCCACCTCCGGGACCGCCGGCGGCCAAGCCTGCGCGTCGCGCTCGCGGCCGCCGCCCTCGTCCTCATCGGCATCTTCTTCCTCGACGGCGACTACCGCGTCAACGCCCGTGCCGTCGTCGAAGGCGAAGTGCAGCGCGCCGCCGTCGCCCCCTTCGACGGCTTCCTGCGCGAGGCACCCGTGCGCGCCGGCTTCATCGTCCGCCAGGGGCAGGTGCTGGCGACGCTCGACGAGCGCGACCTCCTCGTCGAACGGCAGCGCTGGCGCTCCGAACGCGGGCAGCACGAAGGCCGTTACCGCGATGCCCTCGCCAAGCACGAGCGGGCGAACGCCAACGTCGCATTGGCGCAGATGCAGCAGGCCGAGTCACAGCTCGCGCTGGTCGAGGAGAAGCTCGCGCGCGCCAGTATCGTCGCGCCCTTCGACGGCATCGTCGTCTCCGGCGACCTCAGCCAGCTCCTCGGCTCGCCGGTCGAGCAGGGCAAGCTGCTCTTCGAGATCGCGCCGCTCGACGCCTGGCGGGTCATCCTCAAGGTCGAGGATCGCGACATCCGCGATGTGCGCGTCGGCCAGAGCGGTCGCCTCGTGCTTGCCGGCATGGCCGGCGAAGTGCTCGACTTCGAAGTGCACAACATCGCCACCGCCGAGGCCGAGGACGGGAAGAATGTCTTCCGCGTCGAAGCGCGGCTGGCGCGCAGCGACCTCAAGCTGCGCCCGGGAATGGAAGGCGTCGGCAAGATCGACGCCGGCGAGCAGAGCTACGCCTGGATCTGGACGCACCGCCTGAGCGACTGGCTGCGCCTGCAGGCCTGGACCTGGCTGCCGTAGGCGGCGCGCATGGCGGGCCCCTTCCTCAGCGCCTCGTGGTACCGCGTCGCCGGCTTGCGACCCGCGCTGCGCGCGCACGCGCGCATCCAGCGGCAGCGCTTCCGCGGCCAGCCGTGGTATGTCCTGCACGACTCCGCCGCCGGCAAGCTGCACCGCTTCAGCCCCGGTGCCTATCGCGTCGTCCGCCTGCTCGACGGGCAGCGGACGATCGACGCCATCTGGAACGAGGTCGCGGCCGAGGCCGGTGCCGACGCGCCGACGCAGGACGAGGTCATCCGCCTGCTCGCGCAGCTGCACGCCGGCGACCTGCTGCAGGCCGACCTGCCACCCGACGTCGACGAACTCGGCGAGCGCGGGCGCAAGCAGAAACGCCAGAAACTCGTGCAGAGCGTCATCAACCCGATGTCGATCCGCATCCCGCTGTGGGATCCCGACGCCTTCCTGGCGCGCACCTGGCCGCTTCTGCAGCCGCTCGCCGGGCGTCCCGGCGTCGTCCTCTGGCTGCTCGTCGTCCTGCCGGCGATCGTCCTCGCCGGCGTGCACTGGCACGAACTGACCGCCAACCTCAGCGACCAGCTGCTGGCCACCCACAACCTCGTGCTGCTCTGGCTGATCTACCCGCTGCTCAAGGGCCTGCACGAGCTCGGGCATGGCTACGCGGTCAAGGCGGGCGGCGGCGAAGTGCACGAGATGGGCATCATGCTGCTCGTGCTGGCGCCGATCCCCTACGTCGAGGCCAGCGCCGCCGGAGCCTTTCGCAGCAAATGGCGACGGGCGCTGGTCGGCGCTGCCGGCATCCTCGTCGAACTCTTCCTCGCCGGCATCGCGATGCTCCTCTGGGTCGTCGTCGAACCCGGCCTGCTGCGCTCGATCGCCTTCAACGTCGTCCTCGTCGCCGGCGCCTCGACGCTGCTCTTCAACGGCAATCCGCTGCTGCGCTACGACGGCTATTACGTGCTCGCCGACCTGATCGAGATTCCCAACCTCGGCAACCGCTCGAACCAGTACTGGCAGTGGCTCGCCAAGCGATACCTTCTGGGTGTCACCCACCTCGAGCGGCCGCTGGCGAGCCCGGGCGAGCGCCGCTGGTTCCTCTTCTACGGCGCCGCCTCGTTCGTCTACCGCACGCTGGTGATGATCGCGATCATCCTCTTCATCGCCGGCGAGTTCTTCTTCATCGGCGTCGTCCTGGCGATCTGGGCGGCGGCGACGATGTTCCTGAAGCCGCTCGCCAAGGGCCTGTCGTATGTGCTGTCGAGCCCGGAAGTGCAGCGCACGCGCAGCCGTGCCCGACTCGTCATCTTTGGCGGACTGGCGCTGCTGCTGCTCTTCGTCCTCGGCGTGCCGCTGCCGCTGCGCACGCATGCCGAGGGCGTCGTCTGGGTGCCGGAGAACGCCGAGGTGCGCGCTGCCGCCAACGGTTTCGTCGAGCATCTGTTCGTCGCTCCCGACGAAGTGGTCGGCAGCGGCGACCCGCTGCTGGCGACGGCCGATCCGGCGCTCGACGCGCAGGCCGCCGAGAGCCGGGCGCGCCTCCGCCAGTACTCGGTGCAGTACGCCGCACTGATGTTCGACGATCGCGCGCAGGCGGCGGCGATCCAGGAAGACCTGCAGCGCGAGCGCGTGACGCTGGCGCGCGCCGAGGAGAAACTGGACGCCCTGCTCGTCGTCGCCGGCCTGCCCGGCCGGCTCAAGCTCGCGCGCGCGCAGGATCTGCCGGGGCGCTTCGTCCGCCAGGGCGAGCTGCTCGGCTACATCGTCAGCGGCCCGCCGCGACTCGTGCGGGTGGTCGTCGGCCAGGACGACATCGCGCTCGTTCGCGAACGGCGCACCGCGGTCGAGGTCAAGCTCGCCGATCGCCTCGACCGGACCTATCCGGCGCAGCTCCCGCGCGAAGTCCCGGGCGGTCACGAGCAGTTGCCGAGCAAGGCGCTGTCGCTCGCCGGCGGCGGCCCGCACGCCACCGACCCACGCGACCCGGATGGCCTCAAGACGCTGCAGCGGCTGTTCCAGTTCGACCTCGAACTGCCGCCGGAAGTCGGCAGCCCGGAGATCGGCACGCGCGTCTTCGTCCGCTTCCACCACCACGCCGAACCGCTCGCAACGCAGTGGGGACGCCGGCTGCGGCAACTCTTCCTGGCGCGCTTCGATGTCTAGGGCGCTGCTCGCCGGCTGGCAGGTGCATGCCTTCGCCCCGGGGCTGTACCCCGAGCGCGGCGACCTCAGGGACAATCGTTTCGATCGCCTGCTCGGTCGTCTCGGCGGGCGCTGGGCGCCGCGCGGCGCGTCGCTGCGCCGGCAGCGCGGGCGGCGGTTCGTGGCGCAGGTCGAGGCGCAGGCTGACGCGCTCGCCGCGCTCGACGACGGCGAACTCGGCCGCCGCGCCGCCGCCGTCCGCCTGACGCTGGCGAGCGATGGTCTCGCCGAGGCGGCGGTCGTCGCGTGTTTCGCGCTCGTGCGCGAGGTGTGCGCGCGGCTGCTCGGCCTGCGCCACTACCCGGTACAGCTCCTCGGCGGTCATGCGCTGCTGTACGGCAAGCTGGCCGAGATGCAGACCGGCGAGGGCAAGACGCTGACCGCCGTGCTGCCGGCGGTGACCGTCGCCCTGGCCGGCGCGCCGGTGCATGTGATCACCGTCAATGACTACCTGGCAAGGCGCGATGCCGAGCTGCTGGCACCGGTCTATCGTTTCTTCGGCCTGCGTGTCGGCCTCGTCGTCCCCGGGCAGGAGCGTGACGAGCGCGTCGCCGCCTACGCCTGCGACGTCAGCTACTGCGTCAACAAGGATCTGGTGTTCGACTACCTGCGCGACCGCATCAGCCAGAAGCGCCGCCGCAGCGCCAGTCGCGCCCTCGTCGACGGCTGGCTGGCCGGCGCACGGCCGGGCGCCGCCGCACCCGCGCTGCTCCGCGGGCTGTTCTACGCCATCGTCGACGAGGCCGACAGCGTGCTGATCGACGAGGCGCGCACGCCGCTGATCATCTCCAGCGACACCGACGACCCGCAGGGGCGGGCGCTCTACGAGCAGGCGCTGGCGCTCGCCGCCGGACTGGCGGCGAAGGAGCACTACCGGCTGCGCCGCCACGAGCGCAGCATCGAACTGAGCGACGCCGGCCGCGGCGCGGTCGGCGAGTTCGCCCGCGGTCTGCCCGGCCTGTGGGCCATCGCGCGCGCGCGCGAGGAACTCGTCGAGCAGGCGCTGTCGGCGCTGCACCTGTTCGAGCTCGACCGGCACTACCTGATTGCCGACGGCAAGCTGCAGATCGTCGATGAGTACACCGGCCGCGTGCTGCCCGACCGCTCGTGGGAACGCGGCCTGCACCAGATGCTCGAGGTCAAGGAAGGGCTCGACCTGTCGAAGCGGCGCGACACCATCTCGCGCATCACGTATCAGCGCTTCTTCCGCCGCTACCTCTGCCTCGCCGGGATGACCGGCACCGCCACCGAGGTGGCGCCGGAAATGCGTTCGGTGTATGCGCTCGACGTCGTCCCGATCCCGACCAACGAGCCGATGATCCGCCGTCACCTCGGGCAGCGCGTGTATTGCGACGGCGAGCGGCGCTGGGCGGCGGTCGTCGAACGTGCCGGCGAGATGCGCGCCGGCGGGCGGGCGGTACTGATCGGCACCCGTTCGGTGGCGGCCTCCGAGGTCGCGAGTCAGCGTCTGCTGGCGGCCGGGCTGCCGCACGAGGTGCTCAATGCGCGCCAGGACGCGCAGGAGGCCGAGATCATCAGGCAGGCGGGGACGCCCGGGCGGATCACGGTGGCGACCAACATGGCGGGGCGCGGGACCGACATCGTGCTCAGCGACGCAGTGCGTGCGGCCGGCGGCCTGCACGTCATCCTGTCGGAGTTCCATGACGCGGCGCGCATCGACCGGCAGCTCTTCGGCCGCGCCGGCCGACAGGGCGACCCGGGATCGTGCGAGGCGATCGTCGCGCTCGACGACGAGCTGTTCGTCGCCCATGCCGCGCCATGGCTCGGCTGGCTGCGCGCGCGCGCGGCGGCGGACGGCCTCTTGCCGCCGGCGCTCGGGCGGTTGCTGCGGCGCCTGGCGCAGGGCGCCGCCGAGCGGCAGAATGCGCGCATCCGGCGGCAGACGATGGAGCAGGACAAACGGGTCGAGCAATCTCTGGCCTTTGCCGGAAGAGGGGAGTAGGCGATGAAGAGGGGGCTGCAGGCCGGTGGCAGCGTGCTGCTGGCGTTCCTGACCGCGCCGGCGCTGGCCGGCGAGTTCGACTGCATCATCGAGCCGAGCCGAACGGTCGAGGTGCGGGCGGCGAGCGAGGGTCTGATCGAGAAGATCTGGGTCGATCGCGGCGACATGGTGAAGGCCGGGCAGGTGCTGGTGACGCTCGATTCGGGCGTCGAACGGGCGGCGACCGAGGCCGCCCGCTACCGGTCGACGATGCAGGGCCGCGTCCGCACGGCCGAGAGCCGGGTCGAGTTCTCGACCGCCAAGTACAACCGGCGCGAGAAGCTAGCCGGGCAGTCGTTCATCTCGCTGCACGACCGCGACGAGGCGCTGACCGAGAAGCGGCTGGCGGAGTCGGAACTGGTCGAGGCGCGCGACGACCGCCGGTTGGCCGAGATCGAGCATCGCCGCCTGTCCGAACAACTGCGCCTGCGAACGATCAGGAGCCCGGTCGACGGCATCGTCGTCGACCGGCTGCTGAGCGCCGGCGAACTGGCCGACAACCGCGACCTGCGCAAGCCGATCCTGCGCCTGGCCGACATCGGCACGCTGTTCGTCGAGGTGCTGATGCCGATCGAGGGATTCGGCAAGCTGGCGCTCGGCCAGACCGTCGAGGTGCTGCCCGAGGCGCCGGTCGGCGGCCGCCATGCGGCCAAGGTCACGGTCATCGACCGCGTCCACGACGCCGCCAGCGGCACCTTCGGCGTCCGCCTCGAGATGGCGAATCCGGGACTGAAGCTGCCGGCCGGGATCAAGTGCAAGGCGAGCATCGCCGGTGTCGGCGGCCGCCCGGCCGGTGCTGCGGGCGCCGGGCGTCAGCCGGCGACGCCGCCGGCGAGGGCGTTGTAGTCGTTTGCGGCAGCGGTGCTGCTTGGCCTGCTGCCTCGCCGCCTGTACTGCAGCGGCTGTCGATGTGCCCGATGCCGGCACTCTCGTCGGCAGCGCATCAGGACTACGGCGGCGCGCACGCTGCGCGCTGTGACCCGGGTGCTGGCAGCCGTTGCCAGAACCCAGAATCCAGTTTACAAGACAGGACGAATCATGAAGTTGAGCCGATGTCCTGGCCCGTCATTGCCTGCGGTTGCCGCACGTCGGGCTATTCCCACTCGATCGTCGCCGGCGGCTTGCTCGATATGTCGTAGACGACGCGGTTGATGCCGCGTACCTCGTTGATGATCCGGCTCGCGACCTTGCCGAGCAGGGCGTGCGGCATTTCGGCCCAATGCGCGGTCATGAAATCCAGCGTCTCGACCGCGCGCAGGGCGACGACGTACTCGTAGGTGCGCCCGTCGCCCATGACACCGACCGAGCGCACCGGCAGGAAGACGGCGAAAGCCTGGCTGGTCTTCTCGTACCAGCCGGCGGCGCGCAACTCGTCGATGAAGATCGCGTCGGCGCGGCGCAGCAGGTCGGCGTACTCGGGTTTGACCTCGCCGAGGATGCGCACGCCGAGGCCGGGGCCGGGGAAGGGGTGACGATAGACCATCTCGTGCGGTAGTCCGAGGGCGATCCCGAGTTCGCGCACCTCGTCCTTGAACAGCTCGCGCAGTGGTTCGAGCAGTGTCAGGTTGAGGGTCTCGGGCAAGCCACCGACGTTGTGGTGGCTCTTGATGGTGTGCGCCTTCTTCGTCTTCGCTCCCGCCGACTCGATGACGTCAGGGTAGATCGTTCCCTGCGCCAGCCAGCGCGCATTGGGAAGGCGTGCGGCCTCGTCCTGGAAGACCTCGACGAAAACGCGGCCGATGATGCGGCGCTTCTGCTCCGGGTCGGAGACGCCACGCAACTGCGACATGAAACGCGTCGTCGCGTCGACGTGCACGACGCGCACCCCCAGGTTGCTGGCAAAGGTGCGCTGCACCTGCTCAGCCTCGTTGAGGCGCAGGAGGCCGTTGTCGACGAAGACGCAGGTCAGCTGGTCGCCGATCGCACGGTGGATCAGCGCTGCCGCCACCGATGAATCGACCCCACCCGACAGGCCGAGGATGACTTCATTCTTGCCGACCTGCGCGCGAATCCGCGACACCGCCTCGACGACGTAGTCGGGCATGTTCCAGTCGTGTCCGCAGCCGCAGATATCGCGCACGAAGCGGCCGATGATCGCCGCCCCCTTGATCGTGTGCGTCACCTCGGGGTGGAACTGCACGGCGTAGAAGCGGCGCGTTTCGTCGGCCATGGCGGCGATCGGCGTCGAATCGTTGCTGCCGATGATGCTGAATCCCGGCGGCAGTTCGGTCACCTTGTCGCCGTGGCTCATCCAGACGTCGAGCAGTCCGTGACCGTGCTCGTTGCGGCGGTCCTCGATGCCGCTGAACAGCGCCGAGTGGCCGCGAGCGCGCATCTCGGCATAGCCGAACTCGCGCCGCCGCGAACTTTCGACGCGGCCGCCGAGTTGTTCCGCCATCGTCTGCATGCCGTAGCAGATTCCGAGTACCGGCACGCCGAGTTCGAAGACGACGGCTGGCGCCCGGAAGTCCTCGACCTCGTAGACCGAGTTCGGCCCACCGGAGAGGATGATGCCGCGCGCGCCGAAGTCGCGGACGAAATCCTCGCTGACGTCGTAGGGATGCAACTCGCAGTAGACCTGCTGTTCGCGCACGCGACGGGCAATCAGTTGTGCGACCTGCGAGCCGAAATCGAGGATGAGGATCTTCTGATGGGACATGTTGCGGCCTCAAATGCAGCGGGCGGCTCGTCGCCGCCCGTCGGTGGTCGATTGCTGCTCAATCGACGTGGTAGTTCGGCGCTTCCTTGGTGATCTGTACGTCGTGGACATGTGATTCGCGTACGCCCGACGAGGTGATCTCGACGAAGCTCGCGCGCTCGTGCATCTCGGCGATGCTGCGGCAGCCGAGGTAACCCATCGACGAGCGCAGACCGCCCATCAACTGGTGGATGACCGCGAGCACCGATCCCTTGTACGGAACACGGCCTTCGATTCCTTCGGGCACCAGCTTGTCGAGGCTGGCGGTGTCCTGGAAGTAGCGATCCGCGGCGCCGGCGGCCATGGCGCCGATCGACCCCATGCCGCGGTACGACTTGTAGGAACGGCCCTGGTAGAGTTCGACCTCGCCGGGGGCTTCCTCGGTGCCGGCGAACAGGCCGCCGAGCATGACGGCGTCGCCACCGGCGGCGATCGCCTTGGCGATGTCGCCGGAGTAGCGGATGCCGCCGTCGGCGATCAGCGGCACGTCGCTGTCCCGCAGCGCTTCCTGCACCATCTGGATGGCGGTGATCTGCGGCACGCCGACGCCGGCGACGATGCGTGTCGTGCAGATCGAACCCGGGCCGATGCCGATCTTCACGCCGTCGGCGCCGTGGTCGAGCATGGCGCGCGCAGCATCGGCGGTGGCGATGTTGCCGCCGATCACCTCGACGTCGGGGAAGGTCCTCTTGACCCAGCGGACGCGGTCGAGAACCCCTTGCGAGTGGCCATGCGCGGTGTCGACGACGAGAACGTCGACTCCCGCCTCGACGAGCAGTTCGGCTCGCTCCTCGGTCCCCGGACCGACGCCGATGGCGGCTCCGACGCGCAGGCGACCGCCCGCATCCTTGCTCGCATCGGGGTGTTCGGTGGTCTTGATGATGTCCTTGACGGTGATCAGCCCGCGCAGCTCGAAGGCATCGTTGACCACCAGGACACGTTCGAGGCGGTGCTTGTGGATCAATGCCTTGCCTTCCTCGACGGTCGCTCCCTCGTGCACGGTGACCAGCCGCTCGCGTGGCGTCATGATGTTGCTCACCGGCTGGTCGAGCAGGGTCTCGAAGCGCAGGTCGCGGTTGGTGACGATGCCGACGACGACCTGGCCGTCGACCACCGGTACGCCGGAAATCCTGTGCAGCCGGGTCAGGGCGACGACGTCGCGCACCGACATCGTCGGCGGGACGGTGATCGGGTCCTTCAGCACGCCGGATTCGAAACGCTTGACGCGTGCGACCTCCTTTGCCTGCGCCTTCGGCTTGAGGTTCTTGTGCACGATGCCGATGCCACCTTCCTGCGCCAGGGCGATCGCCAGCCGGCTTTCAGTGACGGTGTCCATCGCCGCAGAAACGAGCGGCAGGTTGAGGCTGATGTTGCGTGTCAGGCGCGTCTTCAGGGTGACATCGCGCGGCATGATCGTCGAGTGGGCGGGGAGGAGAAGGACGTCGTCGAACGTCAGCGCCCGTTGGATTACACGCATGGCCTTTGATCCGAGGTCACAAAAACGTATTATACAGCGTGCTCCTCAACGGCTCGCTGACCATGAAACGCTTTGCTCTTGCCGCTGTCACCCTGGCGACCGCAATCGCTGCCCCGGCGCAGGTCTATCAATGGCAGGATGAGCAAAACAGGACGGTGATCTCGGATCGTCCGCCGTCTGGGCCGGTGCGGCAGCTGCGCCGGATCGACACGACGGCACCACCGCCGGCGGGTGAGCCGGCTGCAACGCCGGCGAAGACGCTGGCCGATCGCGACATGGAGTTCCGCAAGCGGCAGCAGGAGGCGCGCGATGCCGCCGAGAAGAGCGACAGCGAACAGCGGGCCAATGCGCGCAAGCGCGAGGACTGCGAGGCGCTGCGCAAGTACCTGCGCCTGCTCGAGTCGGGCGAGCGGATCCAGAGCGCGGACGCCAGGGGCGAGCGCTATTACATCGACGACAGCGAGCGCGCGCAGGCGATCGCGCGGACGCGCGACGACCTGCAGCGCGGCTGCAAGTAACCGTCCGCCCTCATTCGCCGTCGCCAGCGCCCTTCTTCATCACCTTGCCAGCGGCGGCGCGCTGTTTGCGGACCTCCTTCGGATCGGCGATCAGCGGCCGGTAGATCTCGACGCGGTCGCGGTCGTGGAGCAGGGCGTCCGGCTTGCTGAGCTTGCCGAAGACACCGATCCGGTTCGTCTTCAGGTCGATCTCCGGGTACTTCTGCAGCAGCCCCGAGGCGTCGATGGCCTGCTGCACGGTGCTTCCCTGCGGTAGCCTGAGCGTGAGCAACTGCTGCTTCGTCGGCAGTGCGTAGATGAGCTCGATGGTCAGCATCTCAGGCATGCCGTGGCCCGTGGAGCTCGTCGGCACGGCGGACGAAAGCCTCGACGAAGGTGTTGGCGATCTGGCTGAAGACGGGGCCGATGACCTTCTCGAACATCCGGCTGGAGAACTCGTAGGAGAGCTGGAACTCGATCTTGCAGGCGCCGGCGGTCAGTGGCTTGAATCGCCACAGCCCGTCGAGGCGGCGAAACGGTCCATCGACCAGCGTGATCTTCATCCACAACGGCGACTCCTTGTCGTTTGCCGTCGTGAAGTGCGAGCGGACGCTGCGGTAGTTGATGTGCAACGTCGCGACCGTCCGCCGCTCGTCGCGGAACTCGCAGTGGGTCTGGCTGCACCAGGGCAGGAACTGCGGATAGTCCTCGACACGATCGACGAGATCGAACATCCGTTGCGATGAATGCTCGATCAGCACCGACTTCTTGACCATGGCCATCGTCTGCCACACCTCGCGAATCCTGTAGAATCGCGGATTCTAGCACTCCGGAACCCGCCCAACCGAGATATGGCCGCATGAGCATCGTCGCCAACAAGAAGGCCTTTCATGACTACTTCATCGAATCGAAGCTGGAGGCGGGAATCGTTCTCGAGGGCTGGGAGGTCAAGGCGATCCGCGCCGGTCGTGCGAGCATCAAGGAGGCCTACGTCGTCGTTCGTGACGGCGAGGTCTTCCTCTTCGGCATGCACATCACGCCACTGCTGGCGGCGTCGTCGCATGTCCGGCCGGACCCGGTGCGCACGCGCAAGCTGCTGCTGCACGCGAGGCAGGTCAGCAAGCTGATCGGCCAGGTCGAGCGTGCCGGCTACACGCTGCTGCCGCTCGACCTGCATCTGCTGCGCGGCCGCGTCAAGGTCGAGATCGGTCTCGCCAAGGGCAAGAAACAGCATGACAAGCGCGAGGCCGAGAAGGAGCGCGACTGGGTGCGCGAGAAGGCGCGCCTGATGCGGGTCAAGGTCTAGCGCCGCTTGCCGGCCGGCAGCGCGCCGGGCGGTCAGCTCAGATGGCGCAGCGACCGCTGCTGCCGCTGCGCGGATGTCGCGACATCGATCAGCCGCTGCCGGACGTGGCTGATGTGCGCCTCGGCCGCCAGGCGGGCAGCCTCGGGCTGGCGGCTGGCAATCGCGTCGCGGATGGCCCGGTGCTGCGTCATCAGCTGCCGGCCGGTTTCAGCGCTGACCGAAATTTCCCGCAGACTGTGCTGCACATGTTCGTGCAAGAGGCGCAGGATGCTCGCCAGCAGGTGCGCGAAGACGGCGTTGTGCGCCGATTCGGCAATCGTCAGATGGAAGGCGACGTCGGCGGCCACCTGTGCGCTGCGGTCACTGCCGGCGTAGGCCGCATCGACGCGCTGGTATGCCTGTTCGAGGCGCTGCAGATCGGCGTCGGTCGCCCTTTGCGCCGCCAGAGCGGCGGCCGACGCTTCGAGCAGGTGGCGGAATTCGAGTACATCGTCGTGCAGGAACGGGTGCTGCTCGAGCAACTGCTGCCAGGGATCGCTGAAGCTCGTCGCCAGTCGGTCGGTGACGAAGGTGCCGCCACCATGGCGGCTGAGCAGCAGCCCGCGCGAGACGAGCTGCTTGATCGCCTCGCGCAGCGAGGGACGCGAGACGCCGAGTTCGAGCGCCAGTTCACGTTCGGCCGGCAGGCGGTCGCCGGGCTTCAGTGAGCCCTCGATGATTCGCGTCTCGAGCTGGTGCGCGACGGCGTCGGGGATTCGCGGCAGTTTGAGCTTGCTGTAGGTCATGCGCTGGCGATGGCGTCCTCGGAGCGTCCGGGGCGCATTATTGCAGGAATGCGGTGGTCTGACCAGTTGCCCGTCCGCAGCGCGCGAGCGGCAGCGCGCGCGACCGGGCGTGCCCCGGTTCCGGGCCGACGATCATCTTGCCATGTCCCACAGCGATTCGCTGGCGAACGGCAAGGATTGACAAAGCGTCCGCGCAATCGTAAGTTAACCAAAAGTGGTCTTACCACTTTTGGTTCGACTTTGCGCAGGAGCATGCCATGGATGGGACAGAGCGCCGCCAGTATCCCGAGAAGCCGGCCCGGGTGTACCTCTTCGGAACCTGTCTGATCGATCTTTTCTGTCCGCAGGCCGGGCTGGACGCCGTGCGGCTGCTCGAGCGGGAGGGGATCGAGGTACATTTTCCCGCCGACCAGACCTGCTGCGGGCAGCCGGCGCACAGCAGCGGCTTTCCCGACCAGGCGCGGGCGGTGGCTCTGGCCCAGTTGCGGCTGTTTCCCGAGCCGTGGCCGGTGATCGTTCCTTCCGGTTCCTGCGCCGGCACGATGCGCCACCACTACCCGAAGATGTTCGCCGATGACGCGCTGCTGCAGGCCGAGGCGCAGGCGCTTGCCGATCGCGTGTTCGAGCTGTCGGAGTTCCTGCTCGAGGTGGCGAGGGTCCGCCTCAGCGACCGCGGGCCGCGCGAGCGCGTCGCCCTGCATACCTCGTGTGCCGCTCGCCGCGAAATGGGGACGCACCTGCACGCCCGCGCGCTGCTCGACCAGTTGCCGGCGGTCGATGTCGTGGTGCATGCCCACGAAGCGGAATGCTGCGGCTTCGGTGGCACCTTTTCGCTCAAGCATCCGGCGATCTCGGGGGCAATGGCCGCCGACAAGGTCGATGCGCTGCAGGAGACCGGGGCGACGACCTTCGTTTCCGCCGACTGTGGCTGCATGCTCAATCTCAACCACACGCTGCAGAAGAGGGGGGGCAGCCTGCAGGGACAGCATCTGGCCAGTTTTCTCTGGCGGCGCTGCGGCGCGGATGCCGGAGAAGCCCGGTGAGCGCGCGCGACCACATCCTGCAGCGACTGCGGCAGGCAGCACAGGGACCGCTACCGTTGCCACCCGACGTATGGGGCCAGCAGGCAGCTCGCACCGATGCGGCTGGAGCCGGCGATCGCGGCGAGCGGATCCGGCTGTTCTGCGAGAAGATGGCTTTCTGGCGCGGCGAGGTCGTCCGCACCAGCCGCGACGACTGGCCGGCGAAGCTGCGCGAGCTGTGCCTGGCGAAGGGGGTGCGCTCGCTGCTGCATGGCGAGCGGCACGCCGCGGCGCTGGCCGGCAGCGGCATCGCCGGCCTGCGCTGTTACGACCGGCCGCTCGAGGAGTGGAAGGCCGAGCTCTTTCGCGACATCGACGCCAGCCTGACCTCGACCCGCGGCGGCATCGCCGAGACCGGCACGCTGATCATCTGGCCGGACGCCAGCGAGCCGCGCCTGCTGTCGCTGGTGCCGCCAATCCACTTCGCGCTCCTCGATGCCGACCAGATCCATGCCAACCTGCTGGAGGCGATCGGCGCACAGCAGTGGAGCGGCAACCTGCCGACCAACGCGCTGCTCGTCTCGGGGCCGTCGAAGACGGCCGATATCCAGGTGACGCTGGCCTACGGTGCGCACGGGCCGAAGGAACTGGTCGTCCTGCTGCTCGACGGGGAGGATGCGCGATGAACGCACAGCCACTGCACTTCGTTCCCGCCAGCGAGTTCCGCGAGCGCGCGGCGACGGCGGTTGCCGACGAGCACCTGCGCCGCAGCTTTCGCGGCGCGATGGATTTCCTGATCGGCAAGCGCGCGGCGCAGTTTCCCGATCTGGCTGCCTTCGAGCGTCAGCGCGTGCTCGCCGAGCACATCCGCAAGTACAGCCTGGCGCGCTTGCCCGACCTGCTCGAACTGCTCGAGCGCCGGCTGACCGAGAACGGCGTCCACGTGCACTGGGCCGAAACTCCGGCCGAGGCGAACGGCATCATCATCGACATCGCGCGTCGACACGCGACGAAGCTGATGGTCAAGGGCAAG
>JFAX01000009.1:36817-38939 GCA_000585015.1 Candidatus Accumulibacter adjunctus | reverse complement strand
TCAGCGAGGAGATCGAGCTCAATCATGCGATGGCCGATGCCGGCATGGAGGCGCTGGAGAGCGACATGGGCGAATACATCGTCCAGCTCGACGGCGAGAAGCCCTCGCACATCATCATGCCGGCGATCCACAAGACGAAGGAGCAGATCGCCCGCCTGTTCGCCGAGAAGGTCCCCGGTGCCAGCTACACCGACTCGGTCGATGAACTGATCGGCATTGGCCGCACCGTGCTGCGCGAGAAGTTCATGGCCGCCGAGATCGGTCTCTCGGGAGTCAACTTCGCGGTGGCCGAGACTGGCACGCTGTGCCTGGTCGAGAACGAGGGCAATGGCCGCATGTGTACGACGGTGCCGGATGTGCACATCGCGATCACCGGCATCGAGAAGGTCGTCGAGAAACTCGAACACGTGCCGCCGCTGTTCGGGCTGCTCACCCGCTCGGCGACCGGACAGGCGATCACCACCTACTTCAACCTGATCAGCGGGCCGCGCAAGCCGGGCGAGAAGGATGGGCCGCGCGAAGTCCATCTGGTGCTCGTCGACAACGGGCGCACGCAGGCCTACGCCGACGAGCAGCTGCGCGCCACCCTGCAGTGCATCCGTTGTGGCGCCTGCATGAACCATTGCCCGGTCTATACGCGCATCGGCGGCCATGCCTACGGCACGACGTACCCGGGCCCGATCGGCGAGATCATCTCGCCGCACCTGCTCGGGCTGGCGGCGACGCACGTCCTGCCGACCGCGTCCAGCCTCTGCGGCGCCTGTGGCGAGGTCTGCCCGGTGCGCATCCCGATTCCCGAGCTGCTGGTCCGCTTGCGCGGCGAGGCGCAGCACGACGCACGCGTCGGGCAGCGGCCGCTGCTCGGCCAGGGGGCGGCGCGCAATCTCCTCATGGACGCCGTCTGGGCAGGCTGGGCCGCGTTGTACACCCGTCCGCAGCTCTACCGCGCTTTCGGCTGGCTGGCGACTCGTTTGCGCCTGCTGACGCCGCCGCGCCAATCCGGATGGACGCAGAGCCGAACGCCGCTGCGGCCGGCCAGTCGGACGCTGCACGAGGAGATGGCGGCGAGGACACGGCGCTGAGCGCCTGATCCGTTGCGCGGCGGGCGCCCGCGGCGCCGGCTGACGATGCCCCGGCCTTGATCCTCGCCGGCGATCAGTCACGCACGGCGAGCAGGAAGTCGATCGCCTGCCGCCACCAATTCTCGTCGAGCCGATAGAACCAGTCGTTGTGATCGGCGCCCTCGATCAGCGCCAGCCGCTTGGGTTGCGGCAGCGAATCGTACAGCGCGTGCCCGAAGCGGGCGGGGACGATGCGGTCGTCGGCGGCGACGGCGACCAGTACCGGCCGCTGCAGGTCGGCGAGATGGCTGCTGCTGTCGTAGCGGTCGCGCAGCAGCAGCTTCACCGGCAGCAGCGGGTAGTGGTGGCTGGCGACGTTCTCCAACCTGTCCCACGGCGTGATCAGCAGCAGGCCGCCGATCGCTGCGCGCTGGCGCGCACTGGCTGCCGCGGCGACGCCGGCGCCGAGCGATTCGCCGATGATCAGGAGCGGGCCGCCGTAACGTTCATGCGCGAGCGCGATCGTCCGTTCGGCGTCGGCCACCAGGCTGGTCTCGCCAAGCTCGCCGGCGCGCGGTCCATAGGCCGGATACTCGGCGAGGATCACGCGCAGGCCGAGCGGCACCAGTGCGTCGCTGTAGAACTGGCGGTGGCCGGCGTGCCCGGCATTGCCATGGAAGACGATCGCCGTCGCGCGTGCCGGGCCGGCCGGTTCGGCCAGCAGTCCGCGGAAGTCCCCGGCGCCCGGCCAGGGAGCGAGGCCGTCGGCGGTCATTTCGCCAACCCCGGCGCGCTGCGGGAAGTAGAGCAGGTGGTTCTGGAACATGGCGATTCCCGTGCAGGCGAGCAGATAGGACAGGATGCAGAGGGCCGTGACGCGCAGCGCCGAGGCGACGGCGCGGCGGCCCGGCCAGCGCCGGGCGCCGGCAGCGGCCGGGCGGTCGTCACTTGCGCCGGAAATAGCGGGCGTCTTCAAACAATGAGGAGATTTCAACCTTGCAGATCTCCGGGTTGTCCGGTATCAGGTAGAGGATCGGCGTGATCAGTTCCTCGAAGATGCC
>JFAX01000009.1:35997-36229 GCA_000585015.1 Candidatus Accumulibacter adjunctus | reverse complement strand
GCCATCGGCCTTGTCGAGCAGCCGCTGCAGTGCCGCCTCGATTTCCTCGTTGGCGTACTTGGTCTGCGCCAGCGAGGTCGCGTCGGCGGTGACGAAAGGCACCTTCAGCAGGCGCGACAGCGTGTCGCAGAGCAGCGTCTTGCCGGTTCCCGAGGGGCCGACGAGCAGCACGTTGCTCTTGGCGATCGCCCCCTGGTCATTGCGCAGGGTGGCGATCTTGCGGTAGTGCGAA
>JFAX01000009.1:31421-35992 GCA_000585015.1 Candidatus Accumulibacter adjunctus | reverse complement strand
TGCTCTTGGCGATCGCCCCCTGGTCATTGCGCAGGGTGGCGATCTTGCGGTAGTGCGAATAAACCGCGACGGCGAGCACCTTCTTGGCCTCATCCTGGCCGATGACGTACTCATCGAGGTACCTGACGATGGTACTGGGCGTCGTTTCTCTGGCGAGCAAGCTGTCCTACCCCACATCCAAAAGATGGTCGTTCGGCGATGCGCGGCCGGCGGGCGGTGCCGCAGGGTCACGAATCGCCATACCGGGGCTATCTTACGGTGAAATGGCTGTGGGCGGGCATCGGCAGCGGGCAACCAGATCTTCAGCGTGCAACGGCCGGCCGGGCATTCGTCCGTACCGGCGGGAAATCGCATGCACCGGGGTCAACGCATCGCGAAGGCTTCCTGATGGAAGCGCGGCCGCCGGCCGAGGCGCGCCAGTTCTGCACGCAGGGTGTCGGCGAGCCCGCGCGGGCCGCAGAACCAGACTTCAGCGCTCGCCGCATCGCGCAGTGCCGCGGCCTGCAACCGGTCGCCGGCGCGCGCGTCGTGCACCGTCAGGCGGACCGACGGCAGGTGCGCACACAGCGCCTGCAGCCGGCCGACGAAGGGATCGGCGGCGCTGTCACGGGTACAGTAGTGCAGTTCGGCGACGGGTGCATTGGCGCGCTCGTGCGACAGGGCTTCCAGCCAGGCGAGAAAGGGCGTGACGCCGATGCCGCCGGCGATCCAGATCTGCCGCGCCCGCGCGTCGCAGCGGTCGAGGTCGAAGCAGCCGTAGGGGCCTTCGATGCTGACCGGCTGGCCGACGGCCAGTCGCCCTGCCAGAGTGCCGGTGTAATCCCCGAGTGCCTTGATCTGGAAGGCGATCGTGCCGTCGCCCTGGTCGGCGCTGGCGATTGTGAAGGGATGGCCGCCCTCGCGCGCATCGAAGGTGACGAAGGCGAACTGGCCGGGACGATGGCCGGGCCAGTCGTCGCCCATCCTGCAGCGCACGCCAGTCACGTCCGGCGCCGGATGTTCGATGGCGACCAAGCTGCCGGCATGACGGCGCGTACGGCCGATGCTGCCGGCCAGCGCGCGGAAGGCGCCGTAGCTGCCGGCGACGACGAGTACGGCGACCAGTGCACCAAGCGGCTGCTGCCAGTAATCGCGCGGCGCCAGCAGTAGGGCATGGAAGGCGAGCACGAGGTAGAGCACCGGCATGGCTCGATGCAGGAAGCGCCAGGCGCGATAGGGGAAGCGGCGCCACAGCGTGATGACCAGCATCAGCAACACGGCGTAGATCGCCCACTCGCCCATGTCCTTGGCGAGGTCGCGCAGGACCTCAAGGAAGCCGGCGTACTTTTCCTTTGGCAGACGCCCCTCGCGCCCGATCGTGGCCTTGAGGACGTCGTCGCCCATCTCGACCAGCCAGTGCGCCGCTGCCAGGCCGATGCCGAGAATGCCGGCCCACTTGTGCGTCCGGTAGATGCGGTCCAGGCCCCCCAGCGGCGCCTCCAGCCAGCCCGGCCGCGTCGCCAGCAGCATCGCCAGCGACATCAGCGCGATCGACAGCAGGCCGCTCAGATGGAGCAGTTCCTGGCGGGCGATCCACCACGGATGGGCCGTCGCGGGCCAGGTCGCCTGCGCGACATCCCAGCCCCAGACGGCAAGGACCAGCGCACAGAGTCCGGCAAGCAGGGTCTTCATGGCGAACTCCTCAGCGGGCTGGCGCCGGCGCCGGTGCGACCGGCGGGGTCGGCAGATCGTCGCGGCAGCGGCGTTTGGTGCATTCCTGCGCCCGGGCACCGTCGACAGCGCGCTCCTGCGAGCGCGCGCCCTCGCGCCGATCGCTGCGCGACGCACGGGGGGTGATATGGCCGGTCATCGGCTGAATGTCTAGCTTCACCCGCGCGCCATCGCGATCGGTGGCGCGGGCCTCATAGGCACCGTGCTCGCGTTCGATCTTCTCGATGTCGCGATAGCCTGCGGCCTCCAGCCGGCGGACGATTTCGCCGAGCGGCAGCCACTGGGCGCCGGCCGTTGCGGATGCACTGCGCGCATCGCCGGCGATCGCGGGCCGCACGAAGGCACCCGAAGCCAGGGTTGCGGCGAGAACCAGGGAAGAAAGCAGCTTCGGTTTGCGCATGATGGGATCCTCCATTCGTAGCGGCCGGCGTGCCGGCCAGGAATCGATATTGATCGGGCGCCGGTTGGCGATCAGTCGTCGTAGTAGCCCCTGGCCGCATCGGCATGGCAGGCGGTGCAGTTGGCGCGCGTGCGCACCTCCTGGTGCTTCCACTCCCAGTTCGGAACCTTGCGGTGCTCGCGCACCCATTTCGGCAACTCGGTGATGCGCAGCGGCGCACTGGCCAGCGACGTCGTTCCCGTCACACCGCGCAGCAGCTTGTCGCCGTAGCGCTGACCGCCGCGGTCGCCGGCGTTGGCCACCAGATACTCGCTGATCTTCGCGGTGACGGCCGGATCGAGCGATGCATCGTCGCCGAAGTGGTTCTTCAGGTTGGACATCATCCGTTGCCACGAAGCGGCCGGCAGCATCGACGGTGCGAAGGCGAGATGGCAGCTGCCGCATTCTTCCTTGACCAGTGGGTCGGCGACCGGCGGGAACCAGTGGCTGCCGCCGGCCTGCGCGCGGCCGAGCACGATGGCCGAGAAGGCCAGCGCGACGGCGCCAAGGACGAGCGGACGCAGCGGCAACGGACGGTCCGTGTTCAGGGGTTTCGGGCTCATGGCGGATTCCTTTCTGTCCATGGAGAGCAGCGGCACCGCGACCTACTGGCCGAGCATGAAGCTCAGCCAGTCGCCCTTTTCGAGCGGCGTGCATTCGCGACCGAGCACTTCGTTGCAGTTGCGCTTGAACCACTTTTCGACCTTGGCCGGGTCGGTGTAACGTGCCGGGGAAGTGGACAGCGCCATCGCCTCGACGACCTTGCCGGCCGGCGTGCGGCCGGCGCCGCGCGGGTCGTTGCCGTGGCACGAGGTGCAGGCCGGCGACTCCGGCTTGCCGCCGGCGAAGTTCTGCGTGTGCAGGGTCTTGCCGCGCGCTGCGGAAAAGCCGGCGAAGGCCGGATTGGCGGCACGGGCAGCCGCCGCGTAGGCCGCCAGCTGGTCGTCGCGCGGGCCGGCGGCGGCCACGGGCAAGGCCATGGCCAGCGCGAGGGTGAGTACGGGCAGGGCGGTGATCGGCTTCATGGCGGACTCCTGTTCGGTGGGATGTTGGCGCCACGATGACAGCCAACGGCTGAACGAAAGCTGAACCGTCCGTTCATCTTCGGTTAAGCTCGACGAGAATAGAAATGAGACCTCGACCACGACTGCGGCCACGCGCATGACCCGAGCACCTCCTTCCCTCTGGCAGGCACTTGCCTGCGCCGCCTGGTTGCTGGCTTCTCCCGCCATCGCCCACGCCAGCGACGACCACGACCACGACCGCGCCCGGCAGGCAGTGGAGGCGGGCGAGATCCTGCCGCTGGCGCGCGTGCTCGAGCGCGTCGAGCAGCTGCATCCGGGACAGGTGATCGACGTCGAGCTGGAACGTGAGCACGATGCGCGCTGGATCTACAAGTTGAAGGTCCTGCAGCGTGGCGGTGCGCTGATCCGGCTCAAGGTCGACGCGCGCGACGGCACGGTGCTTGGCAGCCGCACGCGCGAAAAGGACAAGGAGAGGCATTGATGCGCATTCTGGTGGTGGAGGACGAGCCGACGCTGCAGGCGCAAGTGGTCGAGGCGCTGGCGGCGGCAGGCTACGTCGCGGATCGCGCCGACAACGGCATCGACGCCCACTTCCTCGGCGACGGCGAACCCTACGATGCGGTCGTTCTCGACCTCGGGCTGCCACGCATGGACGGCATCACCGTCCTGAGGAAGTGGCGCGCCGCCGGATGTACGATGCCGGTGCTGATCCTCACCGCGCGCGACAGCTGGCACGAGAAGGTGGCCGGCATCGATGCCGGCGCCGACGACTACCTGAGCAAGCCCTTCCACATGGAAGAGCTGCTGGCGCGATTGCGGGCGTTGATCCGCCGCGCTGGCGGCCACGCCAGCGCCGAGATCGCCTGCGGCTCGCTCGTGCTCGACACGCGCAACGGCCGCGTGCGGGCGGACGGCCAGACGCTGGCGCTGACCAGCCACGAATTCCGGGTGCTCGCCTACCTGATGCACCACCAGGGCGAAGTGATCTCGCGCAGCGATCTGGTCCAGCACATCTACGCGCAGGATTTCGACCGCGACTCGAACACCGTCGAGGTCTTCATCGCACGTCTGCGCAAGAAGCTGCCGGCCGGCATGATCGAGACCGTGCGTGGACTCGGCTACCGCTTGGCGGCGCCTGGCGGGCCGACATGATGCGCCGGAGCGGCTCGCTGCGCATTCGCCTGGTCGCCGGCACGCTGGTGTGGATCGCGGCGACCATCGTCGTCGCCGGCTGGGCGCTCGGCAACCTGTTCCGCGACCACGTCGCAGGGCAGTTCCACGCCGAACTGCGCACCCACCTCGACCAGCTGACGGCGCATCTCGCCCTTGATACCGAAGGTCGCGCCATCCTCGCCCTGCCGCTCAGCGACCCGCGCCTGAGCCGCCCCTATTCCGGC
>JFAX01000009.1:25486-31192 GCA_000585015.1 Candidatus Accumulibacter adjunctus | reverse complement strand
GCGCCTGAGCCGCCCCTATTCCGGCTCCTACTGGCAGGTCGATGGTGTCGATGGCGTCGGGGGTGGCGCCGGCGTGCTGCGTTCGCGTTCGCTGTGGGATCACGTGCTGGCCGTGCCGCAGGACAAGCCGGCCGACGGCGAGCTGCACCAACACCGCATTGCGGGGCCGCAGGGGCGCATGCTCGGCATGGTCGAACGGACGATCGCCATCGAGGACGGCGCCGACGGGACGCCGCATCGCTTCCGTCTGATCGCTGCCGCCGACGAGGCGCAGATGGACGAGCCGGTCGCCCGCTTCCAGGGCGCGCTGTGGCTGTCGCTCGGCGTGCTGGCGCTCGGCCTGGCATTCGCCGTTCTGGTCCAGGTCGGTGTCGGCCTGTCGCCGCTGCGCCGCCTCCGGCAAGGCCTGGAACGGATCCGCAAGGGCGAGGCGCAGCGTCTGCCGGACGACCATCCTGTCGAGATCGCTCCCCTGGTCGAGGAATTCAACAGCGTGCTGGCCCAGAACACCGGCATCGTCGAACGGGCGAGAACGCAGGCCGGCAACCTGGCACATGCCGTGAAGACCCCGCTGAGTGTCCTCGCCAATGCCGCGAATGCGCGGCAGGATGACTTTGCACGGCTGGTCGCAGAGCAGGTCGGGGTCGCGCGTCGCCAGGTCGACTACCACCTCGCGCGAGCACAGGCGGCAGCCGCGGTCAGCCAACCGGGGCTCAACACCTCATTGCCGGCAGCACTCGACGGCTTGATGCGAACGCTGCGCCAGCTTCATGCCGGATGCGAACTGAAACTCCACATGGATCCGCCGAACGTGGCCGTGGGCGTTCGCGTAGAACTGCACGACTTGCAGGAGATGCTCGGCAACCTGCTGGACAACGCCTGCAAGTGGGCCCGGCAGCAGGTTGTGATGGGCGTGTCCAGGTCCGACGACGGCATTCGCATCGACATCGATGACGACGGCGACGGTATTGCGGCAGAGCAATGTGAGGATGTCTTGCGGCGCGGCGTACGTGCCGATCAGGGAGTGCCGGGATCCGGTCTCGGTCTGGCGATCGTGGACGAACTGGCCCACCTCTATGGCGGTCGCCTGTCGCTGACCAGATCGCCGCTCGGTGGATTGCGCGCAACGCTCCTGTTGCCGGCCAATGGCTGAACGGATCACGGGCAAGTCAAGCTTCGCCGCCAGATCGATCGCCATTCAGGCCGCATTCTTGGCTCTGGCTCCCAACCCGATGCGCCCCGCGCTGCCGCCACTGCGGTCGCGCCGCCCGGCTCCCCGCGTGTGTCGGCCGCGCGGTCAGCGGCCACGGCGCAGCAGCAGGAACCATGAAACGGGCGCGAGCAGGGTGCAGATGGCGACCGCTGTCGCCAGTGCCGCGCCGCCGCCCGACAGCCCGTGGCCGACGGCGATGCCGACCAGTGCCGCCACGCTCATCTGGACGAAGCCCATCAGCGCCGACGCCGCGCCCGCCATCGCCGGATAGGGGGCGAGTGCGCGCGCGATCGCGTTCGGCATGACGAGGCCGGTTGCCATGGTGCAGAAGAACATCGGCACGAGGATGGCGGCGAGCGTGCGGACGCCGGCGTACTCGAGCAGCGCCATGGCGAGGCCGGCGATGGCACCGATGCCGGCGCCGATCAGGAGCAGCCGGTCGCTGCCGAGCCGCCGTACCAGTCGCCCGGAGATCAGCGAGCCGAGCAGGTAGCCGGCGACGACGCTGCCGAAGCAGATGCCGTAGACCTGCGGCGTCAGCCCGTGCCGCTCGGCGAGGACGAAGGACGATCCCGAGATGAAGGCGAAGAGTGCGCTGTAGGAGAAGGAAAAGGTGAGCAGGTAGCCGAGGTAGGCCCGGTTGGCCAGCAGTTGGGCGAAGTTGGCGAGCATCCGGCGCGGCCTGGTGGCGTCCGGGTCACGCCGCAGGTTGCTCTCGCCGAGGGCGCGCGCGACGGCCAGAAGCTGCATCGCGGCGATTAGCAGCAGGAGCACGAAATTCGACTGCCAGCCGAAGAGGATGGTGAGGAAGCCGCCAAGCGTCGGTCCGACGAGGGGCGCGAGGGCCATGGCGCTGCCCATGTAGGCGATGATGCGTGCCGACTCGCTGGCTCCCCAGATGTCGCGCACGATCGCGCGCCCGATCACCGGGCCGGCGCAGGCACCGAGCGCCTGCACGAAGCGGGCGCCGATCAGCGTCGCGATGTCGGGGGCGAAGACGCAGCCGAGCGAGCCGAGACAGTAGAGCGCCAGACCGCCGAGCAGCGCCGGGCGGCGTCCGAAGCGGTCGGACAGCGGGCCGTAGAAGATCTGACCACAGGCGAAGCCGGCGAGAAAGACCGACAGCGTCAGTTGCACCGCGGCGGCGTCACTGGCGAAGACCCTGGCGAGAGTCGGCAGCGCCGGCAGGTAGAGATCCGTCGATAGTGGGCCGAGGGCAACCAGGGTCGTCAGCAGCAGCGCCAGGCCGGCGGACGGGCGCGGTGTCGCTAGCATGGCGGCCGGCGGTGGCGCCTGCAGCTTGCTGCAGGCACTGCTAGGGATGCCTGAAATCGAGGAACATCTTGAAGCAGCGCGCGAAAGCGAGCGGCGTCTCGCAATGCTCGGTCCATAGACTGGACGTGACCGAGAAGGACACCTCGCCGTTCGCCTCGCGGTCCTTGACCCAGACGAGGCGGCGATCGCTGTAGACGCCGGTCGGCAGATGCTTGCCGATGAATTCCCACACCCCCTCGAGCGTGTCGAAGCTGGCGAGATCCCCGGAGCCTTCGGCTCCTTCCTCTTCTTCCATGAAAACCTGATAGCGCATGACAGGAGTCGCTCCAGTAAAGCCCGGACGGCATGCCGCCGGTAAGTGATTGACATGGGCCGTCGCGGACGGTCGCTTCATTCGCGAAGCCGCGCTGGCCGCTGCGCCCGCTTGCCCTCATCCAGCCTGCAGCGCCGCCAGTTCCTGCTCGTCGAAGCCGGCGGCGCGTCGCGCGGCGAGGTTGAACGGGCCACGCGGGCGCGGTGCACGATGGCGTCGGGCCAGTTCGGCCTGGCAGGCCAGCGGGTCGAGGCCGCGCTGCTCGCAAAGCCAGTGGTACCAGCGGTTGCCGATGCGCACATGCGCCACCTCGTCGCGCAGGATGATCTCGAGCAGTGCCGCACCGTGCTCGTCGCCGGCGTGCCGCAGCTTGTCGCGAATCAGCGGCGCGGCGTCGAGGCCGCGCGCTTCGAGGACGCGCGGCACGAGCGCGAGTCGTGCCAGCAGGTCGTCACGGGTTTTCTCGGCCATTTCCCAGAGCCCGTCGTGTGCCGGGAAGTCGCCGTAAGCGTAGCCCATCGCCCGCAGGTGCTGGTGCAGCAACTGGAAGTGTTGCGACTCCTCGCGCGCGACGCCGATCCAGTCGCGGTAGAAGTCGCCCGGCATGCCGGCGAAGCGCCAGACGGCGTCGAGCGCCAGATTGACGGCATTGAGCTCGATATGCGCCAGCGAGTGGAACAGCGCGGCGCGTCCCGCGAGCGTGCTGACCGGTCGTTGCGCCAGTTGCGCCGGCGCGACCAGCAATGGCCGCGCGCAGCGGCCGGGCAGCGATTCGTGTTGCAGCCGGCGGCTGTCCGGGTCGGCCGGCGTCTGCTCGCCGGCAGGCAGCGGCATGGCGTCGACGGCGGCGCATTTCAGCGCCGGGTCGCCGAGCAGCAGGGCGTCGAGGGCGAGTTGCCGCAGGTTCAACGCCGTTCCTCCACGTCGTCTGCGCGTGGTATGGCGACGAAGCCATAGCGTCGCGCGACGTCGGCCCGGCGGAGCGAACGCACCGGCAGCCGTTGGCCGCGCCAGCAGAGTGTCAGCGCGCTGGCCTCGCCGTCGCCGGCGCACATGGCGGCGAGCACGCTGGCGTCGTCGGCCGGCATGCCGTCCGCCCGCTGCAGGCAGCCGTGCAGCGCAGCGAGGTCGTGGTCGCAGAGCAGCGCGACGCCCTCGGGAATCTCGAGCAGCAGGTTGCCCTGTTCGTCGATGGCGGCGCCGCGAATCTCGTCGACCGGCGTCCCGATGTGCGTCTCGAGCTCGCCGGTGGCGCCCAGGCGCAGCACCCAGGGGGTGTACTCGAGCTCGACGTAGACGCGCTGCGGACCGTTCTGGACGAAATGGTTGCCCTGCCGGTCGCATCCGTACTGCCGGTCGAGGAAGGCGACGAGGCCGGCATGGGTGAGCGTTTCGCCGCGCAGGCGCCAGCGACCGCGGCGATCGAGTCCCAGCCAGCCGTAGCACGCCGGCACGTTCGGCCAGCGCAGCATGGCGCTGAGGTCGGGAGTCCGCAGCGGCGCCGATGCGGGCGTCGACTCAGCGCGCTGCATGCGTTTCGTCGTCGCCCGGCAGCCGTGCGCGCGCCGGCGGCTGCCGCCTGGCGTCGTCAGCGGTCGGCCGACGGCGCTTGCTCACAGCAGCTTCTCGATGTCGTCGGCGATGCTGTCCGGGGCGGTTGCCGGTGCGTAGCGCTGCACGACGTCGCCGGCGCGATCGACGAGGAACTTGGTGAAGTTCCACTTGATCGCCTCGCTGCCGAGCAGGCCCGGCGCGGCTTTCTTCAGATACTGGTAGAGCGGGTGCGCGTTGTCGCCATTGACCTCGATGCGGGCGAACATCGGGAAGCTGACGCCGTAGTTCTTCTGGCAGAAACTGGCGATCTCGCCGGCATCGCCCGGCTCCTGCGCGCCGAACTGGTTGCAGGGAAAACCGAGAACGACCAGGCCGCGCTCGCGATAGCGCTCGTAGAGCGCCTCGAGGCCGGCGTACTGCGGTGTGAAGCCGCACTGGCTGGCGGTGTTGACGATCAGCAGGACCTTGCCGGCGTAGTCGGCCAGCGGCTGCGTACCGCCGCCGAGGAGCTCGGCGCTGAACTCGTGGATGCTTGTGCTCATGTCTTCACTCCGCTGGTGTGGTTGACCGGGCCGGATTCCGCCGACTCGTCGGACTCGTCGGACTCGTCGACCGGCATGCAGGAACAGAACAGATGGCGGTCGCCGTACACGTCGTCGACGCGATTGACGCTCGGCCAGAACTTGTTCTCCGCCACCCAGGGCAGCGGAAAGGCCGCCTGCTGGCGGCTGTAGGGCCGCTGCCACGCCTCGTCGACGATGTCGGCCTGGGTGTGCGGGGCGCGCTTCAGCGGGTTGTCGTCGGCCGGCCAGTGGCCGCTCTCGATCTGCCGGATCTCGTGGCGAATGCCGATCATCGCGGCGATGAAGCGATCGAGTTCGCCCTTTGCCTCCGATTCGGTCGGTTCGACCATCATCGTTCCCGCCACCGGGAAGCTGACCGTCGGCGCGTGGAAGCCATAATCCATCAGGCGTTTGGCGATGTCGATCTCGGACACGCCGGTGGCCGCCTTGAGCGGGCGGATGTCGAGGATGCACTCATGCGCGACGCGGCCGTTCCTGCCGGTGTACAGCACCGGGTAATGCGGAGCCAGGCGGGTGCCGATGTAGTTGGCGTTGAGGATCGCCACTTCGGTCGCCCGCGTCAGTCCGCTGCCGCCCATCATCGCGATGTACATCCAGGAGATCGGCAGGATCGACGCCGAGCCCCAGGGCGCCGCGGCAACCGCTCCCTGGCCGCGGTGCGGCCCGGCGACCGGTTGCACGCAGTGGTTGGCCATGAACGGCGCGAGATGCGCCTTGAGACCGATCGGACCCATACCCGGGCCGCCGCCGCCATGCGGGATGCAGAA
>JFAX01000009.1:20807-25469 GCA_000585015.1 Candidatus Accumulibacter adjunctus | reverse complement strand
TGTGGCTGACGTCGGCGCCGATCAGCGCCGGCGAGGTCAATCCCACCTGCGCGTTGAGATTGGCGCCGTCCATGTAGACCTGGCCGCCATGCTGGTGCACGATGGCGCAGATCTCGCTGATCGCTTCCTCGAAGACGCCGTGCGTCGAGGGATAGGTGATCATCAGGCAGGCGAGGTTGGCGGCATGCTGCGCCGCCTTCGCCGCCAGGTCGGCGACATCGATGTTGCCGGAGTCGTCACAGTCCACGACCACCACCCGCATGCCGCACATCTGCGCCGTGGCGGGATTGGTGCCATGCGCCGATTTCGGGATCAGGCAGACGTTGCGCCGGCCTTCGCCGCGGCTGGCGTGATAGCGGGCGATCGCGACCAGGCCGGCGTACTCGCCCTGCGCACCCGAGTTCGGCTGCAGGCAGATGGCGTCGAAACCGGTGATCGCCTTCAGCCAGGCTTCCAGGTCGGCGATCATCCGCAGGTAACCCTGCGCCTGATCGAGCGGCGCGAATGGGTGGACGTCACTGAACTCCGGCCAGGTGATCGGGATCATCTCGCTGCTGGCGTTGAGCTTCATGGTGCAGGAGCCGAGCGAGATCATCGAATGGTCGAGCGCCAGATCCCGGTTCTGCAGCTTCTTCAGATAGCGCAGCATCTGGTGCTCGGTGTGGTGGCTGTTGAACACCGGATGCGTCAGGATCGCGTCCTGGCGCAGCAGCGACGCGGGCAGGAAGGGGTCGGCACGGCGCAGTTGCTCGTCGAGCCCGTCGAGGTCGGCAGCGACGCCGGCAATCAGCTGGATCAGCGCAGCGACGTCGGCACGCGTCGTCTTCTCGTTGATCGCGATCGCGAGTTCGTCGGCGGAAACGAGGCGCAGGTTGTAGCCGGCGTCGGCGGCGGCCGTCACGACCGCCGCCGCGCGGCCGGCCAGCCGCAGGCGAACGGTGTCGAAAAAGTGCCGGCTGCCGAGCTCGATCCCGCCCTCGCGCAGGCCGGCGGCGAGCAGCGCCGCGAGGCGGTGGATGCGGCCGGCGATGCTGCGCAGCCCCTGCGGGCCGTGGTAGACGGCGTACATGCCGGCGATGTTGGCGAGCAGCACCTGCGAGGTGCAGATGTTCGAATTCGCCTTCTCGCGGCGGATGTGCTGTTCGCGGGTCTGCAGCGCCATGCGCAGCGCGCGCTTGCCGCGGGCATCGACCGAAACGCCGATGATGCGGCCGGGGACGGCGCGCTTGTACTCGTCACGGGTGGCGAAGAAGGCGGCGTGCGGGCCACCGAAACCGAGCGGGACGCCGAAGCGCTGCGCCGAACCGAGTGCGATGTCGGCGCCCATCTCGCCCGGCGAGCGCAGCAGCACCAGCGCCATCAGGTCGGAGGCGACGGCGACGACGCCGCCACGCGCCTTGACGGCGGCGATCGACGCGCTGAGGTCGGCGACCTCGCCGGCATCGTCCGGATACTGGAAGAGCGCACCGAAGACCTCATGCCGCGCCGCTTCCGCCGGTGTGCCGAAGACCAGTTCGAAGCCGAACCAGGTGGCGCGGGTGCGCAGCACATCGGCGGTCTGCGGCAGGCACGCCGCGTCGACGAAGAAGCGTTGCGCTGCCGACTTGCTGACCCGGCGGGCCATGCTCATCGCTTCGGCGGCCGCCGTCGCCTCGTCGAGCAGCGAGGCATTGGCGAGCTCGAGGCCGCTCAGGTCGATCACCATCTGCTGGTAATTGAGCAACGCCTCCAGACGTCCCTGCGCGAGTTCCGCCTGGTAGGGCGTGTAGGCGGTGTACCAGCCAGGATTCTCGAGCAGGTTGCGCAGCACGACCGCTGGCGTCACGCTGTCGGCATAGCCCATGCCGATCAGCGAATGCCGCCTGTCGTTGCGGCGCGCGATCGCCTGCAGCTCGGCCAGCGCCTCGATCTCGCTGCGTGGTCCGGCGAGTGGCAGCGGCGCCGGCAGGCGGATCGCCGCCGGCACCGTCTGCGCGACGAGTTCGGCGAGGCTGGCGACGCCGATGCTGGCCAGCATGCTGGCGATCTCGCCGGCGTTCGGGCCGATGTGGCGGCCGACGAAGTCGTCGCGCCGTTCGAGGGCCGCCAGCGGCGGCGCGGGAGGGGTGGCGTCCATGGTGTCTTCCGGTGGTTCGCGCGGCGACTAGGCGGCGGCAACGATCTCTTGGTACGCGGCCGCATCGAGCAGGCCGTCGAGCTCGGCGACGCTCGCCGGACGAATCCTGAACAGCCAGGCCGCGTAGGCGTCCTGGTTGACCAGCTCGGGCGAATCGGCGAGCACCGCGTTGTTCTCGATGACGCTTCCCGACAGCGGCGAATAGACGTCGGCCGCCGCCTTGACCGATTCGACGACGGCGGCTTCCTGCCCGGCGGCCAACTCGCGTCCCGGCTCGGGCAATTCGATGAAGACGAGGTCGCCGAGCAATTCCTGCGCATGATCGGTGATGCCGACGCTGATCGCTCCGTCGGCTTCGATGCGGACCCATTCGTGGCTGCGGGTGTACTTGAGGTCGGTCGGGATGTTCACGGTCTCTCCTGATGAGTGGAAGCAGGGCTGGCGTGGGCCAGGTCGGGATCAAACGAGGATGCTGCCGTTCCGGACGAAGCAGGGTTTGACGACACGCGCCGCCAGCGGCCTGTCGCGCACGCTGACCTGGACGACGTCGCCGACGGCGGCGGGCAGCGGCAGGCGGGCGAGGGCGATCGACTGCTGCAGCGTCGGCGAGAAGCTGCCGCTGGTGATCTCCCCCGGGCCATGTGCGCTGTCGACCCGCTGGTGGGCGCGCAGGACGCCGCGGTCGAGGAGCAGCAGGCCGAGGAAGCGGTGCTGCTGCGGTTTCGCCAGCAACGCCGCCTTGCCGACGAAGTCGCGCGGCGCAGCGAGGTCGACGGTCCACGCCAGCCCGGCGTCGAGCGGCGACACGCTCTCGTCCATGTCCTGGCCGTAGAGATTCATTCCCGCCTCGAGGCGCAGCGTGTCCCGCGCACCGAGACCACAGGGCCGGGCGCCCGCCTCGGCAAGGCGCTGCCACAGCCTGACGGCCTGCGCCGCGGGCAGCGTGATCTCGTAGCCGTCCTCGCCGGTGTAACCGGTGCGGGCGATCAGGTGCTCACCGACCGTGGCGGCGAAGAAGGGCTGCAGGGCGGCGCTGGCCGGCTGGCATTCGGGCAGCGCCTGCCACACCTTCTGCCTCGCCTGCGGGCCCTGCACGGCAATCATCGCCAGCGCGTCCGCGCCTTCCCGGCGCGCGCTGATCGTCACCGCCAGGCCCCACTCGTCGCGGCGGGCAGTCATCCAGCGCAGGTCGTTGGCGGCGGTCGCGGCGTTGATGACGATGCGGAAGTCCTCTTCACCCAGATGGTAGACGATGAGGTCGTCGATGACGCCACCGGCCTCGTTGAGCATCGTGCTGTAGAGCGCCTTGCCCGGAAGCTGCAGGCGATCGACGTTGTTGGCCAGCAGCCGTCGCAGGAAGGCGCGCGCATCGTCGCCGGCGACATCGACGGCGCACATGTGCGAGACGTCGAACATGCCGGCATCGCGGCGCACGGCATGGTGTTCCTCGATCTGCGAGCCATAGTGGAGCGGCATCTCCCAGCCAGCGAAATCGACCATTCGTGCCCCGCTTCGGCGGTGCTCCTCATTCAGGACAGTTTTCTGCATCGTATCAATCCCTGACAGGAAGGTGTTGAAGTGGATTCCAGAAACGGCAAAGGGGCGAACCCGATTCGAGTCCACCCCTCTGTCCATGTACCTGAGAGATTGTCTGGCCGACACGCTGCTCTACGGTCGTCCTGGCCCCATCGGTGGGCGCCCTGCTGAAGCGGGCGCCGCTCTCCAGAGTTCATTGCACGAACGGTCCTCTTGCCTGAGCGTTTCCGGGTGGATTGCGCCTTCGGCGACGGCAGTGCCGTGCTCTCCCATTCGCGCCGAGACTATAGCGCGCGACGAACCCCGGCTGCAAGCCATCGCCCGCTCTCAGGCCAGATGCTGGCGAACGAAGGCGAGCAGCAGCCACGCCGACGAGAAGAAGATCGTCGTGAAGGTCAGCGCCATGCCCGTGACGCGGAAGCTGAAGTTCTCGGCCGTCTGGCTGACGCCGAAGGCATGCGCGACGCGGCCGAGCAGCAGGCAGAGGCACAGGCCGTGCAGCAGCATCGCCTGCGCCCCCTGCGCCTCGACGAAATGCAGCAGGATCAGCCCGAGCGGGACGTACTCGGCAAAGTTCGCGTGCACGCGCATGGCGCGCAGCATCGCCGGGTTGCCGCCATCGCCGACGGCGATGCGGAGCTGGCGCCGCAGGCGCAGGGTGCGGATGCTCAGGGCGATGAAGAAGAGCCCCAGCAGTGCGGCGTAGGCCGGAACGATGTGGGTGTTCAGTGTCGCCTCCCAAAACGAGTGTGGCTGCGGCAGCGCCGTCCCGGATTGTTCAGGTCGTCGCCAGGAGGGGCGGCCGCTGCCTGCGCGCCCACGACTGCACGCTGGGCCTTTGCCACTGTCTCGTCGCGTAGCGGGCGAGGGCGTCGGGAACGGCATCGCCGTTGAGCAGCAGCCGGTTGAGCATCAGCGCGAGGTCGACGTCGGCGATGCACCAGTCGTCGCCGCACAGGTGGTCGCCGCCGTGCGCCAGCAGTTCGCCGGCGCCGGCGAACAGCCGCGCC
>JFAX01000009.1:5384-20101 GCA_000585015.1 Candidatus Accumulibacter adjunctus | reverse complement strand
GTCGGCAGCCGCAGCGCCGACTTCAGGCGCAGCCCGCTGTCGCTCAGCAGCTCGAAAGGCAGGTGCAGCCGGTCGCGCGCCTCGCGCTGGTAGTCGCTGTCCTGCGCGCTGAGCCCGAAGACGCCGGTGTCCAACGCCTGCAACTCGGCGAAGTGATCGCGGAAGCTGCACGATTGCGGCGTGCAGCCGCGCGCACCGGGGATCGCATCCCAGCCGTCCGGCAGCGCGACGCCCGGCCGACCGGTCATCGGATAGACGTAGAGCACCCAGCGCCCGGGCACTTGGGCCAGGTCGAGCGAGGTGCCGTCGGTCGCGGTCAGCGTCAGTTCGGGCAAGCGCAAGCCCGCGAGATGGGCCGCCGCACCGTCGTCGACAGGCGGCGGCAGGTGCTTCGGCAGGGGAAAATCGTTCATGCTCATCGGCCACCTCCCTCACAGACTTCTCGCCCCGTTCATCGACGACGCGACCGGCTCACCGCCACCGCCACCGCGGGCAGGGAAAGCCCTGCGCCGGCGCGCGGCAGCGGAGACGACGCAAGCGCGCCATCGAGCAACCGCGGCAGGATAGCGCATCGGCGGCGGTTCTTACCAGCGCATCGGATCGCCATCGACTGCCGTCTTCGCCTGCTTCTGGCGGCGCGCCTCGGCGCCAGACGCGCGCGGACGGAATGGCTCATGTGATCGCTGCCGGCAGCCCTGTCCAGACGATTCCGTCCGGCAGGCTGGCGCGACCGACCCGCCCCTGAAAGCCGCGCGCCGGCAGCGGATAGAAGCGGACATCGTCGGCGACGGCATCGATCAGCTCCCGGATCTCGTCCAGGCAGTAGCTTCGCGCGCGCTCGCTGCCCACCAGCAGCAGATTTTCTCCAGCGAAGGCGCTCCGCCGGGCTGGCCCGGTTCCTTCGGGGCGCCAGGGCGGGCGCCAGGAACCATGCTTCGTCGGTCTGGCCGCTGGAACTACTGTTCTCTCAATGGCAGCAGTTCCTGCCGCACTGGCACCACCTTGAACTCCGGGTCCTTGTGCAGCAACACGGCTCCTTGCTCGATTGTCCGCGCTCGGTGATCGTGCTTCTCATGCTCGTCCCCTTGCAAAATGACGCCGTGAATTGTAAGAGCCCATCCTCGGTCATTCAATTGACCGCCGGCCATCTCCCGCCCCCTCGGAGTCAAGGGGAACCCCGAAGTCAAGACAATGATGAACGCTGTTCAAGCGGGGCACTGGGCTTCAGATGTCACCGTTTTCGCACCCAGCCGCCGCCAAGAATAAAGTGTACTGTCACCGTTTTCCGATGACGAACGCGAGCCAGGTGGCAGGCATCCCTGCGCGGTATTACAATGATTCAGGCCGTAATACAAAGGAGGCATCATGGCAACGACTCTCACCAGCAAGGGGCAGGTCACCATCCCAAAGCAGATCCGCGACGCGCTCGACCTGGCGCCCGGATCATCGGTCGAATTCGCCGTCAACAGGGATGGCGAGTTGGTCATTCACAAGGTGGGTGGGCAGTCCGGCCGCAAGCCGGATCGTTTCGACGCAGCACGCGGCAAGGCCGACGTGAAGTGGCGCGCCGATGAATTGATGGCTCTGCTGCGCGGCGAGGACTGATGCTGCTGGTTGATACCAATGTGCTGGTCGATGTTCTGGAGGATGATCCGGAATGGGCCGACTGGTCGATCGGCCAGCTGCGGGCGCTGTCGCAGATTCATCGCCTGGTCATCAACCCGGTCATCTATGCGGAGCTGTCGCTCACGTTTTCGACGGTCGATGCCTTGGATCGCAGCATTGATGACCTGGGCCTGACGGTGATCGAGATTCCCCGGCCAGCGCTGTTTCTTGCCGGCAAGGCATTCGTTCGCTATCGCCGGCAGGGAGGAAGGAAGAACAACGTGCTGGCCGACTTCTTTATCGGCGCTCATGCCGCCGTTGCGGGTTACACCGTCCTGACCCGGGATACGCGGCGTTACTCGACGTATTTCTCCGGGCTCAGTCTGGTGAGTCCGGCATCCGGGACGGGCGGGCAATGACTCCCACAAAGGCCGGGGGAAAGGGTCGTCGGCCATTCAAGACCTGACTGGCCAGATCGGCGACCCGCGTTTGCGCGAGTCGCTGGCTGGCGAATGGAAGGCCGCTTCGACGGGCAACGGGACGTGCTCGAACAGGTCCCCCGGCAACAAGGGGCCGGCAGAATCGACTCTTTCGCGGTTGACCACGTCGTCGATGAGTGGGCAGACGATCCAGTCGTTGCTTTGGATGTTCCTTGCCCGCGGGTGTGGCCGTCACTGACGAGTCTGGCCGTCCAAGGTTCCGCTTCAGCGGCGGACAGCAAGGTCTTCAGGCGTGACAGCAGGTCCCTGGCGACCTTCTTCACTAGGATGAGTTCGGTGGCCGGCACATCCGGGTCAAGGGCCAGACCAAGGTGATGGCCCACCTGATGTTCGGCCTGCTCGCGCTGTCCGCTGACCAATTGATGCGATTACGACGATGACCCCCAGCCTTCGCTCTCTGAACGCCGTGCATCCGAGCAGTGCAGGAGGGGGTTCGCGCCGGATTCAGAAAACGATGCCATCAGGTCAGCAACTCGGCCGGACAGGCTTCGTGCGCAAGAAAAGTCGCTCCCCGAGAGCGAGTGCTGCGGCGCAGCATGTCGCCCCGCAGGAGTCTTGCAAGAGCCTCCGCCAAGAATAAAGTGTACTGTCCCCGTTTTCGCGGTGTCCCCGTTTTCGCGGTCCCCGTTTTCGCGCAGACGGAATGGCTCATGTGATCGCTGCTGGCAGCCCGGTCCAGACGATTCCGTCCGGCAGGCTGGCGCGACCGACCCGCCCCTGAAAGCCGCGCGCCGGCAGCGGATAGCAGCGGACATCGTCGGCGACGGGATCGATCAGCACCCGGATCTCGTCCAGGCAGTACTTTCGCGCGCGCTCGCTGCCCACCAGCAGGAATACGCTGTACTCGAGCGGCGTGGCGTGCTTGCACATCTCGCGATGCACGCGCAGCAGCCGGCGCGGATCGCTGATGTCGTAGCCTATGACGAAGGCGAGCTCAGAACCCATCGCCGTTGTCACCCGCATCGAGCTCGCTGCCGGCCACTTCGGTGCCGTCGCTCCCATCGTCGGCCGAGTCGGAGACCGGAGCGGCCGCCAGACCGATCGCATTGGCGACGTCGGCGACGTTCTCGGCGAGCAGCTTGCGCAGGCGCGCCGCGAGTTGCTCCCATTCGGCGTAGAAGCGCGCCCGGCCGGCCTTGCCGAGCAGGCAGCCCAGCTCGCTGTGGCTGAAGTCCTCCGGTCGCAGTTTCTCGCTGCGGAAGAGCATCAAGACGTGCTTGTCGATCTCCACCCGCAGCGGTTCAACCAGGTCGCAAGCGAGCGACTCGCGGGCGAAGTCGAGGGTGTGGTAGAAGCCGACGAAGGGGTCGAGCCCGGAACCGTAGAGCGCCAGCACCGCCTCCGCATGCAGCAGCGTGTAACCGAGGGAGAGCACCGCGTTCACCGGGTCGCGGGGCGGCCGGCGGTTGCGTCCGCTGAAGTTCAGGCGATTCGGCAGCAGGTCGCCGAAGCCTTCGAAATACGCCGCTGCCGCGGCACCTTCGAGTCCGCGCAACGAGGCGATCCGCGTCTGCGCGTCGATTGCCGCGATGCTGCCGTTCACACGACGCAGCGAGAGGGTCAGCAGGTAGCGGGAGCGCAACTCGCTCTCGCGGCGCTCGTCGAGAAAGGCTGCCTGTGCGCGCAGCTTCGCTTCGACGATGGCGCGCGAGAAACGCAGACAGAAATCGGCGTCGAGGGACTGCCGGTACTGCGCCACCCGCCGCGCCGCATCGTTGTGCGGCCGGCCGAGGAGCATCGTCGGCACCGCCTTGCGGCCGGAGAGGACCACCACGCCGATTCCCCGTTCGCCGAGCTTGCCGAGCAGCGCCGAGGAGAGCGTGACGTCGCCGCGCATGAAGACGCGCGACAATGGCGCCAGCGGTACCGTACCGACGCGCTCACCGTTCTCGTAGAAGACCAGCGCCTCGCCGTCGGCCTTCAGGGTGATTCCACGCCGGTCTACATAGAGACTCGTCATTGCATCGTTCCTCGTTCAGACGATCAGGAAGACGTCCGTCACCGCTTCGGTCGCTCGCCCCAGCAGGGTGCGCTGCATGCGCGGGTCGAGCTGGAAGATGTGCGCGCGGTCTTCGGCCAGGTCGAGCAGGTCGGCCAGGGTCGCCCGCACCTCGCGCAACTCCGCGGCGGTCAGCCAGCACTCGAAGAAGGACTTCTGGCCGCCGACCTTGAACCCCGTCAGGTACTTCTGCACGCGACGGCGCACCGCCGAATCGCAGACGTCGTAACAGACCAGGTAGAGGGTTCGCGCCGCATCGTTCATGGTGCGACGATAGCCTGCGAAAGGCCGGATGTCCGGGTCGGCAAGCTTGCCACGCGGCAACGAAGTGGCCCCGCTTCCGTCCGGGCTGGCGGCCATCGCCTGGGCGGCGAAATCCGGGCGCGCCGCATGCCACGACAGGCCGGGGGCGGATTGACGACCCCACCATGAACACGCTGTACGATCAGGAAGGCACGCCGGATCGGGTCCAATCAGCGCAGGCGGCAGGTATCCCTGCCAGGTGTTGCGCTGATGCAGGCCGCAACGCGACGGCGGCGTCATGGCAAAGACTCTGACCAGCGAGGGGCAGGTCAGCATCCCAGAGCAGATTTGCGACGCGTCCAACCGGGCGCCCGGGGACTACCGGTCGAGAGCGGGCTGCCTTGCAGCCCGCTCCGACATGGTTGTTCCGCTCGCCGGACTTGGCGGCGGCACGGGCAACGGCGTTACGCCAGTCATGGCCCGGTCAGCGCGTGATGCCGGGGCGGTTACTACCGCCGCCGTGGTCACCCCTTTCGATCTTGAGGGCGCTACGCGTAACCGCAGGGCTGATGCAGTAAGCAATCGCCTTCAGGGCGAAGCGGACTGCGTGATCGCCTTCGCCAACGAAGAATGGATCAATCGCTTCAGCGGCGATACCCCGCTGTTCGACATCTTCAACGCGCTGGATCGCCAAATCGCGACCAGCGTGCATTTCGTTGTTGCCCGGCTCAGCAATCCGACAAACCTGACAGGTTCCACTTTCGCCCCTGACTGCCCAAGCGTATGATGTACAGAATATTGCACATCTTGTGCTGCATGGGAGGCAACCATGGGAATTGCTGCAAGCGACGTTATCCCCCTCTCGCACGCCCGCGCGAAGTTCTCTGAACTGGCCGAAGAGGTCAAGGGCGGTGCGGAGAAGATCATCACCAAGAACGGTGAAAGTTATGTCGCTCTGATCGACGCGCAGCGGCTGGACTACTACCACCAGCTGGAGCGGGAGCGTATTCATTTGCTCCTGATCGACGAGGCCGGCAAAGGCATTGACGACGTTGCCGCTGGCCGCGTCCAGGACGCCAGCAGCGCGATTGCCAGTCTCAAGCGCCGCCGTAGCGGGTGACAGGCCAGCGCCACACAACACGCCAGCAAGGAATGAAACCAACGCCCGCCATGTCGGAAGATCGATTCGTCGCTAACGTCAGGCAGCTTGCCGCCGAGATCGATGCCCTCAATCACCGGGCGGTACGTGAATACGAGCCCGTGGTCGAGACGCTGGTAAGCATGCGGAGCCGGGATAAAGTTCAGGTCGAGCAAGCCTTGGACGGTCTGCTCAGCTTCTGCGGTTTTGCGCCTGCGCTCGAACTCTACCGCCGGCTGTGTCGTCACTATTGGGACATTGACCCGGTAGCGACAGCGTCCTACGTCGATGCTTACCGAACGATGTGGGATACCGACGAGGACGGGCGATAAGCATGGCGAAGAAACCAGTCGTCAAATTCACCGCCAACTTCGAGCGCAATCTCGACGAGATCGAACGCTTCCTGACCGAAGCCGAAGCACCACAGGCCTACGATGGTCTGCTCGATGAACTGCTGGAAACGGTGATTCCCAACCTGGAACGTTTCCCCGGCATGGGCAGGCCGTTCATGCTCCGGCAGCCGCGCTCCGTCGAGACCAGCAATGCCTTGGCGACGCTACGCGCGAAGTTGTTGGCGCTGACTACGGACCCGGAGGCACTGCGCGAATGCGTCCTCAAGGATTACCTGTTGCTCTACGCGCAGATCGGCGGGGCGATTTGCCTCCTCGCCATCCGGCATCACCGGCACCTTTCGTTCGACTTTGAAGGCCACTGGTGCGATGGGCCAACGCCATAGTACCATCCGTCATCCAGTGAAAAGAACGACGAACAATTAGCTGCAGACCGCACCAGCTCGCGTGTTTCGCGCATCAATTGTCAACACCGATTTAAGACTGACACATTTTTTCGCTGGGCACCGATTGAATCTTGATACACCCCCCGAACCCGCGCGGCGCTCAAGCGGCCGTCGTCACCGCCGCTTTCTTTGCCAGAACCATCCCGGCTTGGCGCTGATGCTTGCGCCGGTAACTTTCGCCGGCGATCGGCACGATGTGCGCATGGTGCAGCAGTCGATCCAGTAACGCGGCCGTCAGCGTGGAATCCTGAACAAAGGTTGCATCCCGCTGGCCGAAGGGTAGGTTGCTGGTGACGATCAGGCTGCACTTCTCGTAGTGCGCCGCGATCACCTGGAAGAACAGATTCGCCTGTTCGCGGTTCGTCGGCAGGTAGCCGATTTCGTCGACGATCAGCAGTCGATAGGCGGAAATCGCACGGTGCATCACCGCCTTGAGCTGGTCTTCCGCATGCGCCACCTCTGACACGTCTTCAATGAGTCGGCAGACGATCCCGTCGTTGCTTTCGATGTTCCTTGCCCGCGGGTGTGGCCTTCACTGACGAGTCGGGCCGTCCAAGGTTCCGCTTCAGCGGCGGACAGTCCACCGCAGCCGGTTGCCCGCCCGCCTGCCCGAGTGCTCATGCCGCCCCGGCGTAGACGCCGGCATGGCGCTCCGGGTAGCTTTCGTACACATGCTCGAAGATCGCCGCACACTTCTGCCCGTAGAGTTCCGGCGTGTAGGCGCGGGGCAGCCCGCTGTCGAGGGTGTCTTCGATCGCCAGCTTCAGCGACGAGCGTGCCGCCGACTTCTGCCGCCAGTTGAGCACCAGCAAGGTCTTCAGGCGTGACAGCAGGTCCCTGGCGACCTTCTTCACTTCTGCCCGCTCGTCGGCGTCCAGCTCCGGAGCTGGCCGCGTCAGGATGTCGAAGATGACAAGCTCCTCTTCGCTCAGGTTCTCGCGCACGTGGCGTTCCTCTTCGTCGTCGAGGCTGTTCGACAGCCTGAGCAGCTCCTCGAAGAGCTGCTCGATGTTGCGGCTGCCGCTGTTGTAGCTGTCGATCAGCGCCTCGAACCTTTGCGCAAAGTCGGCGCGCGTGCGGTTCAGGCGCACGAGCTTCTCCAGCCTGGCCCGGATTGCTGCCTTGAGCGCCTCGAGGTCGGTGTTCCGGTGCGTCGATTCCTTGAATCGTTGCGCCAGCGCCGCGAAGTTGATTCTCGATAGGTCGATGGCCGGCGGCCCACCTTCGCGGATCTGCAGGCCGCTGATCGACTCGTCGAGAAGCCCGGTGATCTGACCGAGGATCGCGGCGAGGTCCGGCGGACCGGGGTTGAGTTTGGCGCGGATCGCGGCGGCCAGCGTGTCGATGCCGGTGACGCGGACGGCAAACTCGATCGCCGCCGGGTCGGGCTGCACCGCGCGGTACAGCGTGCCGACGAACTGCTCGTGGCCGAAGAACTCCCGCCGCAAGGCCTCGGGCGCGATCAGCGCGTCGATGGCGTTCTCGACGGCAGTCAGGCGATCCATGCCACCCGGCGGCAGCGCCTCCATCGCCGCAAGGTCGACCCCGTGCGCGGCGCAGAACGCCGTCGCCGTCGCCACCGCCTCGCGCAGCGCGGCAACCAGTTGCGCCTTTTCCCGGACCGGATGGGTGCCGCCCTTGCCGGCGCCGTAGATGGCCAGCGCCTTCTCGAGTGAGGCGAAGACGTTCGCGTAGTCCACGATCACGCCGCTGTGCTTGCCCGGGAAGACACGGTTGGCGCGGGCGATGGTCTGCATCAGCGTGTGGTTGCGCATCGGCTTGTCGAGATAGACCGTCGAACAGCTCGGCGCGTCGAATCCGGTCAGCCACATGGCGCAGACGAAAACCAGGCGCAACGGGTCGCCGGTGTCCTTGAACTTCTCGTCCAGCCCCGGCTGTGACTCGTTCATGCGCTTGCGGTGCGGCGCGATGTCGAGGCCGATCGCCTTCATCTGCTCGATCTCGTTCTGCCCGGGCGAAACGATGAGCGCCATGTCGGTGCCGGTCAGCAGCGCCAGCCGCTGCTTCAGCTCGGCCTTGCGCGCATCACGCCGCGCCTGTTCGGCCGACCGCTCGCTGCCCAGCGGCCGCATCGCCAGCTCGCCCAGCTCGTTCTGGACTCGCACGGTCTCGGCCGTCCAGTGCGCGCGCAGCTTGTCGTGCATGCGCAGTGCGGTGGCCTTGTCGATCGACACCACCATCGCCTTGCCGACAAAGCCGCGCCCCAGGAAGTGCCGCACGATGTCCTGCGCCACCGTCTCCAGCCGGTCGTCGCGGGTGATCAGGTGGTATTGCCGGCCGAGCACCTTCTCGAGGTTTGCTTCCTGCTCGGCGTCGAGATCGGCCTCCTCGATCAGGCGGTAGATGTCGTCGTTGAGGTCGGGGTTGACCAGTTCCAGCTCCGGCGTGCGGTTCTCGTAGAAGAGCGGCACGGTCGCGCCGTCCTCCACCGATTGCTGGAAGTCGTAGATCGACACGTAGTCGCCGAAGACCTCGCGGGTGCGCTCCTCGCCGGCGATCAGCGGCGTGCCGGTGAAGGCGAGGAACAGTGCCCTCGGCAGCGCGGCACGCATGTTCAGCGCCAGCGTGTCGTACTGGCTGCGGTGCGCCTCGTCGGTCAGCACGATCACGTCGGCGCGGTCGGTCAGCGCTGCGGGCGCCTGGAACTTGTGGATCAGCGTGAACACGTAGCGGTGGTTGCCGCGCAGCAGCTCGCGCAGGTGCTCGCCGCTGGCGGCGTGGCACTGGTCGCCTTCGGCCTCGCTCACCGCGCCGACGGTCTTGAAGGTCTTGGCGATCTGCTCGTCGAGTTCCACCCGGTCGGTGACGATGACGAAGGTCCAGTTGCCGGCCAGCTTGCGCAGCACCTTCTGCGCGAAGAACACCATCGAGAAGCTCTTGCCGCTGCCCTGCGTCTGCCAGAACACGCCGCCGCGCCCGTGGCCGAGCTGGCGCGCCTCCAGCATCGACGCAATGGCATTGTTTACGCCGAGGAACTGGTGGTTCTGGCCGAGCACCTTCACCAGCCCGGCCTTGTGCTCGGAGAAGAGCGTGAAGTTCTCGACCAGATCGAGCAGGCGTTGCGGCGAGCAGGTGCCGCGCAGCATCACTTCGAGCGACACGCGGCGCGGCTCGTCCTCACGCTCGACGCGCTTCCACTCGACCCAGCGCTCCCAGTTGGCGGTGAGCGAGCCGACGCGGCTGTCGGTGCCGTTGCTGGCGATCAGCAGGGCGTTGAACCAGAAGAGCTGCGGAATCTGCTGCCTGTAGTGGGTGAGGTTCTCGTCGAAGGCCGAGCGCGCCGGCACGCCGGGTTTCTTGAGTTCGATCACCACCCAGGGCAGGCCGTTGACGAAGCCCACCAGATCAGGCCGGCAGGTGTACAGGTTGCCGACCACGCTGAGCTGGCTGACCAGCAGGAAGTCGTTGTTCTCCGGCTGCTCCCAGTCCACCACGCGCAGGCGCTCGGTGGTCTGCCCGCCGTGGTCGCGCCCTTCGTGTTCAAGATCCGGCACGGACACCGGGATGCCCTCCTTGAGCAGCCGGTAGGTCTCGCGGTTGGCGGCCTGCAGGCTCATCGCCGAGCGGTCGCGGACGAGTTCGTCGATGGCGTTCTGGATGGCATCAAAGGCCAGGCCGGGGTTGAGCTTCGCGAGCGCCGAGCGCAGGCGGTCGACCAGCACCACCTCGCCCCTGGTCCCGCGGCCCAGGGTCGACGAGGACGTGCCGCCTGCGCCGAAGGTCTCGTCCATTGCCGATGCCGTCTGCCAGCCCAGCGCCGCAAACAGCCCGATGGCGGGTTGCTCGACGAGCTGGTCTTCGCTCCAGGCGTGGGCGCTCATGCGCCTTCCTCACCCACCTCGTCGGCCAGGGCCTGCTCGATGGCCTCGATGCTGGGCAGGCTGCTCTGCAGGTCGGCGGGCAGCGATTCGATCAAGCGGTACTCGGCGATGCCCATCGGCTGTGTCTTGTCGCCGAGCGCGTACTCCGCCACCACCTTGTTCTTCGTCCTGCAGAGCAACAGACCGATCGTCGGGTTGTCCTGCTCGAGCTTGATGTCGCGATCGATGGCGGTCAGGTAGAAACCGAGCTGGCCCAGATGCTCGGGCTTGAAGGCCCCTCCCTTGAGTTCGATCACCACATAACAGCGCAGCTTCAGGTGATAGAACAGCAGGTCGATGAAGAAGTCTTCGCCGCCCACATCCAGCGGCACCTGGCGGCCGACATAGGCAAAACCCGCGCCGAGCTCCAGCAGAAACTCGGTCACATGCCTGACCAGCGCGTTTTCGATTTCGCGTTCCTGCGCTTCATCGCCCAGCCCCAGAAAGTCGAACCGATAGGGGTCCTTGAGCGACTCGCGAGCCAGGTCGGACTGCGGCTTGGGCAGGGAGCCCGGAAAGTTCGTGATGGCCTGCCCGCTGCGTTCGCGCAGGCGGGCTTCGATCTGCATCACCAGGACGTTGCGCGACCAGTTGTGCTCGATGGCTTTGGCGGCATACCAGCGGCGCTGCTCGGCGGTCTTGAGCTTGTCGATCAGGGCGAGCTGGTGATACCAGGGCAATTGTGCAAGCACCCCTTGCACAAAGGCTTCGTCCGGCCATGCCTCGGCAAAGGAGCGCATGTACTTGAGGTTACGCGGCGAAAACCCCTTCATGTCCGGAAAGGCGCTGCGCAGATCCTGCGCCAGCCGCTCGATCACCTTCGCACCCCAGCCCTCGCGCCCCTGCCGCGCCAGGATGTCGCGGCCGATCTGCCAATACAGCAGCACCAGCTCGCGGTTGACCGCCAGCGTCGCCCGCTGTTGCGCGGTGTGGATGCGCGCCTTCAGCTCGGTGAGCCAGGCGGGGTAGTCCGGGGGGAGCGGAGCAATGTCAGGCATGGGCGATCGCCTCCACGTCGATCCGGCCGGAGCGCAGGCGCGGGCGCAGCAGCCGCCGAAAAGCCTGCTCGCTCGGCCGCCAGCAAACCTCGTACAGCCGTTTCGGCAATTCGTCGTCGAGCCGCATCAGCACGAAATTGCGGATCAGGTCGGCCTGCGTCAGGTCCAGTCCTGTCGAGTTGAGGCTCTCGAAGATCATCTGCGGGTCGTCTTGCCCGCGCGTCAGGCTGACATCGACGATCACCAGCTTGGCGATGCCGGCATGGACCTGCGCCAAGTCGGCTTCGGCGAGCCGATTCAGGAAGAAAGCATCGTTCTCGCGCACCGTCTCGGCCGCGGTATCGGAGAGGTCCTGCCCGGCGAGCAGCCCCGACAGCGCCTCGTTGTCCGCCCGGCGCAGCATCAGCTTGCTGCGCCGCTCGCCCCTGCCGTGGCGGTTGCGCAGGAAGCGGTCTTCGACTTCTTCGTCTGAAGGCAGGGCCTCGTCGTCCGAGGGGTGGGACTTCAGGTGATCGCGCAGAGCGGTGAGCAGCAGGGTCACGGTGCTCAGCCGCTGTTGCCCGTCGATCAGCAGCCAGCGGGGAATCGCGGCCTGGTTGTCCTCGGCGGCGATATAGACTACCGATCCCAGGAAGTGCGCACGCGCTGCCGCGTCGCCACCGACGCGCAAGATGTCGTTCCAGAGCTGCTGACAGTGCTTGGTGCCCCAGGAGTAGTCGCGCTGGAAGATCGGCACGATGAACTGCTTGGCGCCGTCGAGGAGCTGGGTCAGCGGGAGGTCCTGGGCGTTCATGCGGCCACCGGGTCGGCAAGGTTGGCGACGTCGATCTGGCCGGAGAGCAAGCGTGGGAGAAGGAGATCGCGGGTGCGGCGGAGGTTTTGGATTTGTGTGGCAAGTGCCCCGATTTCATCCAGCATCGGGCCTGCAAGCCTTTCATACTCCTGCGCCAATGCCTGCGACGGAATGGGCGTGGGCATCTTTTGGAAAACACCCCAGTTGATCACCGGCATCTTCGTCCCTGTGCTATGCGTCTCTGCCCATCGAATCGTGTCAGCGTCACTGGCAATAACGGCGAGGAGAGATCGGAAAAGAGCTCTCTTCGGTCGAAGCACAAGAACAGAAGTGTTCGTTACCCCTGAGTAGTGCATCACGACGACCTTGTGCAGGTAACAGCGGATGGCACCGAACAAAGTGTCGCCTTGCTGGAACACGATGCGCGAGGTCGTCAGCTCCGAGGGCTTGCCGGTCTCCTGCGGAGCCAGTGTGCGCGATGGCATGCGCGCCAAGTCAAGTAGCGGAAATTCCGAATGGTGGGAGTCTCTGTAGGCATCCTTGGCAAGGGTGCACAGGTCTCCCAGCTTCCTCACCTCCCACCCCTGCGGAATCTCGCCGAGGGGGGACGGGACGCGGGGGACGGATTCGTGGCCGGGGAAGCGGAAGTGGACGAACCACTCGCGGTAGAGGGCGCGGGCCATCGCCTCCAGAATCTTGATGCGCCGCTGGCTGTTTTCGATCAGCTCGTCGTAGGCCGACAGGATGCCCGCGATGCGGCTCTGGATGAGTAGATCTCGGTGATAGTGGATGCGGTGGCCGCGAAGCTGGTTGAGACCAAGAAACGGTTGTGCCGAGCCTGTTTTCCTCCCAATTGCAAGCGATTGAAACTCTGGGCTGACAACGACGTAGTACAGATAACGCGCGTCGATAACGGCTGGATTCGGCTTGAAGAGCGCGATGTTCTTGATGCTGAACTCGCGTGTCGTGTTCACATATGCAGCGGCCCCAAGTGACGCCCCAATATGTGTGAATAGGGTGTCGCCGAACTCAGGCTTTGATCGTGCGATGACCTTGCGATGCTCAGTTTCAGATATTTGGTCACAGCTTGAAAAGTCGATCTGACCGGTAACGATTTCCTTTGCTTTGATGAGAGGGAACCCTGACGGAACCCTCTTGGGTGTATCGTGAGTGCCATCGGTAACGAGGCTGCATACCTCGGCGAGCGAGGCTTCGGTTAGACCGCACTTCATCCTCACGCCCCCAAAATCCCCGCCACATTCGCGGCGATGGTCTGTTCCAGTTCCCGCGCCTGGGCGTTGAGCCCTTCCAGCTCCTCGTTCAGCGATTCCAATTGCGTCTTGAAGTCCTCGTCGCTCACCTCCTCACCCGGCGCAACGCCGACATAGCGGCCGGGATTGAGCGACCAGCCCTGCGCTTCGATCTCGGCCAGCGTCGCGGCCTTGCACAGGCCCGGCACATCGGCATAGGCGGGCTCGCCTTTTCCATTTTGGCCGAACACTTCCTTGAGCTTGGCCGCCGTCTCCGCGCCGCCCACGGTCAGGTCGGGCGGATCATTGCGATAGAGGCGCACCAGATTGGCGATGAAGCCGATCTGCGCTTGCGTCCAGTCGCGATGGGCCCGGTCCACCTGCCGGTAAATGTGGCGGGCGTCGATGAAGAGGACGGTGTCGGCGCGCTTCGTCCTGGCCTTGCCGCGATCGAGGAACCACAGCGTGCAGGGCAGTGTGACGGTGTAGAACATGTTGGGGCCGACGGCGACCATCACATCCACCGCCCGCGCCTCGATCAGCTTCTGCCGCAGCTCCTGCTCGCTTGATCGCGCATCCGACGCCGAGTTGGCCATGACGAAGCCGGCGCGGCCCCTGGCATTGAGCGCCGAGTGGAAGAGCTGGATCCAGAGGTAGTTGGCGTTGTCGGTCCTGGGCAGGCCGAAGGGAAAGCGCCGGCCCGCGCCGACCATGTCCTTGAGCCGCTCCTTGTCCACCGCGTTGACGTTGAACGGCGGATTGGCGAGCACGAAGTCGAACGCCCCGGTGGCGTTGTGCGGGTCGTCGTAGTAGCTGTTGACGTTGCCGCCGTGGCGGATGTCGCCCTCGAGCCCGTGCACGGCCAGGTTCAGGCGGCACAGGCGGCCGGTCTCGTCGGTCTTCTCGACGCCGCAGATCGCCAGCTCGGCGGCCGGGTCACCCGAGTAGCCCTCACTCCCAAGCCCTCTCCCCGAGGGCGAGGGGCGTTGGTGCTCGGCGACGAAGCGCGCCGATTGCACGAACATGCCGCCCGAGCCGCAGGCGGGGTCGAGGATGCGGCCGTGGAAGGGTTCGATGATCTCGGTGAGCAGCTTGACGATGCTGCTCGGCGTGTAGAACTCGCCGCCGCCCTGGCCCTCGCTCATGGCGAACTCGCCGAGGAAGTATTCGTAGATGCGGCCGAAGGCGTCGAAGTCGAGCGTGGCCGGGATCTCGGAGATTTTCTTCAGCAGTTCCTTGAGCAGGGTGCCGGTGAAGAGGTTGAAGGTCTTGGGCAGCACGCCGGCGAGCTGCGGGTTGTGCTTCTCGACCTCGCGCATTGCCGCGTTGAGCCTGCCGCCGATATCGGCTGCCTCGGGCAGCGTCAGCAGGTGGTCGAAGCGCGCCTCGGGGGCGAGGTAGAGCACGTTTTCGGCATGGTAGGCGGTGGGTTCATCCACCCGGCTGCCGCGGCGGGACGAGGCTCCAGCCGCTTCCAGTTTCCTCCGTCGGGCGGCAAAGCGCACCTCGGCAAA
>JFAX01000009.1:3819-4172 GCA_000585015.1 Candidatus Accumulibacter adjunctus | reverse complement strand
CCGCCGCTCGACGGGATGCCGCCGATCAGCCCGGATTCGACGGTCAGCGTCAGCAGGTGCGAGATGCGCTCCTCGTTGGCTACCGCCGCGACGCCCTCCGGCATGCCGACGCCGAGGTTGATGATGCCGTTCGGCGGCAGCTCGAAGGCGGCACGGCGGGCGATGATCTTGCGCTCGCTGAGCGGCGTGGAGACGATGCTCGCCGCCGGCACGCGGAACTCGCCGGCGTAGGCGGCGCTGTATTGCGTCGCCAGCGTCTGCATGTGCTGCGCCGGTTCGGCGATGACGACGCAATCGACGAGGATGCCGGGGATCTTGACCTGGCGCGGCGGCAGGCCGTTGCGCTCGGCGAT
>JFAX01000009.1:2911-3720 GCA_000585015.1 Candidatus Accumulibacter adjunctus | reverse complement strand
TGACGATGTCGCGCGTCGTCGCGGCATTGATCCGGCCACCGCCGTAGCGCGGATCGACGAAGGTGTGCAGGCCGACCTTGGAGAAGGAGCCGGGCTTGCCGGCGGCGAGGTCGCGGAAGAGCTGGCAGATGATTCCCTGCGGCAGGTTGTAGGCCTGGATGCGGTTGTCGAGGGCGAGCTGCGCGACCTTCGGCATGCGCCCCCAGTGGCCGGCGACGACGCGGCGCAGCAGTCCCTCGTGGCCGAGGTGGTTGAGGCCGAGGCTGTGGCCGTCGCCCTGGCCGGCGGCGGCGAACAGCGTCAGGTTCTTCGGGCTGCCGCTGGCGAGGAAGCGGCGTTCGAGCGCCGAGAGCAGGGCTTCGGCGAAGCCGGTCTGGACGAAACCGGTGCTGGCCAGGGTGTCGCCGTCGCGGATCAGGGCGATCGCTTCCTCGGCGGTGACGATCTTGCTGCGCATGCGCTTCTCCTCGGCATCGGGTTGCCGGCTGCCTGCCGGCCGGGCTTGCGGACAGGCTCGAGTGTACCCTCATTGCCTTCGCCCTGCTGCAGGCACCGTGCCGGCGGCGCTGGCGCGGTGCGCCGCGCTCCTCGTCGGCGGCCAGCCAGGCCGGTTTCCGGCTGGCGCCGCTAGCCGAGAACGAACGGCATCACGATCGGCAGCAGCAGTGCCGTCAGCAGGCCATTGAGACCCATCGCCAGGGCGGCAAAGGCGCCCATCTGTTCGCTTTCCTGGAAGGCGCGCGCGGTGCCGATGCCGTGCGCGGCGATGCCGAGGGCGAAGCCGCGTTGCGCATCGTCGTCGATGTGCA
>JFAX01000009.1:0-2821 GCA_000585015.1 Candidatus Accumulibacter adjunctus | reverse complement strand
CGGCTCGCTCCGAGCAGGGCGCCGATGGCGACGGCCGACACGGCGGCAGTCAGCGAGCCGATCAGCAGGGCGAGGAGCAGTGGCATGGCCATTCGCCGCAGGCGGGGAAGCTGGGCGTGCAGCGGGATCGCCAGCGCCACGGTGGCGGGTCCGAGCAGGAAGTGGACGAACTGGGCGCCGTCGAAGTAGGTGCGGTAGGGGGTGTCGGTCAGCCACAGCAGGCCGACGAGGGTGGCGACCGCGAGCAGGACCGGATTGGCGAGCGGGTGGCCGCCGCAGCGCTGGTGGATCCGGCTGGCTGCGAGGTAGGCGACCAGGGTCAGTGTCAGGCCGAGAAGCGGCGAGGCGGCGAGGTAGACCCAGATCGCGCTCGCGCTCATCGCGTCCTTGCCTGCCTGTCGCTGCGGCGGGCGAGGAAACGCAGCGCGAGGGCCGTCACGGCGATGGTGACGACGGTGCTGACGAGCAGCGAGACGAGCAGCGGCAGGAGTTCGTCGGACATGCGCTGGAAGTGCAGCATGATGCCGGTGCCAGCCGGGATGAAGAGCAGCGAAAGGTGCTGCAGCATGCCCTGGGCGGTCGTGCGCAGCTCGGTCGAAGGCCCTCCACGCCAGCAGAGCGCGACGAAGAGCAGGGCCATGCCGATCACCGGACCGGGAATCGGCAAGGCCAGGCCGCGGGCGATCACCTCGCCGACCAGCTGAAAGACGAGCAGGAGCGTGATGGCGCCGATCATGGTCGAGCCTGGCCGTGCTGGCGGCAGGGCCCGAGCGGCCGCCGCGCGCGGCGTTCAGCGCAGCGCGGCGTTGATCTTCTCCAGCGCCTTCGAGCCGGGACAGAGTTCGGCGGCGCCGAGGGTGTTCAGCGGCTGTTCGACGGTGCCGAGTTGCCGGTGCAGGTCGGCAGCCTCGGGGTCGACGTAGAGCAGGCCGGTGACGACCTCGCCGCGCGCGGCGTGCTCCTGGATGTACGACATGGCGCGGATGCGGTCGGTCGGGTCGTAGTCCGCGTGCAGCTTGCGCAGGCGGACGATCGAACCGTCGTGCTGGCGGACGTCGATGACTTCGCCGGCGGCGTAGTCGGCGGTGATTTCCTCGCGCAGGCTGATGAAGTCGAGGCGGTTCACCGCCTCGTTGTGCTCGCGCACGTAGTCGTAGCTCTTGGTGCTGCCGGAGTGGTTGTTGAAGGTGATGCACGGCGACAGGATGTCGATCACCGCCGCGCCCTGGTGGGCGAGCGCCGAGCGGAGCAGCGGCACGAGCTGTGCCTTGTCGCCGGAGAAGCCGCGGGCGACGAAGGTGGCGCCCATCACCAGCGCCAGCGTCACGAGATCGATCGGCGCGTCGTTGTTGCTCTGCCCCTTCTTGGAGCGCGAGCCCTTGTCGGCGGTGGCCGANAACTGGCCCTTGGTGAGGCCGTAAACGCCGTTGTTCTCGACCAGGTAGGTCATGTTCACGCCGCGGCGCATGACGTGCGCGAACTGGCCGAGGCCGATCGATGCCGAGTCGCCGTCGCCCGAGACGCCGAGGTAGATCAGCTCGCGGTTGGCGAGGTAGGCGCCGGTGAGCACCGAGGGCATGCGGCCATGCACGGTGTTGAAGCCGTGCGAGTTGCCGAGGAAGTAGTCGGGGGTCTTCGACGAGCAGCCGATTCCCGACAGCTTGGCGACGCGGTGCGGCTCGATGTCGAGTTCCCAGCACGCCTGGATGATCGCCGCCGAGATCGAGTCGTGACCGCAGCCGGCGCAGAGGGTCGAGATCTTGCCTTCGTAGTCGCGGCGGGTGAAGCCGACACGGTTCTTCGCCAGGCTCGGGTGGTGCAGTTTGGGTTTGGCAATGTAGGTCATCTCAGGCCACCATGTTCTCGCGGAGTGGGCGGACGTTCAGCCGGGCGACGCGTTCGGCGATCTCCTGGGTGATGAAGCGGGCGGTGATCGGCGTGCCGTCGTAGTGCAGCACCGGGACCAGGCTCGCCGGGTTGGCGTGCGCCTCGTTGATCAGCAGGGTCGTCAGCTGTCCGTCGAAGTTCTGTTCAAAGACGAAGACCTTCGAGTGCGCGGCGATGAAGTCGGCGATCTCGTTCTGGAAGGGGAAGGCGCGAATCCGCAGGGCGTTGAGGTAGATGCCCTGCTCGGCGAGCGCGGCCAGCGCTTCCTGCATCGCCGGGCCGGTCGAGCCGTAGAAGATGGCGGCGAAGCGTGCCGGGTAGCGGGCGGCGGTGAGCACCGGCAGCGGCACCAGCGACTTGGCGGTCTCGAACTTCTGCCGCAGCCGCTGCATGTTGTAGATGTAGTCGGCGCCGGCTTCCGAGTAGACGGCGTAGGCGTTCTTGGTCGTGCCGCGGGTGAAGTAGCCGCCCTTCGTCGGGTGCGTTCCAGGGTAGGTGCGGTAGGGGATGCCGTCGCCATCGACGTCGAGGTAGCGGCCGAAATCGGTGCCGGCGTCGAGTGCTTCGCGCGTCATCACCTTGCCGCGGTCGTACTCGCGGTCGTCGTCCCAGGCGAAGGGGCGGCAGAGGCGCTGGTTCATGCCGATGTCGAGGTCGCTCATGACGAAGACCGGGGTCTGCAGCCGCTCGGCGAGGTCGAGCGCCTGCGCCGACATCTCGAAGCACTCGTGGGGGTCTTCGGGAAACAGCAGGACGTGCCGGGTGTCGCCGTGCGAGGCATAGGCGCAGGCGAGGACGTCGGCCTGCTGCGTGCGCGTCGGCATGCCGGTCGACGGGCCGCCGCGCTGGACGTTGATCAGCACCGCCGGGATCTCGGCGAAGTAGGCGAGGCCGATGAACTCGGCCATCAGCGAGATGCCGGGGCCGGAGGTGG
>JFAX01000008.1:172706-173052 GCA_000585015.1 Candidatus Accumulibacter adjunctus | reverse complement strand
TCGGCCTGCGTCACGGTGTGCGCCGCGCTGTAGGTCCACGTCTCGCCCACGTCGAGGACACCCAGCACGCCCGCGTCGCCGCTGACATAGGTCGGGGCCTGCGCCGTCGCGTTCGGGTCGCTCACCACGATGCCGGTCAGCGACTGGTTGCCCGTGTTCGCCACCGTGATCGTGTAGCTGATCGCTTCACCCGCCACATCGGCCACCTGGCCTGACGGGTCGGCCGTCTTGACGATGTTCAGGCTCGGGTTGCGCGCAACCGGCACCGCCTCGTCGTCGCTGTCCGGACCCGTCTGGTCGCTGACCGCCGTCGCGGTGTTGTCGATGTCGCCATCGCCACCGCCGT
>JFAX01000008.1:166568-172597 GCA_000585015.1 Candidatus Accumulibacter adjunctus | reverse complement strand
CACCCGCCACATCGGCCACCTGGCCTGACGGGTCGGCCGTCTTGAGAATGTTCAGCGACGGCTGGGCCCCAAAGTAGTTCGCATCATCCGGCAACACCACCACGGTCGCTGAATTGACGCCATCGCTGACACTGGCCACAGCCGAAGCTCGATCCGTCTGCTGCCCCGCCAGTGCCGTCGTGGTGATCTCGTCCGAATAGACGGTCACTCCCGCCGCAACCGTCGTCGTCTGGTTGCCACCGAAGGTGAAATCCAGGAAGGGAACGCTCCCGGTGATCGTCGCGTCATTCAGGTCAACCGTGGCCGTCAGATCACCCGTCGAGTTGTTGGTGACCGCCACGCGATACTTGACGCTGCTGCCGGCGAGGATGATTGGCCCGGTGGGGGAGTCCGCGGGAATCCACGTGCTACCCCCATCGATGGACAGCTCTTTCTCGATGACGACAGCGCCTTGCCCACCGAAGTAGTTCGCATTGTCCGGCGCGACGCTGATCGGCGTCGTGTTCGTGCCGTCGCTCACCGTCACCTGCGCCGACGCCTGGTCCGTGTGCTGGCCGACGATGGCTGTCCCGCTGATCACGTCTGAGAAGATGATCTGCCCAACGCCCACCGTGGTCGTCTGGTTGCCAGAAAACTTGAAGTCGAGCGCCGGGTCTCCACCAACCACGTTGACATCGCTCAGATTCACCGTAGCGGGCAGCGAACCGCTGTTCGTCACCCTGACGCGGTAATAGACGTCCTCGCCCGCGAGGATCGTCAACCCTGGGGCGTCGTCGGCGTCGTGCCAGTTGACGTTGTCGGCCGAAACCTGCTTCTCGATCACGACCGCGCCCGTCGCGCCAAAGTAGTTGGCATCGTCCGGAACGACGATCACCGTGCTCGTGACGTTCCCTTCGGTGACCGTGACGCTGGCCGAAGCTCGGTCTTCGTGCGGACCGGCCGTTGCAGTGGCCGTGATCACGTCACTGTATACTGTGTCGCCAGCCGCTACGATCGTCGTCTCACTGCCGCCGAACCTGAAGTCATGCGGGGAACCACCTCCTGTGAGGATCTGGTCAGAAAGGTCTACCGTCGCCGGCAAGGCACCGCTGTTGGTCACCGCGACACGGAAGTAAACGTTTTGCCCGACGGCGATGGTCGGCCCGGGCGCGTCGTCAGCATCCAGCCAGACCGTTCCATTGACCGAAACCTGTTTCTCGATCGACACGAAGACCAGTGGCGTGACATCGGTGAAATCGATCGTCACACCTCCGGCGCTGGCCGTACCCTTGTTGACGATGCTCGTGGTTCCGGGTTCGAGCTCGCCCGTTTCGTCGATCAGCACCTTGAAGGTCACCTCGTACGAACCACCGACCGGCAACGCATTGCCTGGATTGAGGATCACCCCAAGACCGTCGAGCGGGAACGGCGTACCTGACAGGTCATCGGGAATCTGCGAGATCGCCCCGGCAGCATTCTTGAAGAACGCACTGCCAGTAACGTAGGTAGTGTCAACCGGCAGGACGTCCTGGACGCGGATGTCGGATATCGGTGAGCGGCTGGTGTTGTTGATGACGATGGTGTAGAGCATTTCGTCGCCCGCGCTGACCACGCCGTTGCCATCATTGTCAGTACTGAGGCTGCCGTCCTTGCCCGCCCCGAACAGCGCCAGCGGCGGGATGCCGGTTCCCACATCGAGACCGGGGGCACCCGCCGAAGCCGTTGCTGGATCCTGGCCCCAGGCCGCGACCAGATTGACTCCAGGCGTCAGGGTATAGACCAGCATGCCGGTCTGGTTACGGTCCACGGTGTCGTAGATCTTCGCCCGGTCGAGTTCGCGCAGGCTCACCGATGCGTCGTACTTGTTGCCGTTTGGATCGGTGAGGGCACCAGTCAGCGGATTGGCATCGTAGTCGATGTAGATCGTCGCAGGGGTGTTGCCGTTGCCCACCGGCGAAACCCAGACGGGGTTGCCGTTTTCGTTCGGGTTGGTACCTGAGGTCGGGTCGCGACCGATCCCCAGGCCGACCAGAACCTGCGGCGACAGCGACTCCAGCGGGATCAGGGTGAAACCCCAGTCCCATGCCTGGTTGCCCCCGCTGGTATCCGTCGAGTTGGTGGTGGAGAAGGCGTAGAAAGTCGGCGCAGTGCCGGGTCCCGCGCCATCGGGATCGGGTGTGTAGAAGTGCGCGCCGTAACCGTCCGGAACCGTCTGCTTGAGGTACGAGCCCGCTGCCACCGACAGAGGTGTGGTGGTGATGGTGTTACCACCGGCCCCGGTCCTGGTCTCATAATTGACCGTGATGCCACTGGTGCTGGGGTTGTAGAGCCAGACGGTGGTCGCCTCGTTGTTGGTCGCTGCCGTCGACACCGGGGTGTAGTAGCTCGACGACCAGAGATTGAGGGGAAGCAGTGCGGAGTCCCGGCTCTCGTAGTTGGACCCGATGTCGCCCGTGAGGAAGTGCACCTGCACGGGCTTGTCGGACGACACGCGGCCGCCGACGTTGACGCCACCATTGACGAAGTACGGCTGCCCCTCGCCCAGCGTGACCGTGGTTTCGAAGCTGCCACTCGCATCCTTGTCGATCTGCACCGTGGCCCCGCCCGGACCGGCCATGATGTACAGGCTGGTGTACTCGAACATCTGGCTATCGGCAGAGTCCGGGATGTTCGTGCCGACCGGGACGCGATACTCCGTTCCCCAGCTCTTGGTATCGAAGACCTCGACCGCACCCGCCAGCAGCGTGTTCGAACCGCTGGCCCAGCCAACGTGCGTCAGAGCGACGCCCTTCGTCGCCGCGATCTTGTCACGCCCGTCGAAATCGATGACCGACTGCAGGGTTCCCGTCTGCACGGCGCTATTGAGTACGATGACCGTTCCCGCATTGATCACGTCAGCCGCATTGCTCACCACCCCGGGCGCGGCACCGTTGCTGATGTCCCCATCACCCCAGATCTGCGTACCGCCAGGGTTGATTGCGCTGTAGAGATCATTCGGGTTGGCAATATCGACGTCGTAGCCGTTTTCCCACTGGTCGTAGTAGATGATCGTGTTGTTCGCCGAGGCCGCGATGGAAATGTAGGTCTGAACCGGATTGGTCGGATTGGTGGAGCCGGATCCCGACTCGATCGCCTGCAGACCCGCCAGCAACTGATCTTCCGGAAATGGCACGTAGAAGAGCTGGACTGGAGCCGGATTCGCGCTATCAGTGAACGTCGTCGTCGCCGACTCGCCCGTCGACACGTCATCGGCCGTTCCCAGCTGGCGGTCCGCACCCGAGAAGACCGCCTGTGCAGTCAGCACCAGCGTCGAGTTCAGCGCACTCTGGGGAACCACCCAGGTACTGTCGATGAACGCAGGCAGCGGGTTGCCGTTGGCGTCGAAACCGGGCTGGAAGGAATTGGCGACGGTCCAGCTTGCATACTGCAGGTCGTCCTGTGTACCCAGGACCCCGTCAAGCCCCAGATTGACCACTTGAAACCGGATACCGGCCATCTCGCCGAAGCCCTCGGCCCTGATCGATACGGTCTGGCCCGGTGCATAGTCCTGCTTGTTCGTTCTCACTGTCGTTGCCATGGCTCCAAGCTCCTGAAATGAAATCAAGTTGAATCAGTCGATCGAGACGCACTCGCGGCGGCTGCCGCGCCAAGCTGAGGCCCGCCACCAGTCGTGCCACCGCTCCCGCTCGGGTCGCTGGCCGGTTCTCGCCACCAGCCGCCGCTCACCCTTCGCGCGCAGTCTCCGTACCACCTGAGAGGATCTGCGAAGGGCTGCCCCATCGTCTCAGAACATCTGGCGACGCTACCCCCAGGGCTGCCGTTTTTCCATTCCCCAAATGGGTAATCCCGTGACGCGCCATCGGCTAGCCGCCCGGCGGCTCCGAGACGGCCGCGAACAGCACGGCCGCCACCTGGCCACGTCGTCGAACACCGAGCTTGCCAAAGACAGCCTCCAGGTGTTTCTTGACCGTATCGAGGGAAACCTGCAGCTGGCGCGCGATTTCCTTGTTGGTCAGGCCCTCGGCTGCCAGCCTGGCGATCACCCGCTCGCGCCCGGTCAGGCAGCGTGCCGATCCGGACCCGGCTCTTTCGCTGGCAACCCTCGCTGAGCGCACAGCCGACAGCCAACCTCGGAAGGCCTGCGCCATCAGCCAGCGTGGCAACCACAATCCACCCTGACTCACCTCGAGCAAGGCGCGGGCGTAGAGGCTGACCGGGGCATCGATCCGGATGCTGCCGCAGACACGCAACCGCAAGATCTCGTCGATGGCCAGCGGCCAGGCATCGTCCCAGAGGAGCAGCAGTCGCGCGCCCTCCCGATGGGCCACGATCTCGATCTGATCCAACGAGTCCGCAGCCGCGTTGCGCAGCCAGCGGGTATCGACCAACATCAGGTCGGCACTACCGCCTGCCAGGAAGAGCCGCACAGCCTCCAGCGTTTCAACGACGATCGGCTGCAGCGGCATCTCCAGCGCGGCATCCAACTCGTCCATCAGCTGACGGACGAAACCCCGCCGGTCGGAGACCACCATCACCGACAGGGATGGTGCCTCGACATGTGCCAACAAGGCCGGCATGCGCAGGCCTTCGCCCCCGCTGCAGGCTGCCATCGTGAAGCAGCTCGCCGGCTGGCACCGCCGCTCGCCTTGGCGACGGTCGTGGTCGTGATGCGTCATGTGCGAGCCGTCGCTGCGTCGCCTGCCAATGACGCGCCGCTCGGCCTGCCGGCGATCAATCAGGCCGGGCATTCCGGAATCGTCGGCACGCGCGTGGGTCGATGACAGGCGGCAGCGGATGCCGCGATCGAGGTCGGCGAGCGCGAACGGCCGCACGAGTACCTCGTGCGACCTCCTCAATGCCTGCAGGTCTTCGCTCTTGCACGCGCCGGCGTCGAGCAAGAAGAGGGTTGGTATCCCAACGACATTGCCGGATCCGTCCAACGATCTCTTGCGCAGCCATACTTCAGGAAAGCAGTCGGCAATGATCAGGCTCGGGTGCGGACTGCCCTTGGGCAGGTCCGCCGCCAGTTCCATCGCCACTGCCCGATAGTCCAGCTCGCGCAGGCTGTCCAACAGGTGTTGCGCGACCTCGCCACGACTGCAGGCGACCATGATCAGCAGCTGTCTCCTGGACAGCGACCTCCTCGCGGGCGCGGTCACGGTGTTCAACGGTTCGAGCACGGGAGGCCCGACGGCGAATCGAAGGGAGCCGGGAAAGCGACGCGGCGGATCATCCCCGCATTCCCCGCACGAAACTCGCCGCGACGACCACCCAGGGTCGCGCGCGGGTGGTCAAGCGCCGACACGCCTGACCGCACGCTGAAGCTCCACCACTAGCAAGACACGGCGACACTCGTGTGTTCTCCAGGAAAGAGGCGGCAAGGCCCCGACTTCGTTCGGTACGACTTGGCGTCGCCTACCGATGACACCGCGCAGAGGCGACTGCGCCCAGGACCGATCGCTACCTGCGTCCCAGTCCTGTTCGCTCCGACACCCATCATGCCAATGCGGCCACGCCGACAACCGCTGGCCAACCGCAGCAGCAGCACCCTCGGGAAAACCGGCAGTGCCGCCGCCGAAGAGATCTGGCGACAGAGTCCACAGGAGCCCAGACAGCGCAGAAGCAAGATTCGCGCCGAAATCAGAATGAGGGTGATATAAGTACTGTTTTTCGTTCTTGCACCGGACTGAACCGGTCGCACTGTAAGCTTTTCCGACAACTGGACGGCCCCAGGAACAGCGAACCGGCACCGACTGCCCACGGGAAAGCGGCGAGAGAAGCAGGGCGCACAATGGCCCTCGCCCAGCCCCAAGGCGATGGCCATCCGCAGGCTGCGATCCTGCACGCATCGCCTGGTCCTCAACCCGTCGTCTGCAGCGCCACGAACACAGGTCGATCAGGCAATCCGTGGCAGCGCGAGCGACCCGGCACCGCCGGAACGCGGTATAGTCGCCGTCCATGAGCAGTCCGTGGTCAGAGTCCAGCAAGCGCTGTGTCGTTCTCCTGTCGGGAGGGCTCGACTCAGCGACGACGCTGGCGATCGCCCGTGC
>JFAX01000008.1:138094-166412 GCA_000585015.1 Candidatus Accumulibacter adjunctus | reverse complement strand
GCGACGACGCTGGCGATCGCCCGTGCCAGCGGCTTTGCCTGCCATTGCCTGTCGCTCGACTACGGACAACGCCACCACAGCGAGTTGCGGGCAGCGGCGGCCGTTGCCGTGGCGCTGGCGGCCAGCGAGCACCGCGTCGTGCGCCTGCGTCTTGCGGACTTCGGTGGCTCGGCGCTGACCGACACATCGGTGGCGCTGCCGGTGAACGGGCTCCGCCCGGGCATCCCGGCGACCTATGTACCCGCCCGCAACACCGTCATGCTGTCACTGGCGCTCGCGTGGGCCGAGGTTCTGCGCAGTCAGGATGTGTTCATCGGCGTCAACGCGGTGGACTACTCGGGCTATCCCGACTGTCGCCCGGAGTACATCGCGGCTTTCGAACGGATGGCCAACTTGGCGACCAAGGCGGCGGTGGAAGGCTCGGCACTGCGCATCCATGCGCCACTGATCGATCTCGGCAAGGCCGAGATCATCCGGCGCGGTCTCGAGCTCGGGATCGACTACAGCCTGACCGTCTCGTGCTATCAGGCTGACGCGGCCGGACGCGCGTGCGGCGTGTGCGACTCATGCCGCCTGCGACGTGCCGGTTTTGCCGCCGCCGGCGTCGCCGACCCGACCCCTTACGCCAGCCGCCAGCCTCCGGAAGGGCACCGATGAGCGTCGCCGATCCCGCGACCACGGTCATCTGGCTCGCCTTTGCGATCGGCCTGGTGTTCGGCGCTGTCGCCAGCGCGACACGCTTCTGCACGATGGGAGCCGTTGCCGACATCGCCAACCTCGGCGACTGGGGTCGCATGCGCATGTGGCTGCTGGCGATTGCACTGGCCATCCTGGGCACGGCGGTGCTGCATGAAACGGGGCGCATCGATGTCGACAGGTCGATCTACCGCGGCCACAACCTGACCTGGCTGTCGCATCTCGCCGGCGGCCTCTGTTTTGGCTTCGGCATGGTGCTCGCCTCCGGCTGCGGCGCCAGGACCCTGATGCGCATCGGCGCCGGCAGCATCAAGGCAGTGGTCGTGTTCATCGTCCTCGCGCTGGTGGCGTCCATGTCGATGCGCGGCGTGTTCGCCGTCTTCCGCGTCGAGGTGCTCGAACCGGTCGCACTGCATCTGCCCGACGGCCCGGGCCTGCCCGAGCTGGTCGCGGACCTCGGGCTGACACCCGGGCCGGCGCCGGCGCTTTGTGCCGCGCTGCTTGGCGGCGGCCTGCTGGCTGCCGTGCTGCTGCGTCGTCCCCGCCTGGCGGCCGCGCAAATCCTCGGTGGCGCAACCGTTGGCGCGCTGGTCGTCGCTGGCTGGTACGTCAGCGGCCATCTCGGCCATCTCGCCGAGGATCCGGAAACGCTGCAGGAGGCCTATCTCGCCACCAACAGTGGCCGCATGGAATCGCTGACCTTCGTCGCGCCACAGGCTTACACGCTGGAGTTGCTGCTTCTGTGGTCCGACCGCAGCCGCCGGGTGACTTTCGCGATCGCCAGCGCGCTCGGCGTCGTCTGCGGCAGCCTCGCGCATGCGCTCCTCAGCGGCAGCTTCCGCTGGGAAGGCTTCAACGATCTGGAGGACACCGCCAACCACCTCGTCGGCGCCGCGCTGATGGGCTTTGGTGGCGTCGTCGCATTGGGCTGCACGATCGGGCAGGGCGTCAGCGGGGTTTCGACCCTCGCCGCCGGCTCCTTCCTCAGCCTGTTCGCGATCATCGCCGGCGCCCGGCTGGCACTCGCCTACCAGTACTGGCGGGCCGCAGGCAGCGGCTGAAGCGGCAGCGCTCGCGCGCTCAGTCGCTGCGACCCGACCCGCCCGCTTCCGCGAGGCGCGCGATCAGCACCTTGTCGACGCGGTGGCGGTCCATGTCGACGACCTCGAAGCGCAGCCCCTCGACGACGAAGTGATCGGCGGGCAGCGGAATCCTGCCGAGGACATACATCACGAACCCACCCAGGGTATTGAACGCATTCTCGTCTTCACCGGGCAGTTCCGGGTGGATCGCGAGCACCGCCTTGAGACGCTCGATCGGCACGCTGCCGTCGGCGAGCCACGAGCCATCCTCGCGAACGATGATATCCAGTTCATCCGGGGAGTCCGAAGTCGGCAGATCGCCAACGATCGAAGTCAGCACGTCGGTCAAGGTCACCAGACCCTGCAAGCCGCCGTACTCGTCCACCATCAGAGCGCACTGCTGATGCGCCCGCCGGAAGGTTTCGAGCAACTGGGTCGTCGTCACGCTCGCCGGAACGTAGAGCGCCGGGCGGACGAAAGCCTCCACTTCCAGCGGCTGCCCCAGCAGGACTCCCTGCAGCAGATCGCTGGTCCGCAGGACGCCGACGATCTGCTCGAGGCCGTCGCGGCAGACGACGATGCGTCGGTACGGGCTGTTCGCCAGGCGATGACGGATCACCTCTTCGCCGTCGTTGAGGTCGAGCAGATAGATGTCCTTGCGGTGCGTCATGATGGCGCTGATCCGCTGCTCGTCGAGACGCAGGACGTTGGAAACGATGGCCTGCTCACTGGCATGGAATACTCCGGCTTCGGCGCCCTGTCCCATGAGAACCTTGATCTCGTCGTCGGTGACTGTCGAGTCCTGCGTCCGATGCGCACCGAGCAGCCCCAGAACCAGGCTGGACGAGGACGAGAGCAGCCACACCAACGGCCGTGCCAGGCGGGACACGACGCCCATCGGCCCGGCGACGAATGACGCCACACGCTCCGGCGCCAACAGGCCGAGACGCTTGGGCACGAGTTCGCCAACGACCACCGAGCAATAGGTGACGGCCACCACCACGAGCGTCAGCGCGACCGTATCGGCATGCGGTGCGAGCAGGGCGATCGAGCCCAACCAATCGGCCAGCGGAGCGGCCAGCGTCGCCTCGCCAATGGCCCCGCTGAGGATGCCGACGGTGGTGATTCCGACCTGGACGGTCGACAGGAAGGTCGACGGTTCCTGCTGCAGCGCCAGCGCCGAGCGCGCACCCGAGAAACCATCCTCGGCCAGCTTCTGCAGGCGCGACTGGCGCGCGGAAACCACCGCAATCTCGGACATCGCCAGGATGCCGTTGAGCACGATGAGGAAGAGCAGCAGGACAACGTCCATCGGGGATTCCGTCAATCAGGCTGTGCAGCCGGCCGCAAGGCGCCGTGCGGAAACAGGCCGCCATGCCAGCCTGGTGATGTCTCTCGGCAGCGGTCCAACCCTGGATCGAGTCTCGAGGCTTGCCTGCCATCCGCAAAGCCGTACGGAGACAGGGAGTCATGATTATACGAGCTTGCGCGGCGGCCACTTCGCTTCGGCGAAAGGCACGTCGACGCTCGCCATGACGGGCTGCACGGCACCCCTTCCGGCAACTGCCGAGTACCGTGGGGCGACGGGTGGCTTGCCGGAGGGGTTGACCAAAGCGTCATTAGCCAATAGAGTCGAGGCTCTTCAGCATCAAACAAGCAAATTCGCAGCGTCTTCGCTGCATCTTCGCCGCCCTGTTCGCGAGCTTTTCCCGCTAACAGAGTTCCGGCCTCAGGGGTTGCGTACCCCGAGCATCCGAGGCTTTGCACCCGCCTGCAACCGTCAAGCGCCGCGTTGTCTTTCGTGCGCGACGACGAAAGTGAAGGAGAGAGCATGTCCACAACCATTGCATTGAAAGGCTTCAACCCGCGTCGTGTCGACGTGAGCCTGAGTTTCCTCCAGCATAGCCTGATGGTCGTCGGGCTGATGCTGCTTCTCGGCAGCTTCAAACACTGGATCGAAGTCGACGTCACCGACAATGTCCAGACGACCGTGACCGGCGAAGCGGCAGCCGCACCGGCAAGCGCGGGTGACGAAGCCGAAATTGCCCCGCAACCGGTCCTTTCGGCACGGCTGCATCGCGTTCTGGACACGGTGTCGCGCCGCTACCGCGTGGCGCCGGAAGCCCTGGTGCCGATCTTCGAAGCGGCACAACGGGTCGGGCGCGAACGGCGCGTCGATCCACTGCTGATCATCGCCATCATCGGCATCGAGTCGCGCTTCAATCCCTTCGCCGAAAGCCCGGTGGGCGCCAAGGGTCTGATGCAGGTGATTCCCGGCTATCATCTCGACAAGGTCCCGGCGGGCGCGGGTGAGACGCCCTTTCTCGACCCGGTAACCAACATCCAGGTTGGCGTCCATGTCCTCGAGGAGGCCATTCGCTGGCGCGGCAGCCTGACTGCGGGGTTGCAGCACTATGGTGGCGCTCCCGACGATCCGGAGGCCAGCTACGCCAACAAGGTCATGGCGGAGAAGGATCGGCTCGAACAGGCTGCTCGCCGAGGTCGCGCCTGAGGGCTTGTCGCCCGCCCCCGGCCAGTCGTTGGAAATGGCGACCGCTCGCGTTCCTGCCGCCTTGCCAATCGTCGCCATGACCGCAGCGACGGTTGGCGCCCGGCCGGGGAGGTCGTCAAGACATCGTCGCGAGCAGGTCGAGATGCACGGCGCGGGCGAGAAGTGCTTGCGACTTCTTCGTGAAAGACGAGAGCGAATCGGTTGGGCTGTTGGTCTCCGCTGCTCGTTCTGACGACCGAGCGCACTGCTACAGGTGCGCCCCGGCACCCGCGATTCGCCTGATGGCCTGCCGGGCTTCAGGCGAGAGAACCAGTTCGGAGTGGGCAAGTGGCGTCATCAGCCGCTCGTCGAAGCACAAGCGATCGTCTTCGTCCTCGCGCAGGTACTCGGCTTCGATGAGGTTGCCGATGAAGGCCGAAAAGGTCGCCTTCTCGGGAAGCTCGGAGGTATTGAACTCGTAGAGCAGGGACAGCCGCTGCGCCAGCAGATGGCAGTTGTCTTCCAGTTGCCGCCGCGTCGTCTGCCCACTGCCGTGGCTCTGCAGCAGCGCGAGGGTGAGGAAGTGGCGTTCGAGCAATGGGCGGATGGTCTCACCGAGCAGATGCAGCTCGGCAAACTCGTCGCTGATCGCTTCCGGCGCAGCGACCTCCGTCTCCCGCGCCGATGAAACCAACAGCCGGCGCGCCACCAACACGCGAATCGCCGCCGCGCTTGCCGACTCGAGTTCATCCGTGGACCAGCGCAGGAACAGTTCAGCCCGCATGAGGCCGCAGATACCGCGGACCGCCTGTGCCACACGGGCTCGATCGAGCTTGCGGTTCAGACTCAGCAGGCAGGCGATGACCGCCGGCAGGGCGAAGAGATGCAGAACGTTGTTGCGAAAGTAGGCGAGAAGCGGAGCCTGACCGTCACGCACACGGATCAGATCGCCCAACGGGTCGGCGAAACGCTCGACGACCGTCAGACGCTCGTTGTAGGCGATGATTGCCGGCGGTCCGAGCCCACAGGGGACGCTGCTCGGCGCATAGGGCAGCTCGCCAGCGAGCGCCTGGTAGTGCTCGATCATTCGCTGCAACGCGTGCTCGTCGGCGGTATGCTTGGGCGTCGCCAGCAACGCCAGCGCCATCAGGTTGACCGGGTTGAGGACGGCCGCCTCATTGATCCGTTTGGCGAGCTCGGCTGCAGCCCTGCGCGTCACACTGCGGGCCCACGGCGGCTCGTCGCTCTCGTCCGTGTCTCGCCACCCCGGTTGATGTTGATCGAGAAAGCCAGCCAGGGCAAGCGGCTGGCCAAAGTTCACGTGCACCTTGCCAAAGACCCGCTTGATGGCGCGCACGCTGCGCAACAGGCCGAGGAGCGATTCCCGCTGCTTCGGCTTGCCGGCCAGTTCGCCGAGATAGGTGCTGCCTTCGATGACCTTCTCGTAGCCGATGTACACCGGGACGAAGACCAGCGGCCGTGCATGCTCACGGATGAAGCTCTGCACGGTCATGCCGAGTATCCCGGCCTTTGGTGTCAGCATCCGACCACTGCGACTGCGGCCGCCCTCGATGAAGTACTCGATCGGAAAACCGCGCGCCAGCATCAGGTGCAGGTATTCATGGAAGACGGCAGCGTACAGGGGTTCGCCCTTGAAACTGCGACGCAGAAAGAACGCGCCGCCGCGCCGCAGCAGGCCGCCGACCAGCGGCAGGTCAAGGTTGGCACCGGCAGCGATATGGGGCGGGGTGAGCCCCTGCCGGAGAATGACGTAAGACAGCAACAGGTAGTCGATGTGGCTGCGGTGGCAGGGCACGTAGACGATCTCCTGGCCGGCTGCGATGCGCGTGACGGAATCGAAGTGGTGCAGCTCGATGCCGTCGTAGAGTCTCGTCCACAACCAGGCGAGGAACAGCTCGAGGGCGCGTACGACGCCGTACGAGTAATCGGAAGCGATCTCCAGCGCGAAGCGGCCAGCCCGTGCCCTCGCTTCGGCAACCGGGATGCCCTGTGCCAAAGCCTCCTGCTCGATCGCTGCGCGCACGCGCTCGCCAGCGATCACCGCATTGACCTGCGTGTTGCGGTGCGACAGGTCGGGGCCGATCGCCATTTGCCGCTGGCGGCGGAAGTGCACCCGCAGGATGCGCGCCAGCTTGCGCAGCGCCTGCTCCTCGTCGAGCCCGCCCTGCAGAAGATGGCGAAGCGATATCGGCGGGTTGTAGCGCACCAGCACACTGCGGCCATGGAGAAGGATTGCCGCCAGTTGCCGCCAGGCGCCCGGCGGGCGCCAGGTCTCCGAAAACAGCGCCTTGAGCACCGAATCCTGTTTGTCTGGGCTGCGCCCCCAGAGAATCACCACCGGCACCAACTGGACGTCCATCTGCGGATCGGCAACGGCCTGGTGCATCAGACCGGCGAGCAAGGCCGAGTGGCTGTCACCATTCCGCGCCCGGCCAGCGAGGCTACGATCACGGTTGAGAAAGAAGAACGAGCGCGGCCAGCGCTGCTTGCCCAGCAGCAGGGGCGAGTCGGCTCGCGGCAGCCCGGCCCGCCGCGACTCCTCGAGGAGCAACAGCAAATTGGAGAGATGCCTGTCCTGCAGCACGTAGCAGACAGGCCGTGCGGGGTCGAGCTGCAGTTCCTGCGGGTTTTCTGGGAAGACCGTCGTGCGCACCCAGGCATAGAGCACGCGACGCGCCAGCGGCAGGAACCAGTGCGACAGCTTGAAAGCCTTGTCCACGCGCTCGCGTCGCCGGTTTCCGCCGCCCTCAGTCCTCCTCGACGACCTTGTGTTGTCCCGCCAGTTGCTGCTGCGTTGCCGGTGGCACCTGTGCGTAATGGGAAAAGGCGATGCTGTACGAACCCTGTCCACCGGTCAGTGACTTGAGGCGCGACTGGTAGCCCTCAAGCTCCGCCAACGGCACCTCGCCGCTGATCGCCATGACACCGGGTCCGCGTGGCTGCGTGCCGGTCAGATGGCCGCGTTTGCTCGACAGGTCACCCGTGACGTCGCCGGTCATCGAATCCGGGGCGAGGATCTCGATATCGACGACCGGCTCGAGGATGATGGGCTTGGCAGCGCGGATCGCCTCGACCGTTGCCTTGCGGCCGGCGGTGAAGAACGCGATGTCCTTGCCGTCGACCGGATGCGACTTGCCATCATGGACGGTGACCCGCAGATCCTCGACCGGGAAGCCGGCAACGACGCCATCGGCGAGTGCCTGCCGGACGCCCTTCTCCACAGCCGCCATGAAGACGCCGGGAATCACGCCACCCTTGACGATATCGACGAACTCGAAACCGGCACCGCGCTCAAGCGGTTCGACCCGCAGCATCACTTCACCGAACTGGCCGGCACCGCCGCTCTGCTTCTTGTGCCGGCAGTGGCCTTCGGCACTGGCCGTGATGGCCTCGCGATAGGCGATCTGCGGCGGCTTGGTGTCGAGTTCCAGCTTGTACTGCTGCGCCAGACGGCTGAGCTTGGCGCGCAGGTGCATTTCGCCGATGCCGCGGATCACCGTCTCGTTGGTTGTCGGATGTCGTTCGACCTTGAAGCAGGGATCCTCGATCTCGAGCTTGTGCAGGATCTCGAACAGGCGCTGTTCGTCGGCCTTGCGCCGCGCGTGCACCGCGAGGCCCTGCATCGGCTGCGGAAACTCGAGCGGTACCAGATGGATGTGATCCTCGTCATGCGAGTCGTGCAGCACGCAGTCGAACTCGATCTCATCGACCTTGGCAACCGCCCCCAGATCGCCCGGAACGAGGCTATCCACCTCGACATACTCCTTGCCCTGCAGGCGATAGATGTGGCCGACCTTGAACGGCCGTTTCCCGTCGCCGACGAAGAGTTGCGAGTCCTTGCGGACCGTTCCCTGATGGACGCGGAAGACGCCCACCTTGCCGATGAAGGGATCGCTGACGACCTTGAAGACGTGTGCCAGGACGTGCTTCTGCGGGTCTGGCTCGGCCTGGAAGGCTTCACTCGGCCCGTCCGGCTCGCCACGGTAGAACGGCGGCGGGTTGCCCTCGCCCGGATTGGGCGCCAGGTGGGCAAGAACGTCGAGGAGTTGCGGGATGCCGGCGCCGGTCCGCGCCGAAACGAAGAGGATCGGCACCAGATGGCCGGCACGCAGGGCGCGCTCGAAGGGCGCATGCAGTTCATCCGGGGTCGGATCGACACCTTCCTCGAGGTAACGCGCCAGCAGGTCCTCGTCTTCCTCGACGATCTGGTCGATCAGCGCCCGATGTGCCGCGGCCACCGACTCGAAATCGCTGTCGCCATCATCATGGCCGAGAACCTCGACCACCTCGCTTCCCTGCTTGCTCGGCAGGTCGAGCAGCATGCACTCGCGGCCGAAGCGCTCCCGGATGTTGGCAACCAGCGCTGGCAGGTTGACGTTCTCGGCGTCGATCTTGTTTATCACGATCATCCGGCAAACGCCGCGCGCGGCAGCCATGCGCATCATCCGTTCGCTGGTGAGTTCGACGCCATTCTGCGCATTGATCACCACCAGCGCCGTATCCACTGCCGCCAGCGCTCCGATCGCCTGCCCGGCGAAGTCCGGGAAGCCCGGCGTGTCGATGATATGCACCTGCGCTCCTTGCCAGGAGAAGCTTGCCAAAGCCGAATTCAGGGAGTGCCCGAGTTCCTTCTCCTGCGGATCGAAGTCGCAGACCGTGCTGCCCTTGTCGACGCTGCCCCGGCTGCTGATGGCCCCGGCTGCGGCGAGCAGGCTCTCTGCCAGCGAAGTCTTGCCGGCAGCACCATGGCCGACGAGAGCGACGGTGCGAAGGTTACTGGTGGCGGTCTGGCCCATTCATCATCTCCCATTGGTAGTCGAACGTGTCTCGCAACGCCGAGAAGAGCCCGATGGCATCCGGGTTGCTGGTTTTGCCGGACATTCTACCGCGAGCCGCTTCGCAACGCGCGCCCGGCATCGCCGGCGGAACGCCGGCAGCAGCGAAGATGAGCGGCTCGCCGCCCATCGCCACCGGATTTCCGTGCCGCACGCAGCCCGCAGCCGTCCGCTGCGTCGATGACGGGGGCAGATCTGTCGTCTTTTCGCCGCAAAAGAACGCTCAGCACGCCATCGTGCCGGCAAATGCGACGACATCCGGTTGGTGAAGCGAGCGGGTCTCGGCTACATTTGCAGGCCCGCACAACGACAGACCGAGCGTCAGGAGACACGATGGAGAACGATCAGCGGCAAGCCGACCTTCGCGAGGCGGCCCTCGAGTATCACCGTTACCCGACTCCGGGAAAGATCGCGGTCCAGCCGACCAAGGGGTTGAGCAACCAGATCGATCTCGCACTCGCCTATTCCCCGGGAGTCGCCCACGCATGCCACGCCATCGTCGACGCTGCCGATGCGGCGAGCCTGTACACCTCGCGCGCCAACCTCGTCGGCGTCATCACCAACGGCACCGCCGTGCTCGGTCTGGGCAACATTGGTCCACTGGCCGCCAAGCCGGTGATGGAAGGCAAAGGCTGCCTGTTCAAGAAGTTCGCCGGCATCGATGTCTTTGACATCGAACTTGCCGAGAGCGACCCTGACCGCCTGATCGACATGATCGCTGCCATGGAACCTACCCTCGGTGGCATCAACCTGGAAGACATCAAGGCGCCCGAGTGCTTCTACATCGAGGCAAGGCTCAAGGAGCGCATGTCGATCCCGGTCTTCCACGACGACCAGCATGGCACCGCGATCATCTCCGCGGCAGCGATTCTCAACGCCCTTCGGATAACCGGCAAGAAGGCGTCAGCGGTGAAGGTCGTCTGTTCGGGTGCCGGCGCGGCGGCGATCTCGTGCCTCAACCTGTGGTGCGATCTCGGCGTGTCGCGCGATAACATCATCGTCTGCGACTCGAAGGGCGTCATCTACGTCGGGCGTGAAACGGACATGGAACCGACGAAGGCGCGCTACGCTCGCGACACCGAGGCGCGGACCCTTGCCGACGCAATCGACGGCGCCGACGTCTTCCTCGGGCTGTCGGCCGCCGGGCTGCTGCAACCGGAGATGCTGGCGCGCATGGCGGAGCAACCGATCGTCTTCGCGCTGGCGAACCCGATCCCGGAGATCATGCCCGAACTGGCACGGGAGGTGCGGCCAGACGTGATCATCGCCACCGGTCGTTCCGACTACCCCAACCAGGTCAACAATGTCCTGTGTTTCCCCTTCATCTTCCGCGGCGCACTCGATGTCGGCGCAAGGGGCATCAACGAGGAGATGAAGATGGCCTGCGTCAAGGCGCTGGCGGAAATGGCGCGCCAGGAAGTCAGCGACGAAGTGGCGATGGCCTATCCCGGAGAGCAGCTCAGCTTCGGTCGCGACTATCTGATCCCGAAACCCTTCGATCCGCGCCTGATCACCACCATCGCACCGGCGGTCGCGCAAGCGGCAATGACCACCGGTCTCGCCAGCCGACCGATCGCCGACTTCGCGGCCTATCGCGAAAAACTGCGCGAGTTCGTGTACCAGACCGGTGTCGGCATGCGCGCCATCTTTTCCGCGGCAAAGCGCGGACGCAAGACCCGGATCGTCTATCCCGACGGCGAGGACGAGCGGATGCTGCGCGCAGCGCAGACGATCCTCAACGAGGGCCTGACGAGACCGATCCTGATCGGCCGCCCGGACGTGATCGCCGCGCGCCTGCAGCGCATCGGATCCAAGCTGCGCATCGGCTCACAGATCGAAGTGGTCGATCCCAACAGCGACACCCGCTACCGGGAATGCTGGACGGCCTACCACGAGCTGCGCAAGCGACACGGGGTGACGATCGACATCGCGAAGTCCCGCCTGCGCAACGACAACACCATCATTGGCGCCATGCTGGTGCGTCTCGGCCAAGCCGACGGGATGATCTGCGGACTTTCCGGACGCTTTGCGCACCATTTGCGGCAGGTCGACGAAATCATCGGCAAGGCGCCGGGGTGCACGACGATGGCGGCGATGACGCATGTCCTGCTGCCGGGCCGAGCACTCTTCCTCTGCGACACGCATGTCAACGAAGACCCGGACGCCCAGCAGCTGACCGAGATCACGCTGATGGCCGTTGATGCCGTGCGCCGTTTCAAGATCCGGCCGAAAGTGGCACTGCTGTCGCATTCGAACTTCGGCTCGTCGCAAGCCGCTTCTGCGCGCAAGGTCGCTGACGCCCTGAACCTGATTCGGGCGCGCGCGCCCGAACTGGAGATCGACGGCGAGATGCACGGTGAAAGCGCGCTCAGCGAAACCATTCGCAGGCAATCCGACCCGCAATCGCCGCTGACCGGAGAAGCAAACGTACTGGTCATGCCCAACCTCGACGCCGCCAACATCTCCTACAACCTGCTCAAGATGACCGGCGGCGACGGCATGTCGGTCGGCCCGATCCTGCTCGGTGCGGCCCGCCCGGTCCACGTGCTGGCACCCACCTCAAGCGTGCGGCGGGTGGTCGACATGACCGCCCTCGTGGTGGTGGACGCGGCGAGCAAGTAACGCGAGCGCTCCTCTCGCCAGCCGTCGGCCGCTGTCGCAGCGGGTGGGAAACGGCAGCCGGGACTTCGCGACCGATCCGTGCCCGGCTGGCGAAAAACTCCATCGCCGGCCCACGGCTTTACAAATACCTTCCGCCAATGCATCATCGGGCGAGGCTCTCCCTGGAGTCGGGGTGTGATGGTCTACAACGAGTTGCAGGGTCCGATGGCAAACGACAATGGCAGCCAATCCGCAACAATCACCACTTAACGGTTTCGCCCGTGCGCTGGTCCAGGCCGGTCGGCTCAAGGAGTCCGAGGCGGAAGCCCTGCTGGCCCAGGCGGCATCGAAAAAGACGACACTGATCGAAGAAGTGGTTGCCGCGAGAAAGGCGAGCTTCATCGAGCTGGCGCGCTTTGCCGCCGACAAGTTCGGCTATCCGCTGCTCGACCTGGCCGCCTTCGACGACGCACACATCCAGAAGAACGCGATCGACCGCAAGCTGATCGCGACGCATCGCGTCGTTCCGCTGCACAAGCGCGGCAATCGCCTTGCCGTCGCGATTGCCGATCCGACCAACCTGCGTGCACTCGACGAGATCCGCTTTCAAACAAGTCTGGCGGTGGATCCGGTGATCGTCGAGGAGAACAAGCTTGCGCCCCTCGTCACCCGCCTTTCCGAATCGACCGAAGAGACCCTGCGCAGCCTGGCGAGCGAGGACATCAACCTCGAGTTCACCGACGAGCAGGCCACCGAGAAAGCTGAGGACGCGGCGGCACTCGAAGTCGACGACGCGCCAGTCGTTCGCTTCATCCAGAAGATGTTGCTCGACGCGATCAGCGAAGGCGCCTCGGACATCCATTTCGAGCCTTACGAGAAGAACTATCGCATCCGCTTCCGTACCGACGGGGTGCTGCGCGAGGTGGCGGCGCCGCCCTTGGTCATCAAGGAGAAGATCGCATCACGGATCAAGGTGATCTCGCGTCTCAACATCGCCGAGAAGCGGATTCCCCAGGACGGACGCATGCGCCTCGTCCTGACGAAGAGCCGGGCGATCGATTTCCGCGTCAGCACGCTGCCGACGATGTATGGCGAGAAGATCGTCCTCCGCATCCTCGACCCCGCCTCGGCAACGTTGGGCATCGACGCCCTCGGCTACGAGGAAGACCAGAGAGCGCTGCTGCTCGAGGCCATCCATCGTCCCTACGGCATGATCCTGGTGACCGGCCCGACCGGTTCCGGCAAGACGGTTTCGCTTTACACCTGCCTCAACATCCTCAATCGTCCGGGGGTCAATATCGCGACGGCCGAGGATCCGGCCGAGATACCCCTGCCCGGCATCAACCAGGTCAATGTGGACGACAAGGCGGGGCTGACCTTCCCGATCGCCTTGCGGGCCTTTCTTCGCCAGGATCCCGACATCATCATGGTGGGCGAGATCCGCGACCTGGAAACCGCCGAGATTGCCATCAAGGCAGCCCAGACGGGCCACATGGTGCTGTCGACCCTGCATACCAACGATGCGCCGGCGACTCTGACGCGCCTGATGAACATGGGGATCCCGACCTTCAACCTGGCCTCGAGCATCCTGCTGATCACCGCCCAGCGCCTGGTCCGTCGCCTCTGCACCTGCAAGAAGGAGCTGACGGCGCCGGTCGAGACGCTGCTCGACGCGGGTTTCGATGAAGGCGACCTGGATGGAAGCTGGACTCTATACGGTCCGGGCGAGTGTGATCGCTGCAAGGGTACCGGCTACAAGGGACGCGTCGGTCTCTACGAGGTGATGCCGGTCAGCGATGCGATCCAGCGCATCATCATGGCGAACGGCACCGAGCGCGACATCGCCCTGCAGGCGCGGCAGGAGGGCGTGCTCGACCTGCGCCGTGCCGGCTTGCTGAAAGTGAAGCAAGGGCTGACCTCTCTCGACGAGGTTCTCGGCAGCACCAACGCTTGAAGACGGGGGAAGAATGGCGACTGCAGCAAAACCTGCGAAGAAGATCGTACCTGAAGTCAAGGAGTTCGTTTTCCTCTGGGAAGGCAAGAACAAGGCAGGCAAGATCGTGCGCGGTGAGCAGCGGGCCTCCAGCCAGACGGTCGTGCAGGCCACGCTGCGACGGCAGGGAATTCTCGTCAGCAAGATCAGCCGTCAGCGTTTCCGGGGCGGGCGGACGATCACCGAAAAGGACATCACGCTGTTCACCCGCCAGTTGGCGACGATGATGAAGGCCGGGGTACCCTTGCTGCAGACCTTCGAGATCGTCGGCCGCGGCCACGACAACCCGGCCGTCGGCAAACTGCTGCTCGACATCAAGGCCGACGTCGAAACCGGAAGTTCCCTCTCGCAGGCCTTCCGCAAGTATCCCGTGCAGTTCGACGCCCTGTATTGCAACCTCGTCGCCGCCGGCGAGCAGGCCGGCATCCTGGAGACGCTCCTCGATCGCCTGGCGACCTACAAGGAGAAGATGATCGCCATCAAGTCGAAGATCAAGGCGGCCATGTTCTACCCAGTGGCCATCATCGTCGTCGCCTTCATCATCACGGCGGTGATCATGATCTTCGTCATTCCGGCATTCAAGGAGGTGTTCAGGAGTTTCGGCGCCGATCTGCCGACGCCGACGCTGATGGTGATCGCCATGTCGGACTTCGTCATCGAGTACTGGTGGCTGCTGTTTGGTGGCATCGGCCTGTCGATCTACGGCTTCTTCTACACCTGGAAACGCTCGGAGAAGATGCAGATCGCCTTCGATCGGCTGTTCCTCAGGCTGCCGGTATTTGGTGATGTCATCCGCAAGTCGGTCATCGCCCGTTGGACGCGGACGCTGGCGACCATGTTTGCGGCCGGCGTGCCGCTGGTCGAGTCGCTCGAGTCGGTCGGCGGCGCTGCCGGAAACTACGTGTACAAGGCGGCGACGCGCCAGATCCAGAACGAAGTCAGCACCGGTACCAGTCTCACGACGGCGATGCAGAATACGCAGCTCTTCCCGAACATGGTCAACCAGATGGTCGCCATCGGCGAGGAATCCGGTGCTCTCGACTCGATGCTCGGCAAGGTTGCCGACTTCTTCGAGCAGGAGGTCGATGATGCGGTCGAGGCACTGGCGAGCCTGATGGAACCCATGATCATGGTCGTTCTGGGTGTCCTGATCGGTGGCATGGTGATCGCCATGTACCTGCCGATCTTCAAGCTGGGTGCCGTGGTCGGCTAACCGTCATGACGGTCGAGACATCCCGGATGATGAAAGTCATGACCGTTCCCCTCATCCCCGACCCTTCTCCCGCGCGCGGGAGAAGGGAGACTCGCGAGTCGCTGAGGCGACTTTCACATTGATGCCGGGAATCCTCGCCGGCGAGGTCGACCCCGCGCTGTTCACCTTCTGCAGCGGCCTGATCGGACTGCTCGTCGGCAGTTTTCTCAACGTCGTCATCCACCGCCTGCCGCGGATGATCGAACGTGACTGGCGCCTCCATTGCGCCGAGCTGCGTGGCGAGGAGCCGGCGTCGGCGGCAGAGCCCTTCTCGCTGGTCAGGCCGCGCTCGCGCTGCCCGTCCTGTGGCCACCAGATCAGCGCCGTCGAGAACATCCCGGTCGTCAGCTGGCTCCTGTTGCGCGGCCGCTGCTCCGCCTGCAGCGCCCGCATTTCGCCACGTTACCCGCTGGTCGAGATGGTCAGCGCCCTGCTGTGCGCGTTTGCCGCGCATCACTTCGGGCCTGGATGGAATGCCCTCGGCGCCATGCTGATGAGCTGCTGCCTGATCGCCCTGACCTGCATCGACTTCGACACCCAGTTGCTGCCCGACGCGATCACCCTGCCCTTGCTCTGGGCGGGACTGCTGTTCAACCTGTCGGCCACGTTCACCGACCTCCAGTCGGCAGTCATCGGCGCGGTTGCCGGCTATCTCTTCCTCTGGCTGGTCTACTGGACGTTCAAGCTCGTCACCGGCAAGGAAGGAATGGGTTATGGCGACTTCAAGCTGCTCGCTGCCCTCGGCGCCTGGCTGGGATGGCAACTGTTGCCGTTGACCGTGCTGCTGTCGTCCTTCCTCGGCGCCGTCGTCGGCATCGGCCTGATCGTCCTCGCCAGGCGCGGGCGCAGCGTGCCGATCCCCTTCGGACCCTACCTGGCGATCGCCGGCATCCTCGCTTTGTACTGGGGCAAGCCGCTGACACGGGCTTACGTCGGGCTCCTCTGACCCGTCCGTCGCCGCGACACCAAGCGCTTCGCCGCCGCAGGGGCCAAGTGCAGCGCGCTCCTGAGCGGACTGTTGCCTAGCGGCAGCGCAATGCTGTGCGTACTGCCGGGTGTATCATCGCCGGCTGGCGGGGGCGAGCGGAACGCTTCGCCGGCCGTTTGCCACAGGTCGGACCTGAACAAGAAGAGGAGTGAAGAAGGATGAGACGAGATCCGCGCTTCCAGATCGCCGTGCTGCCGGGAGACGGCATTGGCCCCGAGGTGGTCGGCGCCTGCCTGCAGGTGCTCGACGTGCTGCGCGACCGGCTCGGTGGCCTTTCCTTCGACTTTCGCCACCTCGAAGGCGGCGCGGCGCATTACCAGAAGACTGGCATCGCGTTGTCGCAGGAAAGCCTCGACGAGTGCAAGCGAGCGGACTCTGTCCTCCTCGGCGCCATCGGTCTCCCCGACGTGCGCTATCCGGATGGCACCGAGATCGCGACGCACTTCGATCTTCGGGCAGCAATGGATCTCTATGCCGGCGTCCGCCCGATCCGCAGCTACCCCAACCTGCCGCGTGCCCTGACCGACAAACGGGCAGCGCGGATCGACCTCGTCGTGGTTCGCGAGCAGAGCGAGGGGCTCTTGCAGTCGCGCCTGCACGGCAGCGTCGAAGACGACAGCGTGGCCCGGGAAACGATGATCATCTCGCGCACCGGCAGCCGCCGGATTGCCGAGTTCGCGTTTCAAGTGGCCGCGCGACGTGCCCGGAGCAAGAGGAGGCCAGGCCGGGTGACCTGCGTCGACAAGGCCAACGCACTGGTCTCGATGGCCTTCTTTCGCAAGGTTTTCGATGAAGTGGCGGCGACGCACCCGGAGACGCAGGCGACGCACGCCTACGTCGATGCCACGGCGATGAACCTGGTGCGATCACCCTGGGACTTCGACGTGCTGCTCACCGAGAACGCCTTTGGCGGCATTCTCTGCGATCTGGCCGCTGGGCTCGTTGGCAGCCTCGGACTGGTTCCCGCAGCCGACATCGGCGAGCTGCACGCCGTCTTTCAGCCCGCCCACGGCAGCGCACCCGACATCGCCGGCCAGGGAGTCGCCAACCCGGTTGCACAGATCCTCTCGGCAGCACTGATGCTCGACTGGCTCGCCGAGCGCCATGGCGAGCCGCGACTGGCGCACGGCGCGCGCATCATCGAGCATGCGGTCGACAAGGCGCTGACGCTCGTGTGCCCGGTCGAGTTCGGCGGCGAGGACGGTACGAACGCCATCACGCGGGCGGTGATGGCACAGATCCGCAAGTCCTGAGAGGTTGTGAAGAAATCGTCGCGAGCAGGCCGAGAGGCCAGGCGCGAGCGAGCGAACGACGAGACATATCAGATGGATAGGCGAGGAGTGAGCGGGTGAGCAACGCCGCAGATCGGTCCCGCAGTAGATTCATTCACAACCTTTGAGCTTGCGTCGCGCGTCGCGGGAGTGCTCTCCCCGGTGCTAGAATCGCGGCCCACGACAGCCATCCGGAGCCTTGAACGATGATCGACCTTGCGCACACTGCCGCAGCCGATACCCCCTTGCTGCCAGCGGTCGAACGGACGACGGGCGAATCTCCGGAGTGCGCCATCGTCTGGTTGCACGGCCTCGGTGCGGACGGACACGACTTCGAGCCGATCGTCGACGAATTCGACTTCGACCAACTGCCCGCCGTCCGTTTCGTCTTCCCGCACGCGCCGATGCGAGCCGTGACGATCAATGGTGGCTTCGTGATGCGCGCCTGGTACGACATCGTCTCGCCCGACTTCGCGCCGGGACGCGAAGAAGGCGAGCACGTTCGCGAATCCACGCGACAGGTTGAGGCCCTGCTGGCACGCGAGAATTCGCGCGGCATTCCAGACGAGCGCATCGTCCTCGCCGGCTTCTCCCAAGGCGGCGTCATCGCCTTGCACTGCGGTCTGCGCCATTCGCGGCGCCTGGCCGGAATCCTGGCGCTTTCCTGTTATCTGCCGCAGGCGGACACGCTGGCGGACGAAGCACAGGCGGCCAACGGCGACGTCCCGATTTTCATGGCACATGGCCGCGCCGACCCGGTCATCCCCTACGATCTGGGCAAGCAATCGGCCAAGCTGCTGCAGGCACGCGGCTACCCGCTGCAGTGGCGTGGCTACGCGACCGCCCACTCGGTCTGCCTGGAGGAACTCGAAGACATTGGCGGCTGGTTGAACCAGGTGCTCGCCGCCACGTTCTGAAACAGGCCGTTGCCCGCTACCCGGACGATCGGCGCGCTGCCGTGCGACCGCCAGTCGACGCCGCTGCCGGACTTGGCTAAACTGGCGGCAATTCCTCATCATGTCCGGGGTGAATCGCGTGCGCAGAGTGATCTTCAATCAGAAGGGCGGTGTCGGCAAGTCGACCATCGCCTGCAACCTGGCGGCGGTCGCTGCTGAACGCGGTCGACGGACGCTGCTGATCGACCTCGACCCGCAGGCGAACGCGTCCCGCTACGTGCTGGGATCCGCTCTCGACGAGCAGAAGAAGACGCTCGCCAACTTTTTTGATGACATCCTGGGCTACAGGCTTTTCCCCGAAGCGCTCGCCACTTACGTCGTGCCGACGCCATTCGCCAATCTCGCGCTGCTGCCATCGGACGCACGCCTGGAGGAAGTCCAGTTCAAGCTCGAGTCACGCTACAAGATGTACAAGCTGCGCGAGGCACTCGACAAACTCGATGGCTACGATGAGATTTATTTCGACACCCCGCCGGCACTCAACTTCTTCACGCGCTCGGCACTGATTGCTGCCGATGGCTGCCTCATTCCCTTCGACTGCGACGATTTTTCGCGGCGTGCGCTCTACGCCCTGCTCGACAGCGTGCGCGAGATCCAGTCCGACCACAACCATGGCCTGCGCATCGAGGGCATCGTCGTCAACCAGTACCAGGCTCGCGCCAACCTGCCGCCGCGCCTGGTGGAGGAACTGCGTGCCGAGGGGCTGCCCGTACTGTCCACTTTCCTGTCCGCGTCGATCAAGATCCGGGAATCGCACCACCTCGCCCGACCGATGATCCATCTCGACCCGCGACACAAGCTCAGCCTCGAGTTCGGCGCTCTCTACGACTGCCTTTCCCAGTCCGCCCCGCGGCCCTGATCGAGAGCCCGTGGACGGTCGGCAGCGATCGGGCACGGTGGATCTCCGCTGCGACGTTCCCGGCCCGTGCGGACGCTGACATGGGTAGGCGGGCACGGTCGTCGTGCATCCAGGAGGCGACTCCCCTCGTAACGGGAGAGCGTCGCAGCAACCCGCTGCGATGTTTCGGACGCTTTTCCCTGCCGCCAGACGCCGATTCGTCGCAAAATGTCGCCCACCACCCCGGCAACGGACGCCGGACGAGGGAGAAGCGACTTGGACGAATCACCGCGAACGGTTGCCACAGGCAATCGGCCAGACGAGGCCCTGATCGGCGACGACGAGTTCCGTGAGCTGGTCCGCCGGCGCGGCGGCATTCTGCTCGAGCTTTGCCACCGCCTGAGCGCGATGCGCGCAGGCGAGACCCGCCTGACGCGACCGCTGGTCGGCCGCCTGCTGCTGGAGGCCGGGCAGATGGAGACGCTGCTGGACGAGTACGGCGCGCGCCAGAACCAGCACTGGAGCAGATTCCGCGCCCTGGTGGCGGCGCTGAAAAACTTCGCCGGCATCGGCGAGGTCCTGACCTATATCCAGCGCCGCCTGCCGAGCTACCGGCTCCTGCCGGTCGCCGCGGATTTCCCGGCAGCGACTCGTGAGCGCGTCCAGCAACTGACCGAGGTCGTCGGCGCTGTCGCCACCGCCCTGATCGACGAAGCGCAGAAGGTCGGCATCGAGCCGCCGCCGATCGCAGCGGCAGTGGTCGAGAATGAAGACGTCCAGCCGACGGGCCGCCTCGCCCGCGACCGCGGCGACCGCATCGGCTGCGACACCGTCACCACCGTGCCCCGCCTGGCGACGGAATTCCTCAATCTCGCAGTCGATGGCGAGCCGCTGCGCGCGGCGGCACGGGTCGCTCCCGCCGACTATGCCGCCTGCTTCCCCGACCCGGTCAGCGAGGAACGCCTGCGCCAGCTCACCTTCCGTTTCCACAACCTGCAATCACTTTACGACACGCACGTTGCCGGCACTGCGAGCGAAAGCGCCGACGGCGACCTGCCGATCCTGCGCGGTCACGCCAGCGTCATCTACCACCTGCTCGAGATCGCCACCGATCTCGCCCACTACTACGAACGGCACACCAGCCCGCGGACTGCCGATGCCGTTCTGCGCGAGCGGCCTGTGGTCGATACCGACGCCACCATGGCCACCCTGTTCGGCTACGCCATGGCCTTCTCCAGCGAGTTCCTGGCCAGCGGCCAGCGCCTCTGCCAAGGAATCCTCGGTCGTTACGCCGAACCGGGACGACTCGCCGTACCAGTGCCCAGCTACCGCGGCTTCCACGTCCGCCCATCCAACCTGGTGGCGCGCATCGTCGCCTACTACGGCAGTTCGGTGCAGATGCAGCTCGACGATCGTCTTTTCGATGCCGCCTCCCCTTTCGAGCTGTTCCGCGCCAACGAGACGATCAACGCCAGCAAGCGGCGCTGGCTGGCAGCGGAGATCGCCCGCGTCCACCCCGACTGCGGCGACTCCTGCGCGCCACAGTCGGTGACCGCCGCCGTCCGGACGATCGTCCATCGCCTGGCCGACGAGGGCCGGATCATGCTCTACCGCCAGCCGCTCGAGTTCTCCGGGCAACTCGGCCACCGACAGGGCAGCGTCCTCGAGAACAGTGTGGCCGAGATCGCCCACTTGCAGGCGATGGGCCAGCTCGAAATCCGTACCGACCTGACGGTGACCTTCATCGGCGACAAGCGCGTCCTCGCCGACCTCGACGTCCTTGCACGCTGCGGTTACGGTGAGGACGCGTTCGGCAACAACGTCGCATTGCCGAAAGCCCTCTCCTACCTGCGACGCTAGCGGCACAACGAGGCGCCTGCGAATCCAGATTCCTTGATGCTTGCTCAGGCCGTCGCGATCGATCCCGTGAAGCCCCGCAACGGAGCGCGCCCGGTCCCACTGCAACGCTCGACCACCCGATCGCCACAGCCAACCAAGGGGACCCTCATCGCAGAGCACCGCCCGGGCCGCGGAGTCACTGCCCATGCCAGTAACGCCGATACTCATTGCGATACGCCGAAACCGACAAACCTGCCGCCACCAGGCTGACGCGCACCGCGCCATCGCGATCGGTCCGCCAGAGGCGGCTGGCGGCGTGGCGGTCGACGACGTCGGCCCGGGGATGCTGGAAGCGGTTGCGGTAACCGACCGGAATGATCGCCTCGCGCGCGCCGACGGCGGCGATGAACGGCGGCGTCGATGAGGTTCCACTGCCGTGGTGCGGCACCAGCAGAACGTCGCTGCGCAGGCGGCCGGCGCCGCGTGCGAGCAGCGCCTGTTCGTCGCGTGCCTCGATGTCGGCAGTGAGCAGGACGCTGCCGTGGGCACTGCTGACCTGCAGCACGCAACTCATGTTGTTGCTGCGCGCGGCCTGGCGCTGGTAGTCGGCGGCGACCGGATGGAGGATGGCGAACCGCACCCCGTCCCACTCCCACGACTGGCCATCGATGCAGGGCTCGGGCTGCAGTTCGGGTACTGACGACAGCCGGCGGCCGATCGGCAGCGCTTCCTCGACGGCGACGACACCCCCCGAATGATCCTTGTCACGGTGCGTGACGATCAGCGTGTCGAGTCGGCGCACGCCCTGCGCCCGCAGATGGGGAACGATGATGCGCTGACCGGCGTCGGATTCGGCACTGAACAGCGGGCCGGTGTCATAGAGCAGGCTGTGTCCGGCGGTACGGACGACGACAGCCAGGCCCTGACCGACGTCGAGCACCTCGACCCAGGCCTCCCCGTGCGCCGGCCGTGCCGCCGGCCAGAAAACTGCCGGCAGCAGCAGGCAGAGTCCCAGCCAGCGGGCTGGGAAGCCGCGTGGCAGCAACAGCCAGATGACCCCGACCACGGCCAGCAACGTCGCCGCCAGCGGTGGCGCCGGTTGCTCCCACATTGGCCATGCCGCCAGCCAGTCGAGGCCCGACATCAGGAAGTCGAGCAACGCGTGCGCGACGAGCAGCAGCGGCGGCCAGGGCAGGACGACGAAGAGCAGCGCCAGCGGTGTGATGATGAAGCTGACCAGCGGGATGGCGATCGCGTTGGCCAGCGGAGACACGAGCGAGAACTGCTGGAAGAGGAGGAGCAACAGCGGCAGCGTGCCGATCGTCACGGCCCACTGCGTTGCGCCCCAGGCGGCGAGCGTCGCGCGCCAGCCGCGCCCGCTGCCCAGACGTGCCGTGCCGACAAAGAAGAGCAGCGCGACGGCGGCAAAGGAGAGCCAGAAGCCCGGTGCCAGGACGGCCCACGGATCGAGCAGCAGCACCAGCAGCAGGGCGAGCAGCAGGCTGCGGCTGGCGCCGAGGTGGCGCCCCGACCACAGCGCCAGGGCGACGACGGTCAGCATGTAGACGGTCCGCTGCGCCGGCACGGCAAAGCCGGCGAGCAGCGCGTAGGCGAAGGCCGCCAGCCAGCCGCCGGCGATCGCCGCCTTCTGCGCCGGCACGGCGAGCAGCAGCCGCTCGCTGCGTCGCCACAGGCAGCCGACCAGTGCGCCGAACAATGCCGCAACCATGGTGACATGCAAGCCGGAGATCGACATCAGGTGCGTCACGCCGGTCTGCCGGAAGAGCCGCCACTGCTCGCCCGGAATCGCCTGTTGGTCGCCGACGGCGAGCGCGATGAGGATACCGGAGTAGGCGGCGTCGCCGAGCACCGCGGCGAAGGACCGGCGCAGGCGGTCGCGCAGCCGTTCGATGGCGTAGGCGGGCTGCACGACGAAATCATCGAGACGTTCGACGGCGGCCTGCGGGCGAACGTAACCGGTGGCGCGCAGGCCGCGCTCGAACAGCCAGGCCTCGTAGTCGAAAGCCAGCGGATTGGCATTGCCGTGCGGGCGCTTGAGACGGACGGTGAAGCGCCAGCGCTCGCCGGGGCGAATCTGCAGTCCATCACGCCACTCGTCCTCGAGCCAGCCGTGATACCAGGAGAGCATGATCCGTCGCGGCACGACCGCTGCGCGGGTTTCCACCGACTCGACATCGAAGGCGAAGCGCTCACCACGCTCGAAGCCATGCGGCAGCGCCGCGACGACGCCGACCACCTGGATGTCGCGTCCTTCCCAGGCTGCCGGCAGCCGATCGTGCAGGCGCTGCGCGGCGAGCAGCGCCGCCCAGGAAAAGCCAAACAGCGCGCTCGCCAGCAGCGCCAGAACCCGTCCCCACCGGCTACGCCGACAGGCCGGCCAGAGCAGTGGCAGTGCGACGAGCGGCCAGACGGTGAGCAGTGGCCAGGCGGGCAAGGCCTCCTGCAGTTGCAGAAGGCCGACGCCGAGGGCAAAGGCGAGGATGTTGCTGCGCATGGCGCATTAGAGCAGATTGTTGCAGCCACCTGCCGCAGTTCGCGCGCGGCGACCGCCAGCGTCGCAGGCAGACCGGCGGCCAGCGGTGGCTCAGCCGAGGCGGAAGCGACTCACCTCGCTCTCCAGACTTGCCGACAGCTGCGCCAGCTGCTCCGCCGTGGCGGCGTTCCCGGCCACCGCCGCATTGTTCGCTTCCGCCATGCGGGCAACACTGTCGACATTGCGTGCGATGTCGCTGCTGGCGGTGCTCTGCTCGTGCAGGGCGTGCGAGATGCTGGCCACCTTGCTCACCACCTGCGCCGCATTGCCACCGATCTCGCTGATCGATTCACCGGCCCGCGTCGCCAGCGTGACCCCGTCGGCAACCCGGCTGACACCGAGCTTCATGCTCGCGACGGCGTCCTGCGTCCCGCTCTGGATGGCGGCGATCATTTCCGAGATCTCCTGCGTCGAGCGAGCCGTGCGCTCGGCGAGCTTGCGCACNTCGTCGGCGACGACGGCGAAGCCGCGACCCGACTCGCCGGCCCGCGCCGCCTCGATCGCCGCATTGAGCGCCAACAGGTTGGTCTGGTCGGCAATCTCCTTGATCACGCTGACGATGGCCGAGATGCGCTCGGAGCGCCCGCCAAGCTCGCTGACGATCGCCGCCGACTGCTTCACCACTTCGGCAATGCGCTCGATTTCGCGCACGACGTCGCCAACCGCCCTGCCCCCTTCTGCCGACAGCGCGCCGGCCAGGCTGGCCATGCGGTCGGCATCGCGGGAATCGGTCGAGAGCTGCTCGATACCGACGCGCATTTCCTCGATGGCGCTCGCCATGGCTACGGCGGCTTGGCTCTGCCGCTCGCTGCTGCCCTTGATCTCCGTCGCCGACGCTGCCAGCTTGCGCGTCGCCTCGAGGACTTCCCGCGCACCGCGATGGACTTTCTGCAGCAGGACGCGGAACGCCGCGACCATGTCGTTGAGGCTGTCGCCGACCAGTTCCAGTTCATCGTGCGTGCCGAGATCGACGTGTACGCCGAGATCACCGGTGGCGATCGTGCGCGCGTTCGCCGCCAGACGCTCGATACTGCCGATGATCGCAAGGTAGAGAGCGACCGAGACATAGGCGTAAAGCAGCAGGATGAGAACCGACACCGCGATGCTCAGCGCGAGCTTGCCTTCGGCCCGGTCGATGCGTTCCTGCAGCAGACGCTCGAGTGTCGGCAACACTGTCTCGAACATCTCCTTGTAGGCCTTTTCGAGCGAGGCGGTGGTCAGTGCGAAGTAGTCTCCCGGCGCGGTCGCGAAGGTGCCGGAGAGGATGTCCTGGTTGACCAGCGCCGTCACCTTCGCCGCCGCATCGCCGATGTCGCCAACCGAAGCGAGCAGCGACGACTTGAGCGCCGGGTGGTACTGCGCTGTCTTCTCGGCATTGCGCCGCAGGGCGTTGACGGCGACGTTGAGTTCCGCCAGCAGGACGGTGAACTCGACCTGTTGCAACAGCACCAGCGGTTGCTTGCGGGTCAGAACACCACTGCCCAGCGCGCGCAGCTGACCCATGCGCTCGATCGCCTGCGGTGACCGCTCGACCGCCGTATCGATCAGGTAGGCGACGTCGATGTCCGGGTCGTTGGTCAGCGCGTATGCGTCAGCAACCGTCGAGTGCAAGGCAAGCAGATCGTCGATCAGCCGGTTGTGGGCAAGGAAGTTCTCGCGCTGGATGAGGTCGAGACCGTCCTTCTCGATGCTGGCCCAGTCGGCAAGAATCTTCTTCCACGAATCGCTGGCCGCCAGGCCTGGCGAAAGGCCTTCGCCAACGGCTCGCAAAGCCGCGCTGACCTCGCCCTGCCGCGCCGCCCGCCGCTCCTTCATCTCCTCGTTGCCGCTGAGGACACCGGATGACAGCCCGCGGTGCACCTGCAGATGCTGCACGGCGCGCGTCAGCGGCTTGATCACCTGCACCCCCGCCAGCTCGAGGCGCGAACTGTCGATCACGCGGTGCAGGCTTTGGTAGAGGTTCCACACCAGCACAGCGCTGGCGACCAGGGCGAGGATGCCCATGAGGCTGAACTTGCCGCGATAGCCCAGCCGGTTCAGCAGCACGATGGCGGGGGCGAATACGGTTCTCATCATCCTCTTCTTCTCCTTGTCATCTGGGTTCGCGTCGTCCTGCCCATGTCATCGGCAGCGATGGCGGAAAGTTGAGCCACCGACGACGGCCGCCTAAGCAACTGCAGGATGCAGGCAGCCGTCGCGCAGCGTCAGGATGCGCTCGGCGCGGCCGGCGAGCGCCGGGTCGTGGGTGACGATGACGAAGCTCGTCCGGCGCGAAAGATTGAGCGCCAGCATCAGCTCGAAGACGCTGGCTGCGGTCTGCCGGTCGAGGTTGCCGGTCGGCTCGTCGGCCAGCACGCAGGCGGGCTCGGTGACCAGCGCACGGGCGATCGCCGCCCGCTGCCGCTCACCACCGGAGAGCTCCGCCGGCGTGTGGCGCAGACGGTGACCGAGGCCGACCTCGTCGAGCACCGCCGCCGCCCGCGCCTCGGCTTCGTCCTTCGCCAGCCGCCGGATGTACAGCGGCATGGCGACGTTCTCGAGCGCGGTGAACTCGGCGAGCAGGTGATGGAACTGGTACACGAAACCTAGGTGACGGTTGCGCAATTCGCCACGCCGGGCATCGGTGATCGCCTGCAGATCGCTGCCCATCAGGAACACCTCGCCGCCAGTCGCCGCGTCGAGGCCACCGAGCAGGTGGAGCAGCGTGCTCTTGCCGGAGCCGGAAGCACCGACGATCGCCAGCCGCTCGCCAACCCGCACCTCGAGGTCGACATCGAGCAGCACGGGCACCTCGCTGTCGCCCTGGCGATAGATCTTGCGCAGGCCCTTGCAGGCGAGAACGATCTCACTCATAGCGCAGTGCCGCCGCCGGGTTGACCCGCGCCGCCCGCCAGCTCGGGTAGATCGTCGCCAGCAAGGCAAGAACGAAGGCGACGCTGGTGATCGTCGTCACGTCGCGCCATTGCAGTTCCGACGGCAGGCTGGAGATGTAGTACACCTCCTTGGCGAGGAACTGCGTGCCGAGCAGGCGCTCGATGAACGGCACGACGACATCGACGTTGAGCGCCAGTGCGACGCCACCGGCGATCCCCATGCCGAGACCGATGAAGCCGATCAGCGCCCCCTGCACGATGAACACCGCCATGATGCTGCCCGGGCTGGCCCCCAACGTGCGCAGGATGGCGATGTCGGCCTGCTTGTCGGTCACCGCCATCACCAGCGTCGACACGATGTTGAAGGCGGCGACGGCGACGATCAGCGACAGGATGATGAACATCATGTTCTTCTCGATCTGCACGGCGCGGAAGAAATTGGCGTGGCTGCGCGTCCAGTCGCTGATGAAGGCATTGACGTCCAGCTTGCCAGCCAGCGAACGCGCCACGCGCGGCGCGACGAAGAGGTCGTCGAGCTTCAGGCGCACGCCCGAAACCTTGTCCTCGAGGCGATACAGCCGCTGCGCGTCAGCGAGGTGAATCAAGGCCAGACCACTGTCGTACTCGTACATGCCGACCTCGAAGACGCCGGCGACGAGGAAGCTGCGCAGGCGTGGCATGACGCCGGCGGGAGTGACCACCCCCTGCGGCGCGATCAGCGTCACCCGATCGCCGACGAAAACGCCCAGCGCGCGCGCCAGTTCGGAGCCGAGGACGATGTGGAAGCTGTCCGGCTGCAGCGCTTCGAGCCGGCCGCCCTTCATGTGCGGACGGAAATCGGCCACCCGGTCCTCCTGTTCGGGAAGGATGCCGCGCACGAGCGCGCCGCGAACGGTCTCGCCGAAGGCGAGCATCCCCTGACCCTGCACGAAGGGCGCGGCGGCGACGACGTGCGGCTCGCCGGCAACCATCTCGACCACCCGTTGCCAGCCGGCCATCTCACCACCGGCGCCGGTGATCTGCACATGCGAGACGACGGCGAGGATGCGCGAGCGCAATTCGGTCTGGAAGCCGTTCATCACCGACAGGACGACGATCAGCGCGGCGACGCCCAGGGCGATGCCGAACATCGAGATCAGCGAGATGAACGAAATGAAGTGGTTGTGCTTCTTCGCCCGCGTATAGCGCAGGCCGATCAGCAGCTCGTAGGGAATCGCCATCAGCGACCGACGTCCATCTCTGGCAGGCGCCTCCGGACGCCGGACAGCCAAAAAGCCGCTATGCTACACTGTTCGCGCGACAGTCGCGCCGGTCGGCGAACCTGCGGCCCGCGCCACCAGCGCCGTGCCGACCACCCCGGCAACCCGTCCCCGTCTCGTTGACCGCTGCTTCAACCCGGCGCCTGCAGATCACCCTCGTCGTTCCCGAACTCGTCTGGCCCGAACCCGACGACCGCGAAACTCCGGCCGACCGCTGGTACCTCGAGCTGGCCGCCGGCGACGAACCCGGAAAGTTCGACGCGCTGCCGCTGTCGGCTGTGGCTGGCCGCAGCGCCAGCCGGCAATGGCCCGGGTGCGTTGCCCGACGCTGCGGTACGATGAGTGCCGTCTTCGATCTTGCCGAATGGCAGCGTCGCGGTCCCGATGCGTTTCCGCCGCAGTGGACAAGCGCCTGGGGCGACGATCACTTCGGTCCGTGGGCAGATCTGCAGGTCGCGGGCGCAGTGCGACGCCTGCGCTGGATCGAAGCGGGCGGGCACACAGACTGGAACTCCGGCTGTCCCCGGAACTCGATGTCGTTCATGCGGCAAGCTGTTCGAGCAGCACGATGCGTCCGAGATGGGCCGCCTTGTCATGGTAGCGGCGGTCGGCAGTTATCATCAGCGCTTCGCTTTCGATCGCGGTGGCGTGGTACAGCGTGTCGAACAGGTGGTGTGACAAGCCGACGGCAAGCTCCACGGCGCGATGATAGATCATCGGCGTGTCGATGATCTGGATGCCTGCGAGCAGGTTCAGGTCGTCAAGGTCG
>JFAX01000008.1:129709-137551 GCA_000585015.1 Candidatus Accumulibacter adjunctus | reverse complement strand
GCTGAAGTTCATGGTAGCCATGGCTTCCTCCGGTTGTGGAATATTTCAACAATGATGATATTTCCGGGAGCAAGGCGCCGCAAGGACTTTCGTCAAAGCCAGCGGTTGATCGAACCGCGCTTTACAGCGGAGACTCGCCAACTTCGACGCGTAGCCATTTGCCGGCGGGGATACGGGCGCCGAGGCCGTCGAGCTTGCGGCACAACTGCTCCTGCGCGTGACGGTGGGCCGGTTGCTGGAGGGGTTCGAGCCGGACGAGCGCCTCACGGGCGTCGCTGCGTACCCGGCCGTGGCAGTGAAAGATGGCGTAAGGCAGGTCCACCCGGTCGCTGTCCTTGGCATAGCTCTCGCGGAGGTAGTCGAGAATCTGCCGCCGACAATTCCAGACCGAACTGGTGACGAAATCGGGATCGGAAGGAGGTTGCTGCCACCTTCGTGAAGTGGTTGTGCTTCTTCGCCCGCGTATAGCGCAGGCCGATCAGCAGCTCGCAGGGAATCGCCATCAGCGACCGACGTCCATCTCTGGCAGGCGCCTCCGGACGCCGGACAGCCAAAAAGCCGTTATGCTACACTGCTCGCGCGACAGCCGCGCCGGTCGGCGGACCTGCGGCCCGCGCCACCAGCGCCGTTCCGACCACCCCGGCAGCCCGTCCCCGTCTCGTTGACCGCAGCTTCAGCCCAGGCGCATGCAGATCACCCTCGTCGTTCCCGAACTCGTCTGGCCCGAACCCGACGACCGCGAAACTCTGGCCGAACTGGCATTGCCCGGCCTCGCCACGCTGCTCGCGCGCAGCCGGCTGCAGCGCCGCCCGCAACAATCGCTCGAGGCGACGGTCTGCGCTGCCTGCGGCCTCGGCGACGACACGGCCTACGCGGCCTGCCGTGTGCACGGCGAGGAGCATGGCCCGGCAGCGGGCAGCGCCGTCTGGCTCTGCGCCGACCCGATCCACCTGCGCCTGCACCAGGAGCGCCTGATCCTTGCCGATGCCGCGACGCTGGACATCGCGGCGAGCGAGGCACGGGCCATCGTCGACGCGCTCGATCGGCACTTCGCCGATGCCGGCAGATTCCACCTCGCCAGCAGCGACCGCTGGTACCTCGAGCTGGCCGCCGGCCGCGAACCCGGACACTTCGACGTGCTGCCGCTGTCGGCTGTGGCTGGCCGCAGCGTCAGCCGGCAGCTCCCGGAAACGGCCGAGGCGCGTTGGCTCCGCCGCCTGCTCAACGAGGCGCAGATGGTGTTGCACCAGCATCCGGTCAATCAGCGGCGCGACGAGGCTGACCGGGCAACGATCAACAGTCTCTGGCTATGGGGAGCGGGCCGGCTGCCGGCCGCTGGCGACGTCCCGTTCACCGACGTCTGGAGCGATCTCCCGCTGGCACGCGGCTGCGGGCGCGTCGCTGGCAGCCGCATCCGGGAGCGGCCCGCCGCTGGCGCCGCTGCCCTTCTCGCGCAGGCAGCCCGCGGCGGCCAGCATCTGGTCGTTCTCGATGGGCTGCAGCCTTGCGTGCAGTACGAGGATGGAGCGGCCTATCGCGCCGCCCTGCTCGAATTCGAGGGCAGCTGGTTTGCGCCGTTGCGGCAGGCGCTCGCCAGCGGCCGCGTGCGCCGGCTGTGCCTGCAGGCGCCGACGGCCTACGGCCTGCTGTCGTGGAGCAGCGACACCCGCGCGCAGTGGAAGCTGTGGCAGCGACCACCGACGCTGCAGGCGATTGCCCGCGACCTGGCAGCGACCGCTGCATGACGCGCCTGCGCCAAAGAGCGGTCAGCTCGCGCAGCCAGTGGCAGCTCGAGCAGCAGGGGCTGCACCCGCTGCTGGCGCGCATCTACGCCGGCCGTGGCATCCGCGCCAGCGACGAGCTGGACTACGATCTGCGCTCGCTCCTGCCACCGGCCGGGCTGACCAACGCCGCTGAAGCGGCGCTGCTGCTGGCCGATCACATCGCCCGGCAGCGGAAGATCCTGATCGTCGCCGACTACGACTGTGATGGCGCCACCGCCTGCGCGGTCGGCGTCCGCGCGCTGCGCGCCTTCGGCGCGCGGGTTGACTATCTCGTACCGAACCGCTTCACCTGCGGCTACGGCCTGTCGCCGGACGTCGTCGAACTGGCTGCGGCTGCCGCCCCGGACCTCTTGCTGACCGTCGATAACGGCATTGCCAGCGTCGCCGGCGTCGCCCGCGCCCGTCAGTTGGGCATGGCGACGCTGATCACCGATCACCACCTGCCGGGAGACGAGCTGCCGGCGGCCGACTGCATCGTCAATCCGAGTCTTGCCGGCAGCGACTTCGCGAGCAAGGCGCTGGCCGGCGTCGGCGTCATCTTCTACGTCATGCTGGCGCTGCGCGCCGAGCTGCGCCGCCGCGGATGGTTTGCCGAATCGGGCGGACGGAACGAACCGAACCTGGCGGCGCTGCTTGACCTGGTTGCCCTCGGCACCGTTGCCGACGTCGTCAGCCTCGATCACAACAACCGCGTGCTGGTCAGCCAGGGATTGCGGCGCATTCGTGAGGGCCGGCTGACGCCGGGCGTGCGGGCGCTGTTTCGCGCCGCCGGGCGGAACCCGGCGCAGGCGTCCAGCGTCGACCTCGGCTTCCTGATCGGCCCACGCCTGAACGCTGCCGGCCGCCTGGCCGACATGTCACTCGGCATCGAATGCCTGCTCACCGATGATCCCGGGCGAGCGATGAACATCGCCCAGAAGCTCGACGCGCTCAATCGTGAGCGCCGCGAGATCGAGTCCGTGATGCAGGAGCAGGCGGCGCAGCAGCTCGCCGATTGGGGTGCCGAGATGGCCAGCGATGCGGCCGCCGTGTCGCTGTTCGACCCGGCATGGCACCAGGGCGTCGTCGGCATCCTCGCCGCCCGCGTCAAGGAGCGGCTGCACCGGCCGGCTTTCGCCTTTGCCCGCGCCAGCGGCGGCGAGATCAGGGGCTCGGGCCGCTCGATCCCGGGCCTGCATCTGCGCGACGCCCTCGACCTCGTGAGCAAGCGATCGCCCGGCCTGCTGCTGCGTTTTGGCGGACATGCGATGGCGGCGGGTGTCAGCCTGCGCGAAAGCGACTTCGCGCTGTTCAGCGAGTCCTTCGCCCGCGTTGCCGACGAGTTGCTCGCGCCGGCGGACCGCACGCGCACGCTGGAGACCGACGGCGGTCTCGAAACGGCGTATTTCTCGCTGGCGACGGCCCGCCTGCTGGCGGCAGAGGTCTGGGGACAGGGCTTTCCGGCGCCACTGTTCGAGGACGAGTTCCTCGTCGAGAGCCAGCGCATCCTCAAGGACAAGCATCTCAGGCTCCGTCTGCGCAAGGGCACGCAGATCGTCGACGCGATCCAGTTCAACTTCGCGCAGGCACCTGGCCGCCACATGCGCGCCGCCTACCGGCTGGCGATCAATGAGTACAACGGTGTCGAGACGGCACAGTTGATGATCGAGCATATCGAGAAACCCGCGACCTGACCGGGCAACCGCCGAAGCGGTCGCGGGCGACGATCTTCTCGCCCACTCTCAGCGCACCTTGATCTCGGTCCACATCCGCGACAGCAGGCGGCGGGTCTTCGGGTCGAAGTCGCGCAGCATCTCCAGCCGCGGCAGCTCGCTGGCCGGCGGAAAGATGCCCGGGTTGGCGGCGATCTCGGCTCTGATGTGAGGCATGGCGGCAGCGTTCGGGTTGCCGGCGCCAACGAGGTTGGAAACGTCGGCGGCGTTGGCGCCAACGAGCATGAAGTCGATGAACTGGTGCGCCAGATCGGGGCGACGACCCGACCGGTGGAGAACGAAGTTGTCGATGGCGAGTACGGCGCCCTCCTTCGGCATGCGAAAGTCGATCGCGAACGGGCGCTTGGCATCGAGTGCGTCCTGCTGCGCGCGGTACATGTCGCTCGAGTAGCCATGCGCGACCCAGATGTTGCCCACCGCCAGGTCCTTGATGTAGGTGCTGTTGGAGAAGGTCGCCCAGTAGGGCTTGGCGCGCAGGATCAGCCGTTTGGCGTCCTCCCAGCGGGCCGGGTCGGTCTCCTGGAGCGAGTGGCCAAGGTACTTCATCGCCGCGCCCATCAGCTCGCGCTGACTGTTGAGCACGCTCACCTTGCCCTTCAGCTTCGCGAGATGACGCGGCTCGAAGATCAACGCCCAGGTGTCGGTCGGCAGGCCAAGTTCGGCCAGCCGCGTGGCGTTGTAGCCAAGCAGGGTCACCGTCGTCGCGTAGGGCACCGCATGCCGCAGCCCGGGGTCGTACCAGGGGTCGCGAAACTCCGGCTTGAGGTTGCCGAGGTGGGGCAGCCTGCTCTTGTCGAGCGGGCGCAGCGCCTGCTGGCGCAGCAGCGCCTCGACGGCGTTGCCGGTGGGGACGAGCAGGTCGTAGCCGATGGCGCCGGCTTCGAGCTTCGCCAGCATCTCCTCGTTGTCGGAGTAGTAGTCCTGTTGCAGACGGCAGCGGCACTGGGCCTCGAAGCGCGCCACCGTGTCCGGCGAGAGGTAGTTGTTCCAGATGTAGAGATGGAGCGTATCCGCCGCGACTGCGCTGCCCGCCGTGGCGACGAGAAGCAGCAGCCGGCAGAGGTGATGCCGGACTCTCACCGCCGCCCCTGAATGCCGTCCGGCGCCAGTCTCGCCGCCAGCGCGATGAGGCTCAACGTCAGAGCCATCAGCAGGGTCGATACGGCATTCACTTCCGGCGTCACCGCCACCTTGATCATCGAGTAGATCTGCAACGGCAGGGTCGTGACGCCAACCCCGGCAACGAAGAAAGTGATGACGAAGTCGTCGATCGACAGTGTGAAACTCATCAGGAAACCGGCGATGACGCCCGGCAGGATCAGTGGCAGCGTCACCCGCCGGAACGTCTGCCACGGGCTGGCGCCGAGATCACGCGCCGCCTCGAAGATGCTTTCGTCCATGCCGGCGAGGCGGGCGCGGACGATGATGGCGACGAAGCCGATCGAGAAGGTGATGTGCGCGATGAGGATCGAGACCAGGCCCAGGGTCAGGTCGAGAACCTGGCGGAAGAACAGGAGCAGCGACACGCCGAGCAGGATCTCGGGCATCGCCACCGGCGTCAGGACGAGGAAGGGCAGCGCGCGCAGCAGGCCGACCGGCCAGCGCTGCATGGCGATTCCCGCCATCGTTCCGAGAACGGTGGCAATCAGCGAGGCGACGACGGCGATGAACAGCGAGTTGCCGGCGGCGCGCAGCATCTCCTCGTCGGCCAGCAGGACACCGTACCAGCGCGTGGTGAAGCCCACCCACTCGGCATTGAGCAGCGAGTCGTTGAAGGAGAAGATGACGACGATCGCCAGCGGCAGGTAGAGGAAGGCATAGACGGCGGACGCCGCCAGCCACAGCCAGAGCGGGCTGCCGGCGCGACGCATCAGGCAGTCCCGCGGCGTGGCCGGCCGGCGCGGACGGCGATCGCCGCCAGGGCGAGGACGGCAGCGGTGAGCAGCATCGACAGGGTGGAACCCAGAGGCCAGTCGCGATTGTCGAGAAACTGTTCCTTGATCAGGTTGCCGACCAGGATGTCGCGCGTGCCGCCGAGCAGCTCGGGAATGGCGAACATGCCGAGGACCGGGATGAAGACCAGCGCCGATCCCGACCAGATGCCCGGCATCGACAGCGGCAGGGTGATCCGCCGGAAGCGCGTCCAGCCACCGGCGCCGAGGTCCTGCGCCGCCTCCAGCAGCGCCGGGTCGTGCTTCTCGAGATTGGTGTACAAGGGCAGGATCATGAACGGCAGATGCACATAGACCATGCCCGCGATGACCGCCAGTGGGGTGTACAGGAGGTCGAACGGACCGAGGACGATGATCCAGGCGTACACACGGATCAGGAAGTTGCTGGCAAAGGGCAGGATGACGAGGAGAACGAGCACATCGCGACGGCGGCGTTCGCTGCGGGCGATGAGCAGCGCCAACGGATAGGCGAGCAGCAGGCAGATCAAGGTTGTCGCCGCTGCGACGAGGAACGAGCGCAGGAAGATCTCGGCATAGATCCAGTCGCCGAAGAAGAAGCGGTAGGTTTCCAGCGACAGGTTCAGGCGGCCATCGACCAGCAGCGGCGCCAGGCCACCGAAATCGCCCGGCTGCCGGAACGAAGCGGCGAGCATCAGCAGCGCCGGCGCCAGGAAGAAGAGCAGCAGGAACAGCGTCGGTGGCAGGCTGACCAGCCAGCGGGTCAGCCTTTCGCCGCCTCCGCTGCGGCCTGCGCCGGCAGACGGCCGTTCAGTCATGCAGGAGGACCCCCGCGTCGCGCGGCCAGCCGACGACGACCACGTCGCCAGGGGCCAGCGACCTGGCACGGCCGGGCAGGCAATTCGCGAGCAGCGCCTCGAGGACGACACCGTTGTCGAGGGCGACCCGGTAAACGGTTACGTCGCCGAGGTAGAGTTGGTCGCGCACCGTGCCGACGAAATGATTGTCGAAACCGTGCCGCTCGTTGCCGGCAAGCAGCGCCAACTGTTCGGGGCGCAAGGCCAGCACGCCGTGCTCGCCGACGCCGACGCCACTGGCCGCGGCACAGGTGATTGCTCCGAGGCCGGCGGCCGACAGGCGCAGCGCGCCCTCACCGACGCTGTCCACGGCGACCGGCAGCAGGTTGATCGTGCCGATGAAGTCGGCGACGAAGCGGTTCTTCGGATAGCCGTAGATCTGCTCCGGCGCGCCGACCTGCTCGATGCGGCCTTCGTTCATCACTGCGATGCGATGCGAGATCGCCAGCGCCTCCTGCTGCGCATGGGTGACGAAGACGAAAGTGATGCCGACCTCGCGCTGCAAGGCGATCAGTTCGTCCTTCATCTGCTCGCGCAGCTTGGCATCGAGCGCACCCAGGGGCTCGTCGAGGAGCAGCAGGCGCGGCTTGTTGATCAACCCGCGCGCCAGCGCCACGCGCTGCTTCTGACCACCGGACAGTTCGTGCGGGAACTGTCGCGCCTTGTCCACCAGATGCACGAGGTCGAGTGTTTGGCGTACCCGCGCCGTGATCTCTGCGTGCTCCGTGCCGGCCATCTGCAGCGGGAAGGCGATGTTCTGCGCCACCGTCATGTGCGGAAACAGCGCGTAGCTCTGGAAGACCGTATGCACCGGTCGCTTCTCCGGTGCGATGCCAGCCAGCGACCGGCCGTCGAGCAACAACTCACCGCCGTCCGGTTCGTCGAAACCGGCGATCATGCGCAGGATGGTCGTCTTGCCGCAGCCAGAAGGTCCGAGCAGGGTGAAGAACTCACCCGCTTCGATCGACAGCGAAACATCGTCGACGGCCTTGAAGTCGCCGAAGCAGCGAGTGAGGTTGCGGATCTCGAGCAGTGCCATGGCACCACACAGTCTAGCGCAGGATGCCCGCCTCAGCGAGGCCGTCGCGCGCCGCCGCGGCTGCCGGCGCCGCCAGCGATTTGCCCTCCGCCACTCGCCGGGAATAGAATCGCTGCCGCGGCATCCGGATCTTGCGGCGGGCGATCGCCAGTCACCGCCGTGGCGCCGCAAGAGCGATCACTGCCGCTGGAGGGAGCCATGCAAGCGATGCTTCTAGATGCCCCGGGCACGCCGTTGCGCCTGCGCGAAGTGCCCCGACCAAGCCCCGCGGCCGAACAGGTGCTGCTCGCGGTGCGCGCATGCGGCGTCTGCCGCACTGATCTGCATGTCTTCGACGGGGATCTGCGACAACCCCGCCTGCCGCTCATCCTGGGTCACGAAATCGTCGGCGTGGTGGTGCAGAAAGGCGCCGCCGTCGAGCGCTTCGCCATTGGCCAGCGGGTTGGCGTACCGTGGCTCGGACGCACCTGCGGCCACTGTTCCTACTGCACGGGCGGCAACGAGAACCTCTGCGACGCGGCCGAGTTCACCGGTTACACG
>JFAX01000008.1:78896-129479 GCA_000585015.1 Candidatus Accumulibacter adjunctus | reverse complement strand
GGCCGAGTTCACCGGTTACACGCTCGACGGCGGCTACGCCGAGTTCACGCTCGCCGACCAGCGCTACTGCTTTGCGCTGCCTGACGAGTACGCGGACGCCGAAGCGGCACCACTGCTCTGCGCCGGGCTGATCGGCTACCGCTCGCTGCTGGCGGCGGGCGACGCGCGCCGCCTCGCAGTCTACGGCTTCGGCGCCGCGGCGCACATCATCGCGCAGGTCGCCCGCTGGCAGGGGCGCGAGGTGTTCGCCTTCACCAAGCCCGGGGATGCTGCCGGACAAGAGTTCGCGCGATCGCTGGGTGCGGTCTGGGCAGGCGGTGCCGACGAACCGCCACCGCAGGTCATGGACGCGGCGATCCTCTTCGCGCCGGCCGGCGAACTGGTGCCGCAGGCGCTGCGCGGGCTGCGCAAGGGTGGCACCGTGGTCTGCGCCGGCATCCACATGAGCAACATCCCGGAGTTCCCCTACGACATCCTCTGGGGCGAACGCTGCATCCGGTCGATTGCCAACCTGACTCGACGCGATGGCGAGGAGTTCCTGGCGATCGCGCCGCGTGCCGGCGTGCGCACGGAGGTCGAGTGCTTTCCGCTGGCGGCGGCGAACGAGGCTCTGGAGCGTCTGCGAAGCGGCCGCCTGCGTGGCGCCGCAGTGCTGGTCAATCAGCCGGACTGAGGATGCCGATCAGAAACTGTAGCGTACTTCGGTGTACACCCGGTCATTGGCATCATAACGGCCAAAGTAGCCGAGCGGCGGCCCGTGGAAGATGTCCACACCGACCGCGGCGCGCCAGTTCTTCTCGAAGTTCCAGCTGACACGCGGGCGCAGCATCCAGTCGCTGCGATTGAGGCTGGAGATCCACAGCACCTGCGCCTCAACCTTGTCGCCAAACTTGTGGTTGACGAGCAGGCTGTAGCCGTTCTCGTTGGTCTCCGGAATGATGCCTGGGTCCCGGTCGAAGATGTGTTGCTGGAACAACTGCACGTTGATCCGCGTGTCGGCGATCTCGTTGTAGTCGAGGCCGACCACCCAGCCCAGGACGTTCTGCTCGACGACCCCGTCGGCATCGCCAAGGCTGCTGAAATTGTTGAGTTCGAAACCGCGACCGCGGGTATACACGGCTTCGGCTTTCAGCACCATCGATCCGAAGTCCTTGGCCAGAGTGGTACCAAACTGGTCGATGCGCTTGTGTCTCGCCTCATACACCACCGTCGGCTGCGGATTGTCGATGACCTGGCGATAGAAGGTCGGCGCTGCGCTCATGCTGCTGTAGGCAAAGGCGGCGACATCCCAGCCGTCGCGCAGGACCGACAGCCGCAGGCCATAGTTGGTGTTGGACAGGCTGCTCGACGGAAACCTCTCGTTGAGAAAGACGGTCTGGAAGCCCGGCGGCGGTGGCGGCGTATAGGCAAAGAACTGGGCACCGGGCTTGCCGATGTTGTCGTAACTGGCCAGCGGTATCCAGAGGAACTCGGCGTGGAAATCGTCCTTGAAATACTCTGCCCGCGCCGCCCACTGCGGAATGCGGAGAATCTCGAACTCCGGCAGCACGAAGTGACGCACATCCTTGGCGGAAACGACGTCACCGAAGAAGAGGCCGACCATTTCGCCCCAGACGATCTGCTGACGACCGAGGCGGAAATCCCAGTTGTCGGCACTGATGTCCAGATAGTTCTCGCGCAGCAGGAAATTGAAGCGCTGATCGTTCTCCACCGACTGCGGGTAGAAGTCGGTCAGCGAGTAGACCGCGTCATAGTCGACGCGCGCACCGAGCTTCCACTTGACGTTGCTGCTCAGGCGGCCCTGCGCGCTGAGGTCGAAATGGTTCATCATTTCCGACCAGTGCGAGGGATTCGGCCAGGTATAGGCCATCCGGTTCTGGAAGAAGCCCTTGACCGCAGGCGGCGACGCAATCGCGGCCGTGCCGGCGGCAGCCATCGCCGAAGACTGCAGGTCGTCGCCGGCAAACAACGAATCGCGGCTGCTCGGTGGTTCGACCGTCTGCTGCCGGGCGGGCAGATCGTCGCCGAAGAGCGCTTCGCGACTGTCCTCTGCAGCCGGCGTCGCAGCGGGCTCGTCGTCGGCAAACAGTGCTGCACGGCTCTTCGGCAAGGCATCCGCGGCACTGGCTGCCGGCACCGAGAGGCTCGCCAGCAGGACAGCGCGGCCAATGATGCGCAAACTAGGTCTGACCCTCATCTTCCCTTTCTCCGGCCGAAGGCGACGGCGGCGTCGGCCGACTGTCGCCGTTGCTGCCACTCCCCTCGTCTGCGACACGATGACGCGCGAAAGACCACTTGGCATCCTTGCGCATCCCGAGCAGCGAAATCTCGCCATCCTCGACGCGCACCAGCCGGTCGGCCTTGGCAATCACTCTCTTGTCATGAGTCGAGAAGATGAAGGTGGTCTTCAGCTTGCGGTTGATCCGCTTCATCAGCAGCAGGATCTCCTCGCCAGTCTTGTGATCGAGGTTGGCCGTCGGTTCATCGGCGAGAACGATCGCCGGGCGGATCGCCAGCGCCCGGGCAATGGCCACGCGCTGGCGCTGTCCACCACTCAACTGGTTCGGTCGATGGCTGGCATACTTCGACAGACCGACGATCTCCAGGAAGTGCGCGACGCGCCGCTGTCGCTCTTCACGCGACAGATCCTTGCGCTGCAGCAGCGGATATTCGACGTTCTCCGCCGCCGACAGAACCGGCAGGAGATTGAAGGTCTGGAAGATGAAACCGATCGTTCGCGCGCGCAGGTCGGCAAGTTGATCCGGAGTCCGGCCACTGACGTCCTGATCGTTGATGTAGATCTTGCCGCTCGTCGGCGTGTCGATGCAGCCGATCAGGTTGAGCAGCGTCGTCTTGCCGCTGCCGGACGGCCCGGCAATGGCGAGGAACACACCGGGATCGAACGACAGGGTGATGTCCTTCAGGGCTTGGACTTTCTGCTCGCCGAGCAGATAATCCTTGTATACGCGTTCGATGCGGACGACCTTCATGCGGTGGCGCTTCCGGCCAACCGGATCGACGGTCAGCACACTGGGTTAAGACTATGGAAATCATGACCATCCGTCACAGCGCTGTCAACAACGCCGGCCTGCTTCTTGCCGCCGCACTGTTCATCGGCGCGGCGGCGGCGGCGGTGGCATCCGAGACGGCAGTGCCGGCGGCGACCGACGATGGCGAAGCGCGGATGATCGTCGAAAAGGCGGACCAGGTCCGCTTCCCGGCCGATGGCTTCCAGGTGGACGTGACGGTCACCACCGTTGACAGGGAGCAGAAGGGCGACATCCGCAAGTACCGGGTCCTGGCCAAAGGAAATACGAACAGCGTGGTGATGGTCGTCGAGCCCGCTTCCGACCGCGGCCAGATCATGCTGATGAAGGGGCGAGACCTCTGGGTGTTCATGCCCGAAGTGTCACAGCCGATCCGGCTGGCGCTGTCGCAACGCTTGACCGGCCAGGTCGCCAACGGTGATTTGGCGCGCGCCAATTTCACCGGCGACTACAACCCGCGGCTGCTGCGCAGCGAAAAGGTGGACGGCGATGATCACCACGTTCTGGAACTGACGGGCGTCGACCGCAGCGTGACCTACCAGAAGGTCCTGTACTGGGTGCGAGCCAAGGACTACGCGCCAAGCAAGGCGGAGTTCTATTCGCTGTCCAACCGTCTGCTCAAGACGTGTCGCTACGAGAACTACAAGACCATGGAAGGCAAGAGGCGACCGGCACGGCTGGTGATGGAAGATGCCTTGCGCGGAGGCGAGCAGTCGGTCCTCGAGTACACCGGGATGAAGTCACGTGACCTGCCCGACAAGGTGTTCACCAAGGACTATCTCAAGAAGCTCGAGTGACTGCCCGACAGCCCGCCAGCAGGCGGCCGAGCACCTGCCGCGCGGTTGCGATCGGCGTCGATCCAGCAGCGACGACGGGCGGGCTCGAAAGCCGCGATGCGATCCGCACGTCGTCTTCGTAGTACTATGCCAACTCTTCCACTGCCCGCCGGCAGGTGAGTGATTCAAGAGAGGCAGATGTTTCTTCCCAGCCTGACGGAACTGACGGTGAGCGAGGGCTACCGCCGCTATTTCACGGTGGTTCCGGCGCTGACCAGCGATCTGCGGACGCGAAACTACCGCCTGCGGCACCAGGTGTACTGCCGAGAGCTGGGCTTCGAGCCGGTCAGTCCCGATGATCTCGAACGCGACGAGTTCGATGCCCGCTCGATCCATTGCCTCGTCCAGTCCGTTGCCAGCGGACTGGATGTGGGTTGCGCCCGACTGGTACTGCTCGACCCGGAAGAGCCTGCAGGGCAGCTGCCTATGGAGATCGCCGGCGCGGGGACGATCGACCGTTCGCTCGTCTCCGCCATCGCGGGTGAGCGCAGCCGGGTCGCCGAGATATCACGCCTGGCGGTCATCGGCAGCTACCGTCGCCGGCAGGGCGAGCACGACAGACCGATCTCGATTTCGGAAGCGGATTTCGGGACCAGCGAACGTCCGCGGCAACCGTATCTGGCGCTGGCGATCTACCTCAGTCTGATCGCTCTCGCACGACAATACCGAGTCAGCGTCCTGCTGGTCCTCACCGAGCGCAAATTGGCAACCAACCTGGCGCGGCTCGGCGTCCGTCTGCAGCAGATTGGCCAGCCGATCGACCATCGGGGCATGCGCATTCCGTCGCTTCTCCTGGTGGAGGAGGTGATCGATGGCATGAGCGATCCGTTGCGCGCGCTTTTCGAGCTCATCTCCCTCGAGCTGTGCCAAGGCATCGAGGCCGCCGGAACGAGCGCCGTGCGCGCGAATCACCGTCCGCTGGAAGGTGCATCGGGAACACTGCGCATGCCGCCCCCTTGCGTCGCCGACATCGCTGCTGACGGCAGCGTACAGCCGCCGCTCGATGCATAGCCTGCCGGAGTCGATCCGACAAGCCGTGCAATCGGGGCGCGTACCCTCGCCACCGCAGATTCTGCTCCGGCTGCTGCAACTGGTCGATGATGACGGCACGACGATGACCGAGCTCGCCCGCCTGGTCGAACAGGATCCCGGTCTATGCACGCGTGTTCTGACGGCAGCCAACTCCTCGGCGGTCCGCCGCGGCAAGGAACTGCAGAGCATCGAGAGTTGCCTGATGGCCCTCGGTACGCGTCTCGTCCGTTCGATTGCCACCTGCCTGTCGGTGCGCAGCCTGTTTGAAGAGCGGGGATCCGGACCGGAAGTCGATCTCTCCGACTTCTGGACGCACTCGCTGCTGGTCGCCGAGATCTCGCGCGGGCTGGCGGTCGCCACCCGTTACCCTCGAGCCGACGAGGCCTACCTGGCCGGCCTGCTGCATGATGTCGGCCAACTAATCATGCTCTCGGCGCTGGGTGAACCCTACGCGAAAGTGCTTGCGGGCTGCGCTGGCGAGTCCTCACTGTCGGCGATGGAAATGGAACTGCTGGGCACCGATCACGGCGAGATCGGCACCTGGCTGGCTGACCAATGGCATCTGGATTCTTCCTTCGCCGACGGCATCCTGTTCCACCACCAGCCGCCGGAGCGGATTGTCGGTGCCGCACAGCTCGTCCAGGTCATCTGGCTGGCACATGCGCTGGCCGACTGTGACGATGTCCCGGAGACGGTGGCAGAGATCGCGCGGCAGATGTTCGACCACATCGGCGAGGGCGAACTCGCGGCCATCTGCGCCCAGGCTGCGCAACGCATGTCGATGGTGGCTGACGCCATCGGCATGCGTCCGCCAGCCAGCCGCGAGCGCGGCGCTCCCCATGGCCTGCCGCGAGTGCTCGGCAGTAGAAAATCCGCATCTGCCGATGCACAGACCGAACTCGCCAGCCTGATCGGCAACAAGGCACTTCTGCAACCGCTACAGGACGATCTGCTGGCACTCGACACGGATGCCGAGGTGTTTCTTGCCCTGCGCGAGGCAGCACGCATCCTTTTCGACCTCAGCCACCTCGCGTTCCTGCTCCACGATACCTCCGACGACAGGCTCAGCGGCCGGCAGGTCAGCGGACAGCCGGCGCTTTTCAGCCAGACGCGCCTGCTCTGCGAGCCTCACCGGAGCCTCGCCGCCGCCGCCGCCGTCAGCAATCAGGTCCGCTGTACTCACGCGGAGCGCTCGCCGACGCCTGCCTCGCTGCTCGACATGCAGTTTGCCCGCGCCCTGGACAGCAGCGGCGTGTTGTGCATCCCGATGACTGCGCACGGCACGGCGACGGGTGTGATGGTCGCCGGCCTGAGCCGCGAGCAGTATGCGGCGCTGTCGCGGCGCCTGCCCTGCCTGCTGAACTTTGGCCGCATCGCCGGTGGCAGTATCGAGAGCTGGCAACGGGCCAAACAGGTGCGCGCGCAGGCAGCCGAGGAGACCGCGGCGCGCCTCCTGCAGCAGACGCGGCGGATGGTGCATGAGGCGGGCAACCCGCTGACGATCATCAGGGGCTACCTGCGGATCCTCGACGGCAAGCTGCCGCCAGGCGCCGAGGTGCACCGGGAAATCGAGGTCCTGACGGAGGAGATCGAACGCGTCTCGAGCATCGTAAGGCGCATGAGCGAGATGCCCCGGATGCCGGCCGGCGACACGTCCTTCGACGTCGGCGACCTGCTGCGTGAAATGCTGCTGCTCTACCGGCAGCCGCTTTTCGCTGCCCGCGGCATCACCGTGCAAACGGCATTGCCCACCCAGGCCATGGACATCGCCTGTGATCGCGACAGTGTCAAGCAGATCGTGCTCAATGTCTGGAAGAACGCGTCGGAGGCGCTGGCCAGCGGGCAGGGGATCAGCATCTCGCTGACTGGCGACGTCCTGCATCAGGGGCGCCGCTACGTCGAGCTGCGCATCGAGGACAACGGACCCGGGATGAGCGAAGCGGCGATGCAGGCGATCTATCGCCCGGTCGCGGCACGCCTCGGCGAGCCGCGAGGAATCGGGCTGTCGATCGTCGGTTCGCTGGCACGGCGGCAGGGGATTCCCGTCACCTGCCGCAGCAAGCCGGGCAGTGGAACAGTGATTTCCTTCCTCTTGCCAGACCTGGATCCGTCCGATAATGTGCCGGGCCAGCCAGGCAGGGCGGCTCAGGAAAAGCATGCCTCGCCCGACACGCGTCAGGAGTAAGGATGAAAGCCATACCCAGCGTCGATTTCTCGCCCCAGCTCCCCGGACCCGGAGAGAGCGGCGGCGGCAGCCGCATCCTCATCGTCGATGACGAGGAGCGGATACGCGCTGCCTACCGCCAGCTGCTGGCCGCCGAGGACCGCCTGATCGACGATTGCGGCACCGGCAGCGAGGCGCAACGCCATCTCGAACGACGCGACGTCGACGTCGTCATCCTCGATCTCAACCTGCCCGACGTCGGCGGCCTCGAAGTCATGCAGTGGATGGTGCAGCAGCACATACCCACGGCTGTGGTGGTCTTCAGTGGCGATGAGTCGATCGACTCGGCGATTCGTGCCCTGCGGCATGGCGCCTGCGAGTTCATCCGCAAGCACGACGACCCGCAGGAGCTGATCGACACGGTGGACCGTGTCCTGCACCGGCGGCGGATCGAGAGGGAGCACGCACTGTTGTCGGTGCGGCTCGAGCACTCCGAACGCCTGCACCGCTTCCTGGTCGACCACTCGCCGGACTTCATCTACACACTCGACCGGAATGGCCGCTTCATCTTCGTCAATGGCCGCGTGCAGGCCTTGCTTGGCTACTCGCGAGAGGAGCTCATTGGCCAGCACTACTCGCTGATCGTTCACCCGGATGATCTGGAACATGCCCGCTTCGCTTTCAACGAACGTCGCATCGGCGATCGTGCCAGCACCAACGTCGAGATTCGCCTGCAAAGCAGGACGCAAGGGATTCGTCACTTCGAGAACCGCACCATCGTCGCCATCCTCAGCGCGCAGGGCCTCTACGCCGCTGCGGACGGCCCGGCGAACCTCCATTTCATGGGTACTTCAGGCGTTGCGCGCGACATCACCGAGCGCAAGAAGGCCGAGGAGACGATCAGCTACCAGGCCTTTCACGACATCCTGACCGGACTGCCCAACCGGACCCTGTTCAAGGACCGACTGGGCGTCGCACTGAAGCAGGCACGCCGCAAGAACCGGCGGGTCGGGGTCATGTTCATCGACATCGATCGCTTCAAGCTGGTCAACGACACCTATGGTCATCAGGAAGGTGACGAACTACTGAAGTCCTTTGCCCGCCGCGCTGCCAGTTGCCTGCGTTCGGGAGACACGCTGGCGCGCCAGGGTGGTGACGAGTTCACGGTCATGCTGCCCGAGCTCGGCAGCGGCGATGATGCCGCCGTGATCGCCGCCAAGATGCTCGCGGAACTCAGGCGGCCCTTCAGGATTGCGGGCATCGACTTTCTCGCCACCGTCAGTATCGGCATCGCGCTTTACCCGGACGACGGCGAAACGCCCGAGACACTGCTGCGCAATGCCGATATCGCGATGTACCAGATCAAGGGGCGCGGCAAGAACGGCTACCTGCAGTACGACCAGAGCATGCAGGATGGCCGCAGCAGGCGCCTGACGCTCGAGTCCGACCTGCGCACCGCGCTCGCCACGGGCGATCAGTTCGAGCTGTACTACCAGCCGCAGATCAGGGTCAGCGAGCGCCGGACGGTCGCCGTCGAGGCGCTGGTCCGCTGGCGCCATCCGGAGCTCGGGCTGATGACTCCAGACTCGTTGATACCGCTGGCCGAAGAGACGGGCATGATCGCCGCGCTCGGCGAGTGGGTACGGCGAGCCGCGCTGCGGCAACTCGCGGAATGGCACCAGCGCGGGCTGCACGGCCTGCGATTGACGCTCAACCTGGCAGCAAAGGAGTTCGAGGATCAGGATCTGCCTGATCGACTCGATCGGGATCTGAGAGCAAACGCCGTCGACGCTGAGCTGATCGACCTCGACATCAGCGAGACCCTGCTGTTGCAGGACGCTGAACGACACATCGACCTCGTGCAACAACTGCGCAAGCTCGGCTGCCGCATCACGATCGATGATTTTGGCACCCGTCACTCGTCGCTCAACCTCCTCCGGCGCTTTCCGGTCGACAGCATCAAGATCGATCAGTCGTTCCTGCGCGAGCTTGTCCCGCACAACCCGAATGCGACCGCCATCGTGCACGCTCTCTGCTGCATCGCTCGCAGCTTCGGCCTGCGCACCCTCGCCGAGGGAGTCGAGAGCGAGGCGCAGGTGCGACTACTGGGGGAACTCGGCTGCGCGGACATGCAGGGCCACCTCTTCAGTCAACCGCTGCCCGCGTCGGGCGTCGAAGCTTTTCTCCGCGACGGAACCTTCGCGGCCGGCCAGACCCGGTGGCTGCAGTGATCCAGGTCGTGCCGCGACGCCGATGCTGCAGCTGATGCGCGGCGCCGCCACTTCGCATCGCCGTTGTAGCAGCGGACTGCCAGGCTCGGCAATCGCCCTCGCCATCATCCTCATCTGCGGGGGCAGTGACGCAGCGGCGGCCGATGAGCTCACGTGGTTTGCCAGCGCCGGCCCGATGCCGGCAGCTCATCGGGCAGCGGAAATCCTGACGCAGGCCAGCGCCGAAGGGCTCTTTCCCCAGGACTACGACATCGACTGGCTGCGCACGGCCCTCGGCGACGGCTCGTCAGGAGTGGACGCCGATGCGACGGCCCTCGCGAATCGCCGTCTGCACCGCGCAGTGCGGCGGTACCTGAACGACCTGCACGCAGGGCGGATCGATCCGCAGCAGTTCGGCATGCGCTACGAGCCGGCACAGCGCAGCGATCTCGATACGAACTCGCCGCTCCCTTCCGCCCTTGCCGAAGACCAACTGGCCGAAGCCGTACGCAGCTCCGCTCCAGTCTGGCCGCAATACGATGCGTTGCGGCAGGTGCTGGCCCGCTACCGGCAACTGGCGGACGATCCCGCCTGGCAAGAGAGCCTGCCACCGATTCCCGGTGGCAGGCTCAACCCCGGACAGCAGTACGCCGGCCTCGCGCTGCTGCAGCGACGACTGCTCCTGCTTGGTGACCTGAAGCTCGCCGGCAACAAGGTCCCCGACCGCTACCAGGGCACGCTCGTCGAAGCGGTCAAGTCGTTCCAGGCGCGGCACTCGATCGCGCCGGATGGCGTGATCGGCAAGGAGAGCTTCGAGCAGCTCAACGTCGACCCGGCAGCCCGGGTCCGCCAGATCGGCCTGGCCATGGAGCGACTACGCTGGACGCCCCTGCCGCTCGCGCCGCGAGCGATCGTCGTCAACGTGCCAGAGTTCATGCTGCATGGTCACGAAATGCCTGCCGGTACGAGCGAGAGCCGGCTGGCGATGAAGGTCATCGTCGGTACGGCCGGCAAGACACCCACTCCCCTCTTCGCTGCCGACATGCGCTTCATCGAGTTCAGCCCGTACTGGAATGTCCCGCCGTCGATCGCCCGCAGCGAAACCTTGCCCCGGCTGCGTCGCGACCCGGGTTATTTCGACCGCCAGGGATTCGAATTGGTCGGCAATGATGGCCGCGTCGTCGGCGGTCTTTCGGAAGCCGGGATCGAAGCCGTGCAGGCGGGCAAGATGCGCATTCGCCAGCGACCTGGAGCAAGCAACGCGTTGGGCAGCATCAAGTTCGTCTTTCCCAACAGGGACAATATCTATCTGCACCACACACCGACGCCGCAACTCTTCAAGCGGCTGCGCCGGGACTTCAGCCACGGCTGCATCCGCGTCGAGGAGCCGCTGCAACTGGCGAAGTTCGTTCTCGCGGATGCGCCGGAGTGGAGCGAGGCACGCATCTCGGAGGCCATGCGCCGCGGCAGGTCGGCGACTCTTCGCCTCGACGAACCGCTGCCGGTGATCATCGTGTACAGCACGACGGTCGTCCGCAATGGCAGCGTGCATTTCCTGCCGGACATCTACGGTCTCGACGCCCCCCTGGAGGAGGCGCTGCGGCAGCGCTCGCGCACGCTCCGGGCTTCCCATGCAGGAGAAATTCCTGCAGAATCGCAGGCTTCTCGTTGACATGGAGAAGAGATGTCGAAGCTGTACGACTCGCGACGGCGCTTTTTCGGCCATGCCGCCCGCTTGCTGGCGGCCGGAGTGGTGCTCCCCCTGACCAGACCAGCCCTGGCATCGCTGCCGAATGCGCGCCAGCTCGCGTTCGAGCACACCCATACCGGAGAGCGCCTGTCGGTGGTTTTTTCGCTCGGCGACCACTACCTTGCCGAATCGCTCAAGCGGCTGAATGTCTTTCTACGGGACCATTATTCGGGTGAGGTAGGCAACATCGACCCGCAGCTGTTCGACCTGCTGTACGGAATCAAGCAGGAACTCGCCTGCGAGACCGCCTTCCAGGTGATCTCCGGCTACCGCTGCCCGCAGACCAACAGCAGACTGCGCAAGAGCCGTGGCGGAGGGGTCGCCCGGCAGAGCCTGCACATCGAAGGCAAGGCGATCGACATCCGCCTCGCCGGCGTGCCTTTGAGCGACCTGCGTGACGCCGCGCTCGCACAGTCTCGTGGCGGGGTCGGTTACTACGCCAGTTCGGACTTCGTGCACGTCGATACCGGCCGCGTACGCGCCTGGTAGTTCGGCCAGCGCAATGGCGCACGCTGCGCGCGCTCAGCCTGCCGGATGGCGCTCGAAGAGGGCGATCGATTCGACGTGTGAGGTGTGCGGGAACATGTTGACCACGCCGGCCCCGCGCAAACGGTAAGCCTTCTGCGTGACGAGGATCGCGGCGTCGCGGGCCAGTGTCGCTGGACTGCAGGAGACGTAGACGATGCGTCGTGGCCCGTCGACCGGAAGCGACTTGACCAGCTCGACGGCGCCTTCGCGCGGAGGGTCGATCAACATCCGGTCGAAATGCCCGAGTGCCGCCAGCGACTGCGGTGTCATCTCGAAGAGGTTGGCAACACGGTATCCGACCAGCGCAGCGAGATCATTCGCGGCTGCGTTTTCGGTTGCCCGGTGGACGAGATCGGAACTTCCTTCGACGCCGACGACGCGGGCGCCGGAGCGGGCGATCGGCAGGCTGAAGTTGCCGAGGCCGCAGAACATGTCGGCGATGCGCTCACCGGACCGTGGCGCGAGGAGAGCCAGCGCGCGTCGCACCAGAACACGGTTGATGGCATGGTTGACCTGGGTGAATTCGGTCGGCGAGAACGGATGCTCGACGGCGAAGTCGGGCAACAGATAAGACGGCTGCTCGCCCGCAGGCGGATGAAAGCGGTAGGCTGTCGCTGGTCCCTGCGGCTGCAGGTAGAAGACGATCCGGTGGCGATCCGCAAATTCCCGCAGCCGTTCCGCGTCGGCTGGCGTCGGCGGCTCGAGAACCCGCAGGACGAGAGCAGTGATGCGCTCGCCCACGGCCACTTCGATCTGCGGCAGGCGCTCGCGGATCGACAGGCCGCCAATCAGTTCACGCAGGGGCAGCAGGAGCGCCGACAGATGGGCCGGCAGGATCGCGCATTGCCGCATGTCGGCCACGTAACTGCTTTTTCGCTCGTGAAAGCCGACCAGGATGCCACCCTTCTTGGCGACAAAACGCACCGACAGGCGAGCGCGACGGCGATAACCCCAAGGCCAACCATGGATCGGCGCGTAAAGCTCCTCTGCCCTCACCCTGCCGATGTGCCACAGGTTGTCCTCAAGCAGCCGCTGCTTCGCCGCCACCTGTGCCGCGGGCTCGAGATGCTGCATGCTGCAGCCGCCGCAGACACCGAAGTGTGGACAGCGCGGTGGCACACGGTCGCTGGACGGCTGCAGCAGCGTCACCGTGCGCGCCAGTTCGTAGGCGGGCTTGCGGCGATAACTGGCGTACTCGACGAGCTCGCCCGGCAGGGCTCCTTCGACAAAGACCGTCTTGCCCTCGAGTCGCGTCACGCCACGCGCCTCGTGATCGAGTGATTCGATGATTCCGGTTGGCATCGATGACTTCCGCAGCAATGGGGGTGCGCGATTCTATCGCGAAGCGCTGCTGCGTGGCCCCCGGGGAAGAACGTGCGACGTCGGCGCCGGCCCCCTGGCGACGGCGGCCCGCTACCGGGAACAGGAAGCGGGCTGCTGCTCCCGCTTGACTCCCGGGAGCTTTTGCCGCAGCCTTCGGCATCGACACCACGGGCGAAGGGAAGGGAAACGCGAGCGATGAGCAGCAGGCTGATCACGACCTGGAGCGAGTATGACCACGCGGTACAGGAGCTCCTCGATCTGTCCCCGACCAGGCTGGACATCTTCGACGAGGATCTGGCAGCGCTGAAGCTCGAGACCGCGCCGCGGGTGGCCGCCCTGCGCGCTCTGCTCGTCGCCGCCAGTCACCACCGGCAACTGCGCATCGTCGTTCGCAAACGTGAGTTCGTCTGCCAGTACAGCCCGCACCTGATGAACCTGTTGCAGCTTTACGCGCCGTTATTGACGATCATTCACGCGCCGCCGCACCTGGACAGACTTGACGATTGCCTGATGATCGCCGACGACCGGCACACTCTCGTCCGCTTTCATCGCGAGCAGCCGCGTGCCAGGTTGATCGTCGATGACGCCAGCGAGTGCGCCCCATATTCCCAGCGCTTCGCTGAGGTCCTTGGAGAGGGGGGAGATGCGCTCGGATCGACGACGCTCGGACTCTAGCGCCGTCACGATCGTTGCCGAACGGCGCTGGCGTTCGCCACCGAACCATCACGGCTGGCAACGCCGGCACTTTCCCTTCGACGAAAGCAACACAGCTTGACTCGCTCGCAAGCCAACCTCGTCCTGCTCAGCGTGGCCCTGATCTGGGGCCTGGCCTTCGTTGCCCAGGCGGAGGGGATGGCTGGAGTGGGGCCGCTGACCTTCACCGGCATCCGTTTCCTGCTCGGCGCGGTGATCGTGCTGCCGCTGGCCTGGCGCGAGTGGCAGCAACGGTCGCCGCATCGCATGCCAGCCCGTGCCGGGGACGTTTTCGGCGTCGGCGCCCTGGGCGTGCTGCTGATGCTCGGCGCAGCGCTGCAACAGATCGGCATCACCGGCACGACGGTGACCAACGCCGGCTTCCTGACGGCACTCTACGTACCGCTGGTACCGCTGCTGGCCTCGCTTCTGCTGCGCACCCGGCCGCACTGGTCGGTCTGGCCGACGTCGCTCGGCTGCCTCGGCGGCACTTGGCTGCTGGCTGGCGCGCAGGGGCTGGCGCCGGCCGCCGGCGACCTGTGGGTCGTCGGCAGCAGCCTGTTCTGGGCGCTGCACGTCCTCTTCGTCGGCCGCATTGCAGAGCGCATCGCTGCGCCGTTCCTCATCGCCTGCGGACAGTTCCTTGTCTGCGGCATCGGCAGCCTGCTCTGGGGAACACTGACCGAGACCATCACCCTGGACGGGATTCGCCAGGCCCTGCTGCCGATCGGCTATGCCGGGATCGTCTCCGTGGCCATCGGCTTCACGGCACAGGTGATCGGGCAGCGCTACGCGCAGCCGTCGGATGCGGCGATCATGCTCTCTGCCGAAACCGTCTTCGCCGCGCTCTTTGGCTACCTGCTGATGGGCGAACGGCTGCATGCAGCCGGAATCGTCGGTTGCGCGCTGATCCTCGCCTGCATCATCATCGTCCAGATTGCGCCACTGCACGCGGCCCGCCACCGCGCGCGCGCAGGATGAGCCTCGCGCTCCCTTCGGCGAGGCTGTGCCTGGCCGCTACGGCGGCAACGATCCAGACGACCGACTCGGGGCGGTGGCAACGCACCCCACTTCCATGCGCCCAGAACGGCTACAGGCGGCGAAAACGGCCAACCGCGGACTGTGCCGGCTCCGCGAGCAACCATCCCGCCGCAGAGTTCCTCACTTGACCCGCTGCAGTCGCGCGCGACCACCCGCGGGCGGCGGTTCCGGCGGCTCCGCCGGATCCAGTTCGACCGTTGCCTCAGGCGCTGCGATGCTTTCCGGCTCGAAAGCCATGCCGGCACCATTCTCGCGTGCATAGATCGCCGAAACACTTCCCATCGGCACCCAGATGTCTCGGGCAACACCGGAGAAACGCGCCTGAAAGCTGATGCCGCCATTGGCGATCTCGAGTTGCGCCGTCGCCTCGTAACCGACATTGAGCACGATCTGGCCGTCGCGGACATGCTCCCGCGGAACGCGCGTGCTGGCGTCCACCGCGACGGCGAGGTAGGGAGTGAAGCCGTTGTCGCAACACCATTGGTGAATGGCGCGGATCAGATAGGGTTTGGTGGAGGGCAGGTTGGCGTTCATCTTCCAGCGAGCTCAGTCATGACGTGCAGGGCAACCGGCGAGCGTCGGCGGCCTTGGCAGCAGTACCACTCTCAGCGGCGCATGGCCTTTTCCGATGGCGTCAGGGCATCGATGAAGCCTTGACGGCTGAAAATGCGCTCACCGTACTTCATCAGGGGTGCCGCGGCTTTCGACAGCTCGATCCCGTAATGGTCGAGCCGCCAGAGAAGCGGGGCAATGGCGACATCGAGCATCGAAAACTCCTCGCCAAGCATGTGCTTCTGCTTGACGAAGACCGGCGCCATCTCCGTGAGTCGATCGCGGATCTGGGCGCGGGAGCGGTCGGCCGCCTTGCTGTTCTTTTCCAGCGCCTCGATGTAGGAGAAAACCTCGCGTTCCATGGTGATCAGCAGCTGACGCGCGCGCGCGCGCATGATCGGATCGGCCGGCATCAGCTGCGGATGCGGGAAGCGCTCGTCGATGTACTCGTTGATGATGTTCGGCTCGTACAGGATGAGGTCGCGTTCGACCAACACGGGAACGCGCCCGTAGGGATTGATGATGGCGATGTCCTCTGGCTTGGCGAACAGGTCGACATCGATCACCTGAAAATCCATGCCCTTTTCGTAGAGGACGATGCGGCAGCGGTGACTGAACGGGCAGGTGGTCCCGGAATAGAGATTCATCATGATCAATACCTCAAAAGCGAATCGGCATCGCAACGGCAGCGGACGTTCCCCACGCCCTCGCCGGCGATGCCGCGGCCCGATGACCCGGCTCTTCTTCTTGGCTTACTTGACGTCTTTCCAGTAAGCTTTCTTCAATGCGTAGGCAAAACCGAAGAACACCACGAGAAAGGCGAGGACGCCAAGACCCAGGTTCTGGCGGAAACCTGCATGCGGCTCGGCAAGCCAGACCATGAAACCGACGAGGTCCCCGATGAGCTTGTCGTACTCGGCCGCAGACAGGCTGCCAGGCACCAGCAGCTCGAGCTTGTGATCCTTGTTCAGCCCCTGCACACCCTGCAGCTGCCAGAGTACGTGCGGCATGCCGACGTTCTCGAAGACGACGTTGTTCCAGCCGGTCGGCCGCTTCTCATCGACGTAGAAGGAGCGCAGGTAGGTATACAGCCAGTCCGCACCGCTGCCGTCTGCCGATGACCGGGCGCGAGCGATCAGCGTCAGGTCCGGTGGCGCGGCGCCGAACCATCTCTTCTGCTCATCGGGGCGAGCGGCAACGCGCATCGTCTCGCCGATCTTCTCGGCGGTGAACATCAGGTTGTCGCGTACCTGCTGCTCGGTCAGACCGAGCTCGGTCAGGCGCGAGTAACGGGCGAAACTGGCGCCATGGCAGTTCAGACAGTAGTTGACGAATGTGCGGGCACCGCTCTGCAAGGCAGCGTTGTCGCCTTGTACGTTGGGCGCCCTGTCGAGATGGATGGCAGCGCCGCTGGCCAGGGCAAGAGCCGGCGCGAAGAGCAGCGCGGCAAGCAGTTTTTTCATTTTGTCCATTCCTTTACATCGTCACGCGATCAGGTTCCGGCTTGTACTTGTCTATCTTCGACCACCACGGCATCGTCAGGAAGAAAAGGAAGTAGTAAGCGGTGAGGATCTGCGCAACCGGAGCGCCCGGGATGACACCGAAGAAGGCATACGAAGGCGGTTGCGTACCCAGGAATCCGAGCAGGACGAAGGAAATGACGAACAGGGTCAGCAGGGTCTTGAAGATCGGGCCACGGTAGCGAATGGACTTCACCGGGCTGCGGTCGAGCCACGGCAGAAAGGCGAGGATCACCACGCCGGCCCCCATCAGCACGACTCCCCAGAACTTCGCGTCGATGCCAAACAGCGGCCAGACCATCGCCCGCAGCAGGGAGTAGTAGGGCGTGAAATACCACACCGGGGCAATGTGTGGCGGGGTCTTCAGTGGATCCGCCGGCAGGAAGTTGTTGTACTCGAGGAAGTAGCCGCCGCCCTCGGGCGCAAAGAAGACGATGATCGAGAAGACCATCAGGAAGACCACGACACCAACGATGTCCTTCACCGTATAGTACGGGTGGAAGGGGATGCCGTCGAGCGGATTGCCATGGACATCCTTGCGCTTCTTGATCTCGACTCCATCCGGATTGTTCGAGCCGACTTCATGCAGCGCCAGGATGTGTGCCGCGATGAGGCCAAGGAGGACGAGTGGGACGGCGATGACGTGGAAGGAGAAGAAGCGATTGAGCGTCGCGTCGCCGACGACGAAGTCGCCGCGAATCCAGACCGACAGCGGCTCGCCGATCAGCGGAATGGCCGAAAACAGATTGACGATGACCTGCGCTCCCCAGAACGACATCTGCCCCCAGGGCAACAGGTAGCCCATGAAGGCTTCGGCCATCAGGCAGAGAAAGATCAGCGTACCGAAGACCCAGATCAGCTCGCGCGGCTGCCGGTACGAGCCATACAGCAAGCCACGGAACATGTGCAGGTACACGACGATGAAGAACGCCGAGGCGCCCGTCGAGTGCATGTAGCGGATCAGCCAGCCCCAGTTGACGTCGCGCATGATGNNNTCGACGCTGGCAAAGGCGACCGGGATGCCGTTCTCGTTGAGCGACGCGTCCGGCTTGTAGTGCATGACGAGGAAGATGCCGGTCACGATCTGGATGACCAGCACCAGCATCGCCAGCGAACCGAAGAAGTACCAGAAGTTGAAGTTCTTCGGTGCGTAATACTCTGACAGGTGCCCGCGCCACATCGAAGTCGCCGGGAAGCGCGCATCGAACCACTCGAGCAGGTTGCCCTGCAGCGAGCCGTCAGACTTGTATTTTTCGAAATTGGTGTTCGACGCCATGGCTTAGGCCCCCTTCTTGTCTTCACCGATAAGGATCCGCTTATCGGACAGGTACATGTGCCGGGGCACCTCGAGATTGTCGGGTGCCGGCTTGCTCTTGAAGACTCGGCCGGCGAAGTCGAAGGTCGAACCATGACAGGGACAGAGGAAACCGCCCAGCCAGGCGCCGTCCATCCCCTCTTCGGTACCGCGCCTGAACTTCGCCGAGGGCGAGCACCCGAGATGCGTGCAGATGCCCACGACAACCATGATTTCGGGCTTGATCGAACGCGTTTCGTTCCTGCAGTAATCCGGCTGCATGTTCTTTTCCGACTTCGGGTCGGCCATTTCGCCATCGAGCTTGGGCAGCGTCTCAAGCATGTGCGTCGTACGGTTGATGATCCACACTGGCCGACCGCGCCACTCGACGGTGATCATCTGGCCGGGCTCGAGACTGCCGATATCGACTTCAACCGGTGCACCGGCCGCCCTTGCCCGCTCGGACGGCAGCATGCTGGAGACGAAAGGTACGAGCGCAGCGATCGCCCCCACCCCGCCAACCGCAGCGGTGGCGACGATCAGGCGCCGCCTTCCGCCGTCCACCTTGCACTCATTGCTCATAGCGCTGATCCCTAGGACGTAGTAAAAGTTGCTTCATACCAAACCGCACCATTATACGCCAATCTCCATACGGTTTTGAATCCGGAACCGCCGCAAGTCCTTATGCAGCAAGCGGTCGGCGTTCTCGCAGAGCCTGCGCCAGGGTCCCGGCATCGACGTATTCGAGCTCGCCGCCGACCGGCACGCCGCGCGCGATTCGCGATACGCTGACGCCACGACTGCGCAACATCTCGCCGAGGTAGTGTGCCGTCGCCTCTCCCTCGTTCGTGTAATTGGTGGCGATGATCACTTCGCGCACCACCCCATCACACGCGCGCGCGAGCAATCGCTCGAGGCGCAGTTCGGCCGGTCCGACGCCATCAAGCGGCGACACGCGCCCCATCAGCACGTAGTACAGCCCGGCGTAGGCATGCGTCTGTTCGAGCATGTTCATGTCGACCGGCGTCTCGACAACGCACAACAGGGCAGGATCCCGCTTGCTGGACTGGCAGCGCGAACAGATCTCCGCTTCGCTGAAGGTGTTGCAGCGCTGACAGTGCCGCAGCGCCGTCAGCGCCAGCTGCAGTGCGCCGGCGAGACGCTGCGCACCCTCGCGGTCGTGCTGCATCAGGTGGTAGGCCATCCGCTGCGCCGACTTCGGCCCCACGCCCGGCAGACAGCGCAGAGCCTCGATCAGCGACTCGAGGCTCGACGGCGTCGTCATCAGAACGGCATCTTGAACCCGGGCGGCAGGTTGAGGCCTGCCGAGAAGCCGGCCATCCGTTCCTGCGAGGCCTGCTCAGCCCGTCGCATCGCGTCGTTCAGAGCTGCCGCCACCAAGTCCTCGAGCATCTCGCGGTCATCCATCACCGACGGGTCGATCGTCACCCGCCGCACACTGTGCGCGCAGGTCATCAGCACCTTGACCATGCCGGCGCCGGCTTGCCCTTCGACTTCGAGCTCTGCCAGCTGCTCCTGCGCCTTCTTCATGTTTTCCTGCATCTGCTGGGCCTGTTTCATCAGGCCGGCGATTCCACCTTTCATCATTTCTCTTGCCTCGATGCTTGCTCAAACGGGTTTGATTGACGATTCGATCAGGGTTGCGTCGAACATCTCGATTATCTCGCGCACGAACCCATCCTGCTCGACCGACGCGATCGCGCGGTCCATGCGCTCCTGGCGGTCGCGCTGTGCCGCCGCCGCCGGAGTATCACCCGAACCCTCCGCGACCGCGATGTTCAACTGGATCGGCATGGCGAAATGGTCGACGAGTGTCTGCTGCAGCTTGTCCTGCGCCGCCCTCATCAGCAGATGGCGGTGCCTTGGCGCCAGCTGCAGCTGGACGCGGCCGGCTGCCAGCTCGCACAGCTCGCAGTGCTGCGCCAGTTCACGCGCCATGCCGGTCGGCTTGATGGCGGCAAGCAGCTCGTGCCAGTCGCCTGCTGGCGGTGCCGACCCCGACCCGACACGCGTCGGCACCAGTGGTGGCGTTGGCGGTGGCCCCGCTCGCGCGACGCCAGGCGAGGCGTCGGCACGGACAGGCGGCGACGGCCGCGTCGCATCGGCAAGCGGCAGTGATTTCGTCGACGGCCGGCCGGCGCTGCTGGCTGCGGCCAGTGCCCGCCCGCTGGCGGCCTCCTCCGACTCCGGACGGAAGGCATGCAGGCGCAACAGGGTCATCACGAAACCGGCCTGCTCGTCTGGCGCCAGCGGCAGCTCCTGACGACCATGCACCGCCATCTGATAGGCCAGCTGCACGTACTCGGGGTCAAGTCGGGCAGCGATGCCGAGCAGTCGCGCACGCTCCGGAAGATCGTCGGCAATCGCCTGCGGCGCGAGCTGCGCGACCTGCACGCGAGTGAACAGGGCTGCCAGTTCCTGCAGGGCAGCATCGAACGACAGGCTGCGCGCCGCCATGTCATCGGCCACCTGCAGCATTCCTGCGGGGTTGCTGGCGAGCAGGGCGTCGAGAATGGAAAACAGGTAGTCCAGATCGACGGCACCCAGCATTTGTCTCACCAGCGCCTCCTCGACCCTCCCCGAACCATGCGCAATCGCCTGGTCGAGCAGGGACAGCGCGTCGCGCATGCTGCCCGCAGCCGAGCGCGCGAGCAGCTGCAGCGCACCCGCTTCGGCGCCGATCGCCTCGACATCGAGAATCTGCCGCAAGTGGTTGGCAATCAGAGGCTGCGTCATCTGTTTCAGATTGAACTGCAGGCAGCGCGAGAGGACGGTGACCGGAATCTTCTGTGGATCGGTCGTGGCGAGAATGAACTTGACGTGCTCGGGTGGCTCCTCGAGTGTCTTCAACATGGCGTTGAAAGCCGAGTTGGAGAGCATGTGCACCTCGTCGATGACGTACACCTTGAAGCGGCCTCGTGTAGGTGCATAAACCGCATTCTCGAGGAGCTGCCGCATCTCGTCGACGCGGGTATTGGTTGCCGCATCGACCTCGAGGAGGTCGACGAAGCGCCCGGCGTCGATTTCCTGGCAGGCGGAACAGAGCCCGCATGGCACCGCGGTGACGCCTGTTTCGCAGTTCAGTGCCTTGGCCAGGATGCGCGCCAGCGTCGTCTTGCCAACCCCCCGCGTACCGGTGAACAAGTAGGCATGGTGCAGGCGCTGCGCCGTCAGCGCATGCTCGAGCGCGCGCACGACGTGTTCCTGTCCGACGAGGCTGGCAAACGTGCGCGGGCGCCATTTGCGCGCCAGGACCTGGTAGCTCATGCGCGGATTCTAGCAGATGGCGCCTCGGGCCCCGTGACAGTTTGCTTGCCACCGGTACCGCGGGACCGCGCCCGGGCCACGCCGTCGGCCTGCATCGACGCGGCCAGGAGAGGAAGTGGCGAGCCTTACCCCCGGCACTCGCATCAGACGGCTGTGGCTGCTTCCTTCCGGACCTGACCAGGTTCACCATCCTGCGATGCGGGGAGACCCGCCAGAACGAATGCTAGCACATCGACCACCGCCGCGCCGGAAATGCCGCAGGAAGTCGGCAAGAATGAATGCCTGGCTCGCCGGAAGTGCGTCGGCAAAGGAAATCATCACTTCACTGCGCGGCAATTCAAGCAGGCCGGTACGGAGACTGGGCAGATCGAGGCAGGAGAGGCCCATCGCCTGCCCCGCAAGCGACCGCCGCCAAGCTGTCGCAAGTGAACTGTATGTCCCGGTGATCGCGCGTCGGCGATGCGCCCATCTCTTTGATCGCGTCCATCAGCACCTCGGTACCGCAGGTCGGCAACCCTGTCGGGGATTGATCTCTCGCTGACCAGGTACTTGCTCGCGATGCCCCGTTGCCCGAGGTACTGGGCCGCCCGGGCCATGCTCCTTCCTCTTCAGAGGTGTGCGGCGGCGTCGGTCTTCTGCGGGCGATGGACCACTGCAGGCAAGAGGAGGGGTCAATCTGAGTTTCGCCGCTGCAATTCCTGCTGCGCACTCTGTCGATCGGCCGCTGCGCCGAAGCCGACATGCAGCACGCCGACGGAGTCGGCGCATCGGCACGAAGCCGGGCGATGGGCAGCGAATGCCTTAGAATCCGTCTTTTTCCGCCCACCCACCGCCTGCCGCCAGATCGATGGCGCATGCTGCCGGAGGAACCGTCTCGCCGCCGCGCCAGAAGCCCGGCGCAGGCGCTGGCGGCGGCAAAGCGCCGCCACTCTAGGTGAAAATCGTGACGACCAAGAACGAAGCCACCCGAATCTGCCTCGTCCGCCATGGCGAGACGACCTGGAATGCGGAAAAACGCATTCAGGGTCAGATCGACATCGGACTCAATGCCGCAGGCCTGGCACAGGCGCAGGCGGCGGCAGACTGGCTCGCCGCCGGCGGCGCGGTGGCTGCCCTGTACAGCAGCGACCTCCTGCGCGCACGCCAGACGGCCGAGCGCATCGCCAACAGGCTGAAGCTTCAGCCCGCTTTCCGGCCGGACTTCCGCGAACGACGCTACGGGTTCTTCGAAGGGCTGACCTATGACGAGTCACGCGCGCGCTATCCAGCGGATTACCACGCCTTCGAGACCCGCGAGCCCGACTTCGTCATCCCATTCGGCGGCGAGAGCCTGCGGCAACTGCACACCCGGGTCAGCGGCGGTCTGAGCCAACTGGCCACCGCACACGAGGGAGAAACGATCATCGTCGTCACCCACGGCGGCGTCCTCGACATCGTCAACCGTCTGGCGCGCGGCAATCCGCTGTCCGCCCCACGCGACTTCCTGATTCCGAACGCCGCCATCAACTGGCTGTCCGTCCGTGACCAGCAATGGATCCTGGAAACCTGGGGCCAGACCGAACACCTTGCCGGCTTCGGGCTCGACGAGCTACCCTAGACGGCACTTCGAACCTGGAAAGGGAGCCCAACGGGCAGGTGAACCGGCACCCGGATGCGCCGCTCCACGGTCACCGATGCCGGGGTGCGTTTCTGGCAGCAGGTGACGGGCGCGCGAGAACGCCCGAAAGCTTCGCCGGGGCCGGGCAAGCGCTGCCTGTGTCAGCCGGTGATGTACTTTTCCATCTGCTCGATGATGAACTTCTGCTCGCAGATCGTTTCCTTGACCACATCACCGATCGAAACGATGCCGACGACCTTGCCCTCCGCGAGCACCGGCAAGTGACGGAAGTGCTTCTCGGTCATGATGGCCATGCACTCATCGACGGTCTGCTCCGGTGTCACGTAGAGCACCTTGTCGGACATGATCTCGGCGACTCGGGTTTCCTTGGACGCCTTGCCTTGCAGAATGACCTTGCGCGCATAGTCGCGTTCCGACAGGATACCGACGAGCTTGTCGCCGTCGAGCACCAGGACGGCACCGACGTTGGCATCCGACATCACCTGCAAGGCACGGAAAACCGGATCTTCGGGCGCGACAACTGCCAAGTCTGCGCTCTTGGCAGCGAGGATTTGCCTGAGTGTCTTCATGAAGCGTCCTTTCTGGTCCGTGAGGCACCCGCTGTGAGACGTCCGACGCGCGCTCCGAGGGGTGCGAAAAGGGCTGGCGGTTGCACCGTGACCGGCAACCGCCGGCACCAGCCGGCCGCCAGAGGTCTAGCGCAGACCTGCAGCGTACTCGGCAACCGCGTTGATCTGGTGATCGGAAAGCTTGCCGGCGATGACCCGCATCATCTTCTCCGAATCGTTGGCCCGCTCGTGACTCCGGAAGCTCTTCAACTGGCCTGCGGTATACTCGGCGTACTGACCCGCGAGGCGCGGATACTGGCTCGGCAGACCGGCGCCCGCCGGACCGTGGCAACCGGCACACGCCGGCACGCCCTTCGAAAAATCTCCCATACGCCAGAGGGACTTGCCCTCCACCAGGAGCTTCTCGTCCTTGGCCACCGAGGGCTTGATCTTCTGCTGTGCGAAATACAGCGCGAGGGCGCGCATGTCGTCATCCGACAGCGCCGCAACCATGCCGCCCATGATCGCATTGTTGCGTACCGGCGGCTTGCCATCGATCGACTTGAAGTTGCTCAGCTGCTTGTAGAGATACTCGGGAAGCTGACCGGCGATGATGGGATTGGCCGCCGCCGGACTGTTGCCGTCGGCACCATGGCAGGCCACACAGACCCCCTCGGCGATTTCCTTGGCCTTGGCCAGGTCGGGCTTTGCCTTCGCCTGTTCGGCGGCGAGGACGGGGAGACTGGCGGCCAGGAGAACCGCTAGTGCCGTGGTACGAATCATGTCCAAACTCCCAATGACAACGATGACTGAGCTGAGGCCTGCGAAGCCGGGCAACAAGCTGGTATTCTATATCAGTTTGGCAGCGCGACGCGCTCCTCCCGCCCGCGCCACCTTGGCACCCCCCATCCTCCCACCTCCCATCGGGTTCCTCCATGCCCCTCTTTCAGAAGGCAGTCTTCCAGACGACGGTGGCCCGACTGCAGGATCTGCCGGGCGATTCGCAAGCCGAAATCGCGTTTGCCGGCCGTTCGAACTCCGGCAAGTCATCGGCGATCAACGCCCTCGCCAACCACACGCGTCTCGCCTTCGTCTCGCGCACACCCGGACGGACCCAGCATCTCAACTATTTCCGGATAGCAGCCGGCAAGTATCTCGTGGACCTGCCCGGCTATGGCTATGCCAAGGCACCGGAAGAGATCCGTTCCCAGTGGGAGGGTCTGCTGGCGCCCTATCTGCGCTACCGCGAGGCGCTCTGCGGCCTCGTCCTGATCATGGACAGCCGCCACCCGCTGACCGAGCTCGACCTGCAGATGCTCGGCTGGTTTGCTCCAACGGGCAAACCAATACATGTCCTGTTGTCGAAGGCGGACAAGCTGACCCGGCAGCAGCAGGATCTCGCGGCGCGCGAGGTCGCCACGGTACTGGCGACCACCGGCGGCCGCTGTACGTGGCAGTTCTTCTCGAGCCTGAGGAGGTTGGGCATCGGGCAAGCCGAGGCCGTTCTCGGCGGCTGGGTCGGCATGCGCGCCCAGGAAGCGGCAGCATCGCCCGCCAGCTCGCCTGGCGCGAGCAGCGCGCGCAAGAAGCGCGCGGCGATCGGCTGGAGCGCACGCAGCGCGACCAACGCCGGCCAGCAACAAAAAAAAACCCCCGGCAAAGGGGGGAGCCGGGGGCAGGACATGCCTTAAGGGAATAAGGCACCCGCTCAGGGAGGTGAAGCGGGAGACGGCAGCGCCATCTGCTGTCATGGAGTGCTGCGGGCCCCGAACAGTTCCCGCGGCACGTCGAGAATTCAATTAATTGTGTTTATCCACCACCTGCAGACAGACGCCGCCCATGCCCAACCACTGCCAGTTCCCTGCCACCCGCATGCGGCGCATGCGAAGTGACGACTTCAGCCGTCGCCTGATGCGCGAAAATCACCTGCGCGTCGATGACCTGATCTACCCGGTCTTCGTCGTCGAAGGCAGCGGCCGGGTGGAGCCCGTTCCCTCGATGCCCGGGGTCGAGCGACAGAGCCTCGACCGGTTGCTGAAGACGGCCGAGCGAGCCCTTTCTCTGGGAATCCCTGCGATTGCCCTCTTCCCGGTGGTTGACGCCAGCCGCAAGACAGCCGCGGCGGTAGAGGCGCTGAACCCGGACGGCCTGGTACCGCGAGTGGTGCTGGCGCTGAAGAAGGAACTCCCGGAACTCGGCGTCATCACCGACGTTGCGCTCGACCCGTACACCAGCCACGGACAGGACGGCCTGATCGACGCCAATGATCCGCGGGCCTACGTTCTCAACGACCAGACGATCGAGGTGCTCGCCCGGCAGGCCCTGATGCACGCGCAGGCGGGCGCCGACATCGTCGCGCCCTCGGACATGATGGACGGCCGCGTCGGCCGCATCCGTCGCGAACTCGACGACGCAGGCGCGATTCACACCCGCATCCTCGCCTACTCTGCAAAGTATGCCTCGAGCTTCTATGGACCGTTCCGTGACGCGGTCGGCTCGGCAGGCAACCTCGGCAAGGGCAACAAGTACAGCTACCAGATGGATCCAGCCAACAGCGACGAGGCTGTGCGCGAGGTGGCTCTCGACATCAGCGAAGGGGCCGACATGGTGATGGTCAAGCCGGGCATGCCCTACCTCGACATTGTTCGCCGCGTCAAGGACGAGTTCCGGGTGCCGACCTACGTCTATCAGGTCAGCGGCGAGTACGCGATGCTCAAGGCCGCGGCGCAGAACGGCTGGCTCGACGAGAAAGCCTGTGTGCTGGAGAGCCTTCTGGCGTGCAAGCGCGCGGGTGCCGACGGCATCCTCAGCTACTTTGCCCTCAGCGCCGCCGCTTGGCTCAGGAACCCGGCCTGACGGCGGCGAGCGCGGGATGCCGGCGGCGAGTGCCCTGCATCGCGGCTTCGACGTAGCGGTAGAAGAGGGCTGCAGCGGCCATGCTCAGCAGCCACGCAACGACCAGGCCGACGAGGTTGAACCAAGGGTCGTTGCGGGCAAAGCGCGAGAAAAGCGCGTTCACCAGCAGGCAGACCGGAAAATGGACCAGGAACAACGAATAGGAGGTTCGTCCGAGATAACCGATCAGGTGTGACTTCGGCCAGCCCTCGAGAACGCCGAAGAGCCGGGCGAGGGCAAGCGCCAGCGCTACCACGAGGGCGACCGCGATGCGCGGCCGATACTCGACCAGCAGAGTGAGCAGGACCACCGCCACCACCGGCGCGAGCCAGCAGGCGGCACGCCGCGGCCGACCGTTGGTCGCCCAGTAGCTGGCCACGCCGAGCGCGTAGGAGCCGAAGAAATAGACCCCCCAGCTGTCCCACTCGGCATCGCGATTGAAATGAAGGAGCGACGCCACCGCCAACGCCGCGACCAGGCAGGCCGCAATGGCCGCTTCGCGCGCAGCGCCTACCGCGACCTGCCGTGCCAGCCACAACAGGCCGAGCAGGAGCGCGAACAACTGGAAGTCTATGGCGATGTACCAGACGCCCGCCGACAGTCCCTCATGGCCGAGAACGCTCTGCAGCAGGAAGACATGCGCCAGCACCTGCGGCACGGATGGAGGCGCCGGCAAGGAATCGTGCGCCATCAGCGCGCGACTGATGGCGGCGCTGAGCAGCGCGACCAGGAGCGCAACCAGATAGGGGCTGGCCAGCTTGCAGTAGCGCTTCCAGAGGACGCCGAGCGGCTCGCTGACCCGCAGGCAACCAGCGGGTGCCAGGCTCTGCACGGCCAGGAAACCACCGAGTACGAGAAACACCTGGACCGCGTAACGCGCTTCCTGGCTCAACCAGGAAATCGCATCCGGCGCCAGCGCATGGGCATGGTCGGACATCGGGCCGTAGAAGGCCAGGTGATGGAGGACGATCAACTGTGCGGCGAGCGCCTTGAGCGCGTCTATGAAGGGCAATCGGGAAGGCATCGTGTGAACTTGTCGGCTCAATGGTCAAGGAAGCGTTGGCGGTATTCGTCGATCGGCAGTGGCCGTCCGCACAGGTAGCCCTGCATCTCGTCGCAGCCTGCGTCGGCCAGGAAATCGCGCTGCAAGTCCGACTCGACCCCCTCGGCGATGACCGTCAGCTGCAGGCTGTGCGCCAGCGCGATCACCGCCCTCGTGATCGCGCAGTCCTCGACGTCGGCCGGCAAGCCGCGCACGAAGCTCTGATCGATCTTCAGCTTGTTGATCGGCAGCCGCTTGAGATACGCCAGCGAGGAATAGCCGGTGCCGAAATCGTCGATGACCAGGCTGATGCCCATCGCCCGCAGGTTGTCGAGCACCTGCACGCTGCCTTCGGCATGGCTCATGATGGCACTCTCGGTGATCTCCAGCTCGATGCAGCTCGCTGCCAACCCGGAAGTGGCGATCGCCTTGCGCGCCGTCTGCTCGATGCCACCGCGGCTGAACTCGACGCCGGAGACGTTGATCGACAGCACGCCGGGAGCAAGCCCGGCGGCAAGCCAGTCCGCCCAGTGGCGTGCCGCCGTCAGCAGGACCCATTCGCCGATCGCCACGATCAGACCCGACTCCTCGGCCAACCTGATGAACTCGCCGGGCATCACCAGCCCGTGCGCCGGTCGCGACCAGCGCACCAGAGCCTCGGCTCCCAACAGCCGGCCATCGTGCAGGGAGAACTGCGGCTGCAGGTAGACGCGCAGATCGCCCCGCTCGATGGCACGGCGCAGGTCGGTCTCCATCTGCAGACGTTCGAGCGACGATCCGGCCAGCGCCTTGGTGAAGAAGTCGTACGTATTCCGGCCGCGTTCCTTGGCCCGGTACATCGCCACGTCGGCATTCTTCATCAGCGTTTCGACATCGTTTCCATCCTGGGGGAAAACGCTGATACCGATACTTGCGCCGACAAAGAACTCCTGCCCGACCGTCACCGGAGCGTCCTGCAGCACGACGAGGATCTTCTCGGCGACCAGCGAGGCTGCTCCCGGCTCGACGATCCGCTCGACGATGATCAGGAATTCGTCACCCCCAAGGCGGCCGACGGTATCGGATTCCCGCATCAATCTGCTCAGTCGTCGCGCGACCTCGCAGAGGACCCGATCGCCGGCCTGATGGCCGAGCGTGTCGTTGATGATCTTGAAGCGGTCGAGATCGATGAAGAGGACCGCCAGTTCGCTGCCATCGCGTTGCGCCCGCTGCAGGGCCTTGTGCAAGCGATCCCCGAGCAACAGGCGGTTCGGCAGGCCGGTGAGCGGATCGTGGTGTGCCTGATGCGCCAGTTGATCGTGCGCCCGGCGCAACTCGGTGATGTCCGAGAAGACGCCGACGTAATGGGTCAGGCTGCCCTCGCTGTCCTTCACCGCGCTGATCGTCAGCGATTCGAGGAAGGTCTTTCCGTCCTTGCGCCGGTTCCACAGCTCGCCTTGCCAGTGCCCGCAAGCGGTCAGCGTCTGCCACATCTGCTGATAGAGACCCCGATCCTGGCGACCCGACTGCAGGATACGCGGGTTGCGGCCAATGACCTCCTCCTCGCTGTAGCCAGTGATCTCGGAAAACGCCCGGTTGACAGCAATGATGCGGCCGTCGGGGGCGGTGATCGTAATGCCCTCGGCACTGCTGTCAAACACGGTGGCAGCCTGTTGCAGCCGTGCCTCCATCCGCTTGCGCTCGGTGATGTCGAGCATCACTCCGACCACACCGCTACCGGGCTCGTCGGCGTTGCCGTAGGTCGCCTTGTGGAAGACGACATCGCGCCAGGCACCGTCGGCATGCAGCACCTTGGCCTCATGAACCTGGGAACCGCCACGCGCGAGCAGTTCTTCGTCTGCAGCCCGATAGCGATCGGCGAGTTCGGGCGGCGCGAGGTCGTGGACGGTCGCGCCCACGACCTCGTCGCGCGATCTGCCAATCATTGCCAGGAACGCCTGATTGCAACCCAGGTAGCGCCCCTCGCGATTCTTGTAGTACACCGGGCCGGGAATCGCTTCGATCAACCGACGCATGAAATGGAGTTGCCGCGACAGCTCTCGGGTCCGCTCGCCGACCCGCTGCTCGAGTTCGAGATGGCTCTGCCGCAGCTGCTCCTCAGCCGCCCGTTGCGCCGTGACATCCTCGTAGGTCCAGATCCACGTCCCTGCCTTCTCATCTTCGCCGATGGTGCGCCCGATCGCCCGTACGCGGATTGGCTGTCGATCGCGCCGACAATAGACGAACTCGCCGACGAAGGTCTCCCTTTCCGGATGATGGTCGTAGATCAGCCGCCCGTCCGCCTCCCACGCCTCGTCGCTGGCAAAGAGAATGCGCGCCGATTGTCCCTTCAGTCCACCCGGAGGGTAACCGAAGATCTCCTCGCAGCGGCGATTGCAGCGCAGGATGGTCTGCTGCCGCTGGTAGGAGATGCCGATCATCGCATTGTCGAAGATCAGTTGCTGCTCCCACAGGCTGTCGACCAGCGCCTCTTCGGCAGCGCGCCGCGCCGTCACATCTTCAAACAGCCAGACCAGGCCCTCGTCCGGGTTGTCCGGGTTGAAGCGACTCCCCGTGACCTGGCACCAGATCGGCGTGCCGTCAGCCTTGCGGTATTCCAGTTCGGCGCTGTAGCGCCCGACGGCATCGATCACCGCATGTGCGCGTTCGCCGGCCTCGAGCCACTGCTGCTCGGTGGCAAAAACGATGCGGGTGGACTGGCCGGGCAAGGTCCCGGGCGGATAGCCGAACATTTTCTCGAAGCTCGGATTGCAGCGCTGGATGATCCGATCACGCAGGAACGCGATGCCGACCGGCGCACGTTCGAAGATCACGGCCTGCTCGCGCAGCAAGGCATCCATGGCACGGCTGGCGTGCCGCTTCTCGGTGACGTCCTCGAACAGCCAGACGAACCCCTCCTCGCGTCGCTGCGGATTGAGCAGACTGCCGGTGACCTGGCACCAGAGCGGCGCGCCGTCAGCGCGCCGGTACTCCACTTCACCGACGTAGCGCCCGCTTGCCTCGATGAGCCTGCGGGTCTCCTCGCCCTTCGCGCGCCAGGCCTCCTCACTGGCGAAAAGCAGGCGCGTGCAGCGTCCCGGCAGGTAGCCCGGCGCGTAGCCGAACATCCTCTCGAGCGCCGGATTGCAGCGTTGAATGATGCGCTCGCGAATGAAGGCGATCCCGATCGGCGCCCGCTCGAAAATCAGCGTCTGTTCGCGCAACAGGCTGTCGTTCAGGGCACGGGCGCGGACCTCGTCCGAGATGTCGCGCACGATCCAGACCGTGCCGTTGCGGGGTGCCGCCGGATCGATGGCCCGGGCCACCAGATGGGCGACGAAGATGCGGCCATCACGACGCATCATGTTGGTCGCCAGATCGAGCACCTGGCCAACGCGCAAGGGCGATCGTGCCCGTCGCCGCAGGTCGTCGCAGGCCTCGCTGTCAGGAAAAAAGACGAGATCGGGCTGCCCCACCAGAGTCCCCGGCAGCCAGCCGAAGAGTTCTTCGGCGCGCGGGTTGCAACGATAGACCAGACGGTTGCGGATGCACACCACGGCCACCCCCGAATGATCGAGGATGGCGCGGTATTCCAGCAACTGTTCTGCGAGTGAGTCCGACTTCCTCATGGCGCTCCAACCGTGCCACCAGGGTGCCGCCTTCTGGTCCGGGAGCACGACCGCGAGCCGGACTGCGGCAACTGCAGGCGGTGCCAATACCGCGGCAGATCGAGCACCGAGCGCAACCGCAGGTCGAGCCACGGCGGCTGGCGTGTGCCGCAATGGATCCAGACAGTCTTCATCCCGAGATGTTTCGCCGTCTTCAGGTTCACCAGCGAATCCTCGACCATGATGCAGTGCTGCGGCGACAACCGCTCGCTGCGCAGCAGATGGCGGAAACCGCCGACCGCTGGCTTTGGCTGGAAGCGGAGCCGCTCCACCGAGTAAAGCGCTGCGAAGCGCTGGCGCACCCCGACCAGTTCGAGAACCGCTTCGCTGTAGGCCAGCGGCGCGTTCGAGAAGAGGATCTTGCGCCCGGGCAGGCGACGCAGCATCGCGTTCAGCCCGCGCTCGAAGACCAGCATCCGCTCCAGGTCGGGCAAATCGTGCGTGTGGTGAAGAAAATGATGCGGGTCGATGCCGTGATGGCGCATCAGGCCCAGCAGCGTCGCGCCGTAGCGCTGCCAGTATTCGAGTCGAAGGCTTGTCGCCGCGACTTCATCGACACCGAGCTGGTGGCGGATGTAGGCCGCCATCGCACGGTTGATGTGCGGAAAGATGTACGGCGTGGCATCGTGCAGCGTGTTGTCGAGATCGAACAGCCACACCGGCGACACCGCGTTCAGCGCGGTCTCCCGCTCAATGCGACCTGATCATCGTGCCGACGCCGTGGTCGGTCAGGATTTCCAGCAGCAGGGCGTGTTCGACGCGACCGTCGATGATGTGCACGCTCTTGACCCCGTTGCGCGCGGCATCGAGGGCCGATGCGATCTTCGGCAACATGCCGCCCGACAGGCTGCCGTTGGCGACCATGTCGTCGATCTGTTTCGGTGTCATGCCAGTGATCAGGGCGCCGCTCTCGTCGAGCACTCCCGGCGTGTTGGTCAGCAGCACCAGTTTCTCGGCCTTGAGGATCTCGGCCATCTTGCCGGCGACGACATCGGCGTTGATGTTGTAGGTCTCGCCATTCTTGCCGACACCGATCGGTGCCACCACCGGGATGAAACCGCCGGCCTCGAGATGACCGATCAGCGACGGGTCGATCTGCGTGATGTCGCCAACCTGGCCGACGTCGATCAGGTCTTCCGTGTTGTCGCGATCCGCCAGCAACAGCTTCTTGGCGCGGATGAAGCTGCCGTCCTTGCCGGTCAGCCCGACGGCCTTGCCGCCCGCCTGGTTGATCAGGTTGACGACGTCCTTGTTGACCTGGCCGCCGAGAACCATCTCGACGATCTCCATCGTCTCCGCATCGGTGACGCGCATGCCCTGCACGAAACGGCCTTTCTTGCCGACGCGCTTGAGCAGCGTCTCGATCTGCGGCCCACCGCCGTGGACGACGACGACATGCATCCCCACCAGCTTCAGCAGGACCACGTCGCGGGCAAAGCACTGTTTCAGGTGCTCGTCGGTCATCGCGTTGCCACCGTACTTGACGACGATGGTCCGGCCATGAAAACGTTTGATGTAGGGCAGTGCCTCGGCGAGAATGGCGGCTTCGTCGGCAGGAGTGAGCGAACGGTCGCGCATGGCGGGAATCCTGATGATGACCGGAAGATTCTACCCGGGCGCACGGCAAACACCAAGGCTCCGCACGGCGGAGAACGCACCGGGGCGGCCCGCCGGGCGCGCGGCGTCGACCATGGACAGGCGGCGATGAGCCGCAATGCCGAATCACCGGGCAGGCACCCGGCTGCCCGCTGTGGCCGCTTTGCCCCTTCGCCGACGGGCCCGCTGCACTTCGGCTCGCTCGTCGCGGCCGTCGGCAGCTATCTCGATGCGCGTGCGAGCGCTGGCAACTGGTTGCTGCGCATCGAGGACATCGACCGGCAACGAACCGCTCCCGGTGCCGCCGACGCCATCCTGCGCACGCTCGCCGGACTCGCCTTCGAGTGGGATGGCGAGATCCTCTACCAAAGCCGACGCCGTGATGCCTATCGCGCCGCGTTGAGCCAGCTGCGCGACAACGGCGACATCTACCCCTGCGCCTGCTCGCGGCGCGAGATTGCCGCCCGCGCACCGGCAGTGGGGGTCGATGGTGCCCCGGTATACCCTGGCACCTGCCGTTCCGGCCTGCCGCACGGGCGCGACGCACGCTCCTGGCGCATGCTCGCGCCAGACGAGGAGATCGTTTTCGACGATCGCGTGCAGGGAACGCAGCGGCAGGATGTGGCCGCCGCCGTCGGCGATTTCGTCCTGCTGCGAGCCGACGGAGAGTTCGCCTACCAACTTGCCGTAATGGTGGATGACGCGGCGCAGGGAGTGAACTCGGTCGTCCGTGGCGCCGACCTGCTGGACTCGACGCCTCGCCAGATCTGGCTCGCGCGGCGCCTGCGGCTGCCCGTCCCCACTTACGCGCACCTGCCACTGGTGAGCAACGCCGCCGGTGAGAAGCTTTCGAAGCAGACCCGCGCCCAAGCCATCGACGCCACCATCGGCAGCCCGCTGCTGGCGGCGGCACTGGAGTTTCTCGGCCATGTCGTACCGGCCGACCTGCGCCATGCGCCGCTGCCCGAGTTCTGGCGCTGGGCCATCGCCAACTGGTCGATCACTCGCGTACCGGCACGACGCAGCGCCACCCTTGGTCACCGCCTGCCGCCGTAGCCGCTGATGCCGACGAAGATGCGCAGCAAGCCGTAACTGGCGCGACGCAGCAGGCGCGAGTACCACGGCTGACGTTGCCAGCTGCCAGCCGACAGCTCCCGTGCGCCATCGCGCATGGCTGCCGCCAGGCTCTGCCGCAGTTCATCGGCAAAGCTCCGGTCGAGGACGACGACGTTCGCCTCCCTCGCCAGCAGGAGACTGAAGGGATCGATGTTCGACGAACCGACCGTCGCCCAATGGCGGTCGATGACCGCCACCTTGGCGTGCAGGAAGCTGCGCTGGTACTCGAAGATCCGGATTCCGGCGGCGAGCAGGTTGCCGTAGAGTGCCTGCGTCGCGTAGTGCAGCAGGCGATACTCGACCAGACCCTGCAGCAGGATCGTCACGCGGACGCCCCTGCCGGCGGCAGCCCGCAGCGCCCGCCGGAAACGCCGGCCGGGCAGGAAATAGGCGTTGGCCAGGATGATCTCATCGCGTGCGGCGCCGATCGCTTCGAGATAGGCGCGCTCGATGTCGCGGCGATGGCGCAGGTTGTCGCGCACCAGAAAGGCGGCCGTCTGCTCGCCGCACGCCGCGGCGCTTGCTTCGACCAATCTCGCCAGGCGGTAGCGGCGATTGAGCCGGGCCCAGAGCACCAGTTCCCACAGACGATGGAGCGCCCGCTGGATCGGCACCAGCAGGGGGCCTTCGACGCACACCGCGTAATCGTAGCGCGGCGAGGAACGATGGGGCGAGTTGAAGTCGTCGATGACGTTGATGCCACCGACGAAAGCGACCCGGCCATCGATCAGGGCGAGCTTGCGGTGCAGCCGTCGCAGCCGATGGCGTCGCAGGTGGAAACGTGCAATCTCCGGCCGGTAGACCAGCGCCTGCACGCCGGCAGCATGCAGGTACGGTTGCTGTCGCGTGGCGAACTCGGGTGCGCCGAAGCCGTCGACGAGAACGCGCACGACGACGCCGCGGCGCGCGGCCGCCGCCAGCGCGGCGGCAACGGCTTGCCCGGTTTCGTCATCCTCGAAGATGTAGCTCTCGAGATGCACCTCGCGCTCCGCCGCGCCGATCGCTGCCAGCAGCGCCGGGAAATACTCGCCGCCGCTGTTGAGCAGCCGCAGGCGGTTGCCGGACAGGAACTGGGGTGCCAAGCCCGAACGGGATCAGGGCGAGGCGGGCACGCGGCACCCGCCTCGCCCGCCGCGGGAGCTACTGCTGATTGACGAAGACCACCTGCGCCGGCATCGGCGCCGGGAAACCGGCGGCACCGAGCGACTCGCGAATCGTCTTGTTGGTATCGAAGTACACCTGCCAGTAGTGATCGGTATGGCAATACGGACGGACAGCCAGCAGCGGGCCAACCAGATTCAGTTCGAGGATCTCGACATCGACCGCCGGACTGGCCAGGACGTTGGGAATCGCCGCGACCTTCTCCCTGAGCAGCGCCATCGCCGCCGTGTGATCGGCAGCACCGGACAACTGCGCCTTCAGGTCGACGCGGCGATAGGCATTGCTCGAGTAGTTCTGGATCGTGTCGCCGAAGATCTTGCTGTTGCCGACCAGCGTCAGCACGTTGTCGGGCGTGTTGATCGCCGAGGTGAACAGGCCGACTTCCTTCACCGTTCCGGTGACGCCACCGACGGTCACGAAATCGCCGACCTTGATCGGCCGCAGGATGATCAGGAAGACGCCGCCGGCGAAATTGGCGAGAAGTCCCGACCAGGCGAGGCCGATGGCGACACCGGCGGCGGCGAAGAGGGCGGCGAAAGTGGTCGTCTGGATGCCGAAGTAACCGAGGATGCCGACCACCAGCAGAATGTTCAAGGTGACGTTGATCACCGTGCCGAGGTAGCGCATGACGGTCGCGTCGACCTTCTGCCGCTCGAGCGCGCTCTGCACCAGGTGGCCGACGGTGCCGATCAGCCAGCGTCCGACGACCCAGAAGGCGATCGCGGCAATGATCTTGATTCCCAGCTCCGAACCATACTGCAGCGCCAGCTCCTGCCAACGCGAAATGTCCTGACTCGTCATGAGGTTCTCCCGTTTGTGAGTAGGCCGAAGTTTCCCATCGTCTGCGAGCCAGCGCAAGCACCCGCTACCAGCGGCATGTTCAAAGCCGAAAATATGAATGAGAAAATCTCATTCGTTGGCTGAATTTTTATCGTTTGTCTGCCGACGGCGCAGCCGATACATTCCCCGCGTGATCCCCGCGACCGCACCCGACGGACAGCGGTGGCGGGGCTTCCGGTCTCGCAGACTGCGGGACCATCGACGACACTGGAGAACGAAAATGTCAGAGAGCATCCCGCTGCTGGGCGCCGGGTTCACGCTCGTGGTCATGGTGGCCTTCCTGTCCTCGCCGGGAATCGGCATCGCGATCGAATGGCTCGCACGGCATCGGCAGGAAACGCGCCCCGGCAGCTAGTTCTGCCGCTCCCTTCACAAGACGGGCCCGCGGCCCGCACGGCGGCAACAACCCCGGTCACCACGGGTTGCGGTACTTGCGCCACGCGCTCCAGCTGAAGATCAGGAGCCCCAGCCAGATCAGGCCGAAACTCAGCAGCCGGCTGCCCTGCATCGGCTCGCCGAACAGCCGGACGGCGGTGACGAACTGCAGCGTCGGGTTGATGTACATCAACATGCCGAGCGTCACCAGATCAAGGCGTCGCGCCGCGGCAGCGAACGCCAGCAGCGGCAGGGCCGTGAGCACGCCGGACCCAATCAGCAGCGCCATGGTCGACGGCGCGTGTCCCACCCAGACGGAGTGGCCGCGCTCGGCCTGCCACGCCGCATGGAGCAGGCACAGCGGCAGCATCGTCAGCGTCTCGAGCCAGAGACCCGGGGCGACATCGACCGGCAGGCGCTTGCGGATCAGGCCGTAGGTGCCGAAGGTTGCGGCGAGAACCAGCGACACCCACGGCAGGCGGCCGAAAGCGAGGATCTCGTTGGCGATCGCCGCGACCGCCAGGCCCACCGCCAGCCATTCCAGTCGATCGAGGCGCTCGCCGAGAACGACCAGTCCGAGAACGACGTTCACCAGCGGCGTCAGGAAGTAGCCGAGACTCGACGCGACGACCTGCTGCGTGTCGACCGCCCACAGGAAGACCAGCCAGTTGACGCCGATGAGCAACGCCGCAGCACCCAGCAACAGGAGATGCGGTCCGTTGCGCACGACTGCCGCGACGCTCGACCACTGTCGGCGCAGCGTCAGCAGCCCACCGACGAAGACGCAGGCCCAGAAGGCGCGGTGGCTCAGGATGTCCATCGGCGGCACGTGTGAGAGCTGGTGGAAGAACAGCGGGAAGAATCCCCAGGTGCCATAGGCAACGAGACCGAAGGCGATGCCGGCGAATTGCCTCCCGGCCGTCACCGCTGCAGCCGCCAGCGCCCGGCCGCAGCGGTCACGCGGGCAGCTGCCGACGGGCGGCAGCGAGCAGCCAGGGGTCCGGATACCTCGCCGGCCCGGCCGGCCCAGCCACCGCCGGGGCTGGCGTGCACGCAGGCGACGAAGCGGCGCCGACAGCGGCTGGCCAGCCGCGCTGACCGCACACCTCCCGCGCCAACTGCAGCCGGCGGCCGCTGTTCGCCCATCGGCAGCGCTTACGGCAGCCTGGGCGGGTCGAAACGCTCGTGGCTGGTCAGCGTGTCGAGAAAGGCGAGCAATTGCGCGATCTCCCTGTCGGCAAGCTTGCGGTCGACCAGCAGGCCACTCTTGTTCGGATCAGCCTTGCCGCCCGAAGCCATGTAACGCACTGCGGCATCGAGACTGGCGACACTGCCATCGTGGAAATAGGGCCCCGAGATCGCCACCGAGCGCAGCGACGGCGTCTTGAACGCCGACAGATCCTTGACATCCCTGGTGACCGCAAATCGGCCCGGATCCGGATTCGCCTTGCCCGCTTCGAGGCCGACGTTGTGGAACTGGGCGTCACTGAAGAGCGGTGGCTTGTGGCAGCCGGCGCAGCCAGCCTTGCCGATGAACAACTCGTAACCGGCGACCGCGTCGGCCGAGACGGCGGTCCTGTCGCCGGCAGTGTATCGATCCCATGACGACTCGCCGCTGTTCAGCGTCCGCAGGAACGCCGCCAGCGCCTGCGCGGTGTTCTCGGCATTCGGGGCAGCGCCGAACACCGCCTGGAACTCGGCCTGATAGGCGGGAACAGCCGCGATCACCGCTGCCGCCTGGGCCGGATCGGCACCGATCTGCGCCTTCCAGGCCGCCGTGACCTGCCCCTCCAGTGTCTTGGCGCGCCCATCCCAGTACCAGGAGGTGTAGTAGCCGGTGTTGTAGACGCTCGGCGTATGGCGCAGTACCAGGAGGTGTAGTAGCCGGTGTTGTAGACGCTCGGCGTATGGCGCGTGTTCATGCCACCGCCCACCTTGCGTGACAGCGCCAGCCCATCGGTCCAGCCGAGATGACGGTAGTGGCAACCCTGGCAGGCCATGCTGCCATCGCCGGAAAGCCGCGGATCGAAGAACAGCTTCTTGCCCAGCGCGGCCTTTGCCGGCGTCGTCGGGTTGTCGGCTGGGTCGGGTGGCGCCGGCAGCGCCGACGAACGCGGTTGATCGCCACCGGGCCCGGGGGTGCCGACGCAGCCGAACACGGCAGCGGCGACGGCAATGGCGGCAAGCCAGCGACTTGGTCTCGTTTGCATCGTCTCTCCTCCTGGGTGGCGAACGCGGCTAGGTTACCACCGCACGGGCGCGGCGGGCAAAGTCGGGTGGTTCGCCTGCCGGGCGTCGCCGCAGTCAGCGCACGGCAGCAGAGGAGCGGCCGCTCAAGATCGCTGCACGATCGTCGTTGACGGTGACGTGCCCGGAAGGAATACTGCCGTCCCGGCGACCGGGACCACGGGTGACTCCTTGCCCGACGGCCACCGCGACGCCAGTATCCCCTTCCTGGGTAACCCTCAGCCCAACCGGATCGAGTCCTCTGATCATGAAACAGCTCTCGCTCAAACGCTCCCTGTCCTCGCTGGCAGTGCTCATCGGTGCCCTGCTGGTCGCTGGTAACGTGGTCGTCTGGCGCAGCAGCAACGCCATGGCGGTCGCCGCCGACGAAGCGGCGCGCGCCGAGCAGGCAATCCGTCTGTTCAAGGACAGCCGCTACCATGTCGTGCAAATTCAACAGTTCCTGACCGATGCCGCCGCCGTTGGCGAAGCCACTTTCAGCGAGGCCGGCGAGCACCGCACGCAGGCACTCGACCACATCGACCGCCTGGCTACCGTCGTTCCCGAGCGGCAGGCTGACTTGCGGCAACTCGGCGACGCCGTCCGGCGCCTGTACGAAAGCGGCGAGCGCATGGTCCATGCCTACGTCGGGCAAGGTCGCGAAGCCGGCAACGCGCTGATGAAGGGGGACGCTGGCTTCGACAGTTCGGCCGCCAGTGCCGCCGCGGCACTCGCCAGCCTGGCCGGCGAACTCGAGGCCACTGCCGCAGGCGCGCGAGCCCGCGCCGATGCGACCCGCGAACGGATGCTGCACAGCAGCCTCGGCGTCGGTGTCGTGACGCTGCTCTGCGTCGTAGCGTCCTTCGTCGGGCTGGCGCGGATGCTTCTCAGGCTCCTCGGCGGCGAGCCAGCAGCTGCCGTGACAGCCGTTTCGCGGCTGGCTGCCGGTGACCTGACGCAAGCGCTGCAACGCCATCCGAATGAGCGGGGAAGCCTGCTTGCCGACATTGGCGCCATGCAGGCCGGCCTGCGCGAGACGGTCAGCGCGATTCGCAATGGCTCGCAGGAAGTATTGGGCGCGGCAGCCAAACTGGCTGCCGAAGCGGCGCATGGCGTTGCTGGCTCGCGCGCGCAGAGCGAAGCCGCCACTGCCATGTCGAGTTCGGTGGAGCAGATGGCGCGCGCCGTGATGCAGACGGCGGACTTCGCATGCAGCGTGCGCCAGCATGGCGACGAGGCGGAAACACGGGCGCAGCAGGGAGGCGACGAGGTGCGCGCGGTCAGCGCCGACATCGCGCGCGTGGCCGACTCCGTCCGCCTGGCGAGCGGCCTGATCGTGGCGCTTGGCGACGAGACGCAGCGCATCACGGCGATCACCGAGACCATCCGCGAGATTGCCGAACAGACCAACCTGCTGGCGCTCAACGCCGCCATCGAGGCTGCCCGTGCCGGCGAGCAGGGCCGCGGTTTCGCCGTCGTCGCCGACGAGGTGCGCAAGCTGGCGGAACGTACCGCTGGCTCGACGCGTGAAATCTCAGCCATGATCGAAGCCATCGGTGCGCGCTCGAAGGAGGCGGCGGCAGGCATGCAGCAGAGTCTGCTGGCGGTCGACCAGAGCGTGGCGCAGGCGCAAAGAGCCTTCGCCTCGATGACGACTGCGCGGGAGCGACTCGCTGGTCTGGCGCAGGAGGTCAACGAGATCACCGGCGCGATCGAGGAACAACGCGTCACGAGTTCGGCGATCGCGGTCAGCGTGCAGCAGGTGGCACAGATGGCAGACGAGGGTCGCCACTCGCTGGGCACGATTGCCGGCAGCGCCAGCCGTCTCGAACAGCTCTCGCGTGAACTCGACCAGGTCGTCGGCAGGTTCCGGCTGTGAGTGCCCGGCTGCGCGGCGCCAACCCTGCCAGCGGCCTACGGTCCGCGGGGCCGCACGCGGATTGACTGCCTGCGCTGCCGCCCCATATACTTCGCCGATTTTTTCGCGTTGCAGCATCCTGCCCATGGGCCGGAGGCCGGCCGACACGGCGGCTGCAGGGTTCTGGCCGAGCCGCCGGGAGTGTGCAACGAGCGAGGAGTAGTTGATGCGCCGAACCAAGATCGTCGCCACGATCGGCCCCGCCACTGCCGACACGGGATCGCTGCGGGATCTCCTGGAGGCCGGGGTCGACGTGGTTCGTCTGAACGCCGCGCACGCCGACATGGAAACGCACAGCGCCAACGTCCGCCGCGTCCGCGAACTCTCCCAGGTGCTCGGGCGCAGCATCGGCACCCTGGTCGACCTGCCCGGCCCCAAGATCCGCTCCGGCGTCATCGCCTGCGGTGAAGTCGAACTGGCAAACGGCCAGGAATTCGTCCTCAGCGGCAGCGACGACGGACAAGGCGATGAACGGCATGTGGCGACGACCCTCAACGACCTGGCGCAATGGGTCTGCCCGGGCGACGACGTCTATCTCGCCGACGGCGCCATCGTCCTGCGCGTGCTGCAGTCGCTGGGCGACGACGTGCGCACCGAGGTCGTCCGCGGCGGCACGCTGCGCTCACGCAAGGGGATGCACCTGCCGCGCGCCGAGGCGCACGTCGAACCCTTCACCGAACGCGACGCGCTGGCGCTCGAAATGGCGATCGCCGCCAAGGTGGATTTCATCGGTCTCTCCTTCGTTCGCCGCGCCGAAGACGTCGAGCGGGTGCGGGCAATGCTGCCGAAGCGTGGTGTGCGTCCGGCCCTGGTGCCGAAGATCGAGACGGCAACCGCCATCGACAACCTCGACGGCATCATCAGGACGGCCGATGCGGTGATGGTCGCGCGCGGCGATCTCGGCATCCAGATGCCGGCGCGCAGCGTGCCCCTGCTGCAGAAGGAAATCATCCGCCACTGCAACCTGGCGGGGAAACCGGTGATCACGGCAACGCAGATGCTCGAATCGATGACCCGCTCGCCGCTGCCGACCCGTGCCGAAGTCAACGACGTCGCCAACGCCGTCCTCGACGGCACCGATGCCCTGATGCTTTCCGAGGAAACGGCGGTCGGCCTCTACCCGAGCCAGGCCGTGCGCATGATGAGCGAGGTCGCCGAATCGGCCGAAGGCTGGCCGCGACAGCGCGTGGCGCCGGAGGCCAGCGGTGCCGACGGCGACCGCGTCGCATGGGCGGTGGCACACGCCGCAGTGCAGGCCGCCGAGGAACTCGGCGTCGCCGCGATCCTCTGCCCGACGCGCAGCGGGCAGACCGCCCACCGCGTCGCCGCCTTCCGGCCAAACGTGCCGATCGCCGGCATCTCGACGAGCAGCCAGGTACTCGGCGACCTGTCGCTGGTCTGGGGAGTCCGCCCGCTCGTCGTAGCGGCGAATTCGGACCCCGGTGAGCAATTGCGTTTGGCCGTCGTCGCCGCCCGCGGCGCCGGACTGGTACGCGAGGGCGACCTGCTGGCCTTCGTTTTCGGCTCGGCCGGCCCGCGCGCCGGCAGCACCGACAGCGTTCGCATCGTCCGCGTGTGAGCAGGCGGGCCGGCGGCCGGATTCGGCCCGCGCCGACCGGCTTTTCGGATTCGGAGGAGACTCGATGAAAAGGCTATCAGCCCTGGTCACCCTGTTGCTGCTGGGCGGCAGCCCGCTTGCCCAGACAGCGGACCCGGAACGGGCACGCAATCTCGCGGCCACCTGCGCCAACTGCCATGGCACCAATGGCCACGCGGTCGCCGCTTCCGGAATCGACCCCCTCGCCGGAGTCGACAAGCGCATCAGCCTGCAGAAGCTGCGCGACTTCAAGAGCGGCCAGCGACCCGGAACGATCATGCCGCAGATTGCCAAAGGCTACAGTGACGAGCAGCTGGAACTGATCGCCACCTACCTTGCGGCGCAGAAGTAGGGAGCAACGACATGGCAGACCTCGATCGACGCGCTTTCCTGAAGAGCAGCGCCCTGGCCGGAGCCCTCGCCCTGACTGGCTGTGCCGGCGGCGGCCGACGGCCGGCGCACGGCCACGTCGTCGTCGTCGGCGGCGGCTACGGCGGCGCCACGGCAGCGAAGTACCTGCGCATGTGGAGCGGGCGCGGCGTCGACGTCACGCTGGTCGAGCGCTCGCCCCGTTTCGTCTCCTGCCCGATGTCCAATCTGGTCATCGCTGGCCAGCGCAGCATGGCCGACATCACGCTCGACTATGACCGCCTGCAGAGCCACTGGGGCGTGCGCGTCGTGCACGGCGAGGTGCTGGCGATCGACACGGCGGCGCGCAGCCTGCGCCTGGCTGATGGCGGCGATCTGCGCTATGACCGCCTCGTCCTGTCGCCCGGAATCGACTTCCTGTGGCAGGAGATTCCCGGGCTCGACAACGCCACCGCCCAGGGCAGCATCCTGCACGCATGGAAGGCCGGCGCGCAGACCGTGGCGCTGCGCCGCCAGCTCGAAGCGATGCCGGACGACGGCGTCTTCGTCCTGTCGATCCCGCGCGCACCCTACCGTTGCCCGCCGGGCCCGTATGAGCGGGCCTGCCTGGTCGCCGACTACTGCAAGCGGCACAAGCCACGCGCCAAGGTGCTCGTTCTCGATGCCAATGACGAGATCGTCTCCAAGAAGGGACTCTTCGCCAAGGCGTGGGCGGAGCTCTATCCGGGGATCATCGAATATCGGCCACAGAGCGAGCTGCGCGACGTGCACGTCGCGACGAAGACCGCCCGCCTCGATTTCGACGAGGTCAGGGCCGACGTCCTGAACGTCATTCCGCCGCAGCGTGCCGCCGACATCGCCGCGACCTCGGGTCTGAAGCTGATCAACCAGCGCTGGGTGGAGATCGACTGGCTGTCGATGGAGTCGAGCAGCACGCCGGGAGTGCATGTGCTCGGCGACGCCATCTTTCCGGCGCCGACGATGCCGAAATCGGGGCACGTCGCCAACCAACAGGCGAAACTCGCCGCGGCGGCGATCCTCAGGCTGCTCGCCGGCGAGCAACCCGACCCGGCACCGCTGCTGATGAATACCTGCTACAGCTTCGTGGATGCGCGCAGCGCGATCCACGTCGCCGCGGTGTTCCAGTACGAGCCTGCCTCGCGCGTCCTGCAACCGGTGGCGGGCGCCGGTGGCGTGTCGAACGCACGCAGCGAACTCGAAGGCCGCATCGCCAACGGCTGGGCGCAGAACATCTGGGCCGACATGCTTTCCTGAGCGCCCGCCGATTGACCCCGATCGAGCGCGCAACCTATACTGCCGCGAGCGTGTCTCATCGGCACGCGTGTCGCCATCGAGGGAGGTCCGGGAGAATCGCTGAACCGCTGCTGCAACGTGCGCCAGCACGCACTTTCCTGGACGCATGACCGTCAATCCACTGGAGGGACCGAACATGACCGAAACTGCCAAACTGGTGCTGCCAAGCGATGCGCAGCTCGAGACCGAAGCCAACGCGACCGACGCAGCCGCCCGGCAAGCCGCCGTCATCCGCCCGGAAATGGCCAGGCTGCTCGAGCTGACACAGGCCAACGGCAGCAGCACGACGGCGAAGGAGATCAACGCCCAGCTCGACCGCGTCCTGCGCGACTACGAAGAACTGACGGCGCTCTACGCCGACAACAATCGCCGGATCGACGGCGAGCTGAACGACATCCGCCAGACCAGCGGTTCCCTGTCGGGCCGCGTGCACCAGCTCGGGGCCGACCTGCAACAGCAGGGTTCGTCGCTGGTCGCCCGCGCCACCGCTGTCGAACAGCGTATCGAGATGCTCCGGGGGCAGGCACAGGCCGCCATCGCCGACGCCGAGCAGCGCTGGGAAGGGCGCCTGGCAAGCAGCAACTCGCGCATCGCTGCAGAACTGGCGCAACTCGACGCCGGCATCGCTTCGCTCGAAGCGCTGTTCCGGTCGCAGGAGCAGATCGTCGGCGAACAGCGCGCGCGTCTCGACCAGTTCGACATCGCCTGCCAGCTGCTGGACAGCGCGACGCGCGGCAACAAGAGCCGCATCGAGGCGGTGCGTGAGCAGACGGAAAGGCAACATGCGATCGTCGCGGCACGCATCGACGGCCTCGGCGCCCTGCAGCGCGAGCATTACGCCGAGTTCCAGGAGCTGCAGCGCCTGGTCGGCGTCCTGCACTCCGAGACGCGACGTCTGGACGAGGAGATCGGCAAGCTGGCGACGGCACTGGCGACGCACCGCGACGAGACCGGCGAAAGCTTCAAGTGGACCCATCTGGCAATCGCCGCCGTCTTCCTGCTGACCGTCCTCGGCTTCGCCCTCGTCAAGTGGCTGCCTGCCTTCGCACCAGCCGGCACCGAGTCGGCGTTGGCCGAAAGCCAGTCGCGCATCAGCGCGGTGGACGCCCAGGTGGCCGCTCTGGCGTCCCGGCTGAGCGCGCAGCAGGAAATCGACGCGCAACAGCAGGCGAGCATCGACCGGGTCGATGGCAAACTCGGCAGCCTCGAGAAGAGCCTCGCCGACCTGCGCGGAGCGATCCGCAAACTGCGCCCGCAGGGTGCCGGTGCCGCCGTATTGCATGACAGCCAGTGGCTCCTGCAACAGAACCCGAAAGCGTACACGGTGCAGTTGGTGACCTCGCCAAGCCAGGGCGACATGGCACGCTTCATCGACCGCAACATCACCCATCTGGCACTCGACTCGCTCGCCTACTCGGTCAGCGAGCGAGCGCAGGGCGAGCGCTACAACCTCTTCTTCGGCGTCTTCCCGACGCTGGCGCAGGCGCGCGCCGCCATCGCCGCCCTGCCGGCCGAGTTGCAGGTCAACCAGCCATGGGTGCGCCCGCTGCGCTCGGTGCAGGAGTCGCTGCGCTGAAGCGCTCCGCCGGGGACTGATGTGCTCCGGGGCACGGCGCCTCACGGCGTCGTTGCCTCGGTCGTCGGCCGTCCGGCCGACGGCGACGCCCTCGGCCCGGAAAAGGGAGTTCACCCGGAGGGAACATGACCCTGCTGATTCTCGGCCTCACGACTTTCCTCGGTGTTCATTCCACACGGATCTTCGCCGACGGGTTCCGCAACGCGCAGGTGGCGAAGCTCGGGCTGAACGGCTGGAAGGCCGTCTATTCGATCGTCTCGATCGCCGGCTTGATGCTCATCGTGTACGGCTACGCGACGGCGCGGATGACGCCGGTGGTGATCTGGAGTCCTCCGCTGTGGAGCAGACACGTCGCCGCGCTGCTGACCGTTGCGGCATTCGTCCTGTTGGCAGCGGCATACGTGCCCGGTACGCGAATCAAGAGGGTGGTCGGCCACCCGATGGTCGCGGGCGTGAAGGTCTGGGCGTTCGCGCACCTGATCGCCAACGGCACCCTGGCCGACATCGTGCTGTTCGGCAGTTTCCTGGCGTGGGCAATCCTCGATTACGCTTCCGCCCGTCGCCGCGACCGCACCGCGGGCCCCGAGTACGCCCGCGGGTCGCGCACGCGCGACCTCAGCGCGCTGATCGTCGGTCTCGCTGCCTGGGCCGCGTTCGCCTTCTGGCTGCACGTCTGGCTGATCGGCGTACCGCCGTTCGGCGGCTGAGACATCGTCTGGCCGGCGCGAACTCCGGCACCATTCGAGAGTAGCGCAACGGGTGACGCGAGCCGCTGGCACCGTGGTCGCCGGTCTCGCGACGGTCGGCGGCGCCAGCTTGGACTTCTGCGCGGAAGGCGATTGCCCATCGACGAGTCCGGTGGCCGCGATTGAACCCGGGCCATTGCGCCGGGGATCTCGGCTTTCCTCGGCGGACCGACCACTGCCAGCGGGAAAGCAGCCAGTGGGTGCCGGATGACGTCTGGCGGAAACCGGCCAGTTGCGGCCGGTCTCAGGGTCCACTCGCCCGCCATGCAGATCAGATGGCTGCGGCGCTTGGTTTGCCGCCATTACGGCGGCACAGACCTCGTCGCGCGTTCGGCCAAAGGCGATGTTGGTCTTGTCCGCGTCCATTGCCCTCTACGTCTGGCCGACGTGATTCTTTGCCAGCGGGCATCCATGATGAATCTGGCCTCCGCCTCCGGTCCGACGGCAAGCATCAACCCCCGTCGAACCGGGTGTTCATTGACCGGACACCGTGACGGGGGGCAGAGACGCAAGCGACCGCCCTGTCTGGGGCGCGTGTCCGGGTATCCATCTATACTCAACTCAATCACCGTGACGACACGAGGACGACAACATGAGAATGGAACAAGTCAGCGCCAGCTGTTTCGCCGTGCTCAACGAGAAGAACCTCGTGTGTGATGCCAACTCGGGACTCATCAACCTCGGCGGCGGCGTGGTGATCGACACACAGTCGGACCTGCCGCACGGACGCCAGATGATCAAGCTGTTTGGCAAGGTCTGGCGCGAGATGCCCAAGCGCGTGATCAATACCCACGAGGACGGCGACCACGTATGGGGGAACCAGCTCTTCGAGGGGGCCGAAATCATCGCGCACCGTACGGTCAGGGATCTGATGCCGCACGTTGCCGATCCGAAGGAGACCCAGCAACTGATCAAGGGGTCCGATCGCTTCCTCACCCGCATGCTGCTCAAGGTCCTACACCCGGGCGCGCTGGCGATCGCCCGGCAACTGCAGCAGGACTATGACTTCGACGGCATCCGGTTGGTGCTGCCGACCACCGTGTTCGACGAGCGGCTCGTACTGGACCTCGACGGCACCGAGGTCCACCTCATCTACGTCGGGCCCTGCCATCAGATCGGCGACACGATCATCCACGTTCCGACGGAGAAGGTCGTCTTCGCCGGCGACGTGATCTGGCGCGAGTGCACGCCGATGGGCTGGAACGGTACCTACGAGCAATGGATCAAGGTGATCGATCTCATCATCTCGCTCGACCCGGAAGTCATCGTCCCCGGACACGGGCCGATATGCGGGGTCGAGAGTGCGATTGAAACAAAGGCCTACCTCGAGTACGTCCGTAACGAATCGCAGCGCTGTTTCGCGCAGGGGCTGAGCGCCCTGGAAGCTTCCAAGAAGATCGATCTTGGACCGTACGGCGGATGGAAAGCCCCGGCGCGCCTGTACATGAACGTCGAGCGGGCCTACCGCGAGTTCCGCAACGAGGCTGCGGACGCACCCTGGGACCACGCAAGAGTCTTCGACGCGATCCTCGCCGTGGCAAGGACCAAGGGTATCGCGGTCGAGTTCTGATCGGATTGCACGTTTCATTCAGTCCGTTCCGTTACGGGCGACCGCTCGCACGAAGACAGCCATCACTTGCAGGAGAAACAGGGATGAAATTTCCGCGTATCTACGCCGACGAACAGGGCGAGACGCACATTGGTGTCTGTCACCGCCCAGAGCATGATGCTCCGTTCGGGCCGCCGCCAACCCCCATGGGGCGCATGACGGCTATCGAGGGGGTCAGCAGTCTTGTCATGTTCTCGGTCCCGGCCGGGATCGAGGTGCCAGCGCACAATGCCCCGCAGCCCTACATTTGCATCGTGCTCTCCGGTGAAGGCGAGGTGGTGGCGAGCGACGGCTCGACCGAGCGCCTGGGCCCTGGTGGGGTGCTCTACTGCGACGACGTCACCGGCAAGGGCCACGTAACCCGGTCGATCACCAACCTCAGCCTTGCCTTCATCAATCGTGCCAGTTCGTGAGTCGGCGGCGAGCACACCGACGATCAAACCTGCAGCGCTGAGGCAGGGGGATCCATGATGACGATGCACACCAGCACGATACCGATCGACCCCGGCAGAGAGCCGGTGTGCGAGATCGGCGCGGCGTCGCCCGTGTTGGGCCGGCCGTCGAACTTGAAGCGCAGCGCGAATCGCACCAGGTCAGGCGCCGAGAAGATCAGCCCGCCGTGGGGGTCCATCGCCTCGATGTGGAAGCCGCCGTCGCAGAGCGGCCCCGGCGGCTGCGAGCGGTCGACGACGTTGGGCACAGGCAGGCAGGGGCTCGAGTAGACCGGCTCGCGCGGGTGGCGGTCGCGCGGCAGGCTGCGCGCCAGGCGCACGCTGGTGTGTTGCCGGGTCCAAGCCGGTCGTCGCGGACGAAGTCCAGACAAGGCTTGTTCGCCACCTTCTCGATCACGCGGCCGAGCACGCAGCGGGCAGGCAGCCACCGCCGTGTTCCCCGCCGGCCGTCATCGCGCCGCCCTGCGAGTCGGGCATATGGCGACCTGACAGCTATTGGACGGCATCGGAAACGCCAAGGAGGCGCTCACAATAGCGCGCGATGAGGTCGACCTCGATATTCACCCGGCTGCCTGGAGCCAGCCGGCCGAGAGTCGTCGCCGCCAGGGTGTGGGGAATGAGGTTGATGCTGAAGCTCGCGCCATCGACGCTGTTGGTCGTCAGGCTGACCCCGTCGACGGTGACCGAGCCCTTGCGCGCGATGTACCGGGCAAGCGTCTCGGGAGCGCGGACCTCGAGCCGGCGGTTGTCGCCGACGGCATCGAAGCGCAGCACCTCACCGACGCCGTCGACATGACCGGAGACGAGGTGGCCGCCAAGGCGGTCGGCAAGCCGCAGCGCCTTCTCCAGATTGACCGGGCCACCAGCCTGCGCCAGACCAACGGTGCAGGCCAGCGTCTCGGGCGACACGTCGACCGAGAACGATTCGCCAGCAAGGTCGACGACGGTCAGGCAGACACCGTTGCAGGCAATCGAATCGCCGCGAGCCACATCGTCGAGCCCGAGCCCGCCGGCGTCGATGCTCAGCCGGACGGTTGCCGCGCCGTCTCCGCGGGGCGTGATGGCGGTGATCCGACCGACCGCGGCGATGATTCCTGAAAACATCCGGCTGCCCTCGAAGAAGCGATGAAAAAGGCGGCGGCGTACGCGGCCGCAGACGACGGCATCAGGCTTCCGGCTGCCCGGTCGCCGGCGGGCGATGCACCGTCGCGGGAGACCTGCCAACCTCGCGCGGCACCTCGTTGATCCAGGCCTCGAGCAGCGTGTAGGCGACTGCCAGGACGACCGGGCCGACGAAGAGACCGACCAGTCCGAAGGCCAGCATGCCGCCGATGACCCCGGCAAGGATCAGCAGCAGCGGCAGGTCGGCTCCCTGGCGGATCAGCAGCGGACGCAGAAAGTTGTCCATCGTGCCGACGAAAACCGTCCACACGAGGAGGAAGGTTCCCCAGCCGGTCTGGTCGCCCCAGTACAGCCAGACCACGGCCGGCGCCAGGACCAGCGTCGGACCGAGCTGCGCGATGCAGAACATGAACATGACCGCGGTCAGTACCGGCGCGAACGGCACACCGGCGATGGCCAGGCCGATACCGCCGAGCAGCGACTGGACGATGGCGGTGACGCCTACGCCGAGGGCGACCGCACGCGCCGCCTGGCCGGCGAGGATGACCGCACCTTCGCCGCGTTCGCCGGCGAGGCGATAGCCGAAGCGGCGAGCACCCCTTGCCGCCTTCTCGCCCGAAGCGTAGAGGACGGCGGCGAGGGCGACGGTGAGCAGGAACTGCACGAAGACCAGTCCGAAACTGCCAATCTCGCTGACGAACCAGCGCGTCAGGTTGGCGGCGTAGGGCGCGACCTTGCCTGCCAGCTCGGCGGAGCCGGTCGCGGCGACCTGCCGCCACGCGTGCTCGATCCGTCCGCCGACCAACGGCACCTCGCCGACCCATTCCGGTGGTGACTGCGGCACGCGCAGTCCGCTGATCGCCCTGCCCCATTCGGCGATCTGGTCGGCGTTGTCGACGATGGTGGCGATGGCGACCGACAGTGGCACGACCAGTCCGAGGAGCACCAGGAAGGTCATCAGGATCACCGCCGGCAGACGACGATTGCCGAAAAACCGTTGCGCCCGGAGCAGCAGCGGCCACGAGGCGACAACGACCATCGTCGCCCAGATCAACGCCGGCAGGAAGGGCTGCAGGATCCACAACGATGCCGCGATGAGAACGCACAGGAAGAGCACCGCCAGCGTCGGCCGGGCCATTTCGAAACGCCTGTCGGGGGAGTTCATGAGTGGTTCATCCAGGTTCTCGCCATCGTTGTCAGCGCTTGGCGCGCCGCGCCGGCGCCACCGCCGCACCGACACAGGGCGCATGGTAGCCCATTTCACCGCTGCGATGTCTGCCACCCCTGCCCCTTCGCTGCGCACACCACCTGCGGTGCGCCCATCGCGGACGCTGAAGGTCCAGATCAGCAGGGCGCCGCCTTCATCGGCCACCTTTTCGCTGACGACGAGGCGCGGCTCGCCGACCTGCGCCGACATGTGGGCGAAGATGCGCTGGATCGCGGCGACGCCGCCCACCTCGTCGAACGGATCCTCAGGGCGGGCATGGCGAAATCGTTCCGCGCGAGGGCTTCTAGGTCAGCGCGAGCGCCAGCGGCGG
>JFAX01000008.1:44361-77877 GCA_000585015.1 Candidatus Accumulibacter adjunctus | reverse complement strand
CGGCTGTTGCGGTTCAGCCAGTGGCGACAGCGCGCCGCGAGCAGGTTGCGCCACGAACCATAGACGGCTTGCCGCAGCACGTCCCGGTTGCGCGCCAGCAGCGCCAGCAGTCCGCTGAGGTCGGGCGAATCCCAGCGACCGTCGAGATAGGCCTCGGCCAGCCCGATGTCGCCACGCGCCAGCACCTGGTCGAACAGTGCTTCGTCATGGACCTGCAGGCTGACGCCGTGCTCGCCCGAGCCGAACAGGCGGCTCGAGCCGTCGGGCAGCCGAATCTCCAGCATGCCGCCGCTGATCCGTTCGAGGAGCCCGAGTACCAGGCGGGTATCGCGCGCCGGACCGTCGCCGCCGCGCAGGATCATCGTGTCGTTCACTTGGTCGATTCCTCAAGGGGTTGCCGTGCATGGGATGGGCGCGCGCCGACGAAAGGCACGCCCTTGATCCAGAGTCGCAGCGCCTGCCAGTGGATGCGCAAGACGATGCCAGCGGTCAGCAGCGGCATGCGCAGGAATGCTCCGAGCAGGGCACGGGTGGACCAGTCGGTCGACTTGCCCGAGATCGAGGTCAGCAGCAACTCGCCCTCGGCGTCGTCGTGGTCGATGCGGATGAGCGGGCAGCTGCGCTCGACGAGGAAGCGGAAGCGGTAGCCGCCCGCGACCTCGCAGAACGGTGAAACGTGAAACGTCTTGTCCGCCGTGAACGTCTGCCCGGCGCGCAGCGGGGCGCCGTCGGGGTGGTGCAGCAGATAGCTGTGGCGACCGCCGAAGGTGTTGCGGACCTCGGCGAGAACGGCGATCAGCTGGCCGTTCCGGTTGCGGCAGAACCAGAAGCTGACCGGGTTGAAGACGAAACCGAGCACCCGCGGAAAGCACTGCAGCGTCACCTCGCCGTCGTCGGGCAAGCCGTGGCGGCGCAGCAGCGAGTGGATCCACGGCAACAGCGGCGAGCCGTCGCGCGGCCCGTGGTCCTTCTGGTGGAAACTGAGCAGGTTGTTGCGATCGACCGAGAACAGTGGGCCGCTTGCCGCCGCCAGATCGGCCAGCGGCAGCTGGACGAAGAAGACCGGATAGCTGAAGTCGTTGACCACCGGCCGCAGGCGGCGGTGCATGACTCGGCCGATGAGCAGGCGGGGAGGGGCAGGCATGGCGATCTCAGGCGCTCGCCAGTTCGCGGACGGCCGCCGTCGCCTCGCCCTGCCACGGGGCGCGAATGCCCATGGCGTTGGCGACGCGCAGCGCCGACTTGAGGCCGTCTTCGTGGAAGCCGTAGCTGCCCCAGGCGCCGGCCAGCCAGATGCCGCCCTCGCCCTGCACTGCGTCGAGTCGCTGCTGCGCGGCGATGGCCGCGCCGTCGAAGATCGGGTGGGCATAGTCGAACTCGGCGATGACCCGGGCTGGATCGGGCTCGCGCGCCGGGTTGAGAGTGACGACGACGGGCGTCGCGAAAGGCAGCGGCTGCAGGCGGTTGATCAGGTAGGAAACCGCCACCGGTTGCTCGCCCGGCGTGCCGCTGCCGGCCGTGTAGTTCCATGCCGACCACAGTTTCTCGTCGCGCGGCAGCAGGGCGCGATCGGTGTGCAGGACGGCGCGGTTGGGCTGATAGCGGATCGCCGCCAGCACTTCGCGCTGCGCCTCGCTGGCATTGAGGCCGAGAATGGCGAGCGCCTGGTCGCTGTGGCAGGCCAGTACCACCTGGTCGAAGTGCTCGCCGCCGCCGGCATGGCTCAGGTGCAGTCCGGTACCCTCACGGGTCACCGAGGCCACCGGGCAGGCGAGGCGGATGTCGTCGAGTTGCGCGGCGATCCGGCGCACGTACTCGCGGCCGCCACCCTTGACGGTGCGCCACAGCGGGCGGTCGAAGACCTGCAGCAGGCCGTGGTTGCGGCAGAAGCGGACGAAGGTGGCAAGCGGCGTATCGAGCATCTGCCCGGTCGGGCATGACCAGATCGCGGCGGCCATCGGCAACAGGTACCATTCGGAGAACGCCGCGGAGTAACGACCGGCGCTGAGGAAATCGCGCAGGCTGCGCTGCTTGTCGGGGTAGGCAAGCAGCCAGGCGACGCTTTCGTGGTTGAAACGCAGGATGTCGGACAGCATGGTCCAGAACTGTGGGCGCATCAGGTTGCGCTTCTGTCCGAAGATGGTGGCGAGGCTGCTGCCCGACCACTCGATGTCGGGGCTCTCGAGGCTGACCGCGAAGGACATCTCGGTCTCGACGCTGTCGACGCCGAGCAGCGCGAACAGCGCGATCAGGTTCGGATAGGTCTTCTCGTTGAAGACGAGGAAGCCGGTGTCGACCGGGTGCGTCCTGCCTTCGAGCGTGACGTCGACGGTGTTGGTGTGGCCGCCGAGATAGCTGCCCGCCTCGAACAGCGTGACGTCGTGCCGGCGCCCGAGCAGCCAGGCGGTGGCGAGGCCGGAGATTCCGGCACCGACGACGGCGATGCGTTGCCTGTCTTGCATGCTTTCCTCCTATCCGTTCGAACCGAACAGTTCGGCGTAGGCCGAGTGGTTGTGGATCGACTCGAAGTTCTCCGAGGTGACCTTCCATTCGGCGATGCGCGGCTCGCTCATCAGGCGCAGCGCGATGTCGCGCACCAGGTCCTCGACGAACTTCGGGTTGTCGTAGGCGCGTTCAGTGACCCACTTCTCGTCGGGGCGCTTGAGCAAGCCGAAGACTTCACACGAGGCCTCTTCCTCGGCTACGCGGACGAGTTCCTCGATGGTCATCGGCGAGCGCAGTTTCGCTTCCAGCGTGAGGTGCGAGCGCTGGTTGTGCGCGCCGTAGTCCGAAATCTTCTTCGAGCAGGGGCAGAGGCTGGTCACCGCCGCGGTCACGCGCAGCGTCAGCGCGGCATGTTGTCCTTGCGGCCGGTCGATGATCAGCGTGGCGTCGTAATCGAGCAGGCTTGCGACACCCGACACCGGCGCCGTCTTGCGGATGAAGTAAGGGAAACTCATCTCGATGCGCCCGCTTGTCGCGTCGAGGCGCAGCAGCATCTCCGCGAGCAAGGCGAACAGGCCATCCTGCGTCAGCGCGCCGCGCCGGACTTCGAGGAGTTCGACGAAGCGCGACATGTGGGTGCCCTTGACTTCGGGCGGCAGGCCGACGGTCATGGTCAGGTTGGCGACGGTGTTCGTCACTTCGCCGCTCGCCGTCTCGAGTTGCAGCGGATAGCGCAAGCCCTTGACGCCGACGTTCTGGATGGCCAGGCAGCGGCTGTCGGCGGCCGACTGGACGTCGGCGAGGAAGAAGTGTTCGGGTGCGTTCATGGCATGGGCTCCTTGGGGGTGGGAACGGTCGAACCATTTGCGGCACTGGTCAATGACCCTGTTCAACCAATCGCAAATTTGTCCTGGACATTTGCTTCGTTTGTCAGTAATGTACTGGGCACGATTCGAGATGTCAAGCGTTTGTCAAACTTTTGTACAGGACAGTTATGGTCAATACCGGCTTCAACATTGCTGCTGTCGAACGCGACACGGGCCTGTCGAAAGATGTCCTGCGTGTCTGGGAGCGTCGCTACGGCTTCCCCGCCCCGGCTCGCGACGACCATGGCGAGCGCATCTATCCGGCCGAGCAGGTGGAACGTCTGCGCTTGGTGAAACGCCTGATGGATGCCGGGCACCGGCCCGGCAAACTGCTGGCCACCCCCACCGAAGAACTGAACGCGCTGGCGCCGCGGCGTCCGCAACCGCCGCAGGCGGTCGCCGGCGCCAGCGCCGGAGAGGAACTCGATGACCTGATTTCGCTGATCAAGCGGCATGACGGCGGCAGCTATCAACAGGCGATGCAGCAGAGATTGGCGCGCCAGGGACTCGTGCGCTTTGTGCAGGACACCGTTGCTCCACTCACCCGTCTCGTCGGCACAGCCTGGGAGGAGGGCCGCATCGAGGTCTTCGAGGAGCACCTGTTCACCGAACTGACCATGCGCCTGCTGCGCCAGGCGATCGCCAGCCTGCCCGGCGGCAAGCGAAGCCCGCGGATCATTCTCACCAGCGTCCCGGACGAGTTGCACGGCCTCGGCCTGCTGATGGCCGAAGCCCTGTTCGCGCTCGAAGGCGCCGAGTGCATTCCGCTTGGCACGCAGATGCCGCTGCTTGAGATCGCCAGCGCCGCCGGCGCTCACCGCGCCGACATCGTCACCCTGTCGTTCTCGGTCGCCTTCCCGCAACGCCAGATCCCCGGACTGCTGCAGCAGTTGCGCACGCTCCTGTCCGCCGACGTGGAACTGTGGGCCGGCGGTGGCGGCGTCAGGCGACTGCCCGAGGTTGCGGGCGTGAAACTCCTCGCTTCACTCGAGCAGTCCCTTGACGCGCTGGCAGCGTGGCGGGGGAAACACACCTGAGCCGCCCCGCGTCGGTCGGGGAATGCCGGACGATGACTTCAGTTGCCCACTGCCGATGGACGGGATTTCCGCTGCCGCAAGCGGCAGCAGCCGCGTCATGCCGACCCGGCCGGCGAGTGATTGCGTGACGCCGGCGAGCAGGCCGAACTGCTGCGAACCGGTAACGATGAAGCGGCCGGGCCGGCGGTCCGCGTCGACCATGCCCTGCAGATCATTCATACAAATCACCTAGAGAGCCCAGCGACTTGTATGGCTTTGTTGGTGTTCTGGTGAGGAAGCATTGAATCGGATCCAGCACGGCGTGTCTGTCGGCGACACCAGCCCGTGCTTGTCCAGGCGACGCGCCGATCGACCTCGCAGCCTGGCTCTCCGGCGCGCTATACTTGGCCGCTCAGCGTCGCCATTGACGAGAGGTCGCATGGGCCTGCCACTTCGCGATGATCGCTACCACACCTACGCCGACTACCTCGCGTGGCCGGAAGACCGTCGTTGCGAACTGATCGACGGCACGGCCTACCTGATGGCTCCGGCGCCGACGCTGGAACATCAGGACGTCGTCGGTGAAATCTATTTCCAGATCCGGCAGGCCCTGGAAGGGAAACCCTGCCGCGCCTTCGTCGCACCGGTCGACGTCCGCCTGCCGAAGGCCGACGAGACCGACGACCAGATCGATACGGTCGTGCAGCCGGACGTCCTGGTGGTCTGCGACCCGTCTCGCCTCGACCGCCGCGGCGTACGCGGAGCGCCGGACCTGGTGGTGGAAGTGTCGTCGTCGTCGACCGCCAGCCACGATCATGTGTGGAAGCGGCGGGTGTACGAACGCTCCGGGGTCCGGGAATACTGGCTGGTCCATCCGATCGACCGGATGATCACCGTCTATCGCCTGCGTGATGGCGAGTATGGCAAACCGGAAGTCCTCGAGCTGAGCGGGGAAACGGCAGTCGGGGTGTTGCCGGGGGTGTCCGTCCGCTGGGACGAGCTGGCCCAGAGGTTGCCGAAAGCGGAGTATTGAGCATCCGGCAGGCGTTGCGGCCGGGCCCCTGTCTGGCACGCCAGGAAGCAGCGCACGCGGAATAGGTCGCTTGCCTGCCGGACGCCCCCCGCCGGCCGACGGCATCGCCTTCCGCCTGCCGATGACAGCTGCGAATAGAATGCCGGGCATGCCCTATTCACCGATCGACCACGAACGACACCGCCAGCGCGTCCGTACCACCAGCCGCTGTCTGCCGGCGGTGGCACGCGCACTGGCGAGGGGCGCGAGGGCGTACCGTTGTCGCAACTGCCGGCGCACTGCGCTCACCGGCGGAAGATGAAACGGGCGCTGCTCCTTTCGGTCTTCGTCATCGCCTCTTGCGGGCTGGCGTATGAACTGATCGCCGCGACGCTCGCCAGCTACCTGCTCGGCGATTCGGTGACGCAGTTCTCGACGGTCATCGGCAGCTACCTCTTCGCCATGGGCGTCGGCTCCTGGCTGTCGCGCTACATCGGCCAGCAGCTCATCCAGCGCTTCATCCAGGTCGAGCTGCTGGTCGGCGTGCTCGGCGGCTTCTCGGCGGCACTGCTGTTCTTCTCCTTCACCTGGTCACCGGCGCCGTTCCAGCTCCTGCTCTACCTCGTGGTCTTCGCCGTCGGCGTGCTCGTCGGCCTCGAGATCCCGCTGGTCATGCGCATCCTCAAACGCGACCTGGCCTTCCGCGACGTCGTCTCACACGTACTCACCTTCGATTACCTCGGTGCGCTCGCAGTATCGATCCTCTTCCCGATCCTGCTCGTGCCGCATCTCGGACTGATCCGCAGCGCGTTGCTCTTCGGCGTCCTCAATGTCGGCGTGGCGCTCTGGACGTGGTGGCTGTTTCGCGAACAGGTGCCGAACGCCGGCTGGCTGCGGGCGCAGGGCGGTGTCGCGCTGCTCTCGCTGCTCGCCGCATTCGCCGCCGCCGGCGAACTGACCACGCTCGCCGAAAGCCAGCTCTATGCCGACGAGATCGTCCATACCGAAAGCACGCCTTATCAACGCATCGTCCTGACGCGCTGGAAGGACGATCTGCGCCTGCACCTGAACAACAACCTGCAGTTCAGCTCGCGCGACGAGTACCGCTACCATGAGGCGCTGGTGCACCCCGCTCTGGCGACCCTGCCGTCGGCGCGGCGTGCGCTCGTCCTCGGCGGTGGCGACGGTCTGGCGGTACGCGAGATCCTCAAGTACGCGCAGATCGAAAGCGTCGTCGTCGTCGACCTCGACCCGGCGATGACGCGCCTGTTCGCCAGCGCGCCGCCGCTGCGCAAACTCAACCAGGACGCGCTGAACTCGCCACGCGTGCGGGTGATCAATGCCGATGCGCTGCAGTGGCTCGAGGAGAACGACGAAAGCTTCGATTTCGTCGTCGTCGACTTCCCCGACCCATCCAACTTCTCGCTTGGCAAGCTCTACAGCGCTTCGTTCTATCGTCTGCTCGACCGACATCTGGCAGCGAATGGTCTCGCGGTGATCCAGTCGACCTCGCCGCTCTACGCCCGCCGCTCGTTCTGGTGCATCGTCACGACGCTGGAAAGCGTCGGCCTGCTGGCAACGCCCTACCATGCGCTGGTCCCCTCGTTCGGCGAGTGGGGCTTCGTCATCGCCGGTCGCCGTCCGTACCGGCCGCCGCAGTCCTACGCCGTCGACACCCGCTTTCTGACACGCGAGACGACACCGGCACTGTTCGTCTTCCCGCGCGACATGGAACGTGTCGACGCCGAGGTCAACCGCCTCAACAACCAGGTTCTCGTGCGCTACTTCGAACAGGAGTGGCGCCAGGTGATCCGTTGACACGATGGACCGGCGCGACTTCCTGGCCTCGATCGTCGCCGCCGGTGCGGCTTCGCTCGCCGCCTGCCGCAGCCCGACGCCGAGTTTGCCGCCCGGCGAGCTGTTGGGAACCTCGCTCGACATCGGCCATCGCCTGCGCGAACAGGCGCTGCCGGCAGCCGGCGAAACGCGCAAGGTGCCGGTGCTGATCGTCGGCGCCGGCGTCGGCGGACTGGCCGCCGGCTGGAAACTGGCGCAGGCTGGCTTCGCTGATTTCCTGCTCGTCGATCTCGAGTCCGAAGCCGGCGGCAACTCGCGCGCCGGTCGCAACGCCGTCAGCGCCTACCCCTGGGGCGCGCACTACCTGCCGCTGCCGACCCGCGAGTCGACCGCGGTGCGTGAACTGCTGGCGGAACTCGGCGTCCTGCGGGGAGACGTCCGCGCCGCGCGCCCCGCGTACGACGAACGCCATCTCTGCGCGACGCCGCAGGAGCGTCTCTACCTCGACGGCCGCTGGCAGGAGGGCCTGCTGCCGCTGACCGGCGTCGGTGCCGGCGAGCGCCGTCAGTACCGCCGCTTCACCGACACCATCGCGGCCTTCGCGCAGCGGCGTGACGCCGCCGGCCGACCGGCCTTCGCGCTGCCGATGGCGTTGTCGAGCCGCGACCCGGATCTGTTGCGACTCGATCGCGTCAGCATGCGCGACTGGCTGCTCGCACAGGGATTCGATTCGCCGCAGCTGCACTGGTACGTGAACCACGCCTGCCGCGACGACTACGGCACCGCCAGCGCTGCCGTTTCGGCCTGGGCCGGGATTCACTACTTCGCCAGCCGCAGCGGCGAGGCGGAGAATGCGGCCAGCGACACGGTCCTCACTGCGCCCGAAGGCAACGCCTGGCTGACCAGCGGCATGCTGCGCTCGATCGAGGCGCGCGTCGGCCAGCGCCTGCTGACCGGCGCGCTGGCGTTCCGCGTCGCGGGCGGCGAGAGCGGCAGCGGCCCGCTGGCGGTCGACCTCTGGCTGCCGGGCGAACAGCGGACGCTGCGCGTGCTGGCCGAACAGCTGATCTGGGCCGCACCGCTGTTTCTCGTCCCCTGGGTGTTCAGCGGCCACGCCCGGCTCAAGGACGCCGCGCGCCGCTACAGCTACGCCCCGTGGCTGATCGCCAACCTGACGCTGTCGCAGCTGCCGGAGGAGCGCAGCGGCGCGCCGCTGGCCTGGGACAACGTCCTCCATCGCGGCAGGAGCCTCGGCTACGTCGTCGCGACGCACCAGCAGATGCGCCTCTGGCAGGGCGCAACCGTGTTGACCTGGTACCGGAGTTTCGACGAACTTGCCCCGGAAGCCGCCCGCGCCGCACTGCGCGAGACGCCGCGCGAGGTCTGGGCGGAGCAGATTCTCGCCGAACTCGAGCAGCCGCACCCCGACATCCGGCGGATCAGCAGTCGCATCGACGTCTTCCGCAATGCGCACGCCATGGTTCGACCGCTGCCCGGACTGATCTCGAGCGACGCCCGCGCGCTCTTTGCCGCCGATGGCGAGCGCCTGCGCTTCGCGCACGCCGATGTCAGCGGCCTATCGTTGTTCGAGGAGGCGCAGTACCGCGGCATCCTCGCCGCCGAACGGACGCTGCGTCGCTTGCGCGTGCGCTTCGCCTCGTCGCTGGCGTAGTGCGCCACGAGAACCCTGCCGCCATCATGGCACGCGCTGCCATGCGGGGCGCTTTCCGCCAGGATGCAGCGCGCAGCAGCAGACGCTCGAGCGGCTGCGGCGAACCGATCGCCAAGCTCGTGGCCGCCGCGGCTGCGCAGGCTATCCTGCAAAGTCTCCCCAGCAAGACGCGTCGCGTTCTCACGCGGTCGCCGTCGGCTTCGACAGCCGCATCGAGTTGGCACTGTCGATCAGGGAGCTGCCTTTTCGCACGCGCGACGAGCAGGAAATCCGCTACCATGTCGCGAGCGGCGAATCGATCGACAAGGCTGGCAGGTATGGCAGACAAGGTCCCGCCGCGATGTTCGGCGAGCATCTCGCCGGCAGCTACTCGGAGGTGATGGGACTGCCGCTGTGCGAGACGGCCCGCTTGCTCAAGCGCTACGGCTACGTCCTGTAGCCGACCACAGGAAATCGCCGTCGATGGCTCACGCGGACGGGCAGCAGGGCGACATCGAAGCGCGGGTTTTTGCCGAGCAGATCGCCATGATCTACCGGCTGACGCCGCACACCCTGGCAATGTCGGTCATCGGTTCGACCTTGGTCCTCGTGGCTCTCTGGACGTCAGCACCGCTCCCCCTGCTGTTCGGCTGGTACCTGCTGCACCATCTCATCACGCTCTGCCGCTATCGGCTCATCCGCTCGTATCGACGCGCCGACCCGCCGCTGGCGGACGCGCCATTGTGGGCTCGGCGATTCGTGATCGGCACGATTGCGGCCGGCCTGATCTGGGCGACTGTCGGTACGGTCCTCTTTCCGCCACCAGGTAGCGACGTTCAGTTCTTCATCGGCATGTATCTGGTCGGTGTGGCCGCGACCGGCATGTTCACCTTGTCGGCGCATTTCTGGTCATTCCTTCCCTTGGCCGGCCTGAGCCTGATCCCCATGTCCCTGTGGCTGCTGGCTTCCGGCGTCGCGAGCCTGCAGATCGCCGGCGGCGCCACTTTCCTCTTCGTCTATATCGTTTTCTCGAATGGCCGACGCTTCGAAAGAATCACCCGCGATTCGATCCGCCTGCGCATCGAACTCAGTGCCGCCAAGGAAGCGGCGGAGGCGGCGAGCCGTGCCAAGTCGCAGTTTCTCGCCAACATGAGCCACGAAATCCGCACGCCGATGAACGGCGTGCTCGGCATCGCCGAACTGCTGCTCGCCACACCCCTTGCCGAACAGCAGCGCAGCCGCCTGCAGACGCTCTACCGTTCCGGCCAGAGCCTGCTCGACGTCATCAACGACATCCTCGACTTCTCGAAGATCGAAGCCGGCAAGCTCGAGCTGCGGGAAAGCGACTTCGACCTGCGGGCCATGCTGCGTGATGTACTCGACGCTTTCGCGGCGACTGCCGCCGACAAGGGTCTGCTTCTCACCTCGCGGCTTGGCGCCGACGTTCCCGCCGCGCTGCACGCCGACCAGGCACGCCTGCGTCAGGTGCTGACCAACCTGATCGGCAACGCCATCAAGTTCACCGAGGCGGGACGCGTCGCGCTGACCGTCGAACGGCTCGACGAGCAACAGCTGCGCTTTGCCGTGCAGGACACCGGAATCGGTCTGGCAGCCGAGGAACGTGCGCGAGTTTTCGACGCCTTTGCCCAGGCCGACGTCTCGCATACCCGCCGGCATGGCGGAACCGGGCTGGGCCTGGCGATTTCCCGGCAGATCGTCACGCTGATGGCAGGCGAGATCGGCGTCGACAGTACCCCGGGCGCGGGCTCGACCTTCTGGTTCAAGCTGCCGTTCCAGCCAGCGCAGCACGAACCGGCGGCGCCCGCGGCCGACCCGCTCGCCAGCCCGCCCCAGTGCCTGCACGGGAACGTGCTGCTGGTCGAGGACAACGCCGTCAATCAACTGGTCGCGCAGGCTTTCCTGCAGGCTTTCGGCCTGCAGGTCAGCCTCGCCAAGGATGGTCTCGAGGCCGTCAGAATGACCGCCGAGCAGCCCTTCGATCTCGTCCTGATGGACTGCCAGATGCCGGATTTGGACGGCTTCGAGGCGACGCAACAGATACGCTCGCGCGAAAAGTCGCAGGGAAGCACAGGGACGGCGGCCATACCGATCATCGCACTGACCGCGAACGTCTTCGAAGGCGACCGCGAACGCTGTTTCAGCAGCGGCATGAACGACTTCATCGCCAAGCCGTTCACGCGGGACGAACTCTACGCGGTCCTCGCGCGCTGGCTCTGAGCACTCCCGGACGACGCAGCGGCACAAGCACAGAGATCGAGGCCAGACGAGCTGCCATGGCCCGTCGTGAGAGGGACGCGTGGCTGCGGTCATCCGCCGCGGCGGCCCGCCCCGGCGGACGACCGCAGCCACTGAGCGGGCGGAATTCGGAGGACTTTTCAGGGGCTTCCGGGTCCCAGTTCGACATTGACGCTGCTTGCTGAAGGCTCATATACTTTCGTCGGTGCCGTTGGATTTCTTGTCCTTCGAGTTCGGCTGCTGGCCGGCCATGCAGGTTGCCGGAGGACGGCGGCGGAGATTCACGATGCTCGACGTGCTGATGATGCCTTCACCCACCCGCCGGGTGCTGTCCTGCACCGCTGCCCGTCCGCTTGCGACGGCCTCTCCCGTGAGCGTGGCTGGCCACGGAGGTCGCCGGTGAAAGGAAGCTCCAACCCCCACCGGAAGCGAGCCAGCCAAGCCGAGGGGATCAGAGTGCGTGGACGTTCGTTGCCCCGTCGCCGCCATCCGGCGTCGCCGGCACAGTCTGTCGACCTGCAGCATCTTGGCCATCTGCTCGACCAGAGCAGCGATCTGATCCTTGCCTTCGACGCATCGAGCCTACGGATCGCGGTCGCCAACGATACAGCCTCCGCATGGCTTGGGCGGGAGCGGGAAAGCCTGCCGGGAGCCCCGTTGGCGGCCATCCATCCCCTCCTCGGTGATGCGGCGCGAGCGGCGGCGGCCAATCCGGGCTGTTCGATTCCGACGCGCGCCATGCTTCTGAGTGATGACGGAGCCGAACGGACCGTGGATGGCTGGGCCAGAGTGTCAGCCGTGCACGGGAAACTCATCGGGACCCTCGTCGCGCGGGATGTCTCCGACCGCATTCGCGTCGAGGAGTCGTTGCGTGACAGCGCACTGCAATACCGTCGTCTGCACGAATGGATGCGGGACGGGTTCGTGCAGGTCGACCTGGAGGGCCGCCTCCAGGAGTTCAACTCGGCCTACCAAGGCCTCCTCGGCTACTGCCAGGAGGAACTGCGCCAGCTGACCTACGAGGACCTCACTCCTGAGGAATGGCATCCCATGGAGGCTGCCATCGTACGCCTGCAGGTTTTCGAGCGGGGATACTCGGAGGTCTACGAAAAGGAGTACCGACGGAAGGATGGGACCGTTCTGCCGGTCGAACTGCGCACCTACCTGATTCGCGACGCGAGCGGTGACCCGACCGGCATGTGGGCCATCGTGCGCGACATCAGCGACCGCAAGCGGGTGGAAGAGGAGTCGGACCGGCAGAGGAGCCTGTTCCGCAGTCTGTTCGAGGGCGCGCCCGTCGCCATCTCGATCCTCGACCGTGACGGTCGGATCCTCGAGATCAACCGATCCTTCGAAACGCTGTTCGGTTACCCGGAGAGTGAGGCGCGGGGTCGGGACATCAACGAACTGCTGCCCGGCGAGAACGACGCGTCCGCTGACGGGGATGTTTCACTGCCGGCCTGCGACGCCGGCCGCGTCGTCGAAATGGAAGCGGTACGCCACAGCCGGGATGGGCGCCGGCTTGACGTGCATCTCGTCCGTTACCCGAACATCGTGCACGGGCGGCTGGTCGGGGTTTTCGCGATCTATCGTGACATCACCGACCGCAAGCGAGCCGAGGCCGCCTTGCGAGCGTCGCGAAACCTGCTGCAAGCGGTCCTCGATACCATACCAACCCGCGTCTTCTGGAAGGACCGTGATCTGCGTTATCTCGGCTGCAATCAGTCCTTCGCGCGGGATGCCGGAGCACGGTCGCCAGACGAGATCATCGGCCTCGATGATTATCGGCTTGGTTGGCGGGAGCAGGCCGACCTCTACCGGCAGGACGATCTTCGGGTGCTGGAGTCCGGCGAGCCCAAGATCGGCTACGAAGAGCCGCAGACGACGCCCGAAGGAAATCGTATCTGGCTGCAGACCTCCAAGATTCCGCTTCGCGACCCGGATGGATCGGTATTTGGCGTTCTCGGCACCTATCAGGACATCACAGCGCGCAAGCAGATCGAGGAAGAACTGGCGCGGCACCGCGACCAGCTCGAGGTGCGGGTCGCCGAGCGCACCGCCGAGCTGCGTCAGGCGATGGAGCAACTGTTGCAGGCGGAGAAGCTGGCTGCGCTGGGTCACCTCGTCGCCGGCATGGCGCACGAGCTCAACACGCCACTTGGTAACGCCCGCACCGTTGCCAGCGCACTCGGCGTGGACGTGCGCAGCTTCGCCGCGGCCGTAGACGGAGGCGCACTGCGCCGTTCACAGGTGGACACGTTCCTGACGCGAAGCCGGGAAGCTGTCGAGCTGCTGGAACGGAATACCGCTCGCGCCGCCGATCTGATCGCCAGTTTCAAGCAGGTTGCGGTCGACCAGGCCAGCGTCCGTCGCCGCCGTTTCCCGCTGCGGCAGACCGCCGAGGAGTGGCTGGTCACCCTGCAACCATTGCTCAAGCACACCGCGCATCGCGTCAAACTCGACATCCCTGCGGACCTGGACCTGGACAGTTATCCCGGTCCACTCGAGCAGGTGCTCACCAACCTCGTCAGCAACTCTGTCTTGCACGGTTTCGCCGGCATCGACGCTGGGGTGATCTGCATCCGCGCCGCGCGCTGCGACGCCGCCCGCGTCCAGCTCGACTACGCTGACGACGGCGTCGGCATCGCCGCACCGATACTGCATCGCGTCTTCGAACCCTTCTTCACGACGCAGTTGGGCAAAGGGGGCAGCGGCCTCGGTTTGTACATCGTCTACAATCTGGTCACCGGGGTGCTCGGAGGGACGATTCAGGTATTCAGCGAACCGGGCAAGGGCGTCCGATTCGCCCTCACCCTGCCCCGCATCGCGCCCGATCGTTCGACCGACTGAGCGTACGCCCGACACAGATACGAGATCCTTGTCATGGCCAGTGACACCGGCGCAATTCCTCCTCGGTCATCCTCCGAGTTTCACGGCGCCCCCTCTTCGATTGCCTTCAGCAGAGCTTCGACGCCAGCCTTGAGCGGCCGCAGGTCATGTGCCAGGACTTCCCGGACGCGCCGCCAGTTCACATCGAAACAGGCGTGAACCAGAGTGTTGCGCATGCCAACGATCGGCTTCCATGGGATCGTCGGCGCCTTGGCCCGCACATCCTGGGAAAGCCTGGTCGCCGCCTCACCGATGATTTCCAGGTGTCTCAGACACCATACCCTGACCAGTTCGTTCCCGTCGAACTCCTCCCAGCTCGCAGGCAAGTGGCGCTCCATGTTCTCGATGGCTTCCAGGATTGCAAGCGCTCCTCATCCAGCCTCATGGCGGAACCGCCTCCTTCAGCACGCGATCGCGGAAGCGCGGTCGCATGGCATCGTCGTCCACGACATCCACTTCACAGCCGAGCAGATCCTGCAGGTCCATGAGCAGACCGCCGTGATCCAGCAGGCTGCGATCGGGCTCGAAGTTGACCACAAAGTCGACGTCGCTTTGCGGCCCCGCATCGCCTCGCGCCACGGATCCGAACACGCGTACGTGGCGCGCGCCCCAGCGCTCAGCCAGGCGCAAGATGTGTTCGCGCTTCGCCTGCAGTGTTTCCATCGTCACCATCGTCGTCACCTCGGTCTCACAGTTCCCGGCTTTTCTTCCGTGCCAACACCCCGTCCACCCAGTGTTTCTCACTGGCAGGGTCCGGATGGGGCGCCGACAGCACTTGCGCCAGGCGGCAGAAGCGCTGCTCGCGTCCTGCGTCTTCCGCGACCAGGAAGCGCTCCATGTGGAGAGGAAATCTGCTCATCGGAGGGTCTCCAAGTCTTGGCGACGCAGCATGTTGACCGATTTCGCCGGCGCATCGCTCCGGCCTCGGCGAGCAGCCGGGGGCGACACGGAGACGAGAGATTCCTCGGCAAATGACTCAGCGCAATGGACGGGCCACTGTCCGAGATTCCCCCTTGATGCGGCTCCAGCGGTCGCATCTCGCGGGCGGCCCTCGCGCCCGATCCCTTGGCGGATCTGGCTTTCCGCGCTCCTTCATGGCCAGTGGCACCAATCGCCGGCTCGTCCGCGGGCACGGAGAACACCGACCCCCTCGAGCTTGCGGGGGCCTGGCGAAGCCGCCGGTTCGCGTTTGTCGGACGCCTGCCCGCCGACGAGGCTGCAGGGCTGGGAAGTGCGCGAGTATGGCCGATTCAAGGCCACCGATCTTGACGCACCGCTGGTAATATGATGCGCGAAGGCCAAGTGAGCAGCCTTTCCCAAGAGCGTTCGCGCACATCGAAAGATCATGATCTTACGTCACAAGCGATCCCGACCCTTCGGCAATCCATGCAAGCAGGATGGCCCAAGACCGCGTTCGCGTTGGCGTGGGAATTCCTCTTGGCGTTTCAAGCTCTTGCAGGCCAAGAGTCGCGCGCCCCTCGCGGGGCGCCAGATGCTGACGTCTCGCGGCTGCTCCAGGCCGGTTACGCCAATGTGCCGTACAGTTCGCAGGAGAGTGTGATCGAGCTGAACAAGCAAGCGGCCGGAGCGGCGTCGGCGCCCGCGGGCGATGAGAGTCTGGCCCGCCCCCGCCTTTCGTTCCCGCGATGCCCCAAACGAACCTTCTGCGCGGGCAATACTGCCTCAGTGCTCGGTGGGCCGGTGCATCACGCCAAAACGGTTTGCCAGCGCACCAAGCCGTTTGTCCAGCGTCCACAGCTCGGCGCCTGGCGTCATCAGGGTAGAGGCGAGCAGCAACAGGTCGACCAGACCGCAGCCCAGCCCGAACAGCCGTTCGTGCTCGATGAAGTCCATGACTTCCTGGACGCTGGCCTGCCGGGTCGGTTGCAAGGCGTTGAGATCGAGCAGTGTTCGATTGCGCTGAGGTGGCGTTCCGCACGCGATTCGCCGACAATCAGTGGATGCACCATGACCCGGTCAAGCTCGAGTAGAGTGGCCAGCGCGTCGTTGCGTCCGCGAAAGTGATCGACCCATACCGAGGTATCGACGAGTACAGCTGTCAACGGGTTTCCTCACGGCGGCGAGGAATCTCCTGCATGTCCGGCATTTCGGCGCCCAAGGCGGCAAGCCGTTTCGCGGCCTGAACTCGCACGAAGGTCTTGATGGCTTCGCGAAACAGATCGGCCTTGTCCATCGCCGGATCAGCAACTTCCAGCGCCCTCTCGTACAGGGCATCATCAATCGTCACGGTCGTTCTCATAGGCATCTCCCGTCATCTCGACAGATGGCATTGTGCATCAGAACTGATGCCGAAACAAATGGAGATCGGGGCGACACCCGGAGCGCGGCCTGCATTTCCCCTGCCTGCCACGGTCCGGAGCCACTTCTGCCGACGAGAACGGCGATGCTGCCGTGCGCAACGCTCCACCGAGCAGTGGCTGCCAGTGATCCCGGCGCTGGATTTGACTGCCGCAGCGATGGACGGTATATTACTGACCAGTCAGTCACTAACCAGAACCCATGCACCCCACGGCCCACCACGAGCCTTCGTCTACCGCGCCGGGCGCGGCTACGACTCGCCGCCGGCGCAAGGACGCGCGCCCGTCCGAACTGCTGGCAGCGGGTTTGGAGATCTTCGTGGACAGGGGCTTCGCCGCAACCCGGCTCGACGATGTCGCGCGCCGCGCCGGGGTCGCGAAAGGTACCCTCTACCTGTACTTTCCGAGCAAGGAAGCGCTGTTCCAGGCGGTGATCGAGGATGGCATGGTGGCGGCGCTGCTGGCCGCCGAGGAACGGATGGCGGCCCATCGGGGCAGCGCCGCCGAGCTGTTGCACGAGTTGCTGCTCGGCTGGTGGCAGCAGATCGGCAGCACGGCGCTGGCCGGCGTCAGCAAGCTGATCATTTCGGAAGCGCGGAACTTCCCCGAGATCGCCGACTACTATCGCGACCGGGTGATCGCCCGCGGCCGCGCGCTGCTGCGCCAGGCGCTCGAACGGGGCATCGACAGTGGCGAGTTTCGCCCGTTGAAGGTCGAGGCAGCGATCGACGTCATCATCGCGCCGCTGCTGATGCTGGCCATCTCGCGCTCCTCACTGCGCCTCTGCGGGCAACAGGTGTCGCCCGAGGACTATCTCGAGACGCATTTCGAGCTGCTGCTGCGCGGCCTCGGGCCGGCCGGGGAGCAGGCGTGAGAGCGGGCGACGCGCGCTCTGCGTTTGCCCCGCTGCTGCCTGCCCTGCTGCCGGCGGTGCTGCTGCTCGCCGCGCTCGCCGGCTGCGGCCGCGAGGCGCCGGCGCCCGAGCCACCGCGAGCGGTGCTGACACAGGTACTCGGCGAGACCGCCGGCGAGGCGACGCTGAGCTATTCGGGCGAGGTCCGCTCGCGCTACGAGACGCCGCTCGCCTTTCGCATTCCCGGCAAGATCACGGCCCGGCCGGTCGATGCCGGCGCCGTCGTCAAGGCGGGTGAGATCGTCGCCCGCATCGACCCGGCGGACAGCCTGCTGTCGGTCGAAGCCGCCAGCGCACAACTCGAACTCGCCGCCGCCGACGTGCAGCGCTGGCGCAACCTGCGGGCGCAGAACTTCGTCAGCCAGGCAGCGCTCGACGGCAAGGAAACCGCCTACCGCGCGGCCCGCGCGCAGGCCGAACTGGCGCGCAACCAGTCGGCATACACCGTGCTGCGCGCCGAGCAGGCCGGGGTCATCGGCTTGGTGACGGCGGAGGTCGGGCAGGTGGTCGCGGCCGGCCAGACGGTCATGCGCCTGGCGCGGGCCGACACGCTCGAGGTGGCGATCTCGATCCCCGAGGCGCGCATGCCCGAGCTGCGTTCGCTTGGCAGCGCGGAGATCAGCCTGTGGGCCGACCCGCAGGCGCGCTACAGTGGAACGCTGCGCGAACTGTCGCCGGTGGCCGACCCGGTGACGCGCACCTATGCGGCCAGGGTGGCGATCCGCGAGCCCGACGCGCGCGTCCTGCTCGGCATGACCGCGACGGTCCGCTTCCTGCGCCAGGATGCCGACAAGCGGCTGAGCGTGCCGTTGACGGCGATCTTCCAGCACGCCGGGCAGCCGGCCCTCTGGGTGGTGGACGCGCAGCAGACCGTCAGCCTGCGACCGGTGAGCATCGCTGCCTACCGCGAGGACAGCGCCGTCGTCGCCAGCGGTGCGACGGCCGGCGAGCGCATCGTCGTTGCCGGCGTGCACAAGCTGAGCGACGGCGACCGCGTGCGCGTCATCGAGCAGCCCGAACGCCGCGGCACGCCGCCGGGCAGCCGCGCGGCCGATGCGGCGACGCGATGACAGGGCCGAATCTTTCCGAGTGGGCGTTGCGCCACCGCACGCTGGTGGCCTACCTGATGGTCGTCCTGATGCTCGCCGGCGTCTTCTCGTACTTCCGGCTGGGCCGCGCCGAGGACCCGGACTTCACCTTCAAGGCGATGGTCGTGCGCACGCTGTGGCCCGGAGCGACGGCGCCGGAAGTGCAGTTGCAGATCACCGAGCGCATCGAGAAGAAGCTGCAGGAGGTGCCGTGGGTGGACGTCCTGCGCTCGCAGACGCGCCCTGGCGAGTCGCTGATCACCGTCCTGCTGAAGGATTACACGCCGAAGAAGGAAGTCCCGGAATCGTGGTACCAAGTGCGCAAGAAGATCGGCGACATGCGCCACACGCTGCCGCAGGGCGTCGTCGGCCCGTTCCTCAACGACGAGTTCGGTGACACCTTCGTCACCATCCTGGCGCTGACCGGCGACGGTTTCGACCTCGCCGCGCTGCGCCGCGAGGCGGACCGCATCGGCCGCGAGCTGCGGCAGCTGCCGGACGTGAAGAAGATCGAGCTGTTCGGCGTGCAGGACGAGAAGATCTTCATCGAGGTGTCGCACGCCAAGCTGGCGACGCTCGGCCTCAATCCGCTGGCCATCTTCGACGCCCTGCAGCGGCAGAACGCGATGACGCCATCGGGTTTCTACGAGACGCCGTCCGACCGCGTCCGCATCCGCGTCTCGGGGGATTTCGAGTCGGTCGAGAACATCCGCGAAATCGGCATCCAGGCCGGCGGCCGCCTCTTCCGCCTCGGTGACATCGCCAGCGTCGAGCGCGGCTTCGCCGATCCGCCGGCGCCGCGCATGCGGGTGCAGGGGCACGATGCGATCGGCATCGGCGTCGCGATGAACCGCGGCGGTGACGTGATCCGCCTCGGCGAACGCCTGCACGCCGCCCGCGAGCGCCTGCAGCGGCAGCTGCCGCTGGGCATCGACCTGCACGTCGTTGCCGACCAGCCGCAGATCGTCCGCGAGTCGATGCACCTCTTCATGTCCTCACTCGGCGAGGCGGTGCTGATCGTCCTCATCGTCTCCTTCATCAGCCTCGGCCTGCGCACCGGCGCCGTCGTCGCGCTGTCGATTCCGCTGGTGCTGGCGGTGACCTTCCTCCTCATGTACGCCTTCGGCATCGATCTGCAGCGCATCTCGCTCGGCGCGCTGGTGATCGCCCTCGGGCTGCTGGTCGACGATGCGATCATCGCCGTCGAGATGATGGTGGTGAAGATGGAGCAGGGCTGGGACCGCTTCCGCGCCGCGACCTTCGCCTACACCTCGACCGCCTTCCCGATGCTGACCGGCACGCTGATCACCGCCGTCGGCTTCATGCCGGTGGGCCTCGCCAAGTCGGGTGCGGGCGAGTACACCTTCTCCATCTTCGCCGTCGTCAGCATCGCGCTGCTGGTGTCCTGGGTGGTGGCGGTGGTCTTCACCCCGTACCTCGGCTATCTGGTCCTCGATGCGGCGAAGCTGCAACGGGCGGCAGCGAAGCATGGCGCGGATCCCTACGACACCCCGATCCATCGTCGCGTGCGATCCAGCGTCGACTGGTGCCTGCGGCATCGCTGGCTGGTCATCGGCGCGACACTGCTCGCTTTCGTGGCGGCACTGGCCGGACTCGGCCTCGGCGTGCAGAAGCAGTTCTTTCCCGCCTCCAGCCGGCCCGAGGTGCTGGTCGACCTGTGGCTGCCGAACGGCTCTTCGTTGAAGGCCACCGAGTCCTACGCCAGGCGGGTCGAGGAACTCCTCGCCGAGCCCGAGATGGCGCGCTCGATCCGCTACCACGCGAGCTACATCGGCAACGGCAGCCCGCGCTTCTACCTGCCGCTCGACCAGCAGCTGTTCAACGACGGCTTCGCGCAGTTCGTCATCACGACGCACGACATCGCGGCCCGCGAGGACCTGCGGCGCCGCCTCGAGCAGCGCTTTGCCGATCCCGGTGGCGAATGGAGCTACCTGCGGACGCGCGTGCTGCGCCTCGAGAACGGCCCCCCGGTGGGCTTCCCGGTCGTCTTCCGCGTCTCCGGCGAAGATATCGGCGAGTTGCGGCGGGTGGCAGCCGAGGTGGCGGCGGTGATGCGCGACAGCCCGCACCTGAAGGAGGTCAATTTCGACTGGAACGAACTCGGCAAGTCGATCCGCGTCGACATCGACCAGGACCGCGCGCGCGCACTGGGCATCAGCTCGCAGGAACTCGCCGCCTTCCTCAACTCGATGCTGACCGGCGTCGCGGTGACCCAGATGCGCGAGGGCGACCAGTTGATCGACGTCGTCGCGCGCGCCGCCGGCGACGAGCGCGCGCGCATCTCGGCGCTGGCCGACATCAACATCCACACCGGCAGCGGTCGTTACGTGCCGCTGGCGCAGCTGGCGAAGATCAGCTACGAGCTGGAAGAACCGGTGATCGCCCGCCGCAACCGGCTGCCGACGGTGACGGTGCGCGCCGACATCCGCGACGGCATGCAGGCGCCCGCCGTCACGGCGCGCATCGATCCGCTCCTCGACCCGCTGCGCGAGCGCCTGCCAGCGGGTTTTCGCATCGAGGCCGGCGGTGCGACCGAAGAGTCGGCGAAGGGCGAGAATTCGATCAAGGCGGTGATGCCGCTGATGCTGGTCAGCGTCATCACGCTGCTGATGATCCAGCTGCAGAACGTCGGCCGCACGCTGCTCGTGCTGCTGACGGCACCGCTCGGGCTGATCGGCGTCGCGGCGGCCCTGCTGCTCTTCCAGGTTCCCTTCGGTTTCGTCGCCAACCTCGGGGTGATCGCGCTCTCCGGCATGATCTTGCGCAACTCGGTGATCCTCGTCGACCAGATCGAACAGGACGAGAAGGCCGGCAAGCCGCCGTGGGAGGCGATCGTCGGTTCGACCGTGCGCCGCTTCCGGCCGATCATGCTGACCGCCGCTGCCGCCGTCCTGGCAATGATTCCGCTGACGCGCAGCGTCTTCTGGGGCCCGATGGCAGTGGCGATCATGGGCGGGCTGATCGTCGCCACGCTGCTGACGCTGCTCTTCCTGCCGGCGCTCTATGCGGCGTGGTATCGGGTGCGGCCGGCCGCCGCCGAGGACTGCAGCGCGGGCGGTTGACAGCTTCGCGACGGGCTCGGCATACTGCCTGCGGCAACGCCGCGCAAACTGCGGTCGGCAGTTCCGGTCCGCTTCCCGGAGAGCATCACCGGACCACCGGACCCCCCGTCCCGACCGGCACAGCACCGCCGCTGCTGCCGCCAGATCCCCTACCCATACCCTTCCCGAATCCAGGAGAATCATGAAACCTGATCCCGACAACCTGTGTCGATCGGTCATGTCGCAACCGCCGGTCGTCCTGAAACCTGACGATACCCTGCGCTCTGCGCTGCAGGCGATGGTCGAGTACCGCGTGCCGGCGCTGCCGGTCGCCGAAGGCGACGGCCGCTACGTCGGCATGCTGCCGCGCAGCCGCCTGATCGCGCTCGCGATGCCGCGCGTCCTCTGGCTGGACGACGCGCAACATCCGTTCAGCCGCGTTCAGGGCGGATTCATCCAGGATACCCTCGCCAACCTGCAGGAGCGGATCGACGCCGTCGCCAACGACCCGGTCGGCCGGCACATCGACCCGCAGGTGCCGGTCATCGGCCCCGACAGCACGCTGATGAACGCCATGCTCTATCTGCACCGGCAACGCAACATCCTGCCCGTCGTCGAGCACCGCCAGTTGCTCGGCATCGTCTCGGTCTGGGATGTGCTGGCGCGCATCGGGAGGATCGGATGATGCATGCGACGACTTCGACCGTGCTCTTCGGCCTCAACCCGCTCTGGCTGTCGACGGTGGTGATGATCCTCACCTACGGCGTCATCATCAGCGAGCGGCTCAACCGCTCGATCATCGCCCTGCTCGGCGCCATGCTGATGATCCTGTTCGGCCTGCTGACACAGGAGCAGGCGGTGGCCGGCATCGACTTCAACACCATCGGCCTGCTCGTCGGCATGATGATCATCGTCTCGATCACACGCAAGTGCGGCATCTTCGAGTACCTGGCGATCTGGTCGGCGAAGCTGGTCAAGGCCAGCCCGGCGGGCATCCTGGCGATGTTGGCGGTGGTCACCGCCATCGTTTCGGCGTTGCTCGACAACGTCACCACCGTGCTGCTGGTCGTCCCGGTGACGCTGATCATCACCGAGGCGCTGAAGGTCAATCCCTACCCCTTCCTCTTCTCGCAGATCCTGGCGTCGAACATCGGCGGCACGGCGACGCTGATCGGCGACCCACCGAACATCCTGATCGGCGGCCAGGTCGGCCTGTCGTTCAACGACTTCGTCCTCAACCTGGCGCCGGTCGTCGCCGTCATCCTGCTCGTGCATGTCGTCTCGATGCACCTGATCTGGGGCCGGCGGCTGCAGGCCTCGCCCGAGCTGCGTGCGCGCGTCATGCAGTTCGACGAGAGGCAGGCGATCAGCGACCCGCGCCTGCTGCGACTGGCGACGCTCGTCCTGGCACTGGTGATGGGTGCCTTCGTCATGGCACGGACGCTCGGCCTCGAGTCCGGAACCATCGGCATCGCCGGCGCCGCGCTGCTGCTGATGCTCGACAACCTCGGCAAGTCGGCCGAACAGCAGTCGGAGGCGGTGGTCAAGGTGTTCAACGAAGTCGAGTGGATCACCATCTTCTTCTTCGTCGGCCTGTTCGTCGTCATCGCCGGCGTCGAGCATGCCGGCCTGCTGCAGCTCCTGGCCGACCAACTGCTGGCCGCCACCGGTGGCGATTTCACGCGCACCGGCATGAGCGTCCTGTGGGCCTCGGCGGTGCTGTCGGCGATCGTCGACAACATCCCCTTCGTGGCGACGATGATCCCGTTGATCAAGTCGATGGGCCCGGCCTTCGGCGGCGCCGATGCGTTGCTGCCGCTCTGGTGGTGCCTCTCGCTGGGTGCCTGTCTGGGCGGCAACGGAACCCTGATCGGTGCCAGCGCCAACCTGACCGTCGCCGGCATCGCCGAACGCAACGGCATCCCGTTCCACTTCGCGCGCTACACGATGATCGCCTTCCCGCTGATGCTGGCACACGTCGCCATCTGCTGCATCTACGTCTGGTGGCGCTATTTCTGAGGCCGCACCGGGGCCGCAGGTAGCGGCCCCGATGCCGGCCTGAGCGATCGTCGAGGGCCCGGCCGGAGCCGCTGTTGGCCGGCCCGGGCTGCGGTGCAGCCGCCCGGTTTTCGCGCGAGGACCCGCCGGATCTCGCACGTCATGCCGAATGCAATTCCAGTCGCGAGCCATCCGTCTGATTCGTCGTGACTTTTCGTCCCGCTTCCCGACCGGGTCGCGAACGCTGCGAGGACGCCTGCATGGAGCGAAGATGTGCCATAATCGATCTTTGTGGATGGCGCGGCTCGCTGCGCCGTCCAGGTCCGGCGGCAGCACCCGATGAATTGCCCGTATCGAGGCAAGGCGCAAGCGATCGGGTTCAGGAGGAGAGGCAGCTTCGCCCGCTTATGGAGGAGGAACAACCGTGAATGGTTTGCTCAAGCTCTCTGGCCTGATCGACGCACTCACCGAGCGTGTCGGCAAGGCCATCATCTGGCTCGTCCTGGTCGTCACGCTGATCGGCGCCGGCAACGCCCTCATGCGCTACACCTTCAACTTCAGCTCGAACGCCTTCCTCGAAATCCAGTGGTACCTGTTCTCGGCGATCTTCCTGCTCGGCGCCGGCTACACGCTGCTGCGCAACGAGCATGTGCGCATCGACCTGATCGCCGGCCGGCTGAGCCGCCGCGGCCAGGCCTGGATCGACATATTCGGCATCATCTTCTTCCTGCTGCCAATGGCGGTCGCCATCATGTACATGTCGTGGCCGATCTTCCTTCTCGCCCTGCACAGCAACGAGCAGTCGAGCAACGCCGGCGGCCTGACGGTGTGGCCGGTCCGCCTGCTGGTGCCGATCGGCTTCTTCCTGCTGGTCCTGCAGGGAATCTCGGAACTCATCAAGCGCGTCGGCTTCCTGCAGGGTCTCTGCCCCGACACGACGGAGAAGGGGCACAAGCCGACCGCTGAAGAGGAACTGGTGCTGGCGATCAAGGCGCAGAAGGGAGAGCTCTGATGACCGACTTCCTGATCGCCAACATGGCGCCGATCATCTTCGCCTCGATGGTCGTCTTCCTGCTCGTCGGTTTCCCGGTCGCTTTTGCCCTGGCGGCGAACGGCATCGTCTTCGGCCTGATCGGCATCGAGCTCGGGCTGCTCGGGCCGCAACTGTTCCAGGCGCTGCCGGATCGCATCTTCGGCATCATGAACAACGACACGCTGCTGGCGATCCCCTTCTTCACCTTCATGGGGCTGATCCTCGAGCGCTCGGGGATGGCCGAGGACCTTCTGGACACCATCGGCCAGCTTTTCGGGCCACTGCGCGGCGGTTTGGCCCTGGCGGTGATCTTCGTCGGCGCGCTGCTGGCGGCGACGACCGGCGTCGTCGCGGCATCGGTCATCTCGATGGGGCTGATCTCGCTGCCGATCATGTTGCGCTACGGCTACGACACCAGGCTCGCGACCGGCGTCATCGCCGCCTCCGGAACGCTGGCGCAGATCATCCCGCCGTCGCTGGTGCTGATCATCATGGCCGACCAGCTCGGCAAGTCGGTCGGCGACATGTACAAGGGCGCCTTCCTGCCGGGCCTGACGTTGACCGCCTTCTACGTCGGCTACGTCGTCCTGGTCGCCATCTTCAGGCCGCGCTGGGCACCGGCGCTGCCGGTCGAAGCACGCACGCTGCACGGCGCCCGGTTGCTGATGCGCGCGGTCACGACGCTGCTGCCGCCGCTGTTCCTGATCTTTCTCGTCCTCGGGACGATCTTCCTCGGCATCGCGACGCCGACCGAAGGCGGCGCCATGGGCGCGACGGGCGCCCTGATCCTGGCGCTGGCACGCAGGCGCCTGAGCTGGAGCCTGCTGCGGCAGGCGATGGAAACGACCGCCAAGCTGACGACCTTCGTCGTCTTCATCCTCGTCGGCGCACGCGTGTTCTCGCTGACCTTCTATGGCGTCGATGGCCACCGCTGGGTCGAGCACCTGCTGACTGGGCTGCCCGGCGGCGAAGTCGGTTTCCTGATCGTGGTCAACGTGCTCGTCTTCCTGCTCGCCTTCTTCCTCGACTTCTTCGAACTGTCGTTCATTGTCGTGCCGCTGCTCGGGCCGGTGGCGCAGGCGCTGGGAATCGACCTGATCTGGTTCGGCGTGCTGCTGGCGGTGAACATGCAGACTTCGTTCATGCACCCGCCCTTCGGCTTCGCACTCTTCTACCTGCGTTCGGTGGCGCCGGCCGCGGTCAAGACGACCGACATCTACTGGGGGGCAATCCCCTTCGTCTGCATCCAGATCATCATGGTCGGCATCCTGATCTTCTTCCCGCAACTGGTGACCTTCGGCCTCGACCAGGACACCAAGGTCGATCTCGATTCGGTGCAGATCGAAGTGCCAACCTCTGACTACGGTGCACCGGCCACCCCGCCCGGGCTCGAAGCGCCGAAGGACCCGGCTGCCGGCGCGGAGGATGCCGCCAGCAAGGCAATCCGCGATGCGATGAAGCAGGATCAGGCGAAGTAGTCGAGCGGCGACCGGCAAGCGCAGCGCTCACCCGCCGGCGGCAAGAAAAAGGGGGAGCGGGGCGACAGCCCCGCTCCCCTTCCTGTTCGGTCGGTCTGCGCGCAGCGGGCAAGCAACGACCGCGGCGCGCGAAAGACCTCCTAGCGCTTGCTGAAAATGTAGTTGGTGTACGAGCCCTCGGCGACCCGCATCCAGAGGATCTGATCGTCCATGAACTTCTTGTAGTCGTCGTACACCTTCTTGAACGCGGCATTCTTCGCCGATGTCTCGGCGTAGAGCTCCATCGCTGCCTTGTAGCAGGCGTCCATGACTTCCTTCGGGAACTGCTTCAACACCGTTCCCGAGCCGACGAGCTGCTTGAGCGCCGTCGGGTTCCTGGCATCGTACTTGGCGACCATGTCCACGTGTGCGTCGGCACAGGCGATCTGCAGGATGGTCTGGTACTCCTTCGGCAACTCGGCCCACTTCTTCAGGCCGACATAGGCCGTCACTTGCGGACCACCCTCCCACCATCCCGGGTAGTAGTAGAACTTGGCGACCTTGTTGAAGCCGAGTTTCTGGTCATCGTAGGGGCCGATCCACTCGGCCGCGTCGATCGTCCCCTTCTCGAGCGCCGGATAGATGTCACCACCCGGGATCTGCTGCGGTACGGCACCGAGCTTGCTGAGGACGGCGCCGGCGAAGCCGCCGATGCGGATCTTCAGCCCGTTGAGGTCAGCCACGGTCTTGATTTCCTTGCGATACCAGCCGCCCATCTGGGTCGTCGTGTTGCCGCAGGGAATGGTCATGATGTTCGACTTGGCGAAGAACTCGCCAAGCAGCTTGCCGCCGTTGCCATGGCGCATCCAGGCGTCCATCATGCGATTGGTCATGCCGAAGGGAACCGCAGTCTCCAGCGCGTAGGTCGGGTCCTTGCCGAAGAAGTAATAGGAGACGGTATGCCCCATTTCGACCGTGCCGTCCTTGACCGCATCGAAGACGGCCGGACCGGGAACGATCTCGCCGCCGGCGAAGACCTGGATCTGGAACTTGCCGCCAGTCGCCTCGGCAACCCGCTTGGCCATGACTTCGGCACCACCATAGATGGTGTCGAGGCTCTTCGGGAAGCTCGAGGCCAACCGCCACTTGATCGTCGGCGCATTCTGGGCGATCGCCGGCATGGCCATGGTGCCGGCGGCCAGGCCGGCACCGGCATTCTTCAAGAACGAACGTCTTTCCACGACTTTGTCTCCTCTCAGCATTGTTGTCAGGGAATTGCACGGCGATTATAGCCAAAGCAGCCGCGCTTGCAGCAAGGAGCTGCCGCCGCAGGCGGCGGCAAGTCCCTGATCGGCGTGGCAGATCAGTCACCCGCCACCTTCATCTGCTCGATCAGGATGGAGCCGACCTGCTTCGAGCCGCGAACGACGACGTCCGTGCCGACGGCCGCGATGTTGCGGAACATGTCGCGCAGGTTGCCGGCGATGGTGATCCCTTCCACCGGGTGCGCAATGACACCACCATCCACCCAATAGCCGGCGGCTCCGCGCGAATAGTCACCGGTCACGTAGTTGACGCCCTGGCCAAGCAGTTCGGTAACCAGCAATCCGCGCCCCATCTTGCGCAGCAGCCCCGACAGATCGCGTTTGCCCGGCCGGACGATCAGGTTGTGACAGCCACCGGCATTGCCGGTGGTGTGCATCCCCAGCTTGCGGGCACTGTAGGCGCTGAGGAAATAGCCTTGCAGGCGTCCATCCTCGACGACTTCGCGGTCACGGGTGGCGACGCCGTCGTTGTCGAAAGGGCTACTGGCAAGCGCGCGTGGCAGGTGTGGCCGCTCGCTGATGTGCAGCCTGCGCGAGAAGATACGCTTGCCCAGGCTGTCGATGAGGAAGGAGGTGCGGCGATAAAGGGCGCCGCCGCTCGCGGCGTGCACGAAGTTGCCGATCAGCGATGCCGCCAGGGGCGCCTCGAAAAGCACTGGCACCTTGCAGGTCCGGATCTTGCGTGCTCCGAGACGCGACAGAGTACGCTGCGCCGCGCGCTCGCCGATCGCCTCGGCTGAAGCAAGCGCCAGCGGGTCGCGTGCGACCTCATACCAGTCGTCCCGCTGCATGCCATCGTTCGTGCCGGCGATCAATGAACACGACAGGTAGTGGCGCGAACTCGGATAGCCGGCGATGAAACCGAGGCTGTTGGCGGCGACGAACTGCCCCTCCTGGAGCGAAACCGTGGCGCCCTCGGAATTGCTGATCTCGGGGCTGACGGCGAAGGCGGCCTGCTCACAGCGGCGAGCGATCGCGACGGCATCATCGACCGAAAGCATCCACGGATGGTAGAGGTCGAGGTCCGGCTGGCGGTCGGCATCGGTCGCCAGCAGCGCGGCATCGGCGAGACCGGCGCAGGGGTCCTCGGCGGTGAAGCGGGCGATGTTCAGCGCCGCCTCGACGGTTTCGCGAACAGCCTTGGGCGAGAAGTCGGAGGTGTTGGCGTGCCCCTTGCGCTGGCCGAGGTAGACCGACACGGAGACGCCTTTGTCGCGGTTGTACTCGATGGTCTCCACCTCACCGCAGCGCACCGTCACCGACTGCCCGAAGCCGGTCGACACATCGACCTCGCAAGCGCTCGCTCCCTGTCGGCCGGCGTGCGCGAGCACATCGCTCGCCAGTTCGCGCAAGGTATCGAGGCTGTGGCTGAAGCGTGATTCGCGGCCGGCGGGCGGTTGTGGACGGGACATGGGGTCTGCCGTGGGACGAAAGCCGCTATCATAGCAGCTCCGGTGGTCGCCGCCCGGCCAGCCGGCGGTCGACCACAACCATCGCCCGGTGACCATGAGCAGCCATAGCGCAACCGCAGACAGACACGAAGATCCGCAACCGCAGTCGAAGACGAGGCGCAAGCGCGCCATGCTGGAACTGCAGGAACTGGGCGAGGAACTCGTCGCACTGCCCGCCGACCGCCTGCGCCAGGTCGAACTGCCCGAGGATCTGCGGCTGGCCGTCGAGCAGGCACGCGGCATGGCGCGTCAGGACGACGCGCGCCGCCGCCAGATGCAGTACATTGGCCGCCTGATGCGGGCCGTCGACCCGCAGCCGATTCGCGCCGTCCTGGCGGCGGTGCGCGGCGACTCCGCCGACGAGACGGCGACGCTGCACCGGATCGAGCGACTGCGCAGCGAGCTTCTCGCCGATGAGAGGCTTCTGTTCACGATCGCCAGCCGCTCGCCGTCGGTCGACCTGCAGCAGTTGCGCTCGCTGCGGCGGGCAGCCCTCGCCGAGCAGGAGCAGGGGCGGCCGCCGCGCAGCCAGCGTGCGCTGTTCCGGTTGCTGCGCGAGATCGATCGGAAGACGGCAACGCCAGGCGGGGGGGCGGACGATGAGCGGGAATGAACAGTTGCTGGTCGGCCTGGTGTCGATCAGCGATCGCGCCGCACAGGGGGTCTATCCGGATCAGGGGCTGCCGGCGCTCGAAGAGTGGTTGCGGCTTGCGATCAGCAGCGCCTGGCGAAGCGAAGCGCGCCTGATCGCCGATGACCGCGTGTCGATCGAACAGACGCTGATCGACCTCGTCGACCACCTCGGCTGCCATCTCGTCCTCACCACCGGCGGCACGGGACCGGCCGCCCGTGACCTGACTCCAGAGGCGACGCTGGCGGTGGCCGACAGGCTGATGCCCGGCTTTGGCGAGGAGATGCGGCGCATCAGCCTGCACTTCGTGCCGACCGCGATCCTGTCACGCCAAGTGGCGGTGATTCGTCGCCAGGCGTTGATCGTCAACCTCCCCGGACAACCGAAAGCCATCCGGGAGACGCTCGAAGGACTCCGGGCAGCAGATGGCAGCGTCCAGGTCAACGGCATCTTCGCCGCCATTCCCTACTGCATCGACCTCCTTGGCGGTCCTTGGATCGAGACGCGACCGGAGGTCGTCAAGGCCTTCCGGCCAAAATCGGCGCAGCGGTCGCAGCCCGGCGATGGCACCGCGGTTTCTCAGCCGGCCGGCTCCTGACGGAAGCGGGCGATCTCGAAATCACCACCGCTCTCCTCGACCTCCAGCGGCACGAGCACAGAGAGGCTGCCATCGAGGCTCAGGTCGAGGTTGTCGCGAACCTGGAAACCGCCAAGCGGCAGGAGGATGCGCAGCACGTCGGCAGCGCCATGTTCATCGCCAAGATGGATACCAGGTATGGCCACGGCGGCGGCGAAGCCGCTGCGCCGCGGCCGCAGGTCGACGCTTCTTGCCCGCCGCGACAGCACCTGCACGCCGACCGTGGCAGTACCATCGGGCAATGAGCCCAGCCGCCTGACGACACCGAGAAGCCAGTTGTCGCTCCCCTCGGCCCGCATGCAGAGCAGGGCGCCCAGGCGCACGCTGCCCTCGGACGAGCGGTCGAGCAGCGCGCGGAAACCACCGAGACTGATGTCGTCGACCAGCCATTGTTGCCGCGCCGGATCCTCCTGCAACTGCAGGGTGGCCCCGGCGAAAACCATGTAGCACTGCTCGAAGCCCTCGAACACCGTCATCTGCGTCCTGATGGCGTGTCGTCGGTGCTGCCGCTGCGGTGGCTGCAGCGCCCAGTAGGGACGCAGGTGGCGCATCACCGCGAGGACCGTCTTTGGCGGGTACTCGCCGCCGAGATTGAGGTCCGCCGGCAACTCGCCATGTTCAAGGCGGTGGATCAGCTCGTTGAGTGCAGTCAATGCCGGCACGGGGGAGAGATAGCGCAGGCTGGGGCGGATCACGCCCGGTCGCCGGCCCAGTCGGGTGGGCGGCTCGCCAGTGGCGGCGTCGACCCAATAGACACTGTCCGCACGCGGCGTCGGCAAGAGGACGAAAGCGGAGAGGAAGTGGGCGATCAGGCGGTCGGCGAGTTCCATCTGCTCCGGCAACAGGCCGTCCATCGACGACGAGCAGAAGACCAAGGCATGGACATACTGCTGCTGGGCGCTGGTCAGACCGTGCTGTGCCGGATAGAGCTGCAGCGACTTCTGCGCGTAGCCACCCTGCTCGGCTGCCAGATAGCTCGCCCCGAGCGCCTGCCAGACTTCCGCACCGGCGGCCGTGTAGCGGAACGCGAGCCACTTCAGCTGACAGCGACACGCCGCGAGCAGGCGCGCCTCGACCAGGGGGAGTGACTGCTTGAGCGCCTCGCTGCCCTTGCTGCGCGGATCCAGCCGTGCCCGAGACAGGCACAGCGAGTAACTCGCTGCGACTTCGCTGTAGAAAACGTGGCAGCGCGTCCAGATGCGGCCTCGCTCGGCCGGTGAGAGGTGTTGCGACTGCACGTAGTCCCGCCCGAGACGACGCAGATGCGGCTGGGCTGCCTCATCAAGCTGGCGCAGGACTTCGAAGTAGCGATCGACGCGGAAGTTGCGGGCCTGCTTGAGCGACTCGAACCAGGTCGTCACTTCCTCGACGGCGTTCGCTGGCCGGGCGACCAAGAGCTCGGCGACGATCCGCTTCAACTCCTTGCCATCAGCCAGCGGATGGTCGGGACGCTGCGGGAACAGGTTGAGAATCATCGATGAGCCGGCCTCGTCACGGGTCGCCTGGTTGGAAGGGCAATTGTAATGCATGCCAGCAGGACCGCGGTCGCCACCATGTCGCTCGGCAACAGCAGGCGCTTGGGGAGGCCGGCACGCCACGATGAATTACAATTGGGCCTGGGACATCGGCTGGGGCAAGGGATGAGGCAGTATCTGGAGCTGATGCAGCACGTTCTGGACAAAGGCTGCGCAAAGGGTGACCGTACGGGCACCGGTACGAGGTCGGTATTTGGCTGGCAGATGCGCTTCGCGCTCGACGACGGTTTCCCGCTGCTGACGACAAAGCGGCTTCATCTGCGCTCGATCGTGCATGAGCTGTTGTGGTTCCTGCGTGGGGAGACGAACATCCGCTACCTGCGGGACAACGGGGTCCGCATCTGGGACGAATGGGCCGACGCGAACGGTGATCTCGGGCCGGTCTACGGTCATCAGTGGCGTCATTGGCAGACGGCAGACGGCAGACAGATCGACCAGATGGCGCAACTGGTCGATGGCCTCAGACGCCATCCCGACTCACGCCGGCATCTGGTGACGGCGTGGAACCCGGGCGACGTCGGGCGCATGGCGCTGCCGCCCTGCCACGCCTTGTTCCAGCTGTACGTCGCACCCGCGCCGGCCGACGACGCGGATCAACGATGCCGATTGTCCTGCCAGTTGTACCAGCGCAGCGCCGACATCTTTCTCGGCGTTCCCTTCAACATCGCCTCCTACGCCCTGCTGACACTGATGCTGGCACAGGTCTGCGGCTACCGTGCGGGCGAATTCGTGCACACCTTCGGCGATGCGCACCTGTACAGCAACCATTTCGATCAGGCACGGCTGCAGTTGACCCGCGAACCACGCGGCCTGCCGCGGATGCGGCTGAACCCGGCAGTCAGCGACCTGTTCGCCTTCCGCTTCGAGGATTTCGAGCTCGAAGGCTACGATCCGCATCCGCACATTGCGGGGGCGGTTGCCGTCTAGGTGCTGGCGATGATCTCGTTGATCGCCGTCGTGGCACGAAACCGGGCGATCGGCAGGGGTCAGCAGTTGCTCTGGCGCCTGCCCGAAGACCTGCGCCATTTCCGCGCGACGACCGGCGGCAAACCGGTGATCATGGGCCGGAAGACCTGGGAATCGCTGCCGGATGCGTTTCGTCCACTGCCCGGTAGGCACAACATCGTCGTCACCCGCAATCCGGGCTACCGGCCGTCCGGCGCCAGCCGGGCAAGCTCGATTGCGGAAGCGCTGCAGATCGCCGGCGATGCCGGCGAGGTTTTCGTCATCGGCGGTGCCGAGATGTATCGTCAGACGCTGCCGCTGGCGGACCGTCTCTACCTGACCGAGGTCGCCGCCGAAGCCAGCGGCGATGCCTTCTTTCCCGACCTGCCGACGGGGCAATGGCGGCAGCTTTCACGCCGCGTCGGTTCTTCGCAGGGCAGCAAGGATGGCACCGTGCCCGATTTCGACTTCGTCATCTACGAACGGGCGCAGCCGTAGCTCTCCCTGCCAGCGGCCCGATGAACGGGGTTGCTGGGTGGCGGCGCTGATTGCCAAGGGCTCGGCAAGCAGGATAGCATGCGCCCATCGTCCTTCGTGAAGGCCGCGGCAAATGGCCGAAACCCTGCACCGCTTTCTCAGCGCGCCAGATGGCGCGGCAAAGGTCATGGCGCACGCGCAACTGTTGCGCCGGCTGGACGACGTCTTTCGGCGTGTCGCGCCGGAGCACCTCGTGCAGGCGAGCAACCTGGCGAATTTCAAGTCGGGCATCCTGGTCATACACGCGCACAACGGAGCCGTCGCGGCGAAACTGCGACAGCTCGCGCCAACGCTGGCAAACGAAGTCACGCAACGGGGCATCGACTGTCGCGGCCTGCAGATCCGGGTCCACGCACCGCTGGCGCGCATTCCGACGGCAACGCCGCAATCGAGGCCGCTCACAGCCGGCAGCTGCGAGCGATTGGCCGCCCTGCGCGAATCACTCCCCGCGTCTCCCCTGCGCCAGGCCATCGAGCGCCTGCTGGCGCGGTCGGCTAGACAGGAATGACGGCGACACGCTCGATGATCATCAGCGCAAAGACCAGCAGCGCGACGAGCAACGAGTAGCGAAAGAGCCGCCAGGAGAAAGCGAGATAGCGCCTGTCACGGGTGAAGACGAAGAGCACGCCCCCCGCGGCCACTGCCAGCACCGTC
>JFAX01000008.1:26206-44211 GCA_000585015.1 Candidatus Accumulibacter adjunctus | reverse complement strand
CCCCCGCGGCCACTGCCAGCACCGTCAGGACGGCGAGCAGGCGCAGCAGCCACATCCGCTCAGAAAGCCGGCGATTCCAGCCAGCGCGCCACGGCCCGCGGCGCCAGGTCGCCGTTCTCGAAGCTGACGAACTCCCACGCCTCGGGGCTGGCCAACAGCCTGCGCGCCAGCAGGTTGTTCAGGGCGTGTCCCGACTTGTGCGCGCTGAAGGACGCCAGCAACGGGTGGCCAAGCAGGTACAGGTCACCGATCGCGTCGAGCACCTTGTGCTTGACGAACTCGTCGTCGTAACGCAAGCCGTCGGCGTTGAGCACGCGATACTCGTCGAGGACGACGGCGTTGTCGAGCCCGCCGCCCTGCGCCAGACCGTTCTCGTGCAGCCACTCGACCTCCTGCATGAAACCGAAGGTGCGCGCCCGCGCCACCTCGCGCACATAGGAATGGTCGGCAAAGTCGATCGTCACGTGCTGCCCCGTGCGATCGATCGCCGGGTGGTTGAAGCCGATCGAGAAAGACAGCCGGAAGCCGTCATGAGGATCGAGCCGGGCCCACTTCGCGCCGGCCGGGTCGTGCTCGCGCACCTCGACGGGCGTCTTGATGCGAATGAATCGCTTCGCCGCCGGCTGTTCCTCGATGCCGACCGACTGGATGAGGAAGACGAAGGGCGAAGCCGAACCGTCGAGGATCGGCAACTCGGCGGCATCGACGTCAACGAAGGCGTTGTCGACCCCGAGGCCGGCGAAGGCTGACATGAGGTGTTCGATCGTCCCGACCTTGGCGCCGTCGCGCTCGACGCACGAGCACATGCGGGTGTCGGTGACGAGCAATGCCGATGCCGGCAGGTCGACAGGCGGATCGAGATCGACCCGGCGAAAGACGATACCGGTTCCGGGCGCCGCCGGACGCAGGCTCATGTTCACCTTGACGCCGGAATGGAGGCCGACGCCAGCCGCGCTGACGACAGCCTTGAGCGTTCGCTGCTTCAACATGTGTCTGAAAAAAGGAGGGAATCGGTTGATTCTAGCACAGGCCGGGTGGCCCGGACAGACGCCGATTCCCGCAGAGGAGTCATGGGGATCGCGTTCAGTCGGCCTGCTTGCGCAGGAACGCGGGGATGTCGTAACGGTCGACGCCGCTGTTGGCCAGCGCTTCGACGGTCGCGCTGCGTCCCTTGCGGACGATCGCCGGGACCTGGTCGAGCGACGAGTAGTCGATGGCGCCGCCACCAAACGGTCCGTCGGTTCCGGTCGCCTGCCGGTCGATGTTGCGGATCACCTCGAAGGGGCGCTGCTTGGCCTGCGCCTGGCCGAGGCCCGTGGCCACCACGGTGACGCGGATCTCCTCAGCCATCTGCTCATCGTAGACGGCGCCGAAGATGATGTGCGCATCGTCGGCGGCGAACGCGCGGACGGTGTTCATCACTTCGTTGACTTCCTTCATCTTCAGCGAGCGGGAGGCCGTGATGTTGACCAGCACGCCCTTGGCGCCGGAGAGGTTCACACCTTCGAGCAGCGGCGACGAGACCGCGCGCTCGGCCGCGATCCGCGCGCGGTCGACACCGGCGGCGTTCGCCGAGCCCATCATCGCCATGCCCATCTCGCCCATCACCGTCCGTACATCCTCGAAGTCGACGTTGACCAACCCGGGGAAGTTGATGATCTCGGCAATGCCGCCGACGGCGTTGCGCAGCACGTTGTCGGCCGCGCGGAAGGCGTCATCCATCGAGACGTCCTCTCCGAGGACGTCCATCAGGCGGTCGTTGAGGATGACGATGAGCGAGTCGACGTGCTTCTGCAGCTCGGAAATCCCGACCTCGGCGACTTTCAGCCGCTTGCCCTCGAAAGCGAAAGGCTTGGTGACGACGGCAACGGTCAGCACGCCGAGCTCGCGCGCCACCTCGGCGACGATCGGCGCGGCACCGGTACCCGTGCCACCGCCCATGCCGGCGGTGATGAACACCATGTGCGCACCCTGCAACGAAGCGGCGATCGCCTCGCGCTCCTCGATCGCCGCACTCTTGCCGGCCTCCGGCTTGGCACCGGCGCCGAGGCCGGTCTTGCCCAGCTGCAGCTTCTGCAGGGCAATGCTGCGGCCAAGCGCCTGCGAGTCGGTATTGGCGGTGATGAAGTCCACGCCGTTCACGCCCTCGCGGATCATGTGATCGACGGCGTTGCCGCCGGCGCCGCCGATGCCGATCACCTTGATCACGGTATCGCGCTCGCTCTGTTCCTTCTCGATGATTTCAAACATTGTCGCCTCCTCTGCAAAAAAATTTCACCAACTCAAAGAAATGCCTCTCGTCATCGCTGACAGGCTTAGAAGTTCTTTTCGAACCACGACTTCATGCGACCGAACACCTGCTTCACATCGCGCGTCTCGCGCACCTTGAGGCCGCGCTTGCGCTGCGTGTGGGCCTCGAGCAGCAGACCACAGGCAGTAGCGAAACGCGGGCTCTGAACCACATCCGCCAGCGCCCCCTGATATTTCGGCACGCCCAGACGCACCGGCATGTGGAAGATCTCTTCGCCGAGTTCGATCATCCCGGGCATCACCGAGGCTCCTCCGGTGAGGACGATTCCCGACGACAGGACATCCTCGAAGCCCGAGCGCCGCAGTTCCGCCTGGATCAGTTCATAGAGTTCCTCGACGCGCGGCTGGATGACATCGGCCAGCGCCCGTCGCGACAGCTTGCGCGAGGGACGGTCGTCGACCCCGGCGACGTCGAGGACGTCCTCGGGATCCGCCAGATGCGCCAGCGCACAACCGTACTTGCGCTTGATGTCCTCCGCCTCGCGTGTCGGCGTGCGCAGCGCCATGGCGATGTCGTTGGTCACCTGGTCACCGGCAATCGGGATCACCGAGGTGTGGCGGATCGCTCCCTGCGTCCACACCGCGAGATCGGTCGTGCCGCCACCGATGTCGATCAGGCAGATGCCGAGATCCTTTTCGTCATCGGAAAGGACCGCGCAACTCGACGCCAGGGGTTGCAGGACCAGGTCATTGACTTCGAGGCCACAGCGGCGCACGCACTTGACGATGTTCTGGGCGGCGGAAACGGCACCGGTGACGATGTGCACCTTGACTTCGAGGCGGAAGCCGCTCATGCCGATCGGCTCGCGGATGCCGTCCTGGTCGTCGATGATGAACTCCTGCGTCAGGATGTGGAGGATCTCCTGGTCGGCCGGGATCGGCATCGCCCGCGCCGTCTCGATGACCCGTTCCACATCCATCGGCGTGACTTCCTTGTCCTTGATCGCCACCATGCCGTTCGAGTTGAAGCTGCGGATGTGGCTGCCGGCAATCCCGGTGTAGACATCGCGCACCTTGCAGTCGGCCATCAGCTCGACCTCCTGCAGGACGCGCGAGATCGTCGCAACCGTCTCCTCGATATTGACGACGACCCCCTTCTTGAGTCCCCTCGACTCCTGTGAGCCCATGCCGATGACGTTGAGCCGCCCCTCGGGAGTGAGCTCGGCAACCAGCGCAACAATCTTCGACGTACCGATGTCGAGTCCAACGATCAGATCCTTGCTATCCCTGCTCATCTCTTTCCTTTGACTTCTTGAACCGCACTGGCCGCGAAGCGGAGTGCGAAACCATTCGGATACCGCATGTCTACCGCAACCGGCCGCCCGTGGCGCGCGTCCGGCATGGTCGGGTAGTACTCGACGAAGCGTTGCAGGCGCGTGCGGATCGGCGCCTTCGCCTGCTCGCGACCGAGTTCAACCAGCATGCCGTCCTCCAGCTTCACCGCCCAGGCCAGGCGCGGCGACAGGCTCAGTTGCGCTGGCCGCAGGCTCGCCGGTTTGAGCAGCTCGACGAACTCCCCATGGCGACGCAGGACTTCGCGCGAGGAGCCGCTCGGTCCACTGAGCTTGGGCAGCCGCTGCTCGTCGGGCAGTGAGGCAGCAAAAACCTCGCCGAAGATGTTGACCAGCTCGCCATGCCCGTCTCCCCAGTGCGCCGCAGCCTTCTGCTCCTCGATGCGTACTTCGATGCGCGATGGCCAGCGCCGCCACAACTCGGCGCGGCGCACCCACGGCAGATCCTCGAGCGCCCGCCGCAGCGCCTCGAGATCGACGGTGAAGAAGTTGCCACGCAACAAGCCGGCCAAAGCCTCCTCCAGCTCGTGTCGCTGCACGACCCGCAGCTCGCCCAGCACCTGCACCTCGGCGAGCGGGAACAGACGCAGGCGCGCCGAGCCCCAGACCAGCGCAGCCGCCAGCAAGGCTGCCGCAGCGGCGAGAAGGAGCAGGTCGGCGATTGCTTTCAGCAGGTGTGGTTTGTGCCACATCGTTCATCCCAGGGTGGCCAGCGCCAGGACGCGGACCACCAGTTCGTCGTAACCGATGCCGGCGGCGCGAGCCGCCATCGGTACCAGCGAGTGGTCGGTCATTCCCGGCGAGGTGTTCACTTCGAGCAGGTAGGCCCGACCACCGCAGGCTTCGTCCATCAGGAAGTCCACCCGCCCCCAGCCGCGACCGCCGAGGACGCGGAAGGCCTCCAGGGCCAGTGCCCGCAGCTCGAGCTCGCGCTCCTCGGGCAAGCCGCAGGGACAGCGATAGACCGTGTCCTCACGCAGGTACTTGGCGTCGTAGTCGTAGAAATCACTGCCGGGCTCGATCTTGATGATCGGCAACGCCTGATCACCGAGGATCGCCGCCGTATACTCGCCGCCGAGAATGGCCCGTTCGGCGAGCACCAGCGGATCGTGGCGAGCGGCTGCCGCGTGCGCGGCGGCCAGTTCGCTGCTGTGCCTGACCTTGCTGATGCCGATCGAAGAGCCTTCGCAAGCCGGCTTGACGAAGAGGGGCAGGCCCAGCTCCGCCGCGACGCGCGCGAAGTCTCCACCTGCTTCGAGAACCAGATACTCCGGAATGGGCAGGCCTGCCGCCTGCCACAGCAGCTTGCTGCGCCACTTGTCCATACCCAGCGCCGAAGCCATCACGCCACTGCCGGTATAAGGGACGCCCATCAGTTCGAGCGCGCCCTGGATGGTTCCGTCTTCGCCGTAGCGTCCATGCAGGGCGATGAAAGCACGGTCGTAGGCGGCAAGCTCGTCGAGACGACGGGTCGCCGGATCAAAGGCCTGGGCGTCGACTCCCTGCCGCTGCAGAGCGGCGAGAACCCGCGTGCCGCTGTTCAGCGAGACCTCGCGCTCGGCCGACCGGCCACCGAAGAGCACTGCCACCTTGCCGAATTCCATGCGGCTCATCCTTCTCTCCCTAGGCGGCCAACAACTTGCCGGGAATCGTTCCAATCGATCCCGCACCCATCGTCATCACCACGTCGCCATCGCGCGCGGCATCACGAATCGCCTGCGGCAGATCGGCAACGTGCTCGACGAAGACCGGTTCGACCTTGCCGACGACACGCAGCGCACGGGCAAGCGCGCGGCCATCGGCTGCGACGATCGGCTGCTCGCCGGCAGCGTACACTTCGCCGAGTACCAGCGCGTCGACCCCGCTGAGCACCTTGACGAAGTCGTCGAAGCAGTCGCGTGTGCGGGTGTAGCGGTGTGGCTGGAAGGCGAGCAGCAGGCGACGCCCGGGAAAGGCACCGCGGGCGGCGGCAAGCGTCGCCCGCATCTCGACCGGGTGATGGCCATAGTCGTCGATCAACGTGACCGAGCCGCCGTGCGGCAGCGACAGCTCACCGTAGCGCTGGAAGCGACGGCCGACGCCACGGAATTCGGCCAGCGCCGTGGCGATCGCGGCATCGTCGACGCCGAGTTCGCTGGCGACGGCGATCGCGGCCAGCGCGTTGAGGACGTTGTGCTGACCGGGCAGATTGAGCCGTATCGGCAGGCGGCTGACGCTGCCATTGACGCGCACACAGTCGAAATGCATCTGGCCAGCGACCGCGACAAGGTTCTCGGCATGGACGTTGGCCGCCGCATCGAGACCATAGGTGACGATCTGCTTGCTGACGAGCGGCATGATCTCGCGCACGTTCGCGTCGTCGGCGCAGAGCACCGCCACGCCGTAGAACGGCAGACGCTGGATGAAGTCGACGAAGGCCTGCTTCAGCCGGCTGAAGTCGTGGCCATAGGTTTCCATGTGGTCCCCGTCGATGTTGGTGACGATCGACAGGACCGGCGACAGCAGGAGGAAGGAGGCGTCGGATTCGTCGGCTTCGGCGACGAGGAAGTCACCCGACCCGAGGCGGGCATTGGCGCCGGCCGCGTTCAGCCGACCGCCGATGACGAAGGTCGGATCCATGCCACCGGCGGCGAGGATCGAAGCCACCAGACTGGTCGTCGTGGTCTTGCCATGGGTGCCGGCGACGGCAATTCCCTGCTTCAGGCGCATCAGCTCGGCGAGCATCTGGGCCCGCGGCACGACCGGCACCTTGCGTGCCCGGGCAGCGATGACCTCCGGATTGTCGACGCGGACCGCCGACGAAATCACCACGGCGTCGGCCATGCTGACGTTTTCGGCGGCGTGACCGATGACGGTGCGGATGCCGAGCTCGGCCAGGCGACGGGTCGTCGAGCTTTCGGCAAGATCGGAACCGCTGATCGTGAAGCCGAGATTGGCCAGCACCTCCGCGATGCCGCTCATGCCGGCACCACCGATACCGACGAAATGGATGCTCTTGACCTTGTGCTTCACTCGACCAGCTCCTCACACATTTTCGCCAGGGCGGCGGTCGCTCCCGGCTTGGCCAGTGCACGCGCCTTCTCGGCCATCGACTGCAGCTGCGCCCGCGTCAACCCCTGCAGCTCGGCGATCGCGGCGGGGCTCAGTTCACCCTGCGGCAGCAGACGGGCGGCGCCGGCTGCCGAAAGGAAGCGGGCGTTGCGCGTCTGGTGATCGTCCACTGCATGCGGAAACGGTACCAGGACGCTGGCAACACCAACCGCCGCGAGTTCGGCGACGGTGAGTGCTCCGGCGCGGCAGATCACCAGGTCGGCCCATTCGTAGGCAGCCGCCATGTCTTCGATGAAGGCGACACAGTGCGCCTGCACGCCGGCGGCCTCGTAGTTCTGGCGCAGCTTCTCGAGATGCCGCTCGCCGGCCTGATGGACCACCTGCGGTCGCTGGGCGGCAGCGAGCATGGCAAGCCCGCGCGGTACGACGTCATTGAGCGCCGCCGCCCCCTGGCTGCCACCGAGCACCAGCCAGCGCGGCGCCTCGGCGCGCCCGGCGAGACGCTCCGCCGGCGCGGGCAAGGAACTCACTTCCGGACGCAGCGGGTTGCCAACCCAGACACCACGTGGCAACGCTTCCGGAAAGCCACAGGCAACCCGTTGCGCCCAGCGGGCAAGTACCCGGTTGGCCAGGCCGGCGATCGAGTTCTGCTCGTGGATGATCAGCGGCCAGCCGAACAACGCCGCCATCAGGCCGCCCGGGAAGCTGACGTAGCCACCCAGACCGAGGACAACGTCCGGTCGCAGGCGGCGAATCTCGCGCCGCGCCTGGCAGCAGGCGGCGAGCAGATGGAAGGGCAGCATCAGTTTGCGCAACAGGCCCTTGCCGCGCAGAGCCGCGAAGCGGACCCAAGCCATCTCGTAGCCGCGCGCCGGCACCAGCCTGGCTTCCATGCCGTCCGGAGACCCCATCCAGACGACACGCCAGTCGCGCTGGCGCAGCAGGTCGGCGACCGCCAAACCGGGGAAGACATGGCCACCGGTGCCGCCAGCCATGACCAGCAGGGTCCTCACAGCTTCGCCCCACGCATCAGCTGACGATTCTCCCAATCGATCCGCAGAAGCACGGCGAGTGCCACGCAATTGGCCAGGATGCCCGAGCCACCGAAACTCATCAGCGGCAGGGTGAGACCCTTGGTCGGCAGCACACCCATGTTGACGCCCATGTTGATGAAGGCCTGCACACCGAGCCAGACGCCAACCCCTTGTGCCACCAGCGCCGAGTAGTAGCGCTCGAGCGCCACCGCCTGCCGGCCAATGGCGAAGGCGCGCTGGATCAGCAGGCTGAAGAGCAGGATGACGACGAGTACGCCGACGAAACCGAGCTCCTCGGCGATCACCGCAAGCAGGAAGTCGGTATGTGCCTCGGGCAGGTAGAACAGCTTCTCGACGCTCGCTCCGAGCCCGACACCGAAGAGTTCGCCGCGACCGAAGGCGATCAGCGCGTGCGACAGCTGGTAACCGCGACCGAAGGCGTCGGCCCACGGATCCATGAAGCCAAAGATGCGGTCGCGGCGATAGGGAGAGACGATGATCAGGACGGCAAAGGCCACCGCCAGGACGACGATCAGGATGACGAAGAGACGCGCCCGCATGCCACCGAGGAAGAGGATCGCCATGGCGATCGAGATGATGACGACGAAGGCGCCGAAGTCCGGCTCCTTCAGCAGCAACACGCCGACCGCGACCATGGCGCTCGCCAGGGGCAGGAAGGCCTTCTTCAGATCGTGCATGCAGGGCATCTTGCGCGCCGTGTAGTCGGCGGCATAGAGCACCGCGAACAGCTTCATCAGCTCGGACGGTTGCAGGTTGACCAGCCCGAGTGACAGCCAGCGGCGCGCACCGTTGACTTCGCGACCGATGCCGGGAACCAGCACCAGCGCCAGCATCACGAAACCGATGACGAAGAGCCACGGCGACCAACGCTGCCAGGTCGCCATCGGCACCTGGAAAGCCATGCCGGCGGCGACCAGTGCCAGGATCAGGAAGACGCCGTGGCGGATCAGGAAGTAGCTGGACTGGTTGCCGGTCTGGCGGGCCGCCTCGGCAGTCGCCATCGACGCCGAGTAGACCATGACCATGCCGATCACCAGCAGGACCAGCGTGCTCCAGAGAAGCGCCAGATCGATCTCCGACGGCAGACGACGCGGTCGATCCAGGGTACGCAACATCAGGCAGCCTCCCTTTCGATGCTGCGCACGGCGTCCACGAAGACGCTCGCCCGGTGGGCATAATCGCGGTACATGTCCATGCTGGCGCAGGCCGGCGAAAGCAGCACGGCATCGCCGGGATTCGCCTGGCCGGCGCACCAGAGCACGGCCTCGCTCATGTCGGCACAGTGACGCAGCGGCAGCGGGCAGCCGTGCAGGACCGCAGCGATGGCCCCGGCATCACGACCGATCAGCGCCGCGGCGCGTGCATGACGGGCGATGGCTTCGCGCAGCGGGCTGAAGTCCTGCCCCTTGCCGTCGCCGCCGAGAATGATCACCACCGGGCGACCGAGCCCGGCGACGGCCGCCAGGGTGGCACCGACGTTGGTCCCCTTGGAGTCGTCGTAATAGGCGACGCCCTTGATCTCGGCAACCCACTCGAGACGATGGGCAAGGCCGCTGAAGGCGGCGAGAGCGGGCAGCGGCAGACGTGGATCGATGCCGATCGCCTCGCACAGGGCCAGAGCCGCCATCGCGTTGGCGACGTTGTGCCGGCCGGCCAGCCGCAGGTCGACGGTAGCGATCAGCCTGTCACTGCCGCGCACGATCCACCCCTCCTCGACGCCATAGTCTGCAGGCCGGGGTGCCGGACCGAGGCCGAAGGTGACCGTCGCCCGGCCCGGCGGCGCGGCGGCCAGGCTCAGGGGATCGTCACGATTCAGCACCGCGGTACCCCGCCCCTGAAAGATGCGCGCCTTGCTCGCGGCGTAGCTCGCCATGCCGCTGTAACGATCGAGGTGATCCTCGCTGAGGTTGAGGACGGTGGCGGCGTCGGCATCGAGGCTGTAGGTGGTCTCGAGCTGGAAACTCGACAGTTCGAGAACCCAGGTGTCCGGCATGCGTGCAGACTCGACGGCCGCAAGCAGCGCCGTCAACGCCGCCGGACCGATGTTGCCAGCGACAGCCGTGGCGCGCCCGGCAGCGCGGCAGAGGGCACCGGTGAGCGCGGTGGTGGTGGTCTTGCCGTTGCTGCCGGTGATCGCAATCAGCCGTGCCGCAGGGCTCAACTGCCGCAGAGCGCAGGCAAAGAGCTCGATCTCCGAGACCACCGGCACACCGCGCGCCATCGCTTCGCCGATCAGCGGCTCGGCGACCGGGACGCCCGGTGACAGGGCGATCAGGTCGACACCGGCGAGCGCTTCGCGCTGCAGCGGACCGGCGAACAGCGGTGCGTCGGGCGCGATCGCGCGCAGCAGCTCCACCTGGGGTGGTCGCTGACGGGTATCCGCCACCCGCAGCCGGACGCCCTGACGCGCCAGCCACCTGACCATCGCCAGGCCGCTTTCGCCAAGACCGACCACGAGTGTCGATTTCCCCTGCAGTTCCATGTTCAGCGGGACCTCACCGGAGTTTCAGGGTGGATAGACCGGCCAGCACCAGCATGATGGTGATGATCCAGAAGCGAACGACGACCTGCGTCTCCTTCCAGCCGCCCAGCTCGAAGTGATGGTGCAGAGGTGCCATGCGAAAGATGCGGCGGCCACCGGTCATCTTGTAGAACAGCACCTGCGCCGCCACTGAAAGGGTTTCAGCAACGAAGACACCGCCCATGATCGCCAGGACGATCTCCTGCCGCACGATGATGGCGACCGTCCCGAGCGCGGCGCCGAGCGCCAGCGCACCGACATCACCCATGAAGACCTCGGCCGGGTAAGCGTTGAACCAGAGGAAGCCGAGTCCGGCCCCGGCCATCGCGCCGAGCAGGATCGCCAGCTCACCGGCACCCGGGATGTACGGCAGGAGCAGGTACTTGGCATAGACTGCATTGCCGGCGACGTAGGCAAAGATCGCCAGCGCCGCGGCGATCATCACCGTCGGCATGATCGCCAGACCATCGAGGCCATCGGTCAGGTTGACGGCGTTGCTGGTGCCGACGACGACGAGATAGCTGAGAACGACGAAGCCGACCAGACCGAGCGGATAGGCGACGGTCTTGAAGAAGGGGACGATGAGCTCGAGCTGCGCCGGTCCACTGGCGGTCAGCGCGAGGTAGAGCGCGACCGTGAGGCCGAGCGCCGACTGCCAGAAGTATTTCCAGCGCGCCGCCAGCCCGCGTGGATTGCGATGCACCACCTTCTGCCAGTCGTCATACCAGCCGATGCTGCCGAAACCGATGGTGACGAGCAGCACGACCCAGACGTAACGGTTGCTGAGGTCGCCCCAGAGCAGCGTCGTGACGAGGATCGCGATCAGGATCAGGGCACCACCCATGGTTGGCGTTCCCGACTTCAGGAGGTGCGTCTGCGGACCGTCGTTGCGCACCGCCTGACCGATCTTCTTCGCCGCCAGCCAGCGGATCAGTCGCGGACCGGCGATGAAGGAGATGATCAGCGCAGTCATTGCCGCCAGCACCGTGCGCAGCGTGATGTAGCCGAAGACGTTGAAAGCCCGCACGTCCTGGGCCAGCCACTGGGACAGCCAGAGCAGCATCAGACGCCCTCCCCGGCCGGCGTGCAGATCGCCTCGACCACCCGTTCCATGCGCATGAAGCGCGAGCCCTTGACGAGCACGGTCGCATCCGGCCCGAGCTCGCCAAGCAGCGCTTCGACGAGCTCCGCGAGATGGATGAAGTGCTCGCCGCCGCTGCCGAAGTTGTGCGCGGCGAGGGCGCTCGCCTCGCCGAGTGCCAGTAGACGGTCGATGCCCTGACTCTTCGCATAACCGCCGATCTCGTCGTGGAACTGGCCGCTCATCTCGCCGATCTCGCCCATGTCGCCGAGCACCAGGATCTTGCGGCCGACGGTCGCGGCAAGTACATCGATGCCCGCGCGTACCGAGTCGGGGTTGGCGTTGTAGGTGTCGTCGAGGAGCTGCGCGCCGCGCATGGCCTGCCGCAGCTGCAACCGCCCCTTGAGGCCGCGGAAGCGGTTCAGGCCGGCCTGCACGGTTGCCAGCGGGATGCCGGCAGCCAGCGCGGCGGCGGCGGCGGCAAGGGCGTTGCGCGCGTTGTGCCGGCCGGGCAACGACAGCATGACCTCGGTCTCTTCGCTGCCGCAGGCGAGCAGCAGGCGATTCTCGAGCCCATGCAGGACCACCCTGCCGCTGACGTCGGCGGCCCGCTCGAAGCCAAATGTCATCCGAAGCAGGCCCTGGCTCTGCTGCCGCCAGAGGTCGGCCCATGGATCGTCGGCGCAGAACACGGCGACGCCGTTCTCGTCCAGCCCGGAGTAGATGGTGCCCTTCTCGCGGGCGATCGCTTCGACCGAGCCCATGCCGGCGAGATGGGCGCGCTGCGCGTTGGTCACGACGGCGATGCCAGGGCGGGCGATTCCCGCAAGGTAGGCGATCTCACCCGGGTGATTCATTCCCATCTCGACGATCGCCGCACGATGGCCGGCATGCAGGCGCAACAGGGTCAAGGGCAGGCCGATGTCGTTGTTGTAGTTCCCCTGGCTGAAGAGCACGGCATCACCGTAGGCCGCGCGCAGGATGCTGGCGATCATCTCCTTCGTCGTCGTCTTGCCGTTGCTGCCAGTGACGGCGATCAGCGGCAAAGCGAAGCGGCTGCGCCAGTCCGCCGCCAGAGCTCCCAGCGAGAGCCTGGTCTCGGCCACGACGACGAGCGGCAAGCCGCTCGACCGCAGCTGCTCGGCGGCGTCAGCGGCGACGACGGCGGCGGCGGCGCCCCGCTCCCGGGCCGCGGCGAGGTAGTGGTGACCGTCGAAATGGTCGCCACGCAGGGCGATGAAGAGTTCACCGGCGGCGATGGTTCGGCTGTCGGTCGACACGCCGCTGAAGCTGCGGTTGTCGCCGACGAGGGCACCCGCCGTCGCCCGTGCCGCCGCCAGCAGGTCCATCATGTCGCTCATCGATGCAACTCCTGGCGAGCGAGCAGCGCGGTGCGCGCCTGCGCGACGTCGGAGAACGGCCGGCGCACGCCGCCGATCTCCTGGTACGGCTCGTGGCCCTTGCCGGCGATCAACACCACTTCCGCAGCATGTGCCGAGAGAATCGTGCGCCGAATCGCTTCGCCGCGGTCGGCGATGACCTCGGCGGCCGGAGCGGCGACGCTGATCTGCGCGAGGATCGCCTGTGGGTCCTCACTGCGGGGATTGTCGCTCGTCAGGACGACGCGATCGGCACAGCGCTGGGCGACCTCGCCCATCAGCGACCGCTTGCCCGGATCGCGATCGCCACCGCAGCCGAAGACGGCCGTCAGGCCGGCACCGCGTGCCGTGGCGACCGGCCGCAGCGCGCGCAACGCGTTCTCGAGGGCATCCGGCGTATGCGCATAGTCGACCACGACCAGGGGCTGCGCGTCACCGCCCACCTTCTCGAGGCGCCCGGGCGGTGGTTGCACGCCGGCGAAGCGCGCCGCAACCTCGCGCGGGGTCAGTCCGGCATCGAGCAGGACGGCGGCCACGGCCAGGAGATTGGCGACGTTGTAGCGACCAAGCAGCGCCGTCTCGACCAAGGCCCGACCGCCCGGCGCACACAGCCGGAAACGCAGGCCGGCGATCGTTTCCTCGACGTCCTCGGCGCTGATCGTCCCCTGCCGGTCGCTGCAGCCGCCCTCCTGCGTATAGGCAACCACCTTGCTGGCGGTCGTCAGGCTGGCCAACTCACGCCCGAAGGGGTCGTCCACATTGCACACCGCCAGTCGCAGACGTGGCCAGGTGAACAATTTCGCCTTGGCGGCCGCATAGGCCGCCATGCTGCCGTGATAGTCGAGGTGATCGCGGGTGAAGTTGGTGAACACCGCCACGTCCACCCGGGCGCCGTCCAGGCGGCCTTCCGCCATGCCGATCGAACTCGCCTCGAGCGCGCATGCCTGCACGTCGTCGGCCGCATAGCCGGCGAGACAGCGCGCCAGGGTCGTCGCTTCGGGCGTCGTGAAGCCGGTGTCTGCCAGCCTCCCCGGCAGGCCGGCGCCGAGCGTCCCGATGATCGCGCAGGAACGCGGATGAGTGGCGCCGATCCACTGCGTGACGCTGGTCTTGCCGTTGGTTCCGGTGACGGCGATCAGCGACAGGCGCTCGCTCGGGCGCCCATGGACGGCATGCGCCAGAGGCCCGCGCAGCCGGCGCAAGCCGCTGACTGGCACAGCGGGAACCCGCCAGTCGCCACGCCATGAAAAGACGTCCGCGCGGTCGTCACATGTTTCCCAGAGGACAGCCTCGGCACCACGGGCTATCGCGTCGGCGATGAACTGGCGGCCGTCGACCGAATCGCCGGCACAGGCGAGGAACAGGTCGCCCGGCCTGACCTGCCGGCTGTCGTCAGTTGCGCCATGCGGGACGACGCCAAGCAGCGCCAGCCGCTGCAGGATCGCGGTGACGGCTTCGCTGCCGTGGTTTGGCGCCGAAGTCATCACAGGCGAGCCTTTGGCAGTGGTGGCTTTGGCGTCTCGGCGACGATCAGCGGCGCGTCGGGTGATATCCCCAGCGTGCGCAGCGAGCTGCCCATGACCGACGCGAAGACCGGCGCCGCGACCGCGCCGCCATAGTGCTTGCCGGCGCTCGGCTCGTCGATCATGACGGCGATGATCAGGCGGGGATCGGACACCGGTGCAAAACCGACGAAGGACGAGACGTACTTGTTGGCATAGCGCCCGCCCTCCAGCTTGTGCGCCGTGCCGGTCTTGCCGGCAACACGATAGCCGGGAATCTGTGCCTTCGGTGCGGTGCCACCCGGCTGCACCGCCATTTCGAGCATCATGCGGACCTCGCGCGCCGTCTTGGCGCTGAACACGGTCGCGCCGCTGGTCACCGGCGCATCGACCCGGGTCAACGAGAGTGGGACGATGTCACCATCCCGGGCAAAGACCGAGTAGGCACGCGCCAGCTGGATCAGAGAGACCGAAATTCCGTGCCCGTACGACATGGTGGCCTGCTCGATCGGCTTCCAGGTCTTCCACGGACGAACGCGCCCGGTGACTTCGCCCGGGAACCCGAGGCGGGGTGCCTGGCCAAAGCCGACGTCGTCGAACATCTGCCACATCGTCTGCGAAGGCAGCATCGCCGCGATCTTGGCCGCGCCGACGTTGGACGACTTCTGGATCACCTCCGCGACGCTCAGCGCGCCATGCGGATGGGCATCGGCAATCGTCGCATTGCCAATCGTCAGGCGGCCCGGAGCACAGTTGATGATCGTCTCCGAGCGAACCTTGCCGTTTTCGATGCCAAGGGCGATGGTAAATGGCTTCAGCGTCGAGCCAGGTTCGAAAGTGTCGGTCAACGCACGGTTGCGCAACTGCGCACCCGACAGCGACTCGCGATTGTTCGGGTTGTAGGTCGGCCAGTTGGCGAGGGCGACGATCTCGCCGGTACGCGCATCGATCACGACCACGCCGCCCGCCTTCGCGTTGTGTTCGCTGATCGCCTGCTTGAGGTGGCTGTACGCCAGGTACTGGATCTTCGAATCGAGTGCCAAGCGGATTTCCTTGCCGTCCTGCGGTGGCTTGATCGACCCGACATCCTCGATGATCTGGCCACGACGATCCTTGATGACGCTGCGGCTTCCCGGCTGCCCGAGCAACTGGCCGTGGAATGCCAGTTCGACTCCCTCCAGCCCGCGGTCGTCCACGCCGGTGAAGCCGACCATGTGCGCGGTCATCTCGCCGGTCGGATAGAAGCGGCGGTACTCCTTGTCCTGGCCAATGCCGGGAAGCTTGAGCGCCGCCACACGCTCGGCCACCGCCGGCGGAATCTGCCGCCGCAGAAAGACGAAGGTCTTTTCGGTGTCGAGCTTCTGCGCCAGCTGCCGCGGGTTCATCTCGATCACCGACGCCAGCTCGACGATCTGTTCCGGTGTCAGTCGCGCGACCTGCGGCACGGCCCAGATCGACTTCATCGGCGTCGATATCGCCAGCACGTCGCCATGGCGGTCGGCGATGCGTCCACGCGAGGCACTGATCTCGATGTCTCGCCGATAGCGGGACTCGCCCTTCTCCTGCAGGAAGTCGTTGTTGAGCACCTGCAGATAGAACGCACGGCCGATCAGGACGACGAATGAGCCGATGATCAGCAGACCGAGGAGGCGCGAGCGCCAAGTCGGCAGACGCATTTGCAGCAACGGATTCTCGGCGAACTTGTGCGCCACCCTTCCCTTGAAACGCATCATCTCGAGACTCCTCCAGCCGGCGGGGCAGCGATCACCCGGGGCGACTCGGGCGTGCTCATCCTGAGCTTGTCACGCGCGATCTTCTCGATCCGGGGCGCCGCACCCCACGTCGAGAGTTCCAACTGCAATTGTCCATGCTCGACCTCGAGCTGCCGCGCGTGTTCCTGCTCCGCCTCGAGCGCCATGAAGATCTGGCGCGCCTTGTGCTGCGCAGTGACCACGCCAAGACTGCAGAGCACCATGACGAGCAACAGAAGAACGTTCAGACGAACCATCTCAGGCGGCCTTCAAGACAAGCTTTTCCGCCACCCGCATGACGGCACTGCGCGCGCGGGGATTGCTGGCCACCTCGGCAGCGCTCGCCCGGACCGGTTTGCCCAGCAAGCGCAGCCGCGGCTGCGGCAGCTCGGCGGCGCGCAGCGGCAGGCTCTTCGGCGCGTCGTCCGGCGCTGCCTGGGAACGCATGAAGCGCTTGACGATGCGGTCTTCCAGCGAGTGGAAGCTGATCACCACCAGACGACCGCCACCCTTGAGGACGGCCATCGCCTGCGGCAGGACTAACGCGAGCTGCTCGAGCTCTTGATTGATATGAATCCGTAGAGCTTGAAAGGTACGCGTCGCCGCATCCTGCCCGGGCTCACGGGTGCGCACGGTCGCGCGTACGAGCGCGGCGAGCTCCCCCGTGGTTGCAAGAGGCCGCTCTCCCCGAGCAGCCACAATCTTCTTTGCAATCTGGAAAGCAAACCGTTCTTCACCATAGCTCCTGATTACCTCCGTGATCTCCTGCACGCTGGCCCGCAGGAGCCACTGTGCCGCCGTTTCGCCTTCTGTCGTGTCCATGCGCATGTCAAGCGGTGCGTCGTGGCGAAAACTGAAACCGCGCTCTCCCTGATCGAGCTGCGGCGAGGACACTCCGACGTCGAGCAGAACGCCGTCGACGCCTTCGTCCACTGCGAACTCCTCCTGGCGCAGGGTTGCGAGGAGATCACCAAAGCGCTGGTGCCGAACCAGCAGGCGCCGGTCGCCGATTGCCGATGCAGCGGCCACGGCCTGTGGATCGCGGTCGATGGCCAGCAGGCGGCCTTCCGGCCCGAGTCGCTCGAGGATCGCCAGCGAATGCCCGCCGCGGCCGAAAGTGCCGTCGATGTACCTGCCTGCGGATCGGATTCTCAGCGCCTCGACCGCCTCCCGCAACAGGACGGTCTGATGCTGCAGCGGTGCGCTCACAGCGCCAGATCTTCTAGGCCGGGGGGCAGAAACTGCTCACCCAATGCGAAGACGGCTTCCTGCTGCTGCTGCCAGCCGGCATCTGACCAGATCTCGAAATGGCTGCCTTGGCCGACGAGCCAGATCTGCTTGTCGAGCTGCGCGAAATGACGCAACTCGGGAGCCACCAGTAGCCGGCCGGCCGCATCCATTTCCTCTTCGCGGGCGTTACCGACCAGCAGCCGCTTGATCCCGGCAGACTGCGGATTGAAGCTTGAAGCGGCCAGCACCTTGTCACGGATCGGTTCCCAGGCTGGCTCGGGGTAGAGTAGAAGACAGCGGTGGGGATGTGCGGTGAGGATCAGGCGACCATTGGCGGCGGATGCGAGCGCCTCCCGGTGGCGCGCCGGAATGGCAAACCTCCCCTTGACATCAAGACTCAACGCAGCCGCACCCTGAAACATCAAACTGACTCTTTCCCTGCCCGCAGGCCACTCGAACGGCAAACTTCCCACTTTCTACCACTTGCTCCCACTTTAAGCCAAAGATTCTTTCAAAGCAAGGGTCATGCACCACTTTTCTCAATTTGGACAAGCACTTATCAGCGACTAGCGGAAACCGTCCAAAGAAAGAGCAAGAACCACTTCAAAACAAGCACAAAGAATCGTCAGTTAAAGTGTTTTGTTAAGAAAGTGGCGTGTGTGCCGTGAGTCAGCGGCGGCGGCGAATGGTCGATGCGTACCGGACGCTGCCGGCAGCGATTGTGGCAAGGAGGACAGGCGGCAGACAGCCAGCGATCGCTGACCGTCGCATTGGCGACGCGGGGGGGTGGGTGGGAAGCCGGTCGATAAGCCGGGTTCTGTCGTGGACAGCCA
>JFAX01000008.1:19170-25960 GCA_000585015.1 Candidatus Accumulibacter adjunctus | reverse complement strand
CCAGCACGCTCAAGCAGCCTACCCGGAAGCAGCGCGAGCCACGCCCATGCTTCCCTATTTGGCCTTGCTCCGGATGGGGTTTGCCGTGCCGTCCGTGTTGCCACGTCCGCGGTGAGCTCTTACCTCACCGTTTCACCCTTACCTGCCCCGGTCTGCACCGGGGCATCGGCGGTCTGCTTTCTGTTGCACTTTCCGTCACCTCGCGGTGCCCGGTCGTTAACCGGCATCGTGCTCTGTGGAGCCCGGACTTTCCTCTCGGCGCCAGGTTTGCACCTCTTGCCCAGCGGCTGCCTGACCGACTTCCCTCTGCGATTATACCGGGCAGCGGCGGCGACCGGGCCGGAACTGCCACTCGTCATCGTAGTAGGCGGCATGCTCGCTCGCCGGCGTGACCCCGGGCAGCCCGAGCAAGGGAAGCGGTTGCCAGCCGCGCGGTGCCTGGTGGCGGCCGGCCGAGAATTCTGCCGCCAGGCGACGGTCGACATCGGCAAGCTGAGTCGCCAGCGGCTGCTCCAACCAGGCTGGACTGACCTGATGCAGGACAGCCTTGGCCGTCAGACCACGAAACGGGCGCAGCAATTGCTCGTAGGTCGCGTGCCCGAAGACCAGGCAGCGCAACTCTCGCGACAGTTCGCTTCGGCGTTCCCAGAACAGCCTGCGCCATTGAAAACCGCGCACGAGCTCGAGCAGTTCCGGGTTGCACGAAACGACGATGACGCCACACTCGTCGAAGTGCGTCAGTGCGTCACGCTCGCGACAGCGCGGCCCCACCTGCCGCCGAAGCAGCTCGACGTGGCGCGCGTTCAGCACCGCCTTGGTCAATGGAAAGACCAGCCAGACCAAGGCGTTGAAGAAGTCGTGCCAGTTTCCTGGCCGCGTCGCGACCTCGCCCGTCAGCCAGATGCGCGTCTCATAATCGAGGTTGTCGACAGGCGGCGCCACGAAGGCGATTCGCCGCCCGGCGGCGTTGCGCAAGTCGCGTGCCGCGGCGAGGACGGCCAGCGCAGCCGGGTCGGGCGTCGCTGGCACCTGGCCGAGAAGTGACGAGAGAGCGGCAAACAGGCCGCCCGCCGACGGCGACCCTGCCGCGCTCACTGACCGGCAGTCGCGCCGGCAGCTGCGGGTTGCGCCACCGGCTCACCCACCCAGCCGAGCGTGCCGTTGCGCATCTGGAAGCTTCCCTGCAACGGCCCCAGGCCGCCTTCCGGTTCCGCTTCAAGCCGGGCAAATCCCTCGCACGTGCGCGCCTCGACGACGTACATGCGTTTGCCCTGCTTGAGGATCCAGGCGTCGTTACCGGGCGCGAAGACCTCGACGCGTGTCTCGGCACCACCGGCGCCGATCTCGTGCCGCCGCTGACAGTCCGGCATGCGCGCCACGACGACGGCGTACCGTGCCGTCTTGTCCCAGGGCAGGGTCTGGACGCGGATCAGCGTCAGTGTGTGCTGCCGCGAGCCATCGATCTCGAAAGCCGCACGCTGATCAGAACAGGCCACCAGCAACGGCAGCCACAGGAGAAGCAATCTGCTCGGGAACACCGGCGATCTCCGCGGTATGGAACGGCAAGCGGGCGCCGGCATCAGTCGAGCAACCGCCAGCGCAACGGCTCGCCGGCACGCAGCGGTACCAGGGGCTCGCCGCCCGCATAGGCGAAGGCGGCAGGCAACAACCACTCTTCCTGCTGCAACGTGACCTGCCCGGCGTTTCGCGGCAAACGGTAGAAATCGGGACCATGGAAGCTGGCAAAGGCCTCCAGACGATCGAGCGCCGCCATCGACTCGAAGGCCTCGGCGTAGAGTTCGAGCGCAGCCGGCGCCGTGTAGCAACCCGCGCAGCCGCAGGCGCTTTCCTTGCTCGCCCGTGAGTGCGGCGCCGAATCGGTCCCGAGAAAGAACTTCGGGTTGCCGGATGTGGCTGCCTGCAGCAGCGCCTGCCGGTGCCGCTCCCGCTTGAGCACCGGCAAGCAATAATGATGAGGACGGATGCCGCCGGCAAAGATCGCGTTGCGGTTGTAAAGCAGGTGGTGCGCCGTGATCGTGGCCGCGACGTTGTCACCGCAGGCACGAACGAAATCGGCAGCATCGCCGGTCGTGATGTGCTCGAAGACCAGCCGAATCGCCGCATGCCGCAGCAACAGGGGCTGCAGGACACGCTCGATGAAGACCTTCTCGCGATCGAAGACGTCGACGGCCGGATCGGTCACCTCACCATGGACGAGCAGAGGAAGTCCGCACTCCTCCATCGCCGCCAGGACAGCGGCACACCTGCCGATGTCCGTCACGCCCGAGTCAGAGTTCGTCGTCGCCCCGGCCGGATACAACTTCACCGCCCGCACGAAGCCGCTGGCAGCCGCACGCCAGACCTCCTGCGGCGACATGCTGTCGGTCAGGTACAGCGTCATCAGCGGTTCGAACGCTGCACCATCCGGCAACGCAGCGAGGATGCGAGCGCGGTACTCACCCGCCGCGGCGACGGTGGTGACCGGCGGACGCAGGTTCGGCATGACGATGGCGCGGGCAAACTGCCGCGCCGAGTGCGGCAACACCGCCGCCATCTCTGGGCCATCGCGCAGGTGAAGGTGCCAGTCATCAGGGCGGGTGATGGTGATCTGCATGATCGCGCCGGCGTAAGGACAAGGCCGCATTCTAGCAGTCTGTCCGGCCTTGTGCCGATGGCTGCCGCTGCCACCTGCTTGCCGCCGTCGCGGCTCGCATTGAGGTCGCAGGCACTCAGCCGCGAGTCAACAGCATCAGCAGCAGCAGATTGAGCAGCAGCGACAACGCTGCGACCATACGCCAGGTCAGCAGCGGATTGCGCATCGCCAGCGGCGTGATCGGCGGCCGGGCGAGAGGTCGGGTCGCACCCCGCTCGAGGGCGAGGAGGAACTCTTCCGCCGTTTCGAAGCGATGCGCCGCTTGCCGGGCGACCGCCTTGAGCAGCACGTTCTCGAGCCAGCCCGGGATGTCCGGGCGATAGCGGGTCGGCGCCACCGGCAGGGCAAACTTCGGGTGCTGAAAAGGCTCGATTTCGCCGTAGGGATACCTGCGCGTGAGCAGATGGTAGAGCGTGACGCCGGCCGCGTAGAGATCGTGCGTCGGTCCTGCCCGCTCGCCGGCGAAGAGTTCGGGCGCCCGGTAGCTCGGCGTTCCCGGGCTGCCGCCTGACACATCCTCCTCCGACTCGCTCAAGGCAACGCCGAGATCGATGATGCGCAGGCGACCGTCACGACCGAGATGGATGTTGGCCGGCTTGATGTCCCGATGCGCCACGTCAAGCCGGTGCAATGCCGCGATCCCCTTCAGCAAACGGATTCCGTGCTGCACGGCTTCGCCGACGCTGAAGTGCAGACCTGCATCGAGCATGCGCTGCAGTGTCGCTCCTTCATGCCAGGTCTGCAGGTAGTAGAGGCAGCTTCGCCGCTCGGCCGGCACCACCTGCGCGAAGAAGGGTGAGACGATCCGCCGCGCGCGCCACTCCTCCATGATCAGCGCACGCATCTCGTCGGCGTCGTCGGCAAGTTCCGGGTGCAGCGTTTTCAGTACCGATTGCTGTCCCGAAACGCGATCGCGCACACGATACAGCAGCGTCGCCCGCGAATCGTGCAACGGCTCTTCGATCACCAGCCCGTCCAGCTCCTGGCCCGGCTTCAGGCGCGGCGGCAGCGGCAACCGTGCGGCGTCCGCCAGGGTATCGCGCAGGTTCTCAGCCGGCACCTCGTTCACCCGCAGCACGATGGCGCTGGCGTTGTCGTGGCCGTCGCAGGCGAGGGCCAGACTGGTCAGGGACGCCGCTGCCTGCTGCGCATCCGGATGGGCGAGCAGCGCGGCCTGCAGCCGCGTCATGCCGAGCGGCACCCAGACGCCGTCGGAACAGAGCAGAAAACAGTCACCGGCCGCCAGTTCGCCGTCGAAGAAATCGAGCTGCAGGTGGCGATCGAGACCAACCGCGCGCGACAGCACGTTGCTGAGCTCCGGATGTTCCCAGACGTGGTCACTGGTCAGGCGGCTGCAGACGCCGCCACGCAGAAGGTACAGCCGACTGTCGCCGACATGTGCACAAACGTAGCGACGCCCGCGCAGGACGAGTGCCGTGAGCGTCGTCGCCATGCCCGACAGGTCGGCCTGACGAGACGCTTCGGCCACCACCCAGCGATTGAGCGCGGCGACGACCTTGTCGAGTGCGTGCGCCACGCTCCAGGTGTCAGGCGTCGCGTAGTAGTCCGAGAGCAGTCCGCGAACCGTGTACTCCGCCGCCTCGCGCCCTCCCTGATGACCGCCAATACCGTCGGCAACCGCTGCGAGCAGCCCCTTGTTCTCCAGTTCGGCCCCCTGCGGCGTGACCATGCCGCAGAAGTCCTCGTTGCGGTCACGCGGACCGGTCAGGGACGAGTAGCCGACATCGACGCGCAGCGGCATGCGGGCAGGCTCCAGAAGGAAATCGGGCGGCAGGTCGTACTCTAACCTGCCGCCCGCGGGGCACTCAATCAACCGATCAGATGCGGGCAGCCGTCAGGTGCGCCGCACCCCAGGTCGTCCGCCAGCGCGTCTTGACGGCCGTCAGGCCGGTCAGCGCGAGCAGGGCAAGGCCGGCGAAGATCAGGAAGCCGATCTGGTAGCTGCCGGTGATCTGCTTCGCGTAGCCCAGCGACGACGCCAGGTAGAAGCCACCGAGGCCGCCGGCCATGCCGACGAGCCCGGTCATGACACCGATTTCCTTGCGGAAGCGCTGCGGCACGAGCTGGAAGACGGCGCCATTGCCCATGCCGAGGGCGAGCATCGCGCCGACGAAGGCGACGAGGGCCATCCACGCCGCCGGCAGGCCGACACTGGCGATGGCGAGGAAGATCGCGGCCAGGACGTACATCACCGAGAGGCTCTTGATGCCGCCGATGCGATCGGCAACGTTGCCGCCGATCGGTCGCACCAGGGAACCGGCGAAGACGCAGGCGGCGGTGAAGAAGCCCGCAGTCTTGGCATCGAGCCCGTACTGGATGTTGAAGTAGATCGTCAGCGACGAAGCAAGACCGACGAAGCCGCCAAAGGTCACCGCATAGAAGAACATGAACCACCAGGCGTCGCGGTCCCTGAGCACCTTGAGGTATTCCGGCAACGCCTTCGGCGGCGGACACTCCCGCGCATCCCTGGCGGCGACCAGATAGAAGGCGAAGACCAGCACGAGCGGGATCAAGGCCAGTCCGAAGACGTTGCCCCAACCAAAGGCCATCGCCAGACTCGGCGCGATCAGCGCCGCCAGCGCCGTGCCCGAATTGCCGGCGCCGGCGATCCCGAGCGCGGTGCCCTGGTGCTCGGGGGGATACCAGCGCGAGGCAAGCGGCAAGGCCACGGCGAATGACGCACCGGCGACGCCGAGGAAGATGCCGAGGAGCAGCGTCTGCTCGTAACTGTCGATGCCGAAGTACCAGGCGCAGAACAGCGAGGCGATGACGACCACCTGGCCGATGGCGCCGGCCATCTTCGGCTTCAGATGGTCAACCAGGATGCCCATGAAGATGCGCAGGATGGCACCTGCCAGCACTGGCGTGGCGACCATCATCCCCTTCTGCGCGTGTGTCAGACCGAGATCCCTGGCGATCTGCACCCCCAGCGGGCCGAGCATCACCCACACCATGAAGGCGAGGTCGAAGTAGAGAAAGGCCGCCAGCAGCGTCGGTCGATGACCAGCCTTCCAGAACGAGGTGTTCATGATTCGTGCCGTCCTTTCGGGTCAGATTTGCAGGAAGACGGTGCCGCTCTCGACCCGTACCGGATAGCGACGTGAGCAGCCTTCATCGGGAGGTACCGCCTCGCCCGAGTCGAGGCGCAGCTTCCAGCCATGCAGCGGGCAGGTCACCTGATTGCCGTGCACCAGTCCCTGCGACAACGGCCCGCCCTTGTGCGGGCATTGGTCGCGCAGTGCGAAGACCACGTTGGCCGAAGTGCGGAAGACGGCGATATCCCCGCCCGTCGCACGGACGACGCGGCTGCCCAGCCGCGGAATGTCTTCCAGCATGCAGATCGATTTCCATTCACCCATGGCTCTTTCCTTCTCCAGTCAGGCAGACGTTCAAACGACGATCGCTTCGTATTCGCTGCGCTCGCTACCGGCAACGCGCTCGGCCCAGGGATCGCGGGCATCCTGCAACTCCGCCAGCAGGCGCGCGTGCAGTGCCTTGCGGTTGTCCTCGTCTTCGACGATGCGGCTCTTGGCGTGCTCGAGGCCGACGCGTTCGAGCCAGTGGCAGGTGCGCTCGAGATAGAAGCCCTCCTCCCGGTAGAGCTGCAGGAAGGCGCCGGCATACTCGAGAACCTCCTCGTCGCTCCTCACCTTGACGAGGAATTGCGCCACCTCGGTCTTGATGCCGCCATTGCCGCCGACGTACAGCTCGTAGCCGGAGTCGACGCCGATCACCCCGACATCCTTGATGCCCGCCTCGGCACAGTTGCGCGGACAACCCGAAACAGCCAGCTTGACCTTGTGCGGTGCGTACATGTCGAAGAGCATGCGTTCGAGCTTGACGCCCATGGCCATCGCCAGCTGCGTACCAAAGCGGCAATGCTCGGCGCCGACACAGGTCTTGACGGTACGGATCGACTTGCCGTAAGCGTGGCCGGATGGCATGCCGAGATCCCGCCAGACGCCGATCAGGTCTTCCTTGCGGATACCGAGCAGGTCGATGCGTTGGCCACCGGTGAGCTTGATCGTCGGCACCTGGTACTTGTCGGCGACATCGGCGATTCGTCGCAGCTCGGCAGCGGTGGTCAGCCCACCCCACATCCGCGGCACGACCGAG
>JFAX01000008.1:10734-17205 GCA_000585015.1 Candidatus Accumulibacter adjunctus | reverse complement strand
GATCATGAACGAGACCGTCCGGTCCACCTGTTGTTACTGCGGCGTCGGCTGCGGGCTGCTGATCGAAACCGACGGCGGCAGGATCGTCGGCGTCCGCGGCGACCCGGCGCATCCCGCCAACCACGGCCGGCTGTGCAGCAAGGGCGCGACGCTGCATCTGAGCAGCCGCCCGGAATATCGTCTGCTGCATCCGCAGCTGCGGACGCAGCGCGACGCTGCACGCCGGCGCGTGGGCTGGGACGAGGCACTCGACTTCGCCGCCGATCGCTTCGCCGCGATCATCGGTGAGCACGGGCCAGACAGTGTCGCCTTCTACATCTCGGGGCAGTTGCTGACCGAGGACTACTACGTTTTCAACAAGCTGGCGAAAGGGTTGATCGGCACCAACAATGTCGACACGAACTCGCGCCTCTGCATGTCGTCGGCGGTGGCGGGTTACAAGCAGACCCTCGGTGTCGACGCACCACCGTGCTCCTACGACGACATCGGGCTCGCCGACTGCCTGCTGATCGCCGGCGCCAATCCGGCGATCGCCCACCCGATCATCTTCCGGCGCATCGAGGATGCCCGCGCGGCCAATCCCGGCCTGCGCATCATCGTCGTCGATCCGCGGCGCAGCGAGACGGCGGCCATCGCCGATCTCCACCTGCCGCTGGCTCCGGGCAGCGACATCGCGCTCTACAACGGCCTGCTGCACGTCCTGCTCAACGAGGGGCTGATCAACCGCGACTACATCGCCCGCCACACTGAAGGCTTCGACGCGCTGGCAAGGACCGTCGAAACCTACACCCCGGAAGTCGTCGCCCGCATCTGCGGCTTGCCGCAAGCCGACATCGTCCGTGCCGGCCGCTGGTTCGGCAGCGCGGGTGCTGCCCTCTCCCTTTACTGCCAGGGTCTCAACCAGTCGGCCCACGGCACGCACAACAACGCGGCGCTGATCCACCTCCACCTGGCGACGGGGCAGATCGGTCGCCCCGGTGCCGGCCCGTTCTCGCTGACCGGCCAACCGAACGCGATGGGCGGCCGCGAGGTCGGCGGACTGGCCAACCTGCTCTCGGCACACCGCGACCTGGCCGACCCGGCACATCGCGCTGAAGTCGCCCGTCTGTGGGGCGTGGCGGCGGTGCCCGAGCAACCGGGGAAGACTGCCATCGAGCTGTTTGCCGCCCTCAGGAGCGGCGAGGTCAAGGCGGTCTGGATCGCCTGCACCAACCCGGCACAGTCGCTACCGGCGCAGGCGGAGGTGCGCGCCGCCCTGGATGCTGCGGCCTTCGTCGTTCTCCAGGAGGCTTACGCGGACACCGATACCGCCGCCTTTGCCGATCTCCTGCTGCCGGCAAGCAGCTGGGGCGAGAAGGAGGGGACGGTCACCAATTCGGAACGGCGGATCACCCACGTCGTGCCGGCCGTGACCCCTCCGGGCGAAGCCCGTGATGACTGGCGCATCGCCGTCGACTTCGCGCGCCGCCTCGGCCAGCGACTGGCGCAGCCATCCGGCGACGATCTGTTTCCCTACGAGCACCCCGAGCAGATCTTCGCCGAGCACCGGCAGAGCACGATCGGCCGCGACCTCGACATCGGCGGCCTGAGCTATTCGCTGCTCGACTCACGCGGCCCGCAGCAGTGGCCTTTCCCGGCCGGCGCGAGCAGCGGCCGACAGCGCCTGTATGAGGACGGCGTCTTTCCGACCGCCAGCGGCCGTGCCCGTTTCGTCCACGTCGAACATCGCGCGACCGCCGAAGTCACCGACGCTTCGTTGCCGGTCAGCCTGCTCTCCGGGCGACTGCGCGACCAGTGGCACGGCATGAGCCGCACCGGCACCGTCGCCCGCCTGTTCAATCTCGACGATGAACCGCTGTTGACGATGCACCCGGCCGATCTGCGCCAGCGCGAACTGCGCGACGGCGACCTGGCGAGGGTGCGCAACCGGCGCGGCAGCATCATCGTTCGCGTCGCCGCCGATGAAGGAATGCCGTGCGGGCGAGCGTGGTTACCAATGCACTGGGGCAGCCGCTACATGAACAGCGCCGGCGTCAACGCGTTGACGACACCAGCACGCGACCCATTCTCGCAGCAACCGGAACTGAAGCACACGGCCGTCGCCGTCGACAAGGCACAGCTGCCCTGGCAACTGGTCGTCCTGCGCCTGGCGGATGGCGAAGAAGCCGGCACACCCGCGCTGCTCGCCTCGGCCCGACGCCTGCTCGACGAGTTCGATTTCGCGACGGTCGGGCTGTACGGCCGCCGGCGGCCGCTGGTCATCCTGCGTGCAGCGCACCGGCAGCCACTGCCGGCAGACCGCCTGCATGCAATCGACCAGCTGTTCGGTCTCGACGACGATGGCGCGGCGATCGTCTATACCGACCGGCAGCGGCAGGTCAACAAGCGGGCGATCGCTCCCGACGGCCGCCTGGTCGGCGTCCGGCTCGCCGGTGAAACGCTCGCCCAGGGCTGGCTCAAGGAGGTGATGGCCGATGACTCGCTCGACGCCGAACTCGTCCGCTGGGCAGTGGCGCCGATCGGTGAGCGACCGGGCAAGCTGCCACAGCGCAGCCGCGTCGTCTGCCGCTGTGCCGACGTGACGGCGGCCGAGATCACTGCCGAGCTGACCAGCGGCACGAGTCTGGCGGCCTTGCAGGAAAAGCGTGGCTGCGGTACCTTCTGTGGCTCCTGCCTGCCCGATCTCCGCCAGATGGCCGCCGCGCACGCAGCGCACACGCCGGGCGCAAGAACCGCCTGAACGGCCTGGGCGCCGAAGGCCATCATCGCCGGAGCAAGGCAGTCGTATGACCGTGCTTTCGTCTTGCCTGTCGGTGGATTGCCCATGTCGTTGCCTCGCCACGTCCTGCCCCTCGGTCTGGCCACCACCCTTCTTCTGGCCGCCTGTACCAGCGTCGACAAGCCGCCGATCGCGGCGGACCCGGCCAAGGCCGGCGCGGAACAGCAGAAACCCGCCCGTGCGCCACTCGCCACTGGCCGGCCCGGCGCTGGAAAGCCACTGCCCTTCGCCGACGACGACGAGGCGCGAACCGTCTACTTCGCTTCCGGCGAGGCAACGATCGATGCCCAGGCTGCCGAGGTGCTGCGGCTCAACGCCCAGCGACTCAAGGAGGACTCGCAACTGATCGTCGTCCTCGTCGGTCACACCGACAACCTCGGCAGCCCGGCCTACAATCTGGCCGTCGCCGACCGGCGAACGGAAGCGGTGAGCGAGCGGCTGCGCTCGCTTGGCGTGCCACGCAACCAGATCCGTCGCCTGCCCCGGGGCAGCGAGGAAAGCAGCAGGCAGAAATGCGACAGCGAATCCTGCCGGCGCAGCATGCGCCGTGTCGACCTGGTCTACGAAAGGCGCTGAGCGCCACGGCAGCCGCACCGACGACAGCGGTCGCTCATGCCGGCCGCTGCCAGACGTTGCGGCAGCGGGTTTCGCGGATTCGCCAGGATGCCAGCGCACCAAAGCCCGCCGTCGCGGCGAGCAGCAGCACGCCGGCCTGGAAATCGGCCACGCTGTAGAGTCGGGCACCCGCGTCGTTCAGCCCCCCCTGCCAGCTCAGGTCCATCACCCAGCCGACCAGCGGTTGCAGGATGGCAGCGGCGAGAAAGCCTCCCATGTTGGTGACGCTGGTGGACATTCCTGAAAGCAGTGGCGGATTGACTTCCTTGGCACAGGCCCAGGTCAGGGTGAAACTGGCTGTCAGGAGGCCCATCAGCGCAAACAGCGTGTAGCTGATCGGCAGCGGCAGGGCGGTTCCCGAAAGCCAGACGAGCCAGATCGCTGCGTACAGATGGCTGCTGACCAGCAACACCGGCTTGCGCTGACCGATCCGGTCCGACAACGTGCCGACGACGACGCAGCCGAGTGCGAAGCCGGCGAAGTAGAGGCTGAGGTGATTGGCCGCGACGTTGCGCGTCATCTGATGGACTTCGGTCAGAAACGGGGTGGCCCAGAGACCGGCGAAGGCAAAGAAGCTGCCACAGATGCCGAAGTTGACGCAGACGACCGGCCAGGTATCGCGGTTCCTGAGGACCAGCAGCAGGCCGGAAAGGACCACCGTACGATCGAAACGCGGACTACCGGCACGCTCCGGCGCGACAGCGTCAGCGCTGCCCGCCGCCGTTTCATGGAGGAGGAACCAGCATGCCAGTGCAAGCAACAGCGAAACCGCTGCCAGGCCGACGAAAACGCCACGCCAGCCGGTGATCTGCGCCAGCCACGACAACGGCGCACCGGCAAGCACCGAGCCGAGGTTGCCGATCAGCATGGCGACGCCGACGAGGCTCGCGAAGCGCCTCTCGTCGAAGGAAACGGCGATGATCTTGAGCATGGCGATGAAGGTCACCGACACCCCGAGCCCGATCAGCGTCCTGCCCAGCAGCGCCACGTCGAAACTGGCCGCGAGGCCAAACAGCAGGCTGCCGATGCCACCGACGAGCCCGCCGAGGAGCAGGATCAGTCGCGGCCCGAGGGTATCGACGAGGACCCCGGTCGGCACCTGCATGACCGTATAGACATAGAAGTAGGTTGCCGCCAGGACACCGAGTGACGACGCCGTGCTGTTGAAGGCGGCGATGAGGTCCTGGGCAATCCCGGCTGGCGCGAAACGCTGGAAGAAGGACAGGACATACGCCGCGACGACGACGGCGAGAGCCAACCGGCGCCGTCGCGTCGGCGGCGCACCCGCCCCACTCACCGGCCGCGCCCCCGCGACAACTCTCGACAGGCGGGCGTGGCGTTCAGGCGACCCCGCGACTCGCCAGATCCCGAGCCAGCGCCCGGTCGACCTTGAGAAAATGGTTTACCAGCCAGTCGCGCAGAAAGCCCATCAGCTCGACCGAGATCGTACCGCCGGCGTCGTACTCGCGCTTGAAGCGCGAGACATCGTCGATCAGCTTGCGGTGCGCCGCCAGGTGGGCTTCGCGATCGGCATACTGATGTTGTTCCATCAGTCTCTGCTCGAAGGCGAAATGGTTCACCGTGTAATTCACCAGTTCATCGAGGATTGCACCGCAGGCGGAGCGCCCGGCACCGGAACGCATGGCCCCGTTCAGCCGGTTGGCGATATCGATCAGCACCTGGTGCTGGCGGTCGATCTCGGCGTGGCCCACCGCCAACGCGTTCGACCACTCCATCAGCGGTTTCACCGCGGTCCCGCCGTTGCGAGCCAGCGGCGAACTGCCGCCCGGCATGTCGCCAACGCGGAAGCGCTGCACCATCGAGAACATCTCGCTCGACGCCTGTTCGAGCTCGCCCGCCGATTGCAATGACTGCCGGATCACGTTCTCGGTCTGCCCGGATGCCTTCATCACCGCGTCGACATTGCCGACGATGTCCTCGATCCGCTGCGTCTGCGCCCGCGTCGCCTGCGACAGCGCCTGCATCTTCTGCAAGGTGTCCTGCGCCTGCTGCTCGATGGCGTGCAGGGTGTCGGCCGCCGAATTGGCCTGCTCGACGCCGCTGGCGATCACCGGCGCGGCAGCCTGCATGCCGGCGACCGCGCTTTCGGTGTCGGCACGAATTCCCTGCAGAACACCACCGATCTCGGTCGTCGCGCCGCTCGTCCGCTCGGCGAGCTTGCGCACCTCGTCAGCCACGACGGCGAAACCGCGTCCCTGCTCGCCGGCACGTGCGGCCTCGATGGCCGCGTTCAAGGCCAGCAGGTTGGTCTGGTCGGCAATTTCCTTGATCACGCGGGCCATCTGGCCGATCTCGCCGGTACTCGCCACCAACCGCGAAACCTGCTCGGACGAAACGGCCACGGTGTCGGCGATCGCCTGCATTTCGCGTGCCACCCGCGCCGCCACGTCGGCACCGCTGTGCGCGCGCCGGGCGACCTCGTGCGCGCCCTCTTCCGTCGCCCGCACCAGACCGTTGACGACGTCCACACTCGCCGAGACGTCGTCGATCGCCGCCCGCGTCTCGGCGACGGCGCCGGCCTGCACCTGCGTCGCCAGGTTGATCTGGTTCGACTCCGCCGACAGGCGCTCGATGCTCGCCTGCACCCGGCTGGCGTTGCCGAAGATGGCGCGCAGCATGTCGCGCAGGCTCCCCTGCATGTGCGACAGAACAAAGAGAACGCTGCTCCGGTCGCCCGACTGCAGAGGGATGTCATGCGTCAGGTCGCCGTCGGCAATGCGGCTGGTGGCGGCAAGTGCAGCGCGCGGCTCACCACCGAACTCACTGACGATGCTCTTCCGGACGGCCCACGCGCCAAACAACAGCAGTGCCGTCGCGGCAACCGCGAACAGCACGCTGTGCAGTGCCTCCACGCGGAAGATCCGGTCCACGTCGTCGATGTAGATCCCCGAGCCGACCACCCAGCCCCAGGGCTCGAACTTCCTGACATAGGACAGCTTGGTGTACAGCTCGCTGCTGACCCCGCCGCCGGCAAGCGGCTTCGGCCACAGGTACTCGACGAAGCCCTCACCGGCCTGCTCGACCACCTCGTTGAAACTGACGAACAGGTTCTTGCC
>JFAX01000008.1:0-9502 GCA_000585015.1 Candidatus Accumulibacter adjunctus | reverse complement strand
AGGCGTTGGTGTGCAGCGAGTTGCAGTTGTCGTAGATGGCGATCAAGGCCTGCAGCGTCGTGCGGATGTCGTTGAACGCCATCTCCTGCGCATGCAGCGAGCGGCCGGAAGTCTGGATGTGGTACTTCAGCTTCTGGCTGCGCTCGTTGCCACCGTACTTGTTCTTCATCGCCACCGCCCAGATGCGGCGGGCGACGCGGCCGATCACCGAGTATTCGGGGTCCATGCCGTTGCTGAAGAAGAACGACAGGTTGGGCGCGAAGTCGTCGATGTGCATGCCGCGGGCGAGATAGGTCTCGACGTAGGTGAAGCCGTTGGCGAGAGTGAACGCCAGTTGCGAGATCGGATTGGCGCCCGCCTCGGCGATGTGATAGCCGGAGATCGACACCGAGTAGAAATTGCCGATCTGGTTATGGACGAAGAACTCCTGGATGTCGCCCATCATCTTCAGCGCGAACTCGGTCGAGAAGATGCAGGTGTTCTGTCCCTGGTCCTCCTTCAAGATGTCCGCCTGGACGGTTCCGCGCACGTTAGCCAGCACCCAGACGCGAATCTTGGCGATCTCGTCCTCGGTCGGCTCGCGGCCGTTGTCGGCACGGAACTTGTCGACCTGCTGGTCGATCGCCGTGTTGAAGAACATCGACAGGATGATCGGTGCCGGACCATTGATCGTCAGCGAGACCGAGGTCGTCGGCGCGCAGAGTTCGAAACCGTCGAAGAGGACCTTCATGTCGTCGAGGGTGGCGATCGACACACCGGAGTTGCCGACCTTGCCGTAGATGTCCGGGCGCGCATCGGGATCACAGCCGTAGAGGGTGACCGAGTCGAAGGCTGTGGACAGGCGTTTGGCGGGCATTCCCTCGGAGACCCTCTTGAAGCGCCGATTGGTGCGGAAGGCGTCGCCCTCGCCGGCAAACATCCGCGTCGGATCCTCGTTCTCGCGCTTGAAGGCAAAGACACCGGCGGTGAACGGGAACGAACCGGGGACGTTCTCGCGCAGGAGAAAACGCAGCACTTCGCCCTCGTCGCGATAGGTCGGCAGTGCGACCTTGCGGATGCGCGAGCCGGAGAGCGAGGTGGAAGTGAGCCGGGTACGAATCTCCTTGTCGCGGATCTTCACCACGTATTCGTCCTGCGCGTACAGTTCGACGGTTTTCGGCCACAGGTCGAGCAGCTTGCGCGAGCGTGCGTCGAGCTGGCCGTCCTTCCAGGCGATCAGCTCGTCGAAATCGGCTGCCGGCTTGCCGCAGCTCTCGAAGAGAGACCTGGCGGTGCGCAGCGACTGCCGCTGGCGTGCGATTTCGGCCTGTTCGGCGGTGTGCGCGTGATAGGCGCGGACCGTATCGGCGATCTCGGCAAGGTAACGGACGCGCTGCGGCGGCACGATCGCGCGCTGATTCGATGACTGCCGCACGCCCACCAGCGGCAGCCTGCCCTTCTTCAGCTTCAGACCACAGGCGTGCAGCTTCGGGGCAATCGCCTGGTACAGGGCGGTGACGCCGTCGTCGTTGAAGCGCGCCGCCATCGTGCCGAAGACCGGCATCTCGTCGGGGCTCTGGTTGAAGGCTTCGTGGTTGCGCTGGTACTGCTTGCGGACGTCGCGCAGGGCGTCGTCGGCGCCCTTGCGGTCGAACTTGTTGATCGCCACGAAATCGGCAAAATCGAGCATGTCGATCTTCTCGAGCTGCGACGCGGCGCCGAACTCCGGAGTCATGACGTACAGCGAGACGTCGACCAAGGGCACGATGGCGGCGTTGCCCTGGCCGATTCCCGAGGTCTCGACGATGACCAGATCGAAGCCCGCGAGCTTGCAGGCGGCGACCACTTCCGGCAGGGCGGCGGAGAGTTCCGACCCCGTGTCGCGCGTCGCCAGCGAGCGCATGTAGATGTTCGGATGCTCGATGGCGTTCATCCGGATGCGGTCACCCAGCAGCGCACCGCCGGTGCGCTTGCGCGACGGGTCGATGGAGATGATCGCCAGCTTGATGCTGTCGCCCTGATCGAGCCGAAAGCGCCGCACCAGTTCGTCGGTCAGCGACGACTTGCCGGCGCCACCGGTACCGGTGATGCCGAGCGTCGGCACCTTGAGCCCGGCGGCAGCATGCAGCAGTTTCTTGCGCAGCGCTTCGGGGTAGACACCGTTCTCGAGTGCCGTGATGATCTGCGCCAGGTGCCGCCGGCTGCCGGCCTTGAGGGCCGCGAGCACCGCGTCGGCATCCTGCGGTGCCAGTGCCGACAGGTCGTTGTCGGATTTCGCGACGACCTCGTTGATCATTCCCTGCAGACCCATCGCCTGCCCGTCCTCCGGGGAATAGACGCGCGTCACGCCGTAGGCGTGCAGTTCAGCGATCTCGCTTGGCACGATGACGCCGCCACCGCCACCGAAAACCTTGATGTTCTCGCCGCCGCCGGCGCGCAGCAGGTCGATCATGTACTTGAAGAACTCGACGTGGCCGCCCTGGTAGGAAGTGATGGCGATCCCCTGCACATCTTCCTGCAGGGCCGCGTTGACGATCTCCTGGACGGAGCGGTTGTGGCCAAGATGAATCACCTCGGCGCCCGTCGATTGCAGGATGCGGCGCATGATGTTGATCGATGCATCGTGCCCGTCGAACAGTGAAGCGGCGGTGACGAAACGCACCTTGTGCTTGGGCCTGTAGGGTGAAAGCTTCTTGGCAATGGAAAGATCGGTCATGTCGTTCGCGCTCCAGGATGATCGAAAAGACAGCGGTCAGCGGCTGCCGCAGGGGGACCCACATGGTAGGAAGTTGACGCCGGAAACGCCATTACCCAAGATGACGCCAACAATGCAAATCTTGCCAACTTGAAATATCCTGTCAATACACAGCCTTGCGGAAAGCCGATGCGATACCCTGAGAAGACCGCCAATGCGCGGCGCCGGAGCGGCAATGCGCCCGCCGCCGCGCCGGCGCGTGCCACGGTGGCCATCGCCTTCGTCCAGGGCATGCTCGCCGGCCTCAGCCATTGCGGCCGCGATACCGCTCCGCTCCTCGAGCAGGCCCACATCCCGGGCCAGATGCTGCACGATCCGCAAGCCCGCGTGGCCATTGATCGCTACGCCCAGTTGTACAACCTGGTCAACCGTGAACTCGATGACGAGGGCTTCGCCCTTTTCTCGCAACCGATCCGGATCGGCACTTTCGAGTTCCTCTGCCGCAGCATCATCACCGCACCGACCCTGGCGGCAGCGATCGAGCGCAGTGCCCGTTTCCTGCGCCTGGTGCTGCCCGACCTCGCCGTGCGCCTCGCTTGCCGCGACGACCAGGCCTGCCTGCACATCAGCGAAAACCGGCCGCTGCTCATCGGCCGGGTGTTCGCCTTCGAGTGGTTGCTGCGCCTGCTGCATGGCCTGTTCTCCTGGCTCGTCGGCCGCAGCATCGTCTTCGATTCGGTCGCTTTTCCCTATCCCCGGCCACGGCACGCGGCCGATTACGCGCTGATCTATACCGCGCACTCGAGCTTCGGCGCCGCCGAACTCACTGCCGTGTTTGCCAGCAACCTTCTGGACCTGCCGGTCCGTCGCGATGAAGCCGCACTGCAGGCCTTTCTCGACGGCGCACCCGGCAAGTTGACGACGCTCTATCGCCGTGACCGCGAGATGGTGTTGCGCGTCCGCAATTCGCTGCGTGAAGCGCTGCCCCAGTCGGCCTCGCTGGCCGCCGTCGCTCGTTCGCTGCACCTGTCGCCGCGCACCCTCCACCGCCGGCTGCTGGAGGAGGGATCGAGCTTCCAGGCGATCAAGGACGCCCTGCGCCGGGACTTGGCGATCGATCGCCTGGCGAAGAGCCGCCAGGGCCTGGCGCAGCTTGCAGCCGAACTCGGCTTCGCCGACACGGCGGCCTTCTATCGCGCCTTCGTGCGCTGGACCGGCGTCGCACCCGCGCATTACCGCCGCCGCCTGCTGGCCGCTGGCGAGACCGCTGACCGGCGGCACGCGGTGACGAGCGATGCCTCCTGAAGCCGGCAGGTGGCTGCCGGCAGCAGAACGGGCGGCACTAGCGGTCGTTGAGGAAAGCTGTCGCGTTCTGCAGGTCGGCGTGCGTGCTGCTGCCGTAAAGGGCGGTGACGAACTTGCGCCAGACGAGGTCGGGTTCACCAAGGCGAAAGCCGTAGAATCCGGTGCCGGATGCGCGTGAGGCGGCCACCTGAATGCGTGACACCTCGGCCGGCCCGAGCTGAACCGTGACTTCGCCCCAGACGTCGATCGGGACCTCGATCGGTGCATGCGCCTGGAATCCATAGCGCGAGAGCTGAACGATCTCGAGGCTGACCCGGCCCGCGTCGCCAGCAGCGCGGCCCAGCGACAACTCGGCCGGGCAGCGCACGGAAAACCGCCGATGACGGCGACGCTCGCTGCCGTCGGCCGGTGAACGCACGACTGGCGGCAGCACGGCACGGTAGGCGGGCAGATCGTAGATCGCGTGCAGCAGTTCCTTCTTGCGCTCGCTCAACAGGCTGAAGAGCGGCGTTCGCACGTTGAAGAAGTAGTCGAGCAGTTCCGGCGTCAGCACGGGATCGTTGGTCGTGTAGAAACGCCGCGGGGGAAGCTGGATGTTGGGCAGCCGGATCTGGGTGAAGAAGGCATGCAGGTTCCGCTTCGGCGGCTTCGATCCATAGTGCTGCCGGAAGATCTCGGGCGCCGCGCCAAGGTCGAGCGTGGCGCCGACCGCGGGAGCCCCATTGACGAAGTCGTAGCTTTCGACGACGTTCTGGCTCAGCCGCTGGAAGAACAGCAGCGACTCGTACATCTCGATATGGTCGGGATTGACCGCGATCACCAGATGCCGGGTATCGAAAAAGGTCGTGCAATACTCGTACATGAACTTCATCAACGGGAACAGGATGCTGCCGCCCGTCTGCCGGAACGGGCGAGCGATCGCCAGCGCCGATACTTCGGCGATGTTGCCCTTCTTCTCGCGCAGCGCGCCGAGATCGAAGATCCGCTGCAGCGGAAAGCCCAGCACGCTTTCCCTGACCAACGACAGGGTACCCACGACCTCCCCGTCATACTTCGCACAGAGCGTCGTCGTCGTCGGCAAGGCATGGTAGATGGTCACACGCAGGCCCGAAGGCTGCGGCTCCATCAGGCCGCTGCTGACGTAGGCAGCGTGCAACAGGCGGAAGCAAGCCTCGAGTTCCTCACGCGTATCGGCGATCTTCAGCACCAGTCGATCGGTCGGCGCCGGGTCGCAATCGATGAAATTTCGGTAGACGGCAAGCCGTCCGTCCCGCGGCAGGGCATTGAACGCGCTGCGCATCGTTCGCCGCAGCAGCCTGCTTGTCGGTAAGCCCAGTCGATCGGCCATTGCCCCACTCCGCACGCAAGAAGCAAGAAATATGGCACCAGTATAGGCACCCGTCGCCTGCCATCGTCAGCCGGTCAGGCGGCAGATGCTGCCCGCGGCCGCGTCGCGCCGCTGACGGCCGTCTGCGCGGCACGCTGCGCCAGACCAGGTTGCCATGGTATTCCGTCGACGGTCCGGTGCCACACATGATTGCCATCTTTTTACACTCGCCGTGACGATGCTGCGCCGTGGCTGGCGGCAAGGCCTGCCGAGGCAGGACTGATGCCGAAAATCGTCGGCGCATCGCTGATACCTGGCCCGTCTCCGGCGCGCGAGCGGCGATCCACCAGGCTGCCAGCAGTGAAGATCGTCATCACAGCGGCTCGCAAACGCGGCGAACGAGCGGTTTCGCATGGCCAGCGACCGGTGCCGCAACGGGCCTGCGCAAGCGCTCGATTGCCAGCATCTCTGCTGCTGCGCGGCGCTGCAAGCACAGCGATGTGCCCCGTGCCTGCGGGGAGGAGAGGAGCAGGACACCCGGTTTGGGTTCTTGGATTTGGTGGTGATGGGTGGAATCGAACCACCGACCTAAGGGTTATGAATCCACACTTCTAGGCGTTTTTCGACGTTGAAGGGTATGCGCGAAACGTAGGCAAAACCATTGCAAACAAGCACATGACGAAAACAGGCATTGCTTGATGTTGAACCGGGTTGCTGTAAAATGGCTACATGGTGGCTACACGGAATCGCCCATGTAGCCAAACCCGGAGACGATGACATGAACCGCGAACGCCTGACACCCGACCGCATCCGCCGCCTGCCTCTGCCCGAGGGCGCCGGGCAATCCTTCACCTGGGACACCGACGCGCCGCGGCTGGCCGTTCGTGTGACCGCTGGCGCCAAGTCGTTCATCTTTGAATCCAAGCTGAACCGGCGGACGGTCCGCGTGACCATCGGCGACACCCGAGTGTGGACGCTGAGCGCCGCCCGTGACGAAGCGCGCCGGCTGCAAGCGATGACCGACCAAGGCCTAGACCCGCGCCAAGAGAAGCGCGAGCGCATCGCTGCCGCACAAGCCAAGGGCGCTGAAGAGGAAGCGAAGAAGATCGAATTGGAGCGCATCGCTAAGCCGGCACTCGACGCATGGCAAGCCTACCTTGCTGCGCGTTCCCCTCGGTGGAGTCAAAGCCATATCGGGGACCATGCGACCGTGAGCAAGGAAGGTGGCGAGCCGCGCACCCAAGGACGCCGGCCCGGAGAGAGTGACAAGACGTTGCCGGGCATCCTTCGCCCGCTGCTGCTGCTTCCTCTGGCGCAGATCGACGCCGACCGGGTACGCGCATGGCTCCAAGATGAATCGGCACATCGCCCGACACACACCCGGCTTGCCTTCGGGCTGCTGCGCGCCTTCCTGAACTGGTGCAGTGACCGCCCCGAGTACCGCGACCAAGCGCACAAGGACGCGTGCATCACCCGCATGGCCCGCGACGAACTGCCGAAGAAAGCATCGAAGGACGATTGCCTGCAGCGCGAGCAACTGCCGGCGTGGTTCGCCGCCGTGCGCCAGATCGGAAACCCTGTCATCGCCGCGTACTTGCAGACAACGCTACTGACTGGCGCGCGCCGTGAAGAGGTGGCCGGCATCCGGTGGGAAGATGTCGACTTCACGTGGCAATCGCTGACCATCAAGGACAAGGTCGACGGCGAGCGCACGATCCCGCTGACGCCCTACGTTGCTTCGCTGCTGGCTGCACTGCCGCGCCGCAATGCGTGGGTCTTCTCAAGCACCGCCGCGGCATCAGGAAGGATTCAGGAGCCGCGCATCGGACACAACAGGGCACTGACCGCTGCCGGGCTTCCGGCGCTGTCGATTCACGGCCTGCGCCGCTCCTTTGGCACGCTGGCGGAATGGGTGGAGTGCCCCGCGGGAGTCTCGGCGCAGATCATGGGCCACAAGCCGAGCGCGACCGCCGAGAAACACTACCGCGTTCGCCCGCTCGATCTGCTGCGCCAGTGGCACACCAAGATTGAAGACTGGATTCTGGCGCAGGCCGGAATCGAGCAGCCCTCCGAGGGGCGCTCCCCTGGGCTGCGGGTGGTGTCCAAAGAAGGCAGCAGCGAGATCCCTGGGTCATCAATAACGACTATCCATGTCGCTTGACATCCCCTGATCCGAGGGTAAAATTTGAACCGTTGCGCCGATTTGAGTTTCAGCTTGCGGGCGCCTTACAAATACAGCTAAAGCGAGGGGAACCCGTCTTCAGCTGCTGTGGCTGGGCGGGTTTTTCATTTCCTGAAGAATACTGATGCGATCTCTTTGAAAGTCTTTCGAGCTGGCGACATCTCTTGCACAGGGACAGGTACGTCCTGATCTTTTGTGCGAGGGGAGTGCCGTGCTCTTTAACTTGTCAGGAGATTGCAGATGCAAACCAACACAAAACCCCGCGTGGGCTATGGTCAGGGCTGGGCTGAAACGGCCGAAATCACCGGACCGGTCGTTCGCGTTCGTACCGGCGTCACCGTCCAGCGCGGCGAGTACCGCGGCATCAACGGAAAACCCGCCGCCTTCGTCTGGAGGGACGAAGTCACTGAAGTACCTGCCCGCGAGATTATCGTCCGGGTCGGTCGTGAAGGCGCCTGGCTCTGGGAAGGTCGAACCCGGATCGACGTCAGGACAGCCTTTCCGAACAACAAGGAAGCAGCGCGTCTGGTTCGCTCCTTCCAGGATTGGCAACGCTTCTTCGAGAAGTATTACGACGCAAACAGGCCCCAGCGCTTCTTCTGGGGCCGCTACCATCAGGAAGGGCTGAGCCTGGCGCGGCAGCTGCAGGCCGCACTGATTGATGTCGCGGTCGTGCGGTACCAGCGCCCGACAGAGGATCCCCAGGCCCATGCGGTTGAGGAGCTCGATTTGTAACCACCGGGGGCTTCGGCCACTGTCGCCGAGTTAAGACAACTTGCAGGGCGACTCACAAATACTGCTAAAGCGTCGCTCGCTTCTCCACCCCTGGAAGCCGGCTGCGCCGGATCATCAGGGGTGAGGAGCCAACCATGAAACCGCCGCCGCATTCTGACCACCATCCACACGCATTCCGTGAAATTCCCCTGCTCTCGGGCACGGTGCTTGGTCTCTGGGCTGACCCGTTCATTGAACTCGCCACTAGCGGCGACTGGCGGGTTGCCTGCGCCTTCAGTCGCCCGATTGCCGTCACTGACTTTCTCGTCATCGTCTCCTGGACCGGTGCCACCTGGAGCGACACGAGCGTGAGGCTGGGCAGGGAGACCAGCCTTCAGCTATCGTCGGATGATCAACAGATGTTCCAGGAATGGCTGGCGGACGAGCAGACGATCGCCTGGTTCGCCGAGCTCCAGCAGGTGGCAGAGTCCGCCGTGACCGCCCTGCAGGCGACTGCCGTCACGGCTCTGACACTGGCAATCCAGAACCCTGCAACGGTCTATGTGGACAACGACGTGCCAGCATGAAGGTCCCCGGGAACCAGCTTGCCCGGAAACGCCTTGGCGTGCAGGCGCCCGTCGATTCACCCGCTCCGGTGCCGACGCCGGAGCGTGTTTCCATTGGCGATTCGTAACGTGTGGCCATTTGCCAAACGCGGTACCCGTGTCGATGCCGCCCCCAACCTGTCGTTACCCGCCATCTTGCCAGCCGACCTCTCGGTTTTTGGCACCAATGACGCCGTGATCAAGCTTTGGCTTCCCGAGCGACTGACTCTGGCCCTTGAAAGCCTGAGCGCCAGCCAAGGCCTGAGTCGCCCCGATGTCCTGCGCTGGCTGCTGTTCGAGCACGTCTATGGCCGTACCGCTCTCGGGCAGTTGCAAACCTGGAAGCGTAAGAAGGAGGCTGAAGTGGCGGAAGCTCGTCGTCGCGCGCTCGATCAGACAGCGGCCTCCGGAGCTTGCTTCAGCCCGGCACGGGCGGTTCCTGCCGAACGAACGATCACCGCCCGGCTTCTCGGCAAATCTGTCGAGGATTTCAAACTGTGGCTGCCATTGGCGCTGAAGATTCAGCTCGACGTACTGGCAACACTGGAAGGTCTCGGGCTCTCCGATTACCTGCGCAAGACCCTGGTGCGCCTCCTGCTCGGCGAGGCCTTCCACCACCAGTGGCGGACTGCTGTCGGCAACTTACCGAAGGAAGTTCGGCGATTCGAACAAGGTGTTACGTCCCGCCCTATCCG
>JFAX01000007.1:186986-194900 GCA_000585015.1 Candidatus Accumulibacter adjunctus | reverse complement strand
CGCACGGCTTGCCGAAACCCCGCTTCTGCAACCCCTTAAACCCTCGCCTCAAGCCGCGCTCACGACCACAACCTGCGCCTCCTATGGATCCATTCTCGTGAGNNNAAAAGGGTCAGGTTTCGTGAGCGTCGAGGGATACCGCCGAGAGCCTCTGGCGCCACGCCGAGCAGGCCGTGTACGCAGCCAAGACGGCCGGGCCTTCGAGCAGCCGCTTCTTTGCCGACGAGATGAACGTGGCCGCCAGCGCCAAGCTGGAACTCGAGAGCGACTTGCGGCGTGCCATCGCCGGCGAAGGCTTGCAGCTGTACTTCCAGCCGAAGGTGGATCTGGCGACGGGTCGCGTGATCGGCGCCGAGGCCCTGGTGCGCTGGCAGCACCCACGGCGTGGCCTGCTCACACCACTGCAGTTCGTTCCGCTGGCGGAAGAGTGCGGCCTCATCGTCGCGCTTGGCGACTGGGTCGTTGCCGCCGCTGCCGCGCAGCTGCGTGCCTGGACCGAGGCCGGGATCGAGACCGTCTGCATTGCCGTCAACCTCGCCAGCCCGAGCTTCCAGCAGCCCGACATCGTCGACCGACTGGTCGGCATCGTCCGGCGTGCCGGCGTCGCGCCGCGGCAGATCGTCCTGGATCTCACCGAATCGCTGCTGATGGTCGACGGTGAGCGGACGATCGCGGTGCTCGATCGCCTGCGCGAGCAGGGCTTCGGCCTGGCGCTCGACGACTTCGGTACCGGTTACTCGTCGCTGGGCTACCTGAAGCGTTTTCCGCTCGACGAGCTGAAGATCGATCGCTCCTTCGTCAGCGATGCCAGCGGCGACAGCAAGGATGCGGCGATCGTCCTCTCGATCATCGAACTCGGTCGCCATTTCGGCATGCGCGTCGTTGCCGAAGGGGTCGAGACTGCCGAGCAGGCGCGCTTCCTGCTCGCCAAGGGCTGCCCGATCCAGCAGGGATTCCTCTTTTCCCGGCCGTTGCCGGCCGCGGACTTCAGCGCGCTGCTGCAGTCGGGTCGCGGGAACGATTTCCGCCGCCAGCTGGCAGCCGCAGGCTGATCGCCCGCCGGCTGGCCGGGCATCCGGCCGGGATTCAGGCGGCGTTGCTGGCGGCGCAACGCGTCTTGCCGCCGGCAGACAGGCAGACGCGATTGCGGCCGGCGTTCTTGGCCGCGTAGAGGGCCTTGTCGGCGGCGCGCAGCAGGTCGTCGGGTTCCTCCATGGCGTTCTCGCGGTTGGCGACGCCGATGCTCACCGAAGTCTGAATCTCGACGTTGGCGACCGTGATGCGCAGCGCACACACCATTCGGCGCAGCCGCTCGGCTGCCAGCAGGGCGGCGCGCGGGTCGGCATCGTGGCAGACCAGCAGAAACTCCTCACCGCCGAGGCGGCTGACGCTGTCGTCCTTGCGGGCCGCCGCCTGGATCGCCCGCGCCACCGCCTGCAGGACCTGGTCGCCGATGGCGTGCCCGTAGTGGTCGTTGATCGACTTGAAATGGTCGACATCGATCATCAGCGCCGCGACCGGCTGACCGGTTCGCTGCGAGGCGCTCCAGAATCGCTGCAGGGCGTCCATTCCGGCGCGCCGGTTGGGCATTCCGGTCAGCAGGTCGGTCATCGCCGCATGTTCCAGGCGGCGGTTGCTCACCGCCAGTTCGGCGGCGAACTGCTTGAGTTGCGCGCGGTCGTTCTCCCAGGCCTCGAGCAGGCTGGTGTAATGTTGCGCTGCGCGCATGCGGGCGCTGAGTGCGCGCATGTTCACCGGTTTCGTGACGCAGTCGTCGACCCCCGCCTCGAAGGCCTGGATCAGCTTCTCGTCGGTCTCCTCGCCGGTGAGCATGATGACGTACATCGACTGGCCCCAGTCGGTGGCACGCAGCGCGCGGCAGAAGTCGAGGCCGTCCATCACCGGCATCAGCCAGTCGGTGATGACGATCTGCGGCAGGACCTCGACGGCGACCGCGAGGGCATCACGGCCATTTTCGGCAGTGAACACGGTACAGTCGAGGAGGTGCGAGAGCAGGGCTTCGGTGAGCATGCGGCTGGTCGGCTCGTCCTCGACCAGCAGCACCCGCTTGCGCGGCGCACCGCTGCTGGCGGTCGGCTGCGGCCGAGGGAGCGGCGCGTTGGCCATGGCGTCGAAGGAGGGCAGCGGGGTGGCCGGCAGTTTGAGCAACTCGGCCCAGTCCTGCCAGTCGCGTATCACCTGATCGAAGACTTCGCCGAGAGCGTGGGCATCGAGTCCGATCTTGCCGCCGAGGAGCATGAGTTCGGCGATGTGCCCGTTGCGTTCGGCGACCGCTGAACGACCGAGATCGGCCATTCGCCGTGCCTGGAAGAACAGTTGCGCGAGTTGATGCGGTCGCGAGCCCGGACTGAAGCCGGCCGCTTCGGGCCGCTCATGGTGGCAGACGGGTTCGGCCAAGGCGTTGGGAATGCCGCAGTCGCTGAGGACGGCGGCCGTCACCTCGACGTGGTCGGCTCCGAGACGTTCGCGCTCGAGCGCCTGCAGCGCTTCGCCGCGACGCCCGTCGGCGGCGATCGTCGCGTATTCGGCTGGGTGGGCCGTGGCGAGGACCAGCGAGCCGATCTGCGCCAGCAGACCACAGGCGAACAGTTCGTCCGCCGCGGCAATCCGCGTCAATCCGCCCAGCGCGTGACAGGCAACCGCCATCAGCAGCGAGTGGGACCAGAAAGAGGCGTGGTCGAACGTACTGTCCGTGCCGTCGAGATACTGGTCGACGAGCGAGAAGCCCATGGCGACCTGTCGCACCGTGCTCATGCCGAGGCGCAGTACGGCTTCGCGGATCGAAGCGACCGGCCGGCCACCGGCGCGTGCCGAGTTGCACAGACGCAACAGACGGCTCGCAAGGGCCGGGTCGCTCTGGACGATCTTCGCCACTTCGTCGAGCGTCGCATCCTCCCGCCGGCAGATCTCGAGGACGGCCACCGCCACGCCCTTCGGGCTCGGCAGCCGGCCGCTGATGCGAAGCTGTTCGATCTTGTTCATCTCTTCCTGCGTTGCCGACCGGTCATCAAGCGCAGTCTAACGGTCCTGTGCCCGTCGCGACAAGCACGAAGTGATGCTGCCAGCGCTGATCACGATCGCTCCCGCGGGCGGCTGTCGCCGGGCTGATCGCGGACGGCGCGCATCGCCCGCCGCAGCAACTCGCCGAGCAGCAGCGATGCCAGCACCAGGCTGACCACCGACGCCAGCCAGAAGCCGCTGGCGCCCATCGGCTGCGGCGAATGGAAGGCGAGCCACCAGCCGCCGAAGAGGCCGACGCCCCAGAAACAGAGGACATGCACGCACATCGGCAAGAGGGTGATGCGGTAGCCGCGCAGCGCATGTGCGGCAATCGTCTGCACGGCGTCGAAGATCTGGTAGAAGGCGACGTAGCCGAGCAATCCGAGGGCGACCGCCCGCACCGCCGGATCATCGGTCCAGGCGGCCGCCAGCGGCATCGCGAGCAGCCAGACGATGATGCCGAGCAGCGTCGACAGGCTGCCGGCGAGCAGCAGTGCGGCGGTGATCGATCGTCCGGCGCGATGCCAGTCGCGTGCGCCGGCGGCTTGGCCGACCTGCGCCAGCGTCGCGATGCCGAGGGCCAGCGGCAGCATGTAGCAGATGGCAGCCAGGTTGGCGACGATGCGGTGGCCGGCGACGACGGTTGCCCCGAGCTGGGCGATGAACAGCGCCATCAGCGTGAAGGACGAGATTTCGACGAAATGCGAGCAGCCCATCGGCAGCCCGAGTCGCAGCAGCCGGGCCAGCGGCCGGCGTTGCGGCAGCTGCCAGCCGGCGAACAGGCGGTATGGCCGCAGCGCCCGGGCGCTGCGCAGGTAGGCGGCGGCACAGCCGAGGGAGAAGAAGGCGACGACGACATTCGACAGGCCGCAACCGACGACGCCAAGCGCTTCGCCGCCCCAGGCGCCGGTCACCAGCAGCGATGCCAGGAGCGCGTGCAGCAGCGTGCCGCCGAGACTGATCAGCAGCAGCGGCCGCGGCCGCCCGAGGGCGTTGCAGAAGGCGTGGAAAGTGCGGTAGAGGAGGATCGCCGGCATGCCGAGCGCGAGCAGCGCCAGGTATGCCCGCGCCCTGTCCTCGACCGCCGGGTCGATGCGCGACAGCGCCAGCAGGGGCGCCGGATCGAGGAGGACGATGACGCCCGGGATGGCCAGCAGCAATGCCAGCCACAGCGACTGCTGCAGGGCGCCGGCGATCTCGCCGTCACGACCGGCGCCGTGCAGATGGGCGACCGTCGGGGCCACCGCCTGCAGCACGCCGACGAGGGCAAAGACGACCGAGATGTAGATGCCACCGCCGACTGCCACCGCTGCCAGGTCGTCGGTGGCGTGGTGGCCGAGCAGGGCGGTGTCGATGACCATCATGCCCATCGAACTCAGCTGCGCGAGCAGCATCGGCAGTGCGTGGGCGAGGAGGCGGCGGGTGTCGTGGACGAGCATCGGGCCGGTGCGGGGCGGGACGGCCTTGCAGCGTAGCCGATTTCGCCGTTGCTGCGGCGGCGCACGGTGCCCGGGTGGCGACCGGCGCGGCTCTGGCGAAGAAAAAAGCTCCGGATTGCGACCCTGCTTATTGAAAGAGACCCGGGTATCGTCTAGGGTTTCGGCTTTCGCCAATCCGGGAGATCAGGAAGATGGTCGCTGCCAGTCGTGTCACCGCCTACGAACCGATCGAGACCGCCAGTCGCGATGAGATCAGCGCGCTGCAGCTCGAGCGCCTGCGCTGGTCGCTGCGTCATGCCTACGACCACATCGAGCACTACCGGCGCAAGTTCGATGCCCATGGCGTTCACCCGGACGACCTGAGGACGCTCGACGATCTCGCGCGCTTCCCCTTCACGAGCAAGGACGACCTGCGGCAGAACTATCCGTTCCGCATGTTCGCCGTGCCGCGCGACCGGGTCGTTCGCGTGCACGCCTCGTCCGGGACGACCGGGCAACCGACCGTCGTCGGCTACACGCAGAACGATATCGACATGTGGGCGACGCTGATGGCGCGTTCGATCCACGCTGCCGGCGGCCGGCGCGGCGACATGGTGCACATCGGTTACGGCTACGGCCTGTTCACCGGCGGACTCGGCGCGCACTATGGTGCCGAGCGCCTCGGTTGCACGGTGATCCCGATGTCCGGTGGGCAGACCGAGAAGCAGGTGCAGCTGATCAACGACTTCAAGCCCGACATCATCATGGTGACGCCGTCGTACCTGCTCAACCTGGCCGACGAGTTCAAGCGGCAGCGCATCGACCCGGCGTCGAGCGGCCTGCGCGTCGGCCTCTTCGGTGCCGAACCGTGGACCAACCAGATGCGCGTCGAGATCGAGAAGACCTTCGCCATCGATGCGATCGACCTCTACGGGCTCTCCGAGGTGATCGGCCCGGGAGTCGCCAGCGAGTGCATCGAGAGCAAGGACGGGCCGGTGATCTGGGAGGATCACTTCTACCCCGAGGTGGTCGATCCGGCGACCGGCGAGGTGCTGCCGGACGGCCGGCATGGTGAACTGGTCTTCACCTCGCTGTCGAAGGAGGCGCTGCCGATGATCCGCTACCGGACGCGCGACCTGACCTGCCTGCTGCCGCCGACGGCGCGCTCGATGCGCCGGATCGACAAGATCACCGGTCGCTCCGATGACATGCTGATCATCCGCGGCGTCAACGTCTTCCCGTCGCAGATCGAGGAACTGATCCTCAAGCAGCCGAAGCTGTCGCCGCACTACCTGATCGAGGTCTGGCGCGATGGCCATCTCGATTCGGTGGCGGTCGATGTCGAACTGAAGCGCGAGTACCGCTACCTGCCGGCGGTCGACAAGGAGCACGTCGCGCACTCCCTGCAGCGGCACATCAAGTCCTTCATCGGCATCTCGACCGAAGTGCGCATCGCCGACATCGGCGGCATCGAGCGTTCGCTCGGCAAGGCGCGGCGGGTGATCGACCGTCGCGCACGCGAGTGACCCACGCCCGCGCCGGTTTCTGCCCGCGGTGTGGACGAGCCGGAAGACGCTCGTCGCGCTGAGGGCTGCGTGTTATCGTTGCGTCCGCACCGCAGGAAGGGCAGACCGCCATTTCCGGCACCGTTGCCGACGATCCCGGGGAGCTTCCGTCGCGCGCCATGAATCTCGTCTTCGATGGTCCCGGCCAGCCCATGGGGCTGGTCCCGCACAGCCTGATCGCCCTGCTGCCGCTGGCCGTCTGGGCCTATCGGCGTTTCGTCGGCAGGCGGGGCAGTTCGCTCGTCTGGCTTCTTGCCGCCGTCGGCATCTTTCTGCTGCTCAACGGCATCGTCTTCTGGGACCAGTCGCGGGTGCGGCGGATGGCGGCGGACGGCACGCTGCAGGTGACGCGCGGCAGCATCACCCAGAGCTGGCACATCGTCTCGCGCGAGCGCGACTGGACGAGCCGCACGCTGAGCTACCGGACCACCGTCAGCGAAGGCTTCGACGTGGCTGGTGTGCGGTTCCGCTGGAACATCGGCGACAGCTTCTCGCCGGCAACCTTTTCCAATGCGGCTGAGCCGCCGCTCGCCTTTCCCGAAGGCGCCGCGGTCGAGGTCAGCTGGTTCGTCGATCCTGCCAGCGAGGACGAGCGCCGCATCGTCCGCTTGCGCATGGAACCTGGCGGCGCACGGGCGACCGTTGCCGACGCGGAATTCGCCGCGGTGATCGCCGGATTCGTCGCGGCGCTCGAGTCCGCCGACGCGACGCGGCTGGCCGGACTGGTGCAGTTTCCCGTGAACTTCGCGGGCCACATGCTGGGCGCCGGACAGGTGGACGACCTGCGGGCGGCGCTGGCGATGCCCGCGCTGCAGAGCTGCCTGCGAACCGCCGCCGCTGAAGCCTTGCACGACGGTTCGCGGCGCATCGTTTGCCACGGCGTGACGCTGCTCTTCGCCCGCGCCGCTGGCGATGCGTGGCGGCTGCGCGAGCTGCGCCAGGGACCCTGATCCGTTTGGCGGCAGTCGTCGGCAGCGGGCCGCGGTGCCCCGGGGTGCGAGCGGGCGGACGCCGCCGCAGGTCGCTGCGCAAACTCTGAGGACACTCCGGAAAGGGATTTTTCGACGATGAACAAGCTGGCTCCCCGACTGCGCGCGACGGCCTTAGCCCTGTTCCTCCTGCCGGCAGGCATGACCGGCGCCGCCGGGCAGGCCGGTGCCTTGCAGGGCGAGTACGAGTTCCATGGCCGGACGCGCGTCGACCCGCCTGCCGACGAGGCAAGGGACACGCATCTCGGCCTGGTCCTCGAAGGCGCGGTGGCGCGCGAGCTCTATCGGCGCCTGCGCGTGCGCGCCGTGCGCGATCCCTGTCTCGATGACGGTTCGCGCAGCAAGACGCAGGGACCTTTGCGCTGTACCGAGATGGCGAACGGGCGCAGCTGGCGCTGTGAGTTCGCGATCCAGCTGGACAGATCGATCCTCGTCGCCGATGGTGTCTGCTAGGAGGGCCGGCTGGCGGCGGCTGCCACGGCGTTGATGACCGGCGGCCATGCCACCGGCGCCGGCTGGCCCCTATGGTGCCGCGGCGTCGTCGTCCTGCACCAGGCTGCCGACGCGCGTCGCCGACCGGCTGGCCGTGCTCGGGCAGGCAGCCTCTTCGCTGGGCAGCGCGTGCGTCGCGTCGCTGCAGCCGCCATCACACTGCAGCGGCGCGAGCTGCGGGCACCGCTTGCGAGGGGCATCGATGATGCGCGCAGCGCCATTCGCACATCGCCGGACGCGCGCCGGCTAGAATATCGGCGGCGGCCGCACGCGGCGTGGTTCGCGCCGGGGTTCGCCTGATGCAACCGCAAGCGGAATCTCTGGAGCCCTTCTTCATGCGCAAACTGATCATCGGTCCGCTGCTCGCCTACCTGGCAGGCCTGCGTTTTCCGGTCCTGTTCGGCGTCGCCGCCGTACTCTTCATCATCG
>JFAX01000007.1:172667-186839 GCA_000585015.1 Candidatus Accumulibacter adjunctus | reverse complement strand
CGTCGCCGCCGTACTCTTCATCATCGACCTGTTCGTTCCCGACTTCATCCCCTTCGCCGACGAGATCCTGCTCGGCCTCGGCGCGGCGCTGCTCGGCGCGTGGAAGAGGAAGCGGCAGGAAGGTGGCTCCGGCTCGGTGTCGTCGTAGGCATCGACGTCGGTTGCGCGTACGGGAAACACGGGAGCGTCGCCGCGCCGCAGGTGGCGAGCCGCGCGTCCGCAGCCTGCGCCGGATGGGTTTTCCATGGGCGGCGAACGGGCTTGCAGATGGCCGAGCCAGCGGCTATGCTGCGATCAGGGCCGGCCTGATCGCCCAATGACTGTGCGCAGCGGCGCCTGTGTTGCTGCTGGTCTTGTCCGTGAGTCCCTTTTCGTGCCCGAGGAAGCCTGATGAAACCGACCTGTTCCCGACCCGGCGCGCTGCTGACGGCGCTCGTTTTCGCCCTTTCGCCAGCGCTGGCGCAACAGCCGCCGGCGGCATCGCCCGCGGCGGCAGCCAAGCCGGCGGCGAAGACCTTCTCGCAGCAGGATCTGGATCGGCTGCTGGCACCGATCGCCCTCTATCCCGATGCGCTGCTGGCGCAGATCCTGATGGCCTCGACCTATCCGCTGGAAGTCGTCGAGGCGGCGCGCTGGTCGAAAGCCAATCCCAAGGTGAGCGGCAAGGCGCTCGAGGATGCCATGGCGAAGCAGTCGTGGGACCCGGCCGTGCGGGCGCTGACCGCCGTGCCGCAGGTGTTGCAGCAGATGAACGACAATCTCGACTGGATGCAGAAACTGGGCGATGCCTTTCTCGCGCAACAGCAGGACGTGATGGATACGGTGCAGGGTCTGCGGGCGCGGGCCGACGCCACCGGCAACCTGAAGACGACCGAGCAGCAGGTGGTGCGGACGGAGGTGCAGGGTAGCCAGAAGATCTACGTCGTCGAGTCGCCGAAGCCGGAGGTGGTCTATGTGCCGACCTACAATCCGACCGTGGTGTACGGCAGCTGGTGGTATCCGGCGCCGCCCTACTACGTCTATCCCCCCGCCTATGTCTATCCGCCAGGTCTGGCATTCGCCACTGGCGTCTTCGTCGGCGCGGCGATCTGGGGTGCCGCCAATTGGGGTTGGGGCCGCGGCAACGTCGACATCGACGTCAATCGCTACAACTCGTTCAACCGGACCAACATCAGCAACAGCAACTGGAGTCACAACGTGGCGCACCGTGGCGGCGTCGCCTATCGGGATCAGAACGTCGCCCGTCAGTACAACCGCGGTGGCAACGCACAGGCTGCCGAGGCGCGCGAGCAGTTTCGCGGCCGCGCCGAAAGCGGACGTTCCGAACTTAAGGGAATGGACCGCGCCGAGCTGAACGATCGCGTGCGCTCGGCCGACGATCGCTCGCGGGAGAACCTCGGCGGTCGCGGTGATGGCGGTCGTGGTGAGCTGGGCCGCGGCGACGGTGGCCGCGGCGACGGTGGCCGCGGCGGCGATCGTGCCGCCGTCAGCGATCGCATGCAGGGCGGCGATCGCAGCGGCGCCGCATCAGGACGCGACCGTTTCGACGGCGGTGGCGCGCGCGCCGATGCCGGCGATCGTTTCGGCGGCGGCGACCGGCACGGCGGATCCGCTTTCGGCGACCGTTCGGGCGGCGGCTTTTCCGGCGTCGGCAACGGCGCCTCGACGCGTGAGGCGAGCCAGCGTGGCCACGCCAGCCGCGCCGACATGGGTGGCGGCCGGGGCGGCGGCGACGCGAGCTTCGGCGGCGGCGGCCGTGCGGGCGGCGGCGCCAGCTTCGGCGGTGGTGGTCGGGGTGGCGGCGGTGGCGGCTTCGGCGGTGGTGGCGGCCGCGGTGGCGGCGGCCGTGGGCGCTAGGCAACGCCGGTCCCCATTTTCAGCGGAGAAGAAGACGATGAAGTTCAAGCGGATCATGCATTCACTCGCCGTTGCCGCGGCGGTCGCTGCCACGCCTGCGCTGGCAGTGGCACCGGCGCCGCCGGCGAAGCCGGCCGCGACGCAGCAGCAGAGCCATGCGACTGCCGAGGACGCGGCGCGCGCACTCGCCGACGCCGTGCGCGCGCACGACAAGGAGGCGCTGCTGGCGGTGGTGGGACCGACGGCACGGAGCTGGCTGGCGAGCGGCGATGCGGTGGCCGATCGCGCCGACTGGCAGCGATTCCTGGCCGCATACGATCGCCAGCATCGTGTCGCGCCATTGAGCGATGGCCGTGCCCTGCTGCTCGTGGGCGATGATGACTGGCCATTCCCGGCGCCGCTGGTGCGCCAGGGTGGGCGCTGGTTCTTCGATGCCGAAGCCGGTCGTGAGGAGGTTCTCAGCCGGCGGATCGGGCGCAACGAACTGGATGCGATCCAGACGCTGCTGGCGATCGTCGATGCCCAGCGCGAGTACGCTGCCGGCGATCTCGACGGCAACGGTTCGCACGACTATGCACGCCGTCTCGTCTCCAGTGAGGGGACGCGTGACGGCCTGTTCTGGCCGGTTGCCGCCGATCAGCCGCCGAGCCCGCTCGGGCCGCTGGTTGCCGAGGCGACGCGCGAAGGTTATCGCGCGGGTGCGGCGGGCAGTCAGCCACGCGCCTACCACGGATATCGTTACCGGATTCTCGGCGCCCAGGGCCCGGCCGCGCCGGGCGGCGCCCGCAGCTATGTCGTCGACGGGCGCATGATCGGTGGTTTCGCGGTGCTTGCCTACCCGGTCAACCACGGCGTTTCCGGGGTGATGAGCTTCATCGTCAATCACGAGGGCGTCGTCTACCAGAAGAATCTCGGCCGCAACGGCGAGGCGGTGGCAGCGAAGATGCAACGCTTCAATCCCGCTGCCGGCTGGACGAGGGTGCCGATCGAGTAGTCGGGTCGCCAGCACGCGCCGCTACACAAACAGTACACGGCGGCGTCAGTCGAACGTGGACAGCGGCCGGCCAAATCGGCCATAATCCGCCGGTCTTTCGCCTCCGCTTGCCATGAAGTTCCTTTTCGACCTCTTTCCCGTCATTCTTTTCTTCATCGCCTACAAGGCATTCGACATCTACGTCGCGACCGCGGTCGCCATCGCCGCGACTTTCGCGCAGATCGGCTGGCTGTGGTTCAGGCGCCGCAAGATCGACACGATGCTCTGGGTGAGCCTGGTGATCATCAGCGTCTTTGGCGGCATGACCCTCCTGCTGCACGACGAGGATTTCATCAAGTGGAAGCCGACGGTGCTCTACTGGGCCTTTGCCGCCACTCTGCTCGGCGGCACGCTGCTGCTGAAGAAGAACCTGATCCGCCTGTTGCTGGCCGAACAGATGCAGTTGCCGGAGGTTGCCTGGGCGAAGCTCAACTGGTCCTGGATCGCCTTCTTTGCCTTCATGGGAGTCGCCAACCTCTTCGTCGCGTTCAATTTCTCGACCGACGACTGGGTCAACTTCAAGCTCTTCGGCGGCATGGGTCTGATGCTGGTCTTCGTGCTCGCACAGGGGCTGCTGCTGTCGAAGTACATCGAGGAGAAGTGACGATGTTCTACATGATCGTTGGCGAGGACCGTCCGGGCTCGCTCGCCGAGCGCCTCGCGGCGCGGCCGGCGCACGTCGAACGGCTGCAGGCGTTGCAGGCTGAGGGCCGCCTGTTGCTGGCGGGCCCCTGCCCGGCGATCGACTCACCGGATCCGGGTCCGGCCGGTTTTTCCGGTAGCCTGATCGTTGCCGAGTTCAGCTCGCTCGAGGCGGCGCGCGCCTGGGCCGACGCCGACCCATACGTCGCCGCCGGCGTCTATGCCGGGGTCACCGTCAAGCCCTTCCGCAAGGTGCTGCCGGCGTGAGCGGCGACGCATTCGTCAGCGGCGATGCTGCCGGCGTCCCCGGGCTCATCCGCCAGCGACTCGCCGCGCTGCGTCCGCAACAAATTGAGCTGATCGACGATTCGGCCCGCCATGCGGGCCACGCCGGCGCCCGCAGCGGCGGCGGGCACTACCGCCTGTTGATCGTCGCCGAAGCCTTTGCCGGGCAGCCGCGGTTGCGGCGCCACCGTCTGGTGCATGAAGCGCTCGGTGAGCTGATGCAGTGCAGCATCCACGCCCTGAGCGTCCAGGCGTTGAGCCCGCAGGAGGCTTCTTCATCGGCTGGACCGCCCGTCTGAGCCGCTCCACACTTCACCCCAACCACCCGAAAACAAGGAAGACCACACATGCACAAGCTTTCTAAACTGGCCGGCGCGTTGCTGCTCGGCGCCCTCGTCTCGTTGCCGGCGGTTGCCCAGAAAGCGCCTGCAGGTGGGGCCGTGGCGACGGTCAACGGCGTTGCCATTCCGCAGAGCATCGCCAACGCCTTCGTCGCCGAGCAGGAGGCACAGGGCGCGCCGGACACGCCCGAACTCAAGAACGCCGTCCGCGAAGAACTGATCCGTCGCGAGTTGCTCGTCCAGGAAGCGAAGAAGCTCGGTCTCGACAAGAAGCCCGACGTCGCGGCGCAGGCCGATCTGGCACGGCAGGCGATCTTCATTCGCGCCTTTGTCCAGGACTATGTCAAGAAGAATCCGATCAGCGACGAGCAGCTCAAGGCCGCCTACGACCGGATGAAGGGCCAGATGGGCAACACCGAGTACAAGGTGCGCCACATCCTGGTGGAGAAGGAAGACGATGCCAAGCTGATCATCGTCAACCTGAAGAAGGGTGCCAAGTTCGACGAACTGGCCAAGCAGTCGAAGGATCCGGGGTCGCGGGACAAGGGCGGCGATCTGGGCTGGAGCAGCACGGCGAGCTACGTGAAGCCCTTTGCCGATGCCGTCGTCGGTCTCGCCAAGGGCAAGTACACCGAGGTGCCGGTGAAGACCGATTTCGGTTATCACGTCATCCTGGTCGAGGACAGCCGCCCGCTGACGCCGCCGACCTTCGAGCAGATCAAGCCACAACTGACGCAGCGGATGCAGCAGGATCAGTTGCAGAAGCTGATCGTCGAACTGCGCAACAAGGCCAAGATCCAGTAAGCGCCGGGCAGGCGGGCAGTGCCAGGCGCCGGTGGTCGAGGCGCCTTTTTCCGCTTTTTTCTTTTGACTCTGTCCGTAAATGGTGTTGGCGACAGTCAACGCATTGATTCGTAGAGCGTTATTTGTAACATGCAAACTACGCTGCGAGCCGTACGAAACCCGTCGATTTGAAGGAGCTTCAAGCGTTCATCGGCGTCATGTCGGCAGGAGAAATCTCCTGCCGTCCTGAAAGCGGTCGAAAAGCGAGAATCCCAAGTCGCAGGCTCCCTCGTGCTGGGAGAGAAGGCGGCAGCCATCCAGCACTGTCCCCATTGCGGGTCTCGGGCGATCAAGTGGGGCGGCAAGAACGCCACCCCGCTTAAGGTGCAAGAACCCCGATGTTGATCACAACGGCAATGCCGTCTGCGGAAAAGCCTTCAACGTCCTGACGGGAACGCCCCTCGCCCATCTCCATAACCAAGACAAGCTCATCGCCAACGCCCGCTGCATTATCGAGGGCAAGACTGTCCGGAAGACCGCCGCCGAGATCGAAGTCAACATGGACACGGCGTTCCGCTGGCGTCACCGCTTCCTGCAATGCATCAAGGCACAACAGCCGCAAACGCTGGCCGGATTGGTCGAAGCCGACGAAACCTTCTTCAGGGAATCCTTCAAAGGGGAGCGGGGCGGCGCCCTGTATCGCTGCCGCCGGCCGAAAACACGCGGCACGCCAGCCGCAAAGCGAGGCCTGTCCCGCGAGCAGATTCCCGTCCTGGTCGCCCGTGATCGGGCGTCGGGCTCAACCTTATCGGCAGTCATCGCCGGCCGCACCGCGACCGCCATCGGGAGGCCCTTGATCGGCCACCTTGCCGAGGATGCCGAACTCTTCACGGACGGAGCATCCGCCTACTGCACCCTCGCCAAGAAGCATGGCATCGAATTGCGGATCGCGCCGAGGAGCGTCAAGCACAAGACCAAGGGCGCCCTTCACATCACAACGTCAACGCCTACGACCGGCGGCTGAAGGGCTGGATGGGCCGCTTCAATGGCGTGGTCACCCGCTACCTCGAAAACGACATCGGCTGGCACCGCTGGCTTGACGGCAAGGAGCAGGAAGGCGCCCGACGCTTCCTTGCCGACGCGATTTCCCGCTAACGGTCATTGCAGGACAGACAGCCACCCCGTATCATGAAACACCCAAAAGCGCGGTCTGCTCACCAGCCAAAGTTAGAGGCACCAAGGGTGGTGCTTGACCGAGGCACCAGAGCGGTCCTGCCACCCTCTTTGCCGGGCATCGCGAAGTCATCGTCCGCGATTTTTTTTTTTGCGGCCGAAAGCTGGGTTGTTTCACATTAAGCAGATCAGGCGTATTGCTGGAACACTCCCGCCCTGTTTAAAGACATCATGGCGGAAATTAGCGCTTTGGCGACCGTTCGGTTTGAAGGCGACGTTAGAGATATGCTCCATTGTCTCGCGGAATTCCGATCTATCACCAAAAAGGCTAAGTTCTTGGGTTTTCCTGAGCCGACAGATTTGTCCGACTTGAAGAATCGTCTCGAAATAAGGGTCGCCCCGGACAGGAATCATGCTCCGTTGGCTGCCGAATTGGCGCTTTTGGATGACGTATTGCTTGAAAAGATTCACGCTGATGATTTGCTGGCAGTCATTTGAAGCCGAGGAAGGCATCGCGGCTAGTCGATTGGCATTGGGTCGCCGAGGATGACGTGATACCCTCTCGGGATCTTGCAAAGTAGATATAGCACGCGATGATCATCAAGGAAGCCGACGACAAGAAGCCCGCGATCCGGGACCTGCAAGCCCTGCTGTCCCGCCCCGACTGCAAGCCAGACGCGAAGAAGCGGATCGAGCAGGAAATCAGGAACATCCGGGCGGGCGCTCGCGGCGAGGAGGAAGCAGCCTACGAGATCAAGGTTCATTGGGGCGAGTCCAAGAACTGGATGGCCATCCATGATTTGCGCATCGAGCATGACGGGCTGGTCGCCCAAATCGATCATCTGCTGATCAACCGCTTCCTGGAACTTTGGGTCTGCGAGAGCAAGCACTTCTCCGAAGGCATCGGCATCAACGAGCACGGCGAATTCGCCGCTTTCTTCGGCGGCAAGCCCTACGGCGTGCCTTCCCCCATCGAGCAGAACGCCAAGCACATCCTGATATTGAGGAAGCTCTTCGACTCCGGCGCGGTCAAGCTGCCGACGCGGCTCGGCTTCACCATAAAGCCCGACCTGAAGAGCCTCGTCCTCGTCTCCAAGGGCGCCCGCATCAGCCGCCCGAAGGCGAAGATCGACGGCATGGACGCGATCATCAAGAACGACCGGGTCTTCAAATACATCGACAAGGCCATTGACCAGAGCAACAACCCGCTGCTGATGGCGAAGATCATCGGGCAGGACACGCTCGAAGCCCTAGCGCGCGATATCGCGAGGCTGCACAAGCCCATTGCCTTCGACTGGACGGCGAAGTTCGGCCTGCCCAAGGAGCCGCCCGCGATACCAGCGGCGAAGCCCCAGCCCCAGGCACCCAAAGCCGAACCCGTCACCCCGCCGCCGGAGCCTACGTCATCCGCCGAGCAGGAGCAGAACCCCAAGCAGAAGCTCGTCTGCCATTCCTGCGGCGCAGGGGTCGGCTACAACGTTGCGAAGTTCTGCTGGTTCAACAAGCCGAAATTCGGCGGCAACATCTACTGCATAGACTGCCAGAAGACCGCATCACGGGCGTAGGCTATGACGGCTCCCTGCCTGTGCGTCGACGATCCTGAAATCAACGAGGTCATCCACCTCGACACGGGCATCATCTCGCCCGCGCGGGCGGTGATCGGCAGCGATTACGACCGACTCCAGAAGCTGCGGATGGAGCTGGCCGAAGCGAACGCGGCGGGCGACTCCCTCTACGCCTGCCCGATCTGCATGGTCGGGGTGTATCTGTCCTGCCGGCGCAAGGACGAGAAGCGCTTCTTCTTCAAGCATCGGACCGAGAACGGTAACTGCCCCGCCATCACGCGGGGCGATCTCTCCAAGGACGAGATGCTGGCGCGCAAATACAACGCCGCCAAGGAGAGTCGCGCCCACATCCGGCTCAAGGAGATCATTGCCGACAGCCTGCGGCGCGATCCGAACTTCTCCGAAGTCGAGTCCGAGAAGGTTTGGCGCGGCATGGACCGCTCGAAGTGGCGCCAGCCCGATGTTCAGGCGCTCTGGAAAGGCGAGACGCGGATCGCCTTCGAAATCCAGCTGTCGACAACCTTCCTGCATGTCATCGCGGAGCGGCGCAACTTCTACCGGCAGGAGGGCGGGCTGCTGTGCTGGGTATTCCGAACCTTCGACGAATCGGAAGCGCGGATGACGCAGGACGACATCTTCCACAACAACAACCGGAACCTCTTCCTCGCCGGCGAGGAGACGCTGACAGCGTCCGTCGCCGCGAGCGCCCTGATGCTGGATTGCCATTGGCTGGAGCCAGCCGCCGTCGGCGGCGAGGTCGTCGAAGCCTGGCGGCATGCCCGGGTGCCGTTCTCCGGGCTGACCCTCGACCAAGCCGGGCAGCGGGTCTTCTACCGCGACTGCGACGCCCTGAAAGCCGGACTCGCCCGCGATGCCAGCGAGGAGGCCTTGAAGCAGCGCTTCTATCTTTGGTGGCGGAATTCGAAGCGTTCCTGGCAGGATGCCGACTGGACGGAGGCAAAGCGGGAATTCCGAAGGCGGGGCGTCTTCCTGCCGGAATACCCGTCCGATGCCCTCGGCCTGCTCAACGCCCTCTATTCCGCCCGCGAGGGCGAGAGCGTCGGCTGGAACCATCCGAACTTCATCTCGGCGGCCAATACGGTCGCCAATAGCTACAAGAACGTCGTCCGGGCTTTCCGCGCAGCCCTGCTGGTCTACGGGCGAGGCGAGCAGCTGAAGCGGGAGGACAAGAAGGGCAATTGGGCCAAGCGGGTCAAGGAATACAAGGAGCGGCTGGCTGAGGGCGACAAGGACTACGACCGGGACGAGCAATTCGACTCCCTGATCGCCTTCCTCTTCCCCGAGGTTTGGGCGGCGATGTCCGGCTCCGGCTGACCTGAAGCCTTTGCCCCGGCAGTCTGCTACCGTCTACGCCGTCGACCTGTTTGGCCGCCCGTTTTTTGGGCATCAATACCAATTACGGACAGAGCCTTTCTTCTCCTGCCACGCTGTGCCCGCCTCCCGTGTTGCTAGCCCAGCCAGCGCCGGGCATTGCGGAACATCCGCAACCACGGCGAGTCGTGCCAGCCGCGTTCCTCCCAGTCGGCCGGATGCCAGGACATCTGGACGCTGCGGAAGACGCGCTCGGGGTGCGGCATCATGATCGTGAAGCGGCCGTCGGCGGTCGTGAAGCCGGTCGCGCCGGCAGGCGATCCGTTCGGGTTGCTGGGATAGACCTCGCTCGGCCGACCGCGGTGGTCGACGTGACGCATCGCCACCAGTACCCTCGTCTCGTCGTCGCGCGAGGCGAAGACGGCGCGTCCTTCGCCGTGTGAAACGACCACCGGCATCCGGCTTCCCGCCATGCCGGCGAAGAAGATCGATGGGGATGGGGGCAGTTCGACGAGCGAGAAGCGCGCCTCGAACTGTTCGACGCGGTTGCGTGCGAAACGCGGCCAGGCGTCGGCACCGGGAATCATGTCGCGCAGCAGGCTCATCATCTGGCAGCCGTTGCAGACGCCGAGGGCGAAGGTCGCCGGGCGCGCGAAGAATGCGGCGAAATTGTCGCTCGCGCGCGCGTTGAAGAGGATCGTCTTCGCCCAGCCCTGGCCGGCGCCGAGCACGTCGCCGTAGGAGAAGCCGCCACAGGCGACGACGCCACTGAAGTCGGCGAGGCGCGCGCGGCCGGCAAGGAGGTCGCTCATGTGCACGTCGACGGCGGCGAAACCGGCGCGATCGAAAGCGGCCGCCATCTCGACATGACCGTTGACCCCCTGTTCGCGCAGGATGGCGACGCGTGGGCGGGCGCCGGTGTTGATGAACGGTGCAGCGACGTCGTCGGCCGGATCGAAGCTCAGGCTGAACGAGAGTCCCGGGTCGTCGCCGTCGAGCAGGCGGTCGTATTCCTCCTGTGCGCATTCGGGGTGGTCACGCAGGCGCTGCATGTGGTAGCTGGTCTCGGACCAGGCGCGTTGCAGGTCAATCCGCGTCTCGTCGAGCACCGCGCGGGCGTTGCGGATGATGCGGATACGGTCCCAGGGGTTCGGCGCACCGATGAACTGGCTGCACGTACCGAGCCCGGTGGCGCGCAGGACGTCCATGACGCGACTGCGATCGGCACGGCGAATCTGCACGACGGCGCCGAGTTCCTCGCAGAAGAGCGCGCGCAGCAGGATCTCGCTGGCACGGCCGCGCAGCAGATCGGGTCGCTTCTCGCTGCCGTCGACATCATTGCTCAGCGGGTCGTAGCAGAGACCGTCGGTGTCGAGCGAGACGCCGCAATGGCTGGCGAAAGCCATCTCGCAGACGGTCGCGAAGAGGCCGCCGTCGGCACGGTCATGGTAGGCGAGCAGCAGGCGCTCGCCGGCGAGCCGGCGGACGGCGGCGAAGAAGGCCGGCAGCAGGGCGGCATCGTCGACGTCGGGCGCGTCGCTGCCGGTGGCCGAATACACCTGCGCCAGCGCCGAACAGCCGAGGCGATTGCGGCCGCGACCGAGGTCGATCAGCAGCAGGTCGGTCTCGCCGGCGTCGAGCACGAGTTGCGGCGTCAGCGTCCGCCGGGCATCGGTGACCGGTGCGAAAGCGGTGACGATCAGCGACAGAGGCGAGACCACCTGTTTCTCGCCTCCGCCGTCCGGGTCGCGCCATGAGGTGCGCATCGACAGCGAATCCTTGCCGACCGGGATGGCGACGCCGATGCTCTGGCAGAGGTCGGAAACCGCACGCACGGTGTCGAACAGGCGGGCGTCCTCGCCGGGGAAGCCGGCCGCCGCCATCCAGTTGGCGGAGAGCTTGACATCGCCGAGGTGGCCGACGTCGGCGGCGGCGATGTTGCTCAGCGCCTCGCCGACCGCCATGCGGCCCGAGGCGGCGGCGTCGATCGTCGCCACCGGCGTTCGCTCGCCGATTGCGAAGGCTTCGCCGAGGTAGCCGTCGAAGGACATCAGCGTCACCGCGACGTCGGCACAGGCCACCTGCCACGGTCCGACCATCTGGTCGCGCGCGCTGAGGCCGCCGACGCTGCGGTCGCCGATGGTGATCAGGAAGCTCTTGTCGGCCACCGCCGGCAGACGCAATACGCGGTAGGCCGCTTCCCGCAGCTCCACTTCGTCGATCGCCAGTGGCACCGGCAGTGCCGGCAGGCGGCTGGCGCTGCGCGCCATGCGCGGCGGTTTGCCGAGCAGCGCGTCCATGTCCATGTCCACCGGATCGTTGGCGAAGTGGCTGTCGCTGAGCAGCAGTCGCCTGTCGGCGGTCGTCGCGCCGACAACGGCGAAGGGGCAGCGTTCGCGCCCGCAGATCGCCGCGAACTCGTCGAGCCGCGCCGGTGGGAGGGCCAGGACGTAGCGTTCCTGCGCCTCGTTGCACCAGATCTCGGCCGGCGACATGCCCGGCTCCTCGATCGGCACGGCGCGCAGCTCGAAGTGCGCGCCGCTGCCGGCGCCGTGGGCGAGTTCCGGCAGCGCGTTCGAGATGCCGCCGGCGCCGACATCGTGCAGCGACAGGATCGGGTTGCCGTCACCGGCTGCCGAACCATCGCCCGCCGGTGCTCCGAGTTGCCAGCAACGATCGATGACCTCCTGCGCACGCCGCTGCATTTCCGGGTTGCCGCGCTGTACCGAGGCGAAGTCGAGATCCTCGGTGTTGCTGCCGGTGCTCATCGAACTGGCGGCGCCGCCGCCGAGACCGATCAGCATGCCCGGGCCGCCGAGCTGGACGAGCAGCGTTCCCGGTGGCAGCGTGCCCGCCTTGAACGACTGCGCGGCGGCGATGTTGCCGATGCCGCCGGCGATCATGATCGGTTTGTGGTACCCGCGCAGCAGCGGCACGTCCGCAGTGCCGGTGAGCTGTTCGTAGCTGCGGAAGAAGCCGGCGAGGTTCGGGCGGCCGAATTCGTTGTTGAACGCCGCGGCGCCGATCGGGCCCTCGAGCATGATCGCCAGCGCTGACGCGATGCGTGCCGGGCGGCCGTAGGCAGCGCTCGGAAGCTCCCAGGGTTGCGGCAGATCGGGGATGGCGAGGTGCGACACCGCGAAGCCGCAGAGCCCGGCCTTCGGCTTCGAGCCGCGTCCGGTGGCGCCTTCATCGCGAATCTCGCCGCCGGAGCCGGTCGCAGCGCCGGGAAAGGGCGAGATCGCCGTCGGATGGTTGTGCGTCTCGACCTTGGCGAGAATGTGCGTCGGCTGCTCGTGGTAGCCGTAACGAGCATCGCCGTCGGCGTGGAAGCGGCGCACCGTTGCGCCGGCGATGACCGACGAGTTGTCGGCATAGGCGACGACGGTGCCCTGCGGGTGCCGGCGGTGCGTCTCGCGGATCATGGCGAACAGCGTTTCGTCGCGCGCCTCGCCGTCGACGGTCCACGCGGCGTTGAAGATCTTGTGCCGGCAGTGCTCGGAGTTCGCCTGCGCGAACATCATCAGTTCGACGTCGCTCGGATCGCGCTGCGCGCGGCGAAAAAGGTCGACGAGGTAATCGACCTCGTCGTCCGACAGTGCCAGGCCGAGGAGGCCGTTCGCCTCGACCAGGGCGGCGCGGCCACCGGCGAGCAGATCGATCCGGCGCAGCGGCTGCGGTGCGAAGTGCTGAAACAGCGCGCCCGCCTGGGCGAAGTCCTCGAGCACGGTCTCCAGCATGCGGTCATGGAGCAGCGGAGCGATGAGCGCCCGTTCGGCGGCACTCAGCGCGTGCGACGCGCTCGCCAGACGGTAGGCGATGCCGCGTTCGATGCGCTCGACCCACTGCAGGCCGCTGTTGTGCGCGATGTCGGTCGCCTTCGACGACCAGGGCGAGATGGTGCCGATGCGTGGCGTGACCAGGAAGAGCTCACCCGGCGGCGCCTCGTCGGCCGGACGTTCGCTGAGCAATGCGGCGAGCTGCCGGCGCTCGTCTGCCGTTGCTGGTTCGTGACTGGCGACGAAGTGCCAGTGGTCTGCGCTGAGCACCTCTACGCCCGCGACGACCCGTGCGAGTCGCTGTTGCAGGCCCTGCAGGCGGAAGGAGGAGAAGGCGGTGGCACCGCGGAGAAACAGGAGTTCGGCCATGGCGGGCTGGGCTCGGGGTGCAGGCGGGCTGCGTTGAGGGAAGCCGGGATTATAGCCGACCCGCCCGGTTTGCCGCGGCGCAACATGACGGCGAGCCGGGCCGTCCCGGTGCTGCTGGCAGCCCTCCGTCCTGCCGCAGGCTGTGGCCGCGGGGACGCCGGCTGGATTAGAATCCGACCGAGAACCGGCAGGCGTCAGGCGTTGATCCGCACCGGCCCGCCGTCTTCTGCTGCACCTTGCCAAGCCGAGGAAAACGCCATGAAAACAGGAACCCGCTCGCAACCGCTCTATCATTCCGAGGCCTTGCGCAGCGTCGAGATGCTGGCGGCCGAGCAGCCGCTGATGCAGCGCGCCGGACTCGCGGCCGCCGAGCTGGCGACCTCGCTCTGCCGCCTGCAGGGGGCAGCGGTGCTGGTACTGGCCGGACCCGGCAACAACGGCGGCGACGCCTTCGTCGCCGCCCGACTGCTGCGCGAACGCCGCTTCGCCGTCAGCCTGGTCTTCGCCGGCGAGGTCGGCCGCCTGCCGCCGGACGCGGCGGCGGCGTGCAGGCGCTTCCTCGACGATGGCGGGACGCTGCTCGACAGCATCCCGGTCGGCGAGCGCTGGGCGATGATCATCGACGGCCTCTTCGGTATCGGCCTGCAGCGTCCGGTCGCCGGGCGCTATGGCGAGCTGGTCCAGGCGGCCAACACACTTGCCGCGCGCGACCGCTGCCCGCTGCTCGCGCTCGACTGTCCAAGCGGCCTCGATGCCGACACCGGCAGGCTGTGCGGTGCGACCATCCGGGCCAGCCACACGATCAGCTTCATTGCCGGCAAGCCCGGCCTGCATACCGGTGACGGTCCGGATCATTGCGGCACGATCTCGGTCGCGTCGCTGGATCTCGACGCCGAGCGCCTGGCGAAGGCGAGTGCGCGCACGGTCGGCGTGGACCTGCTGCTCGATCACCTGCGGCCGCGCGCCCGCAATTCGCACAAGGGCAGCAACGGCGGCGCCGGCATCCTCGGTGG
>JFAX01000007.1:171413-172643 GCA_000585015.1 Candidatus Accumulibacter adjunctus | reverse complement strand
GCGTCGCTGGATCTCGACGCCGAGCGCCTGGCGAAGGCGAGTGCGCGCACGGTCGGCGTGGACCTGCTGCTCGATCACCTGCGGCCGCGCGCCCGCAATTCGCACAAGGGCAGCAACGGCGGCGCCGGCATCCTCGGTGGTGCGGCGAGCATGGTCGGTGCCGCCTTTCTCGCCGGTCGCGCTGCGCTGCGGCTGGGCAGTGGCCGCGTCTATCTGGGCCTGCTCGATGGGCAGGCACCGGCGATCGACCCGTTGCAGCCCGAACTGATGCTGCGGCAGCCGGAATCGCTGCTGGCGGCGCCGCTGACCGCGCTCGCCTGCGGGCCGGGGATGGGCAGCGGCGACGATGCAAGGGAATGGCTGCGACGCGCCTGCTCGCTGCCGCTGCCGCTGCTGCTCGATGCCGACGCGCTGAACCTGCTCGCCGGCGAGTCTGGCCTGCGACAGGAGGTGCTGGCGCGCGCCGCGCCGACGCTGCTGAGCCCGCATCCGAGCGAGGCGGCGCGCCTGCTCGACTGCAGCACGGCATGCGTGCAGGACGATCGGCCGCGCGCTGCGCGCGAACTCGCCGCGCGCTACGGCGCGGTGACGGTGCTGAAGGGCTGCGGCAGCATCGTCGCCGCACCCGGCGGTGAGTGGTTCGTCAATACCAGCGGCAACCCCGGGCTGGCGACCGCCGGCACCGGCGACGTGCTCAGCGGCTTCATCGTCGCCCTGCTGGCACAGGGATGGCCGGCGCTCGAGGCGATGCTGGCGGCGGTGCACCTGCACGGCGTCGCCGCCGACGAGCGGGTGGCCGCTGGCAGTGGGCCGATCGGACTCACCGCCGGCGAGATCATCGACAGCGCGCGCGCCGCGTTCAACCGCTGGGTCGCGCGTGGCCGATAGCCACGCCGGCGAGCGGCTCTCGGTTACCGGGGTTCTCTTCTGCCTGCTGGCGCTGTTCCTGTTTTCCGCTCTCGACGCGACGGCGAAGTATCTGAGCGGCTTCCTCGCCGTGCCGCTGCTCGTCTGGGCGCGCTATCTGGTGCAGTTGCTGCTGATGCTGCTGACTGTCGCGCCGCGGCTTGGGCGCAGCATCCTGTTCACCCGCCGGCCGGGATTGATGGCGCTGCGTGGCGTCACCCTGGCGGGTGTGACGCTGCTCGGCCAGATGGCGCTGACGACGCTGCCGCTTGCCGAGACGACGGCGCTGGTCTTCGTCGCGCCGCTGCTGGTGGCCCTGCTCGC
>JFAX01000007.1:137494-171359 GCA_000585015.1 Candidatus Accumulibacter adjunctus | reverse complement strand
GGCGCGGCGCTCTTCTATGCCGCCTACCAGCTGTTGACGCGCAAGCTCGTCGCCAGCGAACCGCCGCTGCGCCTGCTCTTCCATACGGCGCTGTTCGGCACGCTGGCGCTGACGCCGCTGCTGCCCTTGCATTGGGATGGACGGCTGCCGAGCCTCGGGCAAGGGCTGCTCATCGTCTCGCTCGGCGTGTACGGGGGGGTCGGCCATTTCCTGCTGATCCGCGCCCTGCAGCGGACGCCGGCGTCACTGCTGTCGCCGCTGCTCTACGTCCAGCTCGTCTGGGCCACCCTGCTCGGCTGGCTGGTCTTTGCGCAGTTGCCGGATGCGCTGACGATGGCCGGCATGCTGATCATCGGCGCGGCCGGGCTCAGCCTCGCGGTCGGTGCTCGAGCCGGCGGCCTGGCGGGCTAGTCGCGATCGAGCTCGCGCAACTCGACGGCCGCCATCAGCGCCGCGAGCTGCGGCCGCGGCGGCAGACCGCTGCCGATCATGCCCAGCCGGGCGCTGGCGCAGGCGATGGCGAGGCGAGCGCCGTCCGCCAGCGGCCAGCCGCGCAGACAGCCGGCGATGTGGCCGGCGAGCAGTGCGTCGCCGGCACCGACCGTGCTGTTGACGATCGTCGGTGGCGGGATCGCCAGCAGGCAGCGATCGGCGGTGACGAACAGTGCTCCACGCTCACCGAGCGAGACCACCACCAGCTCGATGCCGCCGGCGACGAGTCGTCTGGCTGCGCTGGCGGCGGCAGCGGGGCCGGGCAGCGCGTCGCCGACCAGTTCCTCGAGTTCGGCGAGGTTCGGCTTGATCAGCCAGGGCCTGGCGGCGACCCCGTGGCGCAGCGCCGCTCCGCTGCTGTCGAGTGCGACCCGCTTGCCGGCTGCCCGCAGCCGACCGATCAGCTCGGCGTAGACGGTGGCCGGAACGTCGGCCGGCAGGCTGCCGGCGAGCACGAAACAGCTGCAGTCGGCGAGCAGGGCGTCGACCGCTCGTTCGACTTCAGCCAGGTATCCTTCACCAGGGACGCAGCCGGGAAAGTTGATCTCGGTCACCTGCGGCGGCTCGCCGCTGACGATCTTGATGTTGCTGCGCGTGCGACCCGGGAAGCGCACACAGCGGTCGCGGATTCCCTTGCCGGCAAACAGGCGCTCGAAGACTTCGGCATTGTCACTGCCGAGCAGCCCGGTGAGGGCAACGCCGATGCCGAGGTCGGCCAGGCAGGCGGCGACATTCACCGCCTTGCCGCCGGCGTGTATCTCCTCCCGGCTGACGCGATTGAGCGTTCCGACGGTGAAGCCCGCGATGCCGATGTGGTGGTCGATCGCCGGATTCAGGCCGATCGCGGCGACAGCCAGGGGAGGGCTCATCAGCCGCCGCCGCCGCGGACCGTTGCGCAGCCCGGCCGAAGCTGACCGCGGCTCATGCCGCGGGTTGCCGGGCGGCGAGGTGGAGTTCCGCGGCGAAGCCGTGCTCGACAGCGGGCAGTTGCAGGGAACCGCCGTGGGCACGCGCAATGAGATCGACCAGCAGCAGTCCGAGACCACCGCCAGCCGTATCGACCTGGCCGCGCAGCGCGTTCTGCAGGCGCTCCCTTTCCCCTTCGCTGACGCCGGTGCCATTGTCGTGGACGCGCAGGATGTTGCTGCCTGGTAGCGACAGATGGATGGTGGTGGCACCGTGGCGCAGTGAATTGTCGAAGAGGTTGAGCAAGGCGGCGGCGAGCAGGTCGGCATCGGCGGTCAACATCCGATGGTCGGGAAGCTCGAATGCCAGACCCTCGATCGCGAGGCGCGGGATCAAGTCGGCGACGTCGAGCTCCTGTGGATGCAGCGCGGCCGAGCTGCGGAAGAGCGCCAGGAGGGCACTGACGACACGGTGCAGGCGGCGTGCAGCGGTTCGCACGCGCTGCAGGCGGGGCTGCAGACTCGCGGGCGACTCGCGCAGGGCGACCGCGAGCTGTGCGTCGATGCCGGCGAGCGGGGTGCGCAGCGAGTGTGCGGCATGGCCGGTGAAGGCTCTCTCGCGCTCCAGCCGGAGGGCCAGTCGGCGGGTCAGCTCGGCGATGGCGCGGTGCACCGGTTGCAGTTCCCTGCGCTCGGCCGGGCCGAGCGCCGCGCCAGGGTCTTCCGGATCGCCATCGGCGAGGTGCTCCGCCAGGCGCTGCAGGGGTCGCAGTTCGTGGCGAATCTGCGCCTGTAGCCAGACCTGTGCCAGCAGGGTGATCGCCAGCGTCGCCAGTGCGGCGCTCAGCGCCGTCTCGGCCAGCGCCTCCTGGCGCTCGGCGTGCGTCTGTGCGACATAGAGCCAGCGCCTGCCATCGGTCAGGGGAATGCCGAAGACGCGCCACGCGTCGCTGTCGCTGAAACCTCCGGAGGCAACCGGGCGCAGCGGCACGGCGGGTGCCAGCGCCGAGGCGGCGACCACCTGCGCCCCGCTCTCGGCGAGGTGGTCGACCACCTGCCAGGCAAAGCGCCCGCTGGCGCTGGTTTCCGGGCTCTCTGCGGAGCCTGCCATCCCGATCGCCGGCAGCTGTGACAGCGGGCCGCGCAAACCCTCGGCTGCCGCCAGCAGCGTGTCGTCGAGCAGTTCGTCAACCTCGTCGTGCACGGTCAGCCAGACGGCAGCGGCGACGGCGATGATCCACAGTACCGACGAGGCGAGCAGGGCGAGGGTCAGGCGAGCCCGGATCGAAGGTGGCGGCAGGGCTTTCACTGACCGCTCGCGAGACGATAACCGATGCCGCGCACGGTTTCGACCATCGCTCGCCCCAGCTTGCGGCGCAGCGCGGCGACATGGACCTCGACGGCGTTGCTGGCCCATTCGGCGGCAAAGCCGAGCACCAGTCTCTCGAGGTCCGCCTTGCTGACGATGCGGCCGGGGCGCAGAAGCAGCGCTTCGAGAATGGCCCACTCGCGACTGGTGAGCTCGACTCGCTGTCCGCTCACCCGGACCGCGCGGGCGACCAGATCCACCTCGACCTCGCCGAAGCGCCGCCGCGTATCGGCGCTGCCGGCGATTCGCCGGCTCACCGCACGCAGGCGGGCCGCCAGTTCCTCCGGTGCGAAGGGCTTGACCAGGTAGTCGTCGGCACCGCTGTCGAGGCCGCGGATGCGGTCATCGAGGAGGTCGCGCGCCGTCAGCATCAGCGCCGGCGTGGCGTCGCCGCGGCGGCGCCGTCCACGCAGCCAGTCGAGTCCGGAACCGTCCGGCAACTGCCAGTCCACCAGCAGGGCATCGTAGGGCTCGCCTTGGTGGGCGGCGACCTGCTGCAGCGTCCGGCACCAGTCCACGCGATGGCCGTCGACTGCGAGGAAGTCGCGCAGTCCCTCGCCGAGGATGTCGTCGTCTTCGATCAGCAGCAGTCGCATCGACCTTCTCCGAAGCCTGGCGCATGCCGCCAGGCTGGCGATTGTACCGGAGCCTGCCGGGGCAGGGCGGCCGACCGCGGCTCGCTTAAGCGGCTCTTCAGGAGCGGCGCGCAAGATCACTCCATGCCCATCTTGCCAACTCCCCCGCTCCCGTCACGGCGACCGCAGGCGCTTGCCGCTGACGGTCCTTTCGCGATTCCGGCGACCATCGAGCAGTTGCTGCTCGTGGCCAGCATCTTCTGGGTGCTGACGGCCAACCGGCCCTTTCTTGCCGCGATCGTCGGCGAGCGGTCGCTGACGGCGGCCGGCACCTGGGGTCTGTTGCTGGCAACCGCTGTCCTGCTGATCGCCATCCACTTCGCCCTGCTCGCGCTGCTGGCGACACGTCTGACGGTCAAGCCGCTGCTGGCACTGATGATCGTCGCGACCGTCATCGCCTCGCATTTCATGTCGGCCTACGGCGTCCTGCTCGATCCGACGATGCTGCGCAACGTCCTGCGGACGGACCTCCTGGAAGCGCGCGAACTCCTGTCACCGGCGCTGGCAGCGGAGCTTGCGCTCTACGCGCTGCTGCCGCTGCTCCTGCTCTGGCGTGCACGGATCGTGCTGCGGCCGCCGCTGCGCGCCTGCGGCGCCCGCCTGCTGGCACTGCTCCTGGCGGCCGTGGCGATGGCCGGCTCGCTGGCGGTGGTCTACAAACCACTGTCGTCGCTGCTGCGCAACCACAAGGAGGTGCGCTACCTGATCACGCCGGCGAACTACCTCTGGTCGCTGGCCAGTGTCGCCGCCAGCGATGCCCGTGGTGTGGCGAGGATCCGCGCGCCGATCGGCCTCGACGCGGTGGCCGGTCCGGGTGTGGAAAAGGGCGACCGACCGCGCTTCGTCGTCGTCGTCGTCGGCGAGACCGCGCGCGCTGCGAACTGGGGCCTCAACGGTTACCTGCGGCAGACGACCCCCGAGCTGGCCCGGCTCGACGTGATCAACTTCAGCCAGGTTACCAGTTGTGGCACGAACACCGACGCGTCGCTGCCCTGCATGTTCGCTCCGGTCGGCAGGCGCAGCTACGACGCCGAGCGGATCAATGGCAGCGAGTCCCTGCTGCACGTTGTGGCGCGGGCAGGCGTCGGCGTGCAGTGGCGCGACAACCAGTCCGGCTGCAAGGGCGTCTGTGACGGCCTGCCGAGCGAAAGCGTCGCGACCATGAACCCGCCTGGTTTCTGCGACGGCGGGCGCTGTCTCGACGGCGGCCTGCTGCAGGGCCTCGACGAGCGCCTGCGGCGTGCACGGGGGAGCAACCTGATCGTCCTGCACCAGCTCGGCAATCACGGACCATCGTACTTCCGCCGCCACCCACCGGCCTTTGCCCGCTTCCAGCCGGAATGCACGAACGACGACCTGAGCCAGTGTTCGCCCGAACAGATCGTCAATGCCTACGACAACGCGCTGCTGTACACGGATCATGTTCTGGCCAGCCTGATCACCATCCTGCAGGCTCGCGCCGGCGAGGTCGATTCGGCGCTGCTCTACGTTTCCGACCATGGCGAATCGCTTGGCGAGGGTGGGCTCTACCTGCACGGCGTGCCCTACGCCATTGCCCCCACCGTACAGAAGGAAGTGCCGATGCTGATGTGGTTCTCGGACGGTTTCCGCCGCAGCGCCGCGATCGATGCCGCCTGCCTGCAGCGGCGGGCTGCCGCGCCGGCCAGCCATGACCACCTGTTCCACACGCTGCTCACCCTGCTCGACGTGCGGACTTCGCTCTACGAGGCGGACTGGGATCTGCTGCAGGGCTGCCGCAGTCCCGAGCTGGCGGCGGGTTGATCGCTCGCCGCCGGCACGTCATGGCAGCGGCCCAGCCGCCAGCCGGCGACGCCGCGCGATGGTGTACGCAGCTTCGGCCCGCGCTGCCGTCGCCTGCGGTTCACAGGCCGGCGAACAAGTCCGCCGCTGCCTTCTGGCCGAGGTCGAAATAGCGCTTCTGGGCGCTGCTGTCCTTGAGCGAGATGGTCATGCTCTCGAGGTCCTTCGGCCGCAGGACGTGCAGTGGCTTGGCGCAGTAGCGCCGGCCGTCGATCTCGGCACTCTGTCGGCCCATGGCCGCGAGCATGCCGTTGATCAGCTTCGCCTGCGCGAAGACGCGGGTGTTGGGCAGGGTCAGCTGCATGTCGCTGACCAGCAGGTGCGTGTCGATGCTGTTGAACGGCAGGCTGAAGGCGCTCGACTGGTAGAGCTTGTCGAGTTCGCGGTGATAGTCGTAATCGGTGAAGTCGATGGCAATGATCTCGTCGACCTCATCGTCCTCGAAAAGCGTGCGCAGCGGGCTGTTGTCGAGATAGCCGCCTTCGATGAAGTAGTCGCCATCGATGCTGCGGGCACGGAAGTAGGGGATCGTCGTGATGCCGGCGAGGAAGGCCTCCATGAAGCGGTCGAGGCTGGCATCGTCGACGCCGGCGAGGATCTCGTTGATCCGGAAGACGTGGCCCTGCCGCCGGCTCAGATTGGTGGCGCGGATGTCCCAGCGCAGGGTCGCGAGATGCCGGGCCAGCAGTTCGCGCCGCTGCGGGTCGTCGAGCAGCAGCGATTTGCGGCAACTGGCCTTGTCGACGGTGAACAGATGCGTGCCGGTCGGCAGCAACTGCGGCCGCAGGCCGAGGAAGTTGCCGAGGATGTGGAAGATGTCGCCGATGCCCAGCCTGACGGTGCGCGTCAGTACCGGTGGCAATTCCTCGTTCTCCCAGTCCCAGAGCAGGTAGTCGACGACGATGTTGTTGCCCGAGCTGGTCGAGGCGATGTGCACCAGCGGCACACCCTGTTTCCTCATCCAGACCAGCACGCCCTCGCTGAAGAAGCTCCGATAGCCGCCGCCCGAGGCGACGAAGCCGTATCTGGTCATGCCGTTCTCCTTTCCCGGTGCGAAGAAGCGGCTGCCGGGAACAGCCGCAGTGCCAGTGTGGCACAATCCGGCGGCTGCTGCAGGGGCACGCCGGCCGACAGCGGTCGCCGGTCCGCTGCCGCTGCAACCCGCCGCCGATTTGCGGCGGCGTGCGAACCGCTCTCCGAGGAGGTGACTGATGGACGAACTGCAGATGCTTGCCGGTTTTCGCAGCAAGTTCCGTGTCGATGAACTGCTGGTGGCGCACAATGAGGCGTGGTCGTGGTCGGTGCGGCCGGGGCAGGTGACGCTCGGTGCCGGCATCCTGTCCCTGAACCGGCACGCAGCGCGCTTCGCGGAGGTGACGGCGGCAGAGATGGCTGCCCTGGCCGAAATCGTCGGTTCACTGGAGCACGCCCTGCGCTCTGCCTTCGACTATCAGGCGATCAACTATCTGATGCTGATGATGGTCGACCATCAAGTGCACTTCCACGTCATTCCACGTTACGAAGGGCGGCGCAGCTTTGCCGGCGTGGAGTGGGTGGACCGGGGCTGGCCGGCATTTCCCGTCCTCGCCGAGGTGCAGCACGCCGATCGCTCGGAGTTGCCGGATCTGCTGCGGCAGCACCTGCTGGCTGCCCTGCCGCCAGCCGGCGCGCCGCCTGCTGACCGCTAGTCGCCCGGGCTTCGGCGTCAGCCGGCCAGCCTGCCAGGCGTCGGCGAGGGAGCGACTGCGCGAGGCCAGAACGGGCGGCACCGTCGATTCGTTTCCCGTTCCTGGTTTCAGCGCGGCGTCCGTCGCCGCGTTGCCTGCGGCTGCCGACGATCGCCCGGCGACGCCGACGCCATCAGCGTTCGTTGCGCCAGTCGTGCAAGGTCTCCTTGCGTGGCGGCAGCGGGCTTCTGCCAGGGTCGTCGCGGCGCAGCAGCGGGATTGCGGCCGCCAGGACGAAAACAACGCAGATGCCGAGGACGATCCACAAGGTGCTCATTCATCTCCTCCATTGGCGCCACTTGCGGCGCGTCGCCAGCCACTCGCCTGCTGCTCCGGTCCGGTGCTGCCGCACCGCTGCGGCTGGCGCGCTGGCCGCGATGACGGCGGCGGCCAGCCGCCCCGTTCGCGGGACCGATTAGACCGCAGTGCATGCCGGCTGGCAAGCCGCGGCATGCTGCCGAGGCAGCCGCCATGGCGCGCGACGGCGGCAGTCGCAGCTGGCGCAGCCGTCGCCGGCGCAGCGATGCGGGGCAAGCTGCGGGGCAAGCTGCGGGCCGGGTCTGGCGCATTGACAGAAGCCCCGGCGAACGACAGAATCCGCCGTCTCGTCGCCGTCAGCGGCTGTCCCTGGGGAGCTCGATGATTCTGCTGCACGGCGCCCTGGCGATCCTCAGCGGCGCACTGGCGGCCTCGATCGCGCTCAGTCATCCGCTCTGGCCGGCTTCGCTGGCACTCGCGCTGCTCGTCTGGTGCGTCGTCGTCTGCCTCAGCCCGGTGGTCTGGCTGGCCGTGTTGCCTGCCGTTCTGCCGCTGGCCGGCTTCTCGCCCTGGACTGGCTGGATCGGCGTCGAGGAGTTCGACCTGTTCTGCCTTGGGGCAGCGGCCGGGTCGCTGAGCCGCCTCGTCCTGCAACGGCTGTGGCCAGCCCGCTGGCTGCGGGCTGCCGAGAGGAACGCGGGCGGATTTGGCGACGAGCGGTTGGCTGGCGGTATCCTGTCGCTGCCGGCGGCATCGCTGCCGCGACTGCCGCTCAGCCCCGACTGCCGGCGGCGGCTGGCAGGATGCGCTCTCGCCCTGCTCGCAGCCTCATCTCTTGCCGCCGTCTGGCGCGGCATGATTGCCGCCGGCGGTCCGCCGGTAGACTGGTTCGAGGGCTATGAAGATCCACTGAACTGCTTGCGCGTGGCAAAGAGCCTGTTCCTGGTGTTGCTGCTGCTGCCGTCGTTGTGCCACCTGTTGCGTTGCCAGCCGCGCTCGAGCATGCGCTGCCTCGCCGCGGGTACGGTCGCCGGCTTGGCGGTGGTCGCACTGGCGGCGCTTTGGGAGCGCCTGGCTCATCCCGGTCTTCTGGACTTCACGACGGCCTATCGCACGACGGCCCTGTTCTGGGAAATGCACGTCGGTGGTGCGGCGCTCGATGCCTTCCTGGCGTTGACTCTGCCTTTTGCCGTGCGCCCCGTGTTGCGCGCCGTCGCACCGGGCAGCTGGCTGGCCGCTGCGCTGCTGGCCGTGCTCGCATGCTACGCTTGTCTGACCAGTTTTTCGCGGGCGCTCTATCTTGGCGTGGCGGTTGCCGTGGCCGTCCTCGTTTGCAGCCACGTGCGGCAGGCGGCGATGGCGGGGTCGGCAGGGAGCGGTCGGCGGCGCTTGCCGCGATGGCAGCAGCGGGCCAACCGCGTCCTGGCCGGGATCCTGCTCGCCGAGGTGCTGCTGGTTGCCGGCATCGGAGAGTTCATGAGCAGCCGGCTGGCGAGCGGCGAGCGCGACTTCGTCGGGCGGCTGACGCACTGGCAGGAAGGTCTCGGTCTGTTGCAGGACGGCAGCGACATCCTTTTCGGCAGGGGCAGCGGTCGCTTTCCGGCCGACTATTCGGCGCAGGTCGCCGGGCGCGAGATGCCGGGCCGGCTGCACCTGATGGATGAGGCCGAAGGTCGTCATCTGGGTCTGCAGGGCGCGCACTGGCTCGCACCGCAGCGCGGTCGCTGGGAATTGCTGCAACGGGTTCCGGCGCCGCTTGCCGGCAGCTACCGTCTGCGTCTCGCAGTCCGCTCGCTACAACCGGCGGTGCTCGTTGCCAGCGTCTGCCACCAGCACCTGCTCTACGCCGCTGCCTGCGCCGAGTCGACCGTGTTTTCTCCGGGTGGCGGCGGGCAATGGCGAGAGTTCGAACTGTCGCTGCACGGCAGCGCCGGACTGCCAGCATCCAGGCAGTTGCCGGTGCCCGGCTTCTTTTCCCTGCGGCTCCTCGGCCCGGCCGGCTTCGTCGAGATCGATGCGCTCAGCCTGATCGACGGCAACGGCAGCCAGCTCCTGGCCAACGGCGATTTTTCGCAGGGCCTGGCGGGCTGGTTCTTCGCCGCGCGTCACTACTTCCTGCCCTGGCATGTCGACAGCCTCTATCTGGAGATGCTGATCGACCAGGGAGTGATCGGGCTGTCTCTGCTGCTTGTCCTGGTGGTGCTGGCGATCGTCAATCTCTGCGGCCTGTGCCGGCGCCAGCACGAACTGGCACCTTACCTGCTGGCTGCCCTGCTGGCCTGCATGGCAACCGGCGTCTTCGTCAGCGTGCTCGACATGCCGCGCGTGGCCTTCCTTTTTTACCTCTTTCTCTGTTGCGCGCTGTTCGTCAATGAGCGCCCGTTAGCGAGCGTTCCGTCGCCCGCAGGCTCCGACAAGGCGCCGGAGTTGCTCTGCCGTGTATAATCATCTTGTCCAGCAATTCAGCAATATCAATAACTTGCAATTTTATCAGAAGATTATGTTGATCATTAAAAGTGGTTTCTCGATGGTCGCCAAGCGGGGCAGCGGGTCTTCTCTGGCCGATTCTCCCCAGCCTGTGCATTAGGTCACGGTCACCCGTTCGCCGCGCTGATAGCCTTCGTGTCATGCGTTTCGCCGAGCCCTCCCGATGAAGAAGCGGGATGCGCGAAGGGGATTCGCTTCTCAATGACGCACGCGGGGCGATGTTCATGCTTGCAGGGGGTCTATCGTGATCAAGGTGTTCAATCATTGGTTTCACCGGAAGACTGTCGCCCAGGTTGCCGTCGACCTGATGTTCCCGGTCGTGTGCGTGGTCCTCGCCGCCGTCTGGCTTGGCGGAGGGGCCAACCTGGAACTCGACAGGATAGTCTTCTACGCGATCATTTTTGCCCTGACGATGATCGTCCTGAACTCCTGGCTGGGCATGTACCAGCGCGTGCATACCCGGACGCTGGCGGAGACCAGGGCGCGCGCGGTGCTTTCGCTCTATCTGGCGATTCCGCTGGCTTACGTCGTCTTTTCGTTGCTGGCGATCTCCGAGGTGGACCGTGGTTTCATGCTTCTCTCCGGACTGGCGGCGCTGTTTGCGACCCTCGTCCGGCGCGTCCACGGTGCTCACAGCCTGCCCGGGTCGTTGTTGCGCCACCGTGTGCTGGTCTTTGGCGCGGGCGAAGAAGCCGAGAACGTCGGTCGTGTGCTTGCGAAATCGGATCCCGACATCCAGATCGTCGGCTTCTATCCCAGCTCGAACGATTCCGAGGTGGTCGTTCCGGCACAGGTCGTCCTCTCGCAGGCGATGTCGCTTTCGGATACGGCGCACTCGCTGAAGGTTGACGAGATCATCGTTGCCGTCCGCGAACGCCGCGGTGGTGCGCTCCCCTTGCGCGAACTGCTCGACTGCAAGCTGTCCGGAGTCAAGGTGCTCGATCTCGCCAGCTACTTCGAGCGTGCGCTTGGGCAACTGCGCCTCGATTCGCTGCGCGTCGGCTGGATGATCTTCGGCGACGGTTTCCGGCAGACCTGGCGGCGGACGTTCTTCAAGCGTGCCTTCGACATCCTGGTTGCGCTGGTCCTGCTGTTGCTGGCGCTGCCGGTGATGCTGCTGACGGCGATCCTGATCGTGTTCGAGGACGGGTTCCCGGTGTTCTATCGCCAAGAGCGGGTTGGCCTCGATGGCCGCCTCTTTGATGTGATCAAGTTCCGCAGCATGCGCAACGATGCCGAGAGCGACGGCAAGCCACGCTGGGCAGCCACGGACGACGATCGGGTGACGCGCGTCGGCCGCATCATCCGCAAGCTGCGCATCGACGAGTTGCCACAGCTCTACAATGTACTGACCGGTGACATGAGCATGGTCGGACCGCGTCCCGAACGCCCCTACTTCGTTGACCAGCTGACGCGCGACATCCCGTTCTACGCCGTGCGCCACAGCGTCAAGCCCGGCCTCACCGGCTGGGCACAGGTCAGTTACCAGTACGGCGCGACGATCGAGGATTCGGTCCAGAAGCTGCAGTACGATCTGTACTACGTCAAGAATCACACCCTTTTCCTTGATATAGTGATCCTTTTTCATACCGTCGGAGTTGTCCTGACCGGCAAGGGTGCCCGCTGACCGGGCAACTGCCGCTCCGGTTGCTGCTTTCGACTGACGAGGACTACGGGCGCTGATGGACAGCAAGATGGCAATCATCTCGGCTTGGAGCTATGGCCTGGCGGGCGTGCTGGCGGCGCTGCTGACGCTTTACCTGGCGTCCGGCCGGCGAAACAGCAGTCGCAGCGGCGCGATGTTCCTGGCGGTCGCCCTGTGCACCGTCTGGGGGATGCTGGGGCTGGCCTTCGCGCTCACCGGCCAGGGGATTTTTCTCGCCGGCAACCTGTTGGCCGACGTGCTGCGCTTCGGCGGCTGGTATCTCTTCCTGATCATGCTGATGCGCCCGGAGTCTCCTGCCGAAGGTGCTGCGCCGACGGCTGGCATCGGATGGCTGAGTGCGATTGCCGGGCTGCTGGTGGCGTGCGGCTTCGTCGTGCAGGCGATGGCCGTCTTCGGTGTCGACGTCGTCGGCTCGTCGGCACGGCTGGCGCTGTTTGCCTCGCTGGCAATGAGCGTCTTCGGTCTGGTCCTGGTCGAGCGTCTCTTCCGCAACGTCTCGCCGGATTTCCGCTGGAGCATCAAGCCGTTGTGTCTTGGCTTGGGGGGCGTCTTCCTGTTCGACCTCTACGTCTACTCGGACGCCTTGCTGTTCAATCGCATCGATGCCGACGCCTTCAGCATCCGCGGCTTCGCCCATGCGATCGCTCTGCCGCTGGTGGCCCTGTCCGCAATCCGCAGCCACGACTGGAAGCGGCGCCTGGTGATGTCGCAGCGTGCGGTCCTGCAGTCGGCGACCTTGCTGATCGTTGGCACCTACCTGCTCTTCATGGCAGCTGCCGGTTACTACGTGCGCTTCTTCGGTGGCGAGTGGGGGCGCGCCCTGCAACTGGCGCTGCTTTTCGCTGCCCTGCTGGTGCTGGTCGCGCTGACCTTCTCCGGCTCGATGCGCGCGCGCCTGCGCGTGCAGGTCGGCAAGCATTTCTTCAGCTACCGCTACGATTACCGCGAGGAGTGGTTGCGTTTCACCGCCACCCTGTCTGCTCAGGGCGGCTTTGCAGGGCTGGGCCGGCACGTGGTCCGTGGCCTGGCCGACATGGTCGAGAGCCCGAGCGGTGCGCTCTGGCTCAAGGATCCCTCGGGCCGCTTCTTTGCCCAGGCGGCGTTCTGGAACATGCCTGCCTCGGCCGCCACCGAGGACGCCGACAGCCCGCTCTGTCGCTTCCTGCTCGACAGCGGTTGGGTGATCAACCTCGAGGAGTATCGCTCGCTGCCGCGCCGCTACGACGGGCTCGTGCTCCCGTCGTGGCTGGTCGAGGTGCCGAACGCCTGGCTGGTGGTGCCGCTGACCACCGGCAGCGAGTTGATCGCCTTCGTCGTGCTGGCGACGGCCCGCACGCGCATCGACGTCAATTGGGAGGTGAACGACCTCCTGAAGACGGCGGCCAGGCAGGCTGGTGCCTTCCTCGGTCAGATGCAGGCGAGCGAAGCGCTTCTCGAGGTACGCAAGTTCGATTCCTTCAACCGGATGTCGGCTTTCGTCGTCCATGACCTGAAGAACATCATCGCCCAGCTCTCGCTGATGCTGAAGAACGCCGAACGTCACCGTGACAATCCGGAGTTCCAGAAAGACATGCTGATGACCGTCGAGCACTCCGTCGAGCGCATGCGGCAGCTGATGATGCAGTTGCGGCAGGGAACGACGCCACTCGACGGGCCACGCGGCATTGATCTGGCGGATGTCCTGCGGCGCATACAGACGGCCAAGGCGGGTCAGGGGCGCGAGGTCGAGTTGACCATCGAGGAGAAGCTGCTGGCGCGCGGTCACGAGGATCGCATCGAGCGGGTCATCGGCCACCTGGTGCAGAACGCGCTCGACGCCACTGAAAGTGGCGGCCGCGTCTGGGTCCGGATGGCTCGCCAGGGAACACAGGCTCTCGTCGAGGTCGGCGACACGGGGCACGGGATGAGTCCCGAGTTCGTTCGTGAACGGCTTTTCAAGCCGTTCCAGACGACCAAGCCGACGGGAATGGGAATTGGCGCCTATGAGAGCTTCCAGTACGTCCATGAACTGGGCGGCAGGGTCTCGGTGGACAGCGCGGTCGACGTGGGCACTCAGGTGGACCTCTTGCTGCCCCTGTTCGAGGCGGGCAAGGCACTGAAGTCGGATGAATTGTCGGGGAAACAGGAATGAGCGCTGCGAAATTGCCGCACCTGCTGATCGTCGAGGATGACCGCGCACTGCAGAAGCAGATCCGTTGGGCCTTCGATCAGTATGAGACCTTGGGCGCCGACGACCGCGAGACGGCGATGCAACTGATGCGCCGTTACCAGCCGCCGGTGGTGACGATGGATCTGGGTCTGCCGCCTGACCCGGACTCGGTGTCGGAGGGCTTCAAGCTGCTCGAGGAGATTCTGAGCTTCGCACCCGATACCAAGGTCATCGTGCTGACCGGCCAGAACGACCGCGCGAACGCCCTGCGGGCGATCGCCCTCGGCGCCTATGATTTCTTCGCCAAGCCCTTCGAGGTCGACCTGCTCGGCCTGACGATCCAGCGGGCATACCGGCTGCACGAACTGCAGAAGGAGAATGAGCGGCTGCAGGCGATGCAGCAGCCGGATGCGATGTCGGGAATGATCACCCGTGACCCGGATTTGCTGCGCGTCTGCCGGACGATCGAACGCGTCGGCGTCACCGACGCGACCGTGCTGCTGCTCGGCGAAAGCGGTACCGGCAAGGAGCTTCTCGCGCGTGGTCTGCACGAGTCGTCACCGAGGCGTCGCGAACGCTTCGTCGCCATCAACTGCGCGGCGATTCCCGACAACCTGCTCGAAAGCGAACTCTTCGGCTACGAGAAGGGCGCCTTCACCGGTGCCGGCAAGACGACGCCGGGCAAGATCGAGACGGCCAACAACGGCACGCTGATGCTCGACGAGATCGGCGATCTGCCGCACAACCTGCAGGCGAAGCTGCTGCGCTTCCTGCAGGAGCGGGTGATCGAGAGGATTGGCGGGCGGAGCGAGATTCCGGTCAATGTCCGGATCGTCTGTGCCACCCACCAGAATCTGCAGAACCTGATCAGCGAGGGTCGTTTCCGCGAGGATCTGTATTACCGCTTGGCGGAGATCGTCGTGAACATACCGCCGCTGCGTGCCCGGACGGGCGACGCCGCGCTGCTGGCACACGTCTTCGTGCGGCGTTTCGCCGCCGAGAATGCTCGCGGTGCCATGAGCCTGCGCGAGGATGCGCTGCGTGTGATCGAGGCCCACGCCTGGCCGGGGAACGTTCGGGAACTGGAGAATTGCATCAAGCGGGCGGTGATCATGGCTGACGGCAATCAGATCACTGCCGCTGACATCGGTCTCGGTGGCGCGGCACAGGCCGAGGAAACGGTGCTCGACCTGCGCAACGCGCGTGACGAGGCCGAGAAACGGGTGACGATCGCCGCTCTGGCGCGCGCCGACGGCAATGTCGTCAAGGCCGCCGAGCTGCTCGGTGTCAGCCGTCCGACGCTGTACGATATGATGCACAGGTTTGGCCTCAAGTGAGGCATTCAGCCGGAGGTTTTTCGGGCAAGCTTTTCGACACAGGGGAAATTTGATGAAGACTCGTAACTCCGTGCCTGCGCTGCGCAAGGCGACCGCCTCGGCACTGCTCGCCACTCTGCTGCTGCTCGGCTGCGGTGGTGGCGAAAAGCCCGCGGACCTGTTGAATCAGGCGAAGGAAGCGCTGCAGAAGAACGACCACAAGACCGCGGTGATCCAGCTCAAGAACGCCTTGCAGCAGGATCAGCAACTCGCCGAAGCCCGTTTTCTGCTGGCCAGGGCGCTGCTCGCGGGTGGCGATCCGGCTGGTGCCGAGGTCGAGTTGCGCAAGGCGCAGGAACTCAACTACTCGGTCGAACAGATCACCCCCCTGCTTGCCCGCACACTGCTGATGATGGGCCAGGCGGACAAGGTGATCAAGGATCTGGCCAACGCCCCGCTGGCGACCGCCGAGGCGAGGGCGGACCTGCAGACATCGATTGGCCAGGCCTATCTGTTGCAGGACAAGCCGCAGCAGGCGGAGGCAGCCTATGCCGCGGCGTTGGCGGCGCAGCCGGGCTATGCGCCGGCACTGATCGGCGAGGCACGGCTGAAAGCCACCGGCGGCGACCTGCCCGGAGCGCTGGTGATACTCGACCGCGGACTGCAGGATTCGCCCAGATTGTACGAAGCCTGGCAGCTCAAGGGTGATCTGCTGCAGGCTCAGGGCGACGGTGCGGGGGCGATGGCGGCCTATCGCAAGGCGGTCGAAGTCAAGCCGGACTACCTGGCGGGGCACGCTGCGATCATGCGGCAGCAACTGGCCGAGAATCAGCTCGACGCCGCCGCGCAGCAGCTGGCGACGATCAAGCAGTTCGCCGCCAATCATCCGCAGACGCACTACCTGACGGCCATGCTGGCCTACCAGAAGAAGGACTATCCCGCCGCCCGCGACGCCATCCTGCTGATGCTGCGCGTCGTTCCGGACAACCCGCTCGGTCTGCAACTGGCCGGTCTCATCGAATACGAACTCAAGGCCTACCCGCAGGCCGAGGACTACCTCCTGAAGGCGCTGCCGAAGACACCCGAGCTCGGCATCGCCCGTCGCGTGTTGATCGCCAGCTACCTGCGCGACGGCAAGCCGGCGAAGGCCCTGGCGCTGATCGAGCCGGTTCTCGGCAAGATCGACAAGGATTCAAACATGCTGGCGCTGGCCGGACAGGTGTTCCTGCAGAACGGCCAGGTCGACAAGGCCGGCCAATATTTCGCCAAGGCGGCGGCGCTCGATCCGCAGAATGCCGGCAAGCGGACCTCGCTGGCGATGGTCAATCTGGCCCGGGGCGATACCGACACGGCTTTCCGCGACCTCGAACAGGTGGCTGCCGCAGATCCCGGCAATCGTGCCGATCTGGCGCTGATCACGGCGCATCTGCAACGGCGGGCGTTCGACCCGGCGTTGAAGGCGATCGCCGCCCTGGAGAAGAAGCAGCCCGAGAACCCGCTGGTGTACAACCTGCGCGGCACCGCGCTGCTCGGCAAGCGCGATGTGGCAGGCGCCCGCAAGAGTTTCGAGCAGGCACTCGCACTGAACGCCGCCTACTTCCCGGCGGCGGCGAACCTCGCCAGCCTGGACATGGCGGACAAGAAACCCGATGAGGCGAAGAAGCGCTTCGAGGCGGTTGTCGCCAAGGATCCGAAGAGTACGCAGGGATATCTCGCACTGGCGGAACTGCGCTCGAGGACCGGCGGCAAGACCGAGGAAGTCGCCACCCTGATCAACCGTGCGATCGCCGCGAACCCGCAGGAGCCGGCACCACGACTGGCGCTGATCGGTCTGTATCTGGGCAAGAACGAGGTCAAGAGTGCGCTGGCCGCCGGACAGGACGCGGTCGCGGCCTTGCCCGACCGGCCGGAGATCCTCGACGCGGCCGGACGCGCGCAGCAGGCGGCGCAGGACTACAATCAGGCGCTGGCGACCTATGGCAAACTGGCGGCCCTGAAACCCGATCTGCCGCTGCCCTATCTGCGCATGGCAGAGATCGAGGTGGCGGCAAAGAACAAGCCTGCTGCCCTGGAAAACCTCAGGAAAGCGCTGCAGGTGCAGCCGAATTCGCTCGAGGCCCAGCGCGGGATCATGATGCTCGAGCTCGATGCCGGGCGGACGGCCGAAGCCATTGTGGTCGCCAAGGAGGTCCAGAAGCAGCGTCCGAAGGAGGCGATCGGCTATCTCTTCGAGGGCGACGCGCAGGCTGCGCTGAAGAACTGGCCGGCAGCCATTGCCGCCTACCGCGTGGGGCTCAAGGAGGCTGGAGGTCCCGACGTGGCCGCCAAGCTGCATCTCGCACTGGCCAGCAGCGGCAACTTGAGCGAGGCCGACAGTTTCGCCGCCGGCTGGCTCAAGGAGAACGCCAAGGACACGCGTTTCCGCTTCTACCTGGCAGGCCACGCGACGGCACGCAAGGATTATGCGACTGCTGCCCGGCACTACCGCGTGCTGCTCGAGGCGCAGCCGGAAAATGCGATCGTGCTCAACAACCTGGCCTGGGTGGGCGCCCAGACCAAGGACCCGAAGGCCCTGGAGTACGCCGAGAAGGCGAACAGGCTGGTGCCGAACCAGCCGGCACAGATGGATACCCTGGCGGTGCTGCTGATGGACAAGGGCGACACGCAGCGGGCGCTCGAGCTGTTTCGCCAGGCACTGGAACTGGCACCGCAGGCAGCGGTGATCCGCGTCAACTATGCGCGGGCGCTGATCAAGGCAGGCCAGAAGGGAGAAGCCAGGAAGCAGCTCGATGAAGTCGCCAAGCTGGGCGACAAGTTCCCGGCGCAGGCAGAGGTCGCGGAGTTGCAGAAGGGTCTGTAGTCAAGCGGAGGCTTGCTGGAGTCAGTGCGGAAAACCAACTGAATGGAGTGTTCATGACTATTGTTGCTGTGGTGGGTCTCGGTTACGTCGGTTTGCCTCTTGCCGTCGAGTTTGGCAAGAAGATGCGGACCATCGGTTACGATCTGTCGGCGAGCAAGGTGGCACACTATCGCCGCCACGTCGACCCGACCGGTGAGGTGAGCAGTGCCGATCTCGCAGCGGCCATCCACCTCGAAGTCGGCAACGATCCGACGGCTCTGGCGGCGGCGGATTTCGTCATCGTTGCCGTGCCGACGCCGGTCGACCCGGCGCATCAACCGGACTTCGGTCCGCTGATCGGCTCTTCGGAGGCGGTCGGGAGGAACCTCAAGCGTGGCGCGACCATCGTCTTCGAGTCGACGGTCTATCCGGGCGCGACCGAGGAAGTGTGCATCCCGATCATCGAGAAGTGTTCCGGGATGAAATGGAAGGAGGACTTCTTCGTCGGTTACTCGCCCGAACGGATCAATCCGGGCGACAAGGAGCGGACGCTGACGAAGATCGTCAAGGTGGTCTCCGGCGACACCCCGGAAACCCTCGAGCGCGTTCGCCAGATGTACGCCAGCGTCATCACGGCCGGCGTGTTTCCGGCGTCGAGCATCAAGGTTGCCGAGGCTGCCAAGGTCATCGAGAACACGCAGCGCGACCTCAACATCGCCCTGATGAACGAGCTGGCGATCATCTTCGATCGTGTCGGCATCGACACCGTCGAGGTCCTCGAGGCGGCGGGCAGCAAGTGGAACTTCCTGCCCTTCCGGCCGGGTCTCGTCGGTGGTCACTGCATCGGCGTCGACCCCTATTACCTGACGCACAAGGCGGAGATGCTCGGCTATCACCCGCAGGTGATCAACGCCGGGCGGCGGATCAACGACGGCATGGGCAAGTTCATCGCCGAGCAGACGGTCAAGCAGTTGATTCGCAATGGCTGGCAGGTCAAGGGGGCACCGGTCATCGTCCTTGGCCTGACCTTCAAGGAGGACTGTCCCGACCTGCGCAACTCGCGCGTCATCGACGTCATCCGCGAACTCGAGTCCTACGGTGCGCGCGTGATCGTGCACGAACCGGTGGCCGATGCCGCCGAGGCACGGCACGAGTATGGCGTCGAGCTGGCGCCGTGGGACGAGCTGCCGGCGGCAGCGGCGATTGTCGCTGCGGTTGCCCACCGCCAGTTCAGGGAGCGCCCGCTGACCGATTTCGTCGGCAAGCTGCAGCCCGGCGGCGTGCTGACCGACGTCAAGAGCATGTTCAACGAAGCGCAACTGGTGGCGCACGGGGTGAGCGTGTGGCGTCTGTGAGTTTCACTGCGGTGCCGGTGCTGTCGTCGCTCGCCGAGCGGTTGCGGCAGCGCCCGGCGCGCTGGCTGGTGACGGGAAGTGCCGGCTTCATCGGCTCGCATCTCGTCGAGAACCTGCTCCGCATGGGCCAGACGGTCGTCGGGATGGACAACTTCGCGACCGGCCACCGGCGCAACCTGGACGAAGTGCAGTCACTGGTTGGCGTCGACGCGTGGCACCGGCATCGCTTCATCGAGGCCGACATCCGCGACCTCGACGCCTGCCGCGAAGCCTGCCACGGGGTGGAGATCGTCCTCCACCAGGCGGCCCTCGGTTCGGTGCCGCGCTCGCTGGCCGATCCGTTGGCGACCAATGCCAGCAATGTCGACGGCTTCCTGAACATGCTCGTCGCCGCCCGCGATGCCGGCGTGCGGCGTTTCGTCTATGCGGCGTCGAGTTCGACCTACGGCGACCATCCGGCGCTGCCCAAGGTCGAGGAGCAGATTGGCCGGCCGCTCTCGCCGTACGCCGTCAGCAAGCTGGTCAACGAGTTGTACGCCGAAGTCTTCGCTCGCTGTTACGGTCTGCCGTCGATCGGCCTGCGCTACTTCAACGTCTTCGGTGCACGGCAGGATCCCGAGGGGGCCTACGCCGCCGTCATCCCGCGCTGGACGCGCGCGATGCTGCTCGGCGATGTCGTGACGATCAACGGCGACGGCGAGACCAGTCGTGACTTCTGCTTCGTCGACAATGCAGTGCAGGCCAACCTGCTGGCGGCGACGAGCGACGATGCGGCGGCAGTGAATCAGGTATACAACGTCGCCGTCGACGACCGTACTTCGTTGAACCGGCTGTTCGACGTCCTGCGGGATGCCTTGCTCGACTTCTGTCCCGACGTGCGCGACTTGCGACCGGTGCATGGCGATTACCGACCAGGCGACGTGCGCCACTCGCGCGCCGACATTTCCAAGGCCAGGCGTCTGCTTGGCTATTTTCCAAGCCACCGGATCGAGGAGGGGGTTCGGGCGGCGATGCCGTGGTACGTGTCACGTTTCGGCGTGGCCGCTGGAGTTCGTTGATGAAAGCTTCCTGTCTTGGCTGTTCCGCCCTGATGCGCCGGGGTGCAATCCTATTCTGCGGCCTGCTGGGTCTTGCCGCGCCATCCCTTGCCGCTGCCGCCGGCGTCGCGGCCAAGGAGTCCGAGGCCGAGCGCCGGCTGGCGCTGCGCAAGGAGGCTCTGGCGCACGAGCACGGCGAGGGCGTGCCGCGCGATTACGCGCGCGCGGTCAAGCTCTATTGCGAGGGCGCCCGGATGGGTGATGCCGAAGCGCAGTTCAACCTCGGCTGGATGTACGCCAATGGTCGCGGCATCGAGCGCGACGATTCCCGGGCGGCGTACTTCTTTGCCCTGGCGGCGAGGCAGGGACACGAGCAGTCGCAGAGGATGCAGCGCTTCGTCGGCGAACCGGCGGCGACCGTCCCCGACTGCATGCGCGGCTTCGCCTTCCTCGACGACGGCAAGGATGTCCTCGTGCCGATCACCGAAATGCAGAAGAAGGTCGTCGGCCTGGTCAACCAGCTGGCGCCGGAGTATGGCGTCAGTCCGCGGCTGGCTCTGGCGGTGATCCGCACCGAGTCCAATTTCAATCCGGCAGCACTGTCGAACAAGAACGCGCAGGGCTTGATGCAGCTGATTCCCGATACCGCGGCACGGTTCAACGTCCGCCAGCCGTTCGATCCGGAGCAGAACCTGCGCGGCGGGCTGGCGTATCTGCGCTGGCTGCTGGCCTATTTCGAGGGCGACGTCAGTCTGGTTGCCGCCGCCTACAACGCCGGCGAGGGCGCGGTCAATCGCTACCGCGGCGTGCCGCCCTATGCCGAGACGCAGGGTTACGTCAAGCGGATCATCAGCATCTTCAAGCGCGACGATCATCCCTACGACGCCAAGGTGACCACGCCGTCGCCGGAGTTGCCGCGCATCCGTTCGATCCGGGGAGTGTAGGATGCAGGCCGTGCCTTCGGCCTTGCGCCACCTGCTGGCCGCCGTTGCCGTTGTCTGTGGCCTGCTGGGCTTGGCAGGGACGGTGGCAGCCGAACTGCCCGAGGTCATCGAGCGGATCAAGCCATCGGTGGTCGTCGTCGGGACGCAGCAGGTGACCCGCAGCCCGCAGTTCGTCATGCGCGGAACGGGCTTCGTCGTCGGCGACGGCCGCACGGTGGCGACCAATGCGCACGTGATCGCGGCAGCGATCGACGAGGCGGCCGGCGAGAAGCTGGTCATCCTCGTCCGGCCGGCCGCCGGCAAGGCACAGCAGCGGCCGGCCAGGGTCGTCGCGGTGGACAAGGGGCACGATCTCGCGCTGCTGCGCATCGATGGCCCGTTGCTGCCGACGCTCACCCTGCACGAAGCGGAGCCGGTGCGCGAAGGCCAGGCGATCGCCTTCACCGGCTTTCCGATCGGCGGCGCGCTGGGGCTGTCGCCGGTCACGCATCGCGGCATCATTTCGGCGATCACGCCGATCGTCCTGCCGGGGGCCAATGCCCGCGAACTGAACGCCCGTGTCGTGCAGCAGATCAGGGAAGGCAGTTTCGACATCTATCAGCTCGACGCGACGGCCTACCCGGGCAACAGCGGCGGCCCGCTGTTCGAGGTCAGCCGCGGCGAGGTGCTTGGCGTCATCAACATGGTCTTCGTCAAGGAAAACAAGGAATCGGTTCTCAGCAAGCCATCCGGGATCAGCTTCGCCATTCCCGTGCGCTTCCTGCGCGAGCTGTTGCAGAAGAGCGGCACGCAGTAGATCTCGCTTCCCCGGGTCCTGAGTCGATGCCCTGGCGCTGCCGCGCCATGCGGCCGGGGCAGTCCTTGCCCGACAGGGAAATCGATCATCTGCCGCCTCGGTCTCCTTGGCGGAGCCGGCTGCCAGCGGCCCGTTGCCGCTGCGCGGGGGCTGCGGTCCTGCGCACGAACCCTCATTTTGCGGCTGTCCGAGCCGGCTTCTGGTAGCATGCTCGCTGCTCCGACGGACCGTCAATGACCGCCTTGCTCGCTGAAGTCTTTTCCGCCTCCGGGCCGCTCGCCGCGACGGTTCCCGGTTATCGTCCGCGGTCGCAGCAGCTCGAACTGGCAGAACGCATTGCCGCCGCCATGGCGGCCAACGCGGTGCTCGTCGCCGAAGCCGGCACCGGCACCGGCAAGACCTATGCCTACCTCGTTCCGGCGCTGCTCTCGGGAGGCAAGGTGATCGTGTCCACGGGGACGAAAAACCTGCAGGACCAGCTTTTCGCGCGCGACATTCCGACCATCCGCAAGGCTCTCGGCCTGCCGGTCCGGGTTGCCCTGCTGAAGGGCCGTGCCAACTATCTCTGCCACCACCATCTCGCACGCTCGCTCGCCGATGGCCGCTTCCTGACGCGCGAGGATGCTGCCTGGGCGCAGCGCATCGCACGCTTTGCCCAGCAGACGCGCAGTGGCGACAAGGCAGAGTGTGTCGATGTTCCCGAGAACGCGACGGTGTGGCCGATGGTCACCTCGACGCGCGACAACTGCCTCGGCCAGGACTGTCCGCAGCACAAGGAGTGCTTCGTCCTTGCTGCCCGCCGTGAGGCGCTGGCCGCCGACCTGGTGGTGGTGAACCATCACCTCTTCTTCGCCGACGTGATGCTGCGCGACGAGGGCACGGCGGAACTCCTGCCGGCGTGCAACACGGTGATCTTCGACGAGGCGCACCAGTTGCCAGAGGTCGCCAGCCTGTTCTTCGGCGACAGCGTATCGACCGCGCAACTCCTCGAACTCGGCCGGGACGTGCAGAGCGAAGCGCTCGCGGCGGCGCGTGACTGCCTCGACCTGCCGCGCCTGTGCGCCCGGCTGGAGAAGGACGTGCGCGATCTGCGGCTCACGCTGCCGCTCGAGCCAGCGCGTCATGCGCTGCCGCAGCTTGCCGCCCGACCGCGGTTTGCCGAGGCCCTGGCGACCACGATCGCAGCCGTCGAGGCGCTGGCCGCCCTGCTCGAGACGCAGGCGCAGCGCAGCGAGGGGCTGGACAACTGCTGGCGGCGTGCGGGCAGCCTGCTGCAACGCCTGCAAGCCTGGCAGGCCGGCAGCAACGACGACTTCGTGCGGTGGGCCGAGACCTATACGCACGCGCTGCAGCTCAATGCCACGCCGCTGGCGATCGCCGGCATCATGCAGAAGCAGATGAGCGGGCATCCGCGCGCCTGGATCTTCACTTCCGCGACGCTCGCCGTGCAGAACGACTTCGGCCACTACTGTGCGGAGATGGGCCTGGTCGATGCGTCTTCGGCGCGTTGGGAGAGTCCTTTCGATTACCCGCGGCAGGCGCTGCTCTACGTGCCGCGCAACCTGCCCGAACCGAACGCTCCCGACCATGCCGAGGCGGTCGTCAGCGCCGCGTGGCCGGTGCTGCGCGAGAGCGGCGGCCGCGCCTTTTTCCTGTGCACCTCGCTGCGCGCGATGCGCCGGGTGCACGAACTGCTCGCCGGCCGGCTCGCCCGCGAGGGTCTCGAGCTGCCGCTGCTGCTGCAGGGCGAGTTGGGCAAGAACGAGTTGCTCGAGCGCTTTCGCCGCCTCGGCAATGCCATCCTGATCGGCAGCCAGAGCTTCTGGGAAGGCGTCGATGTCCGTGGCGAGGCGCTGTCGCTGGTGGTCATCGACAAGCTGCCGTTCGCCCCACCCGACGACCCGGTGCTGTCGGCACGACTCGAGAGGCTGCGCAGCGAAGGCCGCAATGGCTTTCTCGAGTACCAGCTGCCGCGCACGGTCATCAACGTCAAGCAGGGGGCGGGCCGGCTGATTCGCGATGAGAGCGACCGCGGCGTGCTGATGATCTGCGATCCGCGCCTGATCGCCAAGACCTACGGCAAGCGGATCTGGCGCAGCCTGCCACCGATGCGGCGGACGCGCGAGCTGGCCGACGCGGTGGCCTTCTTCACACCGGCAGCCGGTGCCAGCGGCGCATGAACGCGCAACTGCCACCATCGCTGCAGGGACTCCTGCCGGCCGACTGCCGTGCCGCGGCGGAGCTGCTGAATCGTGGTTGCGCCTGCATCTCGGTCGATCACCAGTCGCTGCGGCGGGAACTCGCGGCCTGTGCGCGTGACGCCGGAGCGAGTGACTGGCTGGCGAGCCGCCCGCACCTGTTTGCCGACAGCATGGTCTTCGTCGGCGCACTGCATCTCGAGCGGATGGCGCGGACGATCGCCGCCATCGAACGGGTGGTCGCGCTGCCGGCCTACCAGCAGCGGGTGCTGGCCTACGCGCCGGCGGTGGCGCAGCACGCGCCGGCAGCCGCGGGTGTCTTCCTCGGCTACGACTTCCATCTCGGTCCGCAGGGGCCGCAACTCATCGAGATCAACTCGAATGCCGGCGGAGCGCTGCTCAACGCCGGTCTCCTGCGGGCGCAACGGGCGTGCTGTGCGGCGGTGGCGCAGATCATGCCGCAACCGCCGCCGGTCGAGCGTCTCGTTCTCGAGATGTTCCGCAACGAGTGGCGGCTGGCGCGGCCGGAAGTGGCGGCGACGCGTCCGCTGGCACGTGTCGCCATCGTCGACGAGGCGCCGGCCGGGCAATACCTGGCGCCGGAGTTCGAGCTCTTTCGCCGGCTCTTTGCCGACAATGGCATCGCGGCGCTGATCGCCGATCCCGCCGAGCTGTCGTACGATGGCGAGCGGCTGCATTGCCGCGGTGAGGCCATCGACCTGGTGTACAACCGGTTGACCGATTTCGCGCTCGCCGCACCACGCAACGCCAGCCTGCGGCAGGCCTATCTCGCCGACGCCGTCGTCCTCACGCCGCACCCGCGGACGCATGCGCTGTTCGCCGACAAACGCAATCTGCTGGCACTCGGTGACCAGGAATGGCTGCGGGCGATCGGCGTGGAGCAGGGCGACCGCGAGCTGCTCGCGAGCAGCATTCCACGTACCGAGGAGGTCACGCCAGAGAACGCCGAGACTTTCTGGGCCAGCCGCCGGCAGTGGTTCTTCAAGCCGGCCGCCGGTTTTGGCAGCAAGGCCGCCTATCGCGGCGACAAGCTGACGCGGCGGGTGTTCGCCGAGGTCGCGCGTGGCGGCCATGTCGCGCAGGCGGTCGTCAGCCCCTCCGAACGCCGCCTGCTGATCGACGGTGTCGAGCAGGATTTCAAGCTCGACCTGCGCAACTATGCCTACCGCGGCGCGGTGCAACTGGTTTCGGCGCGCCTCTACCGTGGCCAGACGACCAATTTCCGGACTCCGGGTGGCGGCTTCGCCGCGGTCCTCGCCGTTCCCGGGCAGCGTCGCTGCCTCAGCTGCGAATGAGGATCTTCGGCATCACGGGCTACTCCGGCGCAGGCAAGACGACGCTGATCGAGCGCATGCTGCCGCAGATGATCGAGCGTGGCCTGCGCGTCTCGGTGCTCAAGCACGCCCATCACGACTTCGACGTCGATCGCCCGGGCAAGGACTCGTTTCGTCACCGCCAGGCTGGGGCCAGCGAAGTGCTGCTCGTCAACGCGTCGCGCTGGGTGCTGATGCACGAGCTGCGCGGTGCGCCCGAGCCGACGCTGGCCGAATGCGCGAGCCGTTTCTCGCCCTGTGACCTGCTCCTCGTCGAGGGTTTCAAGCACGAGGCGATCGCCCGCCTCGAAGTCCATCGGCCGGCGCATGGCAAGCCGCCGCTGTGGCCGGAGCAGCGCCGGATCGTCGCGGTCGCCTCGGACGAGGCGGCGCCGGCGGGTCTGCCGGCGGGGCTCCGCTGGCTGGACCTGAACGACGTGCCGGCGATCGTCGCTTTCATCCTCGATCATCTTCAGCGCACGGAGGAAGCCGATGCTGTCCTTTGAAGAAGCACTTGAGCGCCTGCTCGCGGCGGCGCCGGCGGTCGCCGAGGTCGAGTCGCTGGCGACGCGACACGCCGATCGACGTGTCCTCGCACAGGCACAGATGGCGACGGTCGATTCGCCGCCGCTCGACAATTCGGCGATGGATGGCTACGCCGTCGCCGTTGCCGATGTTCCGCGGCCGGGGATCTGCCTGCCGGTGACGCAGCGCATTCCGGCCGGCAGCGTCGGCAGCCGGCTGCAACCGGGAAGTGCGGCGCGCATCTTCACCGGCGCGCCGCTGCCGCCCGGCGCGGACGCGGTCGTGATGCAGGAACTGTGCGAACACGCTGCGGCACAGGTGCGGATCAACCACCTGCCGCAACCAGGCGAGCACATCCGTCGGGCGGGCAGCGACATCGCCGCCGGCAGCGAGATTCTCGCCTGCGGCCAGCGCCTGCGGCCACAGGACACGGCGCTCGCGGCGTCGGTCGGCATCGCCTCGTTGCCGGTTTTCAGGCGCCTGCGGGTGGCGCTGCTGAGCACCGGCGACGAGCTGCGCATGCCGGGCGAGACGCTGCCGCCGGGGGCGATCTACAACGCCAACCGCTTCCTCCTCACGGCCCTGCTCGAACGGCTCGGCTGTATCGTCGACGACGCCGGCGACGTCGCCGACAGCCTGCCGGCGACGCAGGCCGCGCTGCGGGCCGCGGCCGCAAAGAACGACCTGGTGCTCTCGTCCGGTGGCGTCTCGGTCGGCGAGGAGGATCATGTCCGGGCAGCGGTCGAGGGCGCTGGCCGGCTCGAAATGTGGAAGATCGCGATCAAGCCGGGCAAGCCGCTGGCTTTCGGCCATCTGGCGACGAACGGCCGCGAGGTCCCCTTCGTCGGGCTGCCCGGCAACCCGGTATCGTGCCTCGTCACCTTCCTGATGCTGCTGCGGCCGCTGCTTCTGCGGATGCAGGGGGTGCGCGAGGTGGCCCCGGCGAGCTACCGCTTGCGCGCCGATTTCGACTGGCCAGGCCCGGATGCGCGGCGCGAGTTCCTGCGCGTCCGCAGCCATGCCGGCGGCACGGTCGAGCTCTTCGGCAACCAGGGTTCGGGCGTCCTGACCGCGGCGGCTTGGGGCGATGGCCTGATCGACAACCCGCCGCAGCAGGTGATCCGGCGTGGCGACGCCGTCTGCTTCATGCCTTTCTCGGCCTTGCTCGACTGAATCGGGGAGACACTGATGCTGAACATTCTCTACTTCGCTTCGGTGCGCGAGCGCCTTGGCCGGTCGGCCGAGGAACTGGCGCTGCCGGTCGGTGTGCGCGACGTCGCCGGCCTCATTCGCCATCTCGGCCAGCGGGGCGGTGCGTGGGAGGACCTGGCCGGGATCAGGAACCTGCGCTGTGCCGTCAACCAGCAGATGGTGCCGCTCGATTCGCCGCTCGCCGATGGCGACGAGGTGGCTTTCTTTCCGCCGGTGACGGGGGGCTGAGCGCATGCCGGTGCGCATCCAGGAAGCCGATTTCGACATCGGCGGCGAACTCGCCGACTTCTGCCGCGCCGACCCGCGGATCGGTGCGCTGGCATCCTTCGTCGGCCTCGTGCGCGATGTCAGCGGCGGCGACGGCGTCAGCGAGATGAGCCTCGAACACTACCCCGGGATGACCGAGAAGGCGCTGGCGGCGATCGTCGGCGAAGCGCTGCAGCGCTGGTCGCTGATCGACGCCCTGGTGATCCATCGCGTCGGCCGCCTGCTGCCCGGCGACCGCATCGTCCTCGTTGCCGTTGCCGCCGCGCACCGCGCCGAGGCCTTCGCCGCCTGCGAGTTCATCATGGATTACCTGAAGACGCGGGCACCGTTCTGGAAACGCGAGCTGACCGCGGCAGGCGCGCGCTGGGTCGAGGCGCGTGATGATGACGACCGCGCCGCCGAGCGCTGGCGGCAGCCGGGTGGGTGAGGCTGGGTCCTGCCGGTGTTGGATGTGGCATTGGCAGAGGACGAGGCATTCAGATGACATCGGGGTGGCATCTGCAGACCTGCAGCCGATGGTCCAGGCTGGATTTGCGCTGGATTCTCCCATGCGTGCATGGCCAAAGGGGCTTGCCGCCAAGCGGCGGGCGCAGCCTGGTGCTACCGCGCAATCGGCTGATCGTATTCCAGCTCGCGGCCCGGCCGCGCCAGCGAAGTGGCGTCGCTCTGCGTCGCCGCCTCGCACGGCGGTAGGCCGCGCGCTGCGCCGCGCGGGGCAGCGACGTCAGCGGCCGGTGGCCGGCGGGGCTGCCAGGCTGTCGAGCAGCAGGACGATCTCGGCGCGGGTGCCGTAGGTAGCTCCAGGCGACTCGGCGCATGAGCCTGCTGTTCGCGCGGCAGCCGCCGGCGAACGCGCACCGGTTTTCCTCCCTGGAAGAGGAAGCTGCGGCCGTCGTGCAGCAGTTCCCACGGCGAGCGGAGCAGCTGCGTCGCGCCTTCGCGGGTCAACCGCATTTCCGTCGCGGGCGTGCCGGGGTCGCAGGCGCCATCGACTTCGACCGAGAAGCGGTGGGCGACGCGCCGTACGCCGCCCGTAGCCGAAAAAGAACCGGTCACCGCCGGCGAAGTGCCGATCCTCACCCCGGTTGAACCCGAACAGACATCAGTGGCTACCGGCGATGGTCCGCATCGACGCCTCGTCGTACAACCAGGTGTCGTCGAAAAACGTCACGGCGCCGCTGGCCAGGTCGTGTTTGCCGCCGATGATGCCCACCTTGCCGGCGGCGATCATGTGTTCGAGGATGGTGCTGCGGTTGACGATCGAGCGCACCGAGCGGCGGACGTTGAGGTCGGCGACGTTCTCGACGAACGCGGCGTTCCTCGAGTTGCGCGCTGCCGGATCGGGTGTCCTGTTCTCTTCATAGACGGCGGGCTGGATCTTCGACAGCAACTCGGTCAGGTTGCCGAGCTCCACATGGTCGCACGCGCCCTTGATCGCGCCGCACGAGGTGTGCCCGAGCACCACGATGAGCTTGGACCCGGCCACGTGGCATGCGAATTCGAGGCTGCCGATGATGTCGGTGTTGATCACGTTGCCGGCGATGCGCACCGAGAAGATGTCGCCGAGGCCCTGGTCGAAGATGAGTTCCGCGGACGTGCGGCTGTCGATGCAGCTGACGATGGTGGCGAACGGCCACTGTCCGTCGCGCGTCTGGTTGGCCTGCTGCAGCAGGTCGCGGCTGACGCGCAGGTTGTTGACGAAGCGCGCGTTGCCCTCCTTGAGGAACTGCAGGGCAAGCGCCGGGTTGACGGAGGCTTGGGTTTCGGACGTATGCGTTTTCATGGCGGACGGGGATTCCTTGGCGGCAATTGATGTTGACCAACATGTTACCGACCAGTGAAAATAATGAACAATCGATATTCATGATGATTGACATAGATAGTTATCTATGAATACAACCTTTCGCCAGCTGCGTCTCTTTCTCGCGCTCGCCGACCACGGCAGTGTCACGGCGGCCGCGGAGGCATGCCACGTGACGCAGCCGACGGTATCGATGCAATTGCGCGAGCTGGCCGACGCCGTCGGTCTCCCACTCCATGAGCAGATCGGCAGGCGCCTCCACCTGACCGCGGCGGGCGAGGCGCTGGCGGTGACGGCGAGGGCGATGCTCGACGAATGGCTGGCGTTCGAGCAGGCGATCGCTGCGATGAAAGGGCTGGAGCGGGGACGGTTGCGCGTCTCGCTGGCGAGCACCGCGAAGTATTTCGTGCCGCGCCTGCTCGGCAGCTTCTGTGCCGAGCACCCGAACATCGAAATCGCCCTCGAAGTCCTGAACCGCGACGGCGTCGTCGCCCGTCTGCGCGAGAACCGCGACGACCTTTACATCATGTCGATGCCGCCCGAGAACCTCGATCTCGAACGCCATGCGTTCCTGCCCAATCCGCTGGTCCTCATCGCCAACGAAGGGCACCGGCTGGCGGGGCGGCACCTCGAACTCGCGGACCTCGCGGCCGAACGCTTCATCCTGCGCGAACGGGGTTCGGGGACACGGCTGGCGTGCGACGCTCACTTCGCACGCCATGGCTTCGTTCCCGAGGTGCGGCTCGCGCTGGGCAGCAATGAGGCGATCAAGCAGGCCGTTGCCGGGGGCCTCGGCCTGGCGGTGATCTCGCGGCACGCCCTCGCCGACCGACCCGCCGGCGATCAGCTCACGATTCTCGACGTGCAGGGCTTCCCGCTCCAGTCCCGCTGGTTCACCCTCTACCCGCGCGGCAAACGGCTGTCGCCGGTGGCGGCCGTCTTTCTCGAACACCTCGAGCGGACGGCATGCGAGTCGGTTGGGCGCCGTGACTCCCGTTGGCACGGACAGACTCTGGCCGAGGGATGAGTGCTGCACGGTCCACAGGCCCGCCAACGACGCGCCATCCCGTTGTGGTAGCCTTGCCACTTCAGAACCCACAAGGAGATTCTTCGATGAAGGAACAAGCCATCGGCAAGCGCCTCAATTTCTGTGCGATCGGGCTCGCCGCGCTTTCACTCGCACTGCTCGCGGCGTGCGGCAAACAGGCCGAACCACAGGTGGACCGTGTCGCTGCGGAAGCCAAGGCGAAGCTTGAGGCAGAAGCGAAGGCGGTCGAAGCGGCTGCCAAGGAAGCCGAAGCACGCGCGATCGCCATCGAGAGCTACGTCTATGCCTACCCACTGGTGACCATGGAGATGACGCGCCGGGTGATGACCAATGTCGCCACAGCGGAAGGGTCACGCGCACCAATGGGGCAATTCGTGCGGATGCGCAGCTACCCCGACGCCTCGTACCGCGATGTCACGGCGCCGAACGCCGACACGCTGTACACGACCGCCTGGATCGACGTTGCGAAGGAGCCCTGGATCCTCAGCCTCCCGGACATGAAGGACCGCTATGCCCTGTTCCCGATGCTCGACGGCTGGACCAACGTTTTCCAGGTTCCGGGCAAGCGGACGACGGGTACCAAGGCACAGACCTACGCCATCACCGGACCGGGCTGGTCGGGCGAATTGCCCGCCGGCGTGACCGAGTACAAGTCGCCGACGGGCATCGTATGGATTCTCGGGCGCATCTATTGCACCGGCACCCCCGAGGATTACAAGGCCGTTCATGCCCTGCAGGACAAGATTTCGGTCGTGCCGTTGTCCGCCTACGGGCAATCGCGCACGCCGACCGCTGGAACGGTCGACCCGGCCATCGACATGAAGACCGCCGTCCGCGCGCAGGTCGATGCGCTCGATGCCAGCGCGTACTTCAAGCTCTTCGCCGAGCTGCTGAAGAGCAATCCGGCGGCGGCCGATGATGCTCCGATGCTCGCCAAGCTGGCCAGGATCGGTGTCGTTCCGGGGCAGGACTTCGACGCGGCGAAGCTCGATCCCGCCGTCGCCAAGGGCCTTGCCGGTGCCCCCAAGCCGGCGCAGGAACTGATCATGGACTGGATGAAGGGCGGCATCGTCGCGGGCGACTTCAAGCTCGAGCACGGCTGGCTGTTCACCACGAAGACCGGCCTCTACGGAACGAACTACATCCAGCGCGCACTCATCACCGCGATCGGCCTCGGCGCCAACCGGCCCGAGGATGCCGTGTATCCGACCTCGCAAGGACCGGACATCGCTGCCAAGTACAGTGGCGAGAAGAAGTACGTCATCCGCTTCGAGAAGGGCCAACTGCCGCCGGTGAACGGGTTCTGGTCGCTCACCATGTACGACGCGGACTATTTCTTCGTCGACAACAAGCTGAATCGCTACAACCTGAGCCAGCGCAACAAGTTCAAGACGAACCCGGATGGGTCGGTCGACCTCTACATCCAGAACGAATCACCGGGCAAGGACAAGGAATCGAACTGGCTGCCGGCACCCAACGGCCCGTTCGTCCTGATGATGCGCCTCTACTGGCCGAAGGAAAACGCACCATCGATTCTGGATGGCAGCTGGAAGCTTCCCGAGGTCAGGGAAGCTTCCTAGCCGCACTTCCGGACGGGTCGAGGATCGCGCCTGCCGCCGCGGGGTGTCTTGCAGGCAATCAGCGCGCCGCCGGGGCGAAGCCTGTGCCGCCGCGGCGCCGCGCGCATGGCGGCAGGAAGCGAGCACGCAGCGGCTCGCCGGCAGGCGGCGCAGATAGGGCGCAGCGAGCTTTTCGAAGACTTCCTGCCGGCAAACCGGCAGCTTCTTGAACGGGCGCCGGTTGCGATCCGGCGGCAATGCGGCCACCGCGGTCTCGACTGCGGCCAGCGAGGGGTACGGAAATGATCGTTGAGCCGTCCGCAAGCGGTGGCCGGCAGCTGCTTCCGGATGTCCATTCGGCGAGCCAACCGGCAGCGACTGGCGGCGGCTCGCGGCAGGCGTTCACTGCAGGTTGTGTGCCGACAGCAGGACCACCTTGCCGCCCAGGAAGCCGACGCGGATGCCGCGCTCCGGGTTGCCCCAGACGCAATTGCGCAGGCCGAGCATTTCGTCGCAGCTGGCCGGATCACCGGCGATCTGCCTGACCTCCTCGTAGGACTGGCCGATGCGCAGGCGATTGAACTGCTCGAGGCTGACTTGCGGGCTGCACCCGTGGAGCAGGACGGTGAGCCCGGCGACGATGAGCCTCCGCTGCGGCGGCCAGCGGTTGCCGCTCACCGGCGTTCTCCGGGCCGGCAGCCACCGGTCATCTCAGGCATAGTCCACGCGCACGTTGTCGCTGCTCAGCCAGTCGCGCAACGCCTGCAGCAGGCCGTCTTCGAGCCGCACCCGGCTACTGTCGCCGAGGACCAGCTCGCAGCGTGCTTCGGCATTGTGGTAGCTCAGGCGGATCGGGCACTCGCCGGGGGTATAGGGTGCCAGCAGGCTGCGCAACCGCTGCACGGCGTGGCGCGCGTTGCTGCCGCCGGCGTGGCCGTTGAGCGACAGGTGCAGCTGGCGGGCGAAGCGGCCACGCGCTTCGGCAAGCGTCAGCAGGCGCTCGGCGACGACTTTCACGCGCCCCTCGCCGGCGAAGTCGTCGCGCTGGATCCGCCCCTCGACGACGAGCACCTCGTCCTCCCGGATCTTGGCGCGTTCGCTGTCGAGCAACTCGCTGAACACCGACACCTCGAGCGAGGTACTGCCATCGTCGAGCTGGATGAACGCCATCTTGCCGCGCGCCGTGATCTTGCTGCGCACGGCGACGACCAGTCCGGCGAGGAGCTGGCTTTCCTTGCGCGCCTCGAGCGCCGCCAGCGGCCGGCGGACGAAGTGCGCGATCTCGCCCTGCACGGCGCGGAAGGGATGGCCGGAAAAGTAGAAGCCGAGCGCCAGCTTCTCCTCGTTGAGTTGCTGGCGTTCGTCCCAGCGTGGCGCCTCGACGTACTGCGGCCCTTGCCCGCCGGCTGCGTCGCCGGCGTCGTCGAGGAGGTCGAAGAGGCTCACCTGCATGGCGTTGCGTTCGGCCTGCTCGGCGGCGTCGATGGCGATGCCGACCGAGGCGAGCAGGCGCGCGCGGTGGCTGTCGAGGGCGTCGAAGGCGCCGGCGCGGATCAGCGCTTCGATCGTCCGGCGGTTGACCAGCCGCTTGTCGACGCGTTGGCAGAAGTCGAAGAGATCCTTGAACGGGCCGTTGGCGGTGCGGGCGCGGATGATCGCCGTCACCGCCTGTTCGCCGGTGCCCTTGACGGCGCCGAGGCCGTAGCGGACGGTCTGGCGATCGACCGGGATGAAGCGGAATTCGGAGGCGTTCACGTCCGGGCCGAGGATCCTCAGTCCGTTGGCGATCGCGTCATCGTGAAAGATCTTGACGGTATCGGTGAGGTCCATTTCGGACGACAGCGTCGCCGCCATGAAGGCCGCGCAGTGGTGCGCCTTGAGCCAGGCGGTGTGGTAGGTGACGACGGCATAGGCGGCGGTGTGCGACTTGTTGAAGCCGTACTCGGCAAACTTCTCCATCAGGTCGAAGAGCTGCATCGCCAGCTTCTCGTCGTGGCCCTTCCTGCGCGCGCCTTCGCGCATCAGGTCACGGTGCAGCGCCATCTCCTCGGCCTTCTTCTTGCCCATCGCCCGGCGCAGCAGATCGGCGGCGCCGAGCGTGTAGCCGCCGATGATCTGCGCGATC
>JFAX01000007.1:127395-137486 GCA_000585015.1 Candidatus Accumulibacter adjunctus | reverse complement strand
CTGTTCCTGATAGACGATGACACCGTAGGTCGGTTCGAGGCAGGCCTTGAGATCGTCGATGTAGTAATCGATCTTCTGCTGCCCCTTCTTGCGCAGGATGAAGTCGTCGACCATGCCGGAGCCGAGCGGGCCCGGGCGATAGAGCGCGAGGACGGCGATGATGTCCTCGAAGCGGTCCGGCGCCAGCTTGCGGACGAGCTTCTTCATGCCCTCGGACTCGACCTGGAAGATCGCCGTCGTGTTGCCGTCCTTGAGAACCTGATACGCCTTCGGGTCGTCAAAGGCCAGCGTCTCGAGGTCGGGGCGTTCGCCGCTGAGTCTCTCGACGTACTGCAACGCCAGCTCGATGATCGTCAGGTTGCGCAGGCCGAGGAAGTCGAACTTGACCAGACCGATCTTCTCGACATCGTCCTTGTCGAACTGCGACACCACCGAACCGCCGCCATCGGCCGAGTACACCGGGCAGAAGTCGCTCAGCTTGCCGGGGGCGATGAGGACGCCACCGGCGTGCATGCCGACATTGCGCGTCAGGTCCTCGAGGCGGCCGGCGAGGTCGAAGAGCTGCCGCACTTCCTCCTCGCCGTCGAGCCGGGCCTGCAGTTGCGGTTCGGCGGCGAGCGCCTTGGCCAGCGAGAGCGGCTTGTTGGTTTCGACCGGGATCAGCTTCGACAACTGGTCGCAGAAGTTGTACGGCAGGTCGAGTACGCGGCCGACGTCGCGAATCACCGCTTTCGACGACATGGTGCCGAAGGTGACGATCTGCGCCACCGCCGCGCTGCCGTACTTCTGGCGGACGTACTCGATGACCCGCCAGCGGTTGTCCTGGCAGAAATCGATGTCGAAGTCGGGCATCGATACCCGCTCGGGGTTGAGGAAGCGCTCGAAAAGCAGCGCGTAGCGCAGCGGATCGAGGTCGGTGATGCCGAGGGCGTAGGCTACCACCGAGCCGGCGCCCGAGCCGCGTCCCGGGCCGACCGGACAGCCGTTGCGCTTCGCCCAGTTGATGAAGTCGGCGACGATCAGGAAGTAGCCCGGGAATCCCATCTGGACGATGGTGTCGGCCTCGAGCTGCAGGCGTGCGTCGTACGGCGGGCGTTCGGCCTGGCGCAGCGCAGCGTCGGGGAAGAGTTGCTGCAGGCGCCGCTCGAGCCCGGCCGCGGCCTCCTGGCGCAGGTAGTCGGCGAGCGTCATGCCCGGCGGCGTCGGGAAATCCGGCAGGTAGCTCTTGCCGAGGGTGAGCTGCAGGTTGCAGCGCTTGGCGATCTCGACCGAGTTGGCGAGCGCCGCCGGGTGGTCGGCAAACAGTTCGACCATCTCCTCGCTGCTCTTGAAATACTGTTCTTCGCTGTACGCGCGCGGGCGCCGTGCGTCACCGAGCATGTAGCCTTCGGCGATGCAGACGCGCGCCTCGTGCGCGTTGAAGTCCTCGCGTTCGAGAAACTGGATCGGGTGCGTGGCGACCAGCGGCAGCCCGAGTTCCGCCGCCAGGTCGGCGGTTGCCGCAACCAGCGACTCCGCCTGCGGCATCCCGGGGCGCTGCACTTCGAGGTAGAAGGCGTCGCCGAACAGCTCGTGCCACTGCCGGGCGCGCTGCGCCGCCAGATCGCGGTTGCCCTGCAGCAGGGCTTCGCCGACATCGCCGCCGGCGGCGCCGGAGAGCGCGATCAGTCCGTCGACGCCGACCTCGCGCAGCATCCTGCGGCTGACCTCGGCCCGGCCGCGCACGCGCGGCGCCAGGTAGGCGCGCGACAGCAGTTCGCACAGCTGCAGGTAGCCGCGCGGCGAGCGGCAGAGCACGAGCAGGCGATGCGGCCGATCGGCATCGGCCTCGTTGGCAATGAACAGGTCGCAGCCGAACAGCGGCTTGATCCCCTTGCTGCGTGCGGCCGAGTGGAACTTGACGAGGGCAAAGACGTTGGCCAGGTCGGTCAGTGCCAGGGCCGGCATGCCGCAGGCGGCGGCGCGGGCGACGGCTGCGTCCAGGCGGACGATGCCGTCGGTGATCGAGTATTCGCTGTGCAGGCGAAGATGGATGTACGGCGTCTCGGACATGGGCGCATTCTACCGCGGGGCGCTCGGCAGAAGACGCCATGCGCTGCCGGCGGCGACGAACTGCGGGGCGGCGATCGTCGCCCTGCGTGTGGCTGGCCACGGCCCCGGAGCGATCCGGGGCCGGGCCTCAGCTATCGACCCAGTCGATGATCGGCTGCCACTGCTCGAGATCCTTTGCCGCGCGTGATGCCGACAGGTCGAACATGGTCATGCCGTGCATCGTCGTCTGGACGTAGAGCTGCGTCGTGCGCAGATGGGTCAGCACCGGCAGATCGTAGCGGGCGAGAAAGCGTTCGAGCTCGGCAGCGGCACGGGTGCGTGGATCGACGCGCATGCCAACCACGGCGACGAAGGCCTGTTCGTTGCGCACCGCCTTTTCCGCCAGCAGCACGTCGAGAAAGTGACGGGTGGCGAGGATGTCGAAGAGCGAGGGCTGTACCGGCACCAGGACCCTGTTGACCTGCTTGACGACCGTGTCGAGTGCCTTGCCGTGGAGACCGGCGGGCGTGTCGAGAATGACGTGCGTCGTTCCTTTCGGCGGCTTGGCCGTCTTGCCGGGCTCGATCTCCCAACTGCGAATGCTGGGCAGCAGCGATGGTCGCAGCTGCAGCCACTCGCGCGACGACTGCTGGCGATCGACGTCGCCGAGCATCACGCGATGCCCCTTGCGTGCGAGATGGCCGGCGAGATTGATCGCCAGCGTCGATTTGCCCGAACCCCCCTTTGGATTGGCAATCAGAAAGGATTTCATCGCTTTTCGTCTCCGTTCTCGTTCTTGTGGTTCCCGGCGGCGAGCTTGCCAAGCTCGTTGCGCACCAGGTTGATGTGCTCGCGCAAAGTGTAAAGCAGATCGCTGAAGGCGAGCGGAATCTTGAGTCTGCTCGCCGTCTCCTCGATCGCCTGCAACTGGCGCGCGTACTCGCCGTGTCGCGCCGGGTCGTCATTCCGGCGCAGCTCGTTCTCGAGCAACTTGAGGTCGCCGTAACAGCGGACGATCTTCGAGCGGACGCGCCAGCTGTAGATCGCCGGAGCGAACTTGAGCAGCGGCAGCAGCAGCATGACCAACGGCAGGATCATGACGAACAGGCGCTCGACCAGCACCGCCAGCCAGAAAGGCAGGTAGCGCTGCAGGAACGGTGGTCCGGACTTGTAGAAGCGTTCGGCTTCGGGCGACAGCGCGAAGCTGCGATCGCGGTAGGCGGGAAATTCGCCGGCCCGCTGGAAGAAGCCGCTCTGGCCATTGACCTCGGTCATCGCCTGCAGCAGCAGGCTGGCCAGCGCCGGGTGCAGATCCTCGCGGACGATGACGTTGGCGGTGGTCGCCAGCAGGAGCGTGTCGCGCGGCGGCAGGTCGCGGACGAGGCTGACGACGCCGTGCGGCAGGATGACCTTCGACAGGAAGGGAAACAGCCGCAGGTAGGCATCGGCCTGGCTGAAGCTGACGACGCGCAGACCCGGCGAACGCAGCATCACCTGGACGACGGGCGCCTCCTGGGCGGCGACGATGAAGGCGGCATCGATCTCCCCGCGCTGCAGGGCTTCGGCGGCACCCAGTCCGGCCAGTGGCAGCAGGTTGGGGCTGTCGCTCCTGATTTCGTTGGCGGTGAGCAGTTGCAGCGCCAGCCCGCGGATGCCGCTGCCATCCTCGCCGACGGCGATGCGGCGGCCATCGAGCTGATGGAGCTTGCTCACGCGTGGCTCGCCGCGGTAGAACACCCACACCGGTTCGTAGGCGACGCTGCCCAGCGAGCGCAGCGGGCCCGGCTCGTCCCCGTCTTCGCCAGTCGGTCTGGCGACCACGCCGCCCTGGACGAATGCGACCTCGGCTTCGCCGTTCTCCAGGCGCCGGATGTTCTCGTGGGAACCTGCCGAGGTCCTGATGTCGAGGGTGATCCCCTTGCTGGCCAGGATGGCGGCATAGCGCTGGGCATAGGCATGGTAGGCGCCAGCTTCGCTGCCAGTGCTGATCGTGATCCGTCGCGGCGGCTCGGGGGCGACGAACTGGTAGGCGACGACCAGGCCGACGGCGGTGATCAGGATGATCGGCCAGGCCGTCGCCAGCATGAAGCGCAGCGCGACCAGGCGTGCGCGCAGGCGCTCCATCAGGGCAGGAGGACCGTCGAGCCGGTGTGCCTGCGCGCTTCGAGGTCGCGGTGGGCGCTGACGACGTCGGCGAGCGGGTAGGTCTGGTTGATTTCCACCCTGAGCTTGCCGGCGGCGACGACGGCGAAGAGATCGGCGCCGAGGGCCAGCAGGTCTTCGCGCCGCGCCGTGTAATGCATCAGCGTCGGTCGTGTGAGGAAGAGCGAGCCCTTCTGTGACAGCAGCAGCGGGTCGAAGGCCGGCACCGGGCCAGATGCATTGCCGAAGCTGACCATCATGCCGCAGGTTCGCAGGCAGTCGAGCGAGCCGGCGAAGGTGTCCTTGCCGACGCCGTCGTACACCACGGCGACCCCCTCGCCAGCGGTGATCTCGCGCACCCGGCGCGGGAAGTCCTCGCGCGTGTAGTCGATCACGTGATCGCAGCCATGGGCGGCAGCGAGCGCGGCCTTGGCTTCGTTCGAGACGGTGCCGATGACGGTGGCGCCGAGGGACTTGGCCCATTGGCAGGCAAGCAGGCCGACGCCGCCGGCGGCAGCATGGATCAGTACGGCGTCACCGGCCTGCACGCGATAGGTGCGGCGCAGCAGGTAGGCGCTGGTCAGCCCCTGCAGCATCATCGCCGCTGCCGGCATGAAGTCGATCGTCTCCGGCAGCTTGAGCAGGCGGTCGGCGGGCAGGCAGCGGACCTGGCTGTAGGCGCCGACCGGGCCACCGGCGTAGGCGACGCGATCGCCGGGCGAGAAGTCGCTGACCTCGCTGCCGACCGCTTCGACGACGCCGGCTGCCTCGAGGCCGAGACCGTTCGGCAACTGCAGCGGGTAGAGGCCGCTGCGGTGATAGATGTCGATGTAGTTGAGGCCGACCGCCCGCTGGCGGATGCGCACTTCAGCGGGCTGCGGATCGCCGACCGCGACCTCCTCCCAGGACATGACTTCGGGGCCACCGGTGCGATGGATGCGAATGGCGAATGGCATGAAAGTCTCCTCAGCGTGGCGAACGTGACAGTCTAGTGCGCCGCCTGCTTCTTAGGCAAGCACTGAAAGTCCTTTCTGCGTTGCCACTTGCAGCGTTTCCCAGGCAGTGGTGCACAGCCTTTTCCACAGGATCGGGGGTAAAAGTGGTCGCGACGCGGCGCGCCGTCCGCCGCTTCGCGTGCGGCATCCACGACTGCCGGTGAAACCTGTCGCAAGCGCCTGCCGGCGGATTCAGGCGGGAGTCGGAGTCAGGCGGGAGTCAGGCGGGCGAGGCTGAGGGCGAGCCACTTCATGCCGCCGTTGCCGAAGTTGATCTGCACTCGAGCCTGCTCGCCGGCACCTTCGCTGGCGACGATGACGCCGACACCGAAACGGGCGTGGCGTACGCTCTGGCCGATGCGCAGGCCGCTGTCGCCGGCAGTCTGCTGCTTCCCGGCAGGCGTGCCGGTCGCCCGCGGGGTGCCGCTCGCACGACTGCTGCGCTGCAGGAGTTCAGCCGGGAGTTCGTCGAGAAACACCGACGGCAGGCAATAGCGCGTCTGGCCATGCAGCAGGCGGGTCTCGGCATGCGTCAGGTAGAGCCTGCGGCGCGCACGCGTGACGGCGACGTACATCAGCCGGCGCTCCTCCTCGATGCCGTCGCGCTCCTGCGCGGCGTTCTCGTGCGGAAAGAGGCCCTGCTCGAGGCCGGTGATGAAAACGACGTCGAACTCGAGCCCCTTCGCCGAGTGCACGGTCATCAGTTGCACCGCTTCCTGGTCGTCACCGGCCTGGTGTTCGCCGGCTTCGAGCGACGCGTGCGCGAGAAAGGACGAGAGCCGGCCGTCATCGCTGCGCTCGTTCTCGTCGGTCGCCGTGGCGGCATCGCTGACGAAGACGGTCGCCGCGTTGACCAGCTCGTCGAGGTTTTCCAGCCGGTCCTGGCCATCGCGCTCGCCCAGATAGTGCTGGCGCAGGCCGCTGTGATCGATGACGTGTTCGATCAGTTCGGGCAGCGGCAGCGTCGCCGTTTCGCTGCGCAGTTGCTCGATGAGCCTGACGAAGCGGGCGATCGTGCTGCCGCTCTTGCCGGGAAGATTCGCGGCGGCGGCGTACAGGCTGCACTGGGCGGCGTGGGCCGCTTCCTGCAGCGCCTCGGCGCTGCGCGTGCCGATTCCCCGGGTCGGGAAATTGACGACGCGGGCGAAGGCCGTGTCGTCATCGGGATTGACGATCAGGCGCAGGTAGGCGAGTGCATGCCGGATTTCCTGACGGTCGAAGAAGCGCAGCCCGCCGTGCACCCGATAGGGGACGCCGGCGGTGAACAGCTGGTGCTCGAGAACGCGCGACTGCGCGTTCGCGCGGTAGAGGAGGGCAATCTGCTGCCGGGAGACACCGTCGCGCACCAGTTCGGCGATCTCGTCGACGATCCGGCGCGCTTCGTCGGTGTCGGAAAAGGCCGCGTAGACCCGTATCGGTTCGCCGGCGCCGGCGTCGGTCCACAGATTCTTGCCGAGGCGGCCGCGATTCTGCCTGATCAGCGCATTGGCGGCGTCGAGGATGTTGCCCTGCGAACGATAGTTCTGCTCGAGGCGAATCACGCTGGCCAGCTCGAATTCGCGCTGCAGGTCCCGCATGTTGCCGATTTCGGCGCCGCGGAAGGCATAGATCGACTGGTCGTCGTCGCCGACCGCGAAGAGGCAGGCCGCGGGTGCATCCGGATCAGTGCTGCCGTGTCCGGCGAGCAGTTTCAGCCAGGCGTACTGCAGTCGGTTGGTGTCCTGGAATTCGTCGACCAGGATGTGCCGGAAGCGTGCCCGGTAGTGCTGCCGCAGTGGTTCGTTGCGCTGCAGCAGCTCGTACGAGCGCAGCAGGAGTTCGCCGAAGTCGACGACGCCTTCCCGCTGGCACTGCCTTTCATACTCGACGTAGCATTCGATGCGGCGGCTGGTGTACCGGTCGTAGGCTTCCGCCTGTGCAGCGCGGATCCCCTGTTCCTTGTGCGCGTTGATGAAGTGCATCAGTTCGCGCGGCGGGTACTTCTGGTCATCGACCGCGAGCGCCTTGAGCAGGCGCTTGATCGCTGCCAGTTGGTCGGCGGCATCGAGAATCTGGAATTCTGCCGGCAGTCCGGCTTCGCGATGATGTGCCCGCAGCAGGCGATTGCACAGCCCGTGGAAGGTGCCGATCCACATGCCGCGCGTGTTGATCGGCAGCATCGCCGCGAGGCGGGTCAGCATTTCCTTCGCCGCCTTGTTGGTGAAGGTGACGGCGAGGATTCCGGCCGGACCGACCTGGCCGGTCGAGATCAGCCAGGCGATGCGCGTCGTCAGCACGCGCGTCTTGCCGCTGCCGGCGCCGGCAAGGATCAGCGCATGCTGCGGCGGCAGGGTGACGGCGGCCAGTTGTGGCGCATTGAGATGGGCAAGCAGGTCGGACATCGATCGTTCCGGACGCGACGGGTGGGCGTGATTATAGCGGTCGCACCCTCGCCCGCGTGGCCCGGCACGCGCGCGCCACCGGTCGTGGCAGGGCCGCGGAAAGCGCACTCCCGTCGCTTTTCGCGACCGTCCGCGACCGTTCTCGCGAGCGGGCTGCGACGACCATTGCAATGACCATGACCATACGGCGACCGGGTCACCGCTTCGTCGCGGCGGGGGGGCCGGCTGGCGTGGCCGTGCACCGATGGAGGCCGCCTTCGGTGACGATCAGGTCCATTGGCTGGTCGTGCGGCTCGCGCTGCAGCGAGTCGAGTCGCGACAGCTCGAAGCCGACACCGATCGCCAGTGGCCGCGGGCGCAGGCTGGCCAGCGTGCGATCGAAGTAGCCACCGCCGTAGCCGAGGCGTGAACCGGCGGCATCGAAGCCGACGAGCGGGATCAGCAGCGCCTCCGGCAGCACCGGCTCGCCGCTCGCCGGCACCGGGATGCCGTAGCGGTCGGTGGTCATCGCCACTGTCGGTGACCAGGCGCGAAAGGCGAGGCTGCTGTCGGCGGCGAGAACGAGCGGCAGCAGTGCCATGAAACCTGGTTCGCCCTGGCGATGCCAGTGTGCGATCAGCGGACGCAGATCCGCTTCGTTGTCGCGTGGCCAGCAGAAGCCGACGCGCAGGGTGGCGAGTCGGGGCAGCGACTCCTGCAGCAGCGCACGGATCCGCTGCGAGTGTCGCGCCCACTCGTCCGCCGGCAGGGACCGGCGCTTCGCCAGCAGGGAGCGGCGCAGGGCCCGCCGGTCTTCGGCGGCCACCAGCTCATCGGCAGCGCCGCCGGGCATGAAGCCGCTGGGCATGTGTTATCCTCGCCGGCGCCATCATTCGAAAGTACCAGCTTAGCATGAACCTCCTGTCGACGACCCTTCTGCTGCTGCTCCTGCTGTTCTCGCCGACCGCCGTCGTGGTCAAGCATGCCGCGGCACAGTCGGCCGACGACCAGTTCCTGGCCGCCCGGGAAGCGGCGCGGGCTGGCGACCGCGCCCGGCTCGAGCGGCTGGCGCCAGCGCTGCACGGTTACGAACTCGAGTCGTACGTCGACTACTGGCTGCTCGTGCCCGACCTCAAGGACGCCGACCCGGCGCCGGTCAGGGCTTTCCTGGGTCGCCACGAGAACACCTACATCGCCGAGAAACTGCGGGCCGACTGGTTGCGGCAGCTCGCCCGCAAGCAGCAGTGGGATCTGTTTGATGGCGAGTATTCGCGCCTGCTGCAGCCGGATCAGGAGCTGGCCTGCTACGCGCTGCAGGGCCGCCTGGCGCGCGGCGACGCGAAAGCGCTCGATGACGCCATGCCGCTCTGGCTGAGCGCGCTCGAGCCAGCCGATTCGTGTTACCCCGTGTTCGAGGCATTGATCATCGGCAAGCGGGTCCTCGCCGATGCGGTCTGGGCGCGCATTCGCCGCCAGTTCGAGGCGAACAAGATCGCTGCCGCGTTGTATACGATGAACTACCTGCCCCCGGCACAGACGCCGGAGAGGAAGCTGGCGCAGACGGTGGCCGATTCGCCGCTGCCCTGGTTGAGCAAACTGCCCGCTGATTTTTCCGGCAACCGCATGCAGCGCGAGCTGGCGGCGCTGGCCATCCAGCGCGTTGCGCGCAACGAGCCGCAGGTGGCCGCCGATCAGCTCGAGCGGATCGCTTCGTCGCTGCAAGGTGGCGAGAAATCCTGGGCGTGGAGCCAGATTGCCCGGCAGGCGGCGCAGCGGCACATGCCGGAGGCGTTGCAGTGGTATCGCCAGGCGGGCGCCGTGCCGTTGTCGGATGAGGTTGCCGAATGGAAGGTGCGGGCAGCATTGCGCGTGCAGGACTGGGGCAGCGTGCGCTCGACGATCGAGAGCATGCCGCCGGCGCTGGCGGCTCAGCCGGCGTGGGTCTACTGGCTCGGTCGCGCCTACCGCGCGGGTGGCCGGATCGACGAGGCGAACGCGCTGTTCGGCCGGATCGCCGGGCAGCCGGACTTCTACGGCAGCCTGGCCAGCGACGAACTCGGTCGGCCGACGGCGCCACCGCCGAAAGCGCCGCCAGCCAGCCGCGAGGAACTGGCGCAGGTGGCTGCGCTCCCTGGCGTGCAGCGGGCGCAGGCCTTCTTCCGCCTGAATCTGCGCAGCGAGGGGGTGCGCGAATGGAACTGGGCGTTGCGCGGCATGAGCGACCGCGAACTCCTGGCGGCGTCCGAGATCGCCCTGCGCTCGGGCAACTACGACCGGGCCATCGCGGCAGCCGACCGGACGCGCAACGAGCATGACTATTCGCTGCGCTATCTGGCGCCCTATGGTGACCAGGTGCGGCCGGCGGCACGCAATCAGGCTCTCGACGATGCCTGGGTGTACGGCCTGATGCGTCAGGAGAGCCGCTTCATCAGCAGTGCACGTTCGCCCGTCGGGGCTTCCGGCCTGATGCAGCTGATGCCGGCCACTGCCAAGTGGGTGGCGAACAAGATCGGTCTGAAGGATTTCCATCAGGGGCGGGTCAACGATCCGGAAACCAACCTGC
>JFAX01000007.1:110522-127252 GCA_000585015.1 Candidatus Accumulibacter adjunctus | reverse complement strand
GTCAACGATCCGGAAACCAACCTGCTGCTCGGCACCACCTACATGCGGCTGGTGCTCGAGAGTCTCGACAATCACCCGGTGCTCGCCTCGGCAGCGTACAACGCCGGGCCGGGACGGGCGCGGCGCTGGCGTGCCGAGCGCCCGCTCGAGGGAGCGATCTACGCCGAAACCATCCCCTTCAGCGAAACCAGGGATTACGTGAAGAAGGTGATGAACAACTCGATCTATTATGCGGCACTGTTCGACGGCAAGCCACAGACGCTGAAGAACCGGCTTGGCGTCATCGCTCCGCGCACGGGGGGCGAGGTCAGGGGCGAAGATTTGCCTTAGAATGTCGGCTTCCCGACTTCTCTTCCCACGGCAGGATGCTATGGACCTCGCGAACGTATTGTTGATCGGTGGCAGTGGTTTCGTCGGTGGCTGGATCGCCAGTCGCCTGTCGGAAAGCGGTGTGCGGGTGACGATCCCGACCCGCCATCGCGAGAACACCAAGAAGCTGATCACCTTGCCGACCGTCGAGATGGTCGAGGCCGACGTGCATGAGCCGGCGACGCTCGTGCAGCTGATGCGCGGCCAGGATGCGGTCATCAATCTGGTCGGCATCCTGCACGACGGCGATTCCCGGCTGCCATACGGCAAGGGCTTTGCCGCCGCGCATGTCGAACTGCCGCGCAAGATCGTTGCCGCCATGCCACAGGCGGGCGTGCGGCGATTGCTGCACATGAGTGCCCTGCAGGCGGCGCTGGGAGCACCATCGGAGTACCTGCGCTCGAAGGGCGACGGCGAGATGCTGGTGCGCGCGGCGAAGGAGCAGATCGATGTGACGATCTTTCGTCCGTCGGTGATCTTCGGCCCCGGCGACGCCTTCCTCAACATGTTCGCCAGCCTCGTCAGGCTGCTGCCCGTCCTGCCGCTCGGCGGCGGCAGCGCGCGCTTCCAGCCGGTCTATGTCGGCGACGTCGCGGCGGCCTTCGTCGACAGCCTGGGCGACCGGACGACGTTCGGGCGCAGCTACGATCTCTGCGGGCCGAAGGTCTACAGCCTGCGCGAACTGGTCGACTACACGGCTCATCTGGTCGGCAGGTCGCCCTGGATCATCGATCTCGGGACCGGCGGCTGGGCCTATCTGCAGGCCGGCGTGATGTGGCTGCTGCCGAAGCCGCCGCTGTCGCCGGACAACCTGCGGTCGATGGAAGTCGACAGTGTCACCGATGGCACGCATGACTTCCCGGGCTGGCAACCGCAGGCGCTCGAGGCGGTCGCTCCGGGCTATCTGTCGCCGGCGGAGATTCCGCAGCTTCGCTTTGATCGCTACCGTTTCCGCGCCGGCCGCTGAGCCTGCCGGCGGCTGACGCCAACAGCATGCTGCGCCGGCGCGGCGACCTCACCCGTTCGATGAGTCCTGGGCCCGTCGCTCTACCGGTGCTGGCCTGATCGCGGTTCGCATGCAGATCTTCACCGTCGGCGGCGCGGTTCGCGATGAACTCCTCGGTCTGCCGGTTCAGGACCGCGATCATGTCGTCGTCGGTGCGTCGCCGCGCGAGATGCTGGCGCGCGGTTTCCGCCAGGTCGGCAAGGATTTTCCGGTCTTCCTTCATCCGCAGTCGCACGAGGAGTACGCGCTGGCGCGAACCGAACGCAAGGCCGGTCACGGCTACCACGGGTTTGCCGTCGATGCGGCGCCGACGGTGACGCTGGTCGAGGATCTCGCGCGCCGCGACCTGACGATCAACGCCATCGCCCGTGCCGCCGACGGCGAGCTGATCGACCCGTACCATGGTATCGACGATCTGCAGGCGCGCGTGCTGCGCCATGTCGGCCCGGCTTTCAGCGAGGATCCGGTGCGCATCCTGCGCGTGGCGCGCTTTGCCGCACGCTTCGCCGACTTTCGCGTCGCTGCCGAGACCCTGCTGCTGATGCAGGGGATGGTCACTGCCGGTGAGGTGGATCACCTGGTGAGCGAGCGCGTCTGGCAGGAGCTGGCCAGGGGCTTGATGGAGGCGCGGCCGTCGCGGATGTTCGAAGTTCTGCGGCAATGTGGTGCGCTGGCCCGGCTGCTGCCCGAGCTCGATGCGCTGTTCGGCGTCCCACAACGGGCGGAATGCCACCCGGAGGTGGATACCGGCGTCCATGTCATGCTCGTCGTCGACCTGTCGGCACAGCGTCGCTGCGCACTGCCCGTTCGCTGGGCGGTGTTGCTGCACGACCTCGGCAAGGGCCTGACGCCCGCCGCCGACCTGCCGCGCCATCCGGGCCACGAGGCACGCAGCGTCAGACTGGCTGGCGAGGTCTGCGCGCGCCTGCGCGTGCCCGTTGCCTGCCGTGATCTGGCGCTGCTGGTTGCCCGCCATCATGGCGAGGTTCACCGGGCACTCGAACTGGCGCCGGCAGCGGTCGTCCGCCTCCTTGAAGGCTGCGACGCGCTGCGTCGCCCCGAGCGCTTCGAGCAGTTGCTCGAGGCCTGCAGCTGCGACTTCCACGGCCGTGTTGGCTGGCTCGATGTGCCCTATCCGGCGCCGGCGCTGTTGCGCCGCGCGCTGGCCGCCGTGCGACAGGTCGATGCCGCGGCACTCGCCGCCGGCTGCAGCGAACCGGCCCTGATCAGCCAGCGCGTCTTTGCCGCGCGCGTCGCAGCGGTCGAAGAGCTGCTGGCGGGCGGGCGGGGAGCGGCGTAGCGCAGCTCTTGCCGTGCTGCCCGGCGGCCAGCCGGCCGCAACCGCTCACAGGCTGGCGCTGCGGTCGCCGCTGCGGAAACCGCAGAGCGGTTTGGAGATTCGCCGGCCAAGCGCCATGACCTTGAACAGCTCGCCCATCTCGGCCGGCGAGACCAGCTTCTGCACGGCGTTGGCCAGCGGCAGATAGCGCAGTGGGTCGTCGGCGGGCGTCCTGGCGAGAATGTCGGTCAGGCCGCAGTTGAGGAGGAAGGTGGACTGGGAGGTGTAGCCGAGGAGGTCGAGTCCCTCGCTGCAGCCGCTGTCGACGATCGCCGTGAAGTCGACGTGCAGGGTGATGTCCTGCAGCCCGGGCAGGTAGAAGGGATCATCGTGGGCGTGGTGGCGATGGTGGCACATCAGCGTGCCGGCGGCGCGCTGGGGATGGTAGTACTCATGGCGCGGGAAGCCGTAGTCGATCAGCAGCAGCACGCCGTGCTCGAGGATCCTCGCCCATTGCCGGACCCAGGCCGGTGCGGCGAGCGGGATTTCGCTCAGGTAGGGGGGGCGGATGCCACACTCGCCGGCCAGCGCCAGGGCCCGTTCGAGCAGGTGGCCGCTGGCCGGTCGGTCGGCCCAGGCGAAGCGGCCGCCGGCGACCGTCACCCCGCGTTCGTCGATGCCGCCAGCGTGCCAGCGCACGAGGTGTGCCGGCATCGCGTCGAGAACCTCGTTCGCCAGGACGACACCGCTGAAGTGCCCGGGCAACTCGTCGAGCCAGCGCACCCGCGGCAGCAGGTGTGGTGCCCGCTGGGCAATGGTGTCGAGCTGTCGGCGACGCAATTCACCCGACAGCTCGAGGATCGCGTAACTCTCGGGCAGCCGCCGCTGCCGTTCCAGTTCGAGCAGGAGATCGCTGGCCAGCCTGCCGCTGCCGCCGCCGACTTCGATCAGGCGCGCCGCGCAGCAGGTCTGCAGCTGCTGCAACTGGACCGCCAGCGTCTGGGCGAAGGTCGGCGAGAGCTCGGGCGCCGTGACGAAATCGCCCGCTGCGCCGAATTTGCGGCTACCGCCGGCATAGTAGCCCATCCCCGGCTTGTAGAGCGCGAGCTCCATGAAGCGGTCGAAGCCGATCCAGCCGCCAGCGGCCGCGATGTCAGCGGCAATGGCGCTGGCGAGTGCTTCGCTGGCTGCCAGTGCGTCGGCTGAGGGCGTTGGCAGCGTCGCCACCGTCGCCGGCGGACGCGTCAGCACGCGTCCTGGCGAACGAAACGGACCTGGCCGTAAACTTCCGGATGATGCATGGCCAGCCAGTGCTCGGCCTCGGCGACGGCACGCTCCCAGGTGGCGGCGCGCAGCGGAACCTCCAGCGTGCTGCCATCGTCCCTCTGCCAGTGCAGCCAATGACTGTGAAAACCGCCGCGTTCCTGTTGCCGCAGCGGGCAGGCGAGTGCGGGTGGTTCGCGGCGCAGTTCGGCGCCGCCGCTGTCCGGCAGAGACAGACGGTAGCGCGGCCCCTTGCCCTCGTGCTGGACGATGAACTGACTGTTCCCCTGCGTCTCCTCGACGACGTTCCACTCGGCGCAGCCCTCGATGATCGCAGCCAGGGCCAGTCCGTCCTCGTCACGAACGATCTCGGCAGCCACCTGATGTGTCGCTTCCGTCTCGTCGAGGACGTCGTGCCAGGGGCGCCCGTTGCGGGTCGGCGGGGGGAAGGGCAGCGCATGCTTGCCCTGTCGAATCCGGGCAAAGAGCGATGACTTCCTGACGTCGTCGAGGTCGATCGACGGAAAGGCCGAGCGTGGTGCCGAGCGGAAGCTGCCGGCACCCATGTAGCCGACTTCCCACAGCGTTCGCAGCCACTCGGCGGTGTCGAGAGCGACCTGGGCGAGCTGGTCGTTGAGGTTTTCGCCGTGCTCGTTCGCTGCGTGCTTGCTCGCCGCCTGCATGGCCAGCAGGTCGGTTTCATGGCGGCGGGCGCGGAGCACTTCGGCGAGCAGTGCATCAACCCACTCCGCATCGGCCGGCGGCAGCCGCGCGATCCGTTCGGCAAAGTGCGTCAGCTCGTCGATGCCGAGAGGAATATCGGACTTGCTCATGGGGCGGGCTCCGTTGGGACGATGTCGCGAGTGTACCGCGGCGGCGACCGCGGCGTTGGCTTTTTCCCCGAATCGAATCCAGGAATCCGCTAAAATCAGGTCCTTGTCGTCGCCAGCCGGAAACTGGAAATGGAAGGAAGAACGATACTGGTCACCGGCGCTGCGCGGCGTCTGGGGAGGGCGATCGCGCTCGAGATGCACGCGACGGGAGCCAACATCATGGTGCATTACCATCAGGCCGCTGCTGAAGCCGCGACACTCGTCGCCGAGTTGAACGCCCGGCGCCCGTCTTCCGCCGCCTGTTGGCAGGTCGACCTGCGCCAGATCGACAGCTTGCCGGAGCTGGTGGCGGCGACCGTCGACCGGTTCGGTGGCCTCGACGGCCTGGTCAACAACGCCTCGAGTTTCTTCCCCACCCCACTCGCCGGGATCGACCTGCGGGACTGGGATGAACTCGTCGGCAGCAACCTGCAGGCGCCGCTGTTTCTCACCCAGGCGGCGGCGCCGCACCTGCTCGCCAGCGGCGGCAGCGTCGTCAACATCACCGATATCCATGCTGAACGCCCACTCGCCGGCTATCCTCTCTATTGTGCCGCCAAGGCCGGCCTGCTGGGGCTGACGCGGGCGCTGGCGATCGAACTGGCACCGCGGGTCAGGGTGAACGCGGTGGCGCCGGGACCGATCCTCTGGCCCGAGAGCGAAGCTTTCGACAGCGTGGCGCGGGCGGAGATCGTCGCCGACACGTTGCTCAAGCGCGTCGGCTGCCCGCAGGACGTGGCGCGGGCGGTACACTACCTGCTCGTTGCAGCGGACTACGTCACCGGCCAGGTGATCAACGTCGATGGCGGGCGTACCGCGCATCTGTGAACCGCTGACCTGCCGGAGAGAGCCGCTCGTGGAACCGTCGAAAACTTTGCTGCGCCTCGGAAAGCGCCTCGAGAGCAAGGCTGGCAAGGCGATTGCCGATTACAACATGATCGAGGACGGAGATACGGTGCTCGTCTGCATCTCGGGCGGCAAGGATTCGTACACGCTGCTGTCACTTCTGATGGCTCTGCGCGAGCGGGCACCGATCGACTTCCGTCTGATTGCCATGAACCTCGACCAGAAGCAGCCCGGTTTTCCGGCCGAGGTCCTGCCGGCGTATCTGGCGCGGATCGGCATCGACTACCGGATCGTCGAGCAGGACACCTACTCGGTGGTGCGCGCCAAGCTGCCCGCTGGCAAGACCAGTTGCTCGCTGTGTTCGCGTCTGCGCCGCGGCGTCATCTATCGGGTTGCCAAGGAACTGGGGGCGAACAAGATCGCGCTCGGCCACCATCGCGACGACATCGTGCACACGCTCTTTCTCAACCTGCTGTTCGGCGGTCAGCTCAAGGCCATGCCGCCGAAGCTGGTCACCGATGATGGGGCGCACGTCGTCATTCGACCACTCGCCTATTGTGCGGAAGCCGACATCGCGCGCTACGCCCGCGGCATGGCTTTCCCGATCATTCCCTGCAACCTCTGCGGTGCGCAGGCCAACCTGCAACGGGAGAAGGTGCGGGCGATGATGGCTGACTGGGATCGGCGCTTCCCGGGGCGCACCGAGGCGGTGTTTTCAGCCTTGCAGCAGGTGGTTCCTTCCCATCTGGCCGACCGATCGCTGTTCGATTTCAGAGGCTTGCGTCCCGGCGTGGAGTTGGCGGCGGTGGCTGGCGGCGACCCGGTTTTCGATCCACCGGGACCGGTGCACGGGTGGTCGGCGCCGGATATCCTGCCGCTGCGGGTGTTGTCGTGACTGGCGGCGGCAGACGGGCGGCGCATGCGCCGGTGGCGGTATCTCGCAATCGCGGCGGATCCGCCGCGGCGGCAGCGGAATTCGTTCGATGAGCACCAGTGAGACCAATGCTTCGCTGATCCATGCCGCGGTTGCCGGCAGTTCGCGTCTGTTCGAGCGGCTGGGTACCACCGAGGCGACGCATGCCGTCGAGCGCTGCATGAAGCGGATGATCCGCGGGATCGACGGTTTCCATGGCCGGCTGGTGGGAAACAAGCGTGACGAACTGAGCGCGCTTTTCGCCAACGCCAACGATGCCTGTCAGGCCGCAATGGCCATGCAGCGCCGCGTCGCCGATCTGCCACCGGTCTCGGGGGTCCAACTGGCGATTCGCGTCGGTGTGCACCACGGCGCCGTGGTCGAGCACGAAGGCGAGGTCTTCGGTGAGGCGGTGCGTGTCGCAGAGTCTCTGGCACACCTCGCCGACGCCGGGCAACTCGTGACCAGCGGCGAAACGCGGGCTTTGCTGTCGCCGCAACTGCAGCTGCTGACGCGCCCGCTGGACGGTCGATCGACGACGGAGTTGCCCGGCGACGGCCCCGCTTTCGAGGTCATGTGGGTACAACCGAGGGCAGAGCCCCGGCATGCGGCCGTCGACAAGCCACAGTCGTCAAGGGAACGGGAACTGCGCTTGTGCATACGCTATGGCCACTACGTCAAACTGCTCGACCGGCACCGGCCGAGCGTCGCCATGGGCCGCGACGCCGGCTGCGAGATCACGGTGCACAATCGCCGGGCCTCGCGCCACCATGCCCGCATCGAACGCCGCGGTGGCAATTTCGTCCTCATCGACCTGAGCACCAATGGCACTTTCGTCACCGTCAACGGCGAGCAGGAACTGTTCATCCGGCACGAGCAGTTCGTCCTGCGTGGCAGTGGCGTCATCTCCTTCGCAGCCTCGGCGGGCAGTGCCACCGCGGACATCGTCGAGTACGAGCATCTGTGAGCAGCCATGTGCCGTGCGCGGCAGCCGAGCGTGCGTTGCCGCACCTGTTCAGCCGGCGCGGCCGTGGTCGGGCCAGGGTCTGGGCTGGGGTGGACACGGTCGTGCGGGAGGGATGCCCGCAGCCTCAGGCGGGCCTGAGTCGATTGCGGCTCGCGCGGACACGCGGTCAGGAGGGCTGCTTGTCGCCCTCGCCGGTGGCGCGACGGGCACCGCCGCGGTGCGGGCAGTCGGGCTTGGTACACTGGGCGTAGAGATGCAGTGCATGTTCGCGAATGCTGAAGCCACGCTCCTTGGCCACGCGCGCCTGCCGCCGCTCGATCTCGGCATCGCAGAATTCCTCGACCCGACCGCAGTCGATGCAGACGAGATGGTCATGGTGTTGCCCGTGACTGAGTTCGAACACCGCCTTGCCCGACTCGAAGAAATGGCGTTCGAGCAGTCCTGCCTGCTCGAACTGCGTCAGCACGCGGTAGACGGTGGCGAGACCGATATCCAGGTTGTCGGCGAGCAGCAGGCGGTACACATCCTCGGCGGTCAGGTGGCGGACCTCGGTCTTCTCGAACAGGGCGAGGATCCTGAGGCGGGGGGTGGTGGCTTTCAGCCCCATGCTCTTGAGGTCTTCGGGGTTGCTCATCAGCTTACCTTGGTCGGTTTCGGCGAAGGGAGACGGTGTTTTCGAGTATGATATACCGACGAGGGCGGCCGTGCCGCGCCGTTGCAGGTCTGCAGCCGGTCTACACGCGCCTCGGCGACCGCCCGTGGTCCAGCTCCGGGCGTCCGATCTCCTCCATTCATCACGTTTCGACCACGACATGATCCTGCCGCGAGTTGCCGTTATGGCCGTTGCCCTCTGGATGCTTGCAGGCTGTTCGTCGGTACCGCGCATCGTCAAGGAATACCGGATCGACGTCCAACAGGGCAACGTCCTGACACAGGAGATGGTGGCGCAACTGCGTCCCGGGCTTTCGCGCGACCAGGTGCGCTTCGTGCTCGGCACGCCGCTGTTGATGGACATGTTTCACGCCAACCGCTGGGACTACTTCTATTCGCTGCAGAAAGGCCGTTCGGGCGAGATCGAAACGCGTCGGCTGTCGGTCTACTTCGACGCCGATGGGAAGCTGGTCCGTGTCAGCGGCGATGTTGCGGCGGCCGAGCCCGGGGTGGCGGAGCCCGTGTCGGAGACCCGCAACCGGGAGATCGATCTCGGCTCGCTGCCGGAGGACGGCAGTGTGGTCATGCCGCCGCCCGACGAGAAGGGCTTTTTTGGTCGCATGATGGAAACGGTGGGGTTCTGAAATGTCTGAACTGAGGATTGCGGTGGCCGGGGCCGGTGGCCGCATGGGCCGCACCCTGCTCGAAGCGACGCTGCGCGACGGTGCCATGAGCCTGGTGGCTGCGTTTGACCAGCCTGGCGCCAGTGTGCAGGGGAGGGATGCCGGCGAACTGGTCGGCAAGCCTTGCGGCGTGCCGGTCAGCAGTGATCACGATGCGGCCATCGCGCTGGCCGGCTGTCTGATCGATTTCACTCGCCCCGAAGCCAGTCTCGGGCACCTGGAAAGCTGCCGCCGGCACGGTGTGGCGATGGTCATTGGCACGACCGGTTTCGACGCCGCCGGCAAGAGGGCGATCAGGGCTGCCGCCGACGAGATTCCGATCGTCTTTGCGCCGAACATGAGTGTCGGCGTCAACCTCGTTTTCCGCTTGCTCGACGTTGCGGCGCGGATTCTCGCCGATGGCTACGATGTCGAGATCGTCGAGGCACACCATCGGCACAAGGTCGACGCGCCGTCGGGGACGGCGTTGCGCATGGGGGAGGTGGTGGCCGAGGCGCTTGGACGTGATCTCGCCGCCTGCGCCGTCTATGATCGCCAGGGCGTCACCGGCGAGCGAGCGGCGGCGAGCATCGGCTTTGCCACGGTGCGCGGCGGCGACATCGTTGGCGATCACCAGGTCATGTTCTGTGGTCTCGGCGAACGCGTCGAGATCGGCCACAAGGCGAGCAGCCGCATGCCCTACGCGCTCGGGAGTCTGCGTGCGGCACGTTTTCTGGCGCAGCGGAAGAGCGGGTTGTTCGACATGCAGGATGTGCTCGGTTTGCGCTGACCGGCTGCCGACGCCATCAGGGCGTCGGCAGCGGCCGGCTGCAGCGGCGGCCGATGCCTTGGCACGGGTCGTCTGATCGCCCCAAGAGCGACTGCCTCCGGTATAATCCCCGGGCTGGCGAGGATCCGAGCGGGAAGGCTGAATGCCTGTCCCGCTTTTGCGTATCTACGGCCCGGACCGGCCGCGAGTTCAACAGCTTCCACAGGAGTGTTTCGTGTCCTTGCTACCCAATCTGCCGCCGGCGATTCTCGCCCTGGCTGACGGCACGATCTTCAGGGGTCTGGCGATCGGTGCTGCGGGCAGCACCAGCGGCGAAGTCGTCTTCAATACGGCGATGTCGGGTTATCAGGAAATCCTTACCGATCCCTCGTATTGCCGCCAGATCGTCACGCTGACCTATCCGCATATCGGCAATGTCGGCTGCAATGCGGAAGACTTCGAGTCGCGGGCGAACTACGCCGCCGGTCTGGTCATCCGTGACTTGCCACCGCGGGCCGCCAGCTGGCGTCTGCAGCAGACACTGCCGGACTACCTGCAGCAGCACGGAATCGTTGCCATCAGCGGGATCGATACGCGCAAGCTGACCCGCATCCTGCGCGAGCAGGGAGCGCAGGCCGGCTGCATCATGGCGGTGACGGTCGACGAACGGCGTGCACTGGAGGAAGCGCGGGCTTTCCCGGGCTTGGCGGGAATGGATCTGGCCCGCGTCGTCAGTGTGCCTGCAGCCTATGCGTGGACCGGTGGCGCCTGGAATCTCGGCGGTTACGGCGATGCACCGGCGCCCGTGCTGCACGTCGTCGCCTACGACTACGGCGTCAAGCACAACATCCTGCGCATGCTGGCTGCCCGCGGCTGCCGGGTGACCGTCGTGCCGGCGCAGACGAGCGCTGCCGATGTCCTCGCGCTGCGGCCCGACGGGGTGTTCCTGTCGAACGGTCCGGGCGACCCGGAGCCCTGCGACTACGCGATCGACGCGATTCGCGAGCTGCTTGCCCGGCGCGTGCCGATCTTCGGCATCTGTCTCGGTCACCAGCTGCTGGCGCTGGCCTCGGGCGCGAGGACGCTGAAAATGAAGTTCGGGCACCATGGTGCCAACCATCCGGTGAAGGATCTGCAAACCGGACAGGTGCTGATCACCAGCCAGAACCACGGTTTTGCGGTCGACGTGGACAGCCTGCCGGCGAACCTGCTGCGCACCCATGTGTCGCTCTTCGATGGCTCGCTGCAGGGCGTTGCGCGTTCCGACGTACCCGCGTTCTCCTTCCAGGGACATCCTGAGGCGAGTCCGGGGCCGCACGACATCGCCTGCCTGTTCGACCGCTTTGTCCAGATGATGCAAGACGAGAAGAAGCAAGATGCCCAAGCGCACAGACATTGAGAGCATCCTGATCATCGGCGCCGGGCCGATCGTCATCGGTCAGGCCTGCGAGTTCGATTACTCCGGGGCGCAGGCCTGCAAGGCGCTGCGCGAGGAGGGGTATCGGGTGATCCTGGTGAACTCCAATCCGGCGACGATCATGACCGATCCGGAGATGGCCGACGTGACCTACATCGAGCCGATCAACTGGCGGGTGCTGGAGAAGATCATCAGCCGCGAGCGGCCGGACGCGCTGCTGCCGACCATGGGCGGACAGACCGCGCTCAACTGCGCCCTCGATCTGGTTCGCCATGGCATCCTCGCCCGCCATTCGGTCGAGATGATCGGCGCCTCGCGCGAGGCGATCGACAAGGCCGAGGACCGGGAGAAGTTCAAGGCGGCAATGACGCGCATCGGTCTCGGTTCGGCGCGCTCGGCGTTGGCGCACTCGATGGAGGAAGCGCTGCAGGTGCAGGCGATGATTGGCTATCCGACGATCATCCGGCCGTCGTTCACCATGGGTGGTTCGGGTGGCGGCATCGCCTACAACCAGGAGGAGTTCATCGAGATCTGCAAGCGCGGCCTCGAGGCCAGTCCGACGCGCGAGCTGCTGATCGAGGAGTCGCTGATCGGCTGGAAGGAGTTCGAGATGGAGGTTGTCCGCGACCGGCGGGACAACTGCATCATCGTCTGCTCGATCGAGAACTTCGATCCGATGGGCGTGCACACCGGCGACTCGATCACGGTCGCACCGGCACAGACGCTGACCGACAAGGAATACCAGATCATGCGCGATGCCTCGATCGCGGTCCTGCGCGAGATTGGCGTCGACACGGGTGGTTCGAATGTGCAGTTCGCCATCTGCCCGGACGATGGGCGGATGATCGTCATCGAGATGAACCCGCGTGTCTCGCGCTCGTCGGCGCTGGCGTCGAAGGCGACCGGCTTCCCGATCGCCAAGGTGGCAGCGAAACTGGCGGTCGGCTACACGCTCGACGAACTGGCGAACGAGATCACTGGCGGTCGCACCCCCGCATCCTTCGAGCCGTCGATCGACTACGTGGTGACCAAGGTGCCGCGGTTTGCCTTTGAGAAGTTTCCCGAGGCGGATTCGCGTCTGACGACGCAGATGAAGTCGGTAGGCGAGGTGATGGCCATCGGCCGCACCTTCCAGGAGTCGCTGCAGAAGGCGCTGCGCGGGCTCGAGGTTGGCGTCGACGGCTTCGACGAGAAGAGCGCCGACCGCGAGGAGATCGAGGTTGCCCTGAGCGAAGCGCGTCCCGAGCGCATCTGGTATCTGGCCGACGCCTTCCGGATAGGCATGTCGCTCGACGAAATCCATCGGCTGACGGCGATCGACCCGTGGTTCCTGGCGCAGATCGAGGATCTGTACCGCATGGCTGAGCGGATTCGCGGCCGCGACCTTGTCTCGCTGTCGCGTGACGAGCTTCTGCATCTCAAACGGGCCGGTTTCTCCGACAAGCGACTCGCCACCCTGATGCGGACGACGCAGTCGGCCGTCCGCCAGCGCCGCCATGAGTGGCAGGTCCGCCCGGTGTTCAAGCGGGTCGATACCTGTGCCGCCGAGTTTGCCACGCATACCGCCTACATGTACTCGACCTATGAGGACGAATGTGAGTCGCAGCCCTCGGACCGGCAGAAGATCATGGTCCTCGGTGGCGGGCCCAACCGCATCGGCCAGGGGATCGAGTTCGATTACTGCTGCGTGCATGCGGCACTGGCGATGCGTGCCGACGGCTACGAGACGATCATGGTGAACTGCAACCCGGAGACCGTCTCGACCGACTACGATACCTCCGATCGTCTGTACTTCGAGCCGCTGACGCTCGAGGACGTACTCGAAATCGTTGCCGTCGAGAAGCCGATCGGCGTGATTGTCCAGTTCGGTGGCCAGACCCCGCTGAAACTGGCGCGTGATCTCGAAGCCAACGGCGTGCCGATCATCGGTACCAGCCCGGACATGATCGACGCTGCCGAGGATCGCGAGCGTTTCCAGAAGCTGCTGCATGCGCTCGATCTGCGACAGCCGGCCAACCGGACCGCCCGCAACGAGGCGGAAGCGCTGCGCCTCGCCGTCGAGATCGGCTATCCGTTGGTCGTCCGGCCGTCCTACGTCCTCGGCGGGCGAGCGATGGAGATCGTCCATGAGGAACGCGAGCTCGAGCGTTACATGCGCGAAGCCGTCAAGGTGTCGAATGATTCACCGGTGCTCCTCGATCGTTTCCTGAACGACGCTTCGGAGGTCGACGTCGACGCGCTCTGTGATGGCGAGGAGGTACTGATCGGCGGTGTCATGGAGCACATCGAACAAGCAGGCGTTCATTCCGGCGACTCCGCCTGCTCGTTGCCGCCCTATACCCTGTCGGTCGCAATGCAGGACGAGTTGCGCCGGCAGACACGCCTGCTGGCCAGGGCGCTCAAGGTCTGCGGGCTGATGAACATCCAGTTTGCCATCCAGAAGGGTGTCGTCTTCGTTCTCGAGGTGAACCCGCGTGCTTCGCGCACCGTTCCCTTCGTCTCCAAGGCGACCGGCTTGCCCCTGGCGAAGATCGCCGCCCGCTGCATGGTCGGCAGGTCCCTGGCCAGCCAGGGCCTGACCAGGGAAGTGGTGCCGGACCATTTCTCGGTCAAGGAAGCGGTCTTCCCGTTCATCAAGTTTCGCGGCGTCGATACCATTCTGGGCCCGGAGATGAAGTCTACCGGCGAGGTGATGGGGGTCGGACGCAGCTTTTCCGAGGCCTTCGTGAAGAGCCAGATGGCCGCCAGCGTGCGCTTGCCGAGTTCCGGGCAGGTGTTCGTCAGCGTCAAGGATTCGGACAAGTCGAAGGCAGTCAGGATCGCCGGCGAGTTGCAGGCAGCCGGGTTCACCCTGCTCGCCACACGCGGCACCGCGGCGGCGATTGCCGCCGCGGGAATTGCCGTGACGCCGGTGAACAAGGTGACCGAGGGGCGTCCGCACGTCGTCGACATGATCAAGAACAACGAGATCGTCCTGATCATCAACACCGTCGACGAAAAGCGCAAGGCGATCAGCGACTCGCGCTCGATTCGCACTTCCGGGTTGGCGGCGCGGGTGACGATCTACACCACCATCTGGGGCGCCGAAGCAGCCGTGGCGGGAATCAGGAACCGTGGCGAACTCGTGGTCTACCCGATACAGGAACTGCACGCGCAGATTCATTAGTCAATCCATGCAACCGCCTGCGCCGTGCTATTGCTCGTGGCCGCCGGCGGCCGGCCATTGTTGGCAGCGAACGATATGAGCAAGATACCCGTAACCGTCAAGGGCGCCGAACTGTTGCGCGCCGAGCTGCATCATCTGAAGACCGTCGAGCGTCCGCGGGCGATCGCCGCGATCGCCGAGGCGCGCTCGCACGGTGATCTCTCGGAGAACGCCGAGTACGACGCCGCCAAGGAAAGACAGGCCTTCATCGAGGGCCGCATCAAGGAGTTCGAGGGCAAGCTCGCCAACGCCCAGATCATCGACCCCAAGCTGCTCGATGCCGACGGGCGCTGCGTCTTTGGCGCAACGCTCGATCTCGAGGACCAGGACACGGGCGTCCGCGTGTGTTACCAGATCGTCGGCGAGGACGAGGCCGACATCAAGGGTGGCAAGATCTCGATCAACTCGCCGATCGCGCGCGCACTGATCGGCAAGTTCGCTGGCGACATCGCCGAGGTGCAGGCGCCCGGCGGTGTTCGCGAATACGAAGTCATCGACGTTCGCTACGAGTGAGTGCAGGCATGCGCCGCACTGCCGAAATTCTTCATGGCGTCGCCCTGACCCTCTGGGTGGGCGGCCTGTGGTCGATCGGCTACCTCGTTGCGCCGACGCTGTTTCATGCCCTGGGCAACGATCGTCAGCTGGCCGGGCAGCTCGCCGGCCGGCTGTTCGAATTGATCGGCTGGGTGGGCCTGGCGTGTGCCGCGTACCTGCTCGCCTTCGTGCTCGTCCGACTGCGCGGCGCCGCCTGGCGGCGCTGGGATTTCTGGCTGCTGCTGCTGATGTTGCTGCTGACCGTCGTCGGCCTGTTCGGCATCCAGCCCCTGCTGGCACAGCTCAAGGCCGACGCCCTGCCACGAGAGGTGATGGCGAGTGTCCTGCGTGACCGCTTCGCGGCCTGGCATGGCGTTTCCAGCATCCTCTACCTGCTGCAGAGTCTTCTTGGCCTGCTGCTGGTTGCCGCCACGGCGCGCGGTGTCCGTTAGGCGATCAGGTGGCCCGACAGGCAACCGGCGGCGCGCGGGTCGCCATCGCCTGTCGCGGTCAGCTGCCGGTACTGCCCTGGAACGTGCGCTTGCTGCGCCGCGGCAGGCGTGGCGCCCTTTCTGGCGTGGCAACTTGTTCCGGGCGTGGACGCCAGAGCACGAGGAGCTTGCCGATATGCTGCACGGGCGCCGCGGCCAGTCGCTCGCAGAGGCTGGCGAGGAAGTTCTCGCGTTCTTTCCGGTCATCGTTGTACACCCGCACCTTGATCAGTTCGTGTGCCGCCAGGCTGGCGTCGATTTCCCGCACAACCGGGTCGGAAAGCCCATTCTGGCTGATCGCGACAACCGGCTGCAGGGCGTGGGCGCGGGCGCGCAGCGCGCGCCGCTCTTCGGAGTTCAGGGTGAGCATGCGGTGTTCCTCTCTGGAGAGCCCATTCTAGCGGGTTTCCCGGCATGAAGCGCAGCAGATCGAGCAACGCCTGGTTGCGTGAACACGTCAGCGACAGTTACGTCCAGCGGGCGAAGGCGGAAGGCTACCGCTCGCGCGCTGCCTACAAGCTCCTGCAGATCGACGACCGCGAGCATCTGATCCGCCCGGGCGACCTGGTCGTCGACCTGGGGGCAAGTCCGGGAGGCTGGTCGCAGGTGGTCGCGAAGCGCCAGCAGGGTCGGGGCCGGGTGATCGCGGTCGACATCCTGCCGATGGAGCAACTGCCCGGAGTCGTCTTCCTGCCCGGCGACTTTCGCGAAACGGAGGTTCTCGAGCGCCTGCGGGGGCTGCTGAAACAGGAGCGGGCGGGACTTGTACTCTGCGACATGTCGCCCAACATCTCGGGCATCAGCCTGTGTGATCAGGCACAGGGCATGCACCTGGCGGAACTGGCTCTCGATTTCGCGAGTCAATGGCTGCAACCGGAGGGCTGTCTGCTGGTCAAAGTGTTCCAGGGTCTGGGCTTCGACGATTTCCTCGTCCGCATGCGGCAGACCTTCAGGCTGGTGTGCCTGCGCAAGCCGGATGCCTCGCGTGATCGCAGTCGGGAAGTGTATCTTCTCGGCCGGGGCCTGCGAGCCTGACGGGCGGGTTGGCGGCGCAATGCTTGATCGTCCGGCCGGGAATCGGTTTAGAATGCAATTCCGCATCCATGGCGAGGCGTCTTGGGAACGGTAGTTTGGGCAGGATGAAGAGGTGACGCATTGAATAACATGTTCAAGAATCTGGCAGTCTGGCTGGTGATCGGTCTCGTCCTGATGACTGTCTTCAACCAGTTCAACAATCGCCAGGTGGGCCCGGCGCCGATGGAATACTCGCAGTTCATCGAGGAGGTGGGCAAGGGAAACATCGCCAAGGTGGTGATCGAAGGGCGCGTGCTCAAGGCAACGACGACCGATGGCCGCAAGTTGACGAGCTATGCGCCGCCGGATCTCTGGATGGTCTCCGATCTGCTGAAGCATGGGGTCAAGATCGAGGCCAAGCCGGAGGAAGAGCAGTCCTTCCTGATGAGCATCTTCGTCAGCTGGTTCCCGA
>JFAX01000007.1:109681-110516 GCA_000585015.1 Candidatus Accumulibacter adjunctus | reverse complement strand
TGCTGATCGGCGTCTGGATCTTCTTCATGCGTCAGATGCAGGGCGGTGGTCGCGGCGGGGCCTTCTCATTCGGCAAGAGCAAGGCGCGACTCCTCGACGAATCGTCCAACACGATCACCTTTGCCGACGTCGCCGGTTGCGACGAGGCAAAAGAGGAGGTGTCGGAACTCGTCGATTTCCTGCGCGACCCGTCCAAGTTCCAGAAGCTTGGTGGCCGCATCCCGAAGGGCGTGCTGCTCGTTGGCAACCCGGGCACAGGCAAGACGTTGCTGGCGAAGGCGATTGCCGGCGAAGCCAAGGTTCCATTCTTCTCGATTTCCGGCTCGGATTTCGTCGAGATGTTCGTCGGCGTCGGCGCGGCGCGTGTTCGCGACATGTTCGAGAACGCGAAGAAGCACGCGCCATGCATCATCTTCATCGATGAGCTCGACGCCGTCGGTCGCCAGCGCGGTGCCGGCCTCGGTGGTGGCAACGACGAGCGCGAGCAGACGCTGAACCAGATGCTCGTCGAGATGGACGGTTTCGAAGGGAGTGTCGGGGTGATCGTCATTGCTGCGACCAACCGACCGGATGTGCTGGATCCGGCACTGATGCGACCGGGGCGCTTCGATCGCCAAGTGGTCGTTCCGCTGCCTGACATCCGTGGCCGCGAACAGATCCTGATCGTGCACATGCGCAAGGTGCCATTGTCGCCGGATGTCAAGGCCGACATCATCGCCCGCGGAACGCCCGGTTTCTCCGGTGCGGATCTCGCCAATCTGGTCAATGAGGCAGCCCTGTTTGCTGCCCGTGGCAACAAGCGTCTGGTGGACATGGAGGACTTCGAGAAGGCCAA
>JFAX01000007.1:105023-109667 GCA_000585015.1 Candidatus Accumulibacter adjunctus | reverse complement strand
TGGGCGCCGAGCGGCGCAGCATGGTCATGAACGAGGATGAGCGACGCAATACGGCCTATCACGAGTCGGGTCATGCGGTCGTTGCGAAGCTCATGCCGAAGTCGGATCCGGTTCACAAGGTGACGATCATTCCGCGCGGTCGTGCCCTGGGGCTGACCATGCAATTGCCGGAAGAGGATCGCTATGCCTACGACCGCGTCTATCTGATGAGTCGCATCGCAGTCCTCTTCGGTGGCCGCATTGCCGAAGAACTGTTCATGAACCAGATGACGACCGGCGCCTCGAACGACTTCGAGCGGGCGACGCAGATGGCACGCGACATGGTCACCCGCTATGGCATGTCGGATGCACTGGGGCCGATGGTCTATGGCGAGAACGAAGGTGAGGTCTTCCTTGGGCGATCGGTGACGACGCACAAGAACATGTCGGAAGCGACGATGGAGAAGGTCGACCGCGAGATCCGCCGCATCATAGACGAGCAGTACGCGCTGGCGCGCCGCCTGCTTGAAGAGCACCGCGACAAGGTCGAGGCGATGGCGTCGGCCTTGCTCGAACTCGAGACGATCGACGCCGACCAGATCAATGACATCATGCAGGGCAAGCCGCCACGCCCGCCAAAGCAGACACAGTTGCCGCCGGCCAACAAGAGCGACCACAATGCGCCGGATGCGGCGCCGAGCGCGCCACCGGCGCCTGCCTGAACCGAGAGCGCTTGCGCTCTCATTCGGCTGATCGTCCGGGCTGCTGCATGCTGCGTTGCGGATCCTTTCGACTCGCCCTCGATCGCCCATTGCTGATGGGCATCGTGAACCTGACGGCCGATTCGTTCTCGGGAGATGGGCTTGCCGGCGACACGGCAGCGGCGGTGGCGCAGGCCCGGCGGCAGATCGACGCTGGCGCCGACCTGCTCGATCTCGGCGCCGAGTCCTCCCGTCCCGGGGCGCTACCGGTGAGGGCAGAGGACGAGCTGCAGCGGCTCCTGCCGGTACTTGCGGAACTCACCGGCTGTGGCGTACCCATCTCGGTCGACACCTACAAGCCGGAGGTGATGCGGGCGGCACTGCGGCACGGCGCGTCGATGATCAATGACATCCATGGCTTGCGCATGCCGGGAGCGATGGAGGCGGTAGCAGAGAGCGACTGCGCGGTCTGCCTGATGCACATGCAGGGGCAACCGCTGACCATGCAGCAGCAGCCCTCGTACCGCGATGTCGTCGCCGAGGTGCGGGATTTCCTGCGGCGCCGCGTACAGGCGGCGAGGGCGGCCGGGATCAGCGACGATCGTCTGCTGCTCGACCCGGGCTTCGGCTTCGGCAAGACCCTGCAGCACAACCTCGAGCTGTTGCGCGCTCTCGAGCAACTGACCAGCGACGGTCTGCCTGTGCTGGCCGGCCTCTCGCGCAAGTCGATGCTTGGCGCCATCACCGGGCGCCCGCTCGGCGAGCGCCTTGCGGCCAGCATCGCCGCCGCGGTGCTGGCCGTCGAGCGTGGTGCGCGTGTCCTGCGGGTGCACGATGTGGCCGCAACGCGCGATGCACTGGCGGTCTGGCAGGCGACGCGCGGCAGTGATGCGCCGGGGTCGGCGGCGGTTTGACGCGCATCACTCCGGCAGTCCCTGGCTTGCCCGGGCGACCTCGGGTCGCAAGCGGCTGTTGTCCGGGGCGGCAGCAGCGGGACGTGCATCGCCATCGGCGGCAGCGCCGCCGGCAGCCTTTGTGCGCTATTTGGCAATCCGCCCGGCCGCCCTGTGGGTAGAATGTCATTTACGTGACGGGTGCCAGTCGGCGCCTGTGCTCAAGGGGAGAGAAAGTCGTGACGAGAAAGTATTTTGGCACCGATGGCGTCCGCGGGCGCGTCGGCGAGGTGCCGATCACGCCCGAGTTCGTCATGCGCCTGGGGCATGCGGCGGGGCGGGTCCTGGCCGCGCGCGACAGTGCGCGCAGCCATGCCAAGCCGGGCGACCGGCCAGCGGTACTGATTGGCAAGGACACACGGATCTCGGGCTACATGCTGGAGGCGGCGCTCGAAGCCGGATTCTCGGCTGCCGGGGTCGATGTCTGTCTTGTCGGGCCGATGCCGACGCCGGCGATTGCCTACCTCACTCGCGCCCTGCGCCTGCAGGCGGGCATCGTCATTTCCGCGTCGCACAACCCGTACTACGACAACGGGATCAAGTTCTTCGCGGCGAACGGAAGCAAGCTGCCCGATGATCTGGAACTCGAGATCGAGGCGGCCCTCGACGAGCCCCTGACCTGTGTTCCCTCCGCCGGTCTCGGGCGGGCGCGGCGGATCGACGACGCCGACGGGCGCTACATCGAGTTCTGCAAAGGCACCTTCCCGTTCGACATGGACCTGCGCGGACTGAAGATCGTCGTCGATTGCGCCAACGGCGCTGCCTATCATCTCGCGCCGCATGTCTTCCATGAGCTGGGGGCGGAAGTCAGCAGCATCGGTACCGAACCGAATGGCCTGAACATCAACCAGGATGTCGGCGCGACCGCTCCTGGAGCCCTGTCGAGGGCGGTTCTGGCGCAGGCGGCGGACGTCGGGATCGCCCTCGATGGTGACGCGGACCGCTTGATCATGGTCGATTCGCTGGGCCAGGTCTACGATGGCGACCAGTTGCTTTTTGCCGTCGTGCGCAGCCGCTTGCGGCAAGGAGCGGTTGCCGGAGTCGTCGGCACGCTGATGACCAATCTGGCCCTCGAACACGCATTCGGCGAACTCAAGGTCCCGTTTGCCCGTGCCGCCGTCGGCGACCGCTACGTCATGGATCTGCTGCGGCAGAAGGGCTGGCTCTATGGTGGCGAGAACTCGGGGCACATCCTGTGTCTTGATCGGCACACCACAGGCGACGGCATCGTCTCTGCGCTGCAGGTGTTGTGCGCTCTGCGCGAGGAGGGCGGCGATCTGCAGCAACTGCTGGGCTGCCTGCGGCTGTATCCGCAGAAGCTGATCAACGTTGCGTTGAGCAAGGGATTCCCCTGGCAGGAGCATCCGCTGATCGCGGCCACGCGCGCCGAGGTGGAGCGCGAGCTGCAGGGTTGCGGACGGGTCCTGCTGCGCGCCTCTGGAACCGAGCCCCTGTTGCGCGTGATGGTCGAAGGGCAGGATCCGCTGCTGGTCAACAGCGCTGCCGAGAGGCTCGCCACGGCCGTGCGCGAAGCGGTTTCGTCGTAGCCTGCCGTTGCGGGCGAGAGCCCCGGCGCTGGCGGCGCGGCCGTCCATGCCACGGCCGCGCAGCGCTCATGCGCGCAGCCCCGTCAGCGACCTTCAGTAGAGCAGGAGGTCCTGTCGCATCTGCAGCCACGCGTCCTCGTCAGAGCGACCGAGGGAATCGAGGTCGCCGGGCGTCGCCGTCGGTTCATCGACCCACTGTCGCAGCGTCGGCGAGCCGTTGATCAGGTCGATCGCCAGCCGATCCATTTCGTACTCGTAGGGGAAATCCCGCCACAGCGGGTAGTCCGGCTGCAATCGCCGCAGCACCTTGAAGGCGAGACTCTGCAACCGCCAGGGCCGGAAAGTTTCGTGCCCGTAGGCGCTGTCGTCGACATGGATCTGGACGCCGTGGCACAGCTGCCCGGCGTGTTTGTGGAAGGTCGGTTCGAACCAGCACTCGCGCAGCCGGCAGCCCTGCAGCCAGTTGGGGGCCAGGGAATGCATGCCGGCGATCAGCCGGCGGGCGTCGACATCCGGCGCGCCAAACAGCTCGAGCGGGTGGGTCGTGCCGCGACCCTCGGAAAGCGAGCTGCCCTCGAGCATCACCGTACCCGCATAACAGCGTGCCATCGCCAGACCGGCGGCGTTGGGGCTCGGATTGATCCAACCGCGCTGGCCCGTCGGCCAGCCGTAGCCCGGTGCCGAGGCCGGCGACCAGCCATGCATCCGGATGACCGTGCAGTCGACTTCGAGTTCGAACTCCCTGATGAACCAGCAGGCGAGCTCGCCCATCGTCAGGCCGTGACGCATCGGCAGCGGTCCGGCGCCGACGAAGCTCTCCCACCCGGGACGCAACAGCAATCCCTCGACCGGACGCCCGACGGGGTTCGGGCGGTCCAGGATCCAGACTTCCTTGCCGTGCGAGGCCGCCGCTTCGAGAACGTACAGCAGGGTGGTGATGAAGGTGTAGATGCGGCAGCCCAGATCCTGCAGGTCGACCAGCAGGACGTCGAAGCTCGACATCATTTGCGCTGTCGGACGTCGTACCGTGCCGTACAGGCTGAACACCGGGATGCCGTGCTGCGGATCGAAGAACTCGGGAGACTCGACCATGTTGTCCTGCTTGTCGCCGCGCAATCCGTGCTGCGGGCCGAAAGCGGCCGCCAGTTGCAGATCGGGCAGTCTCGCCAGTGCGTCGAGCGCGTGCGTCATGTCGGCGCTGACCGATGCCGGGTGGGCGAGCAGGGCCAGCCGGCGGCCGTGCAGGGGTTGGCGCAGGTCAGGCTCGCAGAGCAGGCGGTCGAGGCCGGTGAGGAGGGTGGGCATCAGCAATTCCTTCAGGCAGAATCGCCAGTCGGCACAAGCTCGAGACGGAAGCCGTCGCGATGATGAAAATCGGGCAGGCCGGCCGGATGGTGCAAGGCCCAGTAGCTGTGGCTGCCATCGACGACATCCGTGGCTTCCACCACTGCGGCGAGGCCGACC
>JFAX01000007.1:62299-104853 GCA_000585015.1 Candidatus Accumulibacter adjunctus | reverse complement strand
ACCACTGCGGCGAGGCCGACCTGCAGTGTCGCCGCGGCAGCTTTCGCCGGCAAGGCAGCGGCGGCGATCAGCACCTCGAGTTCGAGGCGGCCGGCAGTCAACCTGATGGTCAGCTGCGGCGCCGGCAGCGGGGTCGCCAACTGTGCCGGCTGGCGGTAGCCGGCGAAGGCGTAGCTGGCCCACTCGCCGGATGGCGAGAAGTTGAACTCGTGGTAGGCGGGCTCGCCAGCGATGCCGATGAAAGCCTCGAAGCAGCTGTGTTCCCAGAGGCTCTCTGCACGCTCCGGCGCCGCTGGTGGCGGGATCCGCAGGCGCACCATGTCGCCGCGCAGCCGGTAGGCCAGCGCGAGGTCGCCGTTGGCCCTACGTTCCGCGCGGGCCTCGACGGATCGGACCACGGGCGCCGGCGTCGCCGGGTGGCAGAGCAGCGTCAGGGGCAATTCGGTGACAGGCATCGGCGGGGTGGCGGCGGATCGGCGGCAGCATGGATTTTACCCTCTGCACGGGTTGCAGCGATCTGCCGCGCGCATGGTCGGAAGGAAAGAAGCGATGGCTGGACATGAGCCTGGCTGCAGTGGAAGAGCAGATGGGTGTTGAGCAGCGCACCGAAACGGTGGATGAAGATCACAGCGCGGAGGCGGGACACTGTACTGGCACCGGGACTGTGTTGCCGCAGCGCCCGTTCGATGGCGCTCAGGAAGATGCGCAAAGCGACGTTGAGAACCGCCGGATCACGCGCCAAGTGATTGCGCCGGCGCTGGGGCACAGAAAGCACCGACTGACGCAACGGCAAACGCCGGATGACGTGGTTGGCCAGATGCGCCGCCGTCTCGGCCATGCGGCGGGTAGTGCAGGACGGGCAGACGCCGCGACACTTGCATGAGCAAGCGACCACGAAGTCGTGCCGGCAGTCGGCGCAGCGGGCACGGGCGCAACCGTGGGCGAGGATACCGCACTCGAGGGTGCGGCGGAATGCCCGCTCGGTGACGCAGCAGTTCTCATTTCAAGTTCGATGGCAGGAGGTGGTGAGGTTCAGGACTGTTGGATGGGGCAAGTCAGCCGGTGTCTGGGGTGTTGGGAGCGAGGCGCTGGTGCATGCAGCGGATGAGGTGGTCCCCGTCATTGAAGGGCAGGTACTGCAGCAAGGCGCGGTGGGTGGCGCAAGAGGTTTGGTGACCGACGGCTCAGCCGCAGGTCTTCATGGTTCGCTATTGGCCGCGGTGCCGCAGAACATGATGAAGGCCTGGTCGACGATGCTTCGCTCGAGCGCCCGGACGATGAACACCAGCCGGCTTTGCCGGTCTTCGTCCGGCCAGTCGGGCAGCGGTGCCGCCGGATAGCGCATGTGCTGCACACACTGCACGACGCGTGGCCCGAGCTCGCCGGCAACGGCAACGAGACCCTTGACGCGCAGGATGCGGTCACCACAGGTGGCGAGCAGGACATCGATCGCTTCGCTGAAGTCCGGCCAAGCGAAGGGCTCGGCGAAGCGCAGGACGAAGGAATGAACCAGTGCGTCATGGCGATTGACGTCATGCACGTGCAGATCCTGCCGCCAGGTGTCGTGTTCCGCCTTGACCTTCTCCTCGGCCAGCCAGCGCCGGACGTCCGCCGTCTTGCCGGCGGGGTCGTAGAGCCCGCAGCCGAGTACCTGCCCAGCATCGATGTGGCCGTGCGCGACCTCGATCTGCGGTGCGCCGGGGTTCGCCCGGCGCAGTCGCCGCGACAGGGTGGCGAGCTCAGCCGGCTCGGCCAGGTCACACTTGGTCAACAACAGGCGATCGGCCATCGCCACTTGCCGCACGGCCTCGAAATGGCGTCCCAGCTGGCGGTTCGCATGGGTCGCATCGACTGCCGTCACGACGCCATCGATGCGGAAGCGCTCGGCGATGAAGAAATCCTCGAGCAGCGTGTACAGCACCGGTGCCGGATCGGCCAGTCCGGTGGTTTCGATCAGGACGCGCGAAAAGGCCGGGATCTCGCGCCGCAGGCGGCGCATGAAGAGGTCGCGCAGGCTGCGTGCAAGCTCGCCGCGGACGCTGCAGCAGAGGCAGCCGGAATCGAGAACGAGGACGTTGTCGTCCACCTTGTCGACCAGGTGATGGTCGATCGCGACCTCGCCGAATTCATTGATCAGCACCGCCGCATCCGCCATCGCCGGTTGCCGCAGGAGATGGTTGAGCAACGTGGTCTTGCCGGCACCGAGGAAGCCGGTCAGGATGGTCACCGGAATCGCCCGTTCGGGCGACGGCACTGCGCTCACTGCGCGCCGCCCGCGCACTGCGCGCAGCGTCCGCGCAGATCGAGTTCGATGCGTGACAGCAAGAAGCCCTCCGGCAGCCTCGGCGGTGGCGGCGGTGCGGCGTCGAGGCAGAACACACGCCCGCACCCGTCACAGCGGAAATGGCTATGCGCCGAATGCTCGCTGCCGCTGGCGGCGGAAAAGCGGAAGGTCCGCCGCGTGTCCGCGTTCCGGTGCGCCAGCCCGGTCGCGACCAGCCAGTCGAGCACGCGGTAGAGCGTGACGCGATCGAGCGCCAGATCGCCGAGGGACTGTTCGATCTCATGGTGGCTGAGTGCGGTCGGTGCCGATCGCAGCAGGCGGAGGACGCGAACGCGGGCCGGTGTGGCGCGGGCGCCGGCGCGGCGAATCAGACGGGCTGCACGCTCGGTCTCGCTTTCGCCCGGCTGTTCGCCATTGCGGATGATGGCAGGCTTCATGACCGGGAATTAGAACATGGCTGGCTGGTACCTGCAACTCTGTTGCAGATACCCGCCAGCCCTGCGTGATCTGGCGTAAGGTGTGGCCCGGTCTGGCGACCAATGGGGGCAGCCTGGCAGCGTGCTCGGCCGCAGGGAGATCAGGGCAGCAACGCGTTCTGTGGCGCCTGCCGTCAATTTGTCCCGCGGCAACGGGCGGGAACTGCCGCCGCGGCGTCGTTGCCGAAGGAGCATGTTCGGTGCGCGTGCGATCCGCGTTGCCTGCGATCGCGCACGGCCCGGGGCACATCTGGCGCGACACGCTCCGGCTCTGGTTGCAGTCGTCGGCGCCGCCTGCTTTATCGTCCTGTTGGAGCGCATCATGAATCGTTGTCAGACACTGAAATGGTTGAACCACATCTCGACCTGCATCGTTCCGGAGGCGACGGCTGGTCCCGCCGCGACCAGTGACGACGGTCGGCTCGAAAAATCGCAAGCCGAGTGGGCGACCCTGCTGCCGCTGCCCGCCTATCGTGTGCTCTTCGAAGACGACACCGAACGCGCCGGGAGCAGTCCGTTGAACCACGAGAAGGGCGATGGCACCTTCGTTTGTGCGGCCTGCTGCCTGCCGCTCTTCGACAGCGCGGCGAAATACGACAGCGGCACCGGCTGGCCCAGCTTCTGGCAGCCGTTGCCCGGCGCGATCGCCACGCGGACCGACTTCAAGCTGATCTACCCGCGCACCGAGTATCACTGCCGACGCTGCGGTGGGCATCAGGGGCACGTCTTCAAGGATGGTCCGCAGCCGACCGGCAAGCGCTACTGCAACAATGGTGTGGCGCTTCGCTTCGTGCCGCGCGGTGAGCAACTGCCGGAACTGCGCACGTGAGCCGCGCCGCCGTCGGTGTGCTGCTGCTCCTCGTTGCGGGTTCGCTGGCCGCTGCCGATGGGGCCGCCGGCAAACCGGGCGAGGTGCGCACGGCGATCTTTGCCGGTGGTTGCTTCTGGTGCAGCGAGGCGGACTTCGAAAAGCTGCCCGGAGTCATCGCGGTGGAATCGGGTTACACCGCCGGGCGAACGGCCAACCCCACCTACGAGCAGGTCAGCGCGGGCGGCACGGGTCATGCCGAGGCGGTGCGCGTCACTTACGACGCACGGCGGATCAGCTACGTCCAGCTCCTCGATCGTTTCTGGCGCCACATCGATCCGACCGTCAGGAACCGCCAGTTCTGCGACGTCGGTTCGCAGTATCGCAGCGGCATCTACTGGCAGAACGAAGTCGAGCGCAAGGCTGCCGAGAGCAGCCGGGATGCCCTGTTGGCCAGCGGCAGGCTGCCGCGGATCGAAACCGAACTGGCGGCCGCCGCAACCTTCTATCCGGCCGAGGAGTACCATCAGGACTACTACAAGAAGAACCCCGTGCGTTATTCCTACTATCGGCTGTCGTGTGGGCGGGACGCCCGCCTGAAGCAGATTTGGGGTGATGGCTGAGTGCCGCTGGCTGGCTGCGGCGGCGCTCAGTCCGCCTGACAGAGCAGGCCCTTCAGGTACTCGCCTTCGCTGAAGCCGAGTCCAACCGGGTGGTCGGCGGGTGCCGCCAGATGGCGCAGGATGCGTGCCTGGCGACCGGCGGCAACTGCCGCATCGGCGACGATCTCCTGAAAGTGCTGGCGGCTGATTCCGCCCGAGCAGGAGTAGGTCAGCAGCAGGCCGCCCGCAGCCAGCAGGCGGAAGCCGAAGACGTTGATGTCCCGGTAGGCGCGCGCCGCGCGTTCCGCGTGCGCGGCCGAGGGAGCGAACTTCGGTGGATCGAGGATGATCAGGTCGAAGCGCTCGCCGTGACTCTTCAACACCCGCAGCTCGCTGAAGACGTCCGCCTCGCGCCATTCGGCGAGGCTGGCGTCGAGTCCGGGGTTGAGTGCGAGGTTTTCCACGGCGGTCGCCAGTGCCGGTGCCGAGGAGTCGATCGAGAGCACCTGGCTGGCTCCGCCGGCGAGCGCCTGCAACGAGAAGCCGCCGCTGTAGCAGAAGCAGTTCAGCGTTCGGCGCCCGCTGGCGAGCAGCCGCGTCAGCAGGCGGTTGTCGCGCTGGTCGAGGTAGAAGCCGGTCTTGTGGCCGGCGACGATGTCCACCCGCATGCGGACACCATTCTCGACGATGCTCAGCGGGCTGGGCGGCGCCTCTCCGAGCAACCAGCCAGCGACCGGAAGCAGTCCCTCGAGACGGCGGACGTCCGAGTCCGAGCGCTCGTAGATGCGGGCGCAGCCCGTTGCCCGCTGCAGCGCACGCACCAGCGCCTGTCGCCACTTGTCGGCGCCGGCCGACGTCAGCTGGAGGACGATGGTGTCGCCGTAGCGATCGGCGATGACGCCGGGCAGGCCGTCGGACTCGCCGTGCAGCAGGCGCAGTCCCTCCTGTTCGCGCAACTCGGGCAGCAGCAGGCGACGCTCGACTGCCGCCAGCACGCGGCGCTTGAAGAACGCGTCGTCGACGATTTCCTGCGGATCGAAGGTCCACACCCGGGCCCGGATCTTCGATTCCGGGCTCCAGGCGGCCCTGGCCAGCGGCCGGCCGTTGGCGGCGACGACCTCGACGGTGTCGCCTGGACGAGCGCGACCCTCCAGCCGGTCGACCGCGCCGGCGAAAATCCACGGATGCTGGCGGGCAAGCTGGCGATCCTTGCCGGGCAGGAGGACGAGTTGAGGCATGTGCAAGGTGCCCGGTGCGGGTCGGTGGCGAGGCGCGCAGTGTACATCACGGCGGCAACCTTTTTGAGCCCGATCAACGCGGGGTCCGGTCTGCACCGCCTATAATCAGCCCGTTCCCACCATCTGCCGAGCCATTTCCAAGCCATGCCGCGTGTACTGCTGTCGAGTCTGCTGATCGTTCTGGCCGTCCCGGCGTTCGCCGACGCCGATGCCATCCCGGCGGCCGCGCTGTCTGCGATCGGCGACCTCGGTCGGCTCAATGGCCAGGCGCTTGCCTGCGGCGAGAGGGGCAGCGCCGGTCAGGCGAAGCTGCTGATGATCCGGCACGCACCGAAGACAAGGCGCTACGGCGAAGTGTACGAGGAGCGAACCAACCAGGCATTCCTCGCCCAGGGTGGCGACCTGGCGTCCTGTCCGTCGGCCGCCGACTTCGCTTCCCGCTTGGACGATCTGTCGCGGCGCCTGCAGTCGCTGCTGCCGGTTGCTCAGACGGCGACGCAGAAGCCGCCAACGCCATGAGCAGGAGCTTCGGCGTCGCGCTGTGCGTCGCGTTTTTCCTCGTCCTCATCGGGCAGCGTGCCGCGGCGGACGATGGCGTGGCCGACTCGCCGGCGGGGCTGCCGGCGCGCTACCTGCTGACGGACGCCAATGGGCGGGCAGTCAGCAACGAGGATTTCCCGGGCCGCCTGCAACTGATCAGCTTTGGCTACACATTCTGCCCGGATGTGTGTCCGACGACGCTGGCCGAGATGGCGGCGGTGCTCGGCGCGCTCGGTCCGGATGCCGAGCGCCTGCAGGCGATCTTCATCAGCGTCGATCCGGAACGCGACACTGCGAGCATGCTGCGCAGTTACCTCAGCTTCTTCGATCCGCGGATCATCGGGCTCAGCGGCTCGCCCGCCCTCGTCCGGCGTGCCGCAGACCATTTCGGCGTGCGCTACGAACAGGTACGCGAACCCGGTGCACCCGCCGATCAGTACGCAGTCGACCATTCGGTGGGGATGTTCCTGCTCTCGACCGATGGTCGCTATCTGCGCCGCTTCGCCTATGCCACGCCGGCGCCCGAGATCGCCGCCCGCATCCGCGAGATCATGAGCGCGAGCCCGCCGCGGCCGGGGCAGCAACGCCAGCCGGCAGCGACCAGCAGGTGAGTGCCCCCGGCAGGATTCCTGGCCATTGACTGGAGACTCTCCCGATGAAACGCCGCTTCCTCGTCTTCCTTCTGTTCCTCCCGGCATTCGTCGCGTCGGCGGCCGAGCGGCTGTCCTGTCCCGATCCGGCGGCAGCGGTACAGGTCGGCAACTGTCCCGGCGAAGCCGAACTGCGCTACAGCTTCAACGGCTTCTGCAGTGACAATCGCCGCATCTATCAGGACGATGCCGCGTTGTGCGTCGACTACGCAGACTACCGGAAGGCGAAGAACGTTGCCCAGTGGGAGTCGGCGGATGGCACGTTCACCGCCTACCTGTCGTGCGACTCGGTGGCGGCCCGGCTGTCCACGGTTCGCGGCGCGCGCATGACCGTGTCACGGCAGGGGCAGATCAGCCGGGTGGCCTGCGACTACGGCGAGGGAATCGTCTTCACGCACCGCACGCGCCTGAACTGCCGTGTCGAAGGCGACGGCAACTGCCCGGACGACCAGCAGCGGTGCATCGCTCGCTGTGAGTGAGGAATCGCCAGTGGCGTGGGAGAGAGGGAGCAGCGAGCAACGCCGCTGCGCTGGTCGATTCCCGACCGGCCGAGGTGTGGCTTCGAGGATCAGAGCGGTCATGCCGGGGTGAGTGGACAGAAAAACGCGGCGCGGACCCCACAGGGTGCGCGCCGCGCTGTTTGCATTCACCGACCTGTCAGCTCTTCGGCTTCGCCGGAGTGCTCATTTCGGCCTGCCCATCCTTGGCTTTCTCGCCCGGGCAGGCGACCGCAGTTGCACTCGACAGCGCCAGCGCCAGGGCCATCAGGCCGGCGGCCAGTTTCCTCATAAGCGTCTCCTCGTGACTGCCGACATTGGCACTCGCACTGTAGGCGCGTCGGCGGGAAAATACAACCCTGAGTCGAGCCGTGGTTCTCAGCACAGCTTGACGACGATGTTGTCGAGCGCCGCGGCCGCATCGGAGACGCGGTCGGCGGCATTCGACAGGTGGCGGTAGGTCTCGCGCCGCTTGAACATGTGCAGGTAGTCGTCACCCTGGAAGAGTTCGGCGATCGCGCGGCGGTAGGCCTTCTCGACCGTCCGCTCGGCCTTGCGGGCCGCTGCCGCGTCGCCGCCGGCGGCCGCCGGATCGGTACCGAGGCGGCCAAAGCCGCGCGCCAGCGCTTCCGCGCCCTCGCGCAGGTGCATCGCCATCTCGAGGCTGTGCTTGTCCGGCTTGAGTCCGAGGACATCCATCTCGACCACGGTCGACTTGCAGTAATTGACGATGTCGTCGAGCGTCATGATCGCGGCGTGGATGTCCTCGCGGTCGATCGGCGTCGAAAACGCCTCGCTGAGGACGCCGAGGTTGCTCGCCTTGACGCGGTCGGCCTCGTGCTCGTCGGCCCGCACCCGCTGGCTGACCGTCACGTCGCCGGTCTCCATGAACTCGACGAGCAGGCGCGTGGTCTCGGCGGCGTTGGCGCTCTGTTCTCCGAGCATGCCGAAGAAGTCGGCGACGGTCGGGAAGACGCGTTCGTAAAGCCGGCGGAAGATCGGCTTGTTGGCTTCGCTTGGGTTGGTATCCATGGTTCTCATCTCCTCAGGTGGTTTAGCCGACGATGATCTTGGCTATGGCGTAAATGACGATGGCGGTGATTGCCGATGCGGGAATGGTGTACAACCAGGTCTTGCCGATGTCCTTGGCCTTCTTCCAGCGTACCGCGCGCGGCCGCTCGGAATAGCCGATGCCCATGATCGAGGTGGCGACGACGTGCGTCGTCGACACCGGCGCGCCGGCGTATGAGGCCGAGAGGATCAGCAGCGCCGAAGTGAGCTGCGAATCGAAGGCGTGCAGCGGGCGGACGCGGTAGATGGCGAAACCGAGCGTACGGACGATCCGCCAGCCACCGGAGAGGATGCCGAGGGTGATGGCGATGGCGCAGGCCAGCATCACCCAGAACGGCACCTCGAACTTCGGGATGAAGCCGCCAAGCACGAGGACCAGGGTCAGCATGCCCATGCTCTTCTGTGCGTCGTTGGCGCCGTGCGAGAAGGCGAGGCCGGCGGCGGTGACGAACTGCATCTTCCGAAGTTTGTCGTTGGCCGTCGGCTTGGCGCCCGCGAGCAGACGCCGCCCGGCGCGATGGATCAGGAAGCCGACCCAGAAACCGAGAACGGGCGAGACGAAGAGCGACACCAGCACCTTCATCACGCCGAGCAGCTTGCCTTCCTGCATCAGCGGCGTCCACCCCCAGATGACGAACTGTGATCCGGCGGCGGCGACGACCGCACCGGCGACGCCGCCGACGAGCGCGTGCGACGAAGAGGAGGGGATGCCGAGCCACCAGGTCGCGAGGTTCCAGACGATGGCTCCGAGCAGGCCGCAGAAGAGGATCAGGATCGCCGTCTGCTTGTCGAGCGACGACAGGTCGACGAACTTGCCGATCGTGTTGGCGACGGCGGTGCCGCCGAGCAACGGGCCCATGAACTCGAAGAAGCCGACGATGCAGACGGCCTGGATCGGCGTCATCGCGCGCGATGCGATCACCGTGGCAACGATGTTTGCCGCGTCGTGGAAGCCGTTGGTGTAATCGAAGAACAGCACGATCACCACCGTCGCCACCGCCAGCCAGTAGATTGTTTCCATACGCCCCCTTCCTGTGGAAGCCGGCCCGCAAGGTCCGCTTCATGTAAAAAGTTCGCGGATTATGCACGAAAACCGGAGATTGTCCACGTTTCTTCATCATTGACCGCCATTCCGCGCTTTCCCAATGGATAAATCATGCGTTCTTCTGCAGCCGCCGCAGCCGCCGTCGATCTGATAGCATTCGGTCTTCGAGGGGTTCCTGGCATGCTTCCTCTGCCTGCGCCGTTCCCGCACCTTCGCCGGGGCGAGGTGGCAAGGACATTGATTTCATGGAACATTGATACTGCTTTGCGAAAGGGTTCCGGCATGCGGCTTGACGACCAGAGTGCCAGTCAGAACGTCGAGGACCGACGCGGCGGCGGCGCGGGAATCGGGCGGGGCACCGTCGGGATCGGTACGCTGGTGATTGCGCTCGTCGCCGGCTATGTCCTCGGTGTTGATCCGGCAGTGATCCTTGGCCTGGCGTCGAGCGGCGCGCCTTCGTCAGCGGCGGCGCGTCCGCCACAGAAGCCACCGGCCGGCGACGACATGGCGACCTTCGTCGCCAAGGTTCTCGGCAGCACGGAGACGACCTGGCACGCCGTGTTCAGCGAAGCGGGCCGCCGTTACCAGGAGCCGAAACTCGTCCTGTTCACCGCCGCGACGCCGACGGCCTGCGGTACCGGACGCTCGGCGATGGGCCCCTTCTACTGCCCGGCCGATCAGAAGGTCTACATCGATCTCGCCTTCTACCGCGATCTGCGCGAGCGCTTCAAGGCACCGGGCGAGTTCGCCCAGGCCTACGTCATCGCGCATGAGGTCGGCCATCATGTGCAGAACCTGCTCGGCATTTCGGACAAGGTGCATGCGGCGCAGCAGCGCAGCGGCAACCGTGCCGCCGCCAACGCCCTGTCGGTGCGGCTCGAACTGCAGGCAGATTGCTTCGCCGGTGTCTGGGGGCATCGCGCCGACAGCCGGAGCCGGATTCTTGAGCCGGGCGACGTCGAGCAGGCACTGAACGCCGCTTCGGCCATCGGCGATGACCGCCTGCAGCGGCAGACGCAGGGTCAGATCGTTCCCGAGTCCTTTACCCACGGCACTTCGGAACAGCGGGTCCGCTGGTTCAAGCGCGGCATGGAGAGCGGCGACATCCGGCAGTGCGACACATTCAGCGCGGCGACCCTGTGAGGCAGCGAGCCGCGCCACCGCGCCGGCACTGCCTTGCCGCCGGCGCCGCCCTTCTCGCGCTGGCGTTGCTGCTGCCGTTGCCGGCACGCGCAGCCCTGCCACGGGAAGCGAGCGTTCCTGGAGGGGTGGCACTGGTGCCGCTCGGCACGGCAGCGGGCGCGGCGGTGCCGCCACGGGCGTGGCTGGGTGAGCAGCCGGTACTGGTCACGCGGCGCGGTGGCGAGTGGATCGCCGTCGTCGGTCTCGCGCTCGACATGCAACCGGGAACGCACGAGCTGCGGGTACAGCCGCCTGCGGCGTCAACCGCGGCCTTGCCGGCGGTTGCCGATCCGGCGACCGCTACCGGCAGGGCATCCTTCACGGTTCGCGCCAAGGATTATCCGGCGCAGCGCATCACCCTCAAGGACAGCAGCAAGGTCGAGCTGTCGGCGGAGGACCTGGCACGGGCGACGAGCGAGATCGCCGAGATCCGGCAGCTGCAGCGCCACTGGCGAGCCGCCGACGATACCGACCTTGACTTCATCCTGCCGGCGGAAGGCCGGCTGACCGGACGTTTCGGACTGCGCCGCTTCTTCAACGGCGAAGCCCGGGCGCCGCATGCGGGTTTCGACATTGCCGCCGCGCGAGGCTCGCCCGTTCGCGCCAATGCCCAGGGGATCGTCCTCGCCAGCGGTGACTACTTCTTCAATGGCCGGACGGTCTTCGTCGATCATGGCAATGGGTTGTTGAGCGTGTATTGCCACCTCGACCGCATCGATGTACGGGCCGGCGAAGCGGTCGCCAAGGGTCAGCGGCTGGGTCTGGTCGGCATGAGCGGCCGCGCGACCGGCCCGCATCTACACTGGGGTGTCGTGCTCAACGGTGCTCTGGTCGACCCGCAGCTCTTCGTTGCCGCGCGCGGCCGCGAGCGCTGAGCGGGCGTTCGCGGCTTGCCGAAAACTCTCTGGAGGAACACATGCGACTGGTGATCTGGGTTCTCTGGCCGGCCTTCGTGGCGGCGGCAATCGCCGAGGCGATCTTCTTCACGCTGATCGACCCGGCACAGCTCTACCTGCTCGGCCAGCGCGTCGAGTGGTCGGCGATGGCGACCTATTCGACCGGCTTTTTCCTTTTCTGGCTGGTGTGCATCGGTTCCAGCCTGATGACCTACTGGATGATGCCTGATGTCGCCAAGGAGGCGTTGCGCCAGGCGGCCGGCGAGCGTGTCGACCTGGCGCGGCGACAGCGGCGGCAGGAGGAGGATGCGCCGCGCGGCGGCGGCTAGATCAGTGCCAGGCCCCGGGCGAGGTCGCGCTGCAGGTCGCTGACCGCCTCGAGACCGACCGCGATGCGCAGCAGGTCCTCGCCGATTCCCGCCGCCGCGCGCTGTTCCGGGGTGATCCGGCCGTGCGTCGTCGATGCCGGGTGAGTCAGTGTCGTCTTGGTATCGCCCAGATTGGCAGTGATCGACAGCAGCCGGCAGCCGTCGACGACTTTCCAGGCTTCGGCGCGGGCGCCCCTGACGGTGAAGGAGACGACCGCGCCACCGCTTCTCTGCTGCTGCCGGGCGAGGGCATGCTGCGGGTGTGAAGGCAGGCCGGGGTAGTGCACGCGCGTCACCTTGGGATGATTCTCGAGCCAGCGCGCCATCTCGAGCGCCCTCGCCGACTGTTCGGTCAGCCGCAACTGCAGCGTTTCCAGTCCCTTGAGCAGAACCCATGCGTTGAATGCCGAGAGCGTCGGACCGGCAGTGCGCAGGAAGCGGAAGACCTCCTCGGTGAGCGAGCGCGGCCCGGCGACGGCGCCGCCGAGGACCCGACCTTGGCCATCGAGAAACTTGGTCGCCGAATGGACGACGAGATCGGCGCCGAGATCGAGCGGCCGCTGCAGGATCGGCGTACAGAAGCAGTTGTCGACGACCAGGAGAACGCCACGCGCATGGGCGATCGTCGCCAGTGCGGCGATGTCGGCGATCTCGGTGAGCGGATTCGATGGGGTCTCGAGAAAGAGCAGTTTCGTTTCCGGTCGCATCGCCGCCTGCCAGGCCGTCGTGTCGGTCTGCGGGACGAAGCTGGTCTGGATGCCGAAGCGCGGCATGATCGTGCCGAGCAACTGCTGCGTCGCGCCGAAGAGGCCGTTCGAGGCGACGATGTGATCGCCGCTGCTGCACAGCGCCATGACCAGCGACAGGATCGCCGACATGCCCGATGCAGTGGCGATGCAGGCCTCGGCTCCTTCGAGCGCGGCAAGGCGCTCCTGGAAGGCGCTGACCGTCGGATTGGTGAAGCGCGAGTACACGTTGCCGTCTTCCTCACCGGAGAAGCGCGCTGCAGCCTGCGCCGCGCTGGTGAAGATGAAGCTCGACGTCAGATAGAGCGCCTCGCTGTGTTCGTTGAACTGGCTGCGCTCCTGGCCGGCACGAACCGCCAGCGTTTCGAGTGCGTAATCGGGATTGGTCTTCATCGTCCTCAGCCTGCCGACATGAGATTGAGCTGCAACTGGCGTGTCGCCCAGCGCTCTTCCTTGCTCGAGACACGGTGCCCTTCCCTGGCCTGCTCCAGCGCCATCAGGTACTCCGGGGTGACGTCGCCGGTGACATAGCGACCGTCGAAGCACGAGGTGTCGAAGTCGCGCAGCGCCGGCTTGAGGTCCCGGATCGAGGCCCGGAGTGCGTCGAGATCCTGATAGACCAGCGCATCGGCGCCGATCTCGTGACCGATCTCCTCGCCGCTGCGACCGGTGGCGATCAGCTCGCCACGCGTCGGCATGTCGATGCCGTACACGTTGGGGTAGCGTACCGGTGGCGACGCGGAGGCGAAATAGACGCGCAGCGCGCCGGCGGCACGCGCCATTTCGACGATTTCGCGGCTGGTGGTGCCGCGGACGATCGAATCATCGACCAGCAGGACGCGTTTGCCCTTGAACTCCTGTGCCACGGTGTTGAGCTTCTGTCGTACCGAGCGCTTGCGGGTTGCCTGTCCGGGCATGATGAAGGTGCGACCGATGTAGCGGTTCTTGACGAATCCCTCACGGTAGGGGACGCCAATCCGTTGCGCGAGCTGCATCGCCGATGGCCGGCTCGAGTCCGGGATCGGAATGACGACGTCGATCTGCCCGACCGGGATGTGCCTTACCAGTTTGTCGGCGAGATGTTCGCCCATGCGCAGGCGTGCTTCGTAGACCGACACCCCGTCGATCACCGAGTCCGGGCGCGCGAGATAGACGAACTCGAAGATGCACGGCGAGAGAAGCGGGTTGCTGGCGCACTGCCGCTGGTGCAGGCGATGCTCGATGTCGATGAAGATCGCCTCGCCCGGAGCGACGTCGCGCAGCACCTGGAAACCGAGGGTGTCGAGCGCCACCGACTCCGAGGCGAAAAGGAACTCGATCCCACCTGGCGTCTCGTTGGTGCCAAAGACCAGTGGCCGGATGCCGTGCGGATCGCGAAAGGCAAGCATGCCATGGCCGGCGATCATCGCCACCACGGCGTAGGCGCCACGGCAACGGCGATGGACAGCGGCCACCGCAGCAAAGATGGTCTCCGGATCGAGACGGCAGTTGCCGGCGGTCGCCTGCAGTTCGTGTGCCAGGATGTTGAGCAGGACCTCCGAGTCGGAACTGGTGTTGATGTGTCGCAGATCCTGGCGGAACATCTCTTCCTTGAGCTGTGCGGTATTCGTCAGGTTGCCGTTGTGGCCCAGGACGATGCCGAAGGGCGAGTTCACGTAGAACGGTTGCGACAGCGCCGAGTCGAAGGCCGATCCAGCGGTCGGGTAGCGGCAATGGGCGATGCCCATCATGCCGGGCAGGGCGCGCATGTTGCGGGTGCGAAACACGTCGCGTACCAGCCCGGCTCCCTTGTGCATGTGGAAGGCGTCGTCCTCGGCGGTGACGATGCCGGCGGCGTCCTGGCCGCGGTGTTGCAGGACCATCAGTCCATCGTAGAGCAGCTGGTTGACCGGCGTCGTTGCGACCACCCCGAGTATTCCGCACATAGTCTGTTCCTAGCCAAACCGGATTCGTTTCGCGACCTCGGACGGTAACCAGGGCTTGCTGGCAATGACGGCCGTCTCGAGCGGCGCGGACAAGTACGCTTCGCTCCACCACTTCTCTCTTGGCAGTGCCGTCATGCCGCCGATGGCGACGAGGATCATGACGATCATCAGACCGCGGGCAACGCCGAAGACGACGCCCAGGAGGCGGTCGCTCACGGTCATTCCCAACGCCTTGATCAGACCGCGTATGGCCAGCCGAAGCAGCGCCATGCCAACGAGAACCGCCAGTGCCACGCTGACCCAGCCGGCGACGAGGCGCAGCGTCGGGTCGTCGATGGCGACGAACAGCCGGGCGGCCTCGTCACCCCACCACTTGGCGGCAAAGAAAGCCAGGATCCAGGCGGCAAGGGCGATGATTTCGCCGACGATGCCACGCCACATTCCCATCAGGAGCGAGGCGGCGATGATGATCAGGACCAGGTAGTCGAAAACGGTCATTGCCTGCCGGCGACGACTCCACTGACGCCAATCGCCTTCAGCTTGTCGAGCGCCTTCTCGGCGGCCTCACGGTTCGGGAAGGGGCCGGCCCGGACGCGCGTCTTCTTGCCGTCGGGCGTTTCCAGGACTTCGGTGTAGGTGTTCACGCCGGCAGCGCTGATCTTGCTCTGCAGCTGCTTGACGTTCTCGGGGTTGGCAAAGGCGCCGATGACGATCACTTGCTGCCCGCCCGGCTTGGCCGCCGCAGCGGCGGGCGACTTGCCTGCGGGTTGACTGCCGGCGGCAGACGTTTCGTCCGGTGCCGGCTTGCTGCCGCCGTCTTCGGAACCCGCCTCGGGCGGCTTCTCGACCTTCTTCGCTGGCGCCTTGTCGCTGCCCTTGTCGGCCATTGTCCTGTCGACCGCCTTCTTCTCAGCCACCTTGTCGCCGGTCTTCTCCTTCGGCTTGTCGGCTGTCTTGGGCGGTGTCTTCTCCGGTGGCTTCTCGGCCGCTTTCGCCCCCTTCTGCTCGGCGCTCTTTTCCGGCGGTTTTTCGACCGGCCTGGGAGTCTTCCTCTCCTCGGTCTTTGCCGGCGCCTTTTCGGCCGGCTTGGCAAGCTTGCTTTCGCCGCTATGCGCGGGCGGCTCCGCTGCCTCCTTGCGCGTCGGCTGAGCGGCAGCCGGTGGCGCGCTCTCGGCAGCGACGGCCGGCTTGTCGGTGGCGGTCGCTGGCGGCGCCTCGCGCGCCGCCAGCCTGGGCTGGAAGGGCGGCTGTTCCTGGCCGGGAATGCGTATCTGCACCTCCTGTGGTTGCTGCCTTGGTTCCTGATCCATGACGATCGGCAGGACGATCGCCGCCAGGCCGGCGAAGGCGATGGCTCCGACGAGGCGGCGACGAGCCCGTTTCTTCAGTTGCAGCTGCGGGTCAGGTGTTTCAGTCATCGCGATCCGGGAGTCCACGCGTCGATCAACGGTCATTCTGCCTGCTCCGCATGACGGCCGCGACCGTGTAGAACGATCCAAAGACGAGAATTCTATCATTTTCGTCCGCCAGCTCGGCAGAACGCCGGAAGGCACTCGCTACCGACGAAAGGCATTCGACCTCACCACCGAGTGCGCACTGCCGCACGGTCGCTGCCAGAGCCACGGCCGGGGCTCCACGCGGGACATCGAGGTCGGCCAGCAGCCAGTGGTCTACCCTGCCGGCGAGCGACGCCAGCGAACCGGCGATGTCCTTGTCGGCCAACATGCCGACGACGGCGATCGTCTTCGCGGCGAAGGGCAGCTCGATGAGCTTCTCGGCCAGTCCGCTGACCGCCTGCGGGTTGTGCGCGACGTCGAGGACGACGGTCGGCCGCCCGGCGAGCACCTGGAAGCGTCCCGGCAGGGCGAGGTCGACCAGGCCGCGCCGCACCGCCTGCATGTCGACCGGCAGCCGCGGGCGCAGCGATTCGACGACAGCCAGCGCGACCGCCGCGTTGCGCAGCTGGCCGGCGCCGCGCAGGGCCGGCAGCGCGAGGCCCGCACGCCGCAGTCCGCCGCGACCCCAGAAGGTCCACTGCAGCGAATCGCCGAAATGGCCGAAATCGCGACCGAGGACCTGCAACTCGGCGCCGATCGCCTGCGCGTGCGCCAACAGCGAGCGTGGCGGATCGGGATCGGCACAGAAAGCCGCCCGGCCGGCGCGAAAGATGCCGGCCTTCTCGAAGCCGATTGCCTCGCGGTCGCTGCCCAGCCAGTCGGTATGGTCGAGTGCGATGCTGCAGACGACGGCGCAATCGGGCGTGTAGGCGTTGACCGCATCCAGCCGGCCGCCGAGTCCGACTTCGAGGATCAGCACCTCGACCCGTTGTGCGAGGAAGACTTCCATCGCTGCCAGCGTGCCGAACTCGAAGTAGGTCAGCGCGATGTTCCCGGCAGCCTGTCGCGCCGCTTCCACGCGGGCGAAGGCAGCACAGATCAGGGCATCACCTGCCGCTTGTCGGTCGACGCGAATGCGTTCGTTGTAGTTCAGCAGGTGTGGCGAGGTGTAGCAGCCGACGCGATGACCGGCGTCAGCGTAGATCGCTTCGAGATAGGCGCAGGTCGATCCCTTGCCGTTGGTTCCGCCGACGACGATCAGCGGGCATCGCGGTTCCTGCGCCAGTTCCTGGCGTACGCGCTGGACGCGTTCGAGGCCGAGTTCGATCCCCGCCTGGCCGCGCGGGTGGAGTTGCTCGAGGTGCGCCAGCCAGGGTGCCAGCACGCGGCAGGCGAGCAGCCGCTCGTCGGCCGGCGCCGGGCTGTACGCTTCGTCGCTCACGTCATCCAGGCAAGTTTGCTGCCGGCCGCTTCTGCAGCAGTGCCAGCAGGGTCGCGACGCGCTCCTTCATTTCCCGGCGATCGACGATCATGTCGATGGCCCCCTTGTCGAGCAGGAATTCCGAGCGTTGAAAGCCGTCCGGCAGGGTCTCGCGTACCGTCTGTTCGATCACCCGCGGACCGGCGAAGCCGACCAGCGCGCCGGGTTCGGCAATCACGACATCACCGATGAAGGCGAAGGAGGCGGAGACGCCACCCATCGTCGGATCGGCGAGAATCGAGATGAACGGCAGCCTCGCCTGCGCAAGGCGCGTCAGGACGGCCGTCGTCTTGGCCATCTGCAGCAGCGAGAACAGCCCCTCCTGCATGCGCGCGCCACCGGATGCGGTGACACAGATGAACGGTTCGCCGTTCTCGATTGCCACCTGGACGCCGCGGACGAAGCGTTCCCCGAGCACCGAGCCCATCGAGCCGCCCATGAACTCGAACTCGAAGGCGGCGACGACGGCCGGCAGCTTGCGGATCGTGCCGCGCATGACCACCAGCGCGTCGGTCTCACCGGTCGCCGTCGTCGAATCCCGCAGACGGTCGGGATACGGGCGGCTGTCGTGGAAGGAGAGCGCATCGACCGGCAGCACTTCGGCGGCGATCTCCGAGCGCCCTTCGCCGTCGAGCAGCAGGTCGATTCGCGCACGCGCCTCGAGCCGCTTGTGATGACCGCATTTCGGGCAGACATTGCGGTTTTTCGCCAGGTCACTGGCGTAGAGGACGGCGTCGCAGGCAGGGCACTTGCTCCACAGGCCCTCGGGCAGCGGTGACCTGCGGGCAGCGCCCGGGTCGTTGCGCTTGATCTTCGGTGGCAGCAGCTTGTTCAGCCAGCCCATCATGGTTCTCCGGTGGCAGGTGCGGCGGCGTCGATTGCGTGTCGAATGCCGCTGAGCAGGGTCAGTACGTTGTCACAGGCGGTAGCGGCTGCAGATCGCTCGATCTCCTCGATCAGGCGGCTGCCGACGACCACCGCATCGGCGATGCGGGCAACGGCGGCCGCCGTCGCCGCATCCCGGATGCCGAAGCCGACGCCGACCGGCACGCCGGTGCGCGCCCGGATTTCCGGGATGCGTGCGGCAACCGCAGCGACGTCGAGCGTCGCCGACCCGGTGACGCCCTTCAACGAGACGTAGTAGATGTAACCGCTGGCCAGCGCGCCCACCTGGGCGATGCGCGCATCACTCGAGGTCGGCGCCAGCAGGAAGATCGGATCGATCGCGTGCCGCTGCAGGGCAGCGGCGAAGTCGGCGCTTTCCTCGGGCGGGTAATCGACCACCAGCACGCCGTCGACGCCAGCGGCGGCAGCGGCGGCGGCGAAGGCCTCGACGCCCATCGCCTCGATCGGGTTCGCGTAGCCCATGAGAACGATCGGCGTCCTCCGGTCTTCGCCGCGGAAGGTGGCGACCAGTGACAGGACCTGGCGCAGGCTGACGCCCTTGGCCAGTGCCCGCTCCGATGCCCGCTGGATGGTCGGGCCGTCGGCCATCGGGTCGGAGAAGGGGACACCGAGCTCGATGACGTCGGCGCCCGCACGGACCAGCGTCCGCAGCAAGGGGACCGTCAAGCCGGGGTCGGGGTCACCGGCGGTGATGAACGGGATCAGCGCCTTGCGGCCTTCCCCCTGCAGGCGCGCGAAAGCTTGCTCGATTCTGCCCATGGTCAGAACCTGATTCCCGACTTGTCGGCAACGGTGTGCATGTCCTTGTCTCCGCGACCAGAAAGATTCACCAGCAGGATGGCATCCGGCGCCAGCGAAGGCGCCAGCCGGCTGGCGTAGGCCAGTGCATGGCTCGACTCGAGCGCCGGTATGATGCCCTCGATCCGGCACAGGTCATGAAAGGCCTGCAGCGCTTCCCCGTCGGTGACGCCGACATACTCCGCGCGACCGCTGTCCTTCAGCCAGGCGTGCTCGGGGCCGACGCCCGGGTAGTCGAGACCGGCGGAAATCGAGTGCGTTTCGATGATCTGGCCGTTCTCGTCCTGCAGCAGGTAGGTGCGGTTGCCGTGCAGCACGCCGGGCTGGCCGGCGGTGAGCGAAGCGGCGTGGCGTCCGCTGGCGATGCCCTCGCCGGCCGCTTCGACACCGATCAGGCGAACGCCGGCTGCGGCGAGATAGGGGTGGAAGATTCCCATCGCGTTCGAGCCACCGCCGACGCAGGCGATCACGGCATCGGGCTGGCGTCCGCATTGCTCCTGCATCTGGCGGATGCATTCACGACCGATCACCGACTGGAAGTCACGCACCATCATCGGGTAGGGGTGCGGGCCGGCGACGGTGCCGATGATGTAGAAGGTGTCGGCGACGCGCGTCACCCAGTCGCGCATCGCTTCATTCAGGGCGTCCTTGAGCGTGCGCGAGCCGCTCTCGACCGGCACCACCGTCGCTCCGAGGAGCTTCATGCGATAGACGTTCGCCGCCTGCCGGTGGATGTCCTCTGCCCCCATGTAGACGACACACTCCATGCCGAAGCGCGCGGCGACGGTGGCCGTCGCGACGCCGTGCTGACCGGCGCCGGTCTCGGCGATGACGCGCGGCTTGTGCATGCGCCGGGCGAGCAGCGCCTGGCCGATGCAGTTGTTGATCTTGTGTGCGCCGGTGTGGTTAAGGTCCTCGCGCTTGAGGTAGATCTGCGCCCCGCCAAGGCGCTCCGACCAGCGCCTGGCGTGGTACAGCGGGCTTGGCCGGCCGACGTAGTGCTGCAGATCGTGGTCGAACTCGGCAAGGAACTGCGGATCGCGCTGCGCGGCGGCATAGGCTTCACGCAGTTCGTCGAGCGCCGCGATCAGCGTCTCGGCGACGAAGACGCCACCGTAGGGGCCGAAGTGGCCAGTGGCGTCGGGCAAATCATGGTCATGGACGGCCATCAACATACTCCTCGCGAGGGATTGCAGCACGATGCCGGGAAGGCATCAGTCGGGAACGGCAGGCTGACCTCGCCTCAAGTATGTCTGGCCAGGTGGTGACGCCAGCGCGTCCGCGTCCTGCCAGCAGAATTCGTGTGCATGCACAACCCCTTACGATGTCCCGCCGCCCGCTCCGCCGGAAGACCCCGCCGCCCGCACCGCCGCGACGAAGGCGCGCATCTTGCCGGCATCCTTGATTCCCTTGCTCGCCTCGACCCCCGACGATACGTCGACCGCGGCAGGCCGCAGGCGGCGCACGGCCTCGCCGACGTTGTCCACATCGAGACCACCGGAGAGGATCAGGGGCTTGCCCAGTTCTGCCGGCACGAGTGACCAGTCGAAGACCTTGCCGCCGCCGCCGTAGCCGTCGACGAAGGCGTCGAGCAGGATGGCCTGAGCCGACGGGAAGGCAGCTGCGTATTGTAGCAAATCGAGCCCCGGTCTGACGCGCGCCGCCTTGACGTAGGGGCGGTCGAACTGGCGGCAGTAGGCCTCGTCTTCGTCACCGTGAAACTGCAGCAAGTGAATCGGAACCTGTGCCAGCGTTGCGTGAACCATCTGCGGATCGGCATTGACGAACAGGCCGACGATGCAGACGAAAGGCGGCGCGTGTCCGGCCAGGCGGGCAGCCGTCGACGGGTCGACGTAGCGCGGACTCGGTGGATAGAAGACCAGCCCGAGCGCATCGGCGCCCGCCTGCACCGCCTGCTGCAGGTCCTGCGTCCGGGTGAGACCGCAGATCTTGATGCGCGGGCTCATGGCGTCGCTGCCGTTGCCGGGCCAGTGACCGGCAGAAGCGAGAGGAAGTCGCTGGCGTCGTCGGTGGGCAGGCCCCATCGTGCCGGATAGTTCACGGCGATCAGGTAGAGGCCGGCGGCCGGGAAGGTCGGCGCTGCCAGGCGGCGGTCGCGGCTCGCGAGCAACTCGCCGATCCACTGCGGGTGATGCCTGCCCTGGCCGATGGCGACCAAGCTGCCGACCAGGTTGCGCACCATGTGGTGCAGGAAGGCGGTGGCGACGAAATCCAGTACGACGAGGTCGCCATGGCGGCGGATGTCGGCACGTTGCATGATCTTGACCGGCGAGATGGCCTGGCACTCGGCTGCGCGAAAGGCAGAGAAATCCCGTTCGCCGAGCAGCATGGCGGCCGCCTCCTGCATGCGCTGCAGGTCGAGCGGGTGATGGTGCCAGGCCACCCGCCCGTGCCAGGTTCCGCTTCGGTGCATGCGGTTGAGCAGGACGTAGCGATAGTGCCGCGAGGAGGCCGACGAACGCGCGTGAAAGTCGGCGGGAACCCGCTGCGCCCAGCGGACGGCGACTGCCGGCGGCAGGAAGGTGTTGGCGCCGCGCACCCAGGAATACATCGACCGCTCCAGCGTGGTATCGAAGTGGACCACCTGCCCCAAGGCGTGGACGCCGGCATCGGTACGTCCGGCACAGACGACGTGCAGCGGGACCCGGGCGAACTGCTGCAGCGCCTCCTGCAATGCATCCTGCACCGTTCCTCCTCCCGGCTGCTGTTGCCAGCCGCGGAATCCGCTGCCATCGTACTCGACCGCCAGTGCGACCCGCATCTCTCAGGCCACCGCCAGCGCAAGCAGCGACAGCAGGCTGATCAGCAGCAGCGCCAGGAGCAGGTGGTCGAATGCTGAGAGGCAGCGATCGCTGAGTTCGAACACCTGTGGCTCGCCGCTGGCGGGTACGGCGAGCAGGGCGCGCCAGTCGCGCGGCCGCGGCAGGCGGTCCTGCATGTCGAGGATCAGGAGCAGACGGACGACAGCGCGATCGACGTCGAGCCCGCAGCGGCGCAGTGGCGTCAGCAGGCGGTAGAAGCCGCTCAACATCTCGCGTGGCGGCAGGCGTTGTCGCAGCACGACGACCGCCATCAGCAGCAGCAGCAGTCGCCCGGCATGCGTGCCGGCGTCGTGCAGCCCCTCCCGGCTGGGCGCGAGCGGGACGTTCCAGGCCGCATCGCCGGCTGTGCCCCAAGCCACGACGAGGAGCAGCGACACGAGCAACCAGCGGGCACGCGAGACGAGTTGCAGCCAGCCGCGCAAAGCCACCGTCCCGAAAACGGGAAGCATGATCAGGGCAGCCAGCAGCAGCTTCCCCGCAAGCAGCTGGATGGCAACGACCCCGACGAACCAGGCGGCGAGAAGTGTGCTCGGATGCATGTTCCTGCTCGAACCCCTGTCTCTGGTCGCCGCGCCTGGGCTACAGGTGTACGGTCAAGCGGGGAGGCTGGCTTCTCCTCTAGTCGCGCAGCGCCGCGAGGAGTGACAGGGCCGTTTGCCTCTGTCCGGAATCACCTTCGTTGACGACTTCCTGCAGCAGTTCGCGCGCCCCTTCGACGTCACCCATTTCCTGATAGGCCCGGGCGAGGTCGAGTTTCGTTGCCACTTCCTCACTGGAGCTGATCTCGCCCTGCTCGACCAGCGCCGTGGCCTCGCCGAAGCTCGGATTGACCTCGGTGTCGATCTGGTCGGCAGCGAAGTCCGGATTGACCACCGTCTCGGCCTGCTCCGCTCCGAAAGAGAAGTCGAGCGCGCCCATCATGGACGGCGTGGCGCCTGCAGTGAGGGTCTCCGCCTGTCCGAGATCGAGCGAAATCGACGACATGTCGAAGGCTGGATTCTGCATCGCCTCGCCGAGCACCGTCGACTCCGTCAGGCGGACATCGAATTCCAGCGCTTCCGCGCCTTCTGCGGCTCCTTCGGGCCCTTCGTCCAGCGGCCCATGCGGTTGCGCCGCGACCTTCCACGCGGGTTCGTCCGCAGCTGGCTCGCTGAGGTCGAACTCGAACTCCTGGGTCGTCGCGGAGGCGCGTTCGCCCGCCGGTACTTCCGGCGCGACCAGCATGGTGACCTCGAGCGCACTCGCGTCGTCGATCAGCCGCGCAGCTTCGCCGTCCTCGCCGGCCAGGATGGCGTCTTTCGGCAGCGACGTCTCGAGGTCGAAATCGAGCGTCTGTTCGTGCTGTGGGGCGGCGAAGGCGAGCGTCGTCTCGAGCGCGGCTTCGCCGGCATCGCTCGGTGTGGTCAGACCGCCGCCGTCCCCGCCGAGGTCGAAGTCGAGTTCATCGAGACCGGCAGACGATGCCTGCGCCGCGACCTGATCGTCATGGGTGGGTGTTGCCGCCGCGGCGATCGCTGCCCCGCCGACCGCCGCGACGATTCCCGCCAGCTGCCCTGGCCTGGTGAGTGTGTCCTCGAGATCTTCCCGTGGCATCGCTGCGGTTGCGACGACGGTGGTGGCGGGCACGGCTGCAGGCGGCATGCCGGCCGCCTCGGCCGCCGCAACCGGTTGGCCGAACAGTGGATTCTCCGGAGCCAGCTGCCGCCCCATGCTGGCAGCCTTCTCCCACTCCGGGCCAACGCCGCCGGTCGCCGCAGAGAGTTCCTGCGCCAAGGAGAGGAAGGGTTTGGCGTCGGCCCGCGCAAGGTAGATCTCCAGCAGCTTGAGATGGATGGCGTGGCGTCCGGGCTCTTTCTGCTTGGCTTCGAGCAGGATCTCCTCGGCCTGGGCGTCGCGCCCGTAAGCCATATAGACGTCGGCCTCGGCGACGGGGTCGACCTCGTCCGTGTCGATGCTCCCCGGTCCAGCCTGGCTGAAATCGGTCTGCCCGATCGAGTGCGAGGTGTCGACAGTCTGCCCGCCGGTGTTGCGGAATATCGACTTGTCGGCCACGCTCTCGCTGAATGGCGTCAAGCTGCCCGCCGCGGCCAGTTCGGTGGCGGCGGCACCTTCGCGGCGGCGCTTGTAGAACCAGTATCCGGCGAGCAGTGCAGCGATGCCGCCACCACCGGCGAGGGTCACCGGATTGCCGAGAAGATCGGCGAGGAAGCCAGGTTCTTCCGCCGCTGGCGGCGGTGGGGCAGGTTTTGCGGCGGGCGGTTGCGGTGGTTTGGCCGCCTCCACAACCGGCGTTGGCGGTGGCGCATCGACCCGCGGTGGCTGTGCCGGCACGGCCGGATCGGCTGGCTTCGCCTCGGCCGGCGGGGCTGCGGGCGCCGGTGCCGGTGCCGGTGCCGGTGCCGGTGCGGCAGCAGCGGGCGTCGGGGGTGGCGTCGGGATTGCTGCGGGCGCGGCTGCCGTCACCGGGCTTGCTGGCGGCTGTGCGCCGGCTGGTGCCGGCGCCGGTCTGCCGGCAGACTGCCGCTCGAGATCCGCCAGCGTCTGGCTCTTCATCTCGAGCAGTCGCTGCAGTTCGGCGACATTGCGCTCGAGCGTTGCCAGGCGTTCATTCGCGTCCCGGAGTGCCTTCTCCTTGGCGATCAGATCCTCATCGCCGCGTTTCTGCGCTGGCAGTGGTTTGGCATCGGCGGACTCGGTCTTCGACACCTTCAGCTGATCGCGCGGTTCGACGGGGCCCGCCGCCTTGTCCTCGACCCGCGTACTGACCCGGCCGGCTGCCTGCTGCCTTGGGCCTTCTTCCCGCGCCGGCGCCTCGGCCGCCGCGGCGCCGAGCCGCTTGCGATAAGTTCCCCAGTCGGCCGACTGGGCGACGATGACGGTCTGCGCCTCGCCTTTGGGGATCGCTTCGAGCGCTGCCCGATCGGGCACCGAAAGCACCTTGCCGGCCTTCAGGCGGTTGATGTTGCCCTGGTCGAAGGCATCCGGGTTGGCCCGGAACAGCCCGAGCAGCATCTGGTCGAGCGACACGCCTTCCGGCTTCAGTTCGCGCGCGATCTGGCTCAGGGTCTCGCCGTGCCGGACCTCGTGGGTCGCCCCGCCGTCGCTTGCCGGTGCCCGCTGTTCACTGGCACGCGGCCGGACCGCGCGCGGCGCACGCTCTTCGCTGGGCCGGCTCTCGGCGGGCGGGCTGACCGCTGCAAGCGGGCGCGCAACGCTCGGTGCCGGCGCCGAGCGGGCGGCGAACTCCGGCGGATCGAGGAGGAAGGTGTACTCGCGCAGAAGGCGGCCGGTCGGCCAGTTGAGTTCGACGAGGACATCGACGAAGGGTTCGTTGATCGGCCGAGCCGACGTCAGCCGGATGACGGCCTGGCCGTTCGGGCGCTTGTCGACATTCACGGAGAGACCGGAGAGAGTCGAGCTGTACTCCACTCCGGCCTGCTTGAACGCCTCCGGTGAGGCGATCTGCGCCTTCAGCCCAGCCAGTTCCTCGCGGCTGGCAAAGACCTCGAGCTCGGCGCGCAGGGGTTGCCCGAGTCCCGAGAAGACGGTCAGCTTGCCCAGTCCGGCGGCATGGCCGGGCAGTGGGAAAACGGCGAGCGCCAGCGACGAGGCCACGGCGCAGACGGAAGTCCGCAGTCTGAGCTTTCGTGCTGTGTGAGGTAGTTTTTTGGCCACGGCGCCACCCTGAGCGTCCAGATCGGAATTAGAAAAGTAACATCATGAGGTTAGCCATGCAAGCCAAACATGTTTCTCGCTCGGCGCCGGCTTCTGGCCAGAGACCCGTCTGACCGGCGCGAGGGCGGCGAATGCGGCGCCCCCCTGCGGCTCAGTCATCGAGCAGGATGCGCAGCATCCGCCGCAGCGGTTCGGCCGCACCCCAGAGCAACTGGTCGCCAACGGTGAAGGCGGCGAGGTATTCCGCACCCATCGCCAGCTTGTGCAGGCGACCGACGGGTATCGTCAGGGTGCCACTGACAGCGGCCGGCGTCAGCGCGCGCTCCGTCGCCTCGCGCTCGTTGGCCACCACTTTCACCCACGGGTTGCCCTGCGCGACGATGTCGGCAACTTCGTCGAGCGGCACGTCGCGCCGAAGCTTGACCGTCAGACCCTGGGCGTGGCAGCGCATGGCGCCGATGCGCACGCAAAGACCGTCGACCGGGATGCTGCCCGGCGAGCGGAAGGCTGGGCGGCCGAGGATCTTGTTGCACTCGGCACCGCCCTTCCACTCCTCCTTCGACTGCCCGCCCTCGACGGGGACGTCGATCCACGGGATCAGGCTGCCGGCCAGCGCGGTCTGGCGGAAGTTCGCGGTCGGGAAGCCCGGCGAGCGCATCGTCTCGGTCACCCGGCGGTCGATGTCGAGGATGGCTGCCGCCGGGTCGGCGAGTTGCGTACTGACGGCAGCGTGCAGCGCGCCCATCTGCTGCAGCAGTTCGCGCATGTTCTGGGCGCCGGCGCCGGAAGCCGCCTGATAGGTCATGGCACTGATCCACTCGACGAGGTCGTGGCGGAAGAGACCGCCGAGTCCCATCAGCATCAGCGACACGGTGCAGTTGCCACCGATCCAGTTGCGGCCTCCCTTGGCGAGCGCATCGCGGATCACGTCGAGGTTGACCGGGTCGAGGATGATCACCGCGTCGTCGCTCATGCGCAGCGTCGACGCGGCGTCGATCCAGTGGCCCTGCCAGCCGGCAGCCCGCAAGCGGGGAAAGACGTCCCTGGTGTAGTCACCACCCTGGCAGGTGATGATGATGTCCATCCGGCTGAGGGTCTCGATCGACATGGCGTCGTGCAGCATGCCGGATTCCCTGCCGGCGACTTCCGGAGCCTTGCCACCGACAGCCGAGGTCGAGAAGAAGTGTGCTTCGACGTGTGCGAAATCCCCCTCGTCCACCATCCGCTGCACGAGGACCGAACCCACCATGCCGCGCCAGCCAACCAGACCAAGCGTTCTCATTCATCCACCTCTTGCGGGAAATGCATCGACAAACAGCCACGGCTGCTCGCGGCGGCGCCGTTCTTCGAAGGCCCTGATCACCTCGGCATGGCGCAGGCTCAAACCGATGTCGTCCCAGCCGTTGAGCAGGCAGTCGCGCCGGAACGGATCGACGGCGAACGGCAGGATCTCGCCGTCGGGCCGGCAGATGCACTGCCGTTCGAGGTCGACGAGCAGCCGGCAGCCGACGGTCGCAGTGACGAGCGCGAACAGCGAGTCGATCGCTTCGGCCGGCAGAACGACCGGCAGGATGCCGTTCTTGAAGCAGTTGTTGTAGAAGATGTCGGCAAAACTCTCGGCAATAACGGCTCGCAGACCGTAGTCGAGGAGGGCCCACGGCGCGTGCTCGCGCGAGCTGCCACAGCCGAAGTTCTGCCGCGTCAGGAGGATCTGCGCGCCCTGGTAGCGCGGCTGATTGAGCACGAAGTCGGGGTTGCGCGGTCGCCGCGCGTTGTCCTTGCCGGGTTCGCCGACGTCCAGGTAGCGCCATTCGTCGAACAGGTTGGGACCAAAGCCCGAACGCCTGATCGACTTCAGGAACTGCTTCGGGATGATCGCGTCGGTGTCGACGTTGGCGCGGTCGAGGGGCACCACGAGCCCATCGAGGCGGGTGAATTTTTCCATGACAATCCTCTGTGCTGCAGGTGCAATCTAGCGGGCGGCGCGGCCGATGGCCTGGCCGCCCTTCTCGATGTCCTTGCCGATTCCCTGTACCGTATTGCAGCCAGCGACGGCAACCGTCGCCAGCAGAACGAGCAGAAGCCGCTTCAGTTCCTTCATCTCTTGTCCCTGGCGCTGCTTCAGGTCCATTCGCTGACATCGCAGAAATGACCGGCAATGGCCGCCGCTGCTGCCATCTCCGGGCTGACGAGGTGCGTCCGGCCGCCGGCACCCTGGCGCCCCTCGAAGTTGCGGTTCGAAGTCGAGGCGCAGCGCTCGCCCGGCTCGAGCCGGTCGGCATTCATCGCCAGGCACATCGAGCAGCCGGGCTCGCGCCACTCGAAACCGGCGGCGCGAAAAATCTCGTGCAGCCCTTCGCTTTCCGCCTGTTGCTTGACCAGGCCGGAGCCGGGAACGACGAGCGCCAGCCGGATGTTGCTCGCCAGCCTGCGGCCGCGGACGATTGCTGCCGCAGCACGCAGGTCTTCGATGCGCGAGTTGGTGCACGAGCCGATGAAAATCTTGTCCAGCCGGATGTCGCGGATCGGCAGGTTCGGCTGCAGCCCCATGTAGTGCAAAGCCCGTTCCATTCCCTGCCGGCGCTGCGGGTCACTCTCGGCAGCCGGGTCGGGAACGCGCGAATCCACCGCCACGACCATCTCCGGCGACGTTCCCCAGGTGACCTGCGGCCGGATGTCGGCCGCCGCCATTTCGAGCACGCAGTCGAAATCCGCTCCCGCATCGCTGTGCAGCCGGCGCCAGCAGGCGACGGCCCGCTCCCACATTTCGCCGGTCGGCGCGAAGGGGCGGCCGCGCAGGTAGTCGATGGTCACCTCATCCACGGCGATCAGGCCGAGACGGGCACCCGCTTCGATCGCCATGTTGCAGAGCGTCATCCGCCCCTCCATCGACAGACCGCGAATCGTGCTGCCGGCGAACTCGATGGCATGGCCGTTGCCGCCGGCTGTGCCGAGGCGGCCAATGATCGCCAGCGCGACGTCCTTCGCCGTCACCCCGCGGCCGAGAACGCCCTCGACCCGCACCAGCATCGTCTTCGACTTCTTCTGCAGCAGGCACTGCGTCGCCAGCACGTGCTCGACCTCGGAGGTGCCGATGCCCTGCGCCATGCAGGCAAAGGCGCCGTGCGTGCTGGTATGCGAATCGCCGCAGACGACCGACATGCCGGGCAGCGTCGCGCCGCTCTCCGGGCTCACGACATGGACGATACCCTGGCGCGGATCCTTGAACGGAAAATAGGCCAGCGCCCCGACCTCGCGGATGTTGGCGTCGAGCGTCTCGATCTGCAGCCGCGACACCGGATCCTCGATGCCGCGGTCCCAGTGATCGGTCGGCGTGTTGTGGTCGGCGGTGGCGACGATCGACGACGCGCGCCAAGGCTTGCGCCCGGCCAGCTTGAGGCCTTCGAAGGCCTGTGGGCTGGTGACTTCGTGCACCAGGTGGCGGTCGATGTAGATCAGCGCCGTGCCATCGGCTTCCTGATGGACGACGTGGTCCTGCCATAGTTTTTCGTACAAGGTTTGCGGCATCGTGTTCTCCGTCCGGAATTCTCCACCCGCTGGGCGACGTGGAGGGCAGGATTATGTCACAGCGCCGGGTCTGCTGTCAGTGCCCGAGCGACGCTCGCCAGTAGCCAGATCCCGCAGTCAGGGGGGCCTGGCGGCAGCCTCGTACAGGGGCCACACGCGCTCGGCGTAGAGGCGCAGGTCGGCAATGCGGGTCTCGTTGGCGGGATGGGTCGATAGCCATTCCGGCGGGCGGCCGCTGACCGTCCGCCCCATCTTCTGCCACAGGCTGATCGCTGCATCCGGGTCATAGCCGGCGCGTGCCGCCAGCTCGATGCCGACGCGGTCTGCCTCCTGTTCCATTTCGCGCGAGTTCGGTCGCATGTACGCGAGGTCGCCGACGCTGCCGATGACCGTTCTGCCGATCCCCGAGTCGATCCCGAAGTAGGCGCCGATCAGCGCGCCGCCGATCGCGGCAGCGGCGTTGACACCGGCTGCCTGGCCCGCTTTCTCGCGGCCATGTTCGCGCAGCGCGTGCGCCACCTCGTGTGCCATCACCGCCGCCAGCTCGTCGTCCGTCAGCTGCAACTGTTCGATCAGGCCGGAGTAGACGACGATCTTGCCGCCCGGCATGCACCAGGCGTTGAGTTCCCGCGAACGGACGACATTGACCTCCCAGCGCCACCCCGGCGCGTCGTTGCGAAAGACCGCCGTCGCCGGAATCAGGTGGCTGGCGATCTGCCGCACGCGGGCGAGTTGCTGCGCATCGCGATTGAGCAGATTCTTGCCCTGCGCTTCGCGCAGCGTCTCCTGGTAGGCCTTCGCCGCTGCCCGGTTGACTTCGCTGGACGAGACCAGCATCGTCTGTTCGCGGTCCACGCCGACGCGGCCGGCGGTCGTCGTGCGGGTAGTGGCGCAACCGGCGGCAAGACTCGCCACGAGCAACAGGCAGTACCAGGGTGGCGGGGCAAGGAAGCGTCGCAGCAAGGCATCGTCCTCAGGAATTGGCATTTCGAGCAGCGCGTGCGGCGAATGGTTCGCTGACTTCGTCGTCAGCCGCGCGTACCCAGATGGCGACGACCAGCAAGCCGATCAGTGCGAGCAGCGAACTCAGGGCAAAGGTCGCTGCGGCGCCCCAGGCACCCCAGGTCCAGCCGCTGAGCAGGCTGCCGAGCAGGCCTCCGGCACCAAAGGAGACGGTGGAGTACAGCGCCTGACCGCGTGTCTGGCAATGCCCCGGAAACCAGCGATTGACGGCCGCGATCGCCGCCGCATGGTAGGCGCCGAAGGTCAGACCGTGCAGGAGCTGGGCGACGACCATGAGCCACAGCCAGTCGACCAGATGGCCGATCATCAGGAAGCGCACGACAGCGGCGGCAAAACTGAGGAGGAGCACGCGGCGCAGTCCGCATCGTCGCAGCAGGGCGGCCATGCCGAGGAAGACGAGGATCTCGGCGACGACGCCGAGGGACCACAGGCTGCCGACGAGGAGCTTGCTGTAATGATGGTCGGAGAGGTGGATCGAGTAGAAGACGTAGAGCGCGCCGTGCGCTGCCGACATCGCGAAGCAGGCGGCAAACAGCGCCCGCACGCGCGTCTGCCGCAGGATGCGGCGCAGCAGGGGTGGCTCGCCCACTGCCGGATGCGCCGGGGCGTCGGGAACGGCCATGGCGCAGGCCAGGATGCCGGCGAGCGTGCCGACGACCACCCACAGCAGCGCCAACAGTGGCGCGTGGTCGAGCAGCAGGCCGGTGCCCATGACGGCGATGATGAAGCCGATCGATCCCCACAGCCGGATACGGCTGTAGCGCGCCGGGTCGTCGTGCAGGTGGTCGAAAGTCAGCGCTTCGACCAGCGGCAGCGCCGCACTCCAGAAGAAGGCCAGCAGCGCCATCGCCAGCAGCATGGCCTCGAAGCCGCGGATCATGAAGAACGGCAGGAAAGCGAGCAGGCCCAGGATGCCCGCCAGGCGGACGACGGCGAGCCGGCGGCCGAGGCGGTCGGCGAGGGCACCCCACAGGTAGGGCGCGAACAGCCGCATCAACTGCATCTGCGACATCAGCAGGCCGATGTCCCAGGCGGAAAAGGCGAGTGATTGGAGGTAGAGCCCGAAGTAGGGCGAGAATGCGCCGATGAAGGCGAAGTAGAAGAAGTAGTAGCCGGAAAGGCGCCAATAGGGGAGCGCATGCATCCGGCGATTCTACCGGATGCACCTGACGCCGCGCTGGCGGGCAGGGCTCAGCCCGGTGGGCTGAAAGCGCGCAGCATGCGGTACATCTGGTCCTTCAGCCAGACGCGCTGCTTCTTCATGTTCTCGATCGTGAAATCGTCGACCGGCAGGTCCTCTTCTTCCAGGCGCTCGACCTCCCGCGTGAGTTCGTGGTACTCGTCGTAGAGTCTCCCGAACTCCTCGTTCCCCACTTTCAGCGCCCGAATCGAATCGAGATACTCGGGGAACTCCAGGTGAAGGTCGTGGTGCTCAACTTGCATCGCTCTAACCTCTGGCTGATCCCGGCCCGCCCACTGCGCGGCCAGACCCCACGATTATACTCATTGCCATGGCTGCCCGTCATCCTGCCGGACGTCCCGGAACACGCGGTGTCGAGCACACCACATCGGCGCATTGGGCGCGGTGGCGCAAGGCCTGGTCGATCAGTACCAGTGCCAGCATCGCTTCGGCAATCGGCGTCGCGCGGATGCCGACACAGGGGTCGTGGCGGCCGTGCGTGACGACCTCGATCGGTTGTCCGGTGACGGTCAGCGACCGCCGCGGCAGGCGGATGCTCGACGTCGGCTTGATCGCCAGGTTGACGAGCAGATCCTGGCCGGTGGAAATGCCGCCAAGGACGCCACCGGCATGGTTGCTGAGGAAGCCGTCGGCAGTCATCTCGTCGCCGTGTTCGCTGCCCTTCTGGCTGATGCTGGCGAAGCCGGCACCGATCTCGACCCCCTTGACCGCATTGATGCCCATCATCGCGTAGGCGATCTCCGCGTCGAGGCGGCCATAGACCGGTTCTCCCCAGCCGGGTGGCAATCCGCTGGCGGTGAGCGAGATCCGCGCTCCGACCGAATCGCCCGACCGGCGCAGCTGATCCATGTAGTCTTCGAGTTCGGCGACGATCGCCGCATTCGGCGCAAAGAACGGATTCCTGTCGATCTCGTCGGCACTGACGAAAGGAATCCCGATCGGCCCGAGCTGGCTCATCCAGCCCATGATGCGCACACCGTAACGGTCGGCCAGCCACTTGCGGGCGATCGCGCCGGCAGCAACCCGCACGGCTGTTTCGCGGGCCGACGAGCGGCCGCCGCCGCGATGGTCGCGAAAGCCGTATTTCTGCGTATACACGTAGTCGGCATGGCCCGGGCGAAAGGTCGCGGCGAGGTTGCCGTAATCCTTGCTCCGCTGGTCCTGGTTGCGGATCAGCAGGGCGATCGGCGTACCGGTCGTGCGCCCGGCAAAGACGCCGGAGAGAATCTCGACCTCGTCCGGCTCGCGCCGCTGCGTCACGTGTCGTGAGGTGCCGGGCTTGCGGCGGTCGAGTTCGGCCTGGATGTCGGCGGCGCAGATCGCCAGTCCCGGCGGGCAGCCATCGACGACGCAGCCGATCGCCGGTCCGTGCGATTCGCCGAACGAGGTGACGGCGAACAGGGTGCCGAAGGTGTTGCCGGACATGCGTTGTCCCTTGCGCGTTGGCTCGAGCGTTAGAATTGGCGGCAGAGTCTATCACAGTGCCCACCTCCCCTCCCCGAGGATACCCCGATGGCTGCCGCGAAGAAGCCTCCCGCAAGCAAGCCGGCCGGCCCGGCTCGCAGTTCGCCGGCCCGCCCCGAGCGTGCCGTCAACACCCTGCGCCCGGCCGAGACGCGCTGGCAACGCACCGCCCGCTACGTCTGGGACAAGGGCGGCAGCCGCGGCGGGCGCTAGCGGACCCGCTGCGTTCACTCCGCTATCAATCAGGCGCGCCGGGTTGCCGGTTTGGTCGGCGTCGCAGCCACAGCGCCGCGCTGGCGAGTGCGGTGATGGCGACGAAGGGCAGGGCAACCTGATTCAGCACGCTCCAGCCGGCGCTGGTCACCAGCAGGCCAGAGCCGAAGGACGAGGCGCCCATGACGAAGAACATCAGGAAGTCGTTGAGGCCCTGCGTCCGCGCCTTTTCCGCTGGCGTGTAGGCCTCGGTGAGCAGCGTCGTGCCGCCGACGAAGAGAAAGTTCCAGCCGACGCCGAGAAGCAGCAGCGACCACCAGAAGTGCAGCAGCGTGACGCCGGCGAGGGCGATGACGATGCAGCTGGCCATCAGTGCCGCGCCGGCGAGCAGGATGCTGGCGATGCCGAAACGGCTGATCAGGTGGCCGGTCAGGAAACTTGGCGCGAACATGCCGATGACGTGCCACTGCAGCACCAGGGCCGTATCGCCGAAGCCGAGACCACAGAAATCCATCGCCAGTGGTGTCGCGTTCATCAGCAGGTTCATCACGCCATAGCCGATGGCGGCGGCCAGCACGGCGACGATGAAGACCGGCTGGCGGGCGATTTCGACGAGCGGACGGCCGACACCGTGTTGCTCGTCGGCAGCCGCTGGCGGGAAGCGCAGGCTGGCGGCGATCGCCAGCGAGGCGAGGGCGAAGCCGATCAGCGACGCGTAGGAGGCGAGATACTGTGGCGCCAGCAGGTCGCGTGTCAGCTTGCCGACGGCCGGACCGATGAAACCGCCGACGATGCCGCCAGCGAGGGTGAGCGAAATCGCCCGGCTCTTCCACTCCGTCGGCACGACTTCCGCCGCGGCAAAGCGGAAATACTGGCCGAAGGCATGGTAGACGCCGGAGCAGAAGGTGGCGCCACAGAGCAGCCAGAAATCCTGCCGGAAGATCGCCAGCGCGCCGATGGCGCCGCCCAGCATGCCGCAGCAGGCGCCGAGCATGAAGCCGGCGCGGCGGCCGTGCCGGCGCATGAAGAGCGACGCCGGCAGCGTGCTCGCCGCCGATCCCAGGACGTAGCCTACGACCGGCAGCGTCGCCAGCCGCTTGTCCGGCGCCAGTGCGTAGCCGGCGAGGGCGTTGATGGCAACCAGCGTCACGCCATTGGTCAGCAGCAGCGCCTGTGCGGTGGCGAGGAGGCTCAACGAGCGGTGGGGAGAAGTCACCGCGTCATTCTATTCTGCCGCGGGCCGTCCGGTGCACTCGGGATCTTCAAAGCCTGCTCTTGCTGCCGGCAGGACGCTCGTCGTACCGCGCGTGCTGCTGCCGGTGGCGTCCGGGCAAACGTCGGCGGGTCCGGGCGCAGCGGCGCGGCCGGAGCGGCCCTCAGAGGATGCGGAACTGCATCTCCAGTTGCTCGTCGTTCCAGATGTCGTCCGGGCTGATCGAGCGGCGGTGGAACCTGAAGTCGATGCCGGCCTTGCGGAAGGCCTCGTAGACCAGCTCGGAGCAGATGTACTTGCGGTCGCGCACCTTGCGCCCGCGGCGGAACAGGATGCGGATGGCGATGCGGCAGATCTCCCAGTTGTCGTAGGGTCGGGTGAGTTCGTCCATGCCGAAGCTGATCGCCTGCTTCAGCGACTGGGGATCCACTTGCGGCCGGATGCGGCCGATGACGATGCGTCCGCGGTACGGCTTGTTGCGGCCGTGGTAATCGCGCAGGTACTTCGACAGCGGCACCAGGCGCACGCCGATCGCCGTCTCGCTCTCGAGGACGAAGATTCGCTGCAGGCCGTCGTCACGATAGACGATGCCGACGTGACTCCAGACCGAGCGCGTGAACCACTGGATGATCCGCGAGAAGAGGTAGGTGCCCGAGCAGAAGATGATGTCACCGGTGCGCAACTGCTCGCGCACCTGCGGGTAGTCGAGGACCGGCAGTCTGGCGACGGCCTTGACGGCGAGGCGATCGGCCATCCTGGCGCTGGGCTCAGCCGACGCGACCGGCGGCCGCCGGCGAGGAACGAGGAGCAGCGGGCATCTTGGCCTCCGTTCGCGGTGGGTGGATCAAGCGCGCCATATTGCCGCAATCGAAGGCCGTTGGTAAGGGAGACGGCGGGCGAGTGCGAGGGGCCGGAGCTGGCGCGTGCCGGCGGCGCCGCGTGCGGCCGGCATCGCGACGAGGCCGCGCGACCGCGTCGCGTCGAGCAGTCCCGCCGGCTACATCCACAGCGCGCGGCAGCCCATGCGCAGCCAATCGCCGGCGGCGAGCACCGGCCGCCGCTTGAAGACGTCACCGCGCACGCTGCCGATCCGTTCGAGGATGCGCAGCCCGCCCTGGACGGTGAGCCGGATTTCCCACGCCATCCGTCCGGGCAACTCGTGTACCAGGGGTGCACCGGTCAGCAGCAGTTGCCGCGTGCGCTCGATCTGGAAGTCGAGCAGCGCCGCCCACCGTTCGCTCCAGCGAGCCGCGGCGATCTCCTCCTCGCTGATGGCGAAGCGCGCGAGGTCGCTCTGCGGCAGGTAGACGCGCCCCTTCTGCCAGTCGAGCGCGACGTCCTGCCAGAAATTGACGAGTTGCAGCCCGCTGCAGATGCAGTCGGATCGTCGCAGATTTTCGCCGCTGGCGCGGCCGACCAAGTGCAGCAGCAGTCGTCCGACGGGATTGGCGGAGCGCCGGCAGTAGTCGAGCAACTCCGGGTAGTCGGCATAGCGCTTCTTGACCACGTCCTGGGCAAAGGCGTCGAGCAGGTCGCGCAGCAAGTGCAGCGGCAGCCGCCATTCGCGCACGACCGTCGCCAGCGATGCGAACTCGGTCGTCGCCGGCGGTGTGCCGCGCTCGATGCGGTCCAGCTCGTCGCCGTATGCCGCCAGCGCCTGCAGGCGCGCCGCCGCCGGCGCGTCGCCTTCATCGGCGAGGTCGTCGGCGGCGCGGGCGAAGCGATAGATCGCCTCGACCGGTTGCCGCAGCCGCTGCGGCAGCAGCAGCGAGGCGACAGGAAAGTTTTCGTAGTGGTCGACGGGCATCCGGGGGAGAAGCCGGGCGAGCGGCTTGCGCGCGCCCGTGCGTGAGCGCAGACGGGAGCTGACAGTATAGAGGCGTCACGGTTAGAATGACGCGCGCTTCGATTGCCGAACAGCCGGTCGCGCAGCAGTCGCCCGTCGTGGCCGGCGTCGGTTCCGGTCCCGTACCGCAGTGCCCAGGTGGCGAAATTGGTAGACGCAGCAGGTTTAGGTCCTGCCGCCGCAAGGTGTGGGGGTTCGATTCCCTTCCTGGGCACCATAGAGCAGTCCAAGGAAGTCCAAAGAAGTCCATGAAGGTCAGTCACCGCAAGGGTTCTGGCCTTTTTTTCCGTCCAAGAAACTCCCAGCCAGCCCATGGCAATCCGGGGGTGTCTGGGGGAAGCATTTTGGGGTATGACGTTTGTTGGATTGATGATACCCCCAGCGCGGCGGCTGCCTGATTGAGGGTACCTTCGATGTCCCTGACAGACGCAGCCATCCGCAATGCCAAGCCAATTGACAAGCCCGTCTGTATGTTTGACGGCGGGGGGTTGTATGCTCGGATCTCTTGTTCCGGCGGAAAGATGTGAAGACGCTCGCGCGGATGGGGAACGACATCTTCCCTGGGCGGGGAGCGAAGCCGATCGTCGAGAGATCTGCCCTCGATGTGCTCGGTGTGCTGCGTCGTATCGACGAGCGTGGCGCGCACTACACCTCGCATCGGGTGCGCAGCGAAATCAGCCGGGTGTTCCGGTACGCGATCGCGACGGGTCGAGCTGAGCGCGACCCTTGCCCTGAACTGAGGGGCGCGATACCCGCTCCCAAGGGTGAGCGCGTCGCAGCGACCGGGACGTCGAAGGAGGTTGCCGAACTGCTTCGTGCAATAGACGGTTTTCGGGGTACCTTTGCGGTCAAGAGCGCCTTGCTGCTCGCACCGCTGCTGTTTGTTCGCCCGAGCGAGCTGGCGCAGCCAGGGAATGCCGGCGTGCGAGGACTTCGCCACCGAGCCCTGCACGTCGAAATGGAACACCGACTTGCCTCCGCACCGCTCCTCGCACAGTCGCCGCCAGCGCGGGTTGCCCGTGCGCGCCGCGCCGTCGCCGTGCCGGTCACCGGACGGAATTGCCATACGTGTGGTCGGCATGTGTCGGCCAGTGGTACTGGAAGTCGTCGAGGAATTCGTCCCAGTCCGCCGGTAGAGGATGCACCTTGAAACAGCGCAGCGGGAAGGAAAAGCCGTGGTGGATACCAACGTAACGAGCGAATGCAGGCATTTCAGTTCGGCCCGGAGTTGCTGATCAGGCGGAGCGTTTGTTCGGCGATCAAGGATTCCACGTGCGTCCTGATGGACGAGAGAACCACCGGATTCGCGAGCAAGACGCCCACATCCAGGTTGCGATTGAATGCGTCGTCGGTGAGGTTCGCGCCGGATACCAATGCAAGACTGGCGACGAGCGCGGCCTTGGTGTGCAGGTTCCCGGGACGGCCAGCCGGGTTCCGTTCCCGCATTTCGACAGGCCATTAATAGACATCCGCGTCAACGAAGCGACACCTGACTGCCAGTGGTGCGGCCGTCGCCTCGCGGCGCGTGCCTGTGTCCGAAGGCTTCGTCGAACGCGATCCAGGCCTGCCGCTGAAGCCCGCCGTGTGCGTTCTGCTCCTCACGGATCGGGCAGGCCGCGAGCTGCGCATCGAACTACCGCACACGGCGACCCGCTGCGCTGCCGAGGTCGCGCGCAGTCTCTGGCAGGCGCCGTCATGCTCGCGCTGAACGCCCGCCTGCGTGTCTGGGTTGCCGCCGAACCCGCGGCCTTTCGTGGCGGTATCGACGGGCTCGCCCGACGGGTGCGCTTGTCAAACTCTGACTGGCAAGCGCCTAGCCAGTTCATGGCTTGCGACATGCTGACCGAGTTCGCGGTAACTCTCGAACTGCGGTTCGTCGAACCATTGATCAAGAGTCGTCTCGTGAGGAAACAGCGCATGCTGCGCACGGTAGGACAAGACGTCGGTCGGCTCGTCGCCGGTTACCGACGCCTTGACATAGAGCAGCCGCCCCGGTTCCTCCTTTTCTGGATAGCGGATCACGCCTCTGGCGACGTGACTCCGGCAGACCCCTTCGCTGTCCAGGGCAAGGGCGTGCAACTCGTTGTCCGCAAAGGTTATTTCGACGCCGAAGTCGATCCGGCATTTGCGCAGGGCGCTGGCGAGGTCTTCAAAAGAGTGTTCCGGATCGGCGCTTGCGTCAACGGCGACGATGAAATCGCACCCGCGGCGCACCAACTCGTACAGGCCAAGATTCTCGAAGTGTCCACCGTCGCTGAGGTAAACGAAACGCCGCTTTTCGGTCGTCAGACCAAGGACTTCGCCGAAGAGCAGTCCCAGGGAATTGAGCGGGCCCGGGCGCCGCCAGACAGACCTGAGGCCGGTGTTGCCGCACCAGCGTCCCAGACGAATGCCAAAAACAGTCAACAGAAACGTCATCCATGGTCGGGTGTGAACGCCTGCATTGGAGGTAAACGCTGCCCCGGAGATCGCCACCGGCAGCCCGAGCTTGGCGCCGCGATCCTCGGGAAACAGATAACGGACGGTCGGTCGGAATCCTCCTGCCGCGTACTCCCAGAGTCTGCGCGCTGCGCCATGATCGCTGGCGGTCGCCCAGCTATCAAAGCACAGAGGAATCTGGTAACCGCAATACAGCGGCGAGAAGACGAAGGAAGCGGCCTTGCGCTGTTGCCATGCCAGCTCGGACGCCAAGTTGAGGTTGAGCGCGGTGTTGATGATCGGATAGGGCCGGACCATCGATAGCCGTGCCAATCGCAGGTCGTCATCCGGATCGAAATCGGTCGGAGGGTGCGGTCGTCGGCCCCCTATGCCCTCCCACCGGCAGCATTCGTCAGTCTCGGCGCTGGCGAAACGCGACGCGCCGAGATAGCAGCGGGTCAGTCGATTGCGATAGAAATTCTGCAGCGTGAACAAGTTGACATCCACGGCAAAGCCGGCGAGAAAGGAAAAGAACAGTGAAGTCAGAGTCAGTCCGCCAAGCGTCACCAGGCTGACGTTCCAGGCCCTTGCCGCGACGCTCATGTGATCGAGGAATGGCGCGGCCGGCAGGCACCACCACCACGGCGCTGTATCATGCAGCAAGTAGTAGTTGCCGGCCGCCTCCCGCAGCCCTTCAAGGACGGCATGGTTGAGCAGTGACAGCGCACAAAGCGAGCCAATGACAAAAACGTATGGGCCGGCGGCCAGAAGGACTGCCTTGGTCTTGCCGGCAAGCCCTTTGACGGGTTGCGCCAAGGAATTGGCGAAGTAGGCGGTGAGAGCGCTGGCACCAAGCCAGGTTGCCATACCTGCCACTGCTGACCTGTCGAAACGGTGAAACAGAGGGGGTACGACAAAGGCAAGCAGGCACGCGGCGAGCCACAGGATCAACAGCCGGCCGATATAGGCCAGCCAACGCGATCCCCATTCCCGGTCGTGCTCGGTGAATCCCCGCCGACAAGCGGCAACATGGACCGACACGGTGACGAAACCGATCGCAACCAGCGCGGGCATCAGCAGCATCGACGCCAGGAAATGACCGTAGCCGATACGGCGAACCTTTTCCAGCAACTCCTGAATCTGACCAGCGTGCGGCTCGCCAGCCAGGGGCAGCACTCCCGAAATCCAGCCAACCGGGTAGTGATAAGTGAACGCAAGAAGAAGACCGCCGACGGCACCAGCAATCACGGTCCCGAGGAGATACTGCGCGAAGGCCTGCCACCTGTATTTACCTGTACGATCGTCCAGGTTCCACTTCTCCTGCTTCCTGCCAGCCAGCGACCATACGATCAGGGCAAGGAGAGACAACAAGCAATAATTGCCCACTCCATACACCACCACTTCCCGCACTTTCCCCGGATCGAGCGCTCCGAAATGAATGGGACGGACAAGCACCAGAAACTGAGCCAGCAGGAGGAAAGCGAAAAATCCCAGCGCTGCCATCGTCGGCGCCAGAAAGCGCTCACGCATGTACCACGGTTGCGGACTACCGGCTGGCCGTGGCCCAGCCAATCCCGCCAGTATCGCTTGCAGCAGGAAACAGGCGGCCGTCACCATCAACCATGCGGGCTTCTCCCTGGCGAGTTCCAGCATACTCGCCCCATCTAGTCGTACGCCTGCTGCCAGGAGTGCAGCAGAGAATGGTCTGGATATCTCCACCGCGACGCCCGAGAGGAGGGCCGGCAACAGCAGGAGCGAGGCGAAGACGGGGAACAGCAGCACCGCATTGAGCAAGAAGTTCCGCACATAGATCAGGAGGGCGGCCAAGGTATCGGGTTTGAGCGCGCCAGTGCGCGGCGTCAGATAATTGCTGTATCGCCGCAGGTAGTGAATGGCCGCATCAAGCGGCGCCAATCCGATGCCGCTGCGGCCCTTTCCTTTGCCATGACGATGGATCATGCCGACCAGCCAGCTACCGATGTAGCCGCCACCGGAGACCGTTGACAGGTAGTCGAAGGAGCTGATTCTTTTTTGCCGAATGAGCCACTCCACTATCCCGAGACAGAACGTCGCGCTGCGAATTCCTCCGCCCGAGAGCGCCAAGCCCCAGCGTTCGTCGTCTTTGATACCGAGCAGTCTGTGGTGGCGTGCTATGCGCCGCTTTTCAGCGCTGACGACGTCAGCGAAGCTCCTTGGCTCGTGCTGTTTGGTCGCGTCCATCGGATGCCTCTCTCAAGAAAAAAATCGCAAGCGTTTGTTTCTTATGGAACACCGTGTCCGCGATCCGCGGGCTTGGGATGCTCAGATGTCGTGCCGCGAAAGGGGGCCACGCAAGACGCCCGCCAGGTCCAGTGCCTGGTCGACGTGCAACGAGAACGGGGAAAAGCGCGTGTTGAGCGAATGAGTGGCGAATGGAACGGCGACAAAAGGCGCCTCGGTGATGTTGCCGCGCAGCACGCGCAGCATCCAGTCGGTCAAGGCGCCTGTCGAGTTGGCCAAACCAAAGCTGTCCAGCTTGCCGAGGAGTTGCGTCACCCTGGAAAATGCTGACGGTAAACGAACCACCGCGCCCAAAGTGACGATCTTCAGCGACTTGCCGAGATCCTGGGCATCATCTGGCTTTTCCTTCACCAGCATGTCTAGCGCTGTGGCGATCGAATAGCAACCCTTGCTGTGGCCGACAAGCAGCCGGACGGGGGTCTGGTCATTCACCAGCAGGCGGTAAAGGATCTTCGTTTCCGAAGTGCCACGCTCTGCGGCCGGTATCGGCCGAAGAGCGGTCTGATCGGGATGGTGCAACGAACCGGCACTCTTGGCTGCGGCATCAGGCGCCCTGACTGCCCGGTCTGCCGTGCTTGCCTGTTGCAGATGGGCAGTAGCCGCCGGAAGCAAGCCTTGGCCAGGGGTCTCTTTGCCTTGATCGCGGATGTACACTGCGGTGGCTCCGGCGGCACTGTCAATCACTCCGGCAGCGGTGGCGGGCGATCCGGGATGCTGCGCCAAATGCTCCGCGAGCACGCGCAGTTGGTTGTGTGCCTCCAGCACGAGCCAACCACCCAAAGCATCGGCGACAAGATCGCTCTTGCCGTACCCGGCAACGATGACCGTCACCGTTCGCCCGAGATAGTCCGCCACGTTCCGCCCCAAGGCCGCCGCCCCAAGGGCCGAACTGCCGACGCCCGGGATCGCCACGGCGACGCCGACATTCTCGCCGCGTCCGCGACACTCGGCGAAGACGCCGGCTTCGTCCGTGCATCGGATGCCCACATGCCCGTCGTTCCGAGGATCGACCAAGAGAATTGCACCTTCCGCCAGGTGCTCGTTCCAGAGCCACTCGACTTCTCTCTGCGCCAACGCCGGAACGTCGTAAAACAGAGCGTCGAGGCCCGAGTTCCACTTGTCGAGGGCAATCTCGGAGAGATTGCGGAGATCTTGCGCAGGGTCCGGTTTTCCAGTCATGGCTACTCTCCAGCAGGTCTAGGGTGATCAAAACCGTGTACAAAGGATAGTAAATCCAACGCCACTAGCAAGAGCATATAGCCTCCATCAGCTGTGGCAAATCGTGAATCTGGCGCGGCGAACGCCTGGCGGGGACCAGAACGTCGTCTCGGTGGGGACCTGTGCGCCCAGATGGCCACAGGCACCGACAACGGAAATTCCGGAGCGGGTTTTCATGGGCGACCGGGAGCCTTGGGGCACCATTTTTAAGACTGACACAGACGGGAACAGCCGAGATGCTTCCAGAAATGGCATGGGACTTCCTATCCTTGGGAAGTCGTTAAGGATTGGTGAGGTTTTTTTCCCAATCATCAAAGTCCAACCTCAAGGGAACCGCTTTGACGACAGTCGGCGTTGCATGCTCATAGTAGCTCCACTTACACTCGAACGCTTTCGGGAAGTCCTCCAGGTTTGCCGTGACCGCAGGCTTCTTGCCCTTGCTGATCAATACCGTGGCTGGGCGTTTGCATGGTCGACAGAATCAACAGGCTGATCCGTGAGACACAGCGCGAGCCCTTCACAGGCGTTGGCAAGCCTAAACGTTTGAAGCATGCGCTGTCAGGATTCTGGTCACGCCGCACAAGCGATGAGCATCGCATGGTGTATCGCGTCGAGAACGATGCACTGATGATCGCTCAGTTGCGCTTCCATTACTGACACGCCCAACATTCGCGTTCAGTGGCCCGATGCGGCTTTATGCGGTCGGTCGCTTGGAACCTGGGGAGGTTATGGAGGCATGATTGCAAGACCCTGAGCATACGTAATCGTTCACACCCCCTTAAG
>JFAX01000007.1:26076-60783 GCA_000585015.1 Candidatus Accumulibacter adjunctus | reverse complement strand
TGTAGGGGAGTGAATGATTACGAGCATACGGGCATGTGTGCCCCCTGCATGATCATGGTTGCTTTTTGCGGCCTCCTGTCGTTGGTAGTTCCTCGATGACGGCAGCGGTCCGCTTGGGATCCCGGTAGGTTGAGGTGATCGTCGTCTGGAATGCCTCGGCTTTCTTTCCGGATTCGTCCTTTAACGCGGCTTCGCAACTCAACGTGCTATCGACATAGTTCTTGTCGACGTCATTCGACGTCAAGTCATTCTTGAATGAGCCGACGCGAACCCGATACCAGACCCATTTGTCCTTCTTCTCTTCGACCCACTTCTTGATCCGGCTTTCAGTCGAGTGCAGATGTTTGCTATTCGCGAACCCCGTGATCGGGAAGAGGTTCTCGGCGACGCCTTCGCCGCCGAGGTGTTCGTTGAGCAAATGGCCGCGAACGAACTTGTGGGTGCTCTTGTTGCCCGGCTCGGTAGGCAGGAGGTCCATCAGCTTCTGCTGGACGCCAGATTTCGGAGGGGATCCCGGATGCTTTTTGGGGAACTTGTGGTTCATCCAGTCGATCGTCATCTCCGTGCCGACAGTCTCTCCAGCAAGCTTCATTGGTTTCGGATACGAAAGGGCCGCGGCCTTCTTTACCTGTTTTGGCCCTTTTCCTTTTCCTTTTGGGTTGATCTCATAGGCGTAGTCCCATGTCGTTCCGCCGTCGACCACATCAAGCGACTTGAACACCTCGGAGAACTTCCTGCGGACGGCCTTGACGTCGGTCGCGACGGTTTCCTTGCCGGCGCCGTCCTTGGCATGCCGAGCCGTGACCTGGTCCAGTGCCCCCAGTGCCTGCGTTACCTGCTCGCGGCGTGAATCCTTGTCCTTGCCGGCCCCCGCCGCCTTCCCGCTCCCCGCCTTGACCTCACCCCCCGCGGGCTTACCCCCCTTCTTCACCGCCTCATCCTGATACTGCTTGACCGATTTCCCTGTTGCCGTACGTGCGTTGGGATCGACGTGCTTGCCGCCCTTGCCGGTGCCGCCGGGCTGAACCCGGGACTTCGCGGGCGATAGCGCCGGCGCCTTGCCGGCGGTGGCATTGCCTTTGGGCGACGACTTCGGCGGCGGGTCGGCGGCCTTGCTGTTCTTGTCGTTCCACTTGCCGGGCTTCTCGATATCGCCGCCCTTGCCCGACTTCGCCTTGTCGGCATAGAGATCGGTCATGAACTTGTCGGCGGAGAACTCGACCGGTTTGAGGTCCAGCTTCGGCCACTGCCCGGAACCGAATACGTAGTCGATTGAGGCGCCGAAGCCGAGCGAGCTGCCGAGCGGCCACTCCTTGCCGCCGAGTGGCCAGGTCCACTTCTTGTCGGGCACTGGCGACCACCACGGCGCGTCGATCTCGACGAAGAGGTCGCCGCTGAGGCAGAGGAAAGGCTGGCCGACGATCTCCAGGTCACCGCGGATGAACCACTCGCCTTTCCTGTCCTCGCCGGGCGCGGCCTTCTCGCGATAGCCGATGGTCGGCGTCGCTTCTGCGTAGCCCTTGATGCCGGCGATGCCGTTCACGCCGGCGCCGGCCTTGATGTCGTGGCCGAGCACTTCGAGCCCCGCCCCCGCCTCGCCGCGCAGCCGCGCGCCGGCTGCCGCCGAGATGTTCAGCGTTCCCTGGATGCTGAAGTCCCTGGCTTTGGTGGGGTCGGTCGAGTAGGTGCCCTGGACGATGATCTTGTAGAACTTCGCCGGGCCGAGCTTGGCGAAGGCGTCCATCCCGACGTTGGCGAAGATGAAGATATTGCCGACCACCGGGATTCCGTACGAGGCCCGGATCTCGACCTTGAAGAGCGGCTTGACGTAATCCTTCTGCGGAAAAAGCTCGAACTCCTGTTGCGGCGTGATCTTGCCGATGATCGTGACGTAGCCCTTGGGGTCCACGATGACGTGCGCGGTGCCGTTGAGCCAGGCGTTGAAGGCAAAGGCAAGGTCGCCCTCGCCGAACACCACGTAGTCGACCTTCTTCGCCGCCTTGGCGGCAGCGGGCGAAGGCGCCGGCGGCGCCTGCTCCGGTGGCGCCTTCTTTTGCTCCTCGAGCTGCTGCGCCTGCGCTCTTTCCATCAGCCGCAACGTCACATCGCCGGAAAGCTTCTCGCCCTTGTAGCCGACCTTGCCCTCGCCGCTGACCGCGCGGCCGTCCCAGGCCACGTCCACACTGCCGCTGAGGTTCTTCGGCAACTGCAGCCCGACCGCCGCCTTGCCGGTGATCAGCCCGTCGGCCGTGCGCTTCATCTCGAGGTTGCCGGTGGCCAGGCCCTTGACGTTGATCGTCGCACTGGCGTCGAAAGTGATCGTCTCGTCCTCGGCGACCAGCGTCACCTTGCCGCTGAACGCCTGGCCGAGCGTGATCGGGACGCTGCTCAGGCCGACCTTCAGCTTGCCGCCGGCGATGCTGTTGACGACTCCCGAGAGCGCGCCGAGGCTGATCCCGACCAGCCCCAGCAGCTCGGGCGCCTTGCCGATCTGGGCGTCGAAAGCGTCGAGTTTGGCGCCGGCGGCAAAGCCAACGCGGCCCTCTATCTTCTCGCTCGCGACGTTCACCTCGATGCATGGCGCCAGCCCCGGCGCCGCCTCGCCGATGCGCGCGAACAGCGGGTGCGAAAGCGACAGGCGCTGGTTGCGGACCTGATACTTTCCCTTGGCGCGCGTCTCGACCTCGATCGCCCCGTCGGCCAGTTTGCCGAAGCGGGTACTGACGCGCGAGCGCTGACGACCGTCGAGGAAGGCGGCAATCGGCGCCGGCGGCTTGAACGTGCCACCCATCGTCTTGAGGTCCATCACGCCCGGCGCGAGATCGTCGCCCGCGGGAGTTTCGCCGCCGAGCTTGACGGCCGCACCGCCCGCCTGCTTCGTCGACGGCGCGAGCGCGGCCGCCGGTCGCGGGCGCGACGCTGCCGGCGCTGGTGGCGCTGTTGGCTTGGTACTCGGCGCGGCGGCTTTGGCGGGGGAGCGGGTGGCCATCGCTAAACCTCAGGCGCTTTGCCGCAGCGGGCACACGCCGCCGGACTTGCGGTACTCGCGGCGGACCGCGGCGAGCAGGTCGGAATCGCCGAGCGGCGTACCGCGGTCGAAGGCCAGCAGCGCTGCGTGCAGCGCAGCGTTGCGGATCTGGCCACCGGAGAGCGCACAGCGCTGCGCCACGTCCCACAACGGCGCCTCGGCGACGGCGTGGCCGGCAGGCAGGTGCAGATCCCAGATGGTGCGGCGCTGCTCGGCCTGCGGCAGCGGAAAATCCACCACCACGTCCATGCGCCGCGCGAAAGCGCCGTCGATACGGTCGCCGGCGTTGGTCGTGACGACCAGGATGCCGGTGAAGGATTCCACCCGCTGCAGCAGGTAGTTGGTTTCGAGGTTGGCGTAGCGGTCGTTCGAACTGCCGACGTCGGTGCGCCGGGTGAGCAAGGCGTCGCCTTCGTCGAGCAGCAACATCACGTCGAGTTCCTCGGCACGCGAAAAGGCACGTTCGAGGTTCTTCTCGGTCTCGCCGATGTATTTGTTCACCACCGCCGCCAGATCGACGCGGTAGAGGTCCTTGCCCAAGGTGTTCGCCAGCAGCCGCGCGGCGAGCGTCTTGCCGGTACCGCTCGGCCCCTTGAACAACGCCCGGACGCCGGCGTTCGCCGCCCCCGCCGGCCCGCCGGCGAGGCGGCCCAGGCTCTCGCGGTGACGGCAACGCAGCGCCAGATCGTGCAGGTCCAGGCGCGTGGGCTCGGGCACCGCCAGATGGCGCCAGTCGCCGCCGCCGCTGACCGGGCTGGCGATCGTTTCCAGCGCCTCCCGGTGCAGGCTGCGCGCCGCCACGCGCACGTCCTCCGGCGTAATCGCCGCGCGCCCGGCGAGCGTTGCCCGCATCGCGGCCAGCTCCGCCGCTCGGCGGATGCTGCCGCGGCCCAGCCGCAGCGCGCCGGCGACCGCCTCGAGATCGGTGCACGCCCGGCTCCCGAGCGCCGCCCGCCAGTGCTCGCGGCGCTCGTCGGGCGCCGGCATGTCGAGGTCGATCTGCACCGCCTGCTGCACGGCGGCGCCGGAGAGGCCGCCCTGGCGCCCCATCACCACGCCCAGCGGACCCACGTGACCGGGCAACTCGGGCACCGCCGCGGTCTCGCCGGGGCCGGGTTGCAGCAGCAGCACCGGCAGCGCGTGCAGCAGCGTCGCCAGCGGCCCGGCCAGCCGCCAGCGCTCGTCGCTCTCGGGTGCCGAAGCGTCGATCTCCAGCAGGCCGCGGCCAGTCGCGCGCGCCAGCGCGCCAAGCAGCGTCCGCCGGCCATTGGCGCGCGGGCCGCGTACCACCACCGCTGGCAGCGCATTCGCGGCCAGCAGCGCGGTCACCCCCTCGACCTCTTGCCGCAGCGAAGGCTCGATCAGCAAGGTGTCCAGCGGGGCCAGACTCCGCGCCGGCCGGTAGCGTGCCCAGGCGGCCGGGCGCTCGACGGCGACGCCGCGCAAGGCGTCCCACAGCAGGTGCGGCACTGCGAGCTGCCACTCGGCCCGCGGCGGCTCGCGGCTGACCGGCGCCAGCAGCCCGCAGTCCGTCAGGTGGCGGATCGCTGCGTGCACGTCGCGAGCATGGCTATGGTGGCTATCGTGGCCATCGCCGCTGTCGCCCGTCCACCAGGCGGCGAGCAGACCGACCGTCGGGCGGCGCAGCCCCTTGGCGCCGTTGAGCCGCGCGAACAAGGCGCCGAAGCGTGCATCCTCTTCCGGCAGCCCGACGGTCATCAGCAGCGCGATCTCGTCGTCGTCCAGGTCGAGCGCCTCGCGCAGCGCACGCAAGGGCAGGTGGCCCTCGTCGCCATCGTGACCATCCTGGCCAGACTCTCCGCCGTGTGCGTCCTCCCAGGCGCGCACCGCGTCGGCCCAGCGCAGCACCGCCTGGTCGCCCGCCACGCCGGCCAGGCCGTGGTCGGCGAGCTGGTTGGCGTAGTGCGCCAGGAAAGGGAAATCCTTGAACACCCGCTCGAACGAACCGGCGTTCTCGGCCAGGCGGGCGATCACGCGCGTGATCGCGCCGTAGAAACACAGCCGGAAATGCATCGCGGCGTCGCGCGGCAGACTGGCTAGCGGTTGCGCCAGTGCGTTGGCCAGTTCGGACGGATCAGTCATAGTGGAAAGCCAGAAAGCGACCGGCCGCCGGCACCCAGCCGGGGTCGCGGTCGAGGCCGGCGAGCCGCACGCTGATCGGCAGGTCGGCCAGACGCAGGTGAATGTCGACGCGCGCCGCCGACACCTCGATGCGTGCCGGCTGCCGCAGCAAGAGCCTTGCCGCGCGTCGCACGTTGCGCAGGCCCATGGCGAGCGCCAGTCGCCGCCCGAGGTAGGGCAGCAGCCAGCCGCACCAGCGGTCGAACGGTGACACGTCCTCGGCCGGTGGCTGCTCGCCCCGGGCGCGCAGGCGAAAGCGGAGTTCTTCCCGGTACGGGCGCAGCTCCTGGTGTATCTGCTCCTCGACCGGCGAACCATCGCGCGTCACGTCGACCAGCACGAAACCCGCCGGGTGCAACACGCGCAGCCGCGCGGCGTCGTTCTGCCGGCGCCACAGACCGCGCCAGTCAGCGAAGGGTGTCAGCCAGGCGGCCGGCATGCGCCACTCCGGCGGCGGCGCGAAGTGCGCTCCGGGAGCCTCGCCCTCGGTCCGTCCCGCGAGCTGGGCGAGCAGCGGCCAGGCCGGGTCACCACGGAACTCCGCGCCGGCGAGATGCTCTCCGGCGAGCGCGAGGAAATCCCACGGCGACAGGTCGATTCCCCGCTCGGCCGGCATCGTGAAGTCGCCGTAGAGGCCCAGCGCGAGGGCGGCATTGATCAGGCAGAAAAGACCGCCGAATTCGGTCGCCACGACCCGGCCCTCGAAGGCGGTCGTCTGCGCGTCATCGAACGGAGAGGCGACGGCTGCGGAGTCTGCGACGAAGGCAGAATCGATCGGCACCGGGCTGCGCGCCTGATCGCCGGCCGGGACCAACGCGCTCGGCTGTATGGTCACCGGGGCCAGGTTCGTCAGGGTAATCGGCGGCGGTGCGGTCGGCGCAACGGCGTCGTGCGGCGCTCGCCTGAGTCCGGTTGAATCGTGCGAGGCCAATGGCGATGGCGGCGCGGCGGAGTCTTCCTGGCCGGCGTCGAGCCTCGGCAGCACAGCTTCCGAGTGCGGTGCGCTCCGGAATGCGGCCACTGTGACCGACTTGCCGGTCGCAGAAGGCCCTTCCCCAGCGTCGGCGGCGCCCTGGTTCGCTGCCTGCGGCTGCCAAGCCCAGCCCGGCTCGCCCCTTGCTGCTCGACGAACCTGCGGCCCAGAGGTATCAGCCTCATCCACAGCCCGCAGCCAGAGCGCGATGGCCACTGCAAACCCGGTGCTACGCGCCTCGGCGGGCGCGCGCGCCAGCGACAGCGCTACTGCCAGCAGAGCCCTTTGGCGGAACGACAGCGGTGAAGCAAACGCCTCTGGTACGCGATGGGCGATCAACGGCGGCGCTGGCGCAGGGGGAACCGGAACCGGCGAGGTGGTCGCCCCGGCGCGTGCCATGGTGATCGCCGGTGCCTGGTCGATATCTCGCTCCCGCCCGCCGTTCCCGCTGAGCGACGCTGCTGCGCCGGCGGGGCGCTTGGCTCTGACCAGCGCTGCCCGCAGCGAGCCAAGCCCATGGGCCAGAACGAGGGCTTCGAGCATTGCCTCGGCGACCGGCGCGTCGAGTGCCTGCACGAAGCCAACCGCGACACCCTCACGCGCGAGGCGCTCGAACATCGCGGGGACAAACTCGGGTGATTCGCTCCAGGCTCGGCTCACCGCCCGGTGAAGATCCTGTCGGTTGAACAGGGCCTGCCACCACCAGCGCGCGGCAGCGACGCCGGCGAGCCAGTCATGGGCGAGGCAGGCGAGCAGTTCGGCGCGGTCGGCGAACAGGACCGCCTCGGCACCGGCCGGGACGGCCCCCAACGCGGGGCGCACCGCCCGTTGCGCGGCCTGGTCGAGCGCACCGGTCACCGCTGCCTGCCAGCGCGGCGGGACCGCTGCGAAGCGGCGAAGAGAAATCGAACCGGGCAGCGGATCCCGCAGGGTACGTATCAGGAGGACCGCAGTTGGCGACAGGGCAGGGGGCTGCAGGTCGACCGTTGCCAGCATCGCCTCGGCACATAGCGAAGCGCCCAGTGTGTCTCGGCCACCGCTCCTCAGGCGTAGCCGTCCGATCGACGTGCCACTGGCCCCCGTTTGCGCCATCAAGGGGAGTGCTCCTCGAGGGCGACACAAGAACGTTTTACCGACGGGCGGAACAGCCACACAAGGGCGCCCCCGACCATCATCGCGAGACACACGAGCTGGTTGACGTCGAGCGGACCCACAACCGGAAGGGCGTCGGCCCGCAGGAACTCGATTGTTAACCGCGTCGCCCCGTAGAAGGCGAGGGCGAATGCCAGCCGCGTGCCGGACACCGTACTAGGCAGCCGGAGCAACAAGAGAAAGCCGACAATGCCCACCGTGGCATGGTAGAACTGTGCCGGGTGCACCGGTAACGTGTGAGCCGCGTCCTGCGCGATCAAACCGGCCGCCACTTGGCTAGCGAATGCTTCTGTTCCGCGGCCGAAGGTTACCGCCCATGAAACCGTGGTGAGCGTGCCAAAGCAGCAGCCGTTGAAGAAGCAGCCGAAGCGGTACACCGCATAGCCCAGCGCTATCGCTGGCGCCGCCGCGTCCGCGTAGTCCAAGTAACGCTCGCCGCGAATCCGCAGCAGAAACCAAGCCAAGGCCGCTGCGCCAGCAAGCGCCCCGAGAGCCCCGCGCGTCTGCGACGCCTGGTGGGCATGCTCCGGACCAACGAGCAGCGCGTAGACCCCGCCGCCGACAAGACCGCCCGCAAAGCCGGCGATGCCTGCCAAGTACATGGCCCAAGGGTCCAGCCGTGCCCGGTCAGCCTGCCACACCGCGACGGCGAGCGTGGCCGCCACTCCCGCCCCCCAGTAGAGGAGAGGGTTGCCGATCAGTGTGGACATGCCTATGCTGCCTCACTCCGAGGCGATGTCGGCAGGAACCGGCCTGCCGACATCGCTTCCGCGTCGCCGGAAGGCCAGCCCACCGACACCGAGGGTACCGAAGAGCGCGACGGTGCCGGCAAGCAGACCAGAAGAACCGGATTCCGTGAAGATACTCCCCACTTGGCACTTCCAGTCACCGCAAGCGCACGGCAACTTGGACTCCACCGCCTCGATGCGGGTCATCAGATCAAGCGCTTGCCCGACCGAAACTGAAATCGCCTGGTCACCGGTGGCAGGGTCGCGCTCGATGCGGCAGTTGGGATCGTGGCTTGTGCCTTGCGGGCACTGCGCAACCATGCTACCAATCCATTTTTCCATTTTCTCTTTGTGGAAGGCCCAGTTGGCAAAGCACGGTGTCCGTTCGGCTACCTCCACCGAAACTCCGCCCATGCTGATGTAGCGCCCCGTACGGCGATACGCACACACAGTGTTGCCGTAGAAGCTCGCCCCCGCACGGTAAAGACTGACGGCATTCAGGCGTTGAAGTGCATTCTGACCAACCGAATCAAGCAGACGCTTCTCGGAACCCTCAGCTCGTGCTGCCGGAAAAAGCCCGTCTGTCCCGGCCGTGATCCCCGGAATTTCCTTGACAAAGGTTTTCAAATCGAACTGTTGAATTCCGCTACCGTCTGCCGGAGGAGCAAAGCCGCTGCTATCCAGAACCGCGGAATTCTGAAGCACGGACGCCGGGGCGAAAGACGTGTTCCAGATATAGTATCGATTCGCAATGTTGACCCGGGTACCAACGGGCAGATTGGGGTCGACATCGAGGGTGACGAACGAGCATACCGTTCTATTAGACTGATACTTGGTTTCCCACTCGGCTCGGCTGATCGTCCACGTTGCCGGCCCGAGGTCGGCGATGTTGTTGGAGGCTGCGCTGACGCCGTTGATCATGCCCGACGGCCCTAAAGGATTGGGAACGGCAGGAACCTGTCCGAAGGCGGTCAGGTTAGCAATACCGAAGCGGTTCGATTTGATGCTTGCCAGGATGCCTTGGGCATTTGCGGTTCCGGAATTCTCCAGACGGACGTAATAGCTGTTCGTAGCCGACCCGCCCACAGGTGGAGAGTTCAGTGTGCCGCCTGAGCCTGCATTCGACTCGTTATTAAGCCACACCTTCTTTACCCTGACGCCGTTGCAGGCCGTCGTAACCGCCTCGCCCCATGTGATACGGGCTGGTTCGGTCATCAGTGCCTCGGCGGATGGGTTAGCGGGCGAATTGGGAGGTATTTCCTTCAGCTTGGCGTCTATCGGCCAGTTGAGTTGTCCTTGCATCTTGTGCAGAATGGCCCCACTCGCAGAGGTGACCGTGTATAACCGTAGCACGTTGAAGTGAAGTTTGATCTTTCCCGTGCTGGCAAGGCTCGCGACCGGAACCTTGACCTCCACGAAGTAGGAGTTGTCCTTCTTCCCAGCTGGACTGGTTCCGTCCCCGGGGCCATTCACGGTACGGACCTGTGCAGTCAATCCGGCTGGCGTGGCGTCCGGCGAGGTCTCCCGCCCCGTCGTGCTCCAGGTGTTGCTGTTGAGCCACAACTTCGGCACATACGAGCCGTTCAGGGGGGTATTGAGGGCAGTTACCGGATGGATGTGAATGCGCATGTCCTTGGTGGGGTCGTTGATGGCCGGTCCCAGCAGCAGGACTATCTTGTCTTCCGAATGCCATTCGTCATCGTGATACACCTCAAACGAGAAATAGAGGTTATCGCCATGCCTCCCCATCTGCACCACCGCATCGGGGATCGGTGTTCCGTTTCCGAACTCGTACTGATTCGCCCTTGTCCACCCGTCGTCGTTCCTGATGTCACCGTCGAGTAGGGGCGCTTGGGCAAGATCGTTCATGCAGAGCGGGTCGTCGGCCAGCGCAAGCGGGGCTCCCGCAAGAAGTTGCGCTGCCACCAAGGCAACCGCCAGATGCAACCTGCGCGAGCGACGCAACAGGTCCGGCATCTTGAAAGTAAACATGGTCATTTTTTGGCTCCTTTTAAAAAATATAACTCGTTGACCTCAGTGGCTGTTCGGAGGGAATCTCAGGTCCCGTCCCAAGGCTCGACCTCGAGTTCGAGGTACCCGGAATTCTTCGCGTCCGTCACGGAAACAATGTCGACAACCATCTTGGCGTTTTGCGCACCTTGCTTTGCGGTGACGGTAACGCTAATCGTGTCCGTAGGCGCTCTGAGCTTGACGATTCCGTTCTGCGTAACGGAGGCGGACCACTTGCCGGATGTGTCATCCAAGAACTTGGATAGCTTATTCGTGTCGATCCGATAGTCGCCGTCCGCGGGGACGTTGGTCTTGAGGATCAGTTGAGAATCGGGCCCATCCGGAATGATGAGGCCAGTCATCTTTCCGTCCGCGTTCTTGCGCATCGCCGCCGCTCCACCCGATGTGCTGCCGAGCTCCGGTGTCATATTGCGCGGAGGCTCGGCACTGGCGTTCACCTTGATCTTTACGGGCTGCGAGCGCCGGGCAAGCGTCGAGTCGCGTTTCGATTGCACGAGGAGGGTCAAGTTGCCCGTCTCGCCGGGCGAGGCGCTATCGGGTATGTCCACCGCGACACTGACGGTCTTTACCGTCGGCTGGGCAGTAGCGGCCTCGATCAATATCTCCTGGGGCGTGGCCACGGCCTGCCAGCCGGCATCGACTTGAGGAAGCAACTTGAAATATTCGTCGGGCTGGACGCCAGACGTGATGGTGAACGTGAACGAATAGTGTCCCTTCTTCTGGTAACCCGCGGCGCCCGGATCGGGAACGGGCCCCCCAGTGGCACCGACGAGAAAGTCTCCGATTGGCATCGTTAGCGTCGGCGGATTGAGCCTGAACTGAGCGACGTCCGCCCCTGCTGTGTTCGAGACGCGCAATTCCACCATCCGCCCCTGGCCAATGTTTATCGGAGGAATGCGATCGAGGACGAGCGTAGCGTTTGTGGCCGAACCCTTAAGGCCGGATACTTTAGTCTGGTCGATCATTACTACCGACTCCGGAAGGAGATTGTCACCTTTGATGATGAGCCGGTTTCCTATCTCTAGTATCGTACTGGAGCTCGGCTCGCGAATGACGACGCCCGTTACTCCTGCCGGTTTGGCAGCCTCCAGCAGTGCGACACGAGAGGCGAGGAAATCGAGCCGCGCGAGAATGGCATTGATGAGATCGGCTTTGATCAGATCACCTGGCCTGACCTCCTCGGCTCTACCCATGACGAGTTGGGTGAGCAAATCCCGAACCTGTGCCTCAGTAAGATTCGGCTTGCCAGTGAACAGTGTTGCGATTTCCGTGACCGATACGACTACATCACCAGATCGGACACCTCTCCCCATATTTAGTACGGTACTCGGCATGTGGACTCTCCTCTTAGATAGTGCAGCCTTGTTGGCCTAGTCAATCGCATAGTTGCCGTAGCTCGAACTTGAAACTTCGAACCGCGCTCCGGCCTGGCAAGGCATCTGGCCGCTGGCGAACACCAGGCAGGCAGTGGGGCTCGGCATGAACTTCTTATTGTCGATCGCCTGTCGGTTCTCGCGCACGTAGTACAGCCAAATCAACTCGCCGCTGCCAAGGTCGACCGGCGGGTAGGCAAATGAGCTGCGGATCAGCGCCTGGAAGCGCGCGCCCTCGATGAAGGCGGGGCCGCGCACGACGAGGCCGTCGAAGAAGGTCGCGATCGCCGCTACCTCGTCGCTCACCGTGCCCGGCAGCGGGAGAATGCCGGCCGGCGGCAGGTAATCGAAGCGTTTGCAGGCGGCGAACTGACCGACGACGCCGGTGGATCCGACGAGCGCCGCGAGCTGCTCCTGGAACTGCAGGAACATCGCCTCGCCCTCCGCCTGCCGCCGGTCGTCGGCGAGCATCGCCCACGGGCCGGCTGCGGAGGGGCGTGTGATCCGCCGGCGGACGCACCACTGGTCGACGAAGTCGATTTCCATTTCGAGCTTGACGATGGCGAGGGGGACGTCGCAGGCCGTGAGCACATGGTCGGCCAGTTTGGCGAGCAGGCCGTAGGGCTTTCCGCCGGCGCTCAACGGGTCGATTAGGAAGGCGCGCAGGGCGTCGGTGCCAAAGCAGCGGTGGGCGATGCGGTTGCGCAGCAGGCTGAGTCGCGCCGTCGCGTCGGGCAAAGGCGTTCGTTGGTCGACGGCGGCGTGCTCGTCTTTGAGCAGCGAGCCAATCGGCAGCAGGCGAAACTGCACCGCCTCGATCAGCGCATCCGTATTGCACGGCACGGCCGAGTCATCGAGCGCGTTCGTCAGCGCATGGCCCTCACGGTCTTCGGCGGGCGCCAGGGTCAGCAGGTAGACGCCCGGTTCTGCGGCATAGCTGCCACCCCTGAGCTTGCAGTCGTCGAAGGTGCGCGCAGCGGCGACACGCGGTGGCGCTCGCCGGCCGAGCACCACCTCGGTCGCGGATTCGAGGTAGAGCGTGTGGCCACTGCGGCTGACGGCGAGACCTGGCTGCACGGTGACCACCGGCCCGTCGCTGCCCGGGGAACCGGCGAGTACTTCGAGACCCCTGGCGATGCCGTGACCCGCCGCCTGAGCAACACGCCGGTCGGCCTCACGACGCGCGTCCTGTTCGCGGCCGAGATCCGGGCCGGTGAGCAGCCGCCCATTGAAAAAGTTCACCGAGCGGATGCCGCCCTCGGCGATGGCCTGCTCGATCAGTCTGGCGGTCATGTGTGCGTCTCCCGGCAGGTCATGGGGTATTCCGGATCTCGTCCACCTCGAGGATGAACTCGATCTGTTCGAGGATGGCGACCGTCGAATTGGCCTTGGAGTTGGGGTTCACCCGCAGCACGAAGCCCTCGTCGGTGTAGGCGAGGAAACGGACCACCGGTGCCCGGACGTTTGCGTGTGACAAGGCGAGCACTTTGACGATGTATTGGTGCTCATCCGCCGGTTTCGCATAGCCATCGAAGGTGAACGTGATCTTTCCCGGTTCGACACCGGCTATCCGCAGTTTGCCGAGAACCGGTCCATCGGCGACGTTGTCACCACGCAACTTCCCGGCGGCGACGGTACGTATCGTCGACACCGTGACGCGCACCGGTTGTGAGGCCGTCGGTTCCGAGGGCGTCGTTGCCGAAGCCGTCGTCGGCGTCAGAGGGTGAAGCTGTTGGGCAAGCATGCGCAGGTGGATCAGAACCGGGCGCGCGCTCTCGTCCAGCTTCGACAAGGCCTTGACTCGCCAGGGTTGTCCGCTCGGCTGCTCGACGGTCAGCGTGATCCTTGCCAGCAGCACGCGCTCGTCGTGACAAGAGGTGGTCGTGGTCGCGCAGCCGCAGCTTCGGCCATAAGCCGCCGGACGCAGTTTGGTCGCCCAGACGCGCAGCGCGTCGCGCAGCCAGTCGCTGGTCGGCTGCACCAGCGGCGGTTCCGCTGCCTCGGGTTCCCAGGCGCCCACCTTCTTGGCGAAGTCTTCGGGCGTGACCCCTGACCCGGCATCGACGCGCACCTTGCCCAGCCAGGCCATGAATTTCCCGAGCCACTCGTCTTCCATCTGGGTCGGCGGATCGACGCTCAGCTCGAGCAGGAAGTCGTCGGCAATTCGTGACGGGGCCTTGAGTTCGCTCTCGCTGCGGCAGGGCTCGCCCGGGATCGGTACCGAATCGGTTGGGCAGTCGCCGTAGGAGAGGGTGAGATAAAGGTCGAGCGATCCTTCCACCCCGGTCACCTTCTTCCCGACTGCATCGGCATGGCCCTTCAGCCAGTCGTTCAGGTAGCCGCACTGGTCACGCGGCACGCAGATGAGCCGGCCGCAGGGATCGAGGGCAGCGCCGCTTGTCACCGTGACTTTCCACTTCTGCAGAGAATCCGAGGCTTTAGCTTTGTCGTCCTCGATGTCGACCGCAAGTCCGCGCACCGTTCCGTAGCCCAGCAGGTCGCGCGCCAGCCACTGGTCGCGCCCCGCGAGGTAGGCGAACTCCTGGGTGAAGTCGTCCACTCCGAGCACCATGCCCTGGACGTAGTTGACGTGCCGGGTGGGATCCGGCGTCTTCGTCCCGACCAGGGCCACATCGTTGGCAAAGCAGCTCATTGCATGCTCTCCTGCATCAAGGGTTCAGCCGGTCGCGGCCGAGGATTCGGCGATCGGCGCGGCTTTCGATCTCGGTTGGCGAGACGCAAGCCTCGCCCAGGTAGCCGCGGCCGAGCACCAGCGGCGGAATCAGGCGCTCGCGCGCGCCGATGTCGATCAAGGTGTCGTGCCCGAGCCGCGCTTCGCCAACCCGGAACATCGCCCAGTAGAAACGCAGGTCGAAGACGGTATGCGCCGGTTTTTCCAGCGCCACGATGCGTCTGGCGAGGTCGAGGCGGCGTTGCGGCTCGTCGGGTGTCACTTCGGGACCGGTCGGCATCGGCAGCAGGACGCTGAAGCGGTGCGCGGTGCCGCGCATCGCCAGCACCGCGCTCTCGAACTGGAACCAGTCCTCCAGCGCGGCGCCGTCGGCCGGCAGGCGGTCCGGCAGCGGGATCAGGTCGAAGGCCTGCCAAGTGGTGGCGTACCGGGCATTGAGCGCGCGGAGGGTGGCATGGCGGCTGCGCAGAAAGGCCTGCCAGGCGATTCGCTCGACGGGCATTCGCGCCGGTGCCGTTTGCCGCATGTAGGCCAGCCAGTCCTTGCCGATCACGGCGTCGGCCGGCTGGTCGGCGGGCAGGTCGATGCGGTCGAAGTCGGCGAATTGCGTGCGCCAGGCGCGGTCGAGGGCGTCGCCGTCGACATACACAGTGGCGAGAAAAAGGCGCCACGCTTGCCGTTCCAGCGCCGCCGCCCAGGGCGTGTAGCCGAGCGCCTGCTCGCAGAACTGTGCCCAGATGCCGGCTTTTTGCTCGGGGGCCAGCAGCGGGAACTCGGGCAAGGGGCTCTCGGGCTTGCCGGTGAAACGCGCGTAGCGCCGGCGCAGCGCGAGGCCCCCTTCGGCCGGGCTCCAGGGCTTGCTGTCTGCTTCCGGGACCGCCGGCGCTTCGAGTTGCGAGGGGTCGCCGAAGAGCACGTCGGGCAACTTGCGTGTCTGGTACTTCTCGATGAGGCGCACGCCGAAACGCTTCGGCTTCACGCGCTCGGGCGACGTGAAGCGGCCCTCGTCGATCTCACGGTCGAGCGCCAGCGACAGCGCCAGGCGCAGGCCGTGCGCGGTGCCGCGGTACTGGAAGAACAGCATCGCGTGACGGATGAACAGCCGTCGCCGAGGCTCGTCCCAGGCCGGGTCGAGCGCGACACCGAACCAGCCGGCGAGCCACTCGAGCGCCTCGGCCGGCGCGCTGCGCCAGTCAAAGAGGATCTGCGCCGCCGCGATACGGTCTTCGGTGGCAGTCCAGAATCCCTCGAGGTTGGCCAGGAAGCCGTCGAGGAAAGCGGCCGAGCCGGCATCCTCGCGATACACCGCCGGCAGGTACTCGGCGAGATACGAGAAGCGCGGGTACCACACGCGCAGCGCCCGCAGTCGTGGCGTGCTGCGTTCGTTGCCGGTGAGGTCGAGACGCAACTGCAGGTAGCGGCCGCGCGCGTGGCGCAGCAGCAATTCCCAGGTGCCCGCGCCCGGCGCCGAGCCTCGGCTGGCCGGCCAGGGCGAGCGCAGCCAGGGCAGCTCACTGCCGTCGCTACGCCGATAGAGTGGTGGCTCATCGACCCAGGGCAGGAAGTCGATCTGCTCCTGCTCGTCGCCGGCCCGGCTCCATACCCGCACCCGGCAGTCGGTGGGAATGCTGCCGTCGAGCAGCAGGCGATGCCAGACGCAGTCGGGTTGGCGACCGTCGAAGATACGGGTCCGCACGCTGGCCTCGGGTTCATGGCGGGGACGCGGCTGGCGTACCAGCGGCACCCAGGTCTCGGCGAAGTCGTAATACGGCATGCCGCCGTAGACGACCAGCCCGCGACCGTGAAAGCAGCGCATCGGCAGGTATTCGGGGAGCGGATCGAGAGAAAGGACTCCGGCGCCGTCGTCGACCAGGCGGAAAACGTAGCTCTGGTTGCCGCCCGAGTCGGCGATGTACAGTCGGCCCAGTTCGCAAGCCTTGTCCTTGGCGCCGGTTTTTGCCCCGATCTTTGCCCCGGTGCCGGGAACGAGGGCCATGTCATGGCCGATCAGCGAGAAGCCATCGCGGGTCTCGCGGTCGATTTCGTCCTTCATCGGCTCGGTCGACAGGCGTTGCGCGAGCTGGCCATTCCGGACCACGAGGATCTCGGAAAAACCAGTCGGCTTCGGGCCGGGAGGATTGGCGAGAACCAGCCACGTGCCGTCGGCCAGCGCCTCGATTGCGGCAGCTTCGGTCGTCGGCAGCGCCAGTGCGTCGTCGAGGCCAATGCCCGCCGGAGACACACGGCCGACGACACGGCCGACGATGCGTCGACTGCCGTCGCCGGGGTCTGGCTGGAAGGTCTGCGCCGCCGGTTCGCCGCCGGTTACCTCCGGCTGGTCGCGGCGAACGACCTGAAAGTGGCGGTCGAGGATCCAGCAGCGGCGGTTCATGCGGTCGAGGATCGCGAGTTCACCGAGGCGGCCGAGGGGGCAGGCCGCGAGGTCGAAGGGCTTGAACTCGATCGCTGCGGGCCACAGCAGTTGTCGCGGCGGTCCGCCCGAGAAGAGATCGAAGATCAACAGCCCCGGCGGCTGCAGCGTACCGACCGCGAGATAGTGTTCGGCGGTGACTGCCACGCCGCCCAGCGTGGTTCCGGTTGCGGCAGTCGACGCGCTTTCGGCAGGGGCGAATCCGCCTGGCGACGCAGGGGGCACGGTGGGCTCCGGCGGCCAGAAAGCGGATATGCTGCCGCTGCCGGCCGAGCGCACGCGGATGCCGGTGCCGCTCTCGTCCACCCAGTACCAGTTGCCGAACAGGTCGGCCGCGGCGCCGCGCCGGTCAGTTTGCACGTCGACCGGCGTGTCGGCGGGAGCCGGGTCGAACCGGAACGGGCGACGCCGTAACGTCAATTCGCTCGCCTCGGAGTTCCACTCGGCTGGCGCCGGCGAATCGTTCGCCGGCTTCGCCGCTGCCTTCGCGTCGTAGGGCGCTTGCCACTGCGCACCAGGCGCGTCGGCCTGGCGCGTGCAGCGACACGACTTCCAGTCGGCATCGCCGAGCAGCAGGTGAAAGCGGGTGCCGTTGGCGTCCATCAGCATTGCTCGGGAATGACCGGCACCGGCAGGATTCGCGGCCGGCGCGTGCGGCTTGCGCTGCCCTGTTCGCCAATACCCGCCTGTCCGCTGCTTTGCCCGTCAGGGCCTGCCTGCGGCACGCCACCGATCAGCTCGCGCGGGTCGCGGGCGTCGCCCACTTCGACGGCGATGCCGGCGATCCGCGGCAGTTGCAGCCCGCGCATGACGATCTCGGGCGCTTCACGTCCGTCCGGATCGGCCAGGCGCACGCCGCGCACCAGCCGTACACCCGGCACGCGGCTGGCCACCGCCATCAGCTCCAGCGCCGACACGGCCTTGCGCAGCGGCCAGCCCTTGCGCATGTCGGCGTATTCCGGGGTGACCAGCGCGGCGTCGCTATCGGGCAGGCCGCTGCCGCGCAGCGGCGACAGGAAGTCGAGCAGCTTCAGCTTCACGTCGTCGCGCACCTCGGGCACGCTGCGCCCCAGGGCGAGCACATCGACGCCGACGGTGATCCAGAGGTCGCGGTAGTCGGGTCCGCGCAGGATCAGCTCGGTGGTGATCAGCCGCCGTGGGTCGAGGTGGGTGCAGACGGCGTTGAGGAAGAGGCGATCCGGTTCCGGCGTGTCCGGGTGCAGCGGGTCGTAGCTCGGGATGAGCAATAGCGTCACCGCGCCGGGGGCGTTGCCGGGCGCGTCGGGAGAGAGTTCCGGGATGAACGCCGGCAGCACTTCGACGCGGCCGACGGCGAGCCCGGGCGTGCGCAGCGCCAGTGCTTCGAAATCGCCGGCGGTTACCAGCCGGTCCCGGTGTTGCAGATAGCGGGCGATCTGTTTCTCGCCCTCGGCCTGCGCTTCGGCGGCGGCACCGCCCCAGGTGCGGACCGGATTGGCGACCTTGAAGCCGCCGGGAAGCGCCGGTGCGCTGTTGATTGCGCCGCGCCCGAGGTTGCCGGCGGGGCCGCGGCTGCTGTCGTAGGTCGCGCGCAGGCGCGCATCGGCGGCCGGCCGCCGGCCGCGGAAGCCATCGCCGAAACGGATCGTTCCCGACTCGGCGTCGACGGTGAACACCCGGTCTTCGCGCGCTTCCGGCACTGGCGCGCCGGGCGGCTGGCGCGGGTCGACGACGCGCACTTCGCAGCCGGCACAGAACAGGTCGTCGATGCAACGCCACTCCTCCCAAGCCCCTTGCTCGCCGTTGGGCTGCCCCACGAATACGCGCAGCGAACCGGGAACTACCGGCGGATGGGCCAGGGTGCGCACTTGGTCGGGCTCGCCGCTGCCGTCCTCGAGCACTTCGCTCATTACACGGTCGCGCTGGGTGACTTCGACGGCGTTGATTCCGACCCAGAGCAGCCGCGACTGAACCGGTGCGTCGGAGGCGACGCGGATCCAGGTCAGCACGCGTTCGTCGAGCCGCGTGTCGTCGAGCGCCGGCGGAAAGTCGCCGGAGCCCTTTTCGAGCGGGTCGAGATCGTCCCACAGGCGCATTTCGTCGGCCGCCGGCATCTGGATTTCGACGACGCCTGGTTCGAGCAGGACATCGACGCGCGCGCGGGCATCGAGCGCACGATACTCGGCCTCCCGCGGCGCGGGTGCCTTCGGCAGCTTGCCGCCCTTGGGCAGCTTCGGCATCTGGAAGCGCAGCAGTGGCTGCTTGGCGTCGGCGGTGCGGCCGCCGGGCTCGAGCCGGCGCTCGGTCTGCCCAAGCGCCGGGACGATGCCGAGGTTGAGCGTCTTGCCGGCGAGCGCTTCGCGCAGGCTTTGCCGCAGCTTCTCCTTGTCCGGCGCCTGTGCGGCCTGTGCGTAGTCGCGGCTGCGTACCAGGAGCGCGATCCACAGGCAGCCGTCGACCGTATCGTCACCCAGGCTCAGGCCCTGCGCACTCTCTCCGTCGAAAGCCACGGTTTCGTAGAGCGTGGGTTTGCTCGCGGCGTCGCTCTCCTGCGGCCGCAGCGACGCATAGAGCAGTTTGTAATGCGCGTCGAGCTCGCCGGTGGGGTCGGTGACGAGGCGTTTGGTGTACAGTCGCGCTTCGAGCGGCAGCACGTCGAGCCCGCGCTCGCTACGGAAAGCGATGTCGCCGGCGAGCACCTCGAGCCCGCCGTTGATGATCACCTCGTCGCGCGGACCGTTGTCGTTGCTGATCGTGATCAGCCCCCGGGCGGAAGCCGCGGGGGCCAGCGGAACGTCCAGCAACTGGAGGAACTTGCCGCGGTTGCGCTCGGGGATCTGGTTGGCGCGGTAGAGCAGGCTCTCCGTCATGTGGGCGAAGATCTCGATCAGCGTGACGCCCGGATCGCTGGCATTGAAGTTGGTCCACTCCGGCGTGTGCACCGGAATGCGCGCCAGGGCCTCGTCCAGAAGATCCTGGTATTTGCGACTGTCGAGCGGGGGCGGAACCAGGGGCATGGCGTCGTCCTAGCTGGCGAGCTGCAGCGAGAGGCTGACCCGTTCCAGCGCCTGCGTTGCCACCAGGCGGTAGGTGACGGTGACCACCGCTGCTTCCGGGTCGACGGGGTCCGGCTCGACGCTCACTGCCTGCAGGCGCACCCGCGGCTCCCAGCGGGCGAGTGCTTCCTCGATGGTTTCGCGGATGCGATGGCGGGTTCCGGGGTTGTTGGGCTCGAACAGGAACTGCCGTAGCCCGCCCCCGAAAGCCGGCAGGTGCAGGCGTTCGCGCGGCTCGGTCATGAGGATGATGCGCAGGCTCTCGCGCACGTTGGCCTCGCCCTCGGACCACGCGACGCGGCCATCGGCACCGACACGCGGCGGGAACGCGATGCCGCGACCGAAGATGCGCCCGGCGTTGTTGATCATGGCGAGCCTCCAGTTTTCTTGGCCTTGAGGCCCGGGATCGGAAAACAGATCACGAACCACGGCAGCCAGCGGAAGATGAGGTCGAACAGACTGACGATGACGGTCAGCAGGATCAACGCGCAGATGGTGATGATCGGCAGCGACAGCGAGCAGATCATGCCGATCGGTGTACTACCGCGCTGGCAGGGCCCCATCTCGTGCAGGTCGAGATCCTTGTGGAACGGCCAGGGCAGCACCGAGAGCACGAGGTCGACGAAACCCAGGCCCTTGGCACGCTGGATCTGGCCGCAGAGGACGTCGGAGATGACGAAGGCCGTGTTCCGGCTGTGCTTGCGCAGGCCGGCCGTCGTCGTGTCGAGCGGCAGCGAGATGCGGATTGGCCGCGCCGGTGCATCCGGATCGAAGAAACTCGCGAGCTGGAAGCGCTCGCTGGCGGCGCTCAGCACGGCCGGCTTGAGCGGGCCGCAATCGCAACGCACATGAACGCAGCGCAGGACGAACCAGCCGGGGTCGCCCGCGGTGCTTTTCAGCGCGTCGCGCAGGCGAAGCGCGAAGGGCAGCGGTGGCGCCGGCGTGGCCGGCGCGTCGGGGTCGATTGCGGTGATGACGAGTTGCACCAGTTTATCGAGCGACGCGACCTGCTGGTCGATGGCCGCCAGCAACGGTGACGATGACGATGACGATGGCGGAAAATCGGCGCCGACATCGTCGGCTTCCGCTTGCGGGCCTGCCAGCTTGGCAAGTGATTCGTGTACGCCACCGGCAACGAACGAGTCGTTCACTTTGTTCACCCCGGCCAGCAGATACAGGAAGCTGGGCCAGGCGGGTTCGGTATCGATAGTCTCCGGGAACGGCCGCGTCGCCCCCTCGAGACCCTGGCGCACCTCGTCCTTCTCCCGGATGCGCTTGAGCGCGTCGCGCAGGTTGCTGGCAAAAGCGCGCCCGCCGCCGCTGATCGGCCATCCCGAGCCGATGGCGGTGCCATTGAGCCAGTCGAACAAACGCCGCTGGTTTTCGTTTTTCAGGCCATCGCGTTGCGACGGGTCGAGCACGCAATCCCAGACCGGTCGCAGGTGCAGGTACAGGAAATCGGCGAAGTCGAGCAGGATCAGCCACGACTGTCCCTGTGCCTGGTCGTTCGCCGCCGTTGCCGCGTCACGTTTCCGCCTTGGCAAGTCGAACTTCTCGTCCGATTTCTGATCCTTGGACATGGACCCGTCGTCCACGATACGCGGGGCGGCGGTGTAGGCCGAGCGGATCAGATTCTTCCACGGCTCGGTGACTTCCATCTTGAACTGTTCCTTGCGCGCCGTCATCATGGTCCCTCCGGGCGCCAACCCGCCGGGCCGGGCTCCCTCGAGCAGCGTTTCGTGCTGCTTGTAGGTACTCATGTACTCCTCGCGCCGGCCCACCGGCACCAGACCCGCGAGCAGACGCCGTGGATGGTCGGCATCGTCGCGGAAGTTGAGCGGGAAGAGCGGCAGCAGTTCCTCTCCAGCGAGCAGCTTCGCCGCCGGATCGGCGACACCGGCGTCCGCTGCGATGCGTTGCCAGCGTGCGTCGCTGGCGTCCTTGACGAAGGCGTACTCCTCGAATGGCGGCCCTTCCTCCTTTCCCTTGGGGGGAAACAGCCGCCGCAGCACGAAGCCGACGTGCTCGCTGCCGGTCGCGCCGAGGGTGCGATCGGGGAAGCCGACCCGCTCGCAGACGAGGTTCGCACCGACCAGGTAGTAGCGCTGGTGGGCAGGCTGGTAGAGCTTGAGCGGCTTGCTGCGCTCGACGCCGTTCTCCTTCTCGACGACCGCGTGCGTGCTTGGCGACAGTGCGGTCGACGGCGCCTGGCGCTTGCGCAGGCGAGTGAGTGCCCTTGCCAGCCGCGGCAGCGGCACGCGCTCGATCAGGTCCGGCGCGTCGCCCGACGGGCTGCGCCAGGTCTCGGGGCGGGCGATCAGGCTGCCGATCTGCCGCGGGTCGGCGGCCAGCATGGCCAGCAATTGATCCATGAAGTCATCGCTGGCGAAGCGCAGGATCGCCGGCCGCGCCTGATCCGTGGCGAGCGCCGCCGCCACGCTGCCGGGGCTGCTGTCGAAGCGGCCCCAGAGCGGCGCCGGCGAAGTCCAGAGAGTCGTGTGCGGATTCATCGTTTTCACCAGATGTTGCCAGCGCCCGGCGTGTACGAGGCACTGATCACTGAGTTGCTGATCACGGTGTCGGCCTGCAGGACGCCGCTGAACCGGGACATGCCGGCGTCCACCGTCACCAGGCCGGCGGAGATGGCGATCTGGCTGGCGTTGATGGTGACCTTGGCCGAGGCGTTGACGGTGATGCCGGAGGACTCCAGCTTCACCGAGTTGCCGTTGCTGTCCTCGATTTCGATCGCACCGGGGCCGTCCTTCAGGGTCACTTTCTGGCCGCCCGGGGTTTCCAGGATCATTTTCTCCTGGCCGTCCTGGTCGTCGAGCGTGAGCTTGACGCCGTTGCGCGAGCGCAGCACCTTGCGGTAGTTGTTGCCGCCGCCGTCCATGCTGTCCGGCGGCTGGTCGCTGCCGTTCCACAAGCCGCCGAGCACGTAGGGACGGCGCGGATCGCCACCCTCGAAGGCGACCAGCACTTCGTCGTTGGTGTCGGGAACGAACCAACTGCCGCGGTTGTTGCCGCCCATCAGCGTCGCCAGCCGCGCCCAGGCTTCGTAACGACTGTCGTCGGAGTCGGGCGCCCAGGGCAGCGTGACCTTGACGCGGCCCTGTCCGTCCGGGTCCTTGAGGTCGGTGACCAGGGCCGGAAAGACGCCGTACCAGCGGCCGCCGAGGCCGGTGGCGGCGCGTGGCAGCAGCGCCTGTTCGAGTAGTCCGGTGTCGAGCATCATCGCTTCACGCTTCCTTTCACGGCCGTCCCAGCCCTGGCCGCTCGCCGGTGAACTCGGTGCGCAGGCCTTCGCCGTCGAAGCGCACCTGCGTCTCGCAGACGTAGTACTTGCCGCTGAACAAGGGCCCCAGACCCTGCAGGTCGACGGTGGCGCCCACCCGGATCGCGGGGTCGGTTTCGGCCACTCCGCGGCCGACGACGAAGCGTCGCGCTGCCGCGCGGAAGCGGGCTTCGGCGTGCGTCCGCGCCTCGTCGGCGGCCAGCGGAACGGTGTGCGCAACGCTTTGCCGCCGCTCGCCGAGCGCGGACTTCAGGATCGCCGCGCCGCTTTCGTCGTCACCCAGTTCGCCGCCCAGCGCTGCCGCCTCGGCTTCGCCCTTGATGGCCGACTTGCTGGCGACATCCCAGCCGCCCAGCGTGACCTTGCTGTGCTGCCCGGCGAGGTCGGCGATCACCGAGAACTCGCGCAGCAGCCCGCCGTGTGCCAGCGTCAGGCACCCGCCCTGGCGCTGATTTCGCGGTGCGACGTGCAGCGTGCTGCCGGCCATCCACACCTCGGCGCCAGCGGTCCGGGCACGTTCGCGCACGAACGCAAGGTCGCTCTGGTTCACCTGCGCGAGGATCTTGTGCTTCGGCCCGGAAAGGTCCACCTGCGCCGTCAGGCCGTGGTCGCGGGCGATGCGGCCGATGGCGTCGGAGTCGCTGACGTCGGCAAGCGTCCGGCTGCGGCGGGTCATCCGCAGGTCCTGCAAGCGATCGTCCGCGAGCACCCGCAGGCGCGGCACCCGACCGGCCTCGGGGAAGTCGGCCTGCAGCGCCATGATCCGCCCGTCGAAGAGGGTGTCGTTGCCGAGTCTGACTTCGAAACGCTTGCCGAACTCAAGCGTGCGGCGGTCGAAGTGGAGAAAACCTGCCCCGTTGCCGGTATTGTCCCAGTTGTTGAGCAGCGCCTCGCAGCGATAGAGGCCCTCCGCGGACTCCCGGATGGCCAGTTCGAGCAGATCGAGCCCGAGTTGGTCGCGCTCGTCTACGACCAGCGTCGGCCGGGCCACGAGCTCTGAGCTGTCGCGGGCGGACATGGCTCAGTCCGCCCACGCGCGCAGCGCGCGCTCGGTCAGCAATTGCACGATCCGCGCCACATCCTGCGCTGCCGGCGGCGGCGCAACCTTTTCCCGAGAGTCGTGCTCCTGGACGGCGGCTGGTTCCCGCTCGGGCTCGGGAACGACTTCGAATTCGCTGATGATCACGGGCATGATGCGTCTCCTCAGTACCGCTTGCGGCCGGTCGACAGGTTCAGGAGCTGTCCGGCGGCCAGTTGGCGCGGGTTTTCGATGCCGTTGGCGCTGGCGATGCTCTGCCAGTTGCCACCCTTGCCAGCCGCCGCGGCGATCCCTTGCACGCTGCTTCCCTGCGCCGCCGCCGCCAGCGGTTCGGCGCCTGGCGACTTCCGCTGGCGACCGGCGGCGGTGCCCAGGGGAATGATCAGAATCTTCTGCTGCGACATCACCAGCGCCATGCTGGCGCGCAGCGGGACGCCCTTCTCTGAGAAGAAATCCAGCGTCTCTTCCAGGGACTCGATGACCCCGTCAAACTTGAACGAACCCCATTCGAAGCGAACCACCGGGGGAATGTATTTTTGCTTGTCCGTTGCCGACGCTTCCGGTTGCATCAGCTGGGTGACGCTTTGCGTCAGGCGACGCACGTCGTCCACCGAAGGTTCGCTGCCCGGCATCGGTACGTTGATGTCGAACCAGAGCTGCAGCGCCAGCCTGGTGCTGCCGGCGCCGACGAACTGCCCTTTGGCCGATCCGTTGTCCGGGTTGCTGGCGCCGGTGGGTGGATCGACGATCTGGTTGGCGTAGGTCACCTTCAGCGTTTCCGGGTTGAACTGCACGCTGGCCCGCTTGCCACCCGATTTCTCGTCCTCGAGCTTGTCGTCCAGCTCGAACAGCTTCGCCGTCACCAGCCCGCTCATCGTGACGCTCCTGGTACGGAGAGTGTTTCGTAGGCGAGCTGGAGTTCCTCGATCGCCACCACGCCATCGCGGGCGTTGAGCGGTGGCGTCTTGAGCTTGATCGGGAGACAGCGCGTCAGGGCAAAACGAAGCTGCTCGGTGCTGCCGTCGGCAGCGAACAGCACGACCTCGGCGTCGGCGCGCAGCCCGGGGTCGTCGAGCGTATCGGAGAACCATTTCCACAGGTCGAAGCCCTGGGTCATGCCGCGTTTGAGCGTCAGCTGGCCGTAAGCGGCGGGGCCGGCGAGCCGGATCTGCCGCCGGTTGTCGCCACCCTGGCGGATGGTCTTGACGTCCAGGCTCATGTCGAGTCCATCACACTCGGCGAAGGTGCCGCCGCAGAGCGCAGCGGTCTCACCCTCGCGGCGGATCCGCACCTCGAAGTTGAAGGCCGAGAAGGGACGGACGCTACCGTCGGCAATCATCAGAAGACCTCCGTCACGGCGGCGCCGGAACCGCTCTGGGTGAGCCGCACGGTAATGAAGCGCAGGGCCTGTGCCGGACGCACCCGCAGTTCGACGACCAGCCTGCCTTGATCCACCTCGCCGGCGCGTTTGGCCGCCGAACGTACAGCCACCTGGAACGAATCTTCGGGTTTGCCGCCGGCGAAAGCGCCGCGCCGGAACAAATCATCGAGTGCCCGTTCGAAGCGCCGCTGGACGGCTCCCCACAGCGCTTCGCCCTGCGGCTCGAAGACGAACTCGGCACCGATGCGCAGCGCGAGGCGGCGCAACAGGATCAGCAGCCGCCGCACTTGCAGCGGTCGCAGCTCGGGCTCACCGGCAAGGGTGTCGGCGCTGAGGATGGTGAAGAAGGCCGGCTCGCGACGCAGAACGTTGACCCGCGCGTCCTGAAGGTCGAGCCAGCGTTGGGGCAGCAGTCGGGGTGTCAGCGCGACGACGTTGCGCAGCGCTTCGTTGGCCGGCGCCACCCAGGCGCCGCGCTCGCGCGCGCGGCGTGCGAGGATGCCGGCGGCGATGCCGTCGGGTGGCACGGCAAGCGGCTGCGGCGTCCCTGGCGCAGCCATGCAGGCCCAGGGATGGTAGAGGGCACCGAAACTGCCGGTCGATGGGTCGTGATCGCCGCCATCGCGCTCGGCGAGCTGGCGGGCATGCAGCAGGACCTCGTTCTCCCGCCAGTCCTCGGGCAGCGCCAGCAACGCGACCAGATCGCCACGGGCGGCGGCCATGTCCAGTAGCGCGCCATGCACCGGCAACAACGCCGGAGTGCTGGATTTCTCGTCCAGGGCGCATAGTGAGAATTCGTGGCGGCTCGGAAGCTGGACGCGCAGGATCGCCGACCACGCACCCGTCCACTGCTGGCACTCGGCCCGCACGCGGAAGAAGGCCTCGCCGGGCTCGCGGCCAGGGCAATCGAGTTCGGGACTGGCGACCGCGCGACTGAAGTCGGTTACGGCGAAGTCCTGCAGTGCACACTCCTCAACCCGATACTGCAAATCGGCGTTGGCTGGCGCCGGGCTCCAGTGCAGCCGCAGCGTGCGGGTGGCGGCAATGAATTCCGGATCCCGCCAGACGAGCTTCGGCAGCAGTGGCGAAGCGCAGTCGGCGAAGGTCGCGGTGGCGGCAGGGGTCGACGCAGGCTGTTCCTCCAGAACGACGAACCACTCCCCGGGCAACGTGTCTTTCTCGCGCTGCCAACCGCGGTGCATGGCGTCGGGCACCGCCAGCACGGTCACCTCGTCGGAGACTGCCGGGTCGTTCCAGCCGAGCAGCGAGTGCACGCCGAGCAGGCGCCGCGGCAGCGGGCTGCGATAACGGAGGTAGTCGGCTTGTTCCAGCAGAGTGGAGCGTGTGCTCTTCTGCAGGTTCGGGTCGACGAAGAGCGCTGCGCTGAACTGGTCGAGCCCGTCGCGCTCGAGCCTGCTGCGGCTGTCAGCCTCGCGCTTGCTTTCCTCGTCGAACAGGCCCGACATGTCACGCGGAAAGAAGAAATCGGGGTCGCCTTCTCCGTCGCCGGCCAGCGGGAAACGTTGGCCAGCAAACCCGCCGAGTGCCTTGCCAGCGCTATAAAGCTCGGCATCGGTCGATAGGACGTTCCAGTACCGGGGGTGCCCGGGAACGAAGCCGAGCCCGTCAAGCTGCTCGGGGCGCGCCTGCGGCCCAGCGACCCGGAGGTCGAAGGAGGCGACGTCCGACTCGGGACGGCCCTGCAGTCCGGTCACGCGCAGGTCGAACGAAAGAATGTCGCAGCGGGTCTTGGGCCACTCGAAAGAAGCGAGAACCGCATCCTGCGGGCTGGCGCCGGACGCTGGCAGCAGAAGCGCCTGGCTCGCCCTCACCACGCTCAGCAAACTCGTGCCGTCCTTGCGCAGGGTGACGAGTTCCTTGAGAGGCAAGAAAGCCTGTCGCACGCCGTCCGCGGCGACGACGCGCAGCAGGTCGCCAGCCGCCGCTGGCGGGCTCGCGCGCAGCTCCAGTTCGAGGCCGTCGCCCGAGACGGGTACCCGGGCGATCGTCACCTGGGCGGGACGGCTCTGCAACCGGGTGCAGGCGCGCAGCTCATCCGACCAACTGCCTTCGCTGCGCGCGCGGGCCGTCGCGGCGGTGAGCACCCACCCGCTATCGGTGCGGACGGCGCGCGCCAGTCCGGGCAAGCGGAAGCGGTTGGTGAAAGCATTCGGCCCCGCGACCCGTACCACCCAGCAGCGCACGCCGCCGTTGGCGAAGAACGCCCGTACGGCGGCCGCCAGATGGGCGTTTGCCCAACGTCCGTGGACACGGTCCCAAGCGAGCCTGAGGTCGTTCCCGAAAACTTCCTGGAACTCCTCAGGGCCCTCGATGGGCACCGGCAGGTGCAGGGGGCCACGCGCCGCAAAACCGACGAAGGCCGCCACGTCCATGCGCGGCAAGGCAGCGTCGAGCGCCCGCGGGCGCCCTTCGAAGCGGATGCCCGGCAAGCGACGGGTGGCGGTGGCGCTCATGTCACTCCATCTCCAGCCGCTCGTAGGCGAGCACCAGCTCTTCCATCGCCACGTCGGTTCCCTTGGCGTTCATTGGGCCACTGGTGTGCTTGATGATTCGGGCGCGCAGCAGCTTCCAGGTGACCACGACGGCGGTGTGCTCCTCGTTCTGCAACTGGACGGTGACGGTGCGCAGCGCGCTCTGGTCGCCATTGCGAATCTGGTGCAACCACTGATAGAGATCGAGCGAGCCGATCACCCCGCGCTTCAGCGTCACGTCGGTGGATTTGTTCATCCCGTTGATCTTCATGACGCTGTTTTCTTTGGAGTTGCCGTTGCGATACTCCGCAAGGGTGACTTCCATGCCGATGCCGCTCACTTCCTGGAAACCGGCTTGCGGTGCCTCCGCATTGCCGTTGCCCAGGTCGACGAGGAAGTTGAACTGCACATAGGGGCGCTCTCGTAGAACAGCCATTTCGCTCTCCTCTGTTCGTTAAATCTTGCGGTCCGCGGTCCACTGGCCGATGCGGAAAATGACGAACTCCGCCGGCTTGAGTGGTGCGACGCCGATCAGGCAGATCAGGCGTCCGTTGTCGAGGTCGTTCTGGCTCATCGTCGAGCGGTCGCAGCGGACGAAATAGGCTTTCTCGGGCTTGTCTCCGAGCAGCGCGCCGCTCTGCCACTCGTTGAGCAGAAAGTCTTCGATGGTCCGTCGGACGTTTGCCCACAGCGCCTCGCCGTTGGGCTCGAACACGGCCCACTGGGTGCCCTTGTCAATCGAACGTTCGAGGTAGCCGAAGTAGCGCCGGACATTCACATACTTCCATTCCGGGTCCGAGCTGACGGTGCGCGCGCCCCACAGCCTGAAGCCGCGGCCTTCGAAGAAGCGCAGGCAGTTGACGCCTTCCGGATTCAAGACCTCCTGCTGCGCCTTGTTGAGGAGGAATTCGAAGCCGATCGCGCTGCGCACCACCTCGTTGGCCGGCGCCTTGTACACCGCCCGATCGACATCGTTGCGGGCGTAGATGCCCGCCACGAAGCCCGACGGCGGGAGGTTGATTTCCTGTCGGGTGATCGGATCCAGGACCCGTACCCACGGGTAGTAGAGGGCAGCATGGCCGCGGGCGGAGTCGATCTTGGCGCGCATCGAGCGTACGTCGCCGATCGATTGGCCATCGCCGCTGTCGAGTATCGCGACGCGGTAGCGCATGCGCTCGCAGTGGCCGAGCAGCTGGCCGTTGATCGTCTGCGCCACGGGCCGCCAATTCTCGTGCTCCATGCCGAAGGTGATACCGGGTGCCGCGACGATGGAAATATCTTCGAGGTCCTCGAGAAGCTTGAGTCCAGTCTTGCCGATGGCCGTTTCGTCGCCTTTGCCTTCGTATTCGGCACCTTCGGGTCGCTGACCGTCATTGCCGCCCTTGAGCTCGTTGAGGCGGGTCTCGAATGGTTCCCGCGGGATGTTGTCGTTGTTCTTGATGTCGGGAATCTCGTCGAACAGCAGTCGGGCGAGCGCGATACCGTCCGCCCGCGGTTGGCCGGCGGCATCAAGCAGGTTCTTTCCGAGGGTGATCGTAACCGGCAGCGAACGCGCCGCAGCAAGCGTTCCCGGTTTCTCGCCGAGCCGCGCCAGCAGGTGGTCGGGCTCGCCGGCCTGGTTGTGCCGCGGGTCCAGCGGCAAGCCGGCCCACTGGCTGGCGGGGTGGCCTGCCGCGACGACCGTTACCGTCACCGTTGCCACGCAGACCTTGTGGCCGGTCTTCGGGTCGGGGTCGAGTTGATGCTCCCCAAAGGCTGCGACGCCGCTGCTGTCATGAAATTCCCAGCGCTTTGCCAGTTCGTTGTAGCGGGCGAGGTACAGGCGGCCGACGGCTGTGCCTGCCGCAATGCCCGTCAGCTCTTCGAGCGCTTTGGTGACCGCCAGCGCGTGCTGCGATGAGGTCGCTGCCGTGTCCCGCGCAATGTCGGCCTGGGTCTTGGCCGCGTCGCGCGCTTGCCTGGCCTCGGCGAGCAGCCCGTCTGGGTCCTTCGTGATCGCGGCCACGGCGTCCTCGCCGTCTTGGATCGCCTTTGTCGCTGCTTCGCCTCGCTTCTTGGCTGCTTCGAAAAGCTCGTTCGCCTTGGTCGCGGCCGCGGCGGCGTCATTCACCTTGGCGAGCAGCGTGCCGCTTGCAAGCAGAGTGACCACGTTGTCCGCAAGAACTTTGGCGGCGTCGGCGATTTCCTTACCTTCTTTGGCGGCTTTGGTGGCGGCGGTCTTTTGCTCCGGGGTAGCAGCTGGTTTCAACGCTGTTGCGAGAGTATCCACAGTGGCCTTTGCCGCTCTTGCACTCTCGTCGGCCTTGGCAGCGGCCGTATTGGCCGCGTCCTTTTCCGGCTGTGTGGCGTCGACCGGAAGCGTCTCGACCACGACGTCCGCAGCCTCTTTGGCGGCATCGGCGAGAGTCTTGCCAGAGTCGGCGGCATCGGTAGCGAGTTTGATCTCCTCCGGCAAGGCCCCGTCCTTGAGCGCCGCTGGCAAGGCCTTCTCCGTCGCCCCTGCCGCGTCAGCGCTTTTCGTGGCCTTTTTTGCAGCATCCCCGGTGGCTGCTCCTTGGGCGGTCGCGGCGTCCTCCGCGGCCTTCTTCGCGTTGTCTGCCACCTTCTTGGCGGCGACAGCCAGCTCTTTCGCGGACGTCGCGGCGATAGCCTCCGCATTATCTGACTCGAGCGCCCGCTGCGCTTGCAGCAGCGCCGCCTCGCGCGCGCTGACGACATCCTCCAACTCGTTGAGAGTGCGCGCACTTGCGGCAGCCGCAGCCGCATCGCGCGCGGCAATTCCAGCGGCCGATTCCACATTGCTCGAGGCCAGCATCTTGGCTCTGGCCGAGTCGGTGGCCGCCAAAGCGCGCAGGGCATCGCGCAGTACCTCAATCGAGGGCGGTAACGGCGCTTGGCTAGGCCGAAAACTGGGCCCGAAGATACCGACCAGATCGAATTCTGTGAGGCCTCGTACCGTGCCTTTGCCCGGGCCGTCGCTCTTCTCGTCGTTGCGTCGGGCAAGGACGTTGCCGCCAAAGCCCAGCCGGAAACTGACGCGTTGGTCGCCGGCCGCACCGGGGAAGCGTGCCTTGACGAACACGGCGTCGTCTTCAGGCGTCTCCTCTGAAGGCAGCTTGACGAAAGACCTGCCATCGGCAGCGAGTGGGGGGACGCTGGAGGCGCCTGCGTCGCGCAGCGGCAGGAACGTGCGTGCGACATATAGTCGCCGGCCGCCCTCCTCGAAGAAGGCACGCACGGCGTGCCACAGATAGTTGTGCATACGCCCGCCGGCGAACTCGAGCGGCTGCCCGTCGCCATAAACGCGCTCGAAGTCTCCGAGGCTGGTGACGATCTCGGGCTCCATGTCGATCGGCCCGTAGCGAGTGGGTCCGACGAACCCGGTGGTGGTGGTGCTGACGCCCTCGATCGACTTGGCGCGGTAGGAGGTTTCCTCTACGTATACGCCTGGGGCGAGGTATTCGGGCATGTTGTCTCTCCTCGATGAGCAGACCGGGCGGTCATGCGGATGATGATGATGCGAACAGACAGGACCAGCCCGAAGTCCGGAGAACCAGTTCCTGCCCCAGTTCGAGCTTCAGGACGTCCAGTTCCTCGACCGGGTCCGGGGCCAGCGATTTGAAGACCTTGAGCCGAAGTGAGTCCTTTTCCTGGGCGAGCAGGTCCTCGATGTCCGGCAGTTTGCTGGGCCGGTCGGCGGCTGGTGCTGCCAATCGGGCGTGGTACACCTTCACGCTGATCGGCCAGCAGAACTTGTTCCTTGCCGCACCTCGGGAGGTGGGCGGTGGCTCGGGGTAGGAAAACATCACGGCGGCTCTCCCATCGCCGTCCGCGATCCCGGTTCCCGCTGGCTTGCCGCCGCACTCGACGATGAACAGCGCGTGCTTGAGTGGCCGTCCGTCCGGATAGTCGGCAGACTTGGGCTCGCGAAGCTCGGCGCGCAGCACCGCCGTCGATGGCGGTGCAAGCCGCGCCGGGGCGGAAAACAGCTTCCGGGCTTCGGGCAGGCCCGAGCCGGGGCCGCCAGTCCCGAACGGCCCCGGCGTCGGAATCGTTGTCCGGAACGACACTGGCAGGAAGCGGTTGAGTCGGTCGCGGACCTCGACCACATAGGGCCGATCGGCGGCGGCCGCCTTTTCCCAGTAGGTTTTGTCGCCCGCACCGAGATCGGGAACGATCTCGACCCCGTTACCGAAGTCGAGGGTGCCAAATCCGGGAATCCGTTCCCGGGCGAACATGCCGCCGCGCGTGACGAACGCGTCCGCACGCGCCTCGGGCCGGCCGGTCGGGAAAAGGCTAACCCTCAGGCCCTCCGCGACCGGCGCGCCGGTCGCAGTGTCGAGAAAGCGGGCACCGAACAGTGCCACGCGGGTGATTCGGTCGGAGGTGCCTGCGAGTGTGTTCACGGCACCACCCCTTCGCCGGCCGAGGAGTCTCGGGTTCGCACCGGCGCGGGGGCGCTCATCGGCAACTTGGAATCAAGCAGCACCATCCGCGCGACATAGCTCACCGAGAGCGGCATCCGGGTCTTCAGCTTGTCCCAGATCTGCAGGTAGTCCTGCAGTCCGAGCGGATCGCAAATCAGTTCGACCCCTTCCCCGGCGCCGAAGGTATCGGGCTCGGCATCGTAGGCATTGAGGACGCCTGCGGGCAGCACGCCCCGGTCCTCCAGGAATCGCATCGCCCAGCCGAGCATGAGATGCTGCGTATCGACTGCCGACGCCCAGACTGTCAGCAGATAGTGGAGGTCAAGCGGCAGCGACGGCCGCATCTTGTTTCCCGTTGCCGTCATGCGCGGCGGGCGGTTACGCGGGCTGGCGTTGATCGCGATTCGATAGAGCATCAGCGAGACACCGTAGCCCATCGGGTTGTCGAAGTTCTGCGGACCGTAGAGTTCGAAGTCGGCGCCCCTCGCCAGATCGGCCCGGCAGTGGTCCTTCATCAGCCCGACGATGGCCCTGCCGACGGTCGCGATCGCTCGATCACTGGCCATGGAGTTCAGCTCCCGGTAAAGCGGTGCGGTCGAAAATCGCAACTCATCACCCACGCCTCTGGGCAAGCCCGTAAAGACCCTGCTGGGTGCGCTCGACGACTCCCTTCGCCTCGAGGTGGTCGAGAGCCTTCTGGGTGAGAGCGAGCCCCATCTCGATCCGCTGCCTGAGAATCCACCATCTGGCAATGTGCTCCGTGGTGTCCGCCGCTTCCGGGTGCTCCTTGAGATAGCACTCGATCTCGGCTGCGAGCGCAATGACCTCCGGATCGTTCCCGTACATGCGGCCTCCCGTGTCTTCCCAGCCGATGCCTGCCGCCGGCTGTTGCGACTTGGCGTGTTTCGCTTCGGCTCTTGCCAGCTTCTGGCGACCCCGTTACCTGCCTACGGCAAAATAGGAGGCAATAGTCGTGCCATCCGGCAGCAGGACGTCAAGTACCTGATTTTGCAGGAGCCGGAAAGTCCGGCCTGACAAGACCCTGCGGCACAGCGGTCCCACTGTCTTGTGCTTGGTGGGGCCGCAAGTCCTTGAGCGGATGGCACGGCGGCAGGGTGAGACGGAATTGCCTCAGGTGGGACTGGTCAGCACCAGCGAGGCACGAGAACAGGCGCCGAGCCTCAAAAGCAGGCCAGGCGCAGCAGTGCCTGCCTTGCGGAACTGCTAGGCGGTGGGGAGGGATTGTCGGCGGTAGCTATCCGGCTTGATGCCGTGCTTCTTGACGAGCCGGTTGAGGGCGCCGCGATCCTGGCTGGAAATGCGCGCAGCGAGGGACATGTTGCCGTGCGCGTGGGCCAGAAGAGCATCCAGATAGGTGCGCTCGAAGCGTAGAATCGCCTCGGCCTTGGCCTGGCTGAACCCGACGCGGCTATCCTCGCCGGCTATTGACTGATCGACCGCTTTCGGTGGTGGCGTTGGGGAGGCGATGCGCAATTCCGAAGCATCGGTGAGCAGCAATTCGCGCAGCAGCACGTTCTCCAGTTCACGGACGTTGCCGGGCCAATCATATCGCTGCATCCAGCGCAGGCTCTCCGGATGCAGCCGAGCGAACTGGCGCCCATACTGCACGCTGAGTCTTGCCAGCAATGCCTCGGCGAGCAGTTCCACATCGCCTTCGCGCTCACGCAGGGGCGGCATGACGACCGTCAGGACGCCCAGCCGGTAGAGCAGATCGAGGCGAAAACGCTCGTTGCTGGCCATTTGCCTGAGGTCCGCGTTGCTGGCGGCTATCACGCGAAGTGGGGCGGTCGTGCACTGTTGGCCGCCTATCGGCCGATACGTGTGATCCTGCAGGAAACGCAACAGCACGACCTGGGCGCGTGGACTCATCGCCTCGACCTCGTCGAGGAACAGGGTCCCACCGGCTGCGGCAGCAACCAATCCCCGGCGCGCTTCGCGAGCATCGGTAAAGGCTCCCCGCTCGTGCCCAAACAATTCGTTCTCGAGCAAGGTATCGGGGAGGGCGCCGCAGTTCACCGGAACGAACGGCAAGTCGCGGCGAGGACTCAGGTGGTGGATGGCGCGTGCCGCGATCTCCTTGCCGGTGCCCGTCTCGCCTTGCAGCAGGACCGACGCGTCGCATCCAGCGAAGCGCCGGATCAGATCGAGCACCTTGAGGAAGGCCGGGGAACGTCCGAACAGGTTCAATTGAGTCAGAATGTCCATGTTCCCCCCGACAAATTTACCGACAGCGCGCCGACCACGCTGGAGCAAGACAATGTCCGTAACAACCATATGGTTTATATAGCACTTGGTGGATGGAAATACAAGGACACGTACCTCAGCCCAGCCCTGAAGCATGACCCTGCCGAATCCACCCCGATTGCCGGAAGCCCCCGCTTTCGCCGCTGAGGCGGTCAGATTGCTGGGGGCTGGCGGCAAGTGAGGGCTGGATCTTCGGCGGGTGTGGGGTCCGTGAAGAGGGTGT
>JFAX01000007.1:20465-23667 GCA_000585015.1 Candidatus Accumulibacter adjunctus | reverse complement strand
CTCGCGCACTGAACTCCCGGCCGCCGTGCACCCAACCGTCCGGCCTCATCACCTCCATCGCAGAACCTCTACCAGAAACGCCGATCCGCCAACCTCAGCCTATTCTGCCAAAGGCCTCGAAAATTGTCTAGCCCCCCTTTGCGAAAGCTTTTTTTTGCGGTGGCCGTCAAGCCTTGCTACGACTGGGTTTCGCGGGTGATGCTTCAGGGCTGGCCGCGAGCCAATGGCTCTTGCGGCAGGACTGCGCGGTTGCGCGGAAGAGCGGTCTCTGGCGGCGGAAAGGTGCAGACCGTGCCGCGTGATTGCGGGTACAATCGATGGCACTTGCCGAGGGATTTCACCATGCGCTTCACCGGATCAGCCAGTTACGTCACCACCCGCGACCTCAACCTGGCGGTGAATGCCGCCATCACCCTGCAGCGGCCGCTGCTGATCAAGGGCGAGCCGGGCACCGGCAAGACCATGCTGGCCGAGGAAGTCGCGGCTGCGCTCGGCCTGCCGCTCTTCCAGTGGCACATCAAGTCGACCACCAAGGCGCAGCAGGGCCTCTACGAGTACGACGCGGTGTCGCGCCTGCGCGACTCGCAGCTCGGCGAGGCGAGGGTCGCCGACATCGGCAGCTACATCGTCAAGGGCGTGCTGTGGCAGGCTTTCGAGTGCGAGACGGCATCGGTGGTGCTGATCGACGAGATCGACAAGGCGGACATCGAGTTTCCCAACGACCTGCTGCGCGAACTCGACCGGATGGAGTTCTTCGTCTATGAGACGCGGCAGACCGTGCGCGCCCGGCAGCGGCCGGTCGTCGTCATCACCTCGAACAACGAGAAGGAACTGCCCGACGCCTTCCTGCGCCGCTGCTTCTTCCACTACATCCGCTTTCCCGACCGGGAGACGATGAAGTCGATCGTCGATGTCCATTTCCCCGGCCTCAAGCCGGCGTTGCTGCGCGAGGCGCTCGAGGTCTTCTTCGAGCTGCGCGAGATTCCCGGACTGAAGAAGAAGCCATCGACCTCGGAACTGCTCGACTGGCTCAAGCTTCTGCTGGCCGAGGACATTCCGCCCGAGGTGCTGCGCAGCAAGGAGCAGAAGGCGGCCATACCGCCGCTGCACGGCGCGCTGCTGAAGAACGAGCAGGACGTGCACCTGTTCGAGCGCCTGATCTTCATGGCGCGCCACAATCGCTGAGGCGACCGTGAAGTCGCCCGCGTCCGCGTCTTGAGTCGTGCCGACGACCGCCGACGATGCTGATCGACTTCTTCCTGCACCTCAAGGCGAGCCGCCTGCCGGTGTCGATCAAGGAGTTCCTGACGCTGCTCGAGGCGTTGCGGCAGCACGTCATCGAGCACAGCATCGACGACTTCTACCTGCTCTCGCGCACCGTCCTGGTCAAGGACGAGAGCCACTTCGACAAGTTCGACCGGGCCTTCGGCGAGTATTTCAAGGGCGTCGAGGCGCTGCCCGGCATGGAGGTGCTGATCCCGGAGGACTGGCTGCGGCGGGCGGTCAGGAAACATCTCAGCGACGCCGAACGGGCGCGGCTCGAGAAGCTGGGCTGGGAGAAGCTGATGGAGACCTTCCGGCAGCAGCTGGCGGAACAGAAGGAGCGCCACTCCGGCGGCAGCAAGTGGATCGGCAGTGGCGGCAGCTCACCCTTCGGTCACGGTGGCACGCACCCGGAAGGGATCCGGCTGGGCGGCCGGAGCGAGAATCGCTCGGCGGTCAAGGTCTGGGAGCGGCGTGAATACCGCAACCTCGATGACAGCGTCGAACTCGGCACGCGCAACATCAAGGTCGCGCTGCGCCGCCTGCGCCGCTTCGCGCGCGAGGGCGCTGCCGAGGAACTCGACCTCGAAGGAACGATCGCCGGCACCGCGCGCAACGCCGGCTGGCTCGACCTGAAACTGCGGCCGGAGCGGCACAACGCCGTCAAGGTGCTGCTGCTGCTCGACATCGGCGGCTCGATGGATGATCACATCCGCGTCTGCGAGGAACTGTTTTCCGCCTGCCGCAGCGAGTTCAAGCACCTCGAACATTACTACTTCCACAACTGTGTCTACGATCACCTGTGGCGCGACAACCGCCGGCGGCACAGCGAACGCATCGCGACGCACGACGTGCTGCACCGGTACGGCGGCGACTACAAGCTGATCCTAGTCGGCGACGCGGCGATGAGCCCCTACGAACTGCTGCAGCCGAACGGCAGCATCGAGTTCAACAACGCCGAGCCGGGTGCCGCCTGGTTGCGCCGTCTGGCCGACACCTGGCCGCACACCATCTGGCTCAACCCCGAATCCGAGCACTCCTGGCAATACCGGCAGTCGACGGCGCTGATCCGCAATCTCCTCGGCGGCCGCATGTTTCCGCTGACGCTCGACGGTCTCGAGCGCGGCATGCGTCTGCTCAGCAAGTAGTGGTCCGTCCCCCCTGCTGCTGATGCCTCACGGCAGGACCGTGCCGTCACGCGCGATCACGCGCTGGTGGCTGTACTCGGCAGCCGGTGGTCGTTCGACCGTGCCGTGTGCCTGCAGGTAGTCGACGAAGGTCTGCGTGTAGCTGAGATAGGTGTTCACGCTGCGGCCGGCCTGATTGATCCGGGCGAGCGTGCTGTAGCCATCGCCGCCGGTTGCCAGGTAGTCGCTGGTGACGACCGTATAGGTGCGCTCGGGGTCGAGTGCCTGCCAGTCATCACGGTCCCTGGCGCGCACCTCGATGCGGGTGAAGCGGCTGCCACGTGCCTGCCGCAGGTCGAGGTGCCAGCGCAGGCCGGCAGCGTAAGGGTGCGAGCCATCCGAGCCGCCGCGGTCGAGGTAGTTGCCGACCGCATCCTCGAGCACCTCGGTGACCTGGCGACCGGTCAGTTGCAGTTCGTACAGGACGTTGGTGTATGGCAGGACGGTGTAGGCCGTGCCATAGGTGACGTCGCCCCGCGGCAATGGTGTGCGGATGCCGCCGCCATTCTGCAGGGCGATGTCGGCAAGCCTGCTCGCCTGGCGATAGGCCTCGGCAACCGCCTGCGCGATGTCGCTGCCGCGCGCCAGGCGGTTGGCGTTCTCACAGCCACTGACGCCAGCGCTGCGGTTGGTCGCTTCACCGGGGACGCGCACGAGGCACAGCGGGTCGCTGGCGGTGCCGATCCGCTGCCGCTTCATGTCGTCGAGGCGACTGGCGAAGCGGAGGAGTTCCGCCTGCGCCACGGGATCGG
>JFAX01000007.1:16888-20270 GCA_000585015.1 Candidatus Accumulibacter adjunctus | reverse complement strand
GTTCCGCCTGCGCCACGGGATCGGGAATGACGGGGCGGGCATCGGTGCCGCGGAGTGCGTCGATGATGTGGGCGCGCGTCGCCGCGTCGACGGCGACGAAGCTGCCGCTGCCGTCCCGCTGCCGGAAGTCGTCGCCGATCGGCAGCGTCGGCGAGCCGCCGCAGCTCGTCACGGCGCCGCGTGCATCGAAACGGACGCGCATCAGCCCGAAGACTTTGGCGTATTCCCAGGCCTGCCCGATGCACACCGGATCGCCATCGCGGTTGCGCGCGACGGTCGGGTAGGGGCCGGCGGCGGAAGCAATGCCGATCGCCGAAAAATCGCCGAGCAGCGTGTGCGAATCTCCGCCGATGATCACATCGACCTCGCTCAGCCGCGCCGCCATGGCACGGTCGGCCTCGTAGCCCTGGTGGGTGACGAGGATGATGTGCCGGATGCCCATGGCGCGCAACTGGTCGATGACCTTCTGCGCCGTCTCGACCTCGTCGTGGAAGCGCGTGCTCGGCAGCGGGCGCGATGAGTTCATCGTCTTGCCGCGCACTTCGATGCCGATGATGCCGACGCGGATGTCGCCGAACTGCCGCAGCAGGTAGGGCTGCAGGTAGTCGTTGGCGCCTGTCGGCGCGAGTGGCGAGCCGATTGCCGGCTCGACATTGGCGGCGAGGACGGTCGTCCGGCACGGGCCCTGGCGCAGGTGGTCGAGAAAACGCCGCAGTCCGGCATCGCCTTCGTCGAACTCATGGTTGCCCAGCTCGAAGACGTCGAAACAGACGGTGTTCATCAGCGCCGCGTCCGCCTCACCGTTGTACAGCGTGTGGTAGAGCGTGCCGGTCATGGCGTCGCCGGCGTGAATCTTCAGCAGGTTCGGCAACTCCGCGCTGGCCTTGAAGAGCGCCGTCAGGCGCGGAAAGCCGCCGGCGGCGACGCGTGTCGGCACGCCGTCGATCCGCAGCTCGAAGTCGGGCTGCGGCTCGAGGTTCGAGTGGTGATCGTTGATGTGGGCGATATGAATCTCGATACCGGCTGCCGGGCCGGGTGCCGGCGGTGGCGCGCCCTGGCAGGCGGCGAGCAGGCAGCCGATGGCGGGCAGGGTGGCGAGCGGCGACGCGGTGCCGGATGTCTGAGGCATGGGGAGGATGGTCCGGAGGCAGGTTGGGTGAGCCGACATGGTCTGTCGCGGGATCAACCGACAGCATAGACGCTGCCGCCCGCGTCTGCCAGCGCTTTGCCGATCGTGCCGCCGGCGCTGCCGTGCAAGTCGCGCGAGCGAGTGGCGAATTTTCCCTGGCCGGCTCGCTGGAAAGGGGTCGGGGGCGAGGGGAACGGTCATGGCTTTCTTCATCCGGAGTGCCTCGCCAGCGATGACCGTTGGGTGAAAATGCTGCCACTTCGCCGGACCCGGTGTTGGTGATTGCACGGCCGGCTGTTAGACTCGTGCGCCGCCAGTGGTCCGTGCCGTGTCCATTGGCTGGCGGGTTCACGCAGCGCCGGTCGGCGCGGGGCATTCAGGGAGGATTGAAGATGGGATTGTTCGATTTCGTCAAGGCAGCCGGCGAAAAGCTGTTTCGTGCCGGAGACACCGATTCGGCAGCGGCCGCGGCTGCGGCTGCACCCGACGATCAGGCGGCCAGCGACCGCCTCGCAGAACTGAACCGGACCGCCGGTGATGCGATCGAGGCCTACATCCGGACGCAGGATCTGCCGGTGACCGGCCTGACGGTGAGCTTCGATGGCGCCAGTGGCGCGGCGACGGTTTTCGGTGTCGCCGGCGACCAGGCCAGCAAGGAGAAGATCCTGCTCTGCTGCGGCAACGTCGCCGGCGTGGCGCAGGTCAACGACATGCTCTCGGTCGATCAAAGCTCTGCCGAAGCGAGCTTCTACACCGTCGTCCCGGGTGACAACCTGTCGAAGATCGCCAAGGCGCATTATGGCGACGCCAACAAGTACCCGCTGATCTTCGAGGCCAACAGGCCGATGCTCGCCCACCCGGACAAGATCTATCCCGGCCAGGTGCTGCGCATTCCGCCCCTCTGAGCGGCTGCCGCGTCGTGCCGCAGCGCGCTCGCCGGCGCCTGCCCGGACTACTCGGGCTGGCGCGGCGCCGCCAGCCGCTCGAGCATGGCGCGTACCGCCCTGATCTGCAGACCGTCGCGGGTCGGGTAGTCGCTGCCGGTGTAGCCCCACCAGTCCCAGCAGGCGAAGGGGTTGCTGATCCATCTGCGCGAACCCGGCGCCAGGCCGTGACGCGGCGCGGTCTGCGGGTAGACGATGAGCAGGCGGTTGCTTTCGGCCCAGCGGTTGTAGCCGGCGCCGTCGACGAAGCGACGGCCGATCTGCGCCGCACTCTGGCGGCAGCCATGGAAGGCGACATGGACGCGGCAGGGGGATTCGCGGCAGGCGGCCGGAACGTAGAGATAAGCTTCGTCGGCGAGACCGGAATCGATCGCCGGATCGGCTGCGAAGGGGCGCTGGTCGAAGGCCAGCATCTCGCCACGAGGGTCGGCCGCCGGCGGCTGCAACGGGCCGAGCATGTGGCCGAGCATTTCCCCGGCTGGATCGAGGTCGCCGCAGCGGTTTATGAACGGTGATGCGGTGCTGCCGCAGCTGGCGGCTTGCGGGTCGGCGACCGAGATCATCGCGTGCGCTGCCTCGGGCACCCGCACGAAACGGATCGCCGCCGGCGGCAGCCACTCGCCGTAGAAGGCGGCGAGTCGCTCGACGACCGCGCTCGTCACCTTGTCGTCCTGGCCGCCGGAAAGCAGCCAAACCCGGTCATCGCGCAGATGATCCAGCGGGTCGATTCGTCCGCCGCGTGCGTGTGCCTCGGCGCCGGCGCGCAGTTCGCCAACCGGCGGCAGCGGCGCCCACCAGGAAGGTGACATGCAGCGTGTCAGTGCCCTCCAGACCGAGCCTGCGGCGCAATCGTAGGGACCGCCGGCGATGACGCCGGCGCCGCGCACCAGGCGCGAATGCGCCACCTGGAACTGCACCGCCATGTAGCCGCCGGAAGAAATCCCCGACACCGTCAGTTGCGACAGATCTGCCGCCAGTGCCGGCAGGGTTGGTGCGGCGAAGCCGCTCCGGACGCTGGCGACGATGGCGAGGAGAAGCAAGGCGGCGAGGCCGCGCCACGAGCCGGGGTGCGTTTTCATCGAGCTGATTTCCTGGAAGACGGGGCGCCAGCGGCAGCGCCGATGCTAGCAGATTCTGCGTCCGGACGGGCACGCCGCTGCCCCGGCAGTGGCGGCGATCGGCCGCACTTGTTGCCCGGCTGCCGCGCCTTTACACTGTGTCCTCGCTCACTTTCGGCCGCGCCGGGCGCGGGTCGTCATGCCGAATTCTTCAGTTGCGGTCGACTCGAAGCTGCCACGAGTCGGGACCA
>JFAX01000007.1:10762-16756 GCA_000585015.1 Candidatus Accumulibacter adjunctus | reverse complement strand
CGATCGCCGGCAAGGTGCGCGCGCTCTACGGCACCGATTACGATGTCGAGGACGAGATCACCGTCACCGCCGGCGCGACCCAGGCGATCTTCACTGCCATTGCCGCCTTCGTGCGCGCTGGCGACGAGGTCGTCGTCCTCGAACCGGTCTATGACAGTTACGTGCCGGCGATCGAGACGCTCGGTGGCCGGGCGGTTTTCGCCAGCCTGCGCTTTCCCGACTACCGGCCGGACTGGGATCAGGTCCGCTCGCTGCTCGGACCACGGACGCGGATGATCATCATCAACTCGCCGCACAACCCGACCGGCAGCCTGCTGCGCGGCGACGACCTCGATCGGCTCGCCGAACTGACGCGCGGCAGCGACATCGTCGTCCTCGCCGACGAGGTCTATGAGCACATCGTCTTCGACGGCCGTCAGCACGCCAGCGTCGCCGCGCACGGCGAACTCGCCGCACGCAGCATCGTCGTCTCGTCGTTCGGCAAGACCTACCACATCACCGGCTGGAAGGTCGGCTACGTCCTCGCCGCGCGCGAACTGATGGCCGAGTTTCGCAAGGTGCATCAGTTCAACGTGTTCACGGTCAATGCGCCGTGCCAGTACGGCATCGCCGAGTACATGCAGGATGCGTCGCGCCATCTCGGGCTGGCGCGCTTCTATCAGGCGAAACGCGAGTTCTTCCGCGAGCAACTGGCGGCCTCACGTTTCGAGCTGCTGCCCTGCCACGGCACCTACTTCCAGCTCGCGCGTTACGCGGCCATTTCCGACCTTCCGGACGGTGAATTCGCCTGCTGGCTGACGCGCGAGGCCGGCGTCGCGGCGATCCCGGTCTCGGTCTTCCGCCACGACGGTGCCGATGACCGCGTCGTCCGCTTCTGCTTCGCCAAGCGCTTCTGCTTCGCCAAGCAGGAGGCGACGCTCGCCGCCGCCGGCGAGCGGCTGCGCCGCCTGTAGCGAGTGCAGACGGCCGCCAGCGTCGGGAGACGGATTCGGTGACAGACGGATTCGGTGACACAGACGGATTCGGTGACGGTATACCAAATTCATCGATCCGCTACGCTGGTTGCCGCCGTTGAGCGGCGACGGTAAATTCCTGTAAATTCTCCGGGGACAATCTTTCCCGGACAGTATAGTATCCGCGCCGAACCGGCCACGCAGCGCGTTGCGACGAGCGATCGAACGAGTCTGCAGCAGGCGTCGGGGCGAAAGCTTCTTTGTCGAGCCCGGATCGCTCTGTCTGCAGGCTGGTGATGCGAAGTCAAAGCGCAGTGGCGGCTTCGGTTCGTCTTCTCACTGTCCCCAAAAACCGTACCAAGCCCGAACAAAGGAGATGCGATGAGCATGCTGCAGGAGTTCAAGGAATTCGCCATGAAGGGCAACGTCATGGATCTCGCGGTCGGCGTGATCATTGGCGGTGCTTTCGGCAAGATCGTCGAGTCGGTGGTCAGCGACCTGATCATGCCTTTCATTGCCTGGATCATGGGCGGCAGGCTCGATTTTTCGGGCATGTTCCTGGTTCTCGGCAAGGTGCCGGAAGGCACCGCGATGACGCTCGACGCGCTGCGCAAGGCGCAGGTCCCGGTCTTCGCCTACGGCAGCTTCCTCACCATCCTGGTCAACTTCATCATCCTCGCGTTCATCATCTTCATCATGATCAAGCAGATGAACCGCCTCAAGCGGACGGCGCCCGAGCCCGCGGCGCCACCGGCGGCCGCTCCAGAGACGCCCGAGGATGTGCTGCTCCTGCGCGAGATCCGCGACAGCCTGAAGAAGTAGGCTCGCTTTCCCGCCGGGCTCGTTCGCCGTTGCCGTGAGCGACTCAGGGCAGCAGCGATTCACCGCTCACTTGCCGAGGCCCTTGCTGGCGTCACCGGCGAGCACCAGGGTCATCCGCTCGGGGTCGATGTACTTGCGGAACGCAGCGCTCGCCTGTTCGGCGCTCACCGCCATGATCCGGGTTTCGAAGTCCTGTGAATCGCGCCAGTCGCGGCCGAGATCGAGCAGCGATGTCCAGCGCGAGGCGACCGTCGAGTCCTGCGAGCGCGCGACCGCGCTGGCCTCGACGATGCCCTTGCGGGCGGCAGCCACTTCTGTGGCGGTAAAGCCCTTGTCACGCGCGCGGCGAATCTCCTCGCCCAGTGCCTGCTCGGCGCGCGCCGCGTTCTGCGGTGCGACCATGGCGGCCACCGTCCAGGTGGTCAGGCGCTGGCGCTGGCCGATTGACAGGCTCGAGGCGACGCTGTAGCTGAGCCCGTCCTGCTGCCGCAGGCGGTCCATCAGACGGCTGGTCAGGCCGCCGCCGTTGCCGAAGATGTAGTTGGCGACGAACAGTGCCGCGGCGTCGGCATCGTCACGGTGCAGCTCGATGTCGAGCCGCGCCCGCAGGACGGCATTCTCCCTGTCCGGCGTGTCGATGACGATCCGCGCCGGCGGCACCGGGCGGAACTCGCGCTCGAGGCGCTCGTAGGGCGATCGCGAACGGGCGTCGGCGAACAGCCGTCGCAGTTGCTCCTCGATGGCCTGCGCATCGAAATCGCCAACGATCGCGATCTCGCCGCGCGCCGTGCCGACGAGCTGGTGCTGGTAATCGACGACGTCGGCGAGTTGCAGCCGGCGCAGTTGCTCGATCCGCTCCGGCAGTGGCGTGTGGTGGCGCGGGTCGCCGGGCGGGTAGGTGTTGAAGTGCGCGGCGAGGGCGTCGCTGGCGAGGTCCTCGGGGCTGTCGAGCTGCGCCTGCAGGGCGGTCAGGTACTCCCGCCGCAGTTCCTCGAACTCGGCCGGCGGGAAGCTCGGCTCGCCGAGCAGTTGCGCTGCCAGGGCAAGCGCTTCGGGCAGTCTGTCGCGTGCCGTCTCGAACTGTGTCAGGCCGCCACGAACCTTCAGCCTGGTCATTTCATCGGCGATCTGCTGCCGGCTCAGTTGCCGGCTGCCGCGCGGCAGCATCGCGATCGCCAGCGCACCGGCCATCTTGCGGTCGCGCAGCGACTGCTCGTCGCCCCAGCGGAAGCTCATCGCGACGTTGACGGTCTGGCCCCGGTTCTTCTTGGGCAGCAGGGCGACCTGCAGATCGCCAAAGCGGCTCAGCCGCGTCCGCCGGCCAAGGTTTTCGTAGCTGGGGTCGAAAGCCTCGCCGGCGTCGCCGCGCGTCGCGGGCCGATAGGCTGCCAGCAACTCGGCGGCCGTCGGCGCCTTGGGCAGCACGGCGCGCTGTGGCGCATCGTCCGGGATGAAGACGCCGACGACGCGGTTGTCGCGCACGAGGTAGCGGGCGGCGGCCGCATCCACCCGTTCCGTCGTCATCCGGTCGAGCTGATCGCGGGCGTGGAAGAACAGCCGCCAGTCGCCCAGGGCGATGTATTCGGACAGCATCACGGCGAACGACTCGGGATCGGTGAGCGCGCGCTCGTACGAGGTGCGCGCTTCCGCCAGCGCGCGTTCGAGTTCGCCGGCGGTCGTCGGCTGCCGTGCCAGACCGCCTTCGATGGCCTCGATCATCGCTTCGCGAACGCGGTCGATCGACTGATCCTTGGCCAGGATGGCGCCGAAGAGGACGAAGCCCGGTTCACGGGTCTCGACCGGCGAGGCGAACACCTGCGTCGCCATGCCGGTCTGCACCAGGGCGCGGTAGAGACGACCGTTTGGCGTGTCGCCGAGGACATCGCTGGCGATGGCGATTGCCTCGGAGTCCGGGTGCAGGCTCGCAGGCGTGCGGTAGGCGACGGTCAGCAGTTGCACCTCGCCCTTGCGCCGGATGACGAACTGGCGCTCGCCGTCGGCCGTCGGCTCGACGGTCCATTGCTCCGGCAGCCGCCGCTTCGGTCGCGGCAGCTTGCCGAAGCTGGCGGCGATCCAGTCCAGCGCCTGCTGCTCGTCGAACTTGCCGGCGACCGTCAGCACGGCGTTGTCCGGCTGGTAGAAGCGGCGATAGAAAGCCTGCAGGTTCTCGATGCGGACGTTCTCGATGTCGCTGCGCGCGCCGATCGTGCTGTTGCCGTAGTTGTGCCAGTCGAAGAGCAGCGACTGCATGCGTTTGAACAGGACGCTCGCCGGCTCGTTCTCGCCCATCTCGTACTCGTTGCGGACGACGCTCATCTCGCTCTCGAGGTCCTTGCGCGCAATGAAAGAATGGACCATCGCGTCGGCGCTCCAATCGAGCGCCCAGCGGAGATTGCCGTCGCTCGCCGGGAAGGTGAGGTAGTAGTTGGTGCGGTCGAGCGAGGTCGAGCCATTGATGTCGAAGCCACGTGCCTGGAACTGTCGCGTCGGGTCCGGGAAGCGTTTCGAGCCCTTGAAGATCAGGTGCTCGAGCAGGTGCGCCATGCCGGTCTCGCCGTAGTTCTCGTGCCGTGACCCGACGAGATAGGTGACATTGACGGTGGCGGTCGGTTTGCCGGCGTCAGGGAAGAGGACCGCGCGCAAGCCGTTGGCCAGTCGGTACTCGCTGATTCCCTCGACCGTGGCGACATGCGTGACACCGGTAGGCAGACGGATGGCTTTCGCCGGTTCGGCCAACGCTGCGAGCGGCAGCAGCGCCAGCATCAGCCAGGCCAGAAAGCCGCTCACCATCCTGCTCCAGTTGTTCATCGCGCGCTCCATCCGGCTCATGGCTGCCGAGCTGGCGCCCGGCGATGGCGCCCTCTCGTCGGCAAAGAGCCTGGCAGATTGTCGGGGTTGGCAGATTCCCGCCTGCCAGAATGTGGAAAGGCCCGCACAGAGGGAGGGCTGCGCGGGCCGGGTACTGCATCGCCGCCATGCGGAGGAGGGGGGAGGAGAGCGTGGCAGCGACGGAGCGAAGATTAGCAATTGCCGCCAGGACAGTCTGTTGCCGCTGTGTTCCCTTGTGTAACGGCATGTGACTTGCGTCCAGGCGTCGTGTGGGGGCGTCGTGTCAGCCGCGGCGAAGGAGTGCTATTGCCTGCGGCCACTGGAAGCTGGCATGATTCGTCGCTCGAGCTTTGTTGATCCCGGCGGCGGGGCAGCGCGGAAGCGCGCCGTCCGGTTCGCTGCCATGACCCGAGAGGAGGGTGCGATGAGTCAGGAATCCGATAGTCTGGGCCTTGCGACAGTCATTCTGGAACGGCTGGAAAGGGAGCGCCTGCCGCGAGCGCTCGATCTCAAGGCGAAGGTCGATGCCGGTGAGCGGCTCGACGAGCTCGACATCGCCTTCCTCGAGCGGGTCTTTGGTGACATGCAGGCAGCGCAGAAGGTGGTCCGGGAGCACCCCGAGTACCAGGAACTGGCGGCCAAGATGGCCAACCTTTACGAGGAGATCACCGCCAAGGGGCTCGAGAATGAGAAAGCCCAGCCGTCCTAGCGTCCTCGGCGGGACACTTGCTGCCGGCGGGCCCTGAATGGCGAGAGCACGGCGGCGTGTGTCGTGTCGCCGGCGCGAAGCCCGGTCCGTTGCCGGCGGCGGCATCAGATCACCTTCTGCGCGCGCAGGCTGGCGATCTCGTCGTTGCTGAAGCCGTTTGCCAGGAGGATTTCCGCGCTGTGCTCCCCGGCCTCGGGTGGTGGCAGGCGGACGGCGAACGGTGACTCGCTGAGCTTGAACGGCGGCGCGAACTGGCGTACGCCATTGACCTCGACGAGCATGCCGCGGGCCTGCAGGTGCTCGTTCTCCATGCTCTCCTCGAAGCGCAGGACCGGGGTCACGCAACAGTCCACCTGTTCGAACACGGTGCTCCACTCAGCTAGGCTGCGGCCGGCGAACGCCGCCTCGAGCTCGCCGCGGATGCGCTGGCCCTCGCTGCCGGTGGCGAAGGCGAAGGGGGCGAGATCGGGACGTCCGATGGTGGTACACAGCATCTGCCAGAACTTCGGTTCCATCGCGCTGACCGCGAGATGGCGGCCGTCGCTCGTCGCGTAGACGCCGTAACTCGGCATGCCGCCCGAGAGAACGTCTTCGCCGCGTGGCACGGCATGACCGAGGCCGAGGACGGCGAGCAGCGGGAACAGCGTGTGGGCGAAGACGGCGTCGGTCATCGAAACATCG
>JFAX01000007.1:0-10447 GCA_000585015.1 Candidatus Accumulibacter adjunctus | reverse complement strand
CGGCGTCGGTCATCGAAACATCGACGTAGCGACCATGCCCGGTCGCGCGGGCGTCGATGACCGCGGCGAGGACGCCGACGAGGGCGCTCAATGAACCGCCGAGCAGGTCGCCGATCTGGAAGTTGGGGATCGCCGGCGCACCGCCGGCCGTGCCGATCTGGTCGAGCAGACCACAGTAGCCGAGGTAGTTGAGGTCGTGCCCGGCGCGGTCCCGGTAGGGGCCGTCCTGGCCGTAGCCGGTGATTGCGCAGTAGGCGATGCGCGGGTTGATCGCTGCCACCGCCGCGTAACCGATCCCCAGCTTGTCTACCACGCCGGGCCGGAAGCCTTCGAGAATCACGTCGGCGCTCGTCGCCAGGCGCATGAACGCGTCCACGCCAGCCGCCTGCTTGAGGTCGAGCCTGAGGCTGCGCTTGTTGCGATTGACCAGCTGGAAGTAGCTGACGGCGCCGTGCACCGCGCCGGCGCTGCGCGCGTAGTCGCCCGCTCCGGTGTCTTCGATCTTGATCACGTCGGCACCGAGATCGGCGAGGTGCATGCTGGCAAGCGGGCCCGGCAACAGGCGCGTCAGATCGAGCACGCGCAGGCCGGCGAGAGGGGAGGGTCGCATGGCTGTGAGCTTTCGGAGAAAGGGTCGCGGTACGGCAGGAGTCCGCGCCGTCGGCAGGCAGCAGTACGCGGCCGGCCGCGCGGGTGCGGCAGACGCATTCTAGACCGGCTGGCGAATTCCTGCCGGCCGGGTTGACGGGGATCTGGCCGTGACGCCGCGGCGGTTCTCGCCGTCGCGCCCGTGCATGCCGACAAGGCGCAGCGGCGAGCTGCAAGCTGCCGTAGAATCGAGCGCATGAACACTTGCGGGATCAGTGGCGTCGTCCTCGCCGGCGGTCTGGGGCGGCGGATGGGCGGCATCGACAAGGGGCTGCACGAGTTCGAAGGCAGGCCGCTGGTCGCCTGGGTGATCGAGCGTATGGCGCCGCAGGTGGACGAACTGCTGATCAACGCCAACCGCAATGCCGAACGCTACGCAGCCTTCGGTCATCGCGTCGTGGCCGACCGCATCGAAGGCTTCGCCGGCCCGTTGGCCGGGCTGCATGCGGCGCTTGCGGTCGCCCGCCATCCGCTGGTCGCGACGGTTCCCTGCGATTCACCGTTCCTGCCGGGCGATCTGGTCGCCCGTTTGCGCACCGCGCTCGACGAGAGCGGCGCCGAACTGGCGGTTGCGCGCAGCCTGGGGCGGGTGCAACCGGTCTTCTGCCTGTGCCGGCGCACCGTCCTGCCCGCGCTGAGCGAGCATCTTGCCGCAGGCGGACGGCGGATCGAACGCTGGCTGAATTCGCTGCCGCTGGTCGAAGTGGACTTCGAAGATCAGCCGGCGGCCTTCGCCAACATCAACAGCCGCGACGATCTGCAGGCCAGCGCCGGCCTGGCCGCGCCACCGCGTTGAGCGCCAGGCCGCAGGCGCGCCCGATATCCGGTGTCAGGCAAACCAGGCGAAGACGAAGACGGCGAGCATGGTCACGGCGATCGCCAGCTTGGCGACGATGGCGACGAGAAAGCCGATGCCGGCGGCGACGCCGGCGCGGGCGGCGCGGCGCTGATCGCGTCGGGCAAGGTATTCGCCGCCGACCGCACCGAGTATCGGACCGAGGATCAGCCCCGGCAGGCCGAAAAACAAACCGAACAGCGCTCCGACGCCGGCACCGGCGATCGCCATGCCGCTGGCGCCGGCGCGCTTGACGCCCCAGACCGAAGCGAGCGTCTCACCCAGCCAGGCGGCCAGCGTGAGGACGGCGAGCACGATCAGCGTCGGCACGCCGATGCGCGCGAAGTCGTCGAGCCACGCGGCCAGCAGCATGCCGCCATAGAGCAGCGGCACACCGGGCAGCAGCGGCAGAAAGACCCCGAGCAGTCCGAGCAGCATGGCGGCGAAGGCGGCGATCCACAGGATCTCGTTCATCGGTCCGCTCCGCCTGGCAAATGACGCGGCAAGATCCGTGGGGGCGTGAAGGGAGTCGCCCTGCCGCTGCTGCCATTGGTGTTCATGTGCCCGTACTCCCTTCACTGGTGGTCTGCCGACCCGTCGTTTCCCCCTACTTGGTGATCGGCGCGTTGCGACCCGAGAGGCGGTCACTGAGGCGCAGGGCGGCATCGCTGAAGCTGCCCTGCGGCTTCTCGCTGCAATGGCGATCGACATGCTGTTCGACCGTGTTGCTCGAGATGGCCGATACCTGCTGACCCGGATTGGCGTAATTGTGTCCGGTAAGGACGCCCCGGATCCAGGCGACATAGACCGCGCGCTGCTCTGCATCGTTCCTTGACGCCACCCAGGCGCGGCAGGACATGTCGTCGAAGCCGACGATCTTGAGTGGCAGAGCCGCATGGGCGTTGGGCGTCGCCAGGGCGGCCAGCAGCAGGACGGTGTTTGCCAGCGGGTGGCAGCGGGACATCATGTCGCTCCGAGCTGATTCAAGTGACAGTAGACAGCGCCATTTTCGTCGGTTGCCGGGGGCGAGTCCATGCCTGTCGAGGGCGGACGCCGGAAACGGTTGGCGTTTGTCGGCGGTCTTCGACAGAACGGGCAGGCGAGTACAATGGACGCCCTGCATCCTTCATCGAAGCGAGCCCATGACTGGACAGCTCTTCATCGTCAGCGCGCCATCCGGCGCGGGCAAGACGACCCTGGTGCGACTGTTGCGGGACAACGACCCGGCGCTCGACGTCTCCGTCTCGCACTGTACGCGCGCGCCGCGCAGCGGGGAACAGGACGGACGCGAGTATCACTTCGTCGGCGTCGCGGAGTTTCTCGCCCAGGTGGCTGCCGGCGGCTTTCTGGAATGGGCCGAAGTCCACGGCAACTACTACGGCACAGCCCGAAGTGGTGTCGAAGCCGCCCTGCTTGGCGGCCGCGACCTGCTGCTGGAGATCGACTGGCAGGGCGCACAACAGGTACGGCGGCTCTTTCCGGAGGCGATCGGCATCTTCATCCTGCCGCCTTCGCTGGCTGAACTGGAGCGACGGCTGAGCGCGCGTGCCACCGACAGCGCCGACACGATCAGGCGTCGCCTGGTGGCGGCGCGGGAAGAGTTGCGGCATGCTGGCGATTTCGACTATGTTATCATCAACGACGACCTGCAACGTGCGCTGCACGATCTGCTGGCGGTGACCCGTGCGGCGCGACTGCGCTACGCCACGCAGTGTCGGCGACATTCCACCCTGTTCGCAACCATGATCTGAGCCCCTGGAGATTCGCATGGCAAGAGTGACCGTAGACGATTGTCTGACCCGCATTCCGAACCGTTTCCAGATGACGCTGGCCGCCACCTATCGGGCGCGCCAGATCACCGCCGGCGCGTCGCCGTTGATCGATGCCAACCGTGACAAGCCGACGGTCATGGCGCTGCGCGAGATTGCACTGGGCAAGGTCGGTCTGGAAGTGCTCAACCGCGGCCAGGCCTGAGCGTTCGCATACCCAATTGCCAAGGCGCAGCCATGGACGCCGGTGCTCGGAGCGAAGGGGCCGCTGTCGCGGCGGCTGCTCTCGACGCGGCAAGTGGGCCGGCACAGCCTGTCGTCGGCCAAGCTGCGGGGCCCGAATGCGGCGAAGGGCGGCCGTTGCGCTCGGAGCGGTCGCAGGAAGTGGCGACCGGCGCGGCTGATGCACCCGTTGTCGAGACCAGTCCGGTGCTTTCGGTGAGTGACGCGGCGGCACTCGCGCCGCCTGCGCCGGCCAGCATCGACGCTGCCGCGGAGGTGGAAGCCGTGCCGCAGGGAAGCCCCGAGGCGCCTCCTTCTGCCGAGGACGATCCCGCCTACCGGGTCTTCATCGACAGCCTGGTGTATCTGCCCCCGGAAGAGGTTGAACTCGTCGAGGAAGCCTATCGTTTCAGCGAGGCTGCGCATCGCGGGCAGAAGCGACAGTCGGGCGAACCCTACATCACGCACCCGCTGGCGGTCGCCGGCGAGATCGCCGAATGGCAGATGGACGTCGAGGGGGTGATCGCCGCTCTGCTGCACGACGTGATGGAGGACACGCCGGTCAGCAAGAGCACCATCGCCGAACGCTTCGGCAAGCCGGTTGCAGATCTCGTCGACGGCCTGTCGAAGCTCGACAAGCTCGAATTCCAGTCGGCCGAGGAAGCGCAGGCCGAAAACTTCCGCAAGATGCTGATGGCGATGGCGCGTGATCTGCGCGTGGTCCTGATCAAGCTCGCCGACCGCCATCACAACCTGCAGACGATGGCGGCCGTGCGACCGGAGAAGCGCCGCCGCATAGCCCGCGAGACCCTCGAGATCTACGCGCCGATCGCCAACCGGCTGGGCCTCAACAAGCTCTACCACGAACTGCAGGATCTCTCCTTCCAGCTCATCTACCCGCTGCGCGCGCGCGTCCTGGCGCGTGCGCTGAAGGCCGCGCGCGGCAACCGGCGCGAACTCCTGTCGCGCATCCTCGACGGCATCAGCCGGCGGCTGCAGGAGGCGGGGATCGAGGCACGCACCTCTGGGCGCGAGAAGAGCCTGTATTCGATCTACCGCAAGATGCTCGACAAGCGGCTGTCGTTCTCGCAAGTGCTCGACGTCTACGGCTTTCGCGTGCTGGTGGGCGACGAGACCACCTGCTACGTTGCGCTCGGCGTCCTGCACGCCCTCTACAAGCCGGTGCCGGGGAAGTTCAAGGACTACATCGCGATCCCGAAACAGAACGGTTACCAGTCGCTGCACACGACGCTGATCGGCCCGCACGGTACCCCCTTCGAGTTGCAGATTCGCACCGAGGCGATGGACAATCTGGCGCAGGAAGGCATTGCCTCGCACTGGCTGTACAAGGACAGCGAGCACTTTGGCGCCGAACTGCAACAGAAGACTTCCACCTGGTTCCACTCGCTGCTCGACCTGCAGAGCACGAGCGACGAGTCGGGCGATTTCCTCGAGCACGTCAAGGTCGACCTTTTTCCGCACGAGATCTACGTGTTCACGCCGAAGGGGAGGATCATCGCGCTGCCGCGCGGCGCGACGGCGATCGATCTGGCGTACGCGGTGCACTCGGACATCGGCAACCACTGCGTTGCCGCCAACATCAACTTCCAGCCGATGCCGCTGGTCACCGAACTGACCAACGGCGACCGGGTCGAGATCATCACCGCGGCCGATGCCCATCCGAGCCTGGCGTGGCTGAATACGGTCAAGACCGGTCGTGCGCGCAGCAAGATTCGCCATTACCTGAAGAGCGTCCAGCATGACGAGTCGACGCTGCTGGGCGAGAAGATGCTCGATCAGGAATTGCGGGCACTCGGTGTGGCCGCTTCCGAACTGCCGGTGTCGAGCTGGAAGAACGTCCTGCGCGATTCCGGCAACAAGCTGATCAAGGAAGTGTATACCGACATCGGCCTGGGTTTTCGCCTTGCCGGCGTCGTCGCCCGTCGTCTGCTGGCACGCGAGGATTCGTCGCCGGTACAGGCCAGGGCGCCCGCATCGCTGGTCATTCGCGGCAGCGAGGGAATGGCCGTGCAGTTTGCCCCCTGTTGTCAGCCGATCCCTGGTGACCCGATCATCGGCTCGATCTGGAAGGGCAAGGGGCTGGTGATCCATACGCACGATTGTCCGGCGATCCGCAAGTTGCGCAGCGCCAAGCCGACGAAGTGGATCGACGTCGAGTGGGAGCCGGAGCCGGGCAGGCTGTTCAGCGTTCGCCTGCGCCTGACGGTGCAGAACACCGTCGGTGCCCTGGGGCGAATCGCCACCGAGATCTCGCAGTCGGGGATCAACATCGTCCATGTCAACATGGACGAGAAGCATCCAGGCCTGTACACCACGATCAACTTCACCGTGCAGGTGGCCGGCCGCACCGCTCTGGCGCGATTGATGCGCAGCCTCCGCCGTCTGCCGGAGGTGATCCGCATTGCCCGTGAGCAGGGGCAGGCCGCTTGAAGCCGCGCCGTTGCGGCCACTCGACGACGCCTGAGCAGCGGCGCTTGCCGGCTTGAAGGTGCTCGTCCTTGGTGCCGGCGTCGTCGGCGTCTGCACGGCCTGGTATCTCTCCCGGGCTGGCCACGAGGTCTGCGTCCTCGACCGCCAGCCGGCGGCCGGGATGGAAACCAGCTTTGCCAACGGCGGCCAGATCTCGGTGTCGCACGCCGAACCGTGGGCCAATCCGCATACCCCACTGCGTGCGCTCGCCTGGATGCTGCGCGAGGACTCGCCGCTGCTCTTCCGGCTGCGCTGTGATGCCGCCCTGTTGGACTGGACGCTGCGCTTCCTGCGCGAGTGCTCGCCATGGCGAACGCGTGCCAACGTGCGCCAGATCGTCAGCCTCGCGCTCTACAGCCGACGTCAGCTGCAGGCGCTGCGCGCCGAGCTGCCACTGGCCTACGATCAGCTGGAACGGGGTATCCTGCACCTTTACACCGATCGTCGCGACTTCGCGGCGGCGCTCGGCGCCGCGGCGATGATGCGCGAGCATGGTTGCGAGCGGCGGCCATTGAGCGTGGATGAGTGCGTCGCCATCGAGCCGGCACTGGCGTCAGCGCGCCCGCTGCTCGTCGGGGCCGACTACACGGCCGCCGACGAATCGGGCGACGCGCACCGATTCACGCGGCAGCTGGCGAGCCACTGCGCGGCGGCCGGCGTGGTCTTCCGCTACGGGGTCAGCGTTGCTTCGCTGCGTACTGCTGGCGGCAGGGTGCAGGGGGTGCTTGCCGGCGGCGAACTGCACCAGGCCGACGCCTACGTTGCTGCGCTCGGCAGCTACACGCCGTTGTTGCTGCGGCCGCTCGGGCTGCGCCTGCCGGTTTACCCGGCGAAGGGCTACTCGGCGACGGTGCCGCTGGCTGCCGCCAGTGTCGCCCCGACCGTCAGCCTGATCGACGACGCGCACCGGATCGTCTTTTCCCGCCTCGGGCAGCGACTGCGCATCGCCGGTACGGCCGAGTTCAATGGCTACGACACGGCGCTCAACCCGGTGCGCTGCGAGGCACTGATGGTACGAGCCAGGCAGCTCTTTCCCGACCTGCAGCCTGCCGGCGAGATCGAGTTCTGGGCCGGGTTGCGGCCGGCGACGCCGTCCAACGTGCCACTTGTCGGGCGCTCGCCGATCGCCAATCTCTATCTCAACACCGGCCACGGGACGCTCGGCTGGACGATGGCCTGTGGCTCCGGCGCCGCCCTCGCCGACATCATCAGCGGCCGCTCGCCCGAGCCGCCGTTCCACTTCCTCTGAACGCCTGGAGACCGCATGAGCAGCGTCAGCTACGAAGTCAGCGACCATGTCGCCATCCTCACCCTCAACCGGCCGCAGGCGCTCAACGCGCTCGACCTGGCGATGATCGAAGACCTGCGCGAGACGACAGCACGCGCCGCCTTCGCGCCCGAGGTGCGCGCCGTGCTCCTGCGCGCAGCCGGTGCTCACTTCATGGCCGGCGGTGACCTCCGGTGGTTCCGCGAGCAGGTGACGCAGCCTGCCGGGCAGAGGCAGATGCGCTTCGAGCGGGTGATCGCCGACGTGCACTTCGCGATACTCAACCTGAAGAGCATGCCGAAGCCGGTCGTCGCCGCCGTTCAGGGCGCGGTCGCCGGTTTCGGGATGTCGCTGATGATGGCCTGCGATCTCGTCGTGGCAGCGGACGATGCCTACTTCACGCTCGCCTACAGCAACATCGCGCTCTCCCCCGATGGTGGCGCGACCTGGTCGCTGCCGCGACAGGTGGGCCTGAAGCAGGCGATGGAGATCGCCCTCCTGGGCGATCGTTTCGACGCTGCGCGCGCGGGCGAACTCGGCCTGCTCAACCGGGTCGTGCCGGCGGCAGAGTTGCCGGCAGCGGCAATGGCACTGGCGCAGCGACTGGCGAGCGGCCCGACCGGCGCCCTGGCGCGGACCAAGGCGCTGCTCAACCAGTCGCTGGCAACGCCGTTGGCCGAACAGTTGCATGCCGAGCAGCAGGCCTTTGCCGCCTGCGCCGCCGAGGCGGACTTTGGCGAAGGACTGGCAGCCTTCTTTGAACGGCGGCCGGCTGCGTACTCCCGTTCATAGCGCCCTGTGCTGCTGGTCGACACGCACTGCCACCTCGCTGCCGGGGAGTTCGCCGACGATCGTGCGGCGGTGGCCGCGGCGGCGCGTGCCGCCGGGGTGGCGACGATCGTCGTGCCGGCGGTGGATCTGGCGAGTTTCGCCGCCGTCAGCGAGTGCTGCGCGGTCGTTCCGGGTTGCGCCGCCGCTTATGGCATCCATCCGCTGTACGTGTCGCAGGCGGGCGAGGGCGATATGCGGCTGCTGCGCGAATGGCTCGAGCAGGCGATGTCGGTGCGACGATCGGTGATCGCACTGGGTGAGATCGGCCTCGACTTCCATGTTGCCGGCGTCGATGTCGAGCGGCAGGAGTACTTCTTCGTCGAACAGCTGCGGATTGCACGTGACTTTGGCCTGCCGGTGCTGCTGCATGTGCGCCGTGCGGTGGATCGGGTGCTCAAGTACCTGCGGCGTGTGCCGGTGCCGGGTGGCATCGCGCATGCCTTCAATGGCAGTCGACAGCAGGCGGACGAGTTCATCGCGCTCGGCTTCAGGCTCGGTTTCGGCGGCGCGCTGAGCTTCGGCCGCGCGCGACACATCCGGCAACTGGCGGCGACGCTGCCGTTGTCGTCGATCGTCCTCGAGACCGATGCGCCGGACATGCCGCCGGCCTGGCTGGCTGGGGGACGCAACTCACCGGCCGAACTGCCGCGGATTGGCGCCCTGCTGGCCGAACTGCGCGAGATCAGCGTCGACGAACTGGCGCGCGCGACCAGCGGCAACGCGCGCGCCGCGCTGCCTCGGTTGCTTTCGGACGATTGATCGGGTAGGGTACGGCCTGAGGGCGTCGGGCTGTTCTCCCTGTGCGTGTCGGGGACCAGGTGAGGAACGATCTGAGCGCACAACGATCTGATGGCGCGGGCAGCATTCCGGGATTGGTGCAGCCTTTCCCGTTTCGGTTGCGGCGGCTGTGTGGTCGATCTCGACGGACTCCTCTGCGAGCGCAAAAGTTGGCGTTTTCCATCATGAAAAACAGCTTCGATCGACCTGTTGCCACGACCGTGGCACTGAAGAAAGTCGTGCCTGCGATCCCGCAGTACCTGCAGGCGCACTACTGGTGGGCATACGTCCACCCGCGCGCCATCCACGTCTTCGAGCGGCAGTGGCTGGTGAACCTGATTCTCTGGGGCAACTACAAGCGCCTGTGCAATGCGCTGCTGCAGGAGTACGGGCACCAACTGCCCGGGCGCACGCTGCAGATCGCCTGCGCCTACGGCGATTTGACGCCGCGTCTGGCGGCATGCGTGGCGCCCGGCGGCATGCTCGAGATCGTCGATATCCTGCCGATCCAGCTCGAGAACCTCGCCGGCAAGGTGGCGGCGACGGCGCCCGTGCGCATGCATTGCATGGATTCGGCGGCGTTGAGCTTTGCCGACGCCGCTTTCGATCGCGCCCTGCTGTTCTTCCTCCTGCACGAGCAGCCGCAGGCGGTTCGCGAGAAGACGCTGGCCGAGGCGCTGCGCGTGGTTCGACCGGGCGGAACGCTGACCATCGTGGACTACGCGCCGCCGAGCCGCCTGAATCCGCTGCGCTACTTCTGGAAGCCGGTTCTCGACCGCCTGGAGCCTTTTGCGCACGATCTCTTCAGCGAGGAGGTGGCCGCCTGGCTGCCGCGCGACGGCCGTTCGGTCATGGTCAGCAAGCAACGTTTCTTCGGCGGCATGTACCAGATGTTGACGCTCCAGGTTGTCGACGGAGCAGGCGAGTAACAGGCAGCAGGACACTCAATCGATGGGCCGCGGCGCAGTCCGTACTGCCGCGGCTTTCCGCAGGATGATCGTCACCGGCTCCAGTCCGGTGCGAGAAAGGATCAAGCATGGAGAGTTACAAGGCAGACGTGGTGATCGTGGGTGGCGGCGGCGCAGGCCTGCGGGCGGCAATCGCCGTTGCCGAGGCGGACCCGGCGCTGCAGATCGCGCTGGTGTCGAAGGTCTACCCGATGCGCAGCCACACCGTTGCCGCCGAGGGTGGTTCGGCGGGCGTGAAGCAGGCGAGCGACAGCCTCGAGTATCACTTCAACGATACCGTGCATGGTGGTGACTGGCTCTGCGAGCAGGATGTGGTCGAGTACTTCGTCGCCCACTGTACCGAGGAGCTGACGCAACTCGAGCATTGGGGTTGCCCGTGGAGCCGGACGCCCGACGGCCACGTGAACGTCCGCGCCTTCGGTGGCATGAAGATCGAGCGGACGTGGTTCGCCGCCGACAAGACCGGCTTCCACATGCTGCACACGCTGTTCCAGACCTCGATCAAGTATCCCTCGATCAAGCGTTTCGACGAGCATTTCTGCGTCGACCTGATCGTCGAGGACGGGCGCGTGCAGGGTGTCGTCGCGATCGAGATCGCTTCCGGCGAATTCACGCTGGTCGAGGCGCGCTCGGTGGTGAT
>JFAX01000006.1:182624-211625 GCA_000585015.1 Candidatus Accumulibacter adjunctus | reverse complement strand
GAAGGCGATGGCCGGCAGCGGGAGCGTGTGCCAGTCGGCTTCGGGCAATGCCGCCGTGCCGGTCTTCAGACCCAGGGAGCGGGCGGCGGCATGGAAGGTGGCCAGCGTGTACGGTGGCGGGAACTCCTGCGCGACGAGCATGGCGTCGAACGGCAGGCGGTGGAAACCGCTGAGGCTACCCAGAAGCCAGAGCACTTCGGCGTGCCCCAGCCCCTCCCTTGGTGACATCTTCGTCTTTCTTGTTTCTCGATGTCGGGAATCCCGGACGGGCTCCCCGCATCGGCAATCGGCCAGTATGGATCCTGGCTACTCCGACATCGCGAAGGTACCAGTGATCCTGGCACGGTTCAACGGCGGCACGGCCTCGCCGACGGGCTGCGAGCCGCTCGCGGGAAGGCCATGCTGCCGGGCAGGGGCTATAATCGCAGCCCAACCCAGACCGTCACCCATCTCACGCCATGCTTGCGAATTCCCTCTGCCGCCGGCTGCCCGCCGGCTTGGCCTTCTTCTGGCTTGCCGCGAGCCTTTTCCTCGCCGGCCTGAGCGGACCGGTCGTCGCCGCCGCGCAGGTCCGCCCGGACGAGGCAACCCTGCACTACCACTTTCGGCCGATCGTCACCCTCCGCGCGACCTTGGTCGGCGCCAGCCCGGAGTATCGCGTGCGCCGCGCCCTCGCGCGCATCGACGCCCTGCCGGCGGCGCAGATGCAGCAAGCGATCGAACTGACGCCGTTCTCCATCGAGGATCGGCGGGGAATCAGCCTGCACATCGGTGAATCGGTCCTCTTCGGCATCGTCGACGGCGACCTCGACCCCGAGGAGAAGATTTCGCTCGAGGCGGCCGCCCGTCGCAGCGCCGACGAACTGCACACGGCCCTGCTGGCGGTCAGCGAGCAGCGCCGGCCGATGGTGCTGGTCAAGGGGATTGGCCTGTCGCTGGCGGCGACCGCCATCGCTCTGCTGCTGCTGTGGCTGATTCGCCGCGCCACCGCGTTCATCGTCCGTCACTTCGAAAAGGTCATCGACGCGCATCCCGAGTCCAGCGGCTTCCGCTGGGCGCGCCATGGCTGGGCGCTGGTGCAGCGGATCGCGCAGCTGCTGATGGGCTTTCTCTGGCTGAGCGTCGCCTATCTCTGGCTGACCTTCGTCCTCGCGCGCTTCCCGCTGACCGAGCCGCTTGGCGACCGTCTGACCGGCTTCCTGTTCGGCCTGTTGGAAACGATCGGCGTCGGCTTCATCGAAGCCGTACCGGCGCTGACCACCGCCCTCGTCATCCTCTTCCTGACCAAGGCGTTCAACGATGCCCTCGGCAACTTCTTCAAGGCGGCAAGGGCCGGGCGCGTGCATGTGCATGGTCTGCACCCGGAGACCGTCAACGCCACGCACCGCATCTGCACCATCATCGTCTGGGGCCTCGGCATCGCCGTTGCCTATCCGTTCATCCCGATGTCCGACAGCGATGCCTTCAAGGGACTGTCGGTGATGTTCGGCTTCATGCTGACGCTCGGCTCGGCCGGCATCGTCAACCAGTTGATGAGCGGTCTCGTGCTCGTCTACTCGCGCGCGCTGTCGGTCGGCGACTTCGTCGACCTCGGTGAAACCGTCGGCGTCGTCAGCGAGGTCGGCGCGCTGTCGACCAAGATCATCAACATGCGCAACGAGGAAGTGACGATTCCCAACGCCGTGCTTGTCGGCAATCCGATCAAGAACTACTCGCGCCTCGCCGGCGCGCGCGGGACGCTGGTGTCGACCAAGGTGACGATCGGCTACGATACGCCCTGGCGGCAGGTGCACGCGCTGCTCATCGCCGCGGCCGAGCAGACGCCGGGCCTGCGCGCGTTGCCGAAGCCCTTCGTCTATCAGCGCGGACTCGGCGATTGGTACGTCGAATACGAACTCTTCGCGCACATGGACAAGCCGCTCGAGCGGGTACCGGTGCTCTCCGCACTGCACGCGAACATCCAGGATCAGTTCAACAGCTACGGCGTGCAGATCATGTCGCCGCATTTCGTCATGCAGCCGGCGAGCAACGTCGTCGTCCCGCGCGACAGCTGGCATGCCGCGCCGGCCGAAGCCGAAGCCGGCGGGCCGACGGCCGGAAGTTCGCAGCAGCCGGGAACAACGGGATGATCAGCTTCGCCCTGACCGTCTTCCTTTCGGCCTTTCTCCTCTTCCAGATCCAGCCGATCATCGCCAAGATGATCCTGCCGTGGTTCGGCGGCTCGTCGTCGGTGTGGAGCACCTGCCTGGTCTTCTTTCAAGCGGCGCTGCTGCTCGGCTACCTTTACGTGCACCTGCTGCACGAGTGGCTGTCGCCACGCCGCCAGGTCATCGTGCACGGCGTGCTGCTGTTGCTCAGTCTGGCGACGCTGCCGGTGGTCGCCAACCCGGCGTGGAAGGACGTCGCCTTCGCCAGCCCGACGTGGAACGTCCTCGCCGTCCTCGCGGCGACGGTCGGCATGCCGTACCTGCTGCTGTCGACCACCGGGCCGCTGATGCAGGCGTGGTACGCGCGCTCGTTCAACAGCCTGATGCCGTACCGGCTTTACGCGCTGTCGAACCTGGCGTCGATGCTCGCGCTGCTCTCCTATCCGGTGCTCGTCGAGCCCTTCTTCGTCGTCGTGCAGCAGGCACATGCCTGGTCGGTCGGCTACGTCCTCTTCGTCGTCGCCTGCCTGGCCAGTGCCTGGCAGTCGTGGCAGGGTGTCTCGAGCGAACTCGAGCGCCGCCCGGCCAGTTCGGAGCCAGTGCCGCGGCCGCCGCTGCGCGAGTGCCTGCTGTGGATCGGCCTGGCGATGACCGCCTCGATCCTTCTTCTCGCGCTGACCCGTCACCTGACGCAGGACGTCGCGCCGGTGCCCTTCCTCTGGGTGCTGCCGCTGAGCATCTACCTGCTGAGCTTCATCCTCTGCTTCGATGCGCCGCGCTACTATCATCGCCGCGGTTTCCTGATCGCGCTGCCGATCGCCTTCGTCGCCCTCGACCAGGTTCTCGCCGAGGGCGGCATGCCGGTGCCGCTGCTGGTCAGCCTGCTCTGCGGCGCCCTCTTCGTCTTCTGCATGGTCTGTCATGGCGAACTGGTGCGGCGGCGACCGCCGGTGCGTCACCTGACGCTGTTCTACCTGATGCTGTCGATCGGCGGCGCGCTCGGCGGCAGCCTGGTCGGCCTGCTCGCGCCGGCGCTGTTCAATGCCTACTTCGAGCTGCCGATCGGGCTTTTCCTCTGCGCCGTACTGGTGATCATCGTCCTCTGGCCGCAAGCCAGGCCGATCTGGCGCTGGCTGCTGCTCGCGGCCGTCGCCGTATATGGCGGCCGGCTGGTGGGGATATCAGTCGATTACGTCGAGGATTACCGGCGCGTGATGCGCAACTTCTACGGCCAGTTGCGGGTTGCCGACGTCAGCGAGGACGATCTCGGCGTCAAGCGCAAGCTCCTGCACGGACGCATCAACCACGGCGAGCAATTCATCGCCCCCGAGCACAGCCGGCGGCCGACCGCTTACTACTGCGAGCAGTCGGGAATCGGCCAGGCGCTGCTCAGCCTGCCGACCGACCGGCCACGCCGGATCGGTGTCGTCGGCCTCGGCGCCGGCACGCTCGCGACCTACGGCCGCGAGGGTGACGAGATGCGGCTGTACGAGATCGACGACCAGGTCCTCGAGCTTGCGCGCAGCGAGTTCAGCTACCTGGCGGAGAGCCGGGCGCGCATCGTGCCGGTGCTCGGCGATGGCCGCCTGATGCTCGAGGGTGAAGCGCCGCAAGCCTTCGACCTGCTCGCCATCGACGCCTTCTCGGGCGACTCGATCCCGGCGCACCTGCTGACGCTCGAAGCGATGCAGTCCTACCTGCGGCACATGAAGGGCGACGGCATTCTCGCCGTGCACATCACCAACCGCTACCTCGACCTGCAGCCGGTGGTCGCTGCCGCCGCTGCGAAGCTCGGGTTGAGCATCCTCGTCGTCGATCTCGAGCCGGCCGACGGCGACGTCTTCTGCCGCCGTTCGCTGTGGGCGCTGCTCGTCCGACCCGGGCGCGTGGCGAGCCTGCAGGCGGCGATCACCAGTGCCCGGCCGCTGCCACCGCGGCCCGGTTTCGCCGCGTGGACCGATGGCTTCTCGAATCTGCTCGGGATTCTGAAGTGAGGCGGTGCCAGCGGGTGGCCGGTCGCGGGTGATCAGGCCGCTGAACTTGTGATGCCGGGAATCCTGCGCAGGTCCTGGCGAACACCATTGATCCGGCCACCGGCGAGCGATGTCTGAAACCGGTGCGAGTTCGATTGTTTGGTGAGTGCGAAGACGAGGCGGTGCCGCTGACGCCGTACCGGCAGGACGTCAGCGACGCCGCGCAGGAGTCTTGTCGGCTGCGCGCAGACAGCGGATCAAGAGCGCGGGATGCGAGACTGCGGGGCAGCTCGTGGCCGATGCCGGCCCGCTCCCGAGCGATGCGGCACACCGGCAGCGGCCCGTGGCGATGCATGCCGCGTCTGGGCAGTCTCCGGGCGGCTTCCCGTCGCGACTGCAGCAGTCACGCACTTGCACCCCGCAAGCCGATCGTCGATAATCGAACAAGCGCTTGCTTGCCCAAACTTTGATCGCCCAGCCCTCGACTACCTGTCCCAGGAGATTCCCTGCATGCACCATTACGCCTATCCCCATCTGCTCGCCCCGCTCGACCTCGGTTTCACGACGCTGAGGAATCGCGTCCTGATGGGTTCGATGCACACCGGTCTCGAAGAGGCGCCGCAAGGTTTCCGCCGTCTCGCCGCGTTCTATGCCGAGCGCGCGCGCGGCGGCGTCGGCCTGATCGTCACCGGTGGCATAGCGCCCAACCAGGAAGGGGTCGTGATGCCCGGCGCGGCGGCGCTGGAGAACGAGGCACAGGTGGTCAAACACCGCCTGGTCACCGACGCGGTGCATGCGGCCGGCGGCAAGATCGCCATGCAGATCCTGCACACCGGCCGCTACGCCTACCATCGCGGCGCGGTTGCGCCGTCGCCGGCGCAGGCGCCGATCTCGCCGATTCGCCCGCGTGAGATGAGCGCCGAGGACATCGAGCGGACACTCGACGATTACGCCCGCTGCGCCGGGCTGGCGCAGGCGGCCGGTTATGACGGGGTCGAGGTGATGGGCTCGGAAGGCTACCTGATCAACCAGTTCATCGCCCGCCAGACCAACTTCCGCGAGGATGGCTGGGGCGGCAGCTTCGAGAACCGCATCCGCTTTGCCCTCGAAACGGTGCGCCGGGTACGGGCAACGACCGGGCCGAATTTCATCATCATCTTTCGCCTGTCGATGCTCGACCTCGTCGAGGGTGGCAGCACCTGGGACGAGATCGTCGCACTCGCCAAGGCGGTCGAGGAGGCAGGCGCAAGCATCATCAATACCGGCATCGGCTGGCACGAGGCGCGCATCCCGACGATCGCGACGATGGTGCCGCGCGCTGCCTTCGTCTGGGTGACGAAGCGGCTGATGGGGCAGGTGGGCATCCCGCTGGTGACCACCAACCGCATCAATGCGCCAGAGGTGGCGGAGGAGGTGATCGCTTCCGGTTGTGCCGACATGGTGTCGATGGCACGCCCCTTCCTGGCCGATGCCGAGTTCGTCAACAAGGCGGCGGCCGGCCGTGCCGACGAGATCAACACCTGCATCGCCTGCAACCAGGCCTGTCTCGACGAGATCTTCGAGGGTCGGCTGACCTACTGCCTGGTGAATCCGCGGGCGTGCCGCGAGACCGAGCTGGTGATCGCGCCGGCGCCGGCGCCGAAACGGATCGCCGTCGTCGGTGCCGGACCGGCGGGCATGGCCTGCGCGCTCACCGCCGCCGAGCGTGGCCACTGGGTGACGCTGTTCGACGCGGCGCCGGAAATCGGCGGCCAGTTCAATCTCGCCCGCCGCATTCCCGGCAAGGAGGAGTTCGCCGAGACGCTGCGCTATTTCGGTCGCCGCCTCGAAAGCGTCGGCGTCTCGCTGCAGCTCGGCAGGGAGTGCGCCGCCGCCGAGCTGGCGGATGCCGGCTTCGAACATGTCGTGCTGGCGACCGGCGTCGTGCCGCGGCGGCCCGACCTGCCGGGGATCGAACACGAAAAGGTGATTTCCTACATCGACCTGATCGAGGGCTATCGCGTTGCCGGCGAGCGTGTGGCGATCATCGGCGCGGGCGGCATCGGCTTCGATGTTGCCGAGTTCCTGACGCATGTCGAGGACGATCGCGATGAGCTCGAACGCTTCCAGAGCGAGTGGGGAATCGACGCCGATTTCGCCAATCCGGGTGGCCTCAAGGCACCCACCGGCGACCGTGGCCGGCGTCAGGTCTGGCTGTTGCAGCGCAAGGCGGCGAAGGTCGGCGATGGTCTGGCCAAGACGACCGGCTGGATTCGCCGCACCCTGCTCAAGAAGCGCGGTGTGCAGATGCTCGCGGGGGTCAGCTACGAGCGCATCGACGACGCTGGACTGCACATCGTCGTCGATGGCCAGCGGCAGTGCCTGCCGGTCGACCATGTCGTCATCTGCGCCGGCCAGGAACCGCGGCGCGAACTGGAGGAGGGGTTGCGTGCCGCCGCCGTACCGGTGTCGCTGATCGGTGGCGCCGACGTTGCCAACGAGCTCGACGCCAAGCGTGCGATCGACCAGGGCACCCGCCTGGCGGCGACGCTCTGAGCTGGATGTCGGTCGGGCACCGAAGGGCGCGTGCGGCGCCCGAGATCAACCGCCGCGACGACCTGCTGCGCGCCGCGGCGCGCCTGTTCGTCGAGAAGGGCTTTGCCGCGACGACGACGCGCGACATCGCGCAGGCAGTCGGCATGCGCTCGGGCAGTCCGTTCTATCACTTCCGCAGCAAGCAGGATCTCCTCAAGGCGGCGATGATCGAAGGGCTGGAAGCGGGGCACCGGCGCCTGCAGGCCGCGATCGCAGGGGTCGACGATCCCGAGCGACGCTTGCGGCTGATGATCCGGATCCACTTCGGCAACCTCCTCGAGGGCGACTGCCACACGCCGATGCTGATTCACGAGTCCCGTTCGCTCGATGCCGCGGCGCGGGCCGAGATCGCCGCCGCCAGTGACCGTTACCAGGCGGCGTGGCAGGGCACGCTCGACGAACTGGCGGCGTGCGGCCGGTTGCGCAGTGCGGCGAGTCCGGTCCGGCTGCTGCTCTTCGGCATGCTCAACTGGAGCGGCCAGTGGTATCGGCCCGATGGCCCGCTGTCGCTGGACGAGATTGCCGACGCGGCCAGCGAGCTGCTGTTGCGCTGAAGGCGTCGCTCGCACTTCGCCGGCCGCAGCCGCTTGCGCTGCGGTCGACAGCAGGCGAGGCGGCGGCCACGTTTCCCCGGGGAAGTGGCAGCGGCCGGCGAGTCCGGTGTGTCAGGCGGCGATCGTCGACGTCCGGCAGGCGATCGGTCGTGCCGGGTCGCTGCACCATTCGCTCCACGAACCTGCGTACAGGCGGGCGCCCGGGAGGCCGGCGAGCTCCATCGCCAGCAGGTTGTGACAGGCGGTCACTCCCGAGCCGCAGGACATCACCACATCGCGTGCGTCGAAGCCGGCGAGGATCTCCGTGAACTCGCGCCGCAGCTCGGCGGCTGGCCGAAAACGACCGTCGGCATCAAGGTTGTCGCGAAAGAAGCGGTTGTCAGCGCCGGGTATGTGTCCGCCGAGCGGATCGAGGGTTTCGTTCTCGCCACGGAAGCGGTCGGGGCTGCGGGCATCGATCAGCCGGAATCTCTGGCTTGCGAGATTCGCCAGCACGTCGTCGGTGCTGACGACCCGGTCTTGCCGCTGGATCACGAAGGTCGCCGGTTGTCCCTTTGGCACTGCCGCAGACAGCGGTCGACCCTCGGCCAGCCAAGCGGCGATGCCACCATCGAGCACGGCGACGCGATCGTGGCCCAGCCAGCGCAACAACCACCACAGGCGAGCGGCGAAGGCGCCACCGGCATCGTCGTAGGCGACCACCTGCGTCCCGCACGAGACGCCGGCAGCACCGAACCTGTCGGCAAGCTCTTGTGGGTCGGGCAGCGGATGGCGCCCGTTGCGGCCGTTCTTCGGGCCCGACAGGTCGTCGTCGAGATGGCAGAAGAACGCGCCCGGCAGATGCCCTGCGCGGTAAGCCTGTTGCCCGGCAGCCGGATCGCTGAGCAGGTGACGGCAGTCGAAAATGCGCCAGTCGGGATCCCACAGGTGCGCGGCGAGAGCCGCGCAATCGACCAGCGTGCGGTGGCTCATACCGCTTCCCCTTCCGCCCCGGCATCCTCGGCCAGCCAGGCGCGCGCCTCGGTTTCCTCGGCGAAGATTCGCATCTCGGCGCGGACGAAGATCTGCGACAACCAGGCGCTCCAGGCGACCCACTGGCTGTCGGTCAGCACGGCAATGCGGCTGAAGTCGTTGGCATGGGCGCGGGCGAAGACGATGTCTTCCCAGGCGACGTCGAGGGTGAAGTCGGCCATCTCGCGCAGGTCGAAGAGCAGGTCGACCGGCCCTTCGAAGCGGATCGCGTCGTTCACGACACTCTCGAATTCCTTGTAGTCGGCCAGAGTGAACTCGGCGTACACGGTCACTTCGACGCGCTTGGGTTGATGCTCGATGACGATCATGTTCGGCTCCCTTCATGTGCAAGGCAAGTTTAGCACCACTGTCGGGCGGCGAGTTCGCGGCCATGCCTGCCGAGCGACCCGTTTTTGATTTGACCGCAAGCCCAGTAATAGGCTATTTTCGCCCGTTTGATTCGAGCCTTGTCCATGTCCCGACCGAAACCCGAGCCTGCTGCCGGCACTGACAGCGCCATCGTGCCGCCGACCGTCGTCGGCGAGATGAAGTTCGAGATGGCTCTGGCCGAGCTGGAAGGCATCATCAGCAGCATGGAGGGCGGCCGGCTGCCGCTTGCCGAATCGCTGGCCGCCTACCGGCGCGGCAGCGAACTGCTGCGGCACTGCCAGCAGCAGCTTGCCGATGCGGAGCGCGAGATCCAGATTCTCGAGAACGGAAGCCTGCGCGATTTCGCCGCCGGCAACGGGCAAGCCGGATGAGTTCAATGGACACGGTGTCGGGCGCGGCGACGCGGCTTCTCTTTCCGGACTGGATGCGCGGCGTGCAGGGCCGCGTGGAAACGGCGCTCGCCCGCCAACTGCCAGCCGCCGAAGCGATCCCCGCCCGTCTGCACCAGGCGATGCGCTATGCCACTCTGAACGGTGGCAAGCGGGTGCGGCCCCTGCTGGTGTTCGCTGCGGGTGAACTGAGCGAGGCACCTCTGCCCCGACTGGAGGTCGCCGCCTGCGCCGTCGAGCTGATCCACAGCTATTCGCTGGTGCATGACGACATGCCGTGCATGGACGACGACGTGCTGCGCCGCGGTCGTCCGACCTGCCATGTCGAATACGACGAAGCGACCGCGCTGCTCGTCGGCGACAGCCTGCAGTCCCTGGCGTTCGAGATCCTGGCACGCGCCGATTTCGCTGATGGTCCGCGGCAGCTCGAGATGCTGGCCCTGCTCGCCCGAGCCAGTGGCTCATGCGGCATGGCGGGCGGACAGGCTATCGACCTCGCGGCCGTCGGCAGGACACTCGATCAGCCGGAACTCGAATTGATGCACGCGCTCAAGACGGGGGCGCTGATCCGTGCCGCGGTCCTGCTTGGCGGTCTTTGCGGGACGGCGCTCGGTGCCGACGAAAGGGATTCCCTCGACCGCTTTGCCAAGCGCGCCGGCCTGCTCTTCCAGGTCGTCGACGACATTCTCGACTGCACGGCCAGCACGGTGACGCTGGGCAAGACGGCCGGCAAGGATGCCGCTGCGGCGAAGCCCACCTACGTCAGCCTGATGGGGCTCGAGCGCGCACGCGAGTTCGCTGCCGATCTCGGGGGACAGGCCCTTGCGGCACTGAGTTCATTCGGTGAGCGCAGCCGGCGCCTGGTCGAGTTGACCGATTTCATCACCCAGCGGAAATTCTGACCCCGTCGTGTGCGGTCAGTCGCTGCAGCAGGACAAGACAAGCCAATGATGCGTTATCCCCTTCTCGACACGATCAGCGATCCGACGCAACTGCGCAAGCTCGATCGCCGGCACCTGCCGCAACTGGCCGACGAGTTGCGCACCTTCCTCGTCGAGTCGGTGGCCAGGACTGGCGGTCACCTGTCGTCGAATCTGGGCACGGTCGAACTGACGATCGCGCTGCACCACGTCTTCGATACGCCGCATGATCGCCTCGTGTGGGATGTCGGCCACCAGACCTACGCCCACAAGGTGCTCACCGGGCGGCGTGCGGGCATGGCGAGGCTGCGCATGCAGGGCGGCGTCTCGGGCTTTCCGAAGCGCAGCGAGAGTCCTTACGACACCTTTGGTGTCGGTCATTCGTCGACTTCGATCTCGGCCGCGCTCGGCATGGCGCTCGCCGCCAAGACCAAGGGCGAGGCGCGCAAGGTGGTGGCGATCATCGGCGACGGGGCGATGTCGGCCGGCCAGGCTTTCGAGGCGCTGAACAATGCCGGCGTTGCCGACGCCGACATGCTCGTCATCCTCAACGACAATGACATGTCGATCTCGCCGGCTGTGGGAGCCCTCAACCGCTACCTGGCACGCCTTTTTTCCGGCAGCAGCTTCAACGCCGCGCGCAAGGCGGGGGAAAAGATCCTCGATTTCTCGCCGTCGCTGCGCGAGTTCGCCAAGCGCGCCGAAGAGCACGTCAAGGGAATGCTGACACCGGGCACGCTGTTCGAGGAGATGGGCTTCAACTATATCGGGCCGATCGACGGCCACGACCTGGAGTCGCTGATCCCGACGCTGCACAACCTGAAAAACCTGAAGGGGCCGCAGTTCCTGCACGTGATCACCAAGAAGGGACAGGGCTACAAACTGGCCGAGGTGGATCCGGTGCTCTATCACGGGGTCTCGAAGTTCCAGCCCGACGTCGGCATTGCCGGCGGATCCGGCGGTGGCAAGCCGAGCTATACGCAGGTTTTCGGCGACTGGTTGTGCGACATGGCGGCGGCCGACTCGCGGCTCGTCGGCATCACCCCGGCGATGCGCGAAGGTTCCGGGTTGCTGCGCTTCAGCGAGAGCTTTCCCGAGCGCTACTACGACGTCGGCATCGCCGAGCAACATGCCGTCACCTTTGCTGCCGGTCTGGCCTGCGAAGGACTGCGGCCGGTTCTGGCGATCTACTCGACCTTCCTGCAGCGGGCCTACGATCAGTTGTTGCATGACGTCGCGCTGCAGAACCTGCCGGTGGTCTTTGCGCTCGATCGTGGCGGTCTGGTCGGCGCCGATGGCCCGACCCACCACGGCGCCTTCGACCTCTCGTATCTGAGCTGCATTCCCAATCTGCTGCTGATGACGCCGTCGGACGAGGACGAGTGCCGCAAGATGCTGACCACCGCCTTCGGCCACGATGGCCCGGCGGCGGTGCGTTATCCGCGCGGCGGCGGGCCGGGCGTCGCGATCGACCCGCAGCTCGTCGGCCTGCCGGTCGGCAAGGGGGAGATCCGCCGCCGGGGCCGGGATGTGGCCCTGTTGGCCTTCGGCAGCATGCTGACACCGGCGCTGGCGGCAGCGGCCGAGCTCGGCGCAACGGTGGCCAACATGCGCTTCGTCAAGCCGATCGATCGCGAGCTGATCCTGTCGCTGGCGGCGGAACATTCGCTGCTCGTCAGCGTCGAAGAGAATGCCGTCATCGGTGGGGCAGGCGCCGAGGTCGCGCGCGTGCTCGAGGAAGCCGGTAGCCTGGCCCGTCTGTTGCGGCTGGGGATTCCCGATCGCTTCATCGAGCATGGCGACCAGACGCTGCTGCTTGCTGACGTCGGGCTGGACCGGGCGGGCATCGTGCATGCAGTTCAGGCCTGTCTATCGGCGACGGCGGATGCGGGCGCGGCGCCAGCCGCAAACCCGGAATGACCATTACCAGGAGTTGCAATGAACGCCCCCGAAACCCCGTGCAGTCCGGCCGCCATGGCCGATGTCCAGGGCTCTGCCGATACGCGGCGGATTGCCATCAACAAGGTGGGCATCAAGGCCATGCGGCATCCTGTGCGGGTGCTGGACAAGTCTGGCGGCATCCAGCACACGATCGCGCTCTTCAACATGTACGTCGGGTTGCCACACAATTTCAAGGGCACCCACATGTCGCGCTTCGTCGAAATTCTCAACGGACATGAACGCGAGATCTCGGTCGAGAACTTCCCGGCGATGTTGCGCGAGATGGTCGACCGGCTGGAGGCCGAGACCGGCCACATCGAGATGAGTTTTCCCTACTTCATCAACAAGGCGGCGCCGGTTTCCGGTGTGCAGAGCCTGATGGATTACGATGTCACCCTGACCGGCGAGATCTGCCATGGGCGGATCGAGTCGACGATCCGCGTGGCGGTCCCGGTCACCAGCCTGTGCCCGTGCTCGAAGCAGATCTCGGAACGCGGCGCGCACAACCAGCGCTCGCAGGTGACGGTGACGGTGCGCATCAACGAGCATCTGTGGATCGAGGAACTGGTCGAGATCGTCGAGGCGCAGGCATCCTGCGAGTTGTATGGGTTGCTCAAGCGGCCGGATGAGAAGTATGTCACCGAGCGTGCCTACGACAACCCGAAGTTCGTCGAAGACATGGTGCGAGACGTTGCCGCGCGGCTCGGCGTTGAAGCCCGGATCGATGCCTTCATCGTCGAGTCGGAGAATTTCGAGTCGATCCACAACCACTCTGCGTACGCGCTGATCGAGCGCGACAGGCGGCTGACCGGCAATTCCTGAGAGCTTGTACAGTCGTCGCGGGAAGAAAAAAAAGGGGGCGAAGTCCGCAGACTTCGCCCCCTTTTTTCGTATCGCCGCGCGCCAGCCGTTCAGCGCTGCTTGCGCACGAGTTTTTCCTTGATCCGCGCCGACTTGCCCGAGCGCTGGCGCAGGTAGTAGAGCTTGGCACGGCGGACGTCGCCGCGGCGCTTGACCTCGATTGACGCGACCAGCGGCGAATAGGTCTGGAAAGTACGTTCGACACCCTCGCCCGAGGAGACCTTGCGGACGATGAAACTGGAATTGAGGCCGCGGTTGCGCTTGGCGATGACGACGCCTTCGTAGGCCTGCAGACGCTCGCGCGCGCCCTCCTTGACCTTGACCTGGACGACGACCGTGTCGCCCGGAGCGAATTCCGGAATGACCTTGCCCAGACGGGCGATTTCTTCTTGCTCAAGTTGCTCGATCAGATTCATTTGTTGAACTCCATGGATGATTGTCAGCTCTTGTTATCCTGATCGCATTGCTCCTGAAACTTCACCAGGAGTTGCGTTTCCAGCTTCGACAGCGGGCGGCCCGCCAACAGCTCGGGTCGCCGCTGCCACGTCCGGCCCAGCGCCTGTTGCAGGCGCCAGCGCCGTATCTCTTCGTGATGTCCGGACAACAGCACGTCCGGCACCCGCCACCCGCAGTGTTCCTCGGGTCGCGTATAGTGCGGGCAATCCAGCAGGCCCGCAACGAAAGAATCCTGCTGCGCCGATTCGGCGTCGTTGAGGACGCCCGGCAGTTGCCTGAGCACGGCGTCGAGCAGCGCCATCGCCGGGATCTCGCCACCGGAGAGAACGAAATCCCCGATCGACACCTCCTCATCGACATGGCCGTCGATCACGCGCTGGTCGATTCCCTCGTAACGTCCACAGACGAGAACCAGTGCCTCGGCGGCCTGCGCCAGGCGCACCACGCGCGCATGCGTCAACAACGGGCCCTGCGGCGAAAGGCAGACGACGCGACTGCGGTCGGCGCCAAGCGCCCGTTGTCGCGCTTTCGCTGCCGCGATGGCCGCTGCCAGCGGCGGCAGCATCATGACCATCCCCGGTCCGCCGCCGTAGGGACGGTCATCGACCGTACGATGCCGGTCAGCCGTGAAATCACGGGGATTCCACAGGTGCAGCTGCCAGCGGCCGGTTGCCAGCGCCCGCCGCGTGACACCCGCGCCGGTGAGCGCGGAAAACATTTCCGGAAACAGCGTCACGACATCGGTCACCAAGGGCCGCAGGTCCGCCGCGCCGCTTACCAATCCGCTTCCCAGTCGACCGTCATGCGGCCACCAGCCAGGTCCACTTCGAGGACGACGGCCGCGACGAAGGGCAGCAGTCTCTCGCCACCGTTGCCATCGGCCACCTGCAGGACTGCGTTCGCCGGCGTCTCGATCAGGCCGACGATGCGGCCGAGTGGCTGATGCCGGGTATTGCTCACCGCCAGACCCAGCAGATCGGCCCAATAGTACTCGTCCTCGGCGGTCGGTGGCAGTGCAGAGCGCGGCGCACCGACGAGAACGCCGCTGAGCGCCTCGGCCGCATTGCGGTCGGCAACCCCTTCGAGCCGAGCCGTCAGCCGGCCGTTGCGAAGCGAACATCCGATCAGTTTCCGTTGTTGCCAGCACGCGGCCGCATCGCCGTCGCTGCCCAGCCACCAGTGCGCCAGGGTCGACCATTGGTGGGGGTCGTCGGCGAAGGGGTGTATATGCACCCCACCCCTTACTCCGCTGGCTGCGCCAATCCTGCCGAGAACGACCATTTCCTGCCGCGTCGGCCGGCCATCCGCCACGCCGGCAGCGCCACCGGGCGGCTGCGCCTCTCCCGACAATGCCTAGGCCGCTACCTTGGCGGCGGCCTGCTTGAGCAGGCGGGTGACGGTCGGCGAAGCCTGCGCACCTTGCTGCTGCCAGTAGCTCAGGCGATCGGCCGCGACCTGCAGACCCTGTTCCTTCTCCGTCGCGAGCGGATTGTAGAAGCCGATGCGCTCGATGAAACGACCATCGCGTCGCGACCGTGAATCGGTCACGACCATGTTGTAGAACGGGCGTTTCTTGGCGCCACCACGGGCAAGACGAATAACGACCATGTGACTCTCTTCCAGAGCAGAAAAAGGCGAGGATTATAACAACAAATAACCCTCCGGGCATCCGCGATCGGGCAGCGCAGGCAGCGCATTGCGGTTTCAGCATCGGGCGGCGGTGGTTTGATGGGCCTTCTGCGCCGCCTGCACCATCCTTCGCAGGGGTGGGCAGCACACTTCCCTGTTTCCTGGCAGTATATAATCAGCCCCAGAGGCAGTTCAGGGCATGCAATGGCGACGGGCTGGGGCCGTGCCATTCCCCCTTTGCGGCAGTTGCTTCGTTCCGTCGGGCAGCGAACCTCGCTGCAGCTGTCCGCGCCGTGATGCAAACCTCCTTCGCAGGTGGCCTGATGACCGAGACCCCTTCTACCGCTACGGGCAAGGATCGCGGAGCCGCTCCGGAATCCGGAATACGGTCGATCCTGCAATGGCTGGCGCTGCCGCTTGCGCCGCACCCCGTCGAGGAGTTGCCGTCGCTGCGCTCACACCTGATCGCCCTGCGCGACGTCGGGGGGTCGGCGGAACAGCGCGCTCTTGCGCTGGATGGCCTGTACCGACGGAGCAGCACGGTGATCGACAGCCTGCTGCCGGCGCTGAGCATCGACCTGGTGCTGCCGGTGCCGCGGAAGGAGCGACGCATCGTTCGCAGTGTCCTCGACCTGCTGCAGATGCTCGCCGACGAAACACTGGCGTTGTTCGAGAGGGGGCCGCCGCCGAAGAACGCGGATCCATCCCGGGCACCCGACTTGGCACTGTGGCGCAGCGTCGATGCAGTCGCCAGGCAACTCATGATCAGCGACCTGATCGCTTCGCCGGCACGCGCCGGCGCCTGGCAACAACTTCACCAGACCTATGCCACCGCGCAGCGGTCGCGGTTGCATACGGTACGCCCCGAAGGTGTGCCGCGCAGCCTGCAGGAGGTCTACCACGCGGCGGTACTCCTCGGGTGTGCGCAGCCGGCTTCGCTGACGCCGCGCGAAGTGCTGTTCCTCGCCAGCTATTTCGAGCGCTTCTGCCACCACATCGAGGCGGTTCCGCACGGTTCCCTGCGAGCACCCGGCGTTTTCTGGATCGACCCGGCGCGTGACGTGCCAGCGGTTTCCTCATTGCGCAAACCGGTACAGGCGGATTCGCAGGGAAGCGGGTTTTCGAGTTCCGCCCTCTGTCTGTTGCTGAAGGCGCAGATCGATCAACTCGAGGGTGGTGCGCTGCCGCAGGACTTGAATCTGCCGGATTTTGCTGGCACGGCTGCGGGTCGGGGAGTGCTGCAGAGACTCTCGACGCGGTGGGGCGATGCTGGCCGACGCCGCTTCCATCGCCGGCGGCAGAACCATCGCACGCTTCTCGCCGCCGGTATCGATGGATTGTGGCACCTGTCCCGCAAGGGGGAAGGGGTCAACGTCGATCTGTCGACCTGGATGATCACCAATGAAAGCCCCGAGGGTTATGCCGTGATGCATGTCTCCGGCAAGCCCGGGGCGCTGACGGTAGGCGACGTGGTGACGGTGCGTACCGCGCTCGATCCCAACTGGCAGATCTGCCTGGTGCGCTGGGCGATTTCGGAAAACCCCGAACACCTCGAACTCGGACTGCAGGTGCTGGCGCCGAAGGCGGTTCCGGCGACTCTGGCGCTGCCGGGTGGGAACGGCGGCACGGATCTGCAACGGGTGCTGATCCTGCCGGAGATTCCCAAGCTGCGCTCACGGCAGGCGTTGATCGTCGCTGCCGGCGTCGTTCCCCGGGAGAGCAGGAAGCTGTTGCTCCTGATCGAGGGCCAGAATCTCATCGTGCGCGAGGTCAACCGGACCTGTATCGACGAAGAGACGGGCAGCATCGAAATCCTGTCGATCGAGCCGGACCAGAATCCGCATTAGGACGGCACGTCTTTCCTGCAACGAGCCCTGAACTCTGGCAGAGTGGCAGCCACCAGTGCGCCCAGCAGGACGACCGCCCAGGACAGGTAGAGCCAGAGCAGGAACACCGGCACCGTCGCAAAGGCGCCATAGACCGCGGTGTACGATGGAAAGCTGGCGAGGTAGAGCTCGAACCCCTGCTGCAGGATGAGGAAGCCGATCGTCGCGACGATGCCCGCGCAGGCTGCGTCGCGCGCCGCGACGCGGGTATTCGGCAAGGCATGGTAGAGTCCGCCAAGGAAGAGTCCGGCGATCATCAGGCCGAGTGCCCTGAACAGCAGTCGTCCCAGCCACCCGGGTTCATGCAGCAGGCCGAGGGATACCGTCACGGCGTAGGAGGTTGCCAGCAGGACGCCACCGATGACCAGTGGCCAGAGGACGATCAGGCCTGAATAGAGGCGGGCGCGGCGCCACCAGGAGCGCGTTTCGCGTACCAGCCAGACGTGGTTGAAGGCGCGTTCGATGGTCAGCAGCAGCATCGCTGCCGTCGCCACCAGCACCAATGAACCGACCGCAGTGACCTTGATCGCTTGCCGGGAGAACTGCAGGACGTGTTCGATGATCATCCCGGCACTGCGCTCGGGCAGGAAGCTGCGCGCCAGGAAGAGTTCGAGCTGCTCGACCATGCTGGGAAAGAACGGCACCGCGGCGACGATGCTGAGAACCACGGCGACCAGCGGCACCAGCGACAGCAGGGTCGTGAAGGCAAGACTGGCACTGATCTGGTCGAAGTTCTCTTCGACGAAGCGACGCGCGATGCGCCCCAGAAAGCGGCGCCAGGGGAAGCGTGAGAAGAACATGAGGTGGATATAATAAGCCGATGTCGGAGATTCTCGTCCTTTACTACAGCCATCGGGGTTCCGTGCGGGCCTTGGCACAGCAGATCGCACGCGGCGTCGAGTCCGTCGCCGGCGTCACGGCGCGCTTGCGGACGGTGCCGCGGGTCGCCAGCGTGTGTACCGTCGGCGAACCGGAGATCCCGCCGGTTGGGGCGCCGTACGCCGATGCCGCCGATCTCGAAGAGTGCATTGGCCTTGCACTCGGCAGCCCCACCCGCTTCGGCAACATGGCAGCGCCGATGAAGTACTTCTGGGACAGCACCGCGGCGCTTTGGTCGGCTGGTGTCCTGGCCGGCAAACCTGCCTGCGTCTTCACCTCGACCGCCAGCGCACACGGTGGCCAGGAGAGTACGCTGCTGTCGATGATGCTGCCGCTGTTGCACCACGGCATGCTGCTGCTCGGCCTGCCCTACAGCGAAAGTGCGCTCTCGGTCACCCGCAGCGGTGGTACGCCGTATGGCGCCAGTCATTTGGCTGGCCCGGACGGGAGCCCGACGCTCACCGACGAAGAGCGGCAACTCGCCTTCGCGCAAGGACGCAGACTGGCATCGATCGCTCTGCAACTGCGTCCGCGATGATCCGCGTCTTCTATCTGGCTGCTTGTGGCAGCCTGATTGCGCTGATTTTCCTCTGTCTGGCGTGGGAGTTGCGCTTGGCGCCGGTCGTACCCGGCGGTACTTGGCTGGCGCTGAAGTGCTTGCCGTTGCTGGCGCCGCTTTTTGGCATTCTCAACGGACGGCGCTACACCTACCAATGGGCGTCGATGCTGATCCTGTTGTACCTCACCGAAGGCATCGTGCGGGCAACCACCGAGCACGGTGCGGCACAGTTGCTGGCCATCGCCGAAATCTTCCTGGCGTCGATCTTCTTCTGTTCCTGTGTCGGCTACGCCCGCCTCACGCGCCCGTCCGCGCGCTGACAGCGGCGGCTCCGGCTTGGCCGCGGCGGCGCGCAGTGGTCGACGCTCTCGTCAGACGTCGCCCTGCGGGTCCAGCCGATCCGGATACTGCAGCTTGTTCAAGGCGTTGAGATAGGCTCGTGCGGAAGCGATGACGATGTCCGTATCGGCACCGTTGCCGTTGACGATTCTCCCCTGCCGCGCCAGGCGAACCGTGACTTCGCCCTGTGCGTCGGTCCCGGTGGTGATCGCGTTGACCGAGTAGAGCAGCAACTGTGCGCCACTGGCGGCGATCGACTCGATCGCCTTGAACGTTGCATCGACTGGGCCGCTGCCGATGCCTGCAGCCTTCCGCTCGACCCCGCCGACGGTCAGTGTGACGTCGGCTGCCGGCGTTTCACCGGTTTCCGAGCAGACGCGCGAGTAGACCAGCTTGAAGTGCTCACCCGGCGGCGTCATTTCATCATCGGAGACCAGCGCCTGCAGATCCTCGTCAAAGATCTCGTGCTTCTTGTCCGCCAGTTCCTTGAAGCGGCCAAAGGCGGCGTTGAGCGCCTCCTCGCTTTCGAGAACGATGCCGAGTGCCGACAGGCGGGACTTGAAGGCGTTGCGTCCCGAATGCTTGCCGAGCACCAGCTTGTTCTGAGCCCAGCCAACATCCTCGGCCCGCATGATTTCGTAGGTCTCTCGATGCTTGAGGACGCCGTCCTGATGGATGCCCGATTCGTGGGCAAAGGCGTTGGCGCCGACCACTGCCTTGTTCGGCTGCACCGGGTAGCCGGTGATCTGCGACACCAGCTTCGAGGCGGGAACGATCTGCGTCGTATCGATGCGAGTCTGAACCGGAAAAAGGTCGCTGCGCGTGCGGACGGCCATGACGACTTCCTCGAGTGAGGCGTTGCCCGCGCGCTCGCCGAGACCGTTGATCGTGCATTCGACCTGACGTGCCCCGGCAAGTACCGCTGCCAGAGAGTTGGCGACTGCCATGCCAAGATCGTTGTGGCAGTGCGTGGACCAGACGACGCGCCCGGCTCCCGGGACCCGCGCAATCAGGGTACGCATCAACTCGCCCCAGACCGTGGGAACGCTATAGCCGACGGTGTCGGGCACGTTGATCGTGCTGGCACCAGCCTCGATGACCGCCGCGAAGACGCGGCAAAGGAAGTCGACTTCGGAGCGCACCGCGTCTTCGGCCGAGAACTCCACGTCATCGGTGTACTCGCGTGCCCAGTGCACGGCTCTTACGGCTGCTTCGACCACCTGATCGGGCGTCATGCGCAGCTTCTTCTCCATGTGGATCGGACTGGTGGCGATGAAGGTGTGGATGCGACCGCGTGCTGCCGGGGCGATGGCCTCGCCGGCACGGCGAATGTCGTTCTCGCTCGAACGGGCCAGCGAGCAGACCGTCGAGCTCTTGATGACGCGGGCAATGTTCTGGATCGCTGCGAAGTCTCCCGGGGAGGCTGCCGCGAACCCCGCCTCGATCACGTCGACCTGCATGCGCTCCAGTTGTCGGGCAACACGCAGCTTTTCTTCCTTGGTCATCGAAGCGCCGGGGCTCTGCTCGCCGTCACGCAAGGTGGTGTCGAAGATTACCAAGTGCTCTTTCATGTCCTGACTCCGCATGGAACGATGGAACCGCCAGCGTCGTTGCCCGAGCCGGGCAAGCGCGTGCAGCTGTGATCCGCAACCAGGGGGATGGCTTTCGTGGCGTGTGTCGCGCTGCAGCGCCCATCGCAACGGTCAGGCACCGAGCGGGATGCGGCAGGACCATTGATTGGGCTGAGGTACGCGCCGGACTATAAACAGTTTCGAATCGTCGTGTCAATGAGGCTGCCAGTGGCCGCCAGCGGCACTCCACGTGCCACTGCAGGTGCTCGCCGTGGCCAGGGAACCGTGGTTCGGGCTCAGACGGGAGGTGGTAGCGGTGGCTGCGTTCTGCGTCTGCATCGTTGCAGCAGCGCCACGATGTAGCCGGACAAGGAGTAGGCGACGAAGAGGCCGAACAGGGCGACCGGGGTATCGTACGACAGGACGGCAAAGCCCAGGGCGATACCGACGACGAAGATGAAAGGGACGCTGCGCCGCAGGTTGATGTCCTTGAAGCTGTAGAAACGCAGATTCGAGACCATGGAAATTCCGGCAAAGACCACCAGCCCGCAGGCCAGCCAGCGGACTTCGGCAGCGGCGACGCTCTTGTCGATCATCACCCAGAAGAAACCGGTGACCAGCGCCGCTGCAGCCGGGCTGGGCAGGCCTTGGAAGTACCGTCTGTCGACCACTTCCAGGCTCGTGTTGAAACGAGCCAGGCGCAATGCGGCACCGACACAGTACACGAAGGCGGCGATCCAGCCGAGGCGGCCCATGTCCTTCAGGGCCCAGGCATAGATCACGAGTGCTGGCGCGACGCCAAACGAGACCATGTCGGAGAGCGAGTCGTACTCGGCGCCGAAAGCGCTCTGTGTTCGCGTCATGCGCGCCACCCGCCCATCGATGCCGTCCAGGATCATCGCCACGAAGATTGCCACTGCGGCGCGCTCGAAGCTGCCGGTCATTGCCTGCACGATGGCGAAGAAGCCGCAGAACAGGGCGGCTGTCGTGAACAGGTTGGGCAGGACGTAGATGCCTCGACGCCGCAACTCGGGGTTGAAGAGTGTCTTGCGAGGCTTGATTTCTGGCATTGCTCTGTCAGGCTGGAGTCAGACGCGGAAGCCGCTGCCGGAAGCTTGATGGGCAGGCTGCAGGAGACCACCGATGCCGTGTCTGCACACGGTCGGCGGGCAGGTGTGCGGTGTGGTGCATCGACGACCCGGCGCGGCGGCAGTGGTCGGGCTCTGCTGCCAGACCGGGCCTGCCGCCACGTCAGGTAGCAATCAGTTCTTGCTCTGGTCGACCAGACGATTCTTCTTGATCCAGGGCATCATGTCGCGCAGCTTGGCGCCGACGACCTCGATCTCGTGCTGCGCCGTCAGCCTGCGCCGGGCGGTCATCGACGGGTAGTTGGTACGTCCTTCAAGGATGAACATCTTGGCGTAGTCACCGTTCTGGATCCGCCGCAATGCGGACCGCATCGCTGCGCGTGAGGTCTCGTTGATCACCTCTGGCCCGGTGACGTACTCGCCATACTCGGCATTGTTCGAGATCGAGTAGTTCATGTTGGCGATGCCGCCCTCGTACATCAGGTCGACGATCAGCTTCAATTCGTGCAGGCACTCGAAATACGCCATCTCGGGCGCGTAACCGGCTTCGACCAGGGTCTCGAAGCCCATTTTGACGAGTTCCACCGCGCCACCGCAGAGCACGGTCTGTTCGCCGAAGAGGTCGGTCTCGGTCTCCTCGCGGAAGTTGGTCTCGATCACACCACCCTTGGTGCCTCCATTGGCGGCAGCATAGGAGAGTGCGATGTCGCGCGCCTTGCCTGAACGATCCTGGTGCACGGCGATCAGCGAAGGCACGCCACCACCCTTGAGGTACTCCGAGCGCACCGTGTGTCCCGGGCCCTTTGGCGCGACCATGATCACGTCGAGGTCTTCACGCGGCACCACCTGGTTGTAATGGATGTTGAAACCATGCGCAAAGGCCAGGGCGGCACCCTTCTTCATGTTTGGCGCCACATCGGCGTTGTAGACTTGCGGAATGCTCTCGTCGGGCAGCAGAATCATCACCACGTCCGCACTGCGGACCGCTCTGGCGACCTCCTCCACCTTCAATCCGGCCGCCTCGGCCTTGCTCCACGAAGCACCGTCCTTGCGCAGCCCGACCGTGACCTTGACCCCGGAATCATTGAGATTCTGCGCGTGTGCGTGGCCCTGCGAACCATAGCCGACGATGGTGACCTTCTTGCCCTTGATCAGTGAAAGGTCGGCATCCTTGTCGTAGAAGACTTTCATTTGATTTCCTCTGCTTGCTGTTGTCGGTCTGCTCAGACCTTGAGAATGCGTTCGCCGCGACCGATGCCGCAGACGCCGGTGCGGACCGTCTCGAGAATGAGTCCGGCGTCGATCGCCTGGATGAACGAGTCGAGCTTCGAGCCGCTGGCGGTCAGTTCGATGACGTAGGTCGATTCGGTCACGTCGATGATGTGGCCACGGAAGATGTCGGCCAGACGCTTCAGCTCCTCGCGGTCCTTGCCGGTGGCGCGCACCTTGATCAGCATCAGCTCACGCTCGATGTGCGCCGCCTCCGAGAGGTCGACGACCTTGATGACGTCGATCAGCTTGTTCAGCTGTTTGGTGATCTGCTCGATCACCGCATCGGTGCCGGTGGTGACGATCGTCAGGCGGGAGAGCGAGACGTCTTCGGTCGGGGCCACCGTCAGTGTTTCGATGTTGTACGCACGGGCGGAAAAGAGGCCGGCGACGCGTGACAGGGCACCGGCTTCGTTCTCGAGCAGGATCGAGATGATGTGTCGCATCTTGCTTTCCCCTACAGGTCTTCGGTGAGGATCATGTCCGCCAGACCCTTGCCGGCGGCGACCATCGGGAACACGTTTGCCTTCTGATCGGTGATGAAGTCAATGAACACGAGATCGTCCTTGTGGTCGATGAACGCCTTGCGCAGCGCCGGCTCGACATCCTCGGGTCGCTCGACGCGGATGCCGACGTGACCGTAGGCCTCGGCGAGCTTGACGAAGTCCGGCAGCGAATCCATGTACGACTCCGAGTAGCGGCTGCCGTAGAACATCTCCTGCCACTGCCGGACCATGCCGAGATAGCGGTTGTTGAGGTTGATGATCTTGATCGGCAGGCGGAACTGCTTCGCCGTCGACAGCTCCTGGATGCACATCTGGATCGACCCCTCGCCGGTGACGCAGACAACCGGCGTCTCCGGGTGCTGCAGGGCCGCACCCATGGCGTACGGCAGGCCGACACCCATCGTTCCGAGGCCGCCTGAATTGATCCAGCGCCGGGGCTCGTCGAACTTGTAGTACTGCGCTGCCCACATCTGGTGCTGGCCGACGTCAGAGGTGACGATGGCCTTGCCGGCGGTCACCTCATACAGCTTCTCGATGACGTACTGCGGCATGATGACGTTCTTCTTCCTGGCGTACTTCATGCACTGCTTGGCGCGCCAGGCGTCGATCTCCTTCCACCACGCGGCCAGAGCCTGCGCGTCCGGAGCGGCGTTCCCCGCGTCGAGCAGGCGTAGCATCTCCTCGAGAACGTCAGGGACATTGCCGACGATCGGGATGTCGACCTTGACCCGTTTCGAGATCGACGAGGGGTCAATGTCGACATGGATGATCTTGCGCGGGATCGACGCGAAGTTGTCGGGATTGCCGATCACCCGGTCGTCGAAGCGGGCACCGATGGCGAGCAGCACGTCACAGTGTTGCATCGCCAGGTTGGCCTCGACCGTACCGTGCATGCCCGGCATGCCGAGGAACTGCGGGTCGGTCGCCGGATACGCGCCAAGCCCCATCAGGGTATTGGTGATCGGAAAGCCGAGGCGACGGGTCAGGCGGGTCAGTTGCTCGGCGCCATTCGCCAGAATGACCCCGCCTCCGGTATAGATCATCGGTCGCCGGGCTTCGAGCAACAGGTGTACGGCCTTCCTGATCTGGCCCAGATGACCCTTGACCACCGGGTTGTACGAGCGCATCTGGATGGCTTCCGGGTATTCGAACTTGCACTTGGCGGCGGTGACGTCCTTCGGGATGTCGACGACGACCGGGCCCGGGCGACCGCTGTTGGCGATGTAGAAGGCCTTCTTCAGCGTCAGCGCGAGCTTGTGTACGTCGTTGACCAGGAAGTTGTGCTTGACGCAGGGCCGCGTGATGCCGACGGTATCGCACTCCTGGAAGGCGTCCTGGCCGATGTAGTCGTTCGGCACCTGTCCCGAGATGACGACGACCGGGATCGAATCCATGTAGGCGGTAGCGATCCCGGTCACGGCATTGGTCGCGCCCGGGCCCGACGTGACGAGCGCGACGCCGACCCTGTTCGACGAGCGTGCCAAGCCGTCGGCGGCGTGAACGGCTGCTTGCTCGTGGCGGACGAGAACGTGCTTCACCTGATCCTGCTTGAAGAGCGCATCATAAATGTGCAGCACGGCGCCACCGGGATAGCCGAAAACGTACTCGACCTTTTCTTCCTGCAGGCACCTGATTACAATCTCAGCACCGGTCATCATCGTCATTGCCGTCGCCCCAGCAAGCAAGTAGCGTTAAAAAAAGTCAGCAACGTTAAAGCTTTGGCCTCGATTGGTCAAGGCGTTCACGACGACAAGCAACCGCGGTAGCCGCTTCCAAATTGAAAATGCAAGGATTTTCGCTCTGGCCAGCCAACGCGAACTGTCGGATTTCCTGACTGCCGTCGAACGTCGTGCATTCAAGCAGGCCATGTTCGCCGTGCACAACGAAGAGTCTGCCCTCGACATTGTCCAGGACGCGATGATGAAGCTCGCCGAGAAGTACGGTGACCGACCCGCCGAAGAACTGCCGATGCTGTTCCAGCGCATCCTGCAGAACACCATCCGGGACTACTATCGGCGCAGCCGGGTGCGATCGCTATGGACGACACTGCTTTCGGCGCTGTCGCCGAACGATGATGAGGACCACGATCCACTCGAAACCTTCGGCAGCGAATCGGGGTCCTACAGCCCACAGTTGCCCGAGGAGCAGCTCGAGCAGAAGCAGGTCCTTGCCATCATTGAGGAAGAGATCGCATCCTTGCCAACGCGTCAACGCGAAGCCTTCCTGCTGCGTTACTGGGAGGACATGGACGTCGCCACGACGGCAGCCGCCATGGGCTGCTCGGAGGGCAGCGTCAAGACGCATTGCTCGCGTGCCAATCACACGCTGGCAGCAGCACTGAAGGTCAAGGGAATCACGCTATGAACGAACAGCATTTTGCCTACAAAATCAGGCAGCACCTCAACCGTGGCTTGCACGAGTTGCCGGGGGACACGCGCTCGCGCCTGGAAGACGGGCGGCGGCTCGCGCTGGCGCGGCAGAAAGTGGCCGTTCGGCATGGCGTGCTGGCTGGGGTCGCCGGCTTTCTGCAGCAGCAGGCAGACCATCTGCGTCTCAGGCAGGTGGCACTTGTTCTTCTCGTCGTGCTGGGGCTCGGTACCTACACCGTCTGGCATGCCGAGCAGAGCATTTCCGAGCTCGAGGTCATTGATAGCGCGCTGCTCTCGGACGAACTGCCGGTGGCTGCCTTCACCGACAAGGGCTTTGCTGCATGGCTGAAAAGCGCGGCGCCGCAGTAGCAGTAGTCCTGGCAAGTCTCCTGCTGGTGCTGCCGGTTGGGGCCGAAGTGTCCGGGCCATCGGCAATCGTCACTCCCGCGCAACCGCAGTGGACCGAACTGACGGTCGAGCAGAAGATCGTCCTCGCACCGTTGAGTGATGACTGGGATAGCCTGGAGTCCAATCGCCAGAAGAAGTGGCTCGGCATCGCACGGCGTTTTGCCAGCATGACGCCTGCTGAGCAGAGACGCATCCAGACGCAGATGCAGGAGTGGGGCAAGCTGACGCCGGCACAGCGCGCCTTGGCGCGTGAGAACTTCGCGACGGCCAGGCAGCTGTCGGTCGAGCAGAAGGAACAACTGCTGCAAAAGTGGGAAGAGTACTCGAGGCTGCCCGACGAGGAGAAGGAACGACTCAAGCAACAGGCGGCGAGCAAGCCCGTACCGAAGCCGGGGCGCTCCGCGCTGGTTCCGGCGCCTCCAGCCGCACAGCACGACAACCCGCCCGGAGCAACCGCAGGCGGTGCATTGCGGTCTGGCACGGACGCAGCAGCTGCCGCGCAGTCGCCACCGCCCGGCAGTACGGCGGTGCCGGCAGCCGAAGCCGCGCCGGCCGGTGGCGCGGGGGACCCCGGGCGCTGACGGCGTGCCGCTCCTGCAGCCTGCCGGCAGGCCCGGGATCGCCCGGCGTCTCGCCAGCATGTGCTACGAGTCGCTGCTCGTTCTGGCGCTACTCGCCGTGCTCTTCCTGCTGCCGCATATCATTCTGGGAGCCTTTGCGCGGCGGCCGGCATCACCGGTCCTCATGTGGGCGCATTGCTTTCTCGTTCTGCTGATCTATTTTGTCTGGTTCTGGTTGCACGGCGGACAGACCCTGGCCATGAAGACCTGGCGTATCCGTCTGGTCAGCGTCGACGGTAGGCCCATTCGGCCAGCGCAGGCGTTATTGCGCTACCTGCTCTGCTGGCCGGGCATCCTGCTCATCCTGCTCGGCATCGGCATTCTCTGGGCCGTTTTCGACCGCGACGGGCAGTTCCTGCATGACCGCCTTTCCGGCACTCGACTGATTCTCGCCTGAAGGTCGTTCAGCGCCTTTCAACCCGCCAGATCATCAGCCCCGCCGCCAACAGGAACAGGGCCGACGGCGCCGCTGCACTCAGCAGCGGTGGCCAGCCATGGATTGCTCCAAGGTTCGACGACAGGCCGTTGAGCGTGTGGAAGAGGACTCCGATCATGACTCCGACGAAGATCTGCAAGCCGATTCCCGATGTGCGGTGATGGCCCGCGGAGAACGGCAGCGCCAGGGCAACCATGACCAGTCCAGCGAGCGGATAGACGATCTTCTTCCAGAACGCGATGTCGTAGCGGTTGGTCCGCTGGCGATTGTCGGACAGGTGCCTCGTATACGCCGACAGATGACGCAGCGACATGCGGTCGGGTGGAAGCATGAGCACAGCGAGCATTTCGGGATTCAGCGCCGAGCGCCACGACAATTCAGCCAGCTTCTCGACCTTGGCGCTGTCCTTCTGCAGCACGGTATGGGCAACGTCAGTCAAGCGCCAGCCGTCGGCAGCCGTGAATTCCCCTTCGCCCGCCTCGGTCACGCTGCTCAGTTTGCCGTGTTCGTCAAACTGGAAGATCCGGATGCCGCGCAGGCTCCTGTCGGAGAGGAGGACGCGGATGTTGATGAAGTTCCTTTCGTCCTTGACCCATAGGCCGGAACGCAGATTGCGCACGCTGCGCAGCTCCTGCATCGTGCGTCCACGTTCCTTCAACCGCAACTGGCTGGCAGCATGCTCCGCCGGTGGTGCGACGTACTCGCCGATCAGGAAGGTGAGGACGGCAAACGCGGCAGCGATCTGGCACAGGCAGACGAGCAGCCGGCCGGTCGAGAGACCGGAGGCACGCAAGACAGTGATTTCGGAGTGCCGCGACAGGTTGGCCAGCGCGTACAGGGTACCAATCAGGATGGCCAGAGGCATCAGTTCATAGGCCCTGCCGGAGAGGCGCAGCAGGACATAGACAAAGGCATGCTGAATCCTGTAGCCACCCTGGCCGAGATTGCCCACCTCGCCGAGCAGGTCGAAAAAGGCGAAGAGGGCCATGAAGGCGAGCAGGACGAGCAGGACCGCGATGACTACTTCGCGCGCGATGTAGCGCTGATAGACCTTCATCGCTTCATCGCGCAAGCCGCAGAAAGGAGGATACGGCAATCCGCCGGTAGAAGAGCACGGGCAGGAGACACAGCATCAGCAGATGAATGCCGAGCAGGGCGACGGCGAAGGAGAACTTGCCGCGCGCCACCCATTCCTGACCGATGGTCACCAGATTGTTGTAGAACAGATAGGCCAGGATCGCCAGCAGCATGTTGGCCGAGCGACCGGCGCGCGGATTGACGAAGGAGAGCGGAATCGACAGCAGCGCCAGGATCAGAGCCGAAATCGGCAGGCTGAGGCGGCCGAGCAGTTCGCTTCGATGTTGCCGCGAGTCGTTCGCCACCAGTTCCACAGTGCCCATGCTGCGGGGCGTCTGGACCACACCGCGCGCCTCCTTGGTTTCCAGGCGAACCGCATAGCGTGCGAACTCGATCTGACTGATCTCGGCGCTCCCCGGTGCGAACTCGTAGCGGCGACCTTCCTGGAGGACGATGAAGCGATCGCCGTTGGCGGCAATCTCCTGGTATCCCTTGCCGGCGGTGGTGATGCCGAGGTGGTCGGGACGCGTGTCACTGACGAAGACGTTGCGCACGTGGCTGGTGTCATCCGCGACTTCTTCGACAAACACCACGCGGTTGCCCGTCGATGATTCCTGAAAGGTGCCAGGTGCCACCTGACCGGCGTCCCGGCGCGTGCTGAGCTTGTTGCGGAACTCGATGCTCTCGGACGCGGCCCAGGGCGAGAGGAAGAAGGCCAGTGCGGCGATGGTCGCCACCAGCGGCGCGGCGAAGCCGACCACGGGGCGGATCCATGCCGTCAGCGGCAGACCACAGGAAAACCAGACGACCATCTCGGAGTCGCGGTAAGCCCGGGAGAGACTCAGGAGAATGGCGACGAACAGCGACAGGGACAGCAGGTGCGGCAGGTAGTTGAGCGCGGCGAAGCCGAGCAGTGCTGCCACGGCCTCCGCTTCGACCTTGCCCTGGACAGCCTCGTTGAGCAGGCGGATCAGCTGCGTTGTCAGCATGATCGCAAACAGGGCCGTAAAGATGCCTGCCGCCGTCTGCGCAAATTCGCGCCGCACCGCCCGCTGAAAGATCATTCTTTGACTTTGCTGAAATACTGCAGTGATAATCGATGCTTTTCTGAACCAGCACGCGCTTGACGAGGAGGGGGTCGGTGGAATT
>JFAX01000006.1:166330-182361 GCA_000585015.1 Candidatus Accumulibacter adjunctus | reverse complement strand
TTGACGAGGAGGGGGTCGGTGGAATTTAGCATAAAAAGTGGCAGCCCGGAGAAGCAGCGCAGTGCCTGTGTCGTGGTCGGCGTCTTCGAACCGCGGAAGCTGACGCTGACCGGCGAAGTCCTCGACAATGCAGCCCGGAACCATTTGTCGGACATCATCCGACGCGGCGACATGGAGGGCAAGGCAGGTTCCACCTTGCTGCTGCACAACGTTCCCGGTACCCTGTGCGACCGGGTGTTGCTGGTTGGACTCGGCAAGGAGAAGGAGTTCGGCGACAAGGAGTTCGCTGACGCCATCCGTGTGGCGGTACGCACGCTGAATGAAACGGGATCGTTCGACGGGACGGTCTTCCTGACCGACACCGCCGTCAGGAGACGCAGTACGGCGTGGCGTGTGCGACAGGCGGTGATCGTCGCGCACGAGGCGGTCTATCGCTTCGACCAGTTCAAGAGCAAGAAGGACAAGGTGCGCCGGCCGCTGCGCAAGCTGACCTTCGTCGTCGACCGGCGGAACGAACTCGCCGCCGCCGAGGCTGCCCTGATCCAGGGTCAGGCAATCGGCGAGGGACTCAATCTGGCCAAGGATCTTGCCAATCTGCCAGCCAATGTGTGTACGCCCAGCCATCTCGCCGAAGCGGCACAGAAGCTGGCGGTCGAGCACAAGCTGGACTGCCAGATCATCGACCGCGACGAGATGAACGCACTGGGCATGCATTCCCTGCTGGCCGTCGCCAGCGGCTCGCGCCAGCCAGCCAAGCTGATCGTCCTCCAGTACAAGGGAGGGAAGGGGGATGACAAGCCGCTGGCGCTGATCGGCAAGGGCATCACCTTCGACACCGGCGGCATCTCCCTCAAACCCGCGGCCGAAATGGACGAGATGAAATACGACATGTGCGGCGCTGCCAGCGTGCTCGGTACCATGAAGGCGGTGGCGGCGCTGAAACTGCCGCTCAACCTGACGGTGATCGTTCCGGCGGCAGAGAACATGCCGGGCGGGGGGGCGACGCGTCCGGGCGACATCGTTACCTCGATGTCCGGTCAGACCATCGAGATCCTCAACACCGATGCCGAGGGCCGGCTGATCCTGTGCGATGCGCTGACCTATGCTGCGCGCTTCGACCCGGACATCGTGGTCGACGTCGCGACGCTGACCGGCGCCTGCGTGATCGCTCTCGGTCACGTCGCCACCGGTCTTTTCGCCAACAACGACACCCTCGCACGCGAGTTGCTGCACGCCGGTGACGAGGCGCACGATCGTGCCTGGCAGATGCCCTTGTGGAGCGACTATCAGGAGCTGCTCAAGAGCCCTTTTGCCGACATGTCGAATGTCGGTGGCCGCTCCGCGGGCAGCGTCACGGCCGCCTGCTTTCTCGCCCGTTTCGCGAGGAAGTACGTCTGGGCACATCTCGACATCGCCGGTACGGCCTGGAAGTCGGGGAACGAAAAGGGCGCGACGGGGCGACCGGTTTCGCTGCTTGTACACTATCTGCTCAAACGAGCCGGAAGGCTTCATTGACCCGGATCTTCTTCTACCACAATGCTGCCGATCGGGTGGCAACGGCTGCCAGCCTGATTGCCCGGGCGGTGGGCCAAAAGAAGAGCTTGCTGGTCTACGCGCCCGACACCGCGGTTGCCGCGGCCCTCGACCGTCACCTCTGGCTGCATCCCCCGACCGGCTTCGTGCCGCACGTCGCCAGCGATTCTCCGCTGGCCGGAGAAACGCCGGTGGTGATTGCCGACCGACTGGATGTCATCGATCGTGATGAGCGACTGTTCAATCTGGCGCCCGAGGTGCCGCCGGGCTTCTCGCGTTTCGACAGCCTGATCGAGATCGTCGGTCAGGGTGACGAGGAGCGACTGGCCGGGCGCCAGCGCGCGCGGTTCTACCGCGATCGTGGCTATGACATTCAGTACTTCGATCAGGCGGGGAGAGTCTGATGGCGGACGATGGCGAACTGATCAGGCGTGCGGATTCGCTGATCGGAGCCGATGCGGGTGCGACTGGCGCCGAACGTCACGGCAATCCACGTCACGGGCGGCGTCGGCGCAGCTTCATCGCGTCGAGTGCGGACCGGCCCACCGTCGAGGGCGGCGCGATGGCTGGTGGCGAGGATGAGGATCTGCCGTTGCTCACTGAGGTCGTTCCGCCGGCAGCGGGTGCTGCCGATGAAGTTCCGGCAGAGATCGCCGCCGCCCTTCGCTCTCACCTTGCCGGCGACCTTTGCCACCAGCTCGAGCAGCGGCTGGTGAACGAAACGCCGGCCCTCATCGCGTCGACCCTGGACAGCGCAGGCGAGCAACTGCGGCGGGGGATCGCTGCAGCCATCGTTGCCGTACTGGATGACTTCCTGGCGCAACGTGGCCAGCTGTCGCTGCCGGGGATCGAGGAATGCTCGTCGCCGGCAATGGAAGCGGCGCGGCGGGTGACAGCGGAGGCCATGGACGATCCGCTATAATGTGCCTCCCTGACTTCCCGTGATGCGCGCCCATGGAACTCGCCAAGAGCTTTGAACCGGCAGAGATCGAACGTCGCTGGTACCCTGCCTGGGAGGCACGGGGCTACTTCGCTGCGGGCTTGGACGCGGGCAAAGTCAGCTCTTTCTGCATCCTGCTGCCACCGCCCAACGTCACCGGTACGCTGCACATGGGCCACGGCTTCAATCAGGCGATCATGGATGCGCTGACGCGCTACCACCGCATGCGGGGTGACAACACACTGTGGCAGCCGGGTACCGATCATGCAGGAATTGCGACGCAGATCGTCGTCGAGCGCCAGCTAGACGCCGAAGGGGTCTCGCGGCACGATCTCGGGCGCGAGAAGTTCCTGCAGAAGGTATGGCAGTGGAAGGAGTTTTCGGGTAGCACCATCACTCGCCAGATGCGCCGCCTGGGCACCTCGCCCGACTGGAGCCGTGAACGTTTCACGATGGACGCCGGCCTGTCGCGAACGGTCACCGAGACTTTCGTCCGACTCTACCGGGAGGGTCTGATCTATCGCGGCAAGCGCCTGGTCAACTGGGACCCCGTCCTGCAGACCGCGGTTTCTGACCTGGAAGTGGTCCAGGAAGAGGAGCGCGGACAACTTTGGCACATTCGTTACCCATTGGCTGATGGCAGCGCGTCGCTGGTCGTCGCGACGACCCGCCCTGAGACGATGCTCGGTGACACCGCGGTGATGGTGCACCCCGAAGACGAGCGCTACCGCCACCTCTTGGGGAAAACGGTCCGTCTGCCCCTCTGCGGGCGCGAAATCCCGATCATTGCCGATGCCTATGTCGATCTCGCCTTTGGCACCGGCTGTGTCAAGGTGACCCCGGCACACGATTTCAACGACTACGCGGTCGCTCAGCGTCACCGGCTGCCGCTGATTCCGATCCTGACGCTCGACGCGCGCGTGAACGGCAACGCTCCGGAGCGCTATCGCGGTCTCGACCGCTTCGCAGCGCGCGAACTGGTCGTCAGTGATCTCGAGCAGCACGGCTTTCTGGACAAGGTCGAGCCGCATGCACTCAAGGTTCCACGCGGAGACCGCACGGGTGTCGTGATCGAGCCGATGCTCACCGACCAATGGTTCGTGGCGATGAGCAAGCCTGGCGCCGACGGCCGCAGCATCGCCGGCAAGGCGCTCGACTGCGTCGCTTCGGGTGAGATCCGCTTCTTTCCGGAGAACTGGGTCAACACTTACAACCAATGGTTGAACAACATTCAGGACTGGTGCATCTCGCGGCAACTCTGGTGGGGTCACCAGATTCCCGCCTGGTACAGCGAAGATGGGCGGGTCTTCGTCGCCCACGACGAGGACGAGGCGAAGGCGGAAGCGAACGCTGCCGGCTGCCAGGGTCCGCTGGTGCGTGACCCGGACGTCCTCGACACCTGGTATTCGTCGGCGCTGTGGCCGTTCTCGACGCTCGACTGGACGCCGCGATGGCCGGGGGAGAGCAACCCCGCACTGGAGCTCTACCTGCCGTCGACGGTGCTCGTCACGGGGTTCGACATCATCTTCTTCTGGGTTGCGCGGATGGTCATGATGACCCGGCACATCACCGGCCGCGTCCCGTTCAGGCATGTCTATGTCCACGGCCTCATCAGGGACGCCGAAGGGCAGAAGATGAGCAAGTCGAAGGGTAACGTGCTTGACCCGATCGATCTCATCGACGGCATCGGTCTGGATGCGCTGATCGAGAAGCGTACCAGCGGACTGATGAACCCGAGGCAGGCCGAGCAGATCGAGAAGCGAACGCGCAAGGAGTATCCGCACGGGATTGCCGCCTTTGGTACCGATGCCCTGCGCTTCACCTTCCTCTCACTCGCCAGTCCGGGACGTGACATCAAGTTCGATCTCGGCCGCTGCGAGGGGTACCGCAATTTCTGCAACAAGCTCTGGAACGCGAGCCGCTTTGTCCTGATGCACACTGCCGGGCACGATCTGGGACTCGATGACTGCACGCCCGACGGTTGCCCAACCCGACTCGCCTTCTCCTTTGCAGACCGCTGGATCGTCAGCAGGCTGCAGCGTACCGAGAGCGAACTGGCGCAGCATTTTGCCGACTACCGGTTTGATCTGCTGGCGCGGTCGCTCTACGAGTTCGTCTGGGACGAGTTCTGTGACTGGTACGTCGAACTGTCGAAGGTCCAGCTGCAGCACGGGAGCGAAGCGGAGGTGCGGGGGACGCGTCGGACGTTGGCGCGTGTGCTGGAGGCGGTTCTTCGCCTGGCGCATCCACTGCTGCCGTTCATCACTGAAGAACTGTGGCAGGCGGTGGCCCCGCTTGCGGGTCGCAAGACGCATGACTCGGTGATGCTGGCAGCCTATCCGCAGGCGCAGCCGGAGAAGATCGATGCGCAGAGCGAAGCCAGCGTGCAGGAGTTGAAGTCACTGGCATACGCCTGTCGCAATCTGCGCGGCGAAATGAACCTGTCGCCGGCGGTGCGGGTGCCTTTGATCGCTTGCGGCAAGGCGCCCGTATTGGCCGATTTCGCTCCCTATCTGAAGGCGCTTTGCAAGCTCTCCGAGATGCAGATCGTTTCCCAGATGCCGGGCAGCGCCAATGCGCCGATTGCCGTCGTCGGTGACACCACTCTCATGCTGCAGGTCGAGATCGATGTCGGCGTCGAGTGTGAAAGGCTCGACAAGGAGATCGCCCGGCTCAGCGGTGAGATTGGCAAGGCGAGAGCCAAGCTGGCCAACGCGAGCTTCGTGGCTCGTGCACCGGCTGTGGTGGTCGAACAGGAGAGACGGCGTCTCGACGCTTTCATCGCGACCCTCGCCGAACTCGAGCCGCAGCGTGCGCGCCTTGACAGCGGCCGGACGCCGGCCGGCCACTGACGAAGCTCGACCGCCGCCGCTTCGCGGCGGCGCCGGGGCGGATGTCAAGAAATCGTCTCGGGCAGGTTGCGATGCAAGGCGCGATGGGGCGAATGACAAGGCATATCAAGTGCATGGGCGATGATTGAACGACTGCGCAACGCAGCACTTCGGTTGCGCAGCAGGCTCTTTCATGACCTCTCAGCCGTTCAGCCGGCCAGGGTTACCGCTACCAGGCCACGCAGGGCGTTGCCGAGGTAAAGGCCAGAGGCCCGCTCCAGGTCAGTCCGCCGGAGGATCCGTTCGACCGCACGTCCCGACTCGAGCAACTGTCGGCGCAGGACTCCCGGCAACAGACCGCAGGACGGCGGGGGGGTCAGGAGCAGTCCACCGTGCGCGACGAAGACGTTGCTGCGCGCGCCTTCGCAGACTTCGCCACGTTCGTTGCAGAAAATCGCATCGAACACCGCGGGTCGATCAGCCAGTGCCGCCAGCGCGCGATCGTATCGACACCGCGCCGTGGTCTTGTGTCGCAGCAGGTAGTCATCGGCGGACACGACGTCGCTGGCGAACACCGCAGTCCGTTCCGACGCTGCGTCGTCTGTCAGCGGCGACACGTTGGTGGCATGGGTTCCATCGTGCCGGAGCAGCAGGCGAACCCGGAAGACACCTTCCGGATGGCTGGTGGCGACAGCGTCGAGTGCGGTCGACAGGCGGGGCAGCGCACAGGTGAAGCCAAGGCTGGCGGCCGACGCCTGCAGGCGCTCGAGGTGCAAACGTAGAAGGGGATAGCGGCCGCCTTCGAGGCGCAGTGTTTCGAAGAGTTCGAATCCAGGGTCGGAGTCGGTCAGGAAACGCGCTTTCAGCAGGCACTCGGCGTATTCACTCGCCGCAACGGCATCGGCGACGATGCCGCTGCCGACGCCCATCCGCGCGTACCCGTGCGGGCCGAGTTCGAGGGTGCGGATGGCCACGTTGAAACGGCAGTCGCCGTCTGGGGCCAGCCAGCCCAGAGCGCCCGTGTATAGTCCGCGCGGTTCCTGCTCCAGTTCGGCGATGCGTTGCATGGCGCGGATCTTCGGTGCGCCAGTGATCGAGCCGCACGGAAACAGGGCGCGGAACAGGTCGACCAGGCTTGCGCCCGGCAGCTCAGCGGACACCGTGGACACCATCTGCCACAGGGTCGGGTAGGCCTCGGTCTCGCAGAGAGCACGCACGTGGACCTTTCCCGGTCGCGCCAGCCGTCCGAGATCGTTGCGGAGCAGGTCGACGATCATTATGTTTTCCGCGCGCTCCTTGGGCGAAGAGACGAGAGCTGCACGCCGCGCCTCATCCTCCGCCGCCGTTCTGCCGCGAGCTGCCGTGCCTTTCATCGGCCGCGTCAGCACTTGGTCCCCTAGGCGCTGGAAGAACAGCTCGGGTGAGAACGAAAGGATTCTCTCGCCGGCTATCGCCAGGTAGCCGCCATGGCGGACGGGTTGTCGTGCCCGCAAGCGTCGATACAGAGCCAGCGGGTCGCCATAGACACGACAGCGCATGGGGAACGTGAGGTTGATCTGATAGCAGTCGCCATCCGCGATCCAGTTGCGGATCTGCCTCACCTGGTCTGCGTACCGTGAAGCCGAGACGCTTGGCAGCAGATCGGCGATGCCCGTCGCTCGCTGCGCTTCAGGAAGGACGGCCACGCGGGCGGACAGGAAATCGTTGACTGCCTGCGCGTCGAGCCATACGCCACTGTGGAAGACCCAGGCGCGGATGACCGCTCCCACTCCAGGTATCGCCGTCGCGGCAGCCTCCAAGGAGGTCGCGAGTGCGTAATCGGCGGCCATCGCAACCCACCGCCCGGCCGCGAGTTCCCCCTCGAGGGCCACGAAAAGCGGTGCGGGATCGTCGTTGGCGGCGAGCCGGAAGCTACGGCAGCAGCCGTCAAGCAGCAGGGCATCGCCGCGATCACCATCGAACAGCGCGAAGTCGCTGCTGCCAGACATCAGGCTGCAGGTTCCTGAGCCCTCACGCGCGACGCCTCGTGATGGCTGCGCGTGTCACTTGCGCCGGATAAAGAACTCGAAGGACTTGCCGGTCTCGGTACGCGACAGCAGCTCGTTGCCCGTCTGTCTGGCGAAGGCCTCGAAATCCTTCACGGCGCCGGGGTCCGTTGCCAGTACATGCAGCACCTCACCTGCCGACATTTCGGCAAGCGCTTTCTTGGTCCGCAGGATGGGCAAGGGGCAGTTGAGGCCCTTGACATCTAACTCTCGATCGAAATGCATGTCGTGATCCACAAGAAAGCCAAGCCGCTATTGTAAGCGCTGGAAACCGCTTCTTCTCTGCTTCGCTTCCTCAGCCTGCAGTCGGCGCAGTTCGCGCAGGCGTGCGTCCACTGCCGACTGCTCGAAGAAACTCCCGTCGGCAGCCTGTTGCGCAAACTGCAGTTGTTCGACGGCGGGTCCGAGTTGTCCCTGCAGAAAATAGAACTCGGCTTGCGCGCGATGCTGCTGCAGGCGCTTGCCGGTTGCCGAAAATGTCCTGGCCAACAGGCCGTACAGTTTGTAGTCCGACGAACGAAGCTGCAACTGCGCATCGAGGAAGATGCGAGCCCGCTGGTACTCCTTCGCAGCGAGGAGCGCCTCAGCGTAACCGTAGGCCAGCGCCATGGACTGCGGATAGCGCTGCAGGCCCTCACGATAGATCGCCGCTGCACCGACCGGGTCGTTGTCGGCGATCCTGATCGCCGCTGCCAGCCCGGCAAGCAGTGGTGACGACGGTTTCAGGGTGGCCAGTGCGTCGTACTCGCGCTGTGCTCCAGCAGTGTCCTTTGCGCGCAGCAGCGAGTAGCTCAGTCCGTAACGAACTGCCACCTCGGAAGAATACTTCTTCTCCCGCAGTTGTCTGGCGAACTCGCTGATTCCCTCCTGCGGTGTGGCCGCCTGGGCTCGCAGCTTGGCTCGCACGAGCTGGAAGTCGAGACTGTCGGCGACTTGGCGATAGGGGGCGCTCTGCGCCCGGTTCTGCATGTCCGACATTCGCTCGACGGTCAGCGGATGTGATCGCAGGTAGACCGGGGCGCTGTTTTCATAGACCCTGCCCGCCTGTTGCAGCCGGCCGAAGAAATCCGCCATGCCGCGCACGTCGAAGCCGGCCTGCCCCAATGTCTGAAAACCCACGCGATCGGCCTCACGTTCGAAATCGCGGCTGTAGGCAAGCTGTGCCTGTATCGACCCGGCTTGTGCCGAAGCAATGGCGGCCTGTGCCACTTGCGAGTTCGAGCGAGCGGCGAGCACGCCAACGGCCATGGCGATCATGGTGGCGACCGAGCTCTGCTTCTCGCGCATGATCTGTCGCGCCAGGTGCGCCTGCAGCACGTGCGAGATTTCGTGCGCCAGGACGGCCGCCAGCTCGGACTCCGACTGCGCCGTCAGCACGGTGCCCGTGTTTACGCCGATGAAACCACCGAACATGGCAAAGGCGTTGACCGTGTTGTCGCGGACAAGAAAGAAATGGCAGTCGGCGGTGGGGTCTGCGCTGGCCGCGAGCAGCCGAGCTCCCAAGCGGTTGAGGTAATCCGACAACTCGGGATCGTCGACGTAGCTTGGCTCGCGCAGGCGGATCTCGTTCAGAATCCGCTCGCCAATCTTACGTTCCATTTGAGGCGACAGCTCGGCACGGGCGGCCTCACCCAAGTCTGGCAGTTCGTCCGTGGTCAAGGCTGCGGAGGACGTCATGGCCGTTGCCAGGAGCACGACGGCGACGAAACGCGGCAGAGGCATCAAACGGGCTTTCCAGTCTTCTTGCAGAGGCGATGGGTGGTATGATACCGAAGCGGAGACCGACAAAGTGTGACTGAGCGTTACAGAGTCTGTCTGTGGTCCGGCCCGCTTGTCCCGCCTGTCGCAAGAGATTCTTTTCGGCGATGCCTACGAGCCCTTTCTCCCATTTTGATCGGCATGGTCAGGCGCAGATGGTCGACGTCACGGCGAAGGCGGAGACACTCCGGCACGCGACTGCCACTGGCTTCATCTCGATGCGCCCGGAGACGCTGTCGCTCATCGTTCAAGGTGCGGCGAGCAAAGGGGACGTGCTGGCTGTTGCCCGGATCGCGGCGATACAGGGCGCCAAGCGCACGTCTGACCTCATCCCGCTCTGCCACCCGATTCCCGTGACCCGAATCACGGTCGAGTTCGAGATCGATGGACGGACCAGCCGCGTCGCCTGCAAGGCGCGTGTCGAGACTTTCGGTCGCACCGGTGTCGAAATGGAGGCTCTGTCGGCGGTCAGCATCGGTTTGCTGACGATCTACGACATGTGCAAGGCAGCTGATCGCGGCATGCGCCTGGAAAGTGTTCGCCTGCTCGAGAAGGGCGGTGGTCGCTCCGGGCACTGGCAGGGTGACTGAGGCCATGCTGCCGGCAGAAGCGGGTGACGTGGACCGCCTGCGTCGTCTGCTGCTCAAGGCAGCCACTGCGGGCGCCAGTGCTGGCGTCATGGTGGCTGGCGATCTGCTGCAGCCCTCCGCCGTTCTGGCAGCCGACTGGAACCGTGCCGCCTTTACCGCCACCGGTCTGTCCGAAGCCATTCGAGCGGCAGGCGCGAGCGGTTCGAGCGCCAGCGGCGGGATCGTCATCAAGACGGTCGACATCGCCGACAATGGTGCTCAGGTACCAGTCGAGGTGATCAGCAACATACCGGATAGCCAGAGCATCAGCATCTTCATCGAGAAGAACCCGATGCCGCTGGCGGCCAGCCTGACGTTCGCCGGTGGCGCGCAGGCGCGCGTTCGGCTGCAAGTCAAGATGGCCGAGTCATCCAGGGTGCGCGTCGTCGTCAGGGCGGCTGACGGAAAGAACTACCATGCGAGCCGTGAAGTCAAGGTGACGCTTGGCGGGTGTGGCACCTGAAGGAGACGAGTCTGCGATGGGTGAAGCAATCCGGATTCGCGCCAGCCTGCAGGGCGAACTCACCGAGATCCGCTTCCTCATGCCGCATCCGATGGAGACGGGTCAGCGCAAGGAAGCCGGCGGCGGACAGTTGATCCCCGCGCACTTCATACAGAGCTTCTCGCTCACCGCAAACGGTGCGCTCCTCGTCGGCGGCCAGCTGAACACGGCGATCTCGCGCAATCCCCTGTTCTCCTTCTACGCTCGCGGACTGAAGGCGGGCGACCGGATTGCGGTCGAGTGGATCGACAGCAGGGGAGACAGGCGTCGCGACGAAGTCATCATCGCTGCACCGTAGGCGGCGACCGGTGGCAGCAGATGCTGCAAAAAAAACCCGCCGGAGGCGGGTACTTGGTGCGTCCCCGAAAGTATCAGGTGCGCGCGATATTCGATGCTTGCTTGCCCTTCGGGCCCTGCGTCACGTCGAAGGAAACCTTTTCGCCCTCTTTGAGGGTCTTGAATCCGCCCATGCTGATCGCGGAGAAATGGGCGAAGAGATCCTCGCTGCCATCGTCCGGTGTGATGAAGCCGAAACCCTTGGCGTCATTGAACCACTTCACTGTACCAGTTGCCATATTGCCACTTCCTTCAAAAAAGACTGAATCCGGGCATTGCCCGACTTGCATGCGTCCAAATCAACAATCGCCACAAGGTATGTCAGACAGCTGGAACAACCTCGCTGCGCAATGAATCCGGAGCATGCCCGCTTTTTACGCTAAAGCAGGGCGGGGCGTCAAGCGTTTTTGCTTGCCAGCGTGCGCAAGTGGCCCGCGAGTTGCCGAAAGCGACCGCGGGTGGTATTGCGCATCCGCATGGACTGTTAGAATTCTGCCATGGCAACAAAGCATCAGGACGGATCACTCCTCGAAACCAAGCGTACGCAGCTAGCGCCACCGCCACTGTACAAGGTACTGCTGCTGAACGATGATTTCACGCCGATGGACTTCGTCATCGTCGTCCTGCAGAGGTTCTTTGCAATGGATCGTGAACAGGCAACGCGGATCATGCTCAAGGTGCACACGGAAGGCAGAGGTGTCTGTGGAGTTTACCCGCGCGACGTCGCCGCCACCAAGGTAGAACAGGTTACAGGTTTCGCACGCAGCAACCAGCACCCGCTGGCGTGTGTCATGGAGGAGAACTGAATGATTGCGCAGGAACTTGAAGTGAGCTTGCACATGGCGTTTGTCGAAGCGCGGCAGAAGCGCCATGAGTTCATCACCGTCGAGCACCTGCTGCTGGCGCTGCTCGACAACCCATCTGCTGCCGAAGCTCTGCGGGCTTGCGGGGCGAACATCGAGCAATTGCGCAAGGATCTGACCCGCTTCATCGGCGAACACACGCCAACGGTCTCCGGTGAGGACGAGATCGACACGCAGCCGACCCTGGGCTTCCAGCGCGTCATCCAGCGCGCCATCCTGCATGTCCAGTCCTCGGGGCGCAAGGAAGTGAACGGGGCGAACGTCCTCGTCGCGATCTTCGGCGAGAAGGACTCGCACGCGGTCTACTATCTGCAGAAGCAGGGCGTCACACGCCTGGATGTGGTCAACTTCATCTCACACGGGATCAGCAAGGTACCGCAGAACGCGCCGCGAAGCGAACCCGAAGCCGAGCCGGAAGCCGACCAGCAGGCGGCAGCCGGGCCCCTTGACAGCTACACGATCAACCTCAACGCGCTCGCCTTGCAGGGCAAGATCGATCCCCTGATCGGCCGCGACACCGAGCTCGAAAGGGTGATTCAGACGCTGTGCCGGCGGCGGAAGAACAACCCGTTGCTGGTCGGGGAAGCCGGTGTCGGCAAGACGGCCATTGCCGAAGGACTGGCACGACGGATCGTCGAGAGCGACATCCCGGAGATCCTGGCGAAGGCCAACGTCTACTGTCTCGACATGGGTTCCCTGCTGGCGGGCACCAAGTACCGTGGTGATTTCGAGCAGCGCCTGAAAGGGGTGCTCAAGCAACTGAGCGAGAACCCGCAGGCGATCCTGTTCATCGACGAAATCCACACCCTGATCGGTGCCGGCTCGGCTTCCGGCGGCACCCTTGATGCTTCGAACCTGCTCAAACCGGCGCTTTCCACCGGGCAACTGAAGTGTATCGGTGCGACGACCTACAACGAGTATCGTGGCATCTTCGAGAAGGATCATGCGCTGTCGCGACGGTTTCAGAAGATCGACGTCAATGAGCCATCGAGCGCCGAGGCGGTGGAGATCCTCAAGGGCCTCAAGTCCCGTTTCGAAGCCCACCATGGCATCAAGTACTCGGCTGCCGCGCTGACGTCGGCCGTCGAACTATCGGTCCGCTTCATCACCGACCGGCACCTGCCGGACAAGGCGATCGATGTCATCGACGAAGCCGGTGCCGCACAAAGGATTCTGCCGAAATCGAAGCAGAAGAGGCTGATCGGCAAGATCGACATCGAGGAGATCGTTGCCAAGATTGCCCGTATCCCGTCGACGCACGTGTCGTCCGATGACCGCAACAACCTGCGCAACCTCGACCGCGACCTGAAGGCGGTGGTGTTTGGCCAGGATGCCGCCATCGACGCGCTTGCCAGGGCGATCAAGATGGCCCGATCGGGTTTGGGCAATCCAACGCGACCGATCGGCAGCTTCCTCTTTTCCGGTCCCACCGGTGTCGGCAAGACCGAGGTCGCCAAGCAACTGGCCTACTGCCTCGGCAATGAGCTGGTGCGCTTCGACATGTCCGAGTACATGGAACGGCACGCGGTTTCCCGGCTGATCGGGGCGCCGCCCGGCTACGTCGGATTTGACCAGGGTGGCCTGTTGACCGAGGCCATCACCAAGAAGCCGTATAGCGTGCTGCTGCTCGACGAGATCGAAAAGGCACACCCGGACATCTACAATATCCTGCTGCAGGTCATGGACCATGGCACTTTGACCGACAACAATGGCCGCAAGGCGGATTTCCGCAACGTGGTGATCATCATGACCACCAACGCGGGGCAGGAGGCGATCCAGAAGGCGACGATGGGCTTCACACCGTCGCGGCAGGCCGGTGACGAAATGGCCGAGATCAGGCGCATCTTCACGCCCGAGTTCCGCAACCGCCTCGATGCAACCATCTCGTTCCGGGCTCTCGACCACGAGATCATCCTGCGCGTGGTCGACAAGTTCCTGATGCAGCTCGAAGCCCAGTTGCATGACAAGAAGGTCGAGGTGGTCTTCACCAGTGCCCTGAAGGAGCATCTCGCAGCCAGGGGCTTCGATCCTCTGATGGGTGCCAGGCCGATGGCGCGACTGATACAGGACACGATCCGCGCCTCACTGGCTGACGAACTGCTGTTTGGCCGGCTGGCGCATGGTGGCCACGTCACGGTCGACCTCGACGACGACGAGAAGGTGAAACTGGTCTTCGAGGAGGAGCCCGAGGTCGTAGCCTGAATGTTCCACCACGGCGGTCACACGGTAGGGTGTGGCCAGTTTCTCGCATCACGTAAGGGCGAAAGGCCAACCCGATGAGCATCAGCACTCCCGACCTGCTCGACAGACACGAGGCTCTGACGGTAGCTGGTGCCGTTCGCGTCGTTTCGCCGGTGTTCCAGCGTTATGGGGGGCGCGCCAGCTTCTGCGGGCGCATCGTCACGCTGAAACTGTTCGAGGACAACTCTCTGGTCCGTGAAGTTCTTGCCGAAGGCGGCCAAGGGAAGGTGCTGGTGATCGATGGTGGCGGCTCCCTGCGTTGTGCGCTGGTCGGGGACCAGCTGGCGATCCTGGCGCAGCGCAATGGCTGGCAGGGAATCGTGGTGTACGGTTGTATTCGGGACTCGGAGCCGATCGCGCGCATCGATCTCGGCCTGCGTGCCCTCAATACGCATCCACTCAAGAGCATCAAGAAGGGCGTTGGCGAACGTGATCTGGCGGTCACCTTTGCCGGTGTGACGTTCCGGCCCGGCGAGTGGATCTACGTCGATGCTGACGGGATCGTCGTCAGTGATCAGTCTCTGGACTGAAGCGGAGGGTAACGAGTGAACTCTGCAATCGACCTGCTCAAGGCAATCCGTAGTGGACGTCTGCAGGATGTGTTGGCGGTACTGGATTCAGGTGCTCCGGTCGAACTGCTTGATGGCCGTGGCGACCCGGGTTTGCCCTTGGGCGTCGCATGCTTCATGGGTTTTCCCGACATCGTGCGCGAGTTGGTCAGGCGGGGTGCCAAGGTCAATACGGCGGACAACTCGCAGCCCACTTCGCCCGTGTCGATGGCCATTCGCGGCAAGCGGAAGGAGGTGCTGAAGGTGCTGATCGAACTGGGCGCCGAGATCCCGTCCGGGCTGAACACGGGGCTGAGTGAACAGGAGATTCTGGTCGCTCGCTGGCGTGGGCAGCACTATGGTGCGGCCATGCCCAAGGCCGCCGATGCCGCACCGGACGCGCCGGTATACGAGGAGATCGAGATGGTTCGTTGCTACGGAACGGACACCTCGGTGCTCGACGCAGATCTGATCCGTGCTGCACGGGAGATGGAGAAGAAGTAAGGCGAACGCGAGCGAGGCAGCGGAGATCAGGAAGGTCGCCTGTTGCTGACCGTTCGACATGTCTCGCCGTTGGCTCGCCGACACTTGGCCTTTCGGCCTGTCTGCACAGCCTCTCAGGGCCTGCTGCCAGCCTCCGGCATGACGATGTTCACCTCCAGAACCTCGAAGTTGCCCTGCTTCTCCAGCGATACCTTGATGTCCTCGGGGTTTACCGCAACATACTTCGAGATCACCGCCATCAGTTCCTGCTGCAAGGCCGGCAGAAAGTCCGGTTGGCTGCTGCCGCCGTTGCGTTCGTGCGCGATGATCAGTTGCAGACGTTCCTTGGCGATCGCTGCCGTCTTCGGTTTGCTGCCGAAGATGAGGGAGAACAGGGACATCCTCATTTACCCCCGAATAGTCGCTTCAACAGGCCAGGCTTTTCATAGTCGACGAAACGCAGGGGAATGCTTTCGCCAAGAAAGCGTCCGACGACGTCGAGGTAGGCGCCGGCGACGTCGGTGCCGGCAAGATGGATCGCCGGCGTGCCTGCGTTTGACGATTGCAGGACCGCTTCGGATTCGGGGATGACGCCGATGATGGGAACGCGGAGGATTTCCTGGACATCCTTGTAGGACAGCATCTCGCCATCGTTGACCCGCTTCGGCGAGTAGCGGGTGATCAGCAGGTGTTCCTTGACGGGCTCGACTCCGAGCAGTGCACGCCGCGACTTGGCCTGGATGATGCCGAGGATGCGGTCGGAATCGCGCACCGAAGACACCTCCGGGTTGCTGACGACCAGAGCCTCGTCGGCGAAGGTCAGGGCCATCACCGCGCCCTTCTCGATGCCTGCCGGAGAGTCACAGACGACGTAGTCGAAGCCCATGTGTTCGAGCTCCTTGAGAACCTTTTCGACGCCCTCCTCGGTCAGGGCATCCTTGTCGCGGGTCTGTGAGGCAGGCAGCACGTAGAGGCTTCCGCTTTCGACATGCTTGTCCTTGATCAGCGCCTGGGTGAGGGTTGCCTCACCGTTGAGGACGTTGACGAGGTCATAGACGACCCTGCGCTCGCAACCCATGATCAGATCGAGATTGCGCAGGCCGACATCGAAATCGATCACGGCCGTTTTGTAACCACGCAGGGCGAGGCCCGATGCAAAGCTGGCGCTGGTGGTGGTCTTGCCCACTCCGCCTTTGCCGGATGTCACGACGACAATACGTGTCACGGATGTTTCCCCGCAAGTCAAAGACGCGATTCTACCTGCAGAATGCGCATTCTGTCGCAAGCCAAGCTGGCTCGGCAGGGCAATCGCATGAATCCTA
>JFAX01000006.1:145593-165159 GCA_000585015.1 Candidatus Accumulibacter adjunctus | reverse complement strand
ATGGCATTCATGCGATTGCCCTGGCTGGCTCGGTGGCGTGCCAAGCCACCTCGCCACGGTGGCGTCAGTCGGTGCTCAGTGCCTCGACGAGCAACTGGTTGGTGTCACCGTCGGCACGCTCCGCCAGTCGCACCTGGACCGCTCGGCCAGCCAGTTCCTTTGGCACGCCGCCGTCGAACGTCCGATAGAGTCCAGCCACCGAAACGAGTTCGGCGTCGAAGCGCGTGCAGAGGATGCGCGCCTCCGCCGCACCGTTTGCGCCGGCCAGTGCGCGCCCACGCAAGGGCGCGTAGATGTGGATGCTGCCATCGGCAATCACCTCGGCACCCGCATTGACTGCTGCCAGCACGACCAGGTCTCCGCCCCGGGCGTACACCTGTTGCCCGGAACGCAAAGGCCGATTGATGAACAGCGTTGGCGGCCTGGTGGAAGTCGGGGCTGGCGGCGGTGCCGGATCCACCGAGATGGCGGGTTTCGCCTCGACGGGAGGTGGGGGATTCGCTGTCGCCGCCCGCGCGGCCGTGGTGGCCGGACGATCGTTGAACGCATAGGTTGGCAAGCCGGCGAAGGCGGCTCCATAACGCAACTCCTCGCTGCCGCCGCGAACACCAATGACGTTCAGGCCGTGCGCCTTGAACACCTGTTTCAGCCGTCGCCAGTCTGGCTCGGGAACCTCGACCAGCTGCGCCAGGTCGAGCACGGCGGCATCGCCGTCAAAGAAGTCGTTTCCACCAAACAGTGCCGTGGCTGCGCGCGCCAGTTCGTCCGCTTGCAGCGAACGCAGGGTGACGACGACTACCGGCAGGGTAGTACCCTTGAATTCGATGGGCTGAGGAATCCTGTCTGTGCGCTGCATGAGATCGTCGGGCGTGCTCGGCTGGAGTGGGCAGGCGAGCAAGTCTAGCCCAATCGGCGAGAAAGCGGAACATCGCGGGCCTCATCTGGCTGCGGTCGCGTCGCTGGCGGGGTGCGTGCGACAGGGGATGTGGCTACGGCCAGGCGCGCGCACCCCAGATCATTCTCCGGGCGACGAAGTGACGCAGCGGCGGCAGCAACTCGAGCGCCAGCAGGCCGAGTCCGCGTGCGTGGCGCAACGGCGCCAGATCGTTCGAGAAGGCGCGCACGATGCCGTCGGTGAAAGCGGCGCTGCCACTGCGGTCGATCCACCGCCGGCGGCCGTACGACGCGAGGCCTGCAGCGTCGCCGGCATCGCCGCCGGCACAGCCGCGCAGCGTGTCGGCGAGTTCCCAGGCGTCGCGCAGGCCGAGGTTGAAGCCCTGGCCGGAGACCGGATGCAGCGTCTGCGCGGCGTTGCCAATCCACACCTGCCGTCCGAGTGTGAGTTGCCGACGCATGCGCAGCGCCAGCGGAAAGCTCGCGCGCGGCCCGCAGGCGATGAAGTCGAGGCGATGCGCGAAGGGTATCCGGAGAGCGCCGAGGAAGGCGCCTTCGTCGAGGTCGAGCAACTCACGGGCCCTCGTCGCGGGCACCGTGAACACCAGCGAGTAGTCAGGGCCCAGTGGCAACAGGGCGATCGGTCCGTCGCTGGTAAACCGCTCCCAGGCGCGATGATCGTGCGCCGCTGTCGGCTTGACCTCGGCGACCACGGCGTGTTGGCGATAGTCGCAGACGCGGACGGCGCCGTCATTGCCCGGGGTGCCCTCGGCATGGACGACGAGCTGCGCCTTGATGCGCCAGGTTTCGTCAGGGCGAGCCAGTGTGAGCTCGGCACGCTGTCCGTCGCTGTCGACTCCCAGCACACTGCATTTGTCGAGCAACACGGAATCTTCCAGGCGTGCATCAAGGGCTGCAGCAAGTTCGCGGTAACGCATCACATAGCCCAGAGCCGGCAATCCGTAGTCACTGGCGTCGATCAGGGTGCGACCGAAGCCGGCGTGCTGCGAGACGTGAATCGACGAAATGGCGGTTGCTGCGTTGAGGTTCCACGCCTGCAGCCCTTCCAGAACCTGTCGCGTGCCGTGCGCCAGGGCAAGCGCCCGCGGGTCGCTGCGCCAGGCGCCGCGCCGCCGCGCGTCGATCAGGCGCAGGCGATGCGGGCCGCCGGCAAGTGCCAGCGCGAGCGTCATTCCCACCGGGCCGGCGCCGATGATCGCGATGTCGACCGAGTCCCGGTGCTCAGTCATGGCGCATGACCTCTTCGATCTCGGCGACGGTTTTCGGGGCGCTGGTATAAACCCGGCAGCCTCCTTCGCTGACCAGCACGTCATCCTCGATGCGCACGCCAATGCCATGCAGGTGGTCTGGCACGTTCGCTCCGGGGCGGAAGTAGAGACCAGGTTCGACAGTGAGGGTCATGCCGGGAGCGAGTCGGGTCCACTCCTCGTTGCCGTTGCCGCTGCGGTAATCGCCGACGTCGTGCACGTCGAGTCCGAGCCAGTGGCCAGTCCGGTGCATGTACCAGGGTTTGTACGCATCACTCTCGATTGCTCCGTCGACACTGCCACTGAGCAGACCGAGGTCGATCAGCCCCTGGACGAGAACGCGAAGTGCGGCGTGGTGGTAATCCATGAATGATGCACCGGGAACAATGGCGGCGATCGCTGCCTCCTGAGCGGCGAGGACGATCTCGTAGACCGTCCGCTGTTCGGCACTGAAGCGGCCGTTGATCGGGAAGGTTCGGGTGATGTCGGAGGCGTAGCCCGCCAACTCGCAGCCGGCGTCGATCAGGACCAGGGAACTTCCCGCCAGCAGTCTGTTGTTCGCCACGTAATGCAGGATACAGGCGTTCGACCCCCCCGCGACGATGGGTGGATAGGCGTGTCCATCGGCACCGCGGCGGCGGAACTCGTAACCCAGTTCGGCCTCCAGCTCATGTTCGGCCATTCCAGGCCGGCAGGCATGCATGGCGCGTGCGTGGCCGGCCGAGGCGATGTCGGCAGCCCGCCGCATGAGGTCGATCTCGTGCGCGTCCTTGATCAGCCGCATCTCGTCGAGCAGTGCCCGCAGATCACGGATCTCGCCGGGCGCACGCGCGCCGCTGCGGCTGTTCGCACGAACCGTGTTGAGCGCTGCGGCGATTCGGCGGTCCCATGCCGGTTCATGGCCAAGCGAGTGCCACAGGCTGCCACGATTGGCAATCAGGTCCGGCAGCTTCTCCTCCAGGGTCCCGATCGGGTGCGCTTCGCTGAAGCCGAAGGCTTCGGCGGCGGTCTCCGGCCCGTAGCGGAAGCCATCCCAGACTTCGCGCGCCTCGTCCCTTTCGCGGCAGAAGAGAATCGATCTGGCTTCCTTGCCGCCAACCAGTACGATCGCCGCCTCGGGTTCGGGGAAGCCGCTGAGGTACCAGAAGTAGCTGTCGAAGCGGTAGGGATAATGGGCGTCGCGGTTGCGCAGCTTCTCTGGTGCGGTCGGGACGATGGCCACCCCGTCCCCCAGACGTTCAAGGACGATCTCGCGGCGGCGAGAATAGGGTTGGTGATTCATTCGCTGTGTGCAAGCTCCAAGTCCAGCAGCGCGAGCCTTTCGCTGGTTCCTACGTCGACCCAGCGGCCCGCGTGCCGTTCGCCGCTGACGAGCCGGCGGTGGACTCCGGCGTCCAGCAGGGGGCGCAGCTTCATGACGGCGCCGGGCGCGACGCCGGCAAAGAACTCGGGCCAGAAGACGCCGATTCCGGCGTAGGTCAATGTGTCCTCGTCGGTGGACGGGCTGGCAGCCAGGACCTCGTTGCCAGCCAGCTTGAAATCTCCCCTTGGATGATGCGGCGGGTTGTCGACGAGGACGAGGTGCGCGCCGCGTTGTCGGCAGTTCCTGCTCTCGACCACCTGCCGGGCGCGGCCGACATCCCAGTCGCACCAGATGTCGCCGTTGATCGCCAGGAAGGGGTCCGCGCCGAGCAACGGCAGGGCTGCGGCCATTCCGCCCGCGGTTTCGAGCGCGCCCGGTGGTTCGGGCGAGTAGCTGATCGACAGGCCGAACTCGGCGCCATTGCCGAGCGTTGCCACGATCTGTTGGCCGAGGTGGGCGTGGTTGATGACCACCTCGCGCCAGCCGGCTGCCGCGAGGCGCTGCAGGTGCCAGACGATCAGCGGCCGTCCGCCGGCGCGAAGCAACGGCTTTGGCGTCGTGTCGGTCAGCGGGCGCAGCCGTTCACCGCGCCCCGCCGCCAGGATCATGGCCTTCATCAGAAGCCGAAGGCGACGCCAGGCCGCTGCCCAGCGACGCGTTCACACAACTTGGCGAGCGTCCCGAGTTCGCCATAGCGCTCACAGGTGCGGCGGAGGTAGGCCATGACCCTTGGCATGTCCTGCAGGTAGTCGCTCTTGCCGTCGCGATGGCAGAGACGGGCGAAGATCCCCAGGACCTTGAGCTGACGCTGCACGCCCATCCACTCATAGTCGCGGTAGAAGTCATGGAAATCGTCCTGAACCGGCAGCCCGGCGCGGCGCGCCGCTTCCCAGTAGCGGATCACGAAATCGAGTTCCTGCTCCTCCGGCCAGTCGATGTAGGCATCGCGATAGAGCGAGACGAGGTCGTAGGTCAGTGGGCCATGCACCGCGTCCTGGAAATCGAGGATGCCCGGGTTGGCTGGAAAGGCTGCAGATCCATCGCCAACCAGCATCAGGTTGCGCGAATGATAGTCGCGATGGACGAAGACCCGCGGCTGTCGCAGATTGTTCGCCAGAACGGCGGCGAAGACCGTGTGCAGATCACGGTCGAGCGCGGCGTCGATGGTCAGGCCGAGGTGTCGCCGCAGGTACCATTCGGGGAACAGGGCCAGTTCACGACCGAGCAGCACAACGTCGTATTCCGGCAGCTGGCCCGGCTGGCTGGCAAGTTGGATGGCGATGAGCGCCCTGTTGGCGTCGCGGTAGAGTGGTGCGGCGGCACTCCGGTCCGCCAGCGCCTGCAGATAGGTCGTGCTGCCCAGATCCGAGAGGAGCAGGAAACCGTGTTCGAGGTTCTCTGCGTGGACCTCGGGGACATGCGCGCCGGCACGCCGGAAGAGCGTCGCGATCCGCAGGAACGGACGGCAATCCTCCTTGTCCGGGGGCGCATCCATGACGATCCGGGTGCTCGCATCGGGCAGGGTGAGTCGGAAGTACCTCCGGAAGCTGGCATCGGCCGAAGCCGGCTCCACCGGGATGGGCTGGCCTGGGAACTGCTCCGCGAACAAAGTCTGTACCCATTGCTGCAGCAGCGTTGTGCGCGGCATGCCGCCTCTCCTTTGACGATGATGCTAGAATTCGGCGATTCTAGCATCCGCCTGCGCGCCCCATGTGCCGACGACCGACGACTCGCCCTCCCATCAATTGCCACGCAGCGGAATGAAGCTTCCTTTTCGGCGCAAGCCGACGACCTTGATCTTCTGTTGTGCTGTCGCCGGAGCGTTGGCTGGTGGCTTCGCCACCGCTGCGCGGGCGCAGGGCACGGTACCCTTCCGGGTCGACCCGCGGCTGCTCGGCTTGCCGCCCGCTGCACCTGCACGACCGGCTGTCGACGCTCAAGCGGAGCGGTCTGCGGCCGACGCGAGAGCGGTCGAGCAGCCGGTGGTGGAGGCGCGCCCGTTGCCCGGGTCGCCTGCCGCCGCAGCGGCCCCCACGGCAACAGGCGATTCCGGTTCGCGTGGCGAAACGGCGACCGCACCGTCGGCAGCCAGAACGGCACCAGCTGCAGCTGCGGAAGCAGCGCGGCGAGTCCCTGCTTCGGCGGCGACCCCGGCAGCAGCGACGACACCGCCAGCAGCGACGACACCGGCAGCAGCGACGACACCGCCAGCAGCGGTGGAGAGCACGGTCGTAGAAGCCGCGCCGCCGCTTCCGGCTTCCCGCGCTGCGGCCGGCTCGCCACGGGTTGCGCCGGCGGCGGTCGCCAGCAGCCCGGCAATCGGCGGTGGTGGCCAGCTGCCGGCAGCGCCGCCGGTACCGGCGTCGGTTGCCGCACCGACGACCCGACCCGTGGCTGGACCACCGCTGGCGTTGCAGGCAGCTACTGCCGTGCAGTCGTCACCGCCGGACAGCGATGTGCCGCGACCGGTGTTTCTGAGTGCGCGCAGCCTTTCCGGCGTTCTCGATCGCGAGGTCGTCGCCGAAGAGGATGCCGAGCTGCGCAAGGCGGGCACCGTCCTCACCGCCGACCGGATGACCTATTCGCCGGTCGAGGACGAGGTCGAGGCAACAGGCAACGTCGAGTTGCGGCAGGCCGAAGACCGCATTTCGGGCGCGCAGGCACGCCTCAAGCTCGAGGATCAGGTCGGCTTCGTCGACCAGGCGTCCTACTTCATCAAGCGGCAACCGAAGGTCGTGCCAGCCGCCGACGTTGAGCAGACGACAGGTTTCGCTGCGCCGCGGGTGATCGCCATCAAGCCGGGTCAGAGCAAGGTCAAGGCGGCGCCGAAGCCGGCCAGCGAGTTGACCGAGGCGCGGGGCGAGGCCGGGCGCATCGATCTGGAAGGCGAGAATCAGTTCCGCCTGACCAGCGCGACCTACACCACCTGCAAGCCAGGCAGCGAAGACTGGTATCTGACCGTCGCCGACCTGAGGCTGGATTACGACAACGAGGAGGGAACGGGAAGCGACGCCACCGTCCGCTTCTTCGACGTGCCGATTCTCCACTCGCCATGGCTGTCGTTCCCGTTGAACAATGAGCGCAAGTCGGGTTTCCTGACCCCGAGCTATGGTTCCAGCAACAGCAGCGGTATCGAAGTGACCGTGCCCTACTACTGGAACATCGCGCCGAACATGGACGCCACCTTCGAACCGCGGCTGTTGACCAAGCGTGGCGTGCAACTCGGCAGCCAGTTTCGCTACCTCAACGAGGCGTTTGGCGGCATCTACCGCGGTGAGGCGCTGGCCGAGTATCTGCCACATGACCGGCTGGCGGACCGGGATCGCTGGGGCGTTGGTCTGCAGTATTCGCAGGCGACGGCGAGCGGCTTCAGCGGAACGGTGAACTACAACCGGGTGTCGGACAACGACTATTACACCGACCTGTCGAGCCGCATCACCGATACGTCGCGCGTACAACTCCTGCAGCAGGGGACCGTCACCTATAGCGGCGGTGGCTGGTGGACGGCGACGGCCAACCTCCAGTCTTTCCAGACCCTGGAGCCGGACCCGAAGAATCCGGTCACGAAGCCGTATCGTCTGCTGCCACAGATCACCGTCAATGCCCGGCAGCCGGATCTGTTCTCCACTGACAGTTCCTTCTACGGTCAGTACACCTCGTTCGTCCATCCCGAGAAGGCGCTGGTGGAAGGGCAGAGGATTGTCCTGCAGCCGCAGATTTCGGTTCCGTTCGTGACCCCAGGGTGGTACGTCACCCCGAGAGTGGGCGTCAACATCACCCACTACGACCTTTCTTATCCTGCCGGCAGCGTTCTGCGCCCGGAATCGATCAGCCGTACCTTGCCGATCTTCAGTGTCGATTCGGGAATGACTTTCGAAAGGTCGAGCATCTGGTTCGACCGCGAGTACACGCAAACGCTCGAGCCGCGTCTGTTCTACCTCAACATTCCCTACAAGAACCAGGACGACATACCGATCTTCGACACCGCACTGGCGGACTTCAATTTCGCCCAGATCTTTGCCGACAACCAGTTCTCCGGCTGGGATCGCTTCAACAATGCCAACCAGCTGACCGCTGCGCTGAGTTCACGCCTGATCGATCCGGTGACCGGGGCCGAGGTCATGCGCGCGATGATCGGCCAACTCTTCTACTTTACGGACGACAAGGTGGCGTTGCCGGGTACCACCAATCGCAAATGGGGGTCGTCGGATTTCCTGGCGGCTTTCAGTGGCCAGGTCTGGCCCAGGGTGTACGTGGACGCGGCTTTGCAGTATGACCCGAGCGACTCACAGTTCGAGCGCTACGCCGTTGGTGCCCGTTACCATCCATCGCCAGGCAGAGCGCTCAACGCGAGCTACATTTTCAATACCGAGGCCTCGGTGCCCATCAAGCAGGTCGACCTTTCCGGATATTGGCCGATCACTGGTCGCTGGCAGGCGGTGGGCCGCTACAACTACTCCTTCCTGCAGAATACGCCGATCGAGATCATTGGCGGCCTGGAATACAATGCCGGTTGCTGGGCCGTGCGCACGGTGGCGCACCGGTTGCAGACGGCGCAGGCCGATTCGACGACGCAGTTTTTCGTCCAATTGGAACTCAATGGCCTGTCGAGCCTGGGTTCGAGCACCCAGAGCCTCCTGCAACGCCGCATTCCTGGCTACGCGGGTGGGTTGACAGGCAGTGACCAGGGTCTCGCCCAGTGGTAAAGTCGATGATCACGTTACTCTTGCGCGGCTTTCTGGTCGGCTGCTGTCTCGTCGGCGCAGCGGTCGCGCAGCAGCGGCCCAGCAGCCAGCCTGTACCGGTTGACCGGGTGATTGCCGTGGTCAATGACGAGGTGATCACGCGGCATGACTTGCGCGCGCGTCTCGACTCGGCATTGGCGCAGCTGAAACGACAGGGAATGCAGCCACCGCCCAGGGACGTGCTCGAGCGGCAGGTCTTGGAACGGCTGGTGGTGGACCGGGTGCAGCTGCAACTGGCGCGCGACATGGGCTTGCGTGTTGACGACGCACAGCTGGAGCAGGCATTGCAACGCATCGCCAACGGCAATCGCATGACGCTTGCTCAGTTCCGGGCAGCGCTGGAGAAGGACGGCATCGCCTTTGCCAGCTTTCGCGAGGAAATCCGCGCCGAGATGACCATCGCCCGCGTGCGCGAGCGCGAAGTCGACAGCAAGATATTCATCTCGGACGGTGAGATCGACAACTATCTGTCGGGTCTGTCGACTCCGGGGGGAGCGGGCGAGGAGTATCGGCTGGCGCACATTCTCCTGCGTGCGCCCGAGTCCGCCAGCCCCGAGCAGATCCAGAAGCTGCGGGCCAAGGCCGAACAGGTGCTTGATCGGCTGCGAAAGGGTGATGACTTCGGCCAACTGGCCGCAAGCTACTCGGATGCTCCGGACGGCATGAAGGGTGGTGACCTCGGCTGGCGGCCGATCGATCGCCTGCCCGCGATCTTTGCCGAGGCCAGTGGCAGACTGAAGGTGGGTGAAGTGTCACCGATTCTTCGCAGCTCCAACGGTTTTCACCTGGTCAAGCTGCTCGACAAGCGTGGCGGCGGCGCGGTGGCGGCGGTCGAGCAGACGCACGCCCGGCATATCCTCATCAAGGTGAACGAGATCGTCTCCGAACCCGAGGCGCGGCACAAGATCGAGGGTCTGCGGCAGCGGATCAGCCATGGCGAGCGCTTCGCCGAACTGGCGCGGCTTTTCTCGCAGGACGGATCGGCGTCCAAGGGGGGCGACCTCGGCTGGATCTATCCCGGCGACACGGTTCCCGAGTTCGAGCGGGCGATGAATCAACTGGCACCTGGCGAACTCAGCCAGCCGGTGCAGTCGCCTTTCGGCTACCACCTGATCGAGGTGCTTGAGCGGCGGGTGCAGGATGTGTCGAGCGAGCGGCAGCGAGCGGCCGCCCGTCAGACGCTGCGCGAGCGCAAGCGTGACGAGGCTTACCAGGACTGGCTGCGGCAGGCACGCGACCGTGCTTATGTGGAAATCCGGCTGGAGGAGGGTTAGGTCGTGTCTCGCCTGCCGGTGATCGCGGTGACCGTTGGCGAGCCCGCGGGCATCGGCCCCGACATCTGCCTGCGCTTGCTGGATCGTGTGCGCCAGGCGCCCTTTGCAGCCCGTATCGTCGTCCTCGCCGACCGCTTCCTGCTGGCCGAGCGCGCGGCATTGTTGGGACTGCCGGTCAGCCTGCGTGACTGGGAAGCATCGCAGCCGCCGCGTGCGGACACCCTGGACGTGCTGCATCTGCCCCTGGCCGTACGGGCCTCAGCCGGCCGCCTCAACGCCGCCAACGCGCCGCAGGTCCTGGCCATGCTCGATCGCGCTCTGGCCGGTTGCCGGTCCGGCGAGTTTGCGGCGATGGTCACCGCACCGGTACACAAGGGCGTGATCAACGACGCCGGCATGCAGTTCACGGGGCATACCGAGTACCTGGCCGAACAGACCGGCACCCCGCGGGTGGTGATGATGCTTGCCGGCGGTGGGCTGCGGGTTGCGCTGGTGACGACGCATGTGCCTCTCAAGCAGGTTCCGGCTGCCGTGACCCCTGCGGCGCTGGAAGAGACTCTGCGCATCCTGCACCGGGAGATGGGCCGCAAGTACGGCATCAGCCGTCCTCGCATCCTGGTTGCCGGGCTCAATCCGCACGCCGGGGAGGGCGGTTACCTCGGTCGCGAGGAGATTGATGTCATCGTTCCAGTCCTCGAGCGTCTGCGCGCGGAGGAAGGGATGAACCTGCTCGGGCCGCTGCCGGCAGACACGATGTTTTCACGATCCGTACTGGCGCGCGGTGACTGTGTTCTGGCGATGTACCACGACCAAGGGCTGCCCGTCCTGAAGTACGCGAGCTTCGGTCACGGCATCAACGTGACCCTCGGGCTGCCGATCATCCGCACTTCGGTCGACCATGGTACCGCCCTGGACTTGGCAGGCAGCGGTCAGGCCGATCCGGGCAGCCTGTTCGTCGCCATCGAACAGGCCATCGAGATGGCGTGTCGCTGACGGCAACGGCTGATCGGCTGCGGCCGCATCGCGCGCGCAAGCGCTTTGGCCAGAATTTTCTGGTTGATCAGGAGGTCATTGCGACCATTGTCGGCTGCCTGCGGCTGCAGCGCGGCGACCGGATGGTGGAGATCGGTCCCGGTCTGGGAGCCCTGACCGGTCCATTGCTGCAGCGTCTGGATCACCTGCACGTGGTCGAAATCGATCGCGACATCATCACACGCCTGCAGCGAATGTACCCGCCAGATCGCCTGACGATACACGCGGGCGACGCTCTCGACTTCGATTTTGGCTGCTTGGGCGCTGCGGCAGGCGCCCGCTTGCGGATCGTCGGCAACCTGCCGTACAACATATCGACGCCACTTCTCTTCCACCTCGTACACTTCGCTCGCGTGATCGGCGACATGCACTTCATGCTGCAACGGGAAGTCGTCGAGCGCATGGTCGCGGTTCCGGGCTGCAGCGCCTTCGGCCGCCTCTCGGTCATGCTGCAGTACCGTTTCGAGATGGAAGCATTGCTGCACGTGCCGCCCACGGCCTTTGACCCGGCGCCGCGGGTCGAGTCAACCGTGGTGCGTCTGCTTCCGCGGCCACCGGAGGAACTGGTCGCAAGCGACGAGACGCGTTTCGCCGCACTCGTTGCGGCTGCCTTCGCGCAGCGGCGAAAGATGCTGCGCAACAGCCTAGACGGTTTGGTCGAGAGTTCGCAACTGGTAGCGCTTGGTCTTGCTTCGAGCTGCCGCGCTGAGGAACTGTCGGTTGCCGACTTCGTTCGCTTGGCGAACTCGACGCAAGGCCGCTAGCTCGCGTGGTCGGCGCGATGGCGAACGTCGCATGCCTGACTGATCGGATCAGGCAGGACGAAAACCACGGCCATGGCCACGACGAGGATCCCCGACGCCGCATGCTGCGCAAGACGCTGGAAGGCCCCGCGTGCGGTCTGGCGGACCACCTTGCGGGACCTTCCCAGTCGCTGCCGGGCAGCAGGGATCCTCTTCAGGAACTCTTCTTTACTGGGCATGTATTCATGCCCAGTAAGGTGTAGGCAGGGCAGACGCTGAAGATGCCGGTCAGCAGGGGCACGACACCGATCCAGCCCCAAGCGCCAATCATGCCTAGGGCGGCCATGGCAATGAGCGCAATTCCGACTGCGATACGCAGTACTTTGTCGATTCCACCGACGTTGGCTTTCATGATGAACTCCGTTTTGCGGTTGTTGAGTATCGCTGCAGGATAGGCTGCGATCGCCGCGATGTATGTAACCGTGGTCACAGAGGGTACGGCGCTGCCCGGGCCACTCGGCGCCAAATGCCGCAGGCTCAGCGCCCAGCGTCGGCCAGTTGTCGGAGGCCCGCACGATCGACGACGACGATCTGCTCGCGCGCGAGCGACACGAAGCCGGCGGCAGCAAAGTTCTTGAGCAGGCGACTGACGATCTCGCGAACGCTTCCGAGCTCTTCAGCGAGGGTCTGGTGGGTGCAGTTGATGGTATCGCCGCGGGCAAGCAGCAGCTTGGCGAGTCTCTGGTCGAGACGCTGGAAGGCGACCTCCTCGACGAGTTGCATCAGCTCGGCGATGCGTTCGGCAAAGAGTCGAAAGACGAAGTCGCGAAAGGGGCGGTTGGTGGCGACCAACTCCTCGAAGACGGCGATTGGCAGGAGGAACAGCGAGACCGGCGTCTCGGCGATGCCGCGCGCGGAGTACGGGCTGCCGGCGAGGAGGCAGCTCGAGGTGATGACGCACGAATCACCTGCCGGGACCCGGTAGAGCAGTATCTCGCGTCCGCCCGCCGAGATCTTCACTACCTTGATCGTGCCGTGGAGAATCAGCGGGAATCCCTTGCACGTCTGTCCTTCGGCAAACACCTCACCGCCAGCCGGCAACTGCAGGAGGGTCGCCGCTTGGCACCATGCCGCCAGTTGGCTTGCCGGCAAGGTGCGCAGTGCCGGGTAGAGCAGAAACAGCGCCTGTTGCGGATCCGCTGGCTTGGCCATCAATCCATCAGCTCCGCGGTGACCGGTGCATGGTCCGAAGGTCGTTCGAGCTTTCGCATCTCGCGTTCGATGCCTGCGGCGGTGCAGCGGGCAGCCAGTGGCGAGGAAAGGAGGATGTGGTCGATGCGCAATCCATGATTCTTCTGAAAGCCGAGCATGCGGTAGTCCCACCATGTGAAACTCCTCTCGGCCTGCGCGAACAGGCGAAAGCTGTCGTGCAGACCAAGGTCCAGCAGGGCCCGATAGGCCCGGCGCTCGGCCTCCGAGCAGAGGACTTGTCCGGCCCAGGCGATCGGATCGTGCACATCGCGGTCTTCAGGCGCAATGTTGAAGTCGCCGGCGACGATGAGCTGCGGATTGTCGCTCAGGAGTTCGCTGATCCAGCGCCGCAGAGCATCCAGCCAGGCAAGCTTGTACCGGTACTTGTCACTGCCGACTGCCTGGCCATTCGGGACGTAGGCACAGACGACACGGGTTCCCTGAATCGTCGCCGTCAACAGGCGCATCTGCTCATCCGGTCGCAGGGGATTGCCGATCACCACCTCCGACGCGGTCTCACGGGTCAGCAGGGCGACACCGTTATAGGTCTTCTGGCCGGCAAACGCGCAGCGATAGCCATGGGCCTCGAGTTCCAGCCTCGGAAAACTGCGGTCCTCGAGCTTCGTCTCCTGGAGACAGACGATGTCCGGGCGCCCGCTGTCGAGCCATGCCAGGAGCTGTGGCAGGCGGACCTTGAGCGAATTGACGTTCCAGCTGGCAATCTTCATCGGCGGACGACGGGGTGGTGCGACGGATCCTCATGGCGATCCTGCGCTGTTCGGTCACCCTTCTGTTGAGTACTTATATGAGCATCTTATCGTATCGTCTGTTGTTTTCGCCGCCATTGCTCAAGAAATGGTGCGCAGTGTGCGTTATTTCCCTTGTGCGAGGTTCTGCAGCCGGTATCCTTCGACCGTTGCCACGCCCTTCGGGCAGCCTCTGACCAGGAAGGGCGCTCGTGGCGTTGCGGTGCGTGGGAGCAGGCGTCCGGTATGGGTAGCAAGCAGCGTGGGCTCACAATCTTGCGGGCGATGTTGTGCGGGCTCGATCGCTGCGCCCTTTTTTGCCGTCCGGGCCAATTCCACTATACTGTGGCGCGCTCCGTTGGGGGCCGCCTGCCCGGGCACGAGTCACTTGTGGTGAACCGTTTCCAAGCTGGGGATTTGAATAGGAGAAAACCATGCTCAAGCGCCTGAATGCCGTCATTGGCGTTGTCCTTCGTTGGTTCGTGCCGGCCGTCACCGCAGCCCTGGTCGCCGGTTGCGCCTCGCCGTTCCCGCCGGCGCCGGTCTCGGCAGCATCGTCGGACTATCGCTACATCATCGGTCCTGGCGACAACGTCAATATCGTCGTCTGGCGCAATCCGGAACTTTCGATGTCGGTGCCTGTGCGTCCAGATGGACTCATTGCCGGTCCATTGATCGAGGACATGCAGGCGATGGGCAAGACGCCGACCGCGCTGGCGCGCGACATGGAGAAGGCCCTCGGAACCTTCATCCGCGATCCGATCGTTACCGTCATCGTCACCGGTTTTGTCGGTACCCAGGCCGAACAGATCCGGGTCATCGGCGAGGCGGCCAAGCCGCAGTCGCTTCCCTACCGACAGAACATGACCCTGCTTGACGTGATGATCGCCGTTGGTGGCCTGACCGACTTTGCCGATGGCAATCGCGCGTCTGTCCTGCGGGTCAACCCCGAAGGACCAAGCCAGCAGTATGGCGTTCGCTTGACCGACCTGATTCGACGGGGGGATGTCTCGGCAAACGTCGACATGAAACCGGGTGATGTGCTGATCATCCCGCAGAGCTGGTTCTGATCCACGGACGGCAGGCAGTCCTGTTTCAAATCCTGCTTCCATCCTGTGCCCTCGCGCTCTGCTGTCTGGCGGGGGCCGCAACCGCTAACTGATAAAGTCTGAATCCGATGGATGAACTGCTTCGACAGGCTATCGCCGTCCTGCGCGGAATGTGGCAGCGCCGCTGGCTGGGGATCATCGTCGCCTGGATCGTGGGTCTCGCCAGCGTCGTGGCGGTGATTGTCATTCCCGACAAATATGAGGCGTCGGCCCGTGTCTATGTCGACACGCAGTCCATCCTGCGACCCCTGATGTCGGGTCTGGTAACACAGCCCAACATCGACCAGCAGGTGAACATGCTGAGCCGCACCCTGATCACCCGCCCGAACGTCGAGAAGCTGATCAGAATGGCTGATCTCGATCTCAAGGTCCAGTCGCGGTCGGATCGCGAAAGTCTCATCGAAGGGCTGATGTCCTCGCTGAAGATCAACAACACGTCGCGGGACAACATCTATACGATCACTTATCGGGACACCAATCCGGAGAGCGCGAAGCGGGTCGTGCAATCGCTGGTGTCGATCTTCGTCGAGTCGAACCTGGGTGATGCGCGCAAGGACACGGAGTCGGCAAGGAAGTTTCTCGACAAGGAGATCACGCAGTACGAGAAGAGGCTCGAGGAGGCGGAGGCGCGCCTGAAGGAGTTCAAGATCCGCAACATGGCGACCCAGAGCGCCGAGGGCAAGGACTACTTCGCGCGCTTGACTGCCGCTGGAGCGCTGCTCGAGCAGAGCAAACTGCAGTTGCGCGAGGCCGAGCAGTCGCGCGACACGCTCAAGCGGCACATCGTCGGTGACGAGCCCTCGCTCATGCCGGACCCGGCGCAGGAATCCATCGCCGGCATCTCGGTTCCTGAACTGGATGCGCGCATCGATGCATTGCAGAAGAATCTCGATGGGCTGCTGCAGCGTTACACCGACCAGCATCCCGATGTCGTCAGTACGCGTCGCTTGGTCAAGGAACTGGAGGACCAGAAGCGGCAGGAGGTTGCTGCCCGTCGCAAGGCGGCAGCGACCAACCCGGCGGCGTCGCTGAGCGGCAACCCGGCACAGCAGCAACTGAAGCTGACGCTCTCCGAGGCCGATGCGAACGTAGCCGCCCTGCGTACCCGCGTCGCCGAGTATCAGACACGCTACAACCGTCTCGCCGAGTCAGCGAGGATGATGCCGCAGATCGAAGCCGAGTTTGCCCAGCTCAATCGCGACTACGAGATCAACAAGAAGAACTACGAACAACTGGTGCAGCGGCGTGAGTCGGCCAGCATGGGCAGCGAGATGGAAAACGCAGCAGGGGTTGATTTCCGGCTGATCGATCCGCCGCGGGCCTCGCCGAAACCGGTGGCACCAAACCGGACCCTCTTCCTGCCGTTGACCCTGCTGCTCGCCCTGGGCGCCGGCATCGCGGCCACCTTTGCCGCGAGTCAGTTGCGCCCGGTCTTCTTCGATGCGCGGTCGTTGCGCGAAACGAGCGGCCTGCCGTTGCTGGGAACCGTGACGCTGCTGGTCGACGATGCGCGCAAGCAGCGCGAGAGGAAGGACATGCTGCGTTTCGCGGCAGCTTGCCTGACGCTGATCGGTGCCTATGGGGCTGGTCTGCTGGCGTTGTTTCTCATTTCCGTCCGTACTGCCTGAGGAAAACCGATGAGCCTCATTGAACAAGCGGCGAAACGTCTCGAGCAGTTGCGCAAGGCTGGGGTTGCCGTACATGGTCCGACATCGGACGATGATCAGGCGCCAAGGTACGGGGGTGCCGAGACCCGCGTGCCGAGCGCCGCCGCATCATTGGAGGCTGGCCCGTCCGCTCCGGTGGTCAGTGCCGCAGCGGCAACCCGGGGTGCGGCGCCGGTCGCCGCTGCGGCCGCAGCGCCGCCACCGGTACCTGCGCCAGTGTCGCGGCGCGTCGAGATCGACCTGCAGGCGCTCGCGGCCCGCGGTCTGATGAGCCCCGATGCGCCACGCTCGCAACTGGCGGACCAGTTCCGCGTCATCAAGCGGCCGCTGATCGCCAACGCCATGGGCCGAGGAGTTGCCCCTGTGAAGCGTGGCAACCTGATCATGGTGACCAGCGCGCTGTCAGGTGAGGGCAAGAGCTTCTCGGCGATCAATCTGGCGATCAGTATCGCCATGGAACTCGACAATACGGTGATGTTGGTCGACGCCGATGTACCCAAGCCCTCGGTGTTGAAGATGCTGGGCGTTGAGCCGGCGCGCGGTCTGCTCGATGTGCTGACCGATCACTCGGTGGAACTCTCGCAGGTGCTGCTGCGCACCAACGTCGAGAAGCTGAGCATCCTGCCGAGCGGTACGCAGCACGCGCGTGCAACCGAACTGCTGGCGAGCGCGACGATGGCGCAGATGCTTGACGAGATGGCCAGTCGCTATCCGGACCGGATCATCATTTTCGACTCACCGCCGCTGTTGATGACCACGGAGTCGCGGGTCCTGGCCAGCCACATGGGCCAGGTGGTGGTGGTGGTGAAGGCCGCAAGCACTGCCCGTAGCGATGTCAAGCATGCTCTGATGACGATCGAGTCGTGCCCGGTGAAGCTGATGCTGCTGAATCAGGCGCGGACAGTGGCGCAGGACGGATACGGCTACGGTTATGGCTATGGGTATGGCTATGGTTATGGTTCAGAAGGTGCTTGAGCTTGCGGCATGCCCCGGCGAAGCTGCGAGGCTTGCCGCGGCGTCGTCTTCCGCCTGCCTGCAGCCTGCGCGCATGCCCGTGCCGTTGGCCTGCATGCTCGTCGTGCTGGCGCTGCCGGCGTACGCGGAGAACTGGACCATCACGCCGAGCATCGCGATCGGCGGGACGCTGACCAACAACCTGTACCTGACACCGACGAACCGTACCAGCGATCTGGTGACCTCGATCACGCCTGGTATTTCGATCGACGGCCGGGGCGCACGCGCCAATCTTCGACTGGGCTACGGGATCACGCAGAACATCTATGCGCGCGAGTCTTCGGAGAACAACCGGCAGCAAAGTCTCGTTGCCGCCGGGACGCTGGAGGCGGTCGAGGACTGGCTGTTCGTCGACGCCAGTTCAACGATCTCGCAGCAGTACATCTCCGCTTTCGGTCCGGTCGCCCCGTCCGACGTCAACATCAACCGGAACCGCACCGAGACCTTCTATTACTCAGTTTCGCCGTACATCCGGGGTCGTCTGCTCTCGTCCGCAGACTACCTGCTGCGCTACACGGTCAGCGGCACCAACCCCGACTCGTCGGCGGTGTCGAACACGACGACGAGTCAATGGCTGGGGCGCATCAACGGCAATACACGCTGGAGCGCGCTCAGTTGGTCGATCGACTACAGCAGCAACAGTGCCAACTACGATGTCGGCCGTGACCGTGAGGACACACGCTACGGTCTGACGCTGGCGTACCGTTTCAATCCGGAACTGCAGGTTTCGGCGATCTTCGGGCGCGAAAGGACGAACCTCGTCAGCCTGCAGGAGGAGACCAACAACGACTCCGGATTCGGTCTGCTGTGGACACCAAGCCCGCGGACGAAGCTGGATGCCCGCATGACGCGACGTTTCTTCGGCAACGGGTACAACGTTGCCTTCAGCCATCGCATGCCGCTGTCTGCCTTCAACTATTCTGCCAGCCGTGATGTTTCCTATCAGCCGGCCGGGGTGACGAACACCGGCCAGGGAAGCAACTACGATGCCTTCTATGCGATCGTCGCGGCGAACAATCCGGGTCTCGCCCCAGAAGCGATCAGGACGCAGGTCAGCCAGATCCTGCAGGGCAGGGGCGTGCCGGCGGATGGATCGGTGGTCAATGGTTATCTGACCAACCGGCCAAGCCTGCAGACCACGCAACAGCTTTCCTATGCGCTTCTCGGCGTGCGCAACACGCTGACGTTCAACGCGACGGAGAGCCAGCAGCAGCCGCTGGGTGTGATCAGTGGCCTGACCGATGACTATTCGCTGGCCAACGAAGTGACGCAGCGCGGCTATGGCGTGATCTGGGGGCACCAGCTCACCGGGTTGTCGTCGCTTTCGCTGTCGCTCAATCAGCAGCGCAGCCTGGCGAAAGGCACGGGCGCTGTCGACTCGAAGACGACCGGGGCCTATCTGCTGTACACCACCTCGCTCGGTCCCAGGACGAACGCCAACGTCGGCGCGCGGCACGTCATCTCCGATGGCGGTGTGAACGCGGACTATACGGAAAGTGCCCTGACTGCCTCGCTATCGCACAACTTCTGATCGATCTGCATGTACGAATCATTCTATGGCTTGAGCAGCAAGCCGTTCCAGCTCAACCCGGACCCTTCGTTCTATTTCGCCAGCAAGCAGCACCGACGTGCGATGGCCTACCTGGAGTATGGCCTCAATCAGAACGAAGGATTCATCGTCGTCACGGGTGAGGTGGGCGCTGGCAAGACGACGATCGTTCGCGGCTTGCTGAATGAGCTCGATTCAGAGAAGGTGGTCGCCGCACAGTTGGTGAGCACACAGCTTGACGCCGAGGACACGCTGCGCATGGTGGCGGCTGCATTTGGTGTCGGTGGCAGGAACCTGGGAAAGTCGGAGACTCTGCTCGCCCTCGAGGCGTTTCTGGTCGATGTCACTCGCCAGGGCAAACGCTGCCTGCTGATCGTCGATGAGGCACAGAACCTGACGGCGCGCGCGGTCGAGGAACTGCGCATGCTGTCCAATTTCCAGTTTGGGACCCAGGCCCTGCTGCAGAGCTTCTTGATTGGCCAGCCGGAGTTTCGCAAGATCATGCAGAGTCCGCAGATGCAGCAGCTGCGGCAACGCGTGATCGCCGCCTGCCATATCGGCCCGATGGATCAGGACGAGACGCAGGCCTACATCGAACATCGTCTGAAGTGTGCCGGCTCGAAGGGGTCGCCACGCTTCGATGCCGGCGCCTTTGAAGCCGTCTTCGAAGCCAGCGGTGGCGTTCCGCGGCGGATCAATGCCCACTGCGACCGCCTGTTGCTTGCCGGCTTCCTGAACGGCAAGAGCGAGTTTGTCCGTGGCGATGTGGAAGAGGTGGCGCGTGAACTGCGTGAGGAGACCCAGGCGGGCTCGACCGTGGCGGTGGCCGGCAGTGGTGACGCCGTGCAACCGGCGGCACATCCGCAGCTGACCGACAGCGGCATCCTCGACATCGACCTGTCGCGCGTTGC
>JFAX01000006.1:63695-145454 GCA_000585015.1 Candidatus Accumulibacter adjunctus | reverse complement strand
TCGACATCGACCTGTCGCGCGTTGCTCTCGATCGCAACACTGCCGACGAGGCTGCACGCGTCATCGCCGATCTGAAGAGCGGCCAGTCGGAGCAGCGTCTGATTCGCATCGAGCGCAGCATGTTCCGCCTTGAGCGGAACAACGCAGCGATCCTGTCGCTGCTGCAGCAACTGGTCGAGGCGGTCCGGGTCAAGCAATGAAAGGATATCATCGTGGTCGATGAAACATGGCCTGCGGGTCTCGGACCGATCGTCTGCATTGTCGGGGCGCGGCCGAATTTCATGAAGATGGCACCGATTCTGCGTGCGTTCGCAGCCCATCGCCCACGACTGCCGTCGTTGCTCGTCCACACCGGCCAGCATTACGATCGCGACATGAATGATCGGTTGTTCGACGATCTGCGGCTGCCGCGGCCTGATATCAATCTGGAAGTCGGCTCCGGCACGCATGCGGTGCAGACGGCTGAGGTGATGCGTCGTTTCGAGCCGGTGCTCGACGCACACAGGCCGGCTTGTGTGCTCGTTGTCGGCGATGTCAACTCGACCCTCGCCTGTGCCCTCGTCTGCGCCAAGAAGGATGTGGCCGTGGTGCACGTCGAGGCCGGCCTGCGCAGCCACGATCGCCGCATGCCGGAAGAGATCAACCGGCTCCTGACCGACCAGATTGCCGACCGGCTCTACACCACCGAGCGTGCTGCGCACCTGAATCTCGAACGCGAAGGGGTGGCGGCCGAGCGCGTGTGCTTCGTCGGCAACGTCATGATCGATTCCCTGCGGGCGAACAGCGAGTTCGCCCCACCCGTCACGAAGACGCTGCAACTCGCGGGTGTGGACGCGCGGATCGTCGATGGCGCTCCCGGTTACGCCGTCGTGACGCTGCATCGACCGTCGAACGTCGATCGGCCGGAGTCGCTGCGGCCGCTGTTGCGCGTCTTGCGCGAGGTTTCGGAGCGGCTGCCGCTGATCTTTGCCATGCACCCGCGAACGCGCGCCAATATCGATCGTTTTGGCCTGCAGGATGTGCTGCGCAGCCCGCGCATCGTGATCCTGCCGCCACAAGGCTATCTGGAGATGCTCGGCCTGCTCAAGGGGGCCACGCTCGTTCTCTCGGATTCCGGCGGCCTGCAGGAGGAAAGTACGGCCCTCGGCGTGCCTTGCCTGACGGTGCGTGAGAACACCGAGCGACCGATCACCGTCGACGAGGGAACCAATACGCTGGTGGGCAGCAACCCTGACGCGATTCGCGCCGGCGTCGACGAGATTCTGGGTGGAACCGGCAAGAGCGGCAGGATCCCGGAGTTCTGGGATGGCCGGGCGGCCGAGCGGATCGCTGCCGACCTTGCCGCGTGGCTACTGGCGCGGCAGCAGCGGCAGCCTTCGCTCTAGGCGGCGGGGAGCGGAAGATGCCGGTGCGGCCGATCACCAACGCCCTGACGATCGATGTCGAGGACTACTTCCAGGTATCCGCCCTGGCCCCGTACATCCCACGGCACGAGTGGCCGCAGCGCCCCTGCCGGGTGGAACGGAACGTCGAGCGGATTCTGCTGATGCTTGACGACAGCGGGGTCCGGGCAACCTTCTTCACCCTCGGCTGGATTGCCGAGCGGTATCCGCAACTGGTGAAGCGAATCGCTGCTGCCGGGCATGAAGTCGCCAGCCACGGCTTCGGTCACGAGCGTGCCAGTGATCTCAGCAGGGCTGCGTTTGCCGCCGACATCCGGCGGGCCAAGCTGCTTCTCGAGGATATTTCGGGCCAGCGGATCAGGGGCTACCGGGCGCCGAGCTTTTCGATCGGGGCGGACAACCTGTGGGCATTCGAGTGCCTGGCCGAGGCAGGCCATCAGTACAGTTCAAGCATCTATCCGATCCGCCACGATCACTACGGCATGCCCGATGCGCCGCGTTTCGCGCATCGCGTGCAGCACGGCCTGCTCGAGCTGCCGGTGACGACTGCCCGCTTCCTGGATCGCAACTGGCCGGCAAGTGGCGGCGGCTACTTCCGGCTACTGCCCTACGCGTTGTCGCGCTGGCTGTTGCGGCAGGTAAACCAGCGCGATGGGCAGCCGGCGATCTTTTACTTCCATCCGTGGGAGATCGACGCCGCGCAACCGCGCATACCGGGACTCAGCTTCAAGACGCGTTTTCGCCACTACGTGAACCTGCAGCATACCGAAGGTCGGTTGCGACGACTGCTGGCCGACTTTCGCTGGGGTCGCATGGACGAGGTCTTCCTCGGCGCCGGCAGTGGCGGAGCGACTGCATGAAGATGGGCGGCGACGAAGTCTCGGGCGTTGCCGCGGCAACGGCTCCGCTCGCGGTCAGGCGCCTGCAGGTGGGCGATGTGGCCGCGGTCGCGCGTTGGGAAGCGTTCGTCGAAGAGTGTCCGCAAGCGACCTTCTTCCATCGTGCTGGTTGGCAACAAGTCATCGCTGACGTCTTCCGTCATCCGACGTACTTTCTCTATGCCGAACGGGCAGGGTGTGTCGAGGCGGTCCTGCCGCTGGCCCACGTCAAGAGCCTGCTTTTCGGCAACGCATTGGTGTCGCTGCCCTTCGCCGTGTACGGGGGGGTCGCTGCCGGCAGCCAGCAGGCTGCCCGGGTTCTTGAAGAGGAGGCGCAAGCGCTGGCGAGACGCCTCGGTGTCGACCACCTGGAACTGCGAAACGTGCAGCAGCGCCATCCGGAATGGCCGCAGCAGAACCTCTACGTCCGGTTTCGGCGAAGCATCGCCGCGGAACTGGAAGCCAACATGCTGGCGATTCCACGCAAGCAGCGGGCGATGGTCCGCAAGGGAATGAAAAGCGGTCTGCGCAGCGAAATCGATTCCGACAGCCGGCGCTTCTTTGCGCTCTACGCGGACAACGTCCACCGTCATGGCACACCCGCCTTGCCGCGGCGCTACTTCGAGCAGTTGCTGCAGGTCTTCGCTGGCAGCTGCGACATCATGACCGTGGTCGATGCAGCCGGACGCCCGGTGAGCAGTGTTCTCAGCTTCTACTTCCGTGACGAGGTGCTGCCCTATTACGCGGGCGACGAGCCGTCGGCGCGTCATCTGGCAGCCAACGACTTCAAGTACTGGGAGTTGTTGCGTCGTGCCTGTGAGCGTGGCCTGAAGGTTTTTGACTACGGACGGAGCAAGCGGGATACCGGCTCGTACTCGTTCAAGAAGAACTGGGGATTCGAGCCTGAGCCGCTGTTCTATGAGTACTGCCTTTATCGCCGCGAGGCGGTGCCGCAGAACAACCCGGCGAACACCAAGTACCGCCTGTTGATCAACACCTGGCAGCGGCTGCCCATTGGTCTGGCGAACTGGCTCGGGCCGTTCATCGTCAGGAATCTCGGCTGAGCCAGCATGGGCGTGATCCCATGTTGTTTCCGGCCCAAACTGTTTCCTTTCTTCCCGCACCTCATGCCTGCTGAAAGCCTCACATGATTGCCCGCGAAACAAGTTCCGCCACCGCCGCGATCGACCCTGCCTGGCGGCTGGCCGGACCCGCCCTGTTCCTGGTTCTGCTGCTGATTCTGGCGCTCTTTCGGGAGACGGTGGTGGACATGGCGAGCATCTGGTGGCGCTCCGACACCTATGCGCATGGAATGATCGTGCCACCCATCGCGTTGTGGCTGGTCTGGCGTCTCCGGGCGGGGCTCACCGCGCTGACGCCACGTCCGAGCTACCTCGCCGTCTTGCTGCTGGCAGCGGCCGGCTTTGGCTGGTTGCTGGGGCAGGTGGCCGCGGTCAACGCCCTCACGCAGTTTGCCCTGGTCGCCATGCTGATCCTGGCAGTACCGGCGGTGGTCGGCTGGCAGGTTGCGCGCTGGCTTGCGTTTCCGCTGCTGTTCCTCTTCTTCGCCGTTCCCTTCGGTGATTTCACCCAACCAAAGCTGATGGAGTGGACGGCCGATGCGACGGTTGCCGGATTGCGGCTCAGCGGCATCCCGGTTTACCGCGAGGGACAGCATCTGGTGATTCCGAGCGGCAACTGGGCGGTGGTCGAGGCCTGCAGTGGCGTGCGCTACCTCATCGCCTCGATCACGGTCGGCACGCTGTACGCCTATCTCACCTATCGATCGCTCTGGCGACGACTGCTGTTCGTCCTCGTCTCGATCATCGTGCCGGTTCTTGCCAACTGGGGACGGGCCTACATGATCGTCATGCTCGGCCACCTTTCCGGCAACAAGCTGGCAGTCGGCGTCGACCACCTGGTCTATGGCTGGCTGTTCTTCGGCATCGTCATTCTCGCGATGTTCTGGATTGGCGCGCGCTGGCGTGAGGATGAGGTGCTGCCACAGGCGTCGGTCGACGTACCGGCATCGGGTTCGCGTGCGTCAGTGGCTGCGCTGCTGACGGCAGGAGTGGCAACCGTGCTGGTGGCGGGACTGTGGCCCTTGGCACTGTGGCAACTCGACCACGCCACAGGTCGCGAACTGAGGAGCCTGGCGCCACTCGGCTCTATCGCCGGTTGGCAGAAGAGCGACGCCGTCAGCCCGTACGACTGGCAGCCGCGGTTTGCCGGCGCCGACGCGCGCGAGCAGGCCGTGTTCGCGCACGATGGCCGCCGCGTCGGCCTCTTCGTGGCCTACTACCGCAACCAGGACCAGCAGCGCAAGCTGGTCAGCTCGACCAATGTCCTGGTGGCGAGCGACGATCCGGTATGGGCAAGGGTTGCGGGCGGTGTCAAGGAGATTTCATTCGACGGGCAGCCAGTCAGAGTCCGTACCGCGGAATTGCGTGGCCTCGAAAGTTCGCGCCTGCTGGTGTGGCAATGGTACTGGATCAATGGCCGCTGGACTTCCAGTGACGCCATCGCCAAAGCCTACACGGCGCTGTCGCGCCTCACTGGCCAAGGCGACGACTCCGCCGTCGTCATCCTGTTCGCGCAGCAGGACCGACCTGGGGCTGGCGATGCGACGCTGGGCGATTTCGCCGCAGTCGCCGGAGGGGAGATCGGAAACGCTTTGCGGCAGACGGCGAGAGGGCGCTGAACACCTGCAGCCGGCTGCTGTCCGGCTGTTGCCGATCGTGAACAATGACACGGCAGCCGGCGGCGCGCCGAGCGATCATTTGCACACTGACTGGCGGCAACGAGCGGTGCAGCCGGCGGCCAGCCCGTAGGGGATGAGAGCCTGGCCGGGCGTCGCCGCCGCGGACAGACGAGACGATGGTGTTGTCTGCCGGCAGCGAGTGCCAGGCGGCTTGCTGTGGCATGGGGTGCGGCTCGGGTTCCTGGCCTTCCGCTGCGGTGACATCACTGGGGATATCGACAGGGGCAATGGACAATCAGCAGAGACGCTTGGTCGTTTATACCGGCAACCTCGCTTACTCGGTGCGCAAGGGAATCGTCGAGATCGACCGTTCCCTTGCGGGTCTGTCCTGGCTGATCCTCGTTCACGCCCCGGCGAAGAGCGTCCGCCAAATCTGCCGCAGCCAGTGGCGCAACCTGCGACGCAACGGCTGGCGCTGGCTGCCGTATCAGCTGGCGGACATCTGGCAGCGGCTCCGACCCGCCGGCAACCCCGTTGTACCGCCGGCTCCTGGACACGAGTTCGCGGCGTCGGCTCTGGCCGCGCGACCGAACGTTCGTGTGTTGCACGTGGCCGACATCCACGGCAGCGAAGCGCTGGCTGCGGTCAGGGATTTCGCGCCACACGTCGGGTTGTCACTCGCTGCTCCGATTCTGCGGCGAGCGCTCTTTGCCCTTCCGACGGCGGGTACCATCAATCTGCACAAGGGGAAGGTCCCGGACTATCGCGGCATGCCGCCAGCTTTCTGGGAACTGTGGAACGGTGAAGACGCGGTCGGTTGTACCGTTCATTGGGTCGACGACAAGCTCGACACCGGCGAGGTGGCGGCCGCGGCGGTGGTCGAACGTGAGAAGCATTCGAGCTTGCGTGGGCTGCAGTTGCGCCTCGATGAGGTCGGTGTCGAGCTTATGCGCGACGTCGTCGGCGAAATCGTTGCCGGACGTCGCCCGGCAACGCCCCAGCCTGCGGGGGGCAGAACCTACCGCAAACCGACCCTGGCGCAGGTGGCGGCACTGCGACGCAAGCTGGCCGCGACGGATGTCGTCCGGGAGTCACTGGCTGGACGCCTGGCCAAAGCCGCTTTCAGTGTTGCCGCTTGCCGCAGCTGGCAGCTCGGCGCGTACGCGCTTCTGCCGCCAAGGATCACCGTTCTCCTCTACCACCGGGTGACGGACTCCGTGCGTGACAACCTCAGTGTCGGGATCGAGCAGTTCGAGCGGCAGATGTCGTTGCTGCGGCAGCATTGCCGCGTAATCTCCCTCGCTGAAGTCCTGGCGTGCCGGACGATTCCGCGATCGTCCAAGCCATTGGTCTGCGTCACCTTCGACGACGGCTACCTCGACAACTATGTCAACGCGGTGCCCAGTCTGCTGCGACATCAGGTGCCGGCAGCCTTCTTCGTGGCCACCGGCATCGTCAATAGCGATCAACGCTTCGCGCACGACATCCGGCGTGGCAATCCGCCGCTTCCCGTGATGCAATGGGAGCATCTGCGACAGATGCGGGCGGCCGGATTCACGATCGGTTCGCACACCGTCAGCCATATCGACTGCGCCAGCGAGCCGGCAGAAGTGGTCTGGGACGAGTTGTGCCGCTCACTGTCCGACCTGCGTCGCGAACTGGCCGTGCAGGACTGCGTCTTTGCCTATCCGTATGGTGGTCGGCAGCACATGACCGCGGAGCGCCTTGATCTGGTGCGGCAGGCAGGTTATGTGGGTTGCCTTTCAGCCTATGGTGGCAGCAACCTGCGGTGCGTCGACGCGTTCAACGTGGTCCGCCGGGGGATCAACTGGGAGTTCTCCGACCGCGCCTTCCTCTTGCAGTGCGTCGGACTGACCTGATGTCCGAGAGCCGGCCCCTGATCCTGCATGTGATCCATCACCTCGTCACCGGGGGCATGGAGAACGGTCTCGTCAACCTCATCAACCATCTTCCGGAGAACCGGTTTCGCCATGCGGTGGCGTGCGTCGAGGATTTTTCCGACTTTCGCTTTCGCCTGACGCGTTCCGACGCGCCGGTGATTGCTCTGCATCGTTCCCGCGTCGGCGTCTGGCGGCTCAGGCGCGACCTGTTCCATTTGTGTCGCCGATTGCAGCCGACGGTCGTTCATTCGCGCAACCAGTCCGGACTCGATGCGCTGTTGCCGGCCAGGCTCGCGGGCGTGCCGTATTGCATTCATGGCGAGCACGGCTGGGATGTCGACGATCTTGCCGGGCGGCGGCTCAAGCCGGCGCTGCTGCGCCGCCTGCACGCGCCGCTGGTCGACCGCTACATCACGGTGTCGGCCGAGTTGCGCAATTACCTCGTCGAGCGTGTCGGGATCTCGGCGCGCCGGGTCACGCAGATCATCAACGGCGTCGATACCCAGCGTTACGCGCCGACCACCCATGCTGATCGCTGGCGGTCGCTGCCCGAGGGCTTTGCCGTTCCGGGCAGCGTCGTGATCGGAACGGTGGGACGGCTGCAGGCTGTCAAGGATCAGGCAACGCTGCTTCGCGCCTTTGCCCGCGTCGCCACGGACGGAGATGTGGCCGCGTCGCGTGCACGGTTGGTGGTCGTCGGCGATGGGCCGTTGCGCGAGTCACTGCGCGGCCTCGCCGCCGAACTCGGCATTTCATCTCTGACCTGGTTTCCCGGCGCGGTCGGCAACGTTTGCGAGCTGCTGCAGGCTTTCGACCTCTTCGTCCTGCCGTCGCTCGCGGAGGGGATTTCGAACACGCTTCTGGAGGCCATGGCGACGGGTCTGCCGCTGCTGGCGACGGCCACGGGCGGCAACATCGAGTTGGTCGCCGATGAGGTCAGCGGGCGCCTTTTCCAGCCGCGGGACGTTGCTGGACTGGGCGACCTGCTGCGACGCTATCTCGCCGATTCGAGCCTGCGTCAGCGACACGGGAGTGCGGCGCGGGAAGTCGCCGTTGCCCGCTTCAGTCTGGCAACGATGCTGGCGAACTACCAGTCGGTCTATGAGGAGTTCTGTGATCGCAGTGGGCAGGCTTGCACACCGCTGGCCAGCCGCCGGTCGGACTGCGCTGCCGGGCGGGCCGAGGGCGGTTGAGGCGCCGCTGTCATTGCTGCAGCGACTTGCGGACGATCGCTTGTTTTCTTTCCACGAAAAGACAGATATTCGATATGTGCGGTATTACCGGAATTTTCGATACCCGTAGCCAGCGTCATGTTGAGCGTGCCGTGCTGGCGCGGATGAACGAATCGCAGCACCATCGCGGCCCCGATGAGGGTGGCCTGCACATCGAGCCCGGGGTTGGGCTTGGTCACCGGCGCCTGTCGATCATCGACCTGTCGACCGGGCAGCAGCCGCTCTACAACGAGGATCAGAGCGTCTGCGTGGTGTTCAACGGCGAGATCTACAACTACCAGGAGTTGATCCCCGAGCTGCTGGCACTTGGTCACCGCTTTCACACGCGCAGCGACACCGAGGTGATCGTGCACGCCTGGGAGTCCTGGGGCGAGGATTGTGTGCGTCGCTTTCGCGGCATGTTCGCCTTCGCGCTCTGGGATCGCAATCAGCAGACGCTCTTCCTGGCGCGCGACCGGCTCGCCGTGAAGCCGCTGTACTATGCCCTCCTGCCCGACGGAACCTTCCTCTTCGGCTCCGAGCTCAAGTCGCTGCTGGCGCATGGCGGACTGGCTCGTGACATCGATCCGCTGGCGGTCGAGGAATACTTCGCCCTGGGTTATGTTGCCGAGCCACGAACGATCTTCAGCCAGGCGCGGAAGCTGCCACCGGCGCACACGCTGACGCTGCGGCGGGGAATGCCGCTGGCCGAGCCAAAGGAGTACTGGGACGTGCGCTTCAGTCTCGACAGCCGCATCTCGCTGGCTGACGCCTGCGCACAGCTCGACGAGAGGCTTGGCGAGTCGATCCGCCTGCGCATGATCGCCGAAGTGCCACTCGGTGCCTTCCTCTCCGGTGGGGTCGATTCGAGCGCCGTCGTCGCCCTGATGGCGGGCCTTTCGTCGGCACCGGTGAACACCTGCTCGATCGCTTTCGACGATCCGGCCTTCAACGAGGCTGCCTTTGCGCAGAAGGTTGCCGAGCGTTACCGGACCAATCATCACTGTGACCTCGTCGCCAGCGATGACTTCGATCTGATCGATACACTCGCCCGGCTGTACGACGAGCCGTATGCCGACAGCTCGGCGATTCCCACCTACCGCGTCTGTCAACTCGCACGCAAGCATGTGACGGTGGCGCTTTCCGGCGACGGTGGCGATGAGACCTTCGGTGGTTATCGCCGCTACCGTCTGCACCTGATGGAAGAACGTCTGCGCGCGGCACTGCCGTATGGCGTCCGGCGGCCGCTCTTCGGCCTGCTCGGCCGCGCCTACCCGAAGGCCGATTGGGCGCCCCGCATGTTTCGTGCCAAGACGACTTTCGAGGGCATGGCCAGAACGACTGTTGGCGGATATTTCCACGCCATGTCGATCCTGCGTGATCCGATGCGCCGTGAGCTGTTCAGCGACCGCTTTCGCCGCGAGGCAGGTGACTACGGCGCGCAGGAGGTCTTCCGCCGGCACGCGCAGCGAGCCGGTACCGACGATCCGCTTGCCCTGATCCAGTACCTCGATCTCAAGACCTACCTCGTCGGCGACATCAACACCAAGGTGGACCGCGCCAGCATGGCACATTCGCTGGAGGTCCGCGAGCCGTTGATGGATCACGAACTGGTCGAGTGGATGGCGACTCTGCCCTCGTCGCTCAAGGTGCGCGGCCAGGAGGGGAAGTTCCTGCTGAAGGAAGCCATGAAGCCGCGGCTGCCGCAGGATGTCCTGTTCCGCCCGAAGATGGGTTTCGCCGTGCCGCTTGCACGCTGGTTCCGCGGCCCCCTGCGGGAACGCGTCCAGCAGGCCGTGCTCGGGCCGCGCCTGGCGGCCACGGGCTGGTTCAACGCCGCCTACCTGCGGCATCTGATCGACGCGCACCAGTCAGGGGCAAGAGACTACAGTTCGCCCCTGTGGACGATACTGATGTTCGAGGCTTTTCTGCGCAACGTCATGGACGCGCCTGCCGAGCATCCTGCCGCGGTCGCAGTGGCCGGCGCAGCGCCATGAGCCTGCGCATCCTGCACGTTCTCGACCATTCGTTGCCGTTGCACAGCGGCTACAGTTTCCGCACGCTGGCCATCCTGCGCGAGCAGCACGCGCTCGGTTGGCAGACGGTGCACCTGACGACACCGAAACAGGGCGCTGGTGATGCCCTGTACGAGGAGGTCGACGGCTGGCTCTTCAACCGTACGCCGAGCGCTGCCGGCTGCGGCCTGTTGCAGCAGATGCGCCTGACCGCGGCACGCCTGCAGCAATTGGTCAGCACGACCGAGCCAGACCTGATCCACGCCCACTCGCCGGTATTGAACGCGTTGCCGAGCCTTTGGGTGGGCCGGCGTCGGCGCCTGCCGGTGGTCTACGAAATGCGCGCGTCGTGGGAGGATGCAGCGGTCGACCATGGGACGACGCGCGCCGGCAGCCTGCGCTACCGCGCATCACGGGCACTGGAGAGCTACGCCCTGCGTCGTGCCGACCAGGTGACGACGATCTGTGAGGGCTTGCGTGGCGACATCGCGATGCGCGGCATCCCTGCGCAACGCATCACGGTGATCCCGAACGCGGTCGACGTCGAGCGCTTTCGCCTCGACGCAGATCCGGATGTCGAACTGCGGCAGTCGCTCGGACTCGATGGCGCGACGGTCATTGGTTTTGCCGGTTCGTTCTACGGCTATGAAGGGCTCGACCTGCTCCTCGAAGCCGCCCGCCTTCTGTTGCCCCGGCATCCACAATTGCGCGTGCTGCTCGTCGGTGGCGGGCCGCAGGAGAGCAGCTTGCGGGCGCAGGCGACTGCCGCCGGCATCGCACCGTACGTCATCTTCACCGGTCGGGTGCCGCACGCCGAAGTGCAACGCTACTATGGCGTGATCGACGTCCTGGCCTACCCGCGCCTGCCGATCCGACTGACCGAGCTGGTCACTCCGCTGAAGCCGCTCGAGGCGATGGCGCAGGGACGCATGCTCGTCGCCTCCGACGTCGGCGGCCACCGCGAGTTGATCCGAGACGGCGAGACAGGCTCCCTTTTTCGTGCCGGTGATGTCGCTTCCCTGGCGGCGGCGATCGACGAACTGCTCAACAAGCGCCAGCGATGGCCGGCAATTCGCCAGCAGGCACGCCGTTTCGTCGAGGTCGAGCGAACCTGGGCGAGCAGCGTGGCGCGTTATCGCGAGGTCTATCGGCGGGCTCTGGCCCGCTACGGCCGCAGCCCATCAATCTGAGCGCGAGGTTCCAGCGTGTGTGGCATTCACGGCATCTATCGTTTTGACGGGTTGAGCGTCGAGCCCGGGATTCTGTCGGCCATGGGTGAGCGCACCCGGCATCGCGGTCCCGACGACGAAGGCAGCCATCTCGACGGCCCGTGCGGCATCGCCATGCGGCGGCTGTCGATCATCGATCTTGCCGGTGGTCACCAGCCGCTGTCGAACGCCGACGGCAGCCTGTGGCTGGTCTGCAATGGCGAGATCTACAACTATCGCGAGTTGCGTCGCGAGTTGCAGGACAAGGGATACCGCTTCAAGACCGGTTCCGACTGCGAAGTGCTCCTCCATCTCTATGACGCGGAAGGGGACGAGTTCATCCAGCGCCTGAACGGGATGTTCGACTTCGCCCTCTGGGACGCGCGCCGGCATCGCCTGTTGATCGGGCGTGACCGGCTGGGCGTGAAGCCCCTGTACGTCCTGCATGACTGGCAGCGGCTGGCTTTTGCCAGCGAAGCCAAGGCCTTGCTCGCCCTGCCAGGAATCAGCGCCGAGCTCGATCGCGAGGTGCTGGCTGACTACCTGCACCTCGGATACGTCGCCGCGCCCGGTTGCATCTTCAAGGGCATCCGCAAGCTGCCACCGGCGACGCTGCTGGCGGTCGAGGCGGGCGAGGTCCGCGAGTGGCGCTACTGGCGCCTGCCCGACCGCTGCATCCCGGGCGTATCCGAGAGCGAGTGGCGTGACCGGGTGCGCGCGCAACTCGACGAGTCGGTGCGGATGCAGATGGTCAGTGACGTGCCGATCGGCGCTTTCCTGTCGGGGGGCGTCGATTCGAGCGCCGTCGTCGGGCTGATGGCTCGCCATTCCGAGCAGCCGATCCGAACCTACGCCATCGGTTTCACCGGTGGCGAAGCGGAGACGCTGTACAACGAACTGCCCCATGCGCGCCGGGTGGCCGAGCTCTTTGCCACCGAGCACCGTGAGATCCTCGTCCGGCCGGATGTGGTTTCGCTGTTGCCCAAGTTGCTCTGGCACATGGACGAGCCACTGTCCGATACCGCCTTCATCACCACCTTCCTCGTCTCCGAGTTCGCGCGCGAGGATGTCAAGGTGATCCTGTCCGGGGTCGGCGGTGACGAGTTGTTCGGCGGCTACCGGCGCTACCTCGGCGGGCACTATGCCCAGCGCTATCGCAACCTGCCGCGGTGGCTGCGCAGCCTGGCAAGTCTGGCTGCGGCGCGCCTGCCGGCAGACCGGCACGCGGGTCTGCTCAACCGGATGCGTCTGGCGAAGGGCTTCATCGCCTCGGCCGAGATGAGCGCCGATGAACGCTATCGCAGTTACCTGCAGGTACTGGACCGGCAGGCGGTCGCCGCGTTGCTGACCGAGCCACGCGGCCAGGCCTCGGATCCGCTGACCCGTGCCTTCGCTGCCGCTGGCAATGGTGACGAGCTGAACCGCATGTTCGCCGTCGATGTGGAAACGCAGCTGCCGGACGACCTGCTGCTGCTGACCGACAAGATGAGCATGGCGGTGTCGCTCGAGTGCCGGGTACCGTTGCTGGATCACCAGCTCGTCGAGTTGGCGGCATCGATCCCGGCAGCCGTCAAGGTGCGCGACGGGCGGCTGAAGAGCCTCCTGAAGCTGGCTCTGGCCGACCTGCTGCCGGACGACATCCTCAATCGCCAGAAGCGCGGTTTCGGCACGCCGATGGGCGCCTGGCTGAAACGTGAGCTGGCGCCGCTGCTGCGCCGTCTGCTGGCGCCGTCAGTGGTCGAGGCGCGTGCCTTGTTCCATTCTCCGCTGGTCGAACGGCTGATTGCTGACCATGAGGCCAACCGGATCGATGGCACCGACATCCTGCTGGCGCTGCTGAATCTCGAGGTGTGGAGTCGCATCTACCTCGACCGGCGTGATCCGGCAGACGTTGCCGAAGAACTCAGGAGCTACGTGGCATGAACATTCTCTACCTCTGCCACCGCTTTCCCTTTCCGCCGAAGCGCGGCGGCAAGATTCGTCCGTTCAACATGATTCGCCATCTCTCGGCGAGCGGACATCGGGTCACCGTCTGCTCGCTTGCCCGCTCAGCGGCGGAGGCCGAGGAGGGGCGAGGGATTGCCGCCCATTGCGCGCGCTTCGAGATGGCTCTCGTCTCCGAGCCCACGCAGACGTTGCGCATGGTGGCGCGTCTGCCGTTGACGACGCCCTCGTCGATGGGCTACTTCCATTCGCCCGCGCTGCAGCGCCACGTCGATCGCTTGCTGCAGACGGAGAAGTGGGACCTGATCTTCGTACACTGCTCGTCGGTTGCACAGTACGTCGAGCGCGTGCGGACGGTACCGAAGATACTCGACTTTGGCGACATGGACTCGCAAAAGTGGCTGGAGTATGCCAACTACAAGCCTTTTCCGCTGTCCCTCGGCTATCGACTCGAAGGCAACAAGATGCTCGCGGCCGAGAAGCGTCTGGCCGCGTCGTTCGATCTGTGCACGGCGACGACACGCGCCGAATGGCAGACGCTCGAGGACTATCGCACGGGCGTGGCAACGGACTGGTTCCCCAACGGTGTCGATGCCGCGTTCTTCTCGCCGGCAGCGGAAGCCCATGATCCGGACACCCTGAGTTTCATCGGCCGCATGGACTACTATCCGAACCAGGAGTGCATGGCGCGCTTCTGCGCGCAGATCTGGCCGCTGCTCCGCCAGCGTCGCCCGCAGCTCAAGCTGTTGATCATCGGTGCCGACCCGTCGCCCGAAATGCGCCGCCTGGGCGAGTTGCCCGGTGTGACCGTCACCGGATCGGTGCCCGACGTGCGTCCATTCGTCCGCCAATCGGCGTTGATGGTCGCGCCGCTGAACATTGCCCGCGGCACGCAGAACAAGATCCTCGAGGCGATGGCGATGGGTGTGCCGGTGGTCACCAGCCGGGTTGCCGCGGGCGGCGTGGACGCCGAGCCCGTGACGCATTTCCTTGTTGCCGACACGCCAGAGGAATATTCTGGGGCCATTCTGGGGGTGCTGCAAAACCCGGCCGAAAGGCAGCGATTGGCCGTCGCCGGTCGACAGCGGATGCTCAGCAACCACGCCTGGTCGCATTCGATGGCACGGCTCGACGGGATCATCGAGCGCTGCCTCAGGGATTTTTCGCACAGCAAAGGAACAAGCGCATGAAAATCAGCATCTTCGGTCTCGGTTACGTGGGCGCGGTGTCGCTTGCCTGTCTCTCCCGCGACGGCCACGAGGTGATCGGCGTCGATATCGACGCCAGCAAGCTCGACCTGATCGTCGCGGGCAAGACGCCGGTGGTCGAGGAGGGCATGGTCGAGCTGATGGCGCTTGCCGCGCGCAGTGGCCGTGTCTCGGTGACCACCGATGCGCAGCGCGCGGTGCTCGACAGCGAGCTCTCGCTGGTCTGCGTCGGCACGCCTTCGGCGGCCAACGGCAGCCAGGACCAGGGCGCGATCCTGCGGCTGGCGGAAGAGATGGGTCTCGCCATCGCCGGCAAGAGCACGCCGCACATCGTCGTCTTCCGGTCGACGCTGGTCCCGGGGACCGTCGAAGACGTCCTGCGCCCGATCATCGAGGCGAAATCGGGCAAGAAGGACGGCGAGGGCTTCTTTCTCTGCTTCCAGCCGGAGTTCCTGCGCGAGGGGTCGTCGATTCGCGACTATGACAAGCCGCCGTTCACCGTCGTCGGGGCGAACCACGCCTACCCGATCGATCGTCTGCGCGAACTGTTCGGCAAGCTGCCCTGTCGCTTCATCGAAACCTCGGTCCGCTCGGCGGAGATGATGAAGTACTGCTGCAACAACTTTCATGCCCTGAAGATCACCTTTGCCAACGAGACCGCCCGCCTGTGTGACGCCCTCGGCGTCGACCCCTTCGAGGTCATGAACCTGGTCTGCCAGGATACCCAGCTCAACATTTCGACCGCCTATCTGCGGCCCGGATTCGCCTTTGGCGGTTCCTGCCTGCCGAAGGATCTGCGCGCCACCACCTACCTGGCGAAGATGCATGACGTCGAAATCCCGATGTTGGCCGGGATCATGCAGTCGAACCGGAACCACCTTGATCTCGCTTTGCGCAGGCTGCTGGCGATCGGGCGGCGGAAGATCGGCTTCATTGGGCTGTCCTTCAAGACCGGCACCGACGACCTGCGCGAGAGTCCGTTGGTGACGCTCGCTGAACAGTTGATCGGCAAGGGCATGCAACTGGCGATCTACGACCCGGAGGTTCACCTGGCACGGCTGCTCGGCGCCAACCGCAGCTTCATCGAACGGCACCTGCCACACATCGGCGACATGATGCGTTCGGAACTGCAGGAGGTGGTCGCCGAGTCCGAAGTCCTGGTGCTTGGCCTAGGCGGCCGGGAGGTCGCTGACGCACTGGCGCGGTGTTGCCGCCCGGACCAGATCGTTCTCGATCTGGTCGGCCTGCCCGGCCAGCACGCGATCGGCGCGGTGGTCGAGGGGCTCTGCTGGTAGCGGGGCGGCGGGTGCTCACGACAGGCGGCAGGAACTGAGGTGACGAATGCCGGCAAAGCGGCAACCGGCGGCGGCGAACACTGGCCGGCGGTGTGCGTCGTCGGCCCGCTGCCGCCACCATCCGGCGGCATGGCCAACCAGTGCGAACAGCTGCTGCGCCTGCTGCGTGCCGACGGAGTGAGTGTCGAACTGGTGCGCACCAACCCGCCCTATCGGCCGCACTGGATCGGCGGCGTACCGCTGCTGCGCGCCGGATTCCGGCTGCTGCCCTACCTCCTGCAGCTTTGGCGGGCGATCGGCAGGGCTGCCGTGGTGCACGTCCTGGCCAACTCCGGCTGGGCCTGGCACCTCTTTGCCGTGCCGGCAATCGTCGTCGCCCGCTGGCGCAACACGCCGGTGATCATCAACTACCGGGGAGGCAATGCAGACAGCTTTCTGGCCAGTGCTCCGGAGCACGTCCGACGCCTGTTGGCCTGCGTGTCGTTGCGCGTCACACCCTCAGCCTTCCTGCAGCGGGTGTTCGCCAAGTACGGGCTGAGCGCCGAGGTGATTCCGAATATCGTTGACCTGGCGCGCTTTGCCCCGGTTGCGCGACGCTCCTTCGGCAGTGCACCCCATCTCGTGGTGACACGCAACCTGGAGGAGATCTACGATGTGCCGACAGCGCTGCGTGCCTTTGCCCGCATCCGTGACGCTTTCCCGCAGGCGCAGCTGACAGTCGCCGGCAGTGGCCCGGAACGCGAGCGTCTGCAGGTTCTCGCCGACGAACTCGGCCTGCGCGACAGCGTCCGTTTTGCCGGGCGGATTGCCAACGCAGCCATGCCGGCGATCTACGCTGCTGCCGACTGCCTGCTCAACCCGAGTACGGTCGACAACATGCCGATATCGATCCTCGAGGGCTTCGCCAGTGGCGTTCCGGTCGTCAGCACCGATGCCGGGGGCATCCCGGATCTCGTTCAGCACGGGGTCTCCGGCCTGCTGGTTGCGGTCGGGGATGACCGGGCCATGGCGCGTGCGGCATTGCGCGTGCTGCAGGATGCCGAGTTGGCGGCCGCCCTGCGGCGGGCCGGACTCGAGCAGGCGCAGCACTACGCCTGGCCGCAAATCCGTGCACGATGGCTGGCCGCCTACAGCCGGGTTGCCAGCGGGAGAGTGGCATCATGAATCCGTATACCGCGCTCTGTTCGGGCCTGTTCTTTCCCTTGCACGAGCGTCTCAAGGGGCACGATTCGGTCGCCTGGCGCAAGCGGCTCGAGGCCAGCCAGTGGTGGTCGGCCGAGCAACTCGGGGAGTTGCAGGCCCGGCGCCTGCGCGAGTTCCTGCAACGGATCGGTCGCGACGTACCGTATTACCGCGACCTCTTCCGGACTGTCGGCTTCGATGCCAATGAATTGCGCTCGACCGATGCCCTGCACGCCTTGCCCCTGCTCGGCAAGCCCGAGATCCGGGCGAACCTCGAGCGGCTGCAGGCGGCGGGACACGGGCCGCTGACGCGTTACAACACCGGTGGCTCCTCAGGCGAACCATTGATCTTCTTCATGGGCAAGGAGCGCAAGAGTCATGATGTCGCCGCCAAGTGGCGCGCCACGCGTTGGTGGGGGGTAGACATCGGCGACCGAGAGTTGGTGGTCTGGGGCAGCCCGATCGAGCTCGGCGCCCAGGACCGGGTTCGCCGCCTGCGCGATGCGCTGCTGCGCAGCACGCTCCTGCCGGCATTCGAGATGTCGGAGGCGAATCTCGACCGTTTCGTGGCAGCGATCGGCGACTGCCGTCCAGCCATGCTGTTCGGCTATCCGTCGAGTCTCTCGCTGATCGCGCAGCACGCGCAGAGGCGGCAACGGGACCTGCGCGGCCTCGGAATCCGGGTTGCGTTCGTCACCTCCGAGAAGCTCTACGATGAACAGCGACGGCTGATCAGCGAAGTTTTCGGCTGTCCGGTGGCCAACGGTTACGGCGCCCGCGATGCCGGATTCATCGCTCACCAGTGCCCGCACGGCAGTCTGCACATCAGCGCCGAGGACATCGTCGTCGAGACGCTGCGCCCGGATGGTCAGCCGGCTGCAGCGGGGGAAGCCGGTGAGATCGTCGTCACGCACATGGCGACGGCGGATTTCCCCTTCGTCCGCTACCGTACGGGTGACGTCGGCGTTCTCGGCAGCCGGGCCTGCGCCTGCGGCCGCGGTCTGCCGGTACTCGAGGAAGTGCAGGGACGGACGACCGACTTCGTCGTCGCCCGCGACGGTACGGTGATGCACGGGCTGGCGCTGATCTACACGGTCAGGGATCTGCCCGGGGTCGAGCGGTTCCGTATCGAGCAGATGTCGCTCGACCTGACGGTTGTCCGCATCGTCGCCGGACCGGCTTTCGACCGTGCGGCCGAGGAGCGGATCGTGCGCGATTTCAAGGCGCGGCTCGGCGACGCAGTCGCCATCCGTGTCGAACGTGTGGCGGAGATCGCCGCCGAGTCGTCGGGGAAATTTCGCTACGTGGTCAGCCGGGTCAAGGCGCCTGGCGGTGACCGGGGTGCTGCGCATGCGTGACCTGCTGCTGGTCGGGATCTTTCTCGCCGTCCTGCCGTTCGCGCTGCGCAACACCTGGATCGGCGTCCTCCTGTGGACCTGGCTGAGCCTGATGAATCCGCACCGCCTGACCTACGGCTTTGCCTATGATGCGCCGTTCGCGGCGGCCGCCGCCGGGGTCATCTTCCTGTCCCTGTTCATCGGCCGCGACAAGCTGCGGATGCCCTGGTCGCCGCCGGTCATCGTGCTGTTTCTGTTCGTCTTCTGGATGTGCGTCACGACGGCTTTCGCCCTCAGTCCGGAGGATTCATGGAATCAGCTCAACAAGGTGCTGAAGATTCAGGTGGTGACGGCCATTGCCCTGATGGCTTTGCAGGAGCGCAGGCACATCGAGCTCTTCATCTGGGTCAACGCCCTCTCGATCGGTTTCTATGGTTTCAAGGGCGGGCTCTACACGGTTCTCAGCGGCGGCGGCGGCAGGGTCTGGGGTCCGGCGGGGACGTTCATCGCCGACAACAATCATCTGGCGGTGGCGGTCATCATGGTGATTCCGTTGCTCAACTACCTGCGTACCGTCGCCACCGGCAAGTACCTGCGCCTCGGTTTGCTCGCGCTGATGGTGTTTTGCGCGTTCTCTGCCCTGGGGTCGCAGTCGCGTGGAGCACTGCTGGCGATTGCCGCCATGACTTTGGTGCTGTGGGCGCGGGCACCGAACAAGGCGGTGACGGGTGTGATTCTGGCAGTGACCGGGGTCGCCCTGATCGCCTTCATGCCGGCAGCCTGGGAGGAACGCATGAGCACGATTGGCACCTACGAGAGCGATGGCTCGGCAATGGGCCGCATCCAGACCTGGCAGTTCTGCGCCAACCTGGCGGCTGACCGGCTGACTGGCGGTGGTTTCTCGATCTACAATGTCCAGAACCTGGCGATCTGGGGGGCCCCCGGCGCGCGCAGCGTGCACGTCGCGCACAGCATCTACTTCTCGGTTCTGGGTGAGCACGGCTACATCGGCCTGTTCCTCTTCCTGCTGCTCTGGTGGCTGGCGATGCGCCAGGCCGCACGGTTGCGCAAGGCCAGCAAGGGCAAACCAGAGCTGGCCTGGGTTTTTCATCTGGTGGGAATGTGTCAGGTATCGCTGGTCGGCTACTTTGTCGGTGGCGCGTTCCTGCAACTCGCCTACTTCGATCTCCCGTACAACATCCTCGTCGTCCTCGTCGTCACCCAGCGCTGGCTGGATGCCGGTGGCTGGAAAGAGAAGGCGGGCGGGACCGTGACGACTGCCGGGAGCGCCCAGCAGCGACCGCTTCCATCGACTGCGACGCAACAGGTGACGTCGTGATGATCAGGACTCTGGCCAATCTGCTGTCGCCAGCAGGAAAGAACGGACGCCTCTCCATCCTCATCTTCCACCGCGTCGTTGCCCGGCGGGATGAGGTTTTCGACGGGAATCCGGATGCCATCGCCTTCGCGCAGAGGATGCGGTGGCTGCGCACCTGGTTTCACGTTCTGCCACTGGACGAAGCCGTTCAGCGGCTGCGCGAGCGATGCCTGCCCGCACGGGCGGCCGCGGTGAGCTTCGATGATGGGTATGCCGACAACTATCATGTCGCGCTGCCGATACTGCAGCAATTGGGTGTTCCCGCCACGTTTTTCGTCGCTACCGGCTACCTCGACGGTGGCCGCATGTGGAACGATACGGTCATCGAGTCCGTCAGACGCTGCGGTCAGGCAACGCTTGACCTGTCAGGGATCGGGCTGGGTACCCATGACCTCGGTTCGCCGGCGGCCATGCGTCGGACGATAACCGTCGTGCTCGACGGCCTCAAGTACAGGCCTCCCGGCGAACGCAGCCAGGCGGCGGAGCACGTGGCACAAGTCGCTGGCTGCCGCCTACCCACCGATCTGATGATGACCTCGGAACAGGTGCGCGCGATGCGCCGCGCCGGGATGCTCATCGGTGCCCACACCGCGACGCATCCAATCCTCGCACGCCTGGGCCCGGACGAGGCGCGGCGTGAAGTGGTCGCCAGCAGGGACTTCCTGCAGGATCTCCTGCAGGAGCGGGTCGGCCTGTTCGCCTACCCCAACGGCCGACCGTCGATGGACTACCGCGCCGAAGATGCGGAGTGCATTCGTTCCCTTGGCTTCGATGCGGCCGTGACGACCGCATGGGGTGTCGCCGATGCCGGCAGCGATCTCATGCAACTGCCTCGCTTCACCCCCTGGGATGGTACGCGCCTGCGCTTCGGGCTCAGACTGCTCAGGAACCTGCTCGACGACTCACGGCGGGCGAGCATGCAGCTTGCCGGCTGAGTGTGGCGCGCCATGAGCCCCGTGATGTGCCGGCCGGATCGCAGCAGGCGGGCAACGCGGCAATGGACTTGCCGGGTCCTCGCACAGGCCTCCGCAGCCGGCCGCGCGGCGGCCAGGCGGTGGCCGATCGCCGTCGAGCCGCCAGGTGCCGGCTGATGTCGCGTCGCCTGCCCCTTCAACCTCATCACTCTTGAGAGCTGCAAACCAATATGTCACTGAAGAAGATCGCCTCTGATTTCAAAGCGCGCTACATCGACGAACGCCGTCTGCCCGAGGCGGCCCGACAGCAGCTGCAGCGTGATCGTGCCGGGCTACCGGAGCATGACGCGGGCCCTCTGGCGGTCGCCGAGGCGGGCATCGAGTGGCTGAAACGCTCGCAGGACAAGTCCGCCTGCCAGGATGGCGGCTCGGCGCGCGATTTCAGCCTGCTCCGAGGGTGGGCCAGTTCGTACCCGGAGACGTCCGGTTACATCGTGCCGACCTTGATCGACTTTGCTGCGCGGACCAACGATCAGCCCCTGGCTGACCGGGCACAGCGGATGCTTGACTGGCTGGTGTCGATCCAGTTTCCCGAGGGAGGCTTCCAGGGAGGCAAGGTGGACGCTTCCGAGCGGGTTCCGGTGACGTTCAACACCGGCCAGATTCTGCTTGGTCTGGCTGCCGGAGTGCAGCGCTTTGGCGAGGCCTATCGGCGGCCGATGGTGCTGGCCGGCAGCTGGCTGCGTGATTCGCTGGATCCCGATGGATGCTGGCGGAAACACGCGACGCCCTTCGCCAGCCCGGGAGAAAAGGCCTACGAAACACACGTTTCCTGGGGTTTGTTCGAGGCGGCACGGATCGAGCCCGGTCTCGGCTTTGCCGAGGCTGGACTGAAGCAGGTGCGCTGGGCGATTGGCAAGCAGATGGACAATGGCTGGTTCGCAAGCAACAGCCTGTCATCGCCGGCGGAACCACATACCCACACGATCGGCTACGTCTTGCGTGGCGTCATCGAGGCCTATCGGTTCGCCGGCGAGGCGGACCTGCTGGCAGCCGCCGCGCTGACCGCCGACGCGCTGCTCGAGGTCATCGAGGACGACGGGCGCCTGCCCGGAAAGCTGGACCGCAACTGGCGGCCGACGGTCGATTGGGTGTGCCTGACGGGCAATGTCCAGATTGCCGCCTGCTGGCTTCTTCTGTTCGGCATCACCGGCAAGGCCGCTTACCTCGATGCCGCGCGGCGCGCCAACCGCTACGTGCGGCGAACGGTTTACCTGAGTGGCAACCCCGACGTGGTGGGCGGCGTGCGCGGCTCCTTTCCCGTAGACGGGGACTACGGGCGATTCGAGTATCTCAATTGGGCAGCCAAGTTCTGCGTCGATTCGCAGTTGCTGGAAGCGTCGGCGGACGTTCCTCCTCGCGGTCCAGGCGATGAGCGCTGAGTGCCACCAGAAGGCCTGCACGCTCGTGGCATCGCTGCCCGGGTTTGCCCTGCGCGTCGGGCCGGCAGATGGCCAGCCGCTGCTGGTCGCACGCGAGGAGCCGACGACGGCTCTCTCGCCGGTTTGCCGGAGCGGTGCTCGAGTGGCTCGGGGCGACGGCCGATGAGCCTGCGCAGCCAGGTGCTCGCCGCACTGCGGTGGACGGTGATCGGGCGTTTTGCCAGCCAGATTGCCTCCTGGGCGATCACCATCCTGGTCATGCGCTTCCTGTTGCCGGCCGACTACGGCCTGATGGCCATGGCGACCATCTTTTCCAGTCTGTTGGCGCTGGTCGCAGAACTCGGCCTGAGTTCCAGCCTGATCCAGACGCGCGCTATCTCCGATCGCGAGATGCGCCAGGTGTTCGGCGTCACCGTCCTCGCCAACCTGGGGGTATTCGCCCTGCTGGCGCTGGTCATCGCACCGCTGGCAGCGATCTTCTTCAGTGAGCCGCGCCTGCAGACGATCATTCAAGTGGTGGCGTTGCAATTCATTCCGGCAATCTTTGCGGTGATCCCGGGGGCGTTGTTGCATCGGGAGATGGCCTACCGTGGACGCAGTCTCGTCGACTTCGGGTCCAGTCTGGCCGGCTCGCTCCTCACCCTCGGTCTGGCCTATGCGTCACACGGCGTCTGGGCGCTGGCCTGGGGCGGCGTGCTCATGGCGACGCTGCGCGCTGCCGGTTACAATCTGCTCAGACCGTACAAGGGTCTGCCGTTGTTCGACTTCAGTGGCAGCGGCCGGATCGTCCGCTTCGGGCGTGATATCGCTGCCAACCAGGTGGTTTATCATTTCTATTCACAGGCTGACTCCCTGATCGTCGGCAAGCTGCTGGGACGACACGATCTGGGCCTTTACTCGGTTTCGATGGATCTGGCGTCGTTGCCGACCTCGCGACTCGCATCCATCCTGAATCAGGTGGCCTTTCCCGCGATGTCCAAGGTGAAGCGTGAGGGCGGCAGTGTCAATCCCTATGTTCTCAAGAGCATGCGTGCCATCAGCCTGATCAGCTTTCCAGTCATGTGGGGCATGTCGAGCGTGGCCCCGGAAATCGTTGGTGGGCTCCTTGGTGCCAACTGGGATGGTGCCCGCCTGCCCCTGATGCTGCTCTGCCTGATCATGCCCTTGCGCGTCCTCGGGCCGATCGTTCACGCCGCGCTGCAGTCGGTGGGTCGCGCCGACGTCAGCTTCCGGAACACGTGTGTCACCGCCGTCGTGATGTGCCTGGCCTTCGTCGTCGGCTGCCAGTTTGGCCTCGTTGGCCTTGCCCTGTCCTGGGTGCTCGCCTTTCCCTGCGTATTTCTGGCGAATCTGGTGCGTGCCGCGCCTCACCTCGATCTGCATCTGGGCGAAGTCATTGGCGCGCTGGGCAGATCGGCATTGGCCAGTGGTGTCATGTACGGCTGTGTCGCTCTGGCTCGTGAACACTTCGCTCTGCCGCCGCTGCCGATGTTGCTGCTGCTCGCGCTGCTCGGTGCCGTCGCCTATCTGGCCGCGAGCTCGCTGTTCAACCGCCGCGGGATCGACGAAGCGCTGGCTCTCCTGCGACCGGAGCGGCAGCCATCAATCGCGGACAGGGAGGCTCGGTCATGACGAAGGCAACGGCGACGGCGGTGATCGTTGGCGGCGGATTGAATGCCCTCGGGATCGTGCGCAGCCTGGCCGAGCGGAACGTTCCAATGATTCTGGTGTGCAGCGGCAGTGGCCCGGCCTGGAACAGCCGATATCCGCGGCACCATGTCGTCAGGGAGACGGAAGGTGAGGCCCTGATCGCCGCGCTCAAGTCGATCGCCGCAAGCTTGCCGGCAAGACCGGTTCTCTTCCTGACCGAAGAGAAATCGGTCACATCGGTCTCGGAACGCCGGCAGGAGCTTGTCTCCGACTACCTGATCACCCTGCCTGACCAGCTGACACTGGCGAATCTGATGCACAAGGAAGGGTTCCAGAAACTGGCGATCGACTGTGGGAGTCCTGTTCCGGCAGCCGTCCGCTTGCAGACGGAGCGTGATCTCGAGCGTCTTCGCGAGTTGCGCTTCCCTTGCGTTCTGAAGCCCGCGTTCAAGCATTATGGCTATGGCGACCGCTTCAAGAAGGCATATGTGGTCGCATCGGCTGCCGAAGCTGCGGCACGCTATCGCGAGATTGCACCGGTGCTCGCCGACCTCGTCGTCCAGGAATGGATTGAAGGCGCTGACTCCGAAATCTATTTCTGTCTGCAGTACGTCACCGCCGATCAGCGCCCGGCGGCCTCGTTCGTCGGCCGCAAGCTGCGCTCGTGGCCACCACGGATTGGCGGCACGGCGAGCTGCATTGCGGCTCCGGAATGCCATGACGAACTGAGCGACATGACATCGCTCTTCTTTCGCCAGGTCGGTTTCGTCGGCATGGGCAGCATGGAGTACAAGCGGGATTGCCGCGATGGCCGCTTCTACATGGTGGAGCCTACCGTCGGGCGTACCGATTTTCAGGAGGAGGTTGCCACGGTCAATGGCGTGAACATCCCGTTCGCCGCCTACTGCGCGGAAACCGGTGCTTCGTTGCCGCCCGGGCAGTACCGGCAGCCACCGAAGATCTGGCGCGATCCGATCGTTGATCGCTGGTCGGCCGAGGAACAGGGGAGTGCGGGTGCCCTGCCTGCAGCAGACGTCGTCGATGCCTACTGGCGGGCGACTGATCCGATGCCATGGTGCGTCCTGACCTGGGAAAGAGTGCGCGCACGCTGTCAGACGCTGCTGACGGGGCGGAGATAGGGGATGTCTTACCAACGTCTGCCCTACGCCGATTGGGGCTGGGCCGAGTTGCGGGCCGTACTGGCAGCCATGCTCTGCGGCCGGATACGCCGTGGCCCCGCTGCCAGGCAGCTGGCGGGCGCACTCGCCGGGTTGTTGGCCGTGCCGCATGTCCTGCCGGTCAATTCCGGCCGTACCGCACTGCGTCTCGGCCTCGAGGCCCTGATGCAGTTGCGGCCGGGGCGCAACGAGGTGATCATCCCCGCGTTCATCTGCCCGGCCGTTGTCGAGGTTGTCAACTCGCTCGGGTTGGTGCCGGTTCTCGCCGATGTCGGTGCCGACCTCAACCTGGATCCCGGCGCGTGTGAGCAGCGGATTGGCAGCCGGACGCTGGCGATCATCGTTGCCCATATGTACGGGTGCCCGGCGAAGATCGAAGCCTTCGAGACCATTGCCAAAGCGGCGAGGGTGTATCTGGTGGATGACGCGGCACAGGTCGTCGGGGAATCGGTGGGTGGCCGCATGTTGGGGACCTTTGGCGATTTCGGTGTGCTCAGTTTCGCCCAGTCGAAGTGTGTCGTGACTGGCGAGAGCGGTGGTGGTGGCGTCCTGATCTGCCATGAGAATGAAGTCTCTCCCATCGTGCAAGCGCGGGTCGCAGGGCTGGCGCCGGCGGCAGGGCGCTTGCGGGCACTGGTTGCGTTCTTCTGGAACTACCTGTTGGAGGCGCACACCGCAGCGCTGAGCTATCGCTGGCAGCGCCTGCGGCAGCAGGTTCTTGGCGCCAGAGCGCGCGGACTCGTGCCCGCTGGGATCGCGAACCTCGATGCGTGCCTCGCCCTGCAGCAGCTGAAATCGCTGTCGCGGCGGCGCGAACAGCGCCTCCGGATTCTCGGCCATTATGCGGCGGCGCTGGCGACCCCCGGCGACCCATGGCTGATGCCGCAGTTTTCGCCCGGACGGTATCTGGCGCGGGTGATGGTCTCCCTGCCACCCGGTGTCGAACTCGATGAGTGCCAGCGGCAACTGCGGCGAGAGTCCGTATGCACCCGGCGCGGCTACGCGACGCATTCCCCCGCATCCTGTTCGGCCAGAGGGTCGCCGGACCCTGGCGCGCGCCTGATCGAACTGCCGGCCTATGCGGACATGACTGCCAAGGATGTCGCAGAGGTCTGCCAGCGGCTGCGACGTGTGGCGGCCGCGTATCGACAATGTGTTTCCAATCGTCAGGACGGAGATGATCATGAGCGATGTTATCAATAGCAGTGAACCGGGCTCGGCGACGCAGTCGCGTGCCATCTGGCCCGTGATGGTCCTCGCCCACAACGAGGAGCGGCATATCGATGCGTGCCTCGAGAGCATCTTCGCGGCCGACCCGGACGGTCCTTTCGAAGTGTTCGTCATGGCCAACGGCTGTACCGACCGCACCGAGGAAATCGTCCGCGCCTACGGCAGGAAGAATCCGCGCGTTCATCTCGTCTCGATCACGCTCGGTGACAAGTGCAACGCCTGGAACGTCTTCATCCATGAGACCGTTCCCCAGCATTGCGCCGGGCAGGAAATATATTTCTTCATGGATGGTGACGCGCGTGCCGTTCCGGGCTCGTTCTCGGCGATGGAACGGGCCTTGCGGGCGGAACCGCAGGCGCAGGCAGTCGGCGTGCCGCCGGCATCCGGGCGCAGCATGCGCCATGACCGCGAGGAGTTGCTGCGTGAACGCGGGCTGGTGGCCAACCTGTACGCGCTGCGTGGCTCCTTCGTGATCCGTTGCCAGCAACTCGGCGTCAGAATCCCACTCAGACTCGAAGGTGACGACGGTCTGGTGGGCGCACTGGTGAAATGGGATCTGAATCCGTCACAGCCGATGAACGACCTGCTGATCGCGCCCTGCGCGGATGCCGGGTTCATCTTCGAGTCCTTCACCATATCGAGGTTCGCCGATGTCCGGGCCTACTGGCGACGCATGGTGCGGTACGGTCGCCGGGGCTACGAGTTCAAGCTTCTCGGCCCCCGTCTGCAGGCCGGAGGGATTGCCGCGATGCCGCAAGACATTCGCGAGATCTACGGCGATTCCGATCGTCTTTCACTGACCTGGAACGGCATCTACACGGTGACCAACTGGTTCGCCCTGCGGGAAATGCGCGCAATTGGCCGCGGCTAGACGGCCGATGGGCAGGAACGGAGGAGGTGCCTGTGCCGACGGGAATCCCGCACCTTGCCAAACGTTGCTGCGGGTGGCGGTATGTTCCGCAGCGGTCGTCAAGCCGACAGTGGAAAATGGGTGTTGAGTGATGAGTGACAGTGAATCGACGCAGATTGGCGATTACCGGACGAGCCACATCGAGCGCGGCGAGAACTATGACCGCAATCTGGCCAAGGACCCGTTCGACGCCTACATGTGCGACATGGAGCGCGTTCATCTGCAGCGCATCCTGCCGCAGCTCTTTCCGGACGGCATTGCCCGCTACCTGGATTTTGCTTGTGGCACGGCTCGCATCACTCACACCGTCGCCCCTTTCGCGCGCGAGACCATCGGGGTCGACCTATCGCCGAGCATGCTTGCTGCGGCGCGTCAGAGGTGTCCGGGTGTCCGTTTCGTAGAGGCTGACCTGACCAGGGCAGCAATCGATCTGGGTACTTTCGATCTGGCGACGGCGTTTCGCTTCTTCGGCAATGCGCAGCCGACGCTGCGGCAGCAGGTGCTGCAGGTGCTGGCCGATCTCGTCAGGCCCGAAGGCTATCTGGTCCTCAACAATCACCGCAATCCTCGCTCGCTGGCGGCACTCTTCCATCGCCTGACGGGCGGCAAACCAGAGATGGACCTGACCCACCACGCGCTGCAGCAGCTGCTGGCCAAGCACGGCTTTCAGGTCGTCAATAGCCTGCCGATCGGTGCCTGGCTCTACCGCTCACGGATGCTGGGACAAGTACGCACCGTGGATGGTGGATCATTGCGCCGCGAGGCGATGTTTGGCCATCGGTTTCTGGCGCCGGTGGCACCCGACACCATACTGGTTGCTCGCCGTCGTGCCTGAGATGGAGCAGCGTTCTTGCGATGAGCCAGCTGGTACCACGGCTCTGCGACCCTACGAACTGGCAAGCGCGCGCTTGCGGGCGATCTACCAATTGCCGGCCATGGTCGACGGCGCAGGCGTGTTGGAGTTGTACCTTCAGGATCACGGACGGGTGGTCGACGGCGAGTGGCCGGCCCGCCAGGTGGTGAGTTGTCGCCTGTTTGGCGGTGACCGTGGGTCGCCGGTCACGACGCCGATGATCGGCCGCCTGCAAGGCTGCGAGGCGTCCTACGACGAGCCGCTGCCTTTCCCCGCTGCGAGTTTCGATCTCGTGATCCTGCACCATACCCTGGATGATCTGGCGGCAGCCTTGCCGCAGCGACACCCTCGCCAGGTAGCCGAAGAGTGGCTGGCCAGGATCGCGTCGATTCTCAGGCCAGGTGGGGTGGTCGCCGGTTGCGGACGCAACGGCAGCAGCCCGCGCGGCTGGCATTGGCACCGGCGGGCGGTGGCGTCGGGTTCCCCAAAGGTGGCGGCGCTGAACGTGCTTTCGTGCCAGCGCGTCCTGCTCGGTGCAGGATTCCGTGACATCCAGGTGTGCAACCTGTGGCCGGACCCACAGGCTCCGAGCACCCTTGCCGCGGTCGAAGTGGAAGCCTCGCGCCGGGCATTCCGCTACGCGCTGGAGTCTTCGCGCGACTCCCTGAGCCGTTCCGGATACCTCTTGCGAAAGGCTGTCGTCGAACTGGGCCTCAACCGCTTTCTCGAGCCACACCTCTTCTATTGGGGGCGTCGGTCGTGCTGAGCCTGGTCCGCAAGGCGCTGGTGAGCAGTGGGTTCGTGGCGCCGCAAGCCAGGCTCGTTTTCAACGTCATGGTCTCGCGCGGCGAGGCGATTGCACTGGATGTCTGGGATCCGGGCAAGGATGCCTGGTATCACGTCCAGGCGTGCTTCCATTACGATCTCGGCGAACGCTTCGCCAGCTATCGCCTGGCGCACGACCGGTTTCGCGAGCGCACGCCGAAGCCGCTCGCCCATCTGCGCCTTGACGGCTGGAGCCTGCTGGTCGCGACGGCCTGCGAGCACCGCATCGTCCGTGCGCGTGACCTCGACTCCGCTCGCCGATCGGCGCACCTTGTAGGGCAGTTGATCGCTTTCTTTGCCAGTGCCCGTGCCAGCTCGCTCGACGCTGCGGACGCCTGCAGCCACGATCTTTTCATGGCCGAGGCCGGTGCCTTCCTGGCGGATTCCGCCGCTGCCGGTAGCGCGCTCCAGCGCTATCTGGGGCAGGTGGATCGCACGCCTTGGGCGGACATCCCGCACATCCCGCAGCATGGCGACTTCGTACTCAACAATCTGGGTGCGGCGCACGGCGATCTGTTGGTGTTCGACTGGGAGGACTATGGTGCGACGGCTTTGGCCGGGTTCGACATCTTCATGATCAGCCTGTCCGTCGCCGGCATGAGCGCGACATCGGCACGGCTGATCCGCGATACCGAGGATCCGGCTGCATGCCCCTGGTTCTTCGCGCAGCGCGCCTGTGCAGCGTCGGCACTGCCCTACGCAAGCTTTCGTCGCGCAGTGCCGCTCTACCTCATCGTTTTCAGGTACCTGAAGCGCAACTACGGACGCGAGATCGGCCAGCGCATCGATGCCATTCTCGAGCAGGTGCTTCACTGACCGGCGATGGTGAACGCTGAGAACGTGCCTTCGACGGGTCGGCAGCTCGTCCATGGGTCGGCGTGGATGGTCGGCGCCAGATGGGCAACACGCCTGATCGGCCTGGTCAGTACAGTAATCCTCGCGCGGCTGCTGGCCCCTGCGGATTTTGGCATCGTCGCGATCGCCCTGATTGCCGTTGGTCTACTGGAGACTGTCGGCTATGCCGGTGTCGATCTGGCCCTGATGCGTCCCGGAGCGAACAGCCGTGAACACTTCGATACGGCGTGGACGATCCAGATCATCCAGGGAATGTTGATCGCCGGGCTGCTGGTCGTGGTCGCGCCGTGGGTGGGGCAGATCTTCTCCGAACCGCGTACGGTCAGCGTCGTGCAGCTGATCGCGCTGCGACCGTTGATCAGCGGTTTCGAGAACATTGGCGTCGTCGCCTTCCGCAAGGATCTCGATTTCGCCAAGGACTTTCGTTTCACCGTGTATACGAAACTGGCGAACTTCGCGATAGTCGTCGGCGCGGCCTTTTATCTCGAGAACTATTGGGCGCTTGCCATCGGCATGACCAGCGGCAGCGCCATTGCGCTGATCCTGAGCTATCGGATGCATCCTTACCGTCCGCGCCTCAGCCTGAGCTGCCTGGGTGAGATGTGGGGATTCTCGCAATGGCTGATCATCTCCCGTGTTGGAACCTACCTCAATCGCAAGACCGATGAGTTCGTCGTCGGCCGTCTGCTCGGAACGAGTGTCATGGGGGGCTACCACGTCGCCAATGAACTGGCGACGATGCCCAGTTCCGAGCTGGTCATGCCGCTGCGGCGCGCGCTGTTCCCCACACTGTCCAAAGTGGCAGGCGCGCGCGAAGAATTCGAGAATCTGTTCTGCCTGAGTCTTGGGGCAATCGCCGCACTGTGCTTCTCGGTCGGTTTTGGGCTGATGGCGGTGGCGCCGGAGTTCGTGCCGCTGGTTCTCGGTGACAAGTGGCTGGGGGCGATCGATGCCATGCGTTGGTTGGCGCTTTACGGGGCCTTCTCTTCCCTGACCCTGACCCTGGAGATGCCACTCTGGGTCATGGGGCGTACCCGCCTCTCGGCGGCTCAGACCTGGCTGGAACTCGCGTTGCTGGCGCCGATCGCCTTTCGGGCGGCGCAGGTCCAGGGCATGGAGGGTGTGGCGATGGCACGGGTGGCGGTATCGATTGCCGTCCTGCCACTGATGTTGCGCTTCGTCTCCTCGTCCTGCATGATCGGCATCGGCCGGCTCTATGGCTCGCTCTGGCGTCCCTGTCTGGCGGGACTGGCGATGTATGGCAGTCTTGCCGTCCTCGCGCAGCTGATCGATGCACCCCTCGTCGTGCTGCTCGTGCTGAAGGTCGTGGTCGGGTTGGTGCTGTTTCCCGGTGTGCTGGTCGTTCTCTGGCTCGCTTCCGGTCGTCAGGCAGGCATCGAGCAACAGGCCTGGCGGACGGTCGCCAGTCTCGCCGCTCGTCGGCATCGCGGCTGAACGCGGCGGAGACGCAGGTTCGCGGCGCCGCCACCGAGCGAAACCGCTCGCCAGCTGCGACTCCGTCGCTCGCCCTGACCGGCGATCCGAAGCGCATCGCCGGTCTACCAACGGCCCGATCGCCGCTGCGTGCGCGTGCTACACCGGCCGGCGTCGGTAGTAGGGCAGGGTACTGGTGCCGACCCGCTCGTATCCGAGGTCGATCAACCGGTCGGCGAAGACGGCGCCATCATGTCCGGGAACCCGGTGCAGCTCGACGGTGACCTGCCGAATCCGCTGTGCGGTCTCTGCAGTCATCGTCCGCACGATATCGTGCTCGGCGCCTTCGCAGTCGAGCTTGAGATAGTCACAGGCGAGCACTCCCTGTACCGCCATCAGTTCCGCCAACGTCACGACCTCGACCTCCTGTTCGACGCCGGCAACGGCCTGTCCATTCACCGACGTGTAGAAGGAGCTGAACAGTCGATTGCTCGCCGAGTGCAGCTTGATCGAGCCGCATTCGGCACCCACAGCCAGCTTGAGGGCAATCACGTTGTGCAGCCGGTTGAGCTCGATGTTGCGCACGAGCTGGCGATAGGTGGACTCCTCTGGCTCGAGAGCGATGACCCTGCCCTTCGGTCCCACCACTCGAGCCGCCAGGACCGAGAAACAACCGATGTTGGCACCGACGTCGATCACCGTATCGCCGTCGTTGAGCACCTGTCCGGACGCGAGATAGTCGTTGCGCAACAGGATCTCGTAGAAGCCGAAGAGATCGCCCACCCCCGGTCTCACTTCGATGCTGACACCGTCGTGACGACACAGGACATAGGGTTCGCGTTGCTGACCCAGGCGGTCGAAAACCGCGGGCAACGGATTGCGGACACCCCGCATCAACGACAACAGCTTCCTTCCTTCGCCAAGCATGCTTGAATCCTCATCTGAGTTGGCGGCTGAGTGCGGACTCCGCCGTCGAGTGGAACCTGCATCAGGGTGCCTCAAGGCGCTCGCCTGAGTCAAGCCAAAAAAGTCACACCAGTCCGGGTCGTGCGTCTGTCTGATCAGGGCGTCCCGGCTGGCCGGTACTGTGCCGCCGTTCGCGCGCATCCTGCTCGTCCGCCCGTTCGCCACGACCCCTTCACCGGCGCTCAGGCGCCACCGTCCCGACAGGCTTCGAGCAAGCGGACAAGCTCGGCCGTCCGTTCCCGGCGAGAGGCCTGGCGAACGACCGCGGGCGACGGCGGTGCAGCCTTCGCCTGTCGCAGCGCGGTGACGAAGGCCATCAGCTGTGTCGCGATCGCCTCCGCCGAGTCGAGCGGAGCGAGGTGCTCGACTCCCGCTGCCCGCAAGGTTGCAGCGGTGTCGCCGGCAGCGTCGGTGAGCGCCAGTATCGGTCGACCGGCGCGCAGGTACTCGTAGATCTTGGCCGGGATCTGTTCGTTGCAGCATGCTGCCTGCAGAACCAGCAGTCCGTCGGCGCGCAACATCTCTGCGATGGCGGCACGGTAGCCCACGGCCGGCAGGCATTCAATCCAGTCTTCGACCTGATGTTCCCGGGCAAGGCGTGCCAGCATGGAGTCATGAACCGCGGCCCGGAAACGCAGCCGGAGTTGCCCCGGCGGCAGCTTGCCCGAGTCCTTCAGGGACTGCAGAGCGCGCAGAAGCTGCGTCGGGTCGCGCTCCATCGGGTAGACCAGTCCGCTGTGCAGCAAGGTCAGCTGTCCGGGGTGCAGTGGCTCAGGTGCCTGAGCCGTGTGTGCCGTGGGCGGGAAACTCTCCTCGTCGTAGCCATTCTCGAGGACGAGGATGCGCGCTGCCGCCTCCGGGTAGCGCCGGCGATACTCGCGTGCGGCACCCGGCGTGGTGAACGTACTGAACCGGGCCTCGCGCACGGCCGTACTCTCGATATCGATGAAGCTCTGTCGCGTGCGCGGGTTCGCCGGATAGCCCGGCTGTGCCATGGGGTCGCGGAAGTCTGCCAGCCATGGGACCCCCGTGCGCCGGTGGAGCTGAGCCGCGATCAGGTGTGCAGTGGCGATCGGATAGGTAGACCAGATGACATCCGGTTGGTAGTCCCTGATCATGCGCAGGCCGGTGCGCACGGCATCGAACCGCCAGCTCACCCAGCGGTCTGGCCGCGCCATCCACGCCAGGTGTCGGCCGTGCAGGGCGAGATGACGCGAGGTATCGAGGGCGAATGCGCGATGGACGACGGTGCCCTCCGGAATCTCCTGCAGGAGGTCATCGCTCGTCCGCTCGTAAGCGCGTGGATCCGCAGTGACGACGAGCGGCTGCCATCCGTATCCGGGGAGGTGTTGCACAAACCGCAGGGTGCGCTGGATACCGCTGCTGCCTGCCAGGGGCGGGAAATGGTAGGCAATCATCAGGACACGCTTCATGGTCGCTTCCCTGGCGATGGTCGTAGCGGCCTGAACGTCAAAGCTGCGGCCGCCGGCCTGGGCGTCCGCTGTCCCCACTGCCCGTGATCGTCCGGCGTTGCCGGCTGCCCCGTCAAGCTGCGTCGCGGCGGAGCCATTGCTCGAGCATGGTCAGGATCCATACCATTTCTCCAAAGTATCCGGGGTGCTCCGGAAGGTGCTCGTGCAGAAGCCTGTGGACGAAGTCCGCCCGGACGATTCCCCGCTTTGCCAGCATATCGAGAGAATCCCGGGCCAGTTCGAGCAGCGCCGGGTTGCGCGTGGTCCACACGCCGAATGGCAGTCCGAAACCCTTCTTCTTCTTGTTGATGATTTCGTCGGGCAGGAAGCCGCGCAAGGCTTCCTTGAAGAACCAGCGCAGCTTGAAGCGCCGGAGTTTCCAGTCAGCTGGCAGGGTCATCGAGAAGTCGGTCAAGCGATCGCTGAGCAGCGGGTAGGCAACCGCAATCCCGGCCATCTGTACCGCACCCCGAACCTTCGGCAGGTCGCTGTCGGCGAGGGTATAGCGCCAGTCGTAGGCCAGCAGGCGGTTGATCAGGCTCTGGGCCTGGCATTCGGCCCAGGTTGCCTGCATGTGTCGGGCTGGTTCGTGCAGATCGATGTCAGCCAGGAAGTCCGCGTTGAGCACCTGTGCCGGATCGAGTTGCAGCAGCAGATTGAAGCTCTGCAACCGGGCCGGCAGCTCCACCCGCGAGTGACGCACATAGCCGGTCGCCTGCTTCAGGCCGGGGATCCGGCGCAAGGGACTGCCGTCCGCGCACATCGGTTCGATCGCCTGCCTGATCGCCTGCGGCAGGCTGTGGTAGTACTCGAACAGACGCTGCATGGCGTAACGGGAGTTGCCGCCGAACAGTTCATCGCCGCCGTCACCAGCCAGCAACCTGCTGCAGCCATCGGCCTGCGCGGCTTGCGCGCAGTAATAGGCCGGCAGGGCCGATGAGTTGCCGAAGGGCTGATCGTGATGCTTGGCCACGGCCGGGATGCTCGCCAACAGGTCGGCTGGCGTCACATAGTATTCGTGATGCTCGCAGCCGAAGTGCCTGGCGGCGATGCGCGCGTATTCCATCTCATCGTAACCTGCGGCGTCGAAACCGATCGAATAGACTGGAGCCGCCGTACCGGTGATCTGGCAGAGCATGCCGGCGACCGTCGAGCTGTCGGTGCCGCCTGAAAGGAAGGCGCCGACCCGTTGCCCGCCAGCGAGCTGCTCGGCGACGGATTCGCGGATCAGGCTGCGGAACGAGTCTCGTGCGGCATCGAAGGAAGGACGACCACCCTCGTCGAAACGCAAGCGCCAATGGCGGATCTCGTGCACGCCCTGCTGATCGACGAGCAGCGCGTGCGCCGCCGGCAATCGCCGTACCTGGCGGAAGATCGTCCGCGGTGCCGGGATCATGTGGAAGTACAGATAGTCGAAGATTGCCTGCGGCTCCAGTTGCCGGTCGTGGCCCGTGACGCAGTCGGCGCGGTCGGCGAAGGCGAGGATCTTGCCGTCGGTGAAGTAGCACAGCGTTTCGATGGCGAAGCGGTCGACGGCGAGAAACGCGGACCTGCGCGCGGCGTCGACGATGACCAGCGCGTAGCTGCCGCTGATGTGCGAGGTGAGATCGATACCATGCTTGCGCCAAGCCGCCAACACCGCCGCAGCAAGACCTGGCTGCGAGGCAGTCGTGGCCGTGCCTTGCCCGGCAAGCCCAGGCGAGCCGATCAGCAAGCAGATGGCGGAGTCGTCACGCGCCATCTGCTCCCCCCGCAGTGCACTCGACTGCAGCCGCTGCGGAGGCGTTGCAGAGTCGAGAAGTTCGGTCAGGTCCAGCTGGCCGGATAGTCTTGCGTTCATGGGTTTCGGGTTCGCCGGGCAGGGTTGGCGGGGGTGTCGGTCGCCGCGGGAGCCCGATAATCCGGCAGCGATCGTCTGGCAGTGAGGCATCTTCGGGTTCGCGGGGCATGGAGCGCAGGCCGCAGGCCCCTTGCCGGAGTTCTCCTGCTCGGGTTGCTGGCTGAGGTCGCTCCGGTCAGCGGTGAATGCTACGCTAAACTCGTGGCCGCTGCTGTGCAGGATTTCACTGCTTGCTGCGCGTGCCGATGGTGTCCCACAACGGCAACGCGGCGCGGGTCATTCGCGTCCTCAGTCGATCAAGGTGCCTGCCGGCATCGAACCCCGTGGGACGCGTTGACGGCCGTCGATCGGTGCCCATATACTCTTCGGCGATCACGGGATGTCCGATCCTGCATCCCTCCGGCACGACAACGCGACACCGCGGCACCGCGCCGCAGACGGCTGACAGCGATCCGGTTGCGCGGTCGCGAGGGCTGGGCCGGTCCGTACGACGGCCCCGCGCCACAGGCTTCTCTAACCGTCAGTGAGGAATGGCCATGTTGCCTTTCGGCCGCGCTTGGCTGCGTTGGTTGCGCCTCGGCTTGTTGGTGACCGTTGTCGCCTTCCTCGTTGGTGTCATGGTCGGCCTCCTTGGCAGGTTGCCCGGCGCACCCGGCAACCTGAAAGAACTCATGTGGCGGGGCGGCAACGCACTCAACTGGCTGATGTTCGGACTCTGCGTCTGCTGGCTGGGTATCGGCAGCGGGTTCATGGTGCGGGCCGTGCGGCGGCGGCCTGCATCAGTCCTCCTGTTGCCGTTGCTGGCCGTCGGCGTGAGCGTGGTCAGCTTCGCCTTCCTGAGCTTGAGCGTCACCCCGGAAAGCCTGCACGACATCCTCGGTGTACCGGTCTGGACACAGAACGGCTGGCAGGGCACCGAGAACCTGGCGCCCGTGGTCCAGCAGGGGATTGCCCTGTACCCGAAGGCGGCCGACTACATCGAGATGGGCGCCCGTTACATCGGGCTCTATGCGCCGATTCCGATCCTGGTCTCACTCGCCGTGGTTCTGCTCGGAGACTACGTCAGTTACGGGCGGCGAGCACCCAACAGGCTGCCTTTGTTGGCGATATCGATCGGCCTGTTGTGGTTGTGCAAGCTGATCGTCGTTGACCATGCGGTGACAGACAACCTGGTGGAACTGATGGCACGGCGGGCACCACTGGGCATCCCGGCGATGGTCTGGCTGTACCTCGCGCTGTTCCTGCTGGCACTGGGGGCGGCGCTGGCCTGGGGAGCCATGATCCGGTTGCTGTCGCCGCGGCTCGCGTTGTGTCTTGGTCTGCTGCTCCTCCCTCTCGGCTGTCTGGTTGCAGCACAGGGCCTGGAAGGGCATGTCGAGAAATACGGTCATCGTTTCTCCGCCCTGCAGTTCCTGCTGACCGGTGAGCGCACGGGCGACTGGTCGGCGGCAGCCGGGATTGCCTCCTGGGCAGCCGTACAGATCGTCTTCGCTCTGCTGTTTGCGCCGGGTCTGAAGCTGGCGATACCGGGCTGGCGACCGGTCGAGTGGCGGGCAGGGAGAGCGGGCCAAGGCAAGCTCGGGGTGCCAGCGGCGTGAGGCTGATCTTTGCCGCGGTGATCCTGCTGATCGTCTACGGTTCGCTGTATCCCTTCGACTTCCTTGCGCCGTCGCCCGACGAACTGCGGAGCCGGCTGGCCGCACTGGCGTCGTTGCATCTGACGTTGCGCGGTGACATGCTCGGCAACTTCGCCCTCTTCGTGCCGTTCGGTTTCTGCGGCGACTTCGCGCTCGTCCGTCGGCAGGTGGATGCCGTGTCAACCCTGGGACTTTTCCTGGCCGGCCTCGTCCTGGCTCTGGCGCTGCAACTGGGACAACTGGCGCTGCCGACGCGTGATCCGTCTCTGGTCGATGTCTGCCTCAACGCCGTCGGGATCGCTGGCGGCCTCCTGCTGGCCCGCATTCCGGGCGTGAAGCGGCTGGCTCTGGGCTTGTCGCCGACGCATCGAGCCGACGTTCCGTTGTATCTCGCCGGCCTGTGGATCATCTCGCAACTCCTGCCCCTGGTGCCGACGCTGGACCTGTCGGCCGTGCGGACCGCATTGAAGCCGTTATTGCAGCAACCTGTCTTCGCGATCCCGGATGCCGTTCTGTACTGCGTGGCGTGGCTGGCCGTGCTCCACATGCTCGACCGCCCGTCGCTGGCTACTCGCCTCGGCAAGCTGTTGCCGTTCCTGCCGCTGGCGGTCCTTGCACCACAACCCTTCATCGTCGGCGGCGAAATCACTCTCGCTGAAGTCTCCGGCAGTGTGGCTGCCGGCCTGGTCTGGCTTGCCGGGCGATCGCGCTTGTCACCACTGCTGCTTGGCGCCCTTCTGCTGGCGGCAACGCTCGCCGCGAATCTGCTCCCCTGGGAGGCCGCGGCATGGGCGAGGGACTTCCACTGGGTGCCCTTCGCCAGCCTGCTCGAAGGAAACATGGCGTCAAACTCGGCGGCACTGCTGCGCAAGCTGTTTCTCTATGGTGGTGCGGCGTGGCTGTTTCGTGCCGGTGGCGGCACGTGGCCGGGGGCAGCCGTCGTTGTCTTGCTGGCTGTCAGCGTTCAGGAAGCGGCGCAGATCGTATCGCGCAGGGGGACCCCTGACATCACCGATCCGCTGCTGGCCGTGATCGTCGCTGTTGGTCTTGCCGCGATCGACAGGCAAGCCAGTGTGCGAACGGCGTCGGACAGCCAGAAGAGGGTAGCCGCAGCCGCACGCGTCGTCCCGCTACCGGAACCGGAACCGGTGCCGGTACCGGTGCCCTCGGCCACCGCTGCCGTTGCCGGCAATCCTCGCCTTGCCGGCCTCGACGGGCTGCGTGCGATTGCAGCGCTTGGCGTCTTTGGCGTGCATTTCAACCAGATGGTCGGGCTGGATGCCAAGCTTGGGCCGTTCGATCTCGGGCGCTGGCTGGCCAATGGCAACAGCGGCGTCGCACTCTTCTTCGTCCTCAGCGGTTTTCTCCTGTCCATGCCATTCTGGCGCGAGGCGCATGGGTCGGGACCGCCGGTCGATGTCCGCAACTACTTCGTGCGCCGCCTGGCGCGCATCCTGCCGGCCTACTATCTGTGTCTGTTCGGTCTGCTTGCCATCCTGCTCGCGAGGGGGCACGCACCGAGCATCAACAACGTGCTATCGCACATCGTCTTTCTCTACAACCTCAACGACTCGCACATCCTCAGCCTGAACGCGCCTTTCTGGACCCTCGCGGTCGAAATGCAGTTCTATCTCTTGCTGCCGTTTCTGATGCTGCCTCTGCGGCGACTTTCGCTCAGGACTGCCTTGATCTGGGTTTCGTCGCTCGCCGTCGGCAGCTATCTGGCGAACTACGGTCTGCTCTCGTTCCTGCTGGCGCGTGACCAGTGGCCGATTGAGTCGAGCCTGATCTGGCCCTTCTCGCTGTACATCTCGGGACCGGCCAGCTTCGTCCTGACCTATTCGACGCTGGCGCATCTGACCTACTTCCTGATCGGCATTGCGACTGCCCTGCTCTTCGTAGCCAGCGCACCTGGCAGGCCTGCCCGGTTTCCCGGGGCATTCAGGTCGCGCGCCGACTGGGTCTTCTGCACCTGCGCCGTGGCGGTGCTGCTGATACTGAGCACGCCACTTGACGATATCCTGCAGGCGCCCCACGGTCACTACAACTGGCCTTTCGTACCGTTGTTACTGGCGGCGATGATCTTCGCGACGCCACACTCGGCCATCGCCAGGCGCATTCTGGAAGCCGCCGCCCTGCGTCGGCTGGGTTTGATCTCCTACGGCTTCTACATCTTCCATTACCCTGTGCAGAAGCTCTTCGCGTGGCTGCTGGGGCTCGCCGATCTGTCCCTGGGCCAGTTCTGGTGGCTGTTCGCGGCGCTGAGTCTGGCTGGCTCGATGGCCGTCGCAGCACTGTCCTTCCTTTTGCTGGAACGACCGGTAATGCGCCTGGCGAGCGGTCGTCGGCCGGGCTCGAGAGGTGGCGTCGTGTATCAGCAGCCCACTGGCGGGCCGCAGCCGGCCGGCGAGCACGATCGGCCGGACCATCCTCCCATGCCGGACGGCGACTGGCGGCAGGTCGCGGTCCACTTCCGGGGCCGGCAACTGGCGACACTGCGCCTGATCGCCGACGCGCAACGGATCAGCTTGTCCGCTGCCGCGCGCCATCTTCTCGCCACCTATATCGCCGATCAAGTTCCGCTGCCGGCACCGTTGCCGGCGCCGGTGGCCGTCGACGGCGGGCCTGGCGTTGAGGCGGTGGAGCTCTGCAGGGTCAACGTCCGCAGCCGGCAAAACGAGTTCCTGCTGCAGATGGCGCAGCGACTGGGCTGCAGCGTTGAAGCCTCGTTTGGCCTGATCGTGGATCACTATCGAAGCGGTTAGCAGGGCCAGGGCAGCGGCGGCGGTCAGCGGCCACGGCAAGGCACCTGAAGCGGCCGCTGGTGCAGGTGCTTTGGCCGCTGTTCCGCAGGCGGGAGCATGGGTCGCAGCCCGAGAATGGGACGTCCCGGCGCACCGAAGCATCCGGCTTGCCCGACACATCATGTCCGCAGCGGTTGGCCAAGGGTGGACGCTCGGCCGCGTCGTGCCTCGTCTCTCGCGACCTGCGCGAAAGGCAGCGTTCGTCCCGTCACTGTCGCAGCCGGGCAAAGGCGCTGGCCATTGCGCTGGCTGCTTCGGGTTGCTTCCGTTGCCGCTGGCGTCCGCGGCCGGAGGGCGTTGCCGGCACTATCCTGGCGACACCCGGCGGCTCGTCAGCAAGGCGCATGCTGAGCGCGATCCTCTTCCTGTCCAGGTCGACCTCGAGCACCTTGACGGTCACCACGTCGCCGGCCTTGACCACCGAACGCGGGTCCTTGACGAAGCGCTCGGCGATTGCCGAGACGTGCACCAGGCCATCCTGGTGGACGCCCAGGTCGACGAAGGCACCGAAGTTGGCGACGTTGCTGACCACGCCTTCGAGGATCATTCCCGGTCGCAGATCCCTGATCGTCTCGACGCCCTCGCGGAAGGCGGCGACACGGAACTCCGGGCGCGGGTCGCGACCCGGCTTCTCGAGTTCCTTGATGATGTCGGTGACGGTGGGCAGCCCGAAGCGCTCGTCGACGTACTTCTCGGCCCGCAACGCCCGCAGCGTCCGTGAGTCACCGATCAGGTCGGCAATGCTCCTTCGCGTGTCGGCGAGGATTCGCTCGACCACGGGATAGGCTTCCGGATGTACGGCCGAGCGGTCGAGCGGGTTGTCGCCTTCGCCGACGCGCAGGAAGCCGGCCGCCAGTTCGAAGGCCCGCTCGCCGAGGCGCGGCACTGCCCGCAGTTGCTGGCGGTTGCGGAACGGACCATGTTGGTCACGGTGGGCAACGATGTTCGCCGCCAGTGTCGCGCTGAGGCCGGAGACACTGGCGAGCAGCGGCACCGAAGCGGTGTTGACCTCGACCCCGACCGCATTGACGCAGTCCTCGACGATCGCATCGAGCGCCTTGGCAAGGCGGTTCTGACTGACGTCGTGCTGGTACTGGCCAACGCCAATGGCCTTGGGATCGATCTTCACCAGTTCGGCGAGCGGATCCTGCAGGCGGCGGGCGATCGACACGGCGCCGCGCAGGCTGACATCGAGGTCCGGGAACTCGCGCGACGCGTACTCCGCGGCGGAATAGACCGAAGCGCCAGCCTCCGACACGACGACCTTGCAGAGGTGCATCTCCGGATGCCGCCGGATGAGTTCGCCGACCAGGCGGTCGGTCTCGCGTGACGCGGTGCCATTGCCGATGCTGATCAGATCGACCCGATGCTGCCGTGCGAGGACGGCCAGACTGTGCAACGCTCCCTCCCAGTCCCGGCGTGGCTCGTGCGGATAGACCGTGGTGGTCGTGAGCAATTTGCCGGTGGGGTCGACGACCGCCACCTTGACACCCGTTCGCAGGCCCGGGTCGAGGCCCATCGTCGACCGCCGGCCAGCCGGAGCGGCGAGCAGAAGGTCGTGCAGGTTGTTGCCAAAGACGCGAATCGCTTCGGCTTCGGCGCGCTCGCGCAGCGCACCCAGCAACTCCGTCTCCAAGTGCGGCGCGATCCTGATTCGCCAGGCCCAGCGAACCGTGTCGGCAAGCCACCTGTCGGCCGCACGTCCCGCATCGCGAACACCGAAACGCACTGCGATGCGGGCTTCACAGGGATTGCGCGTCGCTGCCTGGGCAGGGTCGAGTTCGCTGTCCAGCAGCAGCGTGAGTTGCAGCAGCCCTTCGTTGCGGCCACGAAACAGCGCCAGAGCGCGGTGTGAGGGGATTGCGAGCAGCGCCTCGGCGTAGTCGAAGTAGTCCTGAAACTTGGCAGCTTCGCTTTCCTTGCCGCTGATGACCGTCGCCTTGAGGTGCGCGTGGGCTTCCAGATGGGCACGCAGTTCCGCCAGCAGCTCGGGTTCCTCGGCGAAGCGCTCCATCAGGATCTGGCGCGCGCCATCGAGGACGCTGCGCGTGTCGGCGAAACCCGCCTCCGGGTTCAGATGACACGCCGCCTCGGTGTCGGGCGAGTGCGTCGGTGCCGTCAGCAGCAGTTCCGCGAGCGGGGCGAGACCGGCCTCGCGGGCCATCTGCGCCTTGCTGCGCCGTTTCGGCTTGTACGGCAGGTAGAGATCCTCCAGCCGCTGCTTGCTCTCGGCGGCGATGATCTCGTCCGCCAGTTCGGCCGTCAGGCAGCCTTGTTGGTCGATCGAGGCGAGAATGCTGCTGCGCCGCTCTTCGAGCTCACGCAGGTAGTTGAGCCGCTCGTCGAGAAGCCGCAACTGGGTGTCGTCGAGACCGCCACTCGCTTCCTTGCGGTAGCGGGCGATGAAGGGGACTGTCGCGCCCTCGTCGAGAAGGGCGGCGGTTGCCAGAACCTGTTGTGGGTGGCAGCCGATCTCGTCGGCGATTCTTGCCGCGATCAGGCGGGAGACATCTCGATCTGCAAAGCGGGGCATGGACTCTACGGGACCTGGTTGGCTGGCGGTGGATTCGCGCTGGCGGTGCACGATACGTCCGGTGACGGCAGCCAGCGACGACGGAATGGCGGCAGGCAGAGGCCGGCGACGCCGACCCCCGGCTGCCGGATCTCCCCCGGGAGCGCGGAGCGCGCCACGAAGCGGCACGACTATGCAGAATCCGGCGGCAAAACTCAAGTCGGCCGGCTTGCGCTGGCGGCGGTTGGCCGCCAGGAGAATTGCCGTCGGGCGATGAAAGAGGTTAAATTGGCGCTTTCGGGCGGCTGCTTCGAACTGCCATGACTGGGGGTAAGCGATGAAGATTGATCTCGAGCGCTTTGGGCTCAAGGATGTGCCGGTCGATCCGGACAGCGTGTTCACCTTTGCCGTTGGCCCTGCCGGTTTTCCCGATTGTCGGCGATTCAAGGTCTTCCACCAGGAAGGGCCGCAGCCGGCAGTCTTCTGGCTGCAGTCTCTGGACGATGTGGCCGTTGCCTTTCCGATCGTTGACCCGGGGACGCTCGACCTCGAGTACGAGATCGAGCTGTCCGATGCCGATTGCGCCCAACTCGAGCTGGAGCGTGCCGAGGATGCGGCGGTGGTGATCATCGTCTATCGCGACGCGGCGGCGGGTGGCACGATTGCCGCCAACACCCGCTCGCCGATCATTCTCAACCTGCAGCGGCGCCGCGCGATGCAGAAGATTCTGCAAGAGGTCCATCCGACCCTGCTCTATCGGGCGCGCTGATCGCGAGCCGGATGCCGGGCGCCCGTGACGCCGGTGCGGCAGCATGCCGACGCCGCTCTGCCAAGTGCTGCCGGGCGGGGCTGCACATGCTGGCAGGGCTCGGTTTGCACAGCGCTGACCAGCTTTTCTCGACACGGATTCGGCTGACCGGAAGGAGGGTCCGGGATTGAGGTTCCGCCACCTGTTGCCGTCCCTGCTGCTCCTCTTCGCCATGACTGCCAGTGCCGAAGCGGGCCTGCGCATCGGCAAGGTGAAGCGCTACGAAGGCAGCGTGAATCTGGAACGTGCCGGTTTGACGCAGCCGGTGCAGGTGGGCAGCCCGGTGCATGTCGGGGACCGGGTTCGTACGGGTGCAGACGGCGCGGTGGGCATCACGCTGGCGGATGACACCCTCCTCACCGCGGGACCGAACAGCACGCTGCTGATCAACGAGTTCCGCTTTGACCCGACGACGCGCGAAGGCAACATGCTGACTACGCTGCTGAAGGGTACGCTGAGTGTTGTGACTGGTCTGCTGGCCAGGCAGACTCCCGAGAACGTCAGCTTCAGGACGCCGAACGTCGTCCTCGGCATCAGGGGCACCGAGTTCATCATCGAAGCCCACGGGGCAGGCGAATGAGTTGCGTCCGGATCGTCCCCTGCGTCGTCTGGCTGGCAGTCGCCACCTGTTCGGTCGCCTGTTCGCGAGTGACCGACCACGTTCTGCTGTTGCCCGGGCCGGACGGTCGCGTCGGCGCGCTTTCGGTGACGGCTGCCGGTGGCGAGATCCTGCTCTCCGAGCCATACAGCGGGGTCGAGGTCCACGGCGGCACGCCGCACAGGCTGACCAGCAGTGCACGCATGGTGCGCGATGCGTATGGCCGGCTGCTCGACCTGCAACCGGCACGCCCGCGCGTCTACGTCGTCCATTTTGAAACCGGAACCACCGTCCTGACTCCCGAGTCGCGCAGCAAGTTGCCGATGATTCGTGAGCAACTCGCCAGCCTGCCCGCGCCGGAGGCCATCGTCATCGGCCATACCGACCGCGTCGGCAGCTCCGAGGCCAATGACCGGCTGTCGCTGCGCCGCGCCGAGGCGGGGCGAGAGCAGCTGATCCAGGCCGGCGTTGCGCCCGCTGCGATCAGCGTCGTCGGTCGGGGCGAACGCGAGCCGGTGGTCTTTACCGAGGACGGCGTCGCCGAGCCCCGCAATCGCCGTGTCGAGATCAAGCTTCGCTGACTGGGCGGCGAAGATCGGACGGGGCCTCTCAGTTGCCAGTTGGCGCGGTCTTCTTGGGCTGCTGCTGCTCGGTGTGCTCTCGGCGCACAGCCTGCGTTTCATCGAGCTCGATGTCCTGAACCGACTCGACGCGGCCTTGTACGATGCCCGCGTGCGCTGGTTTGCGCAGGCGCCGATCGATGAGCGCATCGTCGTCGTCGATGTCGATGAGCGTTCGCTGGCCGAGCTCGGGCGCTGGCCGTGGAACCGTGCCCGGCTGGCCGAGCTGATCGAACGGATCTTCACCGATTACGGTGCGCTGCTGCTCGGTCTCGACCTCATCCTGGCGGAGGCCGACGAAAGCTCCGGGTTGCCCGTTCTGGAGGCACTGACACGCGGGCCCCTGCGACAGAACGCTGCCTTTTGCGCCGCCGTCGAAGGCCTGCGGCCGACGCTCGACTACGATGGCCGACTCGCCGACGTCCTGCGGCGACATCCGGTGGTGCTTGGTTTCCACCTGTCCACCGGCGCGGCTGCGACGAGGAGCGGTGCGCTGCCGCCGGCTTTGCCGATCGACGCTGGCGAGCGCGCTCAGGCAACCGGTCTGACAGACTGGCCGGGTCATGCTGCCAACCTGCCGTTGCTGCAGCAGGTGGCAGCGGGCGGCGGTTTCCTTGGCGCACCGGTCGATCCTGACGGAGTGGTTCGGCGCGGCTGGCTGCTGGCGAGGCATGCCGATCAGATCCACGGTGCACTGCCGTTGATCATGGCGCGACTGCTCCTCGGTGATCCGGCTCTGCGGCTGCATTTCGCCGACCCGCTGCCAGGGCAGACCACCGGGCCGCCGCTGACCGCCATCGAGTTGCACAGCACGCGCGGCTCGCGCCTCATCGCGGTGGATCGCCAAGGCGCCGTATTGCTGCCGTTTCGCCGGGCGGCGGGAGGATTCCACTACCACTCTGCGGCCGACGTCGTCGCCGGCAGGCTGCCTGGCGACGCCCTGCGCGGGCGGATCGTTCTCCTCGGCAGCAGCGCTCCGGGTTTGCTCGATCAGCGGGTCACGCCAGTCAATGAACTGCTTCCGGGAGTCGAGGTACATGCCAATCTGCTCGCCGGGTTGCTCGCCGGAGCGCTGCCGCACGCGCCAGCCTGGACGACGCTGCTCGAAGTGGCCGTGCTGTCTCTTCTCGCTCTGCTGTTGCTGCGACTGCTGCCGCGACTGTCACCCCAGGCTGCGGTCGGTCTGACGGTGATGCTCGTCGTCCTGCTGGCCGTCCTCATCCTGCTCGCCTGGGGAGCGGTCGGGCTGGTCCTGCCGGCTGCCGCCAGCCTCTGTTTGCTGCTGCTGCTCCTGGCGCTGCAACTCTTCTTCGGCTTCTTCGTCGAGTCGCGCGCCCGCCGCCGGTTGACGGCGCTCTTCGGTCAGTACGTACCACCGGAGCTGGTGGACGAGATGAGCCGTGATCCCGAGCGCTACGACATGCGCGGTCGCAGTGCCGAATTGACGGTGCTTTTCGCCGATATCCGTGGGTTCACGACGATTGCCGAACAGATGCCGGCCGACGAGCTGGCGACGATGATGAACGACTACCTGTCGGCGATGACCGATGTCATCCGGGCGCACAGGGGAACGCTCGACAAGTACGTCGGTGACGCCATCGTCGCCTTCTGGGGGGCGCCAGTCGCCGACCCGCTGCACGCGCGGCACGCGGTTGCCGCCGGCCTGGCGATGCAGGCAGCGTTGCCGGCCCTCAATCGGCTGCTGGCCGTGCGTGGCTGGCCACCGCTGCGCATCGGTATCGGCATCAACAGCGGCGTCATGGTCGTCGGCGACATGGGTTCGCGGCATCGACGGGCCTACACCGTGCTTGGCGATGCCGTGAATCTGGCCGCACGCTTGCAGGGTCTGTCGGCGCATTATGAGGCCGGGGTGATCGTCGGTGAGGCGACGCGGCAGCAGCTCGGCGACTGGCCGTGCCGCGAGCTTGACCGCGTGGCGGTTCGTGGCCGTGCAGCGCGGGTGACGATCCACGAACCGCTGGCCGAGTGAGCGCCGGGCCGCGCTGCAGGTGGCGCCAGTCGCGACGCAGTTGCGCCGCCTGGCGGGCAACGGCGGCGGCGACCTCACCGATTTGGCGAAGTCGCTAAAGGTCGGGCGTTTTCTGCCGTATTGCTGATGATGAAGAGCGCTGCAGCGACGACGAGGAGACGACGATGATGATGGGACTGGCGTGGAAAATCCGTGCGGCGCTGCTGTTGATGGTGCTGCTGACGGTCGCAGCTGGCTGGCTGGGTCATTCCGTCCTGGGTGGCGGCATGTCCGGCTGGTTGCCGGCGACGGGACTCGCGCTCCTCGCTGCAGTCGCCATGTCCGTGATCGTCGAGCGCAGCCTGCTGCGTCGGCTGCAAGGATTGCGGGCAGTGATCACGGGAACCTATGCCGATGGCGACCTGACCAGACGCGCAGCCGCCGTCGGCGGGGATGAACTGGCGCTCGTTGCGGCCGACTACAACCGGCTGATGGAGAGCTTCGCCATCATCGTTGGCAAGCTGTTGTTCAACTCGATCGAAGTTGGCACCGCTTCGCAGCAGTTGATCGGTGATGCCCGGCGGGTGGCAGCCGGATCGAACGAGCAGCGGGATGCCGCCTTGGCGACTGCCGACGAGATGGCCAGTCTGACCCTGCAGTTGAACGAGGTGAGCGAGAAAGCCAGCGAAACGGCGGGTATCGCCGAGCGATCGAACAGTCTGTCCAGAGACGGCATGTCGATTGCCCGCATGGCGTCGGCAGAGATGGAGCAGATCGCTGCCTCGGTGAGCCAGTCGGCAGCCGTGGTCGGTGCGCTCGGCGAACGATCCCGAGCCATCAGCGGCATTGTCCAGACGATTCGCGAAATCGCCGACCAGACCAATCTGCTGGCCCTCAATGCCGCCATCGAAGCGGCGCGGGCAGGTGAGCACGGGCGTGGATTCGCCGTCGTCGCCGACGAGGTGCGCAAGCTCGCGGAACGAACTTCGCAGGCGACCGGCGAGATCAGCCAGATGATCACCGCCATCCAGGGCGAGACACAATCGGCGATTGCCAGCATCGAGGCCGGCAGCGGTCAGGCGCGCAAGGGTGCCGAACTCGCACGGCAGGCAGCACAGGCGCTTGACGGCATCAACAGCGGGGCACGGCAGACACTCGATAAGGTCGAGGCGATCGCCGCTGCGGTCGCCCTGCAGACGCGCACCGGCGCGAGCATCGCCGAGCATGTGCGCAACATCAGGCAGATGGCCGAGGCGAACAGCGAGGTCAGCGGGCAGACGCTGCTGGCGGTCGACCACGTCGAGTGCCTGGCCGAAAACCTGAAGGAAGTGGGCAATGTCTTCCGGCTGGGGGCGGCCGGTGAGCACGCGGTCGGCGTTCATACGCGCATGCCCGGCATCGTCACCGAGGCGGCCCGGAGCATCGGCAAGCTCCTCGACGGCGCCGTCGATGCCGGCAGGATCGGCCTGGACGATCTGTTCGACGAGCGCTACCAGCCGCTGCCGAATACCCGGCCGCAGAAGTACCGGACGCGTTTCGACGAGTTTACCGACCAGGCCGTGGCACCACTGCAGGAGCAGGTGCTGGCACAGCACCAGTGCCTCGTCTACGCCATCTGCATCGACCGCAATGGCTATGTGCCGACGCACAACCGGGCGTTTGCGCAACCGCTGACCGGTGACGAGAAGATCGATTTCGTCCGCAATCGCAGCAAGCGCATCTTCGACGACCCGGTCGGAAAGCGTTGCGGCGTTCACGAGCATTCATTCCTGCTGCAGACCTATCGCCGCGACACGGGCGAGCTGATGCACGACATTTCCGCGCCGATCCATGTCAAGGGCCGCCACTGGGGCGGCTTCCGCATCGGCTACAGGACCGAGGTGTGAGAGCGGCAGAGCCCACTGCCGACACGACTGGCTACCTTGGCGTGCGGACGACGATTCGATTAAGATGTCGCTGACCCGATCGGCGCTGATTCCTGCAAGAGGAAGATATATGTCGGAATTGCTGAAGAACATCGATGCCCGGACCAAGCTGGCCGGCACCAACAAGCTGGAGATCCTGCTCTTCTCCCTCGGCACCGATGCGCGCACCGGCCGCCGCGAAACTTTCGGCATCAACGTCTTCAAGGTGCGTGAAGTGATGCGCACGCCGCCGATCACCGCGGCGCCCGAGATGCCGCCATCGGTCGAGGGCATGGTCAGCCTGCGCGGTGCGCTGGTGCCGGTCGTGGACCTCGCCCGCTATGCCGGAGTCGATACGCACACACCACGCTCGATCATGATCATCACCGAGTATGCCGGTCATACCCAGGGCTTCCTGGTCGAGGGTGTGGATACCATCCTGCGTCTCGACTGGGGGCAGATGCGCGTGCCGCCGGCGATGTTGCTGGCCGATCTGGGTGGTCTGGTGACGGCTGTCACGGAACTGCCGGATGGGCGTCTGGTGATGATGATGGATGTCGAGAAGATCCTCTCCGAGACGACCAACTACGACGACGAGATCGTTTATCGCAACATCAAGCCACTCGACAATCCGCAGCTGACGGTCTTCTTCGCCGACGATTCGTCGGTTGCACGCAAGCAGATCGAGCGCACGTTGGGGGCGATGGGCGTCAAGTACGTTGCCGCGATCAACGGTCTGGAAGCCTGGCTCGAGCTGGAGAAGATGGCTGCCTATGCGCAGGCTTCCGGTCAGGCGGTCGGCGACCTGATCAGTCTCGTTCTGACGGACATCGAGATGCCGGAGATGGACGGCTACATCTTGACGAAGAAGATCAAGTCCGACCCGCGATTTGCCGGCGTGCCGGTCATCATGCATTCGTCGCTGTCGGGCATGTCGAACCAGCAGCTCGGCAAGTCGGTCGGCGTTGACGAGTACGTGCCCAAGTTCGAACCGCAGCGGCTTTCGGAGACGCTGACGCGCCGCTTGCAGGGCGGCGGCCTGCCAGCGCTGCCGTCGCGCTGAACGGGCCTCACAGGAGCGATAGGATGGAGTTGGCCGAAAGGAAGAACCTGCTCGACGGCGTCGACGCGAGAACGCGTCTCGCCGGATCGAACAAGATGGAGATCCTGCTCTTCTCGCTGGGGACACGCGAGACCTTCGGCATCAACGTCTTCAAGGTGAGGGAAGTGGGGCGGACGCCGCCCATCACCAAGACCCCGAACATGCCGCGCGGCGTCGAGGGATTGATCTCGCTGCGCGGCAACGTGATACCGGTGCTCTCGCTGATTGCCTTTCTCGAGCATGGGGAGCACCACGACGAGTACGGCAGGACGATGATGGTGGCCGAGTATTCGAAGCGGACGCTTGGTTTTCTCGTGCATGAAGTGGACCGGATCATCCGGGTGGACTGGGAGAAGGTCCGGGCACCGGAGAACGTCCTGTCCACGAATCAGGGGCTGATCACCGCGGTCACCGAACTGGACAATGGCAAACTGGTATCGATTCTCGACGTCGAGCAGATCCTGGCCAACGCCTTCGGCGAGGCGATCATCGTCGATATTCCTCCAGCCAACGTCGATCAGGATGCGAGCATCTTCTTCGTCGATGACTCGGTGGTCGCCCGGCGCAAGATCACCGAGGTGCTGGACAAACTTGGTGTCCGGCACAAGCACGCCACCAATGGCGCGGAAGCGTGGAGCCGCCTGCAGGCGCTTGCGGCGCACGCCGAGCAGAGTCGCAACGCGTTGCGCGACGAGGTCCGCCTGATCCTGGTGGACGCCGAGATGCCGGAAATGGATGGCTACGTCCTAACCCGCAACATCAAGGCGGATGCCCGGTTCTCGGGCATCCCGGTCGTGATGCACTCGTCGCTGTCGTCACAGGCCAACCATGCCATGGGCAAGGCAGTGGGTGTCGACTCCTACGTTGCCAAGTTCGACGCAGAGGTTCTGGCCGACACCCTGCGTCCCCTGCTCGAGCGCTGAGCGAACAATCGGAGTCAATGATGGCTGATCCCAAGATGAGGATTCTCGTGGTCGACGATTTCTCGACGATGCGGCGCATCGTCAGGAATCTGCTGAAGGAACTCGGTTTTGCCAACGTCGACGAGGCCGAAGATGGCGCCGTGGCTCTGCAGAAGCTCAACCAGGGTGGTTTCGAATTCGTCGTCACCGACTGGAACATGCCGAACATGGATGGCCTGCAGCTGCTGCAGGCCATCCGCGGTTCGGCAACGCTGAAGCACCTGCCGGTACTGATGATCACCGCCGAGGCGAAGAGGGAGAACATCATCGCCGCCGCGCAGGCGGGGGCCAGCGGTTACATCGTCAAGCCTTTCACGGCGGCAACGCTGGCAGAGAAGCTGCAGAAGATCTTCGACAGGATGGGGGGCTGAGATGAACGAGAGCGACACCTCCGGCGATTCACGGGAGCTCGAGGCTCTGTTCGACAGCATCGCCTCGGGAATCGTGACCGCCAGTTCTGCCGAGCCACCTGCCGCCAAGGCCAAGGCGGCATCTCTGCTGCAGCAGTTGCGTGAAGGAGACGGAGCAGACGACAGTGACGAACTGCAGGCGCTGTTCGACTCCGTGCGGGGAGCACAGGCGGCCACGGCTGCACCGGGCGCGGCGGCGCAATGGCAGGGACAGGATCGGGTATTTCAGCGCGTCGGTCAGATGGCCCGCCAGCTGCACGACACATTGGGCCAACTGGGTTACAGCGAACTGCTCGAGAGCACCGTGTCCGCCATTCCTGATGCCAGGGAGCGGCTCAACTACGTCGCCACGTTGACCGAGCAGGCTGCCTGCCGCGTCCTCAACGCGACCGACATTGCCAACCCGCTGCAGGAGCAACTCGAAGCCGCTTCGACGGCGCTGGCGACCCGCTGGGATGCGCTTTTTGCCAACCGGTTGGCGGTCGACGAGTTCAGGCTTCTGGCCGAGGAGACCCGTTCCTTTCTCAAACAGGCCTTGCCGGCGAAGACGGAGGCAACCAAGGCACAGCTTCTCGAGATCATGATGGCCCAGGATTTTCAGGATCTCACGGGCCAGGTGATCAAGAAGATCATTCAGGTGGCACACGAGCTGGAGACGCAGCTGATGGAGGTGCTGATCGAGACGCTGCCTGGCGAGCGGCGTACCGAATCGATCAACAGCCTCCTCAACGGGCCAGTGATCAACCCCGAGGGTCGTAGCGACGTCGTCGCCTCACAGCAGCAGGTTGACGAGCTGCTCGGCAGCCTGGGATTCTAGGAGGTTCGCGATGAGCGATTTTGCGGGGATGGAGGATCTGCTGCAGGATTTCCTGCAGGAAGCCGGCGACCTGCTGTCGGATGTCGACAACAAGCTCGTCGATCTCGAGCGAAGCCCGGAGGATCTGGGGCTGCTCAACGACATCTTTCGCGGCTTTCACACGATCAAGGGTGGTGCCGGTTTCCTCAATGCCGGCGAGCTGGTGAAGCTCTGTCACTTGACCGAAAACCTGTTCGACCGGCTGAGAAATGGTGAGAAGGAGCTCACCCCGGCGCTGATGGACACCATCATGGCGGCCACGCAGGGCGTTCGCCAGATGTTCGGCGAGATTGCCCAGGGCAGGCAGCCGTTCCCCGCCGCCGCAGAGGTCACCGCCAATCTGCAGAGCGCGCTGACGACGGCCGCCGATCCCGGCGCCACATCGCCCGTTGCCGCAGAGCCGCGGGCAGGCGGGCCAGCGGGGCCGGCAGTGGCCACCGGCTCGGGCGAGCAGGGTCCGGACTGGCAGGCGCTGCACGCGGCCGTCATCGGTGGCCAGCCTGCCGTCAGCCTGCCGGCCGTTGCCCGCACGGCTGCGACCGCGCCAGCTGGCAAGCAGGCAGACGAGGTCGAACTGTCGCAGCTGCAGCCGCACTTCCCTCCGGAGGGGCGACGCAGCACGGACCGGCCCGGGGCTGCGGCCAGCGCCGCGCCCTCGGGGCGGCGTGCTGACGAGCGGGCGGCGGCACGCGAGACGACCATCCGTGTGGACACGGCGCGACTCGATCAGGTGCTCAATCTGTCCGGCGAGATTGGCCTGACGAAGAACCGCCTGACCAGCCTGCGGGCGGACATCCTGGCCGGGCGTACGGACTCGGACACCCTGCAGGCACTCGATCAGGCCGTCAGCCAGCTCGACCTGCTGGTTTCCGACCTCCAGAACTCGGTCATGAAGACGCGCATGCAGCCGATCGGCCGCCTGTTCCAGAAATACCCGCGCATCGCGCGCGACCTTGCCAGACAGTTGGGCAAGGATGTCGAACTGGCCCTGATCGGAGAAGAAACCGAGGTCGACAAGACGATGATCGAGGATCTGGCCGACCCGCTGATCCATCTGATCCGCAATGCCGTCGATCACGGGGTCGAATCGCCCGACGAGCGGCGTGCCGCCGGCAAGCAGGCCAAGAGTGTCATCCGTCTCGAAGCGCGACAGGAAGGTGACCACATCGTCCTGATGATCGCCGATGACGGGCGCGGCATGAGTCCGGAGCGCATTCGTGCGAAAGCGGTCGAGAAGCGCATCATCAGCGAGGAGGACGCGAACACGCTCGATGACCGGCAGAGTCTCAACCTCATCTTCCTGCCGGGCTTCTCGACGATGGCCAAGGCTTCGGCGGTGTCCGGTCGCGGCGTCGGCATGGATGTGGTGAAGACAAACATCCAGAAACTCAATGGCTCGATCGAGATCCGTTCCGAACCCGGCAAGGGTTCGGTCTTCGTCATCTCGTTGCCGCTGACGCTCGCCATCCTGCCCGTGCTGCTCGTCCTCCTGGAAGAGCAGCCGTTTGCCCTGCCGCTGTCGCTGGTGCGGGAGATTCTGCCAATTGACCACGAGCGAATGCAGGAGGTGGGCGGCCGGGAAACACTGGTGGTGCGGGGCGAGATTCTGCCGGTGATTGCCCTGGCACATCTCCTCGGGTGGCCACAGGTGCGGCGGCCCGAGTTCGGTGTCCTCATGCAGACTGCTGAACGGAGCTTCATTCTGGCGGTGGACAACTTCGCCGGGCGCGATGATGCGGTGATCAAGGCGCTCGACGACTTCCGGCCGCGCGGGGTGGCCGGAGTGACGACCCTGTCGAATGGTCAGATCGTTCTCATACTGGACATGAAGGAGCTGTTGTCGGATCTTGCCGCGAAGGGCGAGCGAGACACGCGGACGACGGCACCTCGAGCATTGGAACTGCTCGTCTGACTGCCGGATTTCTCTTGTGCAGGTGGCAACGGGGGGCGCAAGCCCCCCGTTTTGATTGCTTCGCCGCCACGACTGTTGTTAGGCTGCAACTATTCGAGAATTGATGTAAATAAGATTGCCTAGCCCTCTATTCTAACAACGGTTTTCCTATAATACGGTGATCCAGACTGGAAGCGCGAAATGGCAGAGGAAAGCGACGTCGAACGTACCGAGCCCGCATCGGCGCGACGCCTCGAGCAGGCTCGCGAAGAGGGGCAGGTGCCGCGTTCGCATGAGGTGGGCGCCTTTCTCGTCCTGATCGTCGGTGCGGCGGCGTTCATGGTACTGGGGCCGTGGATGATGCAGAGGCTGTCGGTGCTTGTCCGCCGCGGTCTCGTGGTAGACCACCAGGCAGCACACGAACCGTCATTGATGCTGACGCGCCTGGGCGATCTGGCGGCCGAGTCCTTGCTCACTCTTGCCCCGCTTTTCGGCGCTCTGCTGGTCGCCGTGCTGCTGTCTCCCTTCTTCCTGGGAAGCTGGAACTTCTCGGCCAAGGCCCTGCAACCCGACCCGAGTCGCCTGAACCCCCTGCAGGGCATTGCCCGCCTGGTGTCGTGGCATGGCGTCGTCGAACTCGTCAAGGCGATCGCCAAGGCCTCGTTGCTCGGTGGTGTCGCCGCTTGGGTGATGTGGAGCGAGCGGGGTGATCTGCTCGCCATGTTTGCGCAGCCACTGCCCGTCGGGCTGGCGAACGCAGGCCACCTGCTCAGCTTCAGCTTTCTCGCCATCGTTGCGGCGATGTTGCTGATCGTTGCCGTCGATGTGCCGTTCCAGCTGTGGCAGTACCACGACAAGCTCAAGATGAGCCGCGAGGAAGTGAAGCAGGAAGGGAAGGAACTTGAAGGCAACCCGGAGATCAAGGGGCGTGTCCGCCAACTGCAGCGCGAGGCGGCGCGCAAGCGCATGATGGCTGCGGTACCGGCGGCCGACGTCATCGTCACCAATCCGACGCACTACGCCGTTGCCCTCGCCTACAGCAGCGGCATGGGGGCACCGAAAGTGCTCGCCAAGGGAGCTGGCGAGATCGCGCTGAAGATACGGCAGCTGGCTGCCAGCAACGGTGTGCCCTTGGTCGAGGCGCCGGTGCTGGCGCGGGCGCTGCACCGGCACGTCGACCTCGATCAGGAGATTCCGGCTTTGCTCTATGCAGCGGTCGCCGAGGTGCTCGCCTACGTCTATCAGTTGAGCCATTGGCGGCAGGCTGGCGGTGAGCCGCCGCTGCCACCCGAGCGGATCGCCGTTCCTGCTGAACTTCTCCCGGAGTCTGAGCGTGGCTAGCGGCACCATCGCCCTGCAGGATTTCGTCGCGCGCTTCGGTCAGCGGCAGCTGGCTGGCCCGTTGCTGATCCTGCTCATCCTGGCGATGATGGTCTTGCCGTTGCCGCCGTTCCTGCTGGACCTCTTCTTCACCTTCAACATCGCCATCTCGGTGATCGTCATGCTGGTTGCCATGAGCGTGATGAAGCCGCTCGATTTTTCGGTCTTTCCCACCGTCCTGCTGGTCACGACACTGCTGCGCCTGTCCCTCAACGTCGCCTCGACGCGTGTGGTCCTGCTCGAAGGGCATACCGGTCCGGCGGCGGCGGGGCGCGTGATCGAAGCCTTTGGCCATTTTCTCGTCGGCGGCAACTATGGTGTGGGGCTGGTCGTCTTCACCATCCTGGTGATCATCAACTTCGTGGTCATCACCAAAGGTGCCGGCAGGGTCGCCGAAGTCGCTGCCCGCTTCACCCTGGACGCGATGCCGGGCAAGCAGATGGCGATCGATGCCGACCTCAATGCCGGCTTGATTGGCGAGGACGAGGCGCGCAAGCGGCGGTCAACGATCGCACAGGAGGCGGACTTCTTCGGCTCGATGGATGGTGCATCGAAGTTCGTCCGCGGCGACGCGATCGCCGGCATCCTGATCATGTTGATCAACGTCGTCGGCGGTCTGTTCGTCGGCGTCCTGCAGCACAACCTGGATGTCGCCACGGCGGCGCGAACCTACACCCTGTTGACCATCGGTGATGGCTTGGTTGCCCAGATCCCGGCGCTGATCGTCTCGATAGCCGCCGGCATGGTGGTGACCCGCGTCGGTGACGAGGAGGACGTCTCGCAACAGTTTGCCGCACAGTTGTTCCACAACCCCAAGCCGCTCTACCTGACGGCGGCGATCATCGGCCTCCTCGGGTTGATCCCCGGCATGCCCAACTTCATCTTCCTGCTCATTGGTGGTGCGCTGGCGGCGGCGGCCTGGCGTCTCGACCGGCAGCGAACGGAGGAGAAGCCACTGCCGGTTGCGCCAGCACCGCCAGTGGCGAGGGAAGTGCAGGAAGCGAGCTGGGCAGACGTGGCGCCGCTCGACGTTCTCGGCCTGGAGGTTGGCTATCGGCTGATCCCGCTGGTCGACAAGGCGCAGGACGGAGAGTTGCTGCGCCGTATTCGCGGCATCCGGAAGAAGTTCGCCCAGGACGTCGGCTTTCTCGTGTCGCCGGTACACATACGCGACAACCTCGAGCTGAAGCCCAATGCCTACAAGATCCTGCTCAAGGGGGTCGAGATCGGCGACGGCGAGGCCTTTCCAGGCAATCTGCTGGCGATCAACCCGGGGCGCGTGGCGGGCCAGGTGCCGGGGACGGCAACCAAGGATCCGGCCTTCGGTCTGCCGGCCGTGTGGATCGACCCGGCGGTTCGCGAGCAGGCTCAGGCTTACGGCTACACGGTCGTCGATCCGAGCACCGTGGTCGCAACGCACCTCAACCACCTGATCCTGTCGCATGCCGCCGAGCTCCTTGGGCGGATGGAGACGCAGGCTCTCCTCGACCACCTGGCGAAGGACATGCCGAAGCTGGTCGAAGACCTCGTACCCAAGGCCCTGTCACTGGGAGTGGTGCAGAAGGTCCTGCGCAACCTCCTTGACGAAGGCGTCTCCCTGCGTGACATGCGGACGGTGATCGAAACCTTGGCCGACTTCGCCCCTCGCTTGCAGGATGCGGACGCACTGACGGTCCAGGTGCGCATCGCGCTCGGACGTTCGATCGTTCAGGATCTCTATCCCGGTGCATCCGAGCTGCAGGTGCTGGCGCTCGACCCGCAGCTCGAACGCCTGCTGCAGCAGGCAGTCGCCGGAGCTGGCGACGCCGGCGGCATCGAACCGGGCCTGGCCGACACGCTGCTGCGCGAGGTCTTGGCGGCGGCGCAGAGGCAGGAGGAGGCGGGTCTGCCTGTGGTCCTTCTGGTCTCCGGGGCACTGCGCAGTCTGCTGTCACGCTTCCTCCGCCGCACCATTCCGCAGCTCAAGGTTCTGGCGCACGCCGAGGTGCCTGAGCAGCGAACGATCAGAGTGACATCCATCATCGGACAACGAGCATGAACGTCAGGAAATTCATCGCCGCGACAGCGCGCGACGCCTTGCGAAAGGTCAGGGAGACTCTTGGGCCGGACGCGATCATCCTTTCCAATCGCGGGATTCCGGGCGGCGTCGAGATCATGGCTGTCGCCGCCAGCGACATGGAGATGATCGTGCCGCCATCCCGCGAGTCGCGGCGTCCGGACGGCGGTATCGCCGACGCCACGTCGGTGACTGCACGCGAGCGGGGCAGCGCCGACGGTCGGGCAGCCGCGCTTGTCACGGCAACCGCCCCGCGCGGCCAGGCGGGCAACCGGTCGGACGCCGCCGCACCGCCGTTGGCCTCGTCGTCGCCGCCGCCGGGCGAGAGCGACGGTTCCTCCGCTGCCGGAGCCGCGGTCGTGCCGGCGGCGGTGATGGACGAGATTCGCTCCCTGCGCCGCATCGTCGAACAACAGCTGGCTGGCTTTGCCTGGGGAGAGGGCGCGCGTTCGGAGCCGGTGAAGACCGAGATCCTGCGGCAGATGCTCGACGCCGGTTTCTCGCCGCGCTTCGCTCGCGAGCTGCTGGCCGAATTGCCACGCGATCTCGACGCGGCGCAGGCATTGGCCTGGGTGCGCGGGCGCGCGGAGCGCGGCATGCTGACCATCGACGGCGAGAGGGACATCGTCGACCAAGGCGGAATCTATGCCCTGGTCGGACCTACCGGGGTCGGCAAGACGACGACCGCTGCCAAGCTGGCGGCGCGCTGCGTCCTGCGACATGGAGCGCGGAAGCTTGCGCTGGTGACGACGGACGGCTATCGCATCGGGGCGCACGAGCAATTGCGCATCTACGGGCGCATCCTCGGCGTACCGGTCCATCTGGCGCGGGACGCCAAGGACCTGCGGGCGACACTGCATGATCTGCGGCATACCCACATGGTGTTGATCGACACCATGGGCATGAGCCAGAGAGACCGGATGGTCGGCGAGCAGGTGGCGATGTTTCGCGACAGCGACGTCCGGTCGTTGCTCCTGCTGGCGGCGACCGGTCGCGGCGATACCCTCGACGATGTGGTGCGTGCCTACAGTGGGCTTGGGCTTGCGGGTTGCGTGCTGACCAAGGTCGACGAGGCCGCCAGCCTGGCTTCGTCGCTGGATGTGCTCATTCGCCACGAGCTGCGGCTGTATTACGTGTCCAATGGGCAGCGCGTGCCGGAAGACCTGCACCTGCCGAATCGACCATATCTCTTGCATCGCGCCTTCAAGAACCTGCCCGAAACCTCTCCGCACCGGTTTGCCGGCGTCGAGCCAGGACTGATGATGGCTGCCGGCAGTGAAGGCATGTTGTCTGTCGGAGGACAGCGTGGCTGATTTTCGCGGCGACCAGGCCACCGGGTTGCGCCGACTCCTCGGCCACCCGCAGTTGCGCAGCATCAGCTTCACGGCTGGTGGTGCGGGTGTTGGCCAAAGCACTGCGGTGGCCAACCTGGCGGCGTCGCTGGCGCGCGTCGGCAGGGAAGTTCTGGTGATTGACGAACACGCCGACGTCGGGGTCGCATCGTTTTTCGGCGCTTTCGTCGCCAACGACCTGCAACAGGTGATCAGTCACGAGAAGCGACTCGAGGATGTGTTGGTCCAGGTTGCGCCGGGAATCCGTGTCCTGCCGGTGGCCCGCGTCGTCGGCCAGCTCGGCTCGCTCGGCGAACGCGAGCAGCGAACCCTGGTGACCTGCCTGGCCGGACTTCTGCCGCCGGCCGACGTGGTGCTCGTCGACAGCTCCCTCGACCACCCGTTGGGCTTCTCGCCGCTTGGGCTGGCGGCGCAGGAGACGGTGGTCGTCGTCGCGGCAGAGGCTGCTGCCATCACCGAGGCTTACGCATTGATCAAGAAGGTCAGCCTGGGGTATGCACACAGGCGTTTCCGCATCCTGCTCAACCGGGTGCGGAGCGAGGTCGAGGCGCTGGCGATCCATGACAACATGGCGCGCGTCACCGACAGCCGCCGGCTGGCGCGTCTCGAGTACGCCGGCTGGGTGCCGCTCGATGGACAGCTGCGACAGGCTTCACGGCTCTGCCAGCCGGTGGCCGCACTGTTTCCGGAGGCACCAGCGGCACGCGCCTATGCGATGCTTGCGGAGCAGGTGCTGGAGTGGCCGCCCGGCAATGATGAGCGAGGGGGGCTCGAACATTTCGTGCAACTGCTGCTACACTTGAGCCAACGCATTCACGCAACGGCTATCTACGCCTGATAGCTCCCCCCAGGACGCATGTACAACGCTGCTGGCCAGCTCAACAAGGATCAGCTTGTCCAGCGCTTCGCGCCGCTGGTCAGGCGTATCGCCTGCCATCTGATGGCACGGCTGCCGGCGAGCGTGCACATCGATGACCTCGTGCAGAACGGCATGCTCGGCCTGCTTGATGCCTTGGGGCGTTTCGAGGCCGGAGTCGGTGCCCAGTTCGAGGCTTATGCCGCGCAGCGGGTGCGCGGCGCAATGCTCGACGGCTTGCGGGAGAACGACTGGTTGCCGCGCAGCCTGCGCCGCAACTGTCGTCGCATCGAGGCGGCGATCGCCCAGCTCGAACAGGCGAGCGGGCGCGTGCCAACGGAGAGTGAACTTGCCGATTCACTCGGCATGACGCTTGCCGATTACCAGGAGATGTTGCAGGAGGTGCGCGGGCATCAACTGGTGTATATCGAGGACGTCGTTGCCGAGCGCGGCGAGGACTATCTCGAGGGTCACCTCGCCGATGACAGCGCCGACCCCGCCCAGCTGGTCGCCGACGCGGATCTGCGTCGGCGACTGGTGCAGGCGATCGGATCGTTGCCCGAACGTGAACAACTGATGATGGCCCTGTACTACGAGCAGGACCTCAACCTGCGGGAGATCGGCGAGGTCATGGGGGTGAGCGAGTCCCGCGTTTGCCAGTTGCACAGTCAGGCGGTTCTGCGGCTGCGCAGCCGACTGTTCGGCGACGGTACGCGCAACGCCCGGGCGCGGCTGGAACGCCATGGATAGGGGCAGCATCGCCGGCCTGTTGATCGGTGTGCTGGCCATCGTCGTCGGCCAGATCCTCGAGGGCGGACATGTCGCTTCGCTGGCGCAGCCGACGGCAATGCTGATCGTCGTCGGTGGCACACTCGGGGCGGTCATGCTGCAGAGCCCCCTTGCCACCTTCGTGCGCGGCATGCGCATGATCAAATGGATTCTGTACCCACCGGTGGTCAACAATCTGCAGGTGATTCAGCAGGTCACCGGCTGGAGCCAGGTTTCGCGGCGTGAGGGCCTCTTGGCACTCGACGCCGTGGTGAGCGAACTGAAGGACGACTTCGTTCGCAAGGGTCTGCAGCTTCTCGTCGATGGCGCCGAGCCGGAGCGCCTGCGCGAGGTGATGGAGGTCGAGATCACGACCTACGAGCAGGAGATGAAGCTGGCTGCACGCATCTGGGAGGCAGCCGGCGGTTACTCGCCGACGATCGGCATTCTTGGCGCCGTCCTCGGCCTGATCCACGTCATGGAAAACCTCTCGGATCCTTCCAAGCTCGGTGCCGGCATCGCGGTCGCGTTCGTCGCGACGATCTATGGTGTCGGCTTGGCCAACCTGGTGTACCTGCCGATTGCCAATCGGCTGAAGGCACACATCGGTCGGCTGGTGGTGCAGCGCGAGATGATCGTTGCCGGTCTCGTCGGGATCGCCAACGGCGACAACCCGCGGATCATCGAGAGCCGCTTGCGTGCCTACATCTTCTGACGCGATGGCACGCAGACGGCACGAGGAGGAGCACGACAATCACGAGCGCTGGCTCGTTTCCTACGCCGATTTCATCACCCTGCTCTTCGCCTTCTTCGTCGTCATGTATGCTCTTTCCTCAGTCAACGAGGGCAAGTACCGGATTCTCAGCAACTCGATGGTGGTCGCCTTCCGCAACGCGCCGGTCAATAGTGTTGGGCAGACGCCGACAGTGATGCCGACACCCTCACCGGCAGTCGCCACGCCGCTCGCGAGCAAGGCATCAGAGGGCCTGCGACAGAAGGAGCGGGAGAAGATGCGCCAGGTGGCGAAGAACATCCTCGATGTCATGGCGCCCCTCGTCGAACAGGGCAAGGTGCGGGTGCTCGAAACGAGCCGCGGCGTGAGCATCGAGATCAATGACAGCATCCTCTTCTCGCCGGGCCAGGCCATCCTCAAGCCCCCGCTGGCCAAGGCGATGCTGTCCGTGGCGGAGGTTCTCGTGGCGGCAGATTTCCCGATCACGATCGAGGGGCACACGGACAACATGCCGATCAGCAACGCGCAGTTCCCCTCCAACTGGGAGCTGTCGGCCGTACGTGCGACCACGGTTCTGCGGCTGTTTGCGGATGCCGGCATCGCCGCTGACAGGCTGACCGCAATCGGCTACGCCGACACGCGTCCGGTCGAGCCCAATCTCTTGGCCGATGGGCGGGCGCGGAATCGTCGCGTGACGATCCTCATCGATTCCACGATTCCGGAAAAAAGTACCGAGCTCGATCTGCAGGGGGCGGCAACGGCGTCGCCGGGTGCGCGCGCGGCCTTGCCGCCTGCCGCTCGCTAGGCGCTGTCGCGGATGCGGCCACCGCCGCCCGGCTTGTTCTGGCCGTCCGGGCCGTATAGACCACCGGCACCGCTGCTGCCGACGAGTGCCTCGATCGCTTGCTTGTTGTGCTGCAGGCGAAGCTGAATCAGGTCACCGTTCAGTTGATTCAGTTCTCGCGCCTGGCTGGCCAGCGGCAACAGTTCGGCCCAGGCGACGCGTGCGCCCTCATCGTCCGGGTGTGTGGCAAACCAGGTCGCAACACCGCTGCGTTCGGCATTGAGCCCCTCTCTTGCGAGCGTCAGCCGGCGCTGTCCCGCGATTGCGGTGAGGCGGGCTGCAAGTTCATTCTTGTCGTGCAAGAGTGCCGGCAAGCCCTCGACATCGCCCTCGATCAACAGCCTCTGCTCGCGCTCCAGGACGCCGACAAAGGCTCGCACGACAGCCAGCTCTTCTTCGAACAACTGTCGCAAGTCCGTCATCACCGGCTGTCGTTCGTCGCAGACGCTGCTCAGGAGCGCTGCTGCGCAGCCACGAGCTCACTGGCCGAGGTGATCAGGCGTTCGGCAATCGCTTCGGCATTGATCGTGAAACGGCCTTCGGCAATTGCCTGCCGGATCTCCGCAACACGACCGGCATCGAAGGCGCCTGCGTCGCCCGGTGTCTGGAGTTGTGCCGCCAGCTCGCTCAAATGAACCTCGGTCGCGGCACTCGCCGTCGATCTCGCGATGGCAGCGCGGTTGCGCGTTTCGCCAAGAGCACTGGCGGTGGTGGTGGTGCTGTCGATCTTCACGGTGGTGCCCCTTGAACGGTTGTCCTCAATTCACTGATCGGCGGACGGCGTCGGAACTTTAGCACTTTTTTCGCATCGCGGCCCGTCGGCGGCCAAGGAACAAAAGCTGTCACCAGCCGCCTGTCGTGAACCTCCGGGCCGTACGCCGGGCCGGGAGCCGGCCAGCCGATCAGTAGCTCACCTCGACGATGCCGCCTTGGCGGGCAATGCCGCTGACGACCTGTCCGGATGCCGTTCGCACCTGGACAACCTGGCCCTCGGCCGCGTTGTTCACGGCCTTGCCTTCGTTGCTGACGCTGAATCCTGCGCCGCTGGAAAGCAGCCTGACACTCTGTCCCTGCTGGATCACCCAGGCGGCGCTGAGCTGGTCGCTGCGCAGAGGCTGGCCGGCAGCGATACCCTGTCGTGGCGTCTTGCCGATCGCCTGCGCCGGGTCGGTCAGGATGCCGGCCGGCAGCGCGCCGAGATCGCCGCTCTGCGGCAGCAGGTCGGCGGCGCCGATCTGCTGCCCGGGCGCAAGCTGCCGTGCTGCGACCAGGTAGTTGCCGGCTATCCGGATCTGCACCGGCACGTAGACCGTCCACCGGCCGGGGCCGAGGCAACGTACGCCGACCGTCGTGTTTCCCCAAAGGCGGCCCCCCGAGGGCACGAAGGGCTCGAAGGCGTCGCAGGCTGCGAGCCGGGCGTGCCGATCGAGTTGGCCGATCTGGAAGCTCACCGTTCCCGGCAGACCGGCTGTCTGGGCGCGCAGATAGTCGCTGAGGGCGGCAGACAAGGTGGTCTGCGCGCTCACGATGCCACTGGCGAGGGCAAGGATCGCCAGGACGAGCGGCGGGTACGGATGCGGCCATCCGCTGTGGTGCTGGGCGCGTGACGTGACAGGCATGCTGCCATTTTGCCTCAATCTGCCGGCCGTCGGCAGAAACTGCGGCGCCACGCGTCGGTTGCCACCGGCAATATTTGCCGTGCCGCCGGCAAGGACCGTCGTTGATTGACGTCAGTCCGATCATGCAGGTCGCGGAAGCTGCCAGCCCGACGACTGGAGGCTGCCCGTGATCGCTGCCGCTGCGCCAGCGGCAGCACGTTGGGCGGCAGCGCGAATGGCCGGCAGGCATCGCGTTCGCGTCGGCATCACCGTTCACGGTATCGCCCTCTCGGGCATGGCATGGCTATTGCTTCCACGATTCTCGTCCGCCAGATCGAGGAGCGCCCGATGCTCAGCAAGCTTGACCGCAACCTCCAGTTCCAGCAGCAGGCACTTGGTCTGCGCGCCAGCCGGCAGCAGGTGTTGGCGGGAAACATCGCCAACGCCGATACGCCGAACTTCAAGGCGCGCGATTTCAATTTTGCCGCCGCGCTCGAGAGTGCTCTTGGCGGCAGGTCGGCCGGCAGCTTGCCGCTGACGATGACCGCGTCGCGCCATCTGGCGGGCGATCCGAGTCAGCGGGCATCGTCGCTTCTCTATCGCCAGCCGATGCAGCCGAGTGCCGACGGCAACACGGTCGAAATGGATGTCGAGGGGGCGCAGCTCGCCGAGAACACCATCTTCTACGAGGCCGGCTTGACCTTCATCAGCGGCAAGATCAGAACGATGATGACGGCGTTGCAGGGGCAATAGGCATGGGCATGTTCAGCACTTTCCACGTCGCTGGCAGCGCGCTGACGGCGCAGTCCGTCCGTCTCAATGCGGTCGCCAGCAACATGGCCAACGCCGAGAGCGTGATCGGTTCCGATGGCAAACCCTATCGCGCGAAGCAGGTGGTGTTCGCTGCGACGCCGATGGGCAATGCCGCGGCACAGGGTGTCCGCGTGACCCGGGTCGTCGAGGACAGCAGCCCAGGCCGCCTGGTGTATGACCCGCGCAACCCGGCGGCGAACGAGCGGGGCTACGTGGAAATGCCGAACGTGAGCGTGGTCGATGAAATGACGAACATGATCTCGGCGGCACGCGCCTATCAGACCAATGCCGAGGTGATGAACTCGGCCAAGCAGCTGCTGCTCAAGACGCTGAGCATTGGCCAGTAGTCATCACCGATTCGCAAGTCGAGGAGAGTTCCATGGCAAGTGTTCTTCAGGTGGCCAGTGCTGCCAGCAGCATCTTTTCCGCGCTCAACGCGAGTTCGAGCGATGCCGGCACGGCGCCGGCGACGACCAGCGAGGAAGTCCAGAATCGTTTTCTCAAGCTGCTGGTGACCCAGTTGCAGAATCAGGATCCGCTCAACCCGCTGGACAACGCCGCGGTTACCACTCAGGTCTCGCAGATCAGCACCGTCACCGGCATCGAGAAACTGAATGCGACGCTGGCAACACTGCTCGGCAGTTACCAGGACACGCAGGCCATGCAAGGCGCGGCATTGATGGGCCGCAACGTACTCACGGTCGGTTCCCGGTTGTCACTGGCCGCTGGCCAAGCGGTCGCCGGCGTCCAGCTGGCCGAGGCCGCCGATCAAGTCAAGCTGACGATCCTCGATGCGGCGGGAACGGTCGTCCAGAGCCAGAATCTCGGGGCGAGGGAGGCAGGCAGCTTCAGTTTCGCCTGGGACGGCAGGAACGATGCCGGGCTGCCGGTGGCTCCCGGCAACTACAGCTTCCGGGTCAGTGCGCTGCGTGGTGCCGACAAGGTGGCCGCCGAACCGTTGCAGCTTGGCACGGTATCTGCTTTGGTCAGGACGCCAAAGGGTTTTGAACTGGACGTCAGCGGCGCGGGCCGAATCCGTTTCGACCAGGTGCAACAGATTCTCTAGCGCAATCGGGGGGCAGGATGAGTTTTCAACAGGGTTTGAGTGGTCTCGATGCGGCAGCCTCGGCGCTCGACGTCATCGGCAACAACGTCGCCAACGCCAGCACGGTCGGTTTCAAGCGCGGCAACACCAACTTCGCCGATGTCTATGCCGCTTCCCTGGGCATCGTCGGGGCTTCACAGATCGGTATCGGCGTGTCGGTGGGCGCGATCCAGCAGCAGTTCACGCAGGGCAACCTGACGACCACCGACAATGCGCTCGACCTCGCGGTGAATGGTGGCGGCTTCTTTCGCATGAGCGACGATGGCGCCATCAGCTATACGCGCAATGGGCAGTTCCACATCGACAACCAGGGCTACATCATCAATGACCAGAAGCTCCGGCTGACCGGCTATCCGGTCAGCGTCACCGGCGCGGTCACGCCGGCCAATCCGATTGAACTGCAATTGTCGGCGAGCCAGATTCCACCGCGGGCAACCAGCGACCCGCTCGCGGGCGACGTCACGGCCGTGCTCAATCTCGATGCGCGCGCGACGGTGCCGGTGCTGGTTCCTTTCGATTACACCAACCCGTCGACCTACAACTTCTCGACTGCGCTCACCGTCTTCGACACGCTGGGAGTCCCGCACAACCTGACCACCTTCTATGTGCTGAACCCGCCGACACCGCCGACCGGCGGCGAGTGGACGGTGCATGCGACACTGGACGGTGCCAACCCGCAGACACTGGCGGGCAACCTCGTCTTCGACACCTCGGGCGCACTCAGTTCGACCCCGACCTACACGCTGCCTTCGTGGCCTCTGAGCAGCGGCGCGCAGACGCCGTGGTCACCGGGCGTGATCGACTTCACGGGGACGACCCAGTATGGCAGCGCTTCGAGCGTGGACCGCCTGACGCAGGGGGGCTATGCAACCGGCAGCCTGGTCGGCATCGGCGTCCTCAGCGACGGAATCGTTCAGGGCCGCTACAGCAATGGCCAGACGCGCAGCATGGGGCAACTGGTTCTGGCGACCTTTGCCGATCCCAACGGGCTGCTCAACCTGGGCAACAACCAGTGGAGTGCGACTTCGACCTCCGGACCGGAACTGGTTGGCGCGCCGGCATCGGGAAGTCGCGGCGTCATTCAGTCGGCAGCGGTCGAGGATTCCAACGTCGATCTGACCAATGAACTGGTGGCGATGATCACGGCGCAACGCAACTACCAGGCGAATGCGCAGACGATCAAGACGCAGGATCAGATCATGCAGACGCTGATCAACCTGCGCTGATCAACCCTCGATTGACGGCACGGAGGCTGCATGGATCGTCTGATCTACACTGCCATGAGCGGCGCCAAACAGGCCTTTCTGCAACAGGCAGGGGTCGCGCACAATCTGGCGAACGCCTCGACCGCCGGTTACCGGGCAATGGAGAATCGCTTCCGCGCCGTGCCCGTGCTCGGCACCGGTCAGCCGACGCGGGCCTTCACGATCGATGCCTCGGTGGCCAACAGTTTCGAGCAGGGTCCGTTGCTGACCACTGGGCGGCCGCTCGACATCGCGCTGCGTGGGCGCGGCTGGATCGCCGTCCAGGCGGCCGATGGAAGCGAGGCCTACACGCGTGCCGGCAACCTGGTGACCGACGCCAACGGGATCCTGCAGACCAGCGCTGGCAACCTGGTCGTCGGCGAAGGCGGGCCGATCACGCTGCCGCCCGACAACAACATTGTCATTGCCGCTGACGGCACGGTATCCGGCGTGCCACGTCCCGGGGCCGGGGCGGCGAGCAGTGTCAATGTGGTCGGCCGGATCAAGCTCGTCAATCCACCGGAAGGCGAGCTGGTGCGTGGCGACGATGGCCTCTTCCGGACGCGCAATGCCGAGCCGGCCGTCGCCGATGAGACCGTGCAGATCGAGCCTGGCGCGCTCGAGGGCAGCAATGTCAATTCGGTCGACGCCATGGTGCGGATGATCAGCCTCGCGCGCCAGTTCGAACTGCAGGTCAGAATGCTGCAGACCGCCGAGGCCAACGCCCGTGCCGCAGCCACCCTGCTGACCATGAACCGCTGAACGGAAAGCGATGATCACCTCTCTCTGGACCGCGAGCACCGGCCTCAATGCACAGCAGGTGCAGATCGACGTCATCGCCAACAACCTGGCGAACGTCAGCACCAATGGCTTCAAGCAGGCGCGGGGAATCTTCGCCGACCTGCTCTACAAGACCGTGCGCCAACCGGGTGCGCAGTCGTCGCAGACGACCCAGATCCCGGACGGTCTGCAGATCGGCCTCGGCGCCGCGCCGGTGTCGACCGGCCGCATCTTCACGCAGGGCTCGCTGCAGCAGACCGGAAACAGTCTCGACATGGCGATCGATGGCGCGGGCTTCTTCCAGGTCCTGCTGCCGGACGGTACCAACGCCTACACGCGTGACGGGTCCTTCCAGAAAGACAACCAGGGGCAGATCGTCACCGCCAGCGGTTATCCGGTACAGCCGGCAATCACCATTCCGCAGAACGCGTTGACCGTGACCGTTGCCACCGATGGCGTCGTCAGCGTCACCCTGCCGAACGCCGCGGCGCCGGTGCAGATCGGCACAATCCAGGTGGCGACCTTCATCAACAACGGCGGCCTGCAGAGTCTTGGCGACAATCTCTACCAGGAGACGGCGTCGAGCGGTACGCCAACGCTCAATACGCCGGGCAGCAACGGCGCCGGCATGGTGGTCCAGTCCTATGTCGAAGCGTCGAACGTGAACGTGGCGCAGGAACTGGTACTGATGATCCAGACGCAGAGGGCGTACGAGCTGAACGCCAAGGTCGTATCGACCTCCGATCAAATGCTGGCGCGGCTGACGCAACTTTAGGGAATCCGCCATGCCTGCCCGATCGTTCCTGCTGCTGCCTGCCACCTTGCTGTTGCTGGCAGCCTGTACGACCGTTCCGCCCACCAATGTGCATCAGCCGATGACCGCCAGGCCGCAGCCGCGACCGGAGCAACTGGCGGCAGCGCTGGCCTCGACGGGCAGCATCTACCAGGCAGGCGCGTCGCGCACCCTGTTCGAGGATCGGCGTGCCCGCCATGTGGGCGATACGATCACGGTGACGATCACCGAGAACACGTCGGCGGCGACCAAGTCGAACAACAGCGTTGCCAAGACCGGCAGCATCAACGCCTCGATCGGGCCCAACCTCAATCTGCCCGGGAGGACGCTGACCGAACTGAAGACGAGCAGCAGCAACGTCGCCAGTGGCAAGGGCGATGCAGCGGCCAACAACGTGTTCACGGGAACGATCACGGTGACGGTCGTCGAAGTCCTGCCGAACGGCAATCTGCTCGTCTCGGGCGAGAAGCAGGTGGCGATCGGGCATGGGCAGGAGTACATCCGCCTCTCGGGTGTCGTCAACCCCTACTTCGTCAACGCCGCCAACACCATCGCTTCGTCACAGATTGCCGATGCGCGCATCGAGTACAAGGAGAGCGGCGCGATCAGCGAGGCGCAGGTGATGGGTTGGTTGGCGCGCTTCTTCCTCACCGTTCTGCCTTTCTGAGCGGCGTCGGGGCGGGCGTCGCGGGCCCGCCGGGATCAAGGACGTGAGAGGGCGGACGACGGGAGGCAGCAGCCGTACCGGTGAGGGCGCAGGCGGCTGTTCGTGCCGGGCGCGCAATGGATTGATTCACAACCGCTGAGGAAGACGGGTCATGTTCTCGATCATCGCCGGAATGCCCGGCCGTAGGCGCCTCGCGGCGGCAGTTCTTGCCGCCCTCGCTCTATCCGTGCCGCTCTCGCTCGTGGCGGCGGAGAGGATCAAGGACCTGGCGTCGCTGCAGGGTGTGCGCAACAACCAGTTGGTCGGTTACGGTCTCGTCGTCGGACTCGACGGCAGCGGTGACCAGACGACGCAGGCACCGTTCACGTCGCAGAGCGTCATCAACATGCTGGCACAGCTGGGTACGACCGTGAATTCGGTGCAGGGCCTGCAACTCAAGAACGTTGCCGCGGTGATGGTCACCGCCAATCTGCCGCCCTTCGCGCGCATTGGCCAGCAGATCGATGTCACCGTGTCGTCGATGGGAAATGCCAAGAGCCTGCGCGGCGGGACGCTGGTGATGACCCCGCTGAAGGGGGCCGACGGGCAGATTTATGCGCAGGCGCAGGGGAACCTGCTGGTTGGCGGTGCCGGCGCGGCGTCCGGCGGCAGCAAGCTGGTGGTCAACCACCTGCTGGCCGGTCGTATCGCCGGTGGCGCAACCGTCGAGCGCGAAGTGCCGACGGCGCTCGGCCAAGGGCCATTCGTTCATTATGAGCTGGCGACGACCGATTTCGGGACCGCACAGAAGATGGTCGAGGCGATCAACCGGGAAACGGCAGCCGGTGTCGCGCAGGCTCTCGACGGGCGGGTGATTCGCGTCATCGCCCCCGAGGAGGTGAACAGTCGCGTCGCTTTCCTCGGGCGGATAGAGAATCTCGAGGTGCGACCGACGAAGTCGGTGGCGAAGGTCATCATCAATCCGCGCACCGGCTCGGTGGTCATGAACCAGACGGTCACCATCGACTCGTGCGCAGTCGCTCATGGTAACCTTTCGGTCATCGTCAACACCGAGCAGAAGGTCAGTCAACCCAACCCGCTGTCCCCGGGACAGACGGTGACGACGACGCAGAGCGAGATCGACATCAAGCAGGGTGGCGGGTCGCTGATCCACCTCAAGGCCGGTGTCAGCCTTGCCGAAGTGGTGAAGGCGATCAACGCGCTCGGCGCCGGACCGCAGGATCTGCTGTCGATCCTGCAGTCGATGAAGGCAGCGGGCGCACTGCGTGCCGACCTCGAGATCATCTGAGCCGCGTCGTGTGCAGGAACGAAGCCGTGTGTCAATCATGAAAGCTCCTGATCTCGCGACCCAACGCCTCGTGCTCGACCCCGCTGCCGCTGGCGACCTGCGCAACCGGCTGCGCAGCGATCCGCAGTCTGGAGTCCGGCAGGCGGCGCGGCAGTTCGAGGGCATGCTTCTGCACCTGATGCTGAAGAGCATGCGCGAAGCGACGCCGACCGGTGGTGTGCTGGACAGCGAACAGAGCCGTTTCTTCACCGCCATCGGCGATCAGCAACTGGCGCAGGAACTGGCCTCGCAGGCACCTCTCGGTTTCGCCGGCTTGATCGAGCGGCAGCTGGCACGGCAACATGCTGGTGTCGCGCCGACGCTATCGCCGGCGCGCACACCTGGGTTGCCGACAGAGGCAGTACTGGCGGCAAGACGCCCATTCGCCGCGGCGACCGCGCCCTTGCCGGCGCCGCCGCCACCCGCCGCCACGACGTCGCCAGCAGCCTCTGCCGACAGTGCGCGGCGTCCGCGCGACTTCGTCGACCGGGTCTGGCCACATGCACTTGAGGCCGCGACGCGGACGGGTGTTCCGGCGCATTTTCTGGTTGCGCAGTCGGCACTCGAGAGTGGTTGGGGAAGGCGTGAGCTGCGCATGGCCGACGGCTCGCCCAGTTTCAACGTCTTTGGCATCAAGGCCGGTCGTGGCTGGACGGGAGCAACCGTCGAAGTGTCCACGACCGAGTTCGTCGATGGCCTGCCACAGACGGTGCGGGCGAAATTTCGCGCCTATGCTTCCTATGCCGAGGCCTTCCGCGACTACGCGCAGCTCCTCAGCAGCCAACCACGCTACGCGAACGTGATCGGGCAGCAGGATGGGGTCCAGTTCGCCCGTTCGCTGCAGCGGGCTGGCTATGCGACCGATCCGGCATACGCTGACAAGCTGGCCCGCATCATCGGCGGCAACACGTTGCGACAGGCACTGTCCAGCGCCTGATTTTTCTTCCGGGAGCGGCTAAACTTCCAGCGCAAGCTGCCGTTGACCGAAACATCAACGAGGAATTGATCGCATGGGCTCAGGAATCCTTGGTACCGGTGTGAGCGGCCTTTTGGCCGCACAGCATGGATTGCAGACCACCGAGCACAACATCGCCAACGCCAACACGCCGGGTTACACGCGCCAGCGGGTGATCCAGGGCAGCAATCCCGGTGTGAACACCGGCTCCGGCTTTCTCGGCCAAGGTACCAATGTCGCAACCATCGAGCGCGTCTACAGCAGCTTTCTCGCCGAGCAGGTGGATCGTTCGCAGAGTGGTGTCAGCCAGCTCGACACCTACGTTGCGCAGATCAGGCAGATCGACAATCTGCTGGGCGACAGCAGTGCCGGCCTGTCGCCGGCATTGCAGGGCTTCTTCGATGGCGTCGCACAGGTGGCGGCGAATCCGTCGCACCTGCCGAGCCGGCAGGCACTGATCGCCAACGCACAGGGGCTGAGTACCCGCTACCAGTCGCTGGGCACGCAGCTGGCGCAGATGTACGACGGCATCAATGGCCAGATCAGGGACAGCGTCAAGGCGATCAACTCCTATGCCGAGCAGATCGCCAGCCTGAACGAACAGATCGGCCTCGCACAGGCGGCGACGGGCCATTCCGCCAACGACCTCCTCGACAGCCGTGACAACCTCGTTGCCGAACTCAACAAGCTGATCAGAGCGAAAAGCACCACCAATGGCGATGGCAGCATCAACGTCTTCGTCGGCAACGGTCAGCAACTGGTCGTCGGGTCGCAGTCGATCGGCCTTGCGATCACCGTCGCGGGGACTGATCCATCGCGTCTGGTGGTCGGTCTGAAGAGCGGTGCCGCGGTGCGCGAGATGCCCGAGTCGCTGCTCAGTGGTGGCGCCCTGGGGGGCTTGCTCGCCTTTCGCAGCGAGTCGCTGGATCGCGTCAGCAGCGACCTCGGACGCAATGCCGTGTCGCTGGCGTTGACCGTGAATGCCCAGAGTGCGCTCGGGCAGGACCTCCTCGGCCAGTCGCTGCTGTCGCCACCGCCGTCAGGCTTCACGCCAGAGTTGTTTGCGGTCGGCGAGCCCGGGGTGCGGGCCGACAGCCGCAATCCGCCCGGCAGCCCGACCGTCAGCGCCACCTTCACGACGCCGGTGCCGTACAACGGCAACTTCTATACCGACCTTGTGGCGAGCGATTATCGGCTCACTTCCGACGGTGCCAGTGTCACCCTGACACGCCTGACGGACGATCGGCGATGGACGGCGGCTGACCTCGCGGGGCTGGACGCGCAACTGCAGACTGATCCGCAGGGCTTCTCGCTCGCATCTTCGGCGCCTTTGCCGGCGGGCGCCAGCTATCTCGTGCAGCCAACCCGCGATGCGGCACGGCGGATCGCGGTCAATCCGGCCGTCGTCGCCGATCCGCGGCTGCTCACCGCGGCCGCTCCGATCAGGACCAGCCTCGGCGCAGCGAACACCGGGTCGGCGACGATCTCGCCTGGTAGCGTCGGGCCGGGATACGAGTCTCTCGGTGCCGCCCTGCCGCTTGCGGTGCTGTACGAGAACGGCCAGCTGCGCAACTTTCCCGCGGGGACGCGGGTATCGATCAACGGGGGAACACCGCAGCTGATCGGCAGCCCGGCCAGTGTCGTTCCGTACACCAGCGGCGCCACCATCACTCTGGTGGGTACGAGCGCCAGCAGTCCGCCGACCGGCATCAGTTTCAGCATCAGCGGTTCGCCGAACAACGGCGACCGCTTCGTGCTGGCGGGGAACAGCGGGGCGACTGCCGATGGCCGCAACGTCCTGGCGCTCGCGGAGCTGCAGACGCGGGATACCATGTCGGGCAGGACCGTGTCGTTCCAGGAGAGTTATGCGCAGCTGGTGAGCGACAACGGCAACCGGACGAGGCAGGCGCAGATCGGTGCCGCAGCACAGAATTCCCTGCTGAAGCAGGCACGGGAAAGCCGTGATTCCCTTTCCGGCGTCAATCTCGACGAGGAAGCCGCCAACCTGATCCGTTATCAGCAGGCTTACCAGGCGTCAGCGAAGGCGCTGCAGATTGCCACCAACCTGTTCGACACGATTCTCGACCTCGCTGCCCGCTAGGGTAGCGGATTGAGCGGGGAATCCGGCCTCGCCGAACGCGGTAGGCTGCCGGTGCAGAGTGATGATTGAGCATTTTTCTTGTCTTGTGACGTTCAGGCGACAGCGGTAGGAGGACCGGATGCGCATCAGTACGAGCCAGCTTTACGCAGCGGGCGCAAACGGAATCGAGCGCCGGCAGGCCCAGCTCCTCAAGCTGCAGGAGCAACTCTCGAGCGGGCGCCGCCTGCTGACGCCGGCTGACGACCCGGTGGCCGCCGCGCGCGCGCTGGAAGTCACCCAGGCGAAGGAGATCGGCGCGCAGTATGCGCGCAACCAGGGCATCGCGACCGATCGCCTGCGGCTCGTCGACAGTCAGTTGACGAGCTTGACCGAGGTCATGCAGAGTGTTCGCAACCGGGTCATTCAAGCCGGCAATACGGTGCTTGCCGACACCGATCGGCAAGCGATTGCGAGCGAACTCGAAGCCAGGTTCGAGGAGCTGCTCGGTATCGCCAACAGTCGCAGCGCCGAGGGGGAGTACCTGTTTTCAGGCCACCGCGGTTCGACGATGCCGTTCGCGCGTGGCGGAGCGGCATCCCCCGCAACGAGCGGCTTCGTCGGTTATTTCGGTGACGACGGAGAACGCCTGCTGCAGGTCGGTGCGTCGCAGCAGATGGCGACCAGCGTTGCTGGCAGCCATCTGTTCATGCAGCTTCGCGAAGGCAACGGCAGTTTCGTCGCCGCTGCCAGTGGCAACGGGACTGCCCAGGCCAACCAGGGAAGTGGCGTCATCGGACAGGGTTCGGTTGTCGACCAAGGCAAGTGGGCTGCGGCAGTGAACGGCGGCTTCGCCTGGCAGGGAACGGACGATCGCGCCCTGCAGATTCGCTTTTCGTCGGTCGCAGGGGTGAGCAGCTATCAGCTTTTCGATGTCTCGCAGCCAGCGCCGCCGGCGGCACCCTTGCCGGCAACCGCGGTCGGTCCGCTCCTGCCCTTCACGCCTGGGCAAGCGATCCCGCTGTTGACGACCCAACCGCCGGCTCCGTCGGCAGGAGTCGACTTCGGCGCCCAAGTGGTGATCACCGGCTCTCCAGCTGCCGGTGATACCTTCAGCATCCGGCCGAGCACCAACAAGAGCGTCTTTCAGACCCTGCAGGAGACGATCGACCTGCTTCGTCTACCGCTCGACTCGAGTACGGCGCGGACCGAGTTCACCGGCAAGATGCAGGGGCACCTCGCAGGAATCGATCAGGCGCTGGCGAAGGCCGGCGAGGTGCAGTCGAGCGTCGGCACCCGCCTGCAGACCCTGGAGGCCCTCAGCGACAACGCCACCGTGCTCGACATCCAGTATCAGCAGACGCTTTCCGACCTCGTCGACCTCGACTTCGTGCGGGCGATCTCGGATTTCACCCGCGAGCAGGTCAGCCTCGAGGCGGCGCAGAAATCCTTCGTCGCGATCAGCGGGTTGAGCCTGTTCAAGTACCTGTGAGCAGGGCGCTTTTCCCGCGTCTCGTTGGCGCGAGCCTGTCGCTGGCGCTGCTTGCTGCCTGCGGCACGATCGACTGGAACGGGCAGCCGGCGCCGGTCAGTCAGCCGTATGACCTCGCCTTCACGCAGGCGCCCAACCCGACGGCAAGCCTGCCGCCGGCGAAGGCTCTCGCGCTCGCCGGCTCCGTCGGCTACATGGCGAGCCACTACGGCGGGCCGGCACAATACCTGAACTACGGCGCTGCCGTGGTCATCGCCGCCTACGTCATCTACGATCCGCTGGCGCCCAACTGGACGATCGAGGAGACGCTGCTCGAAGGGGATACCTATCGGCTGGCGATGCGTGCCAAGAGTTTCCGCATCGGCGGCGACGGCGAATCAGGGCTGATCTTCAAGCGGCGCGCACTGCAGTTGCAGCGCCAGCGCGGTTTCGCCGCCTACCGGGTGCTCGACTACTCGGAAGGAATCGAATCGAGCACCCCGTTCACCCATCGCTACGCCGAGGGCGTCTTTCAGCTCGTTTCCGCCGACCCGATGCGCAAGCCCTGAGCGGGCGCGGTGACAGGCGGGCGACAGCGACGCCAGCGCCGCGGCAGGCCGGCGCTGCATGGTCACCCCTTCAGCCGTCGATCTCGTCCGTCAGACGCTTTCGTGAGAGTTCACGAATGATTCCTGCGACCGACCAGAGCATCAGTGCGACGCCAGCCGCCACCGTCAGGATGGCGGTTGCGGTGCTGGTCGGGAAATCCGGGAGGAACAGCGGCTGTTGCCTGGCCAGCCACATCAGGCCGCTGGCCAGGATCAGGGTGCCGGCAACGTCGAGCAGCGCGTAGAGCATCACCCTTGCGGTGACGCGCGGTCGTTGGCGTCGATCCATCGCGTAGCCTAGCAGTCCCTGCCGCTCGACCCGGCGGTCGGGATCGCAACCTGGCGTGCCGGGCGGCGTCGCCATGCCTCGCCATGGCCAGTGCTGCGGGGGCCTTGCCCGCCGCGACGAGGCGGTGAATGCATGGCTGAGCGGATCGCCTCGACGAGGGACTAGCGGACGCGCATGCCGGGCTGCGCACCGTCGTCCAGAGCCAGGAGGAAGATGCCTGGCGTTTCTCCGGCAGGGTCGGAGGCGGCGAGGATCATTCCTTCGGACAGGCCGAACTTCATCTTGCGCGGTGCCAGGTTGGCAACCATCACCGTCAGTCGGCCAACCAGCGTCGCCGGATCGTAGGCGGCCTTGATGCCGGCAAAGACCTGTCGCGTTCCCAGCGGGCCGAGGTCGAGCAGCAGCCGCAGGAGCTTGTCGGCGCCTTCGACCTGTTCGGCTGCGCTGATGCGGGCGACGCGCAGATCGGCACGCAGGAAGTCGTCGATGCTGATGTGCGGCCCAGTGGAGGAAGCCACCGCAGCCTGTGCCGCGGCGACGACTGCCGCCTTCTCCTGGTGCTCCGCGTGCTTCTGCGGCGCTGCCGGCGGCGTCGCTGCCAGCGACTCGCGATTGGCGGCGAGCAGGGCATCGATCTGCTGCTTCTCCACCCGTGTCAGCATGTGCCGGTAATCGTTGATCACATGCCCGGCTGCGAGGACCGTCGCCGCGTCGGCCCAGACCAGTGGCGCAACGTTGAGGAAGGCCTCGGTCTTCGCGGCCAGTGCCGGCAGCACCGGCTTGAGCAGAATGGCGAACAGCCGGAAGAGATTGATGGCGTTGCTGCACGCTGCCTGCAGCTCGCTTTCGCGATCGGCTTGGCGCGCGAGTTCCCAGGGCTTGACGCTGTCCACATACTGATTGGCGAGGTCGGTCAGGGCCATGATCTCGCGGATCGCCTTGCTGAACTCGCGCGCCTCGTAGTGGTCGGCGATCAGCCGGCGGCGTTCGCGGATCGCCTCGATCGCCGGCAGCGATTCGTCGCAGGTGCACAATCGGCCGGCGAACTTGCGGACGATGAAGCCCGCCGAACGGCTGGCGATGTTGACGAACTTGCCGACCAGATCCGAGTTGACGCGGGCGATGAAGTCGTCGAGGTTGAGATCGATGTCCTCCATCGAACTGCCCAGCTTGGCCGCGTAGTAGTAGCGCAGCCATTCCGGGTCGAGGCCACGCTCGAGGTAGCTGGCGGCGGTGATGAAGGTGCCGCGCGACTTCGACATCTTGGCGCCGTCGACGGTCAGGAAACCGTGCGCGAAGACCTTGGTCGGCGTGCGGTAGCCCGCATGCTCGAGCTCGGCCGGCCAGAACAAAGCGTGGAAGTAGAGGATGTCCTTGCCGATGAAATGGTAGAGCTCGGTTCTCGAGTCCGGCCGCCAGTACTCGTCGAAGTCCAGTCCCAGACGATCACAGAGGTGGCGGAAGGCGCCCATGTAGCCGATCGGCGCGTCGAGCCAGACGTAGAAGTACTTGCCCGGCGCGTCCGGGATCTCGAAGCCGAAGTACGGTGCGTCGCGCGAGATGTCCCAGTCGGTGAGGCGGTTCTCGTCGCCGCCGCCGAGCCATTCCTGCAGCTTGTTCGCCGCCTCGTTCTGCAGGCGGCCCTCGGCCTGCGTCCAACGCCGCAGAAAGGCCTGGCAACGCGGATCCGAGAGGCGGAAGAAGAAGTGTTCGGACTGCCGCAGCTCCGGCCGCGCGCCGGAGACCGCCGAGTACGGGTTCTTCAGCTCGTCGGCGGTGTAGGCGGCACCGCAGCTTTCGCAGTTGTCACCGTACTGGTCGGCGGCGCCGCATTTCGGGCATTCGCCCTTGATGAAGCGGTCCGGCAGGAACATCCGCTTCAGCGGATCGTAGTACTGCTCGATCGTGCGCGCCTCGATCAGCCCGGCAGCGCGCAGGCGCGCGTAGATCTCGTTGGCGCAGGCGCGGGTTTCCGCCGAATGGGTCGTGTAATAGTCGTCGAAGCCGATGTGGAAGCCGGCGAAGTCGCGCGTGTGCTCGCCATGCACCCGTTCGATCAAGGCTTCCGGACTGATTCCTTCCTGCTCGGCGCGCAACATGATCGGCGTTCCGTGCGTATCGTCGGCGCAGACGTACCAGCACTGGTGCCCCCGCATCTTCTGGAAGCGTACCCAGATGTCGGTCTGGATGTACTCGACGAGATGGCCGAGATGGATGGCGCCGTTGGCATAGGGCAGGGCGGATGTGACCAGGATCTTGCGTGTCATCGGCGTTGGTGCAAGCGGGCAAAGCCGGCATTCTACCAAACGGGCATTGCGCCGCTGCCTTCATCTGCAAACGGCATCTGCCGCGCTGCGCTTTCAATGCCAGCCGCGCAGCATCGCGATCCCGTGTGCGCCGTGGCCGCAGGCCTGCGCCAGCAGCGCCGGCTGCATGCCGCCCAGCGCATAGAGCGGCAGCGGCGAGCGCGCGCCGAGTTCGGCAAAGCGCTGCCAGCCGATGCCGGTTGCCTGCGGGTGGCTGGGGGTCGGCAGCACCGGGCCGAGGACCGCCAGGTCGAGCTGCAGGTGAGCCGCTCGTGCGAGGTCGTCGGCGTCGTGGCAGGAAGCGCCGACCAGCGGCAACGGCGGTCTCTCCGCGAGCCGCCAGAGACTGGCCGCAGAGAGGTGGACGCCATGCGCGGCGACCGCCGTCGCCAGTTGCAGGTCGTCGTTGACGAGAATCCTGGCTGCGGGATGCGCGCTGGCGAGGCGCATGACCCGCTGCGCGAAGGCGAGCCGCGCGCTCGCCGGCAGCGTCTTGTCCCGCACCTGGACCAGGCGCAGGCCGTTGCGCAGTGCCGTCGCAAGCCGCTCGAGCTCGGCCTCGATGCCGTTCTCGCTGGCGTTGGTCAGCGCATAGACCGGCGGCAGCGCCAGTGCGCGCAGGATCGGCCCGTTCGCCGGCAGGATCGGCGCGACTTCTGCCGCCTTTCCGGCGCGCAGCCAGACCAGGCCGCTGTGCTCGAGCGTTGCCGGCTCCCCCTGCCAGGCGTGGACGCGGAAGAAGCGCAGGCGGACGGTCGCGTGTGGATAGCTGAACTCGCGGCACAGCCAGGGCCAGGCGCGCTCGACGGCGATCCCGAGTTCCTCGCGCAGTTCGCGCCGCAGGGCCGCGAGCGCCGTTTCGCCGGTCTCCACCTTGCCACCCGGGAACTCCCAATAGCCGGCGTAGGGTTTTCCTGGCGGGCGCTGGGCGAGGAGGAATTCGGGGGCGGCGGGATCGCCGCGCAGCAGGACCGCTGCCGCGACTTCCGTCAGCGCGCTCATCGCCCTCGTCCCGTGTCGCGCCGACGGCCGGCGCTCATGCACGCTGCCGCGAGCGCCGGCGCGAGCCGCCGCTGCGGGCCGGCAGCGCGTCGTCGTTGGCGCCGCGCTGGCCGCCTGCCCAGTCCCTGGCAAACTGCCAGGCGACGCGGCCGCTGCGCGAACCGCGTTCGACTGCCCAGTTGAGCGCCGCCCGCTCGCAGCCGACGATCTCCTCCGGCCGGCAGCCGAAGGAACGCAGCCAGTGGGCGACGATGTCGAGGTAAGCCTCCTGGTCGAAGGGGTAAAAAGAGATCCAGAGGCCGAAACGCTCGGAAAGCGAGATCTTCTCCTCGATCGCCTCGCCGGGGTGGATCTCCTCGCCCACGCGCCTGCTTTCGAGGTTCTCGGCGAAATACTCGGGCATCAGGTGGCGGCGGTTCGAGGTCGCGTAGATCAGCACGTTCTCAGGCGCTGCCGCGAACGAGCCGTCGAGCACCACCTTGAGCGCCTTGTAGCGCGCGTCTCCCGATTCGAAGGAGAGATCGTCGCAGAAGATGATGAAGCGTTCCGGGCGTTCCTCGATCAGCTCGACGATCTGCGGCAGGTCGGTCAGCTCGGCCTTCTCCACCTCGATGACGCGCAAGCCCTGCGACGCGTACTCATTGAGCAGCGCCTTGATCAACGATGACTTGCCCGAGCCACGTGCGCCGGTGAGCAGGACATTGTTGGCCGGCAGGCCGGCGATGAACTGGCGGGTATTGCGGTCGAGGCGAGCCTTCTGCTCGTCGATGTCGCGCAGGTCGGCAAGGCGGACTTGCGGCAGGCGGCGGATCGCCTCCAAGTGGCCGGAGCCGTTCGCACCGCGCCAGCGGAAGGCGTGCGCCGTGCCCCAGTCGGGAGCGCTTTCTGGCGGCGGCAGCAACGGCTCGAGGCGATCGAGGAGGCGCTCGGCACGGGTGAGAAAAGAGGCCAGCTGCGCCAGGGGGTCACTCATTGGAAAGTATACTGGGCGGGTTTCAGAAACCCGACACTCTAGCCAAATGACCCGCAAAAGCCAATCTCGCCAACTGATGATCACCGCCCTGGCGCTGTTGCTCGCCGCCTGCGGCAGTACCGGCAAGCCGCCGCTCACCGGCGCCAGCGGCGGCCCCGGCGCGGCTGCCTGCCCGCCTTGCCCCGAATGCCCGGCGGCGCTCCCGGCAGCCGCCGCCAAGCCGGACGCCAAGCCATTGCAGGCGGCGCGCTGGAGCGACCTGCCGGGCTGGCGCGACGATGACCTGGCAGCCGCCTGGGCGCCTTTCCTGCAGTCGTGTCGCGGCCTTGCCAGCCGCGCGCAGTGGCCGCAATGGAAAGCCGTCTGTGACGAGGCGCGGGCCCTGGCGGTGCCGACGGCAGCCGCCGCCAGGGCCTTCTTCGAGTCACGGCTGCAACCGTGGCTGCTGACCAATCCCGACGGTTCGACCCGCGGTCTGGTGACCGGCTATTACGAGCCGCTGCTGCGCGGCGCGCGCACGCGTGGCGAGCCGTACCTGCAGCCCGTGCTCGGCGTTCCCCCCGACCTGCTGACGATCGACCTTGGCAGCGTCCTGCCCGAGCTGAAGAACATGCGCCTGCGCGGTCGCCTGCAGGGCAACAGGGTCGTCCCCTACCTCTCGCGTGCCGAGATCGGCAAGCGTGCGAACGAAGGTGGCGAACGGGTGCTGCTCTACGTCGACGACCCGGTCGAGCTCTTCTTCCTGCAGGTGCAGGGCTCCGGGCGCGTGCAGTTGCCGGATGGCAGCAAGCTGCGGCTGGCGTATGCCGACCAGAACGGCCATCCCTATCAATCGATCGGTCGCGTGCTCGTCGATCGTGGCGAGATGAGCCTCGAGCAGGCGTCGATGCAGTCGATCAAGCAGTGGGCGCGCGCCAACCCGAGCCGCGTCACCGAACTGCTGAACGCCAATCCGAGTTACGTCTTCTTCCGCGAGGAAGCGATCCGCGGCAAGGAAGGCGACGGCCCGAACGGCGCTCTGGGTGTGCCGCTGACCGCCGAGCGCAGCATCGCCGTCGATCCGCGTCATGTCACGCTCGGTGCGCCGGTCTTTCTGGCGACGACCCAGCCCGATTCGGCGCAGCCCTGGCGCCGGCTGGTGATGGCGCAGGACACCGGCGGCGCCATCCGCGGCGTCGTCCGGGCCGACCTCTTCTGGGGCTTCGGCGCCGCAGCCGGCAACCAGGCTGGGCGCATGAAGCAGCAGGGGCAGATGTGGGTCCTGTTGCCGGCCGGCGCCGCACCACCGTAGGTCGCGGCTGACCGCTCCGGAAGCCCTTGCGCCCCGTTCTGGTGCGTCGATTCCCGCCGCTGCACCATGAGCGTGCGCGGAATCGGCGCGCGCCGTCGATGATGGTCGATTCCGGGGCATGACAAGCCTGGAACGGGATTTGCTTGTTGGCTCCATCACGAAATCCTGGAGGAGCCATGGAAGAACTCAAATCTGGTAGCGACGTCCTCTTCATCCTGCTCGGTGGCATCATGGTGTTGGCGATGCATTCCGGCTTTGCCTTTCTCGAACTGGGAACGGTGCGCAAGAAGAGCCAGGTCAACGCGCTGGTGAAGATCCTGACCGATTTCTCGGTGTCGACCCTCGCCTATTTCTTCGTCGGCTACAGCATCGCCTACGGCGTCAGTTTCTTCGCCGGCGCCGACACCCTGCTGGACAAGAAGGGCTTCGAGCTGACCAAGTTCTTCTTCCTGCTCACCTTCGCCGCCGCCATCCCCGCCATCATCTCCGGCGGCATCGCCGAGCGCGCCCGCTTCTACCCGCAACTGGCCGCCACCTTCCTGCTCGTCGGCTTCGTCTATCCCTTCTATGAAGGCATCGCCTGGAACAAGATGTTCGGCCTCCAGGACTGGCTGACGACCACTTTTGGTGCGCCCTTCCACGACTTCGCCGGCTCCGTCGTGGTGCATGCCATGGGCGGCTGGATCGCGCTACCCGCCGTGCTCCTCCTCGGCGCGCGCTACGGCCGCTACACCAAGGACGGCCGGATGTCGGCGCATCCGCCCTCGTCGATTCCCTTCCTTGCCCTCGGCGCCTGGATTCTCACCGTCGGCTGGTTCGGCTTCAACGTGATGAGCGCGCAGACCATCGAGAACATCTCCGGCCTGGTCGCCATCAACTCGCTGATGGCCATGGTCGGCGGCATCCTCGCCGCGCTGGTGCTCGGCAAGAACGACCCCGGCTTCGTCCATAACGGCCCGCTCGCCGGCCTAGTCGCCGTCTGCGCCGGCTCCGACCTGATGCACCCGATGGGCGCTCTGGTCGTTGGTGCCGTTGCCGGCGCCCTGTTCGTCGTCATGTTCACGCTGACCCAGAACCGCTGGAAAATCGACGACGTCCTCGGCGTCTGGCCGCTGCACGGCCTGTGCGGCGCCTGGGGCGGCATCGCCGCCGGCATCTTCGGCAGCAA
>JFAX01000006.1:52837-63541 GCA_000585015.1 Candidatus Accumulibacter adjunctus | reverse complement strand
GGCCTCGCCGCCGGCATCTTCGGCAGCAAGGCGCTCGGCGGTGTCGGCGGCGTCGCGTTCATGCCGCAGCTCCTGATGACCATGCTCGCGATCGGCATCGCGCTGGTCGGTGGCACCGCGGTCTACGGGTTGCTGAAGAGCACCGTCGGGCTTCGTCTCGATCGCGAGCAGGAGTTCAACGGCGCCGATCTCTCGATCCATCGGATCACGGCAACGCCGGAACGTGAGACGAACTGGTAGGGCGGCGGCGCGCAAGTTGCGGCAGCACTGCCCCGTGGTCGGGAACGGTGCCGTTGGCGACATGGACGGCCAGTGCATCGAGGTTATCGGAAGCCCCCCTGGCGCCGAGATCCTGGCGCGCCGCATGCCAAGACAAGCCGGAGGCATGTTCCAGTTGCAGCCGGTGCCGGATCCGTTTGAACGCCTCTGCGATCTGCCGACCTGTCAGGATTGGGGCACCGCCAAGCGCGAGAACAGGCAGCAACGGCCGCATCGCGCCGAAGAGCTGTCGTCGAGCTTTCTCAGGCCGGTGGCAGCCAGTCACCGAGAGCAGCCGGTCGGGCCGAGTCAGAGCAGACCTTGGCGCCCACCCAGAAGGATCAGAAACAAGCCGCAGATGCGCTCGACAGTTCTCTTGCCCCGTCGATACCAATCCGCCATTCGATCCGCAGACAGAAGCAGCGCCACGCCTCCATACCAAAGCACAGCCAGCACTCCGACCATCGCTACCATGGCCACCAACGTTTCCGAGGATGCGTCGGCGGGAACGGTCCCTGAGAAAACCGACGCATAGAACGCCATCGATTTCGGGTTTGCCAGATTTGTCGCGATCCCATCACGCAGGGCGGAAGGGAAACAGGATGCCGGAGTCAAGCCGTCCCTGGCCTTGAGCGGCTGACCTGATCGTTGCAGCAGCTGAATGCCAAACCAGACCAGATAGGCTGCTCCGATCAGCTTGATCGACCAGAACACATAGGGCAAGGAGCTCACCAACAGGTTGAGGCCAAACAGGGCCATGACCGCCCAAAGTGCATTCACCGCGGAAATGCCGAACACCAGTGCAATCGCTTCAACCCGGGAGGTTGATATCGCGCGATGGGTCACCGCCACGAAGTTCGGGCCGGGACTCATCACGCCGGCCAGACAGACAGCGGCGGCAGACAGAACTGCGGTGGTATCGAGCATGGCAACCTCAAGTCAGCGGTGGATGCATGGTGCGCCCAGGCTGCTGATGCGTCCAATACTGTTTGAGAAAGACCGGGATAGCCTCAACATATCAGCCTGCCATGATCAATTTTCGTCTCATCCGCCATCTGTGGCTGTTTCTCGCTGTTGCCGAGGAGCAGCATTTTGGTCGTGCCGCCAGGCGGCTGGGCATGTCGCAACCACCGCTGACCGATCAAATCCAAACCCTGGAGCAGGCACTCAAGGTCAAGCTGTTTGAACGATCACGGCGCGGAACCAAGCTGACCCCCGCCGGTGCTGCCATCCTCCCTGCCGTCAAGAAGTTTGCCGAGCAGCTGGAACGGCTGGAGCTTGCCGTTCGCGAAGCGGCAACCGGACAGCGCCGCATCCTGACGGTGGGAGCAATCACCTCCGCCATGGTGGAAGTGTTGCCACCGTTGATCGAAAAGATGAAAACCACGCATCCTGACATGACCATCTCCATGCGGGAGATCGACAGCGTGGAAGCCGTCCCCCTCCTTCAGGCAGGGGACATTGACCTGGCGTTTGCCCGCCTGGAAGGTGATCTCGGATCTGGCATCGAGTCGATGCCGTTGCGCGAGGATCGCTTGGCCGTTGCCCTGCCCAAGGAGCATCGTCAGTCCGCAAGGTCTCGGATTCGACTGGCATCGCTCGCCGAGGACGACTTCGTGATGTTCCATCGCAGGGTCAGCCCCAGCTACTTCGATGGCTTGGTGACGGCTTGCAACAATGCCGGCTTCTCGCCGCGCATCGTCCATGAAGTGGGCTCAGTGGTGTCACAGGTTGCTTTCGTCGGCTGCGGACAGGGGGTTGCGCTGATACCCTCTGCGTTGAAGCGGATGGCACCACGAACGGTTGTCGTGCGTCCTCTGGCCGAGAAGCTGAGCGTCGTCACCACCGCAGCCGCGTGGAATGCCGCCAGAGACGACCCATCCGTCGCGGCGGCGGTGCTGGCACTGCAGGATTCATGAGGGGCGCATGGCCCGCATGCGGCCTTGCTGGCGATGGCCGCTCGTGGCCGGTAACTGAATGTTCTGTCCGCGCACGGCACCACTCAGGTGGATTGCCCCTTGCCGGTCGTCCCCGCCTGCCCGGCGATCGCCACATCGGCGGCCAGCAGGCGGATCGCCGACTTCTGCAACTGCAGCGGCACGCGCATGCCGGGGACGATTCCCCGCCGCTGCGCCACCGCCGCGCCGATGGCGAAGTTCAGTGTCGCCTCGCGGCGGCCGTCGACGCGGGCGCTGACGGTGGCGTGTCCGCGCCAGGCGAGGCGCTCGCTGACGACCGCGCTGACGGTGTTCTCGCGTTCGCTCTGGTGCTCGCGGACGAGCACCACCGCCGCTTCGGGGACCAGCCAGGAGACCGTCTCGCCGACCGCGAAAGCCGGCTGGTGCGACGCTGCCAAGGGCCGTCCGAGCCACTCGATGAGCGTCGTGTCGGCCGCCGGCAGGTGCTGCAGCACCTTGCCCTCGAACAGGTTCGGCTGGTCGGTCAGGCGGGCGACGAGGGCGCTCGCCGGCTGCGCCAGCATCGTCTCGGGAGCGGCGGTCTGCAGCGTGCGGCCACGATGCAGGACCGTCATGCGGTCGGCGAGCAGGGCGGCCTCCTCGAGGTCGTGCGTGACGAGGACGATCGGAATGGCGAGCGAGCGCCGCAACTCGATCAACTGGCGCAGCAACTTGCGCCGCGTCACCTGGTCGACCGCCGAGAACGGTTCGTCGAGCAGCAGCACCTGCGGTTCGCGCGCCAGCGCGCGGGCGAGGGCGACGCGCTGCTGCTGCCCGCCGGAGAGTTCGGCCGGGCGACGATCGTCGAAGCCGTCGAGATTGCAGCGCGCCAGCCAGTGGCGCGCGCGCGCGGCCCGTTCCGCCGGCGGCAGGTGGCCGAGCGCCTGCACGACGTTGGCGAGCGCGCTCAGGTGCGGGAACAGGGCATAGTTCTGGAAGACGAAACCGACGCGGCGTTCCTGCGGCCGGACGTCGATACCGCGCGCGGCATCGAACCAGGTCGCGTCGGCGCAGCGGACGTGGCCGGCTGCCGGCCGGTGCAGGCCGGCGAGGCAGCGCAGGATCGTCGACTTGCCGCTGCCGGAGGGGCCCACGAGCGCCAGCAGCTCGCCGCTGGCGCAGCCGATCTCGGCGGCGAGCGGGATCGGTGCCGTCTGCTCGAGGCGGGCGCTTAGCGTCATCGGCGCGGCAGCGAGCGGCCCAGCCGGCTGACGAGGATCACGGCGACGAAGGACAGCGCCAGCAGCAGCGCCGACATGCCGGCCGCCGCCGCATCGTTGAACGCCTGCGCCTGGTCGTAGATGGCGATGGCGATCGTCCTCGTCTCGCCCGGCAGGCTGCCGCCGACCATCAGCACGACGCCGAACTCGCCGAGCGTGTGGGCGAAGCTCAGCGCCAGCGCGGCGGCGATTCCCGGCCAGGCGAGCGGCAGCTCGATGCGCCGGAAGGTCTGCCAGCGCGACAGGCCGGAAACCCACGCCGCCTCGCGCAGCTCGCGCGGAATCGCGGCGAAGCTGCGCTGCATCGGCTGTACCGCGAACGGCAGGTTGACGATCAGCGAGGCGACGAGCAGGCCGTCGAAGCTGAACACCAGCATGCGGCCGCTCAGCGCGTGGTAGGCCTGGCCGAGCGGCGAGGCGCCGCCGAGGCCGAGCAGCAGGTAGTAGCCGAGGACCGTCGGTGGCAGCACCAGTGGCAGCAGGATCGCCGCTTCCAGCGCCGCGCGGCCGCGCCAGTCCGACCACGCGAGCAGGCGTGCCAGCCAGACGCTCGGCGGCAGCAACAGCAGCGCGGTGGCGCTGGCGAGTTGCAGCGACAGCGAGAGTGCCTGCCAGTCCATCGTCGCTCAGTCGCCGGGCAGCGTGAAACCGTGGCGCTCGAGGACGGCGCGCGCCGACGGCTGCTGCAGATGGTCGTGGAAGTGCTGCGCCTCGGCGCCGGCGCGCTGCGTCAGTGCCATTCGCTGCCGCAGGGGCGGATGCCAGTCGGCGGGGATGAGCACCGCGACGCTCCGCCTTGCCAGCTCGGGCGAGCGCGCCAGCGACCAGGCGACGAGGCCGCCCTGCGCCGAGCCGCTGAGCGCGAACTGCGCCGCCTGCGCGACGTTCTCGCCGAACACCAGCCTGCCCTGCAACGGTTGCCAGAGCCCCGCACGTTCGAGGGCGGCGCGGGCGGCGCGGCCGTAGGGCGCGTGCTCCGGGTTGGCGATCGCCAGCCGCTGCAGCTTGCCGGCGGCGAGCGCGCTGGCGAGACCGCGCAGCTCGCCGTCGGCCGCCAGCGGCGATCCGCGCGGCAGCAGCAGCGCCAGGCGGCCGATCGCGTACAGCCGTCCGCGGTCACGCAGCAGGCCCTGCCGGGCGAGCTGGAAGATGTACTCCTCGTCGGCCGAGAGGAAGAGTTCGTAGGGCGCGCCCTGCGGGATCTGGCGCGCGAAATGGCCCGACGAACCGAAGGAAAGGATGATGCGAGTGCCGTGCTCCCGCTCGTAGCTGGCGGCAATCTCGCTCAGCGCGAACTTGAGGTCGGCGGCGGCGGCGACGTTGACCGCCGCCGCCCTGCCGCTGAGCGGCAGCAGCGAGAGCAGCAGCAGCGAGAGGAGCGGCCAGTGCCGCCGGCGGCCGGTCATCATCGGCCTCAGGCCACCCGGTTCTGCGGCTCGCCGCGGGCGAAGGCCTCGAGGTTGGCGGTGAGCTGGTCGGCGAGTGCCTGCATCGCCGGCTGGCTGGCCCAGGCGACGTGCGGCGTCAGCAGGAAGTTCGGCAGCGCCAGCAGCTCGGGCGCGAGCAGGGGGTTGCCGGCAGCCGGTGGCTCGACGCTGAGGACATCGAAGCCGGCGCCGGCGATGCGGCCCTCGCGCAGTGCGGCGAGCAGAGCCGCTTCATCGACGAGTCCGCCGCGCGCGGTGTTGAGCAGCAGCGCCGAGCGTTTCATCGCCTGCAGTTCGTCGGCGCCGATCAGGTGGCGCGTGGCGCTGGTCAGCGGGCAGTGCAGCGAGATCACGTCCGCCTCGCGCAGGATCTCGGCGAACGGCGTGTAGCCCGGACGCAGCGTCGCCGCGTCCTTGCGTTCGCTGCGCAGCACGCGCATGCCGAAGGCTTCGGCGAGGCGGGCGACGCCGCTGCCCAGGCTGCCGCTGCCGATGATCGCCAGCGTCATGCCATGGAGGTCGCGGATCGGGTGGTCGAAGAAGCAGAACTGCTCGGCCTGCTGCCATCTGCCGGTGGCGACGGACTGCCGGTAGGCGAGGAGGTTGCGCGACAGCGCCAGCAGCAGCGTGAAGACATGCTCGGGAACCGTATGCACGGCATAGCCGCGGATGTTCGTGACGACGATGCCGCGCGCCCGGCAGGCGTCGAGGTCCACGTTGTTGGTGCCGGTGGCGGCGACGGCGATCATCTGCAGCGCGGGCAGCGCGGCGATCAGCCCGGCGTCGATCTGCAGCTTGTTGACGATGACGATGGTCGCCCCGGCCAGCCGTTGGCCGACTTCCGCCTGCAGCGTGCACGGATGCTCCTGCCAGTGATGCGGGAACGTCGGCCGGCGGACATCGGCGACGATCGACTCGCGTTCCAGGTAGACGATGCGGTGCATGGCTCAGTCCACGAGCTGCCGGCCATGCCGGCCGGCGATCTCGGCGACCCGCCTGCGCAGCGCGGCGTCGCCGGAAAACAGCAGCCGGCCGAGCGCCGGCGCTGCGCAAAGACCTTCGATGGCTTCCAGATCGCCGTGCAGGACGTTGAAGGCACCAGCCAGAAAGCCGCCTTGTGCCATCAGTTCGGCCAGCGCGACGGCAACCGAAGGGGCTTTCGGACTCGGCTTGGCGACCACCGTCGAGCCGGCCAGCAGCGTCGGCACGGCGTGCTGCAGCAGGCCCGCCAACGGCGTCCGGTCGTCGCAGACGATGGCGACGACGCCGCCGTCGCTGGCCACCGTCGCTTCGTCGGCGGCGCGGCGCAGCAGGCACAGCGCCGTCTCCACTTCGGCTGCGGCGGCAGCGTCTGGCTGACCGCTCTCTTCGGCGATCAGGCCGGCAAAATGGCTGCCGTATCCGGCCAGCGCATCGGCCAGCGTCGCCAGCAACTGCGCGCGCTCAGCGACGGTCAGCGACCGCCATGCGGGTAACGCGGCGGCGGCGGCGTCGACCGCCGTCGCCGCCTGGCCAGCGCCGCACAGCGGCGTCCGCCGCCGGATCAGGCCGCTGCGCGGGTCGCGGACGTCGAAGAAGGCGGGCGCCATGGTCAGGAAGGCATGGCCGTTGATCCACAACGGGACGGCCAGGATGTCGTCGGTTTCTTTCATCGGATTCCTCGCAGAGAGATCGATTGCGGTGGCTGTCGCGTCGGGCAAGTGTGGCTCAGAGCCCGGCCAGCGCCGCCACCCAGGCCTCGGCTGCCGGTCGCAGCAGCTCGAGGAGCGGCATCGGGTACAGCCCGATGGCCAGGACGAGCGTTGCCGGTACGAGCAGCAGCGCCATCTCGCGCGGCAGCAGATCTTCCGCGGCAGCCACCTCCGGCCCGCTCGCCGGCCCGAAGAAAGCCTGCCGGAAAGGCGACAGGAAGGCGGCAGCGGCGAGTACCATGCCGAACAGCGCGGCGAGGCCGGCGCCGGTGTGGTCATGCAGCGCGGCGACGATGATCAGCAGCTCGCCCGGGAAGCCGCTGGTTCCCGGCAGGCCGATGCCGGCGAGGCCAAAGAGCAGGAAGAGGGCGCTGAGTCGCGGCATGCTGCGCAGGGCGCCACCGAGGCGGGCGACGTCGGTCGATCCGGTGCGCCGCTGCAGGAACGACAGGGCCAGGAAGGCGCCGCCGCCGGCGAGAGCGAAGTTCAACAGCTGCAGCAGGACGCCCTGCAGCCCGTACACCGAGAACGACGCCAGGCCGAGCAGCACCAGCCCGACATGCGCCAGGCTCGAATAGGCGAGCATGCCGCGCAGATTGCTGTGCACCAGCGCAGCGACGCCGCCGTAGAGGATCGCCACGGTGCCGAAGCCGGCGAGCAGCCAGTGCAGGTCGCGGGCGGCGATCGGCGCCAGCGGGATGGCCAGCCGGATCAGGCCGTAGGCGCCGAGTTTCAGCCCGACGAGGAGCGCGGTGATCGCCGCCGGCGCGCTGATCGCCAGCGGCGGCAGCCAGGTGTGCAGCGGCACCAGCGGTATCTTGGCGCCCAGGCCGAGCAGCAGAAGCAGGAAGACGAGGTACTGCCGCTGCTCCGGCAGCGGCGTGGCGAGCAGGGTCGGCAGATCGAACACCGGCGCAGCGGCGCCGGCGGGCGCGAAGGCGAGCGCCAGGAAGCCGAAGAGCAGCGGCACTCCGCCCGCCAACATGACGAGGAAATAGCGGACGGCGGCGCTCTGGCGACCTGTCCCGAGACCCCACTGGCTGACGAGGAAGTAGAGCGGCGGCAGGGTGGACTCCCAGCAGAAGAAGAACAGGATGGTGTCGAGGGCGCAGAAGACGCCGAGGGTCGCCGCCTCGAGGAGCAGCAGCATGGCGAAGTGCAGACCCGGCGAGAGCGGCGACGTGGCGGCCGCCGGGCGCCAGCCGGCGACGATCGCGCCAGAGAAGAGCAGCGCCGTCGCTGGCAGGAAGAGCAGCGAAAGCCCGTCCACGCCGACCAGGTAGCGGATGCCGAGGGCACCGATCCAGTCGTGCGACTCAAGCAACTGGAAGTCCGCATCGGCGCCATCGAAGACGCCGACGATCAGCAGCGAACAGAGCAGCGCCAGCAGGCTGCTGCCGAGCGCGATGTACTGCGCCAGCGGCGCCCGCCGCAGCAGCGCGCAGCCGAGCGCGCCGAGCAGCGGCAGCGCCAGCAGCGCGCTCAACAGGGGCCAGTGCGCGCTCTCACTCATGGCGGACGAAGTGCTCTGCCAGTGCCGCCGTCGCACTGTCGGTCAGCTGCAGCCACGGCTCCGGATAGAAGCCGGCGGCGAGCAGCACGAGCAGCGTGGCGCCGCCGACGAGATACTCCATGCGACTGGTGCGGGCGATGCGTGCCGCCGGCAGGTCGCGCGGCCGCGGCGCGAGAAAGGCGCGCTGGAAGGCCCAGAGCAGGAAACCGGCGGCGGCGACGTTGCCGAGCGCGGTGGCGATCGTCGGCAGGGCGCCGAAGGTCTCGATCGACGCCTCGAGCACCAGGTGTACGGCGTCGAAGCCCGGTGTTCCCGGCATGCCGAGGATCGCCAGGCCACCGATCAGGAAGGCGATGGTGATGAATGGGATGCGGTCGAAGAGGCCGCCGAGCCGTGCCAGCTCGGTGGTGCCCGTACGGCGGTAGACGTAGCCGATCATCAGCAGCATCAGCGTCGCCGCCAGGCCGAAGTTGATTGCCAGCAGCAGTGCGCCCTGCAGTCCCGCGGGGTGCAGCGTGAACAGGCCGATGACGATCAGGCTGGTGTGGCTGACGACGGCAAAGGCCATCAGCCGCCGCAGATTGATCTGGCGAAAGGCGAGGATGGCGGCGAAGAAGACGCCGACCATGGCGAAGCCGACGACGTAGGCCTGCCAGGTGAGCACCGCTTCGGCGGTCAGCGGCAGCAGGAAGCGCGCCATGCCGTAGATGCCGACCTTGACGCCGAGCAGCAGCACTGGAGCAACGGCGATCAGGCCGTGGCCGGCCGAGTTGGGCAGCCAGCCGTGCAGCGGGAACAATGGCGTGCGGATGGCGAGGCCGTAGAACAGCAGATAGAAGGCGACCGACTGGTACTTGCCGATCTGCGGCGTCCGCAGCAGATCGAGGAGGTCGAAACTCCAGCGGCCACCGATCACATCGACGTGGCTCCAGACGAGGACGAGCGCCCCGGCGACGAACAGGCCGCAGCCGAAGAGCTGATACTGCAGGAAGCGTGACAGCGCGAGGTTCTCCTCGCCGGTCGACGCCCAGCGCCAGAGCAGGTAGGCGACCAGCGCCAGTTGCACCGCCGAGGCGGCGGCGAACCACAGCAGGTTCAGCGTCGTCAGCATCGTCATCTGGACGCTTTCGATCAGCAGCAGCACACTGAGCAGCTGCACCGGCGAGATCTGCTGCCGCGCCATGCCGTAGAACGAGAGCAGGACGCCGAGCAGCGCAGCGAGCAGGATGAACAGCACGCTGATGCCGTCGGCAGCGGCATGATAGGCGAGCAGGTCGAAGCGTTCGGCGAACTGCAGCGCGCTGCGCGCGGCATCGATGCGGGCATGCAGGTCGATCGCGACGAGCAGTTCGCCGATCGCGAACAGACGACCGAGGATCAGCGCCAGAGCCTGCCCGCGCAGCAGCAGCAGGAGCAGGCCGCCGGCCAGCGGCAGGAATTGCAGCGTCGCCAGCAGCGGGTAGCCGGCCTGCGTGCTCCAGAAGACCTCGCTCACAGGATCACCACGAAGGTTGCCATGACCATCAGCATCAGGTAGCGCGGCTGTTCGAGCAGTGCCTCGACGGTGTCGGCGTAATGCCCGAGCTGCCGCAGATGCCTGCCGAGCGTGCCGCCGTCACTGAGCAGCAGGCGGTTCTCGAGGGCCTGCAGGCGATTGGCGAAAGCGAACAGTGCGCGGCCGGCGAGGCCGTGGCCGCGGATCAGCTCGTCGCCGGCGGGGCGCGCCGGCGCAGGCTCGTCGTCGCGGGGCGCGCCGAGCAGGGGGTCGATGAAGCGCTCGTCGAGTGCCCGCACGTCGCGGCCCAGGGCGAGGGTCGGGCGCGTCAGCAGGCTGCTCGCCAGGGGCTCGATCCAGAAGCGTTGCAGTGCTGCCGTGTAGCCCCAGCGCCAGTTCGCCAGCCAGCGCGGCGACGGTCGCGCCGGCTGCCGCACGAGATGCATGTAGGCCGGCGCGAGCAGGAACTGGTAGGCGCGCCAGCAGGCGTGCAGCGCGGCGTGGCAGGCCGCCAGCGGGAACAGTCCGAGGCCGCAGCAGAGGACCATCAGACCGACCTGGGCGACGGTTGCGAAGACCAGCGCCGACTTGACGTCGCTCTGCACCAGCCCGCAGAGGCTGCCGTAGACGGCGGTCAGCAGTCCGACCGCCGCCAGCAGCGCCATCAGGTCGGGCGCCTGCAGCAGCAGGTCCTGCATCCGGCAGAGCAGGTAGACCCCGGCATGCACCAGCAGCGAGCCGTAGAAGAGCGCCGATGACGGTGTCGGGCCTTCGAGCGCGCGGCCGATCCACGGGGTGAACGGCAACTGCGCCGACTTGACCAGCGCCGCGACGACGAAGCCGGCCGCCAGCAGGCGGATGGTGACCCGGCCCATGCTGCCGTCACCAGCCAGCCAGGCCCACTCGAGGGTGCCCACCGACCACACCGCGAGACCGATGCCGAGCATGAAGCCGGCATCGCCGATGCGGTTGGTGACGAAGGCGAAGAGCGCGTTGCGCGTCGCCGGCGGGCGTTCCCAGGCGTAGCCAATGAGCAGCCACGAGCTGAAACCGGCGAGTTCCCAGCCGACGAAGCAGAGGACCGCATTGCCGGCGAGGACGATCAGCAGCATGCCGGCGAGGAACAGGCAGAGGCCGAGGAA
>JFAX01000006.1:44214-52590 GCA_000585015.1 Candidatus Accumulibacter adjunctus | reverse complement strand
GCGAGGAACAGGCAGAGGCCGAGGAAAAAGCGCTGGAAGCCCGATTCGCGGTGCAGATAGGTGGCCGAGAAGCGGATCGTGAGCCAGCCGATCAGCGCCACCAGCGTCGCCGCCGGCAGGCTGTAGGCATCGAGGATGAAGGATAGGCGGACGGGCACCGCGCCGATGCGCAGCCAGTCGCCGAAGGCGGGATACGGCGGCAACTCGCCGCCGAGGGCGGCGAGATCGAGCAGCACGAGCAGCAGCAGCGCGGCCAGCGCGGCGCCGCTGGCGATGCCGGCGGTCAGTGGCTCGCCGGCATCGCCGTCGCTGCCGCGCAGCAGCAGGCGCAGGGCGATCAGCAGCGCCGCCAGCAGCGGCAGCAGCGGCACCAGCCAGACGACGTCGCTGACCGCGGCGAGGGGCGCCAGGAGGGTGTCGACCAGGCTCATCGCCGTGCCAGCGGACGGCGCAGCAACGCCGGCGGCAGCGGCTCGCGCCGGCCGGCGAACCAGTCACGCGAGCGCTCGCATTCCGGCAGTGGCGGGTCGGTGGCGTCGGCGGTCCATGGCTGCCAGCCGCGCGCCGGGTCGAAGAGCTCGATGTCGCCACGCAGCGGGTCGAGCACGGCGAGCAGCACCCAGCCATTGCCGATCAGTTCCTGCAGCGGCGGTTGCCGCTGATAGATGGCGCCGACGATCTCGCGCGTCTGCTCGACGATCACCAGCAGGCGCATCGCTTCGTGGACCTCGACCATCTGCAGCGGCAGGCCGGTCCGCAGATCCGAACTGCTGCCCTGCATGACGCCGAACAACCCGGCGAGATTGTGCATCACCTTGCTGCCGCAGCCGTAGCCTTCGTTGTTGACCGTCGAGAAGTAGTACTCGAGGTTGATGCCGGCGCCGACCGGCGCGGCGGCGAGCAGCGTCGCCTCGAGGATGCGGCCGTCGCCGTCGGGCAGCGGATCATAGGAAATCAGGAAGGCGCGGCGATCGAAAAACCCGCCGCGGCTCATGCTGCGGCGACCGATGAAAGCGGTCGCGACCGTCGCGTGACCGAGCTCCGGGCGAGCCTGCGCCAGGTCGTGGCGGCGGTCCGCGAGGTGCTGCCGCGCCTGCTCCGGCGTCGGGCTGGCGGGCGCCGAGGCGAAGCGGCGGCAGCGCTCGACGGCGTGCAGCCGGGCGGCTTCGTCGCAGTCGCGGCGCAGGCGGGCGAAGGCGACCTGCTGCTCGGCGGTGAGCGGCTCGTCTGCGTACCACTGGAAGCTCTCGTCGCAGGTATTGTGCTCGGCGGCGATGAAGCGGCAGTCGTCGGCGATCACGATCCCCTGCTCCGCCAGCCGCCGCCGCACCTGCGGTCGGTTGGCGAGCGCGGCGAGGACGCGTGCGTTCGGGCCGCCGTGCCGGCCGGAGCAGGCGCCACAGTCGTAGGCGCTGAGATGCGGGTTGTTGCGACTGTCCGAACCGTGGCCGACGATCACCAGCAGCGGCGCAAAGCCCTCGGTGAGGCCGATGCTGCGCAGGAAGCCGGCAACGCGCGCCACCTGCTCGTCCTCGCTGAAACCCTGTCGCGGGTCTTCGGCGCTGGCGCTGCGGCTCGCTTCGTCGCCGTCGGCCGTCAGTTGCAGTGTGCCCGGCAGCGGCTGGTCGAAGGCCTCGCGGCAACGCTCGAGCAAGCCGCCGAGGCGGCCGGGCGCGAGGCTGCGGGCGAGCAGTGCGAGCAGTGCCGCCGGCGCGGCGACGGCAGTCAGCAGCGCCGCCAGCAGGCTGCCGCGGCGGCTCGTCTGGTGCAGCCGCTCCTGCCAGCGCAGGCGCAGCCTGCGCCGCCGCAGGTGCTGCCGGTATGCCACCTGGGCTGTCGCCGGGACGCTCTCGCGCACCGCGTTCGTCGGCCGGACGACGACCGGGCAGAGGGCCGTCGGTCGATCGTCATCGATCCCCTGCCAGAGCATCGGTACGCCGAAGAAACCGGCGGCACCGAAGGTTTCGTAGGCCGGATCGACCTCCTCGAGGTGGCGGCGGGTTCCCTCCTCACGATCGTCCATGCAGAAGACGAACTGTGCCGCCGCCTGCGGCACGCGCGCCGGCGAGCGACCGCGGTTCGCCGCCAGGGCAGCGAGGATCCGTTGCCGGTAGTGATGCTCGTAGGCCAGCAGCCAGGCCAGGCCGCGTTCGGTCTCGGACAGCGAGGTGGCACAGGCGAGCAGGGCCTGCGCGCCAGCAGGGCCGAGTTCGCGCAGCTCGCCGGCGCCGAGACCGAGGTGCTGGGCGAGGACGAACAGCGGCCAGGCCGCGCTGGCGTTCTCTTCGCCGGTCGTGCTGTCGGCGGTCGACGCGGCCACGGCGGCGGCCAGCTGCGCCCAGCTCCGGGCGTTGTCGGCAACCGGTGCCAGCAGCAGCGGCCGCAGGCTGGCCAGCAACTCATCCGGCAGGCTGCGTTCACCATGGGCGTGCCGCAGCTGCAGTTCCTGCGGGTGCTCGATGAGATGGGCGGCGAGCGCCTCGAGCTGCATCGGCAGTCCCCAGACCCGGCGCAGCAGCTGCTCGCCGTAAAGGCGATCGAGGACCAGTCGCACGGCCAGCAGCTCGCCCAGGCTGACCGGTGGCGCGCCCGCCTGTGGGCGACTCTCGCGCCAGTGGAACATGCCCGCCCAGCCCGGCAACTGCATCGCCAGTCTCTGCAGGTAGCCGCACCAGCTGCCGGCGTCGACGCCGAGACGCTGCAGTTCGTCGGCGATCGCCTGCAGCGGGTCGTCGGGCAACAGCCGGATCCGTTGCCGGGCGCCGGCGAACTCTTCCAGTTCCCAGGCCCAGTCACTGCCGGCGCTGGCTCGCCAGGCAATGTAGAAGCCTTGCATGCGCAACGGGTTCTTCCAGGCGGCGAGGCCCTGGTCGAGATGCGCGGCGAGATGGCGGATCAGCATCGGCTGCAGGATCTCGCGGGCATCCTCGCCGCTGAGGTGGGCCAGCAGCTCGCCAAGCGTCCAGTCGTCGCCGAGCCGGTCGTGCAGCTCCTGCCACAGTAGCGCCGCCGGCTGCGCCGTCGGCGTCGCCGGCGTGTCGCCGATCAGGGCGCAGGCGGCGGCCCAGAGTTCGGTGACCAGCGTCCGCTCGTCGCCGCCGGCGGCGAGCAGGCGTTGCCGCGCTGGCGCTGCGACCTCCGGCTGCAGCCTGTCGCCGGCCGACCGCTCGGCGAACTGCCAGCGCAGGGTGGCAGGCGGGATTGCCTTCGCCGGGTGGCGCAATGCCACCTGCAGCACCTCGCCGCGCTGCCACGCCCGGCCGCCGGCAACGAACAGCGTCTCGTCGGCACGTACTGCCGGCAGTTGCCGCAGTGCCGCCGCCAGGTCGTCGGCATCGATCCGCCCTTGCCGGAAGAGTTCCCGGCAACGCTCCTCGGGCAGCCAGGGGCGGGCGCCGGTGAGGCGTGCCGCGGCGGCCAGCGCGTCGCCGAACGGCAGATGCTGGAAGGCGTGCAGGGTGTTGTGATGGACGAAGTCACGCAGCGGGGCCTGCGCCGGCAGACGGTGGCCGATGTGCTGCAGGCATGCCAGCACCCGCTGCACCGCTGCGCTCGGCGTGGTTGCGGTGTCGGCAGTCGTCCGGGGCATCTTCGATCAGGCGCCGATGCCGGCTGCCAGCCGGGCCAGCGACGAGGCCATCAGTTGCAGCAGCGGTTGCGGATGGCAGCCGATGCCGACGACGCCGGCCGCCAGCAGCCCGGCGGCAGCACACTCGACACGCCGCAGGTCGGCAAACCAGGCGACGCCGGCAGGCGCCGCAGCCATCGCCCGTTCGGGTCCGGTGGACAGGCAGCGGATGGCGCGCAGGGCACAGGCGGCAGTGACCAGCATCGCCGCCGAGAGCGGCAGCAGCCAGCCACCCCAGCGGCCATAGGCACCGACCAGGACCTGCAGTTCGGCGACGAAGCCGGCGCTGCCCGGCAGGCCGACCGCCGCCAGCAGGGCGAAGACGATGAAGGCGGCGAAGCGCGGCGCGATCCGGTTCAGCGAGCCGTAGGCCGCCAGGTCGCGACTGTGTGTCCGCTCGTAGAGCAGGCCGATGAGCAGGAAGAGCAGGCCGGCGGTCAGGCCGTGTGCGACCATCTGCGTCAGGGCGCCGCTGAGGCCGGCCGGGTTGAGGCTGGCGATGCCGAGCAGGACGACGCCCATGTGCGAGACCGACGAGTAGGCGATCATCGCCTTCAGGTCGGTCTGCCGCCAGGCGAGGACGGCGCCGTAGACCAGGCTGAAGAGTGCCAGGAAAGCCAGCCAGTCCTGCAGTGCGAGCGCCGCCGCGGGCAGCGTGGCGATGGCCCGGATCAGGCCGTAGGCACCCATCTTGAGCAGGATGCCGGAGAGCAGGATGGAAATCGGGCTCGGTGCCTCGACGTGTGCCAGCGGCAGCCATCCGTGCATCGGCACGATCGGCATCTTGACGCCGAAACCGAGCAGCAGGCCGAGGAAGACCAGCACCTGCGTGCGCACCGGCAAGTGCGTGCCACCGGCGGCCATGTCGGCCATCGCGAAGCTGTGTTCGGGGGCGACGTCGTAGAGCAGCAGCAGGGCGATCAGCATGAACACCGATCCGCCCAGTGTGTAGAGGACGAAATTGAGCGCCGCGCGATGGCGGTTGGCGCCACCGAGGCGGTCGATGAGGAAGAAGAGGGGGATCAGCGTCAGTTCCCAGCAGACGTAGAACAGCGACCAGTCACGGGCGGTGAAGACGATCAGCAGGGCCGTCTCGAGAACCAGCAGCAGCGAAAAGTAGAGCTTGGCGCCGTTGCGCACGCTGCTCGAGCTGAAGATCGCGACGAAGCAGAGCAGCGTGGCCAGCAGGATCATCGGCAGCGAGATGCCGTCGACGCCAAGCGCCAGATGCGAGCCGACGCGCGGATTCCACGGCCGCGTCTCGAAGAACTGGACGTCGGCGGTCGTCGCGTCGAAGCTGGCCAGCAGCAGGATGGCGCAGAGCATCGTCGCAGCCGCGACGGCGCTCGCCACCTGCCGCATCAGGTCGACGCTGCGATTGGGCAGCAGGGCAACCAGGGCGGCGCCAAAAAGCGGCAGCAGCAGCAGGGTCTTCAGCATGGCCGGATCGCGGTGGCGCATCGCGCCGCCGCCCCGCCGGATATTCTTCTCCGCATGGGGGGCGATTATGCCAGCATTGGCGGTCGCTGCCGCCGGCGCCGTGGTCTCGGCGTCCGGGCCCTTGATTTTCTCGCTCCCTTCGACGACGATTGTGTCCCTATGGGCCGTCGCCAAGGTCTGGCGATGGCTGCGGGAATCCGGGATGAGTCGAACGATCTGTCGTCAGCTGTCGATCCGGGGCCGTGTCCAGGGCGTCGGCTACCGTTGGTCGCTCTGTGCCGAAGCCGGTCGCCTCGGCCTCGCGGGCTGGGTGCGCAATCGTCGCGACGGCAGCGTCGAAGCGCTCGTCAGCGGGCCGGTCGAGGCGGTCGAAGCCTTGCTGCTGTGGGCGCACCGCGGGCCATCGATGGCGCGCGTCGACAGCGTCGTCTGCAGCGAGGGAAACGCCGCCGAGATCGGCGAGCGGACTGGTTTCGACCAGATCGCCACCCGCTGATCCCGCGTGACGAGCCGACGCGCCAGCCTGCGATGCCGGACCTGAGCAATCCTCACCGCCCGCAAGGGCGCCCTTGCGAACCACGACGGCCGCCGCGATGAACACAGCGCAAACCGGAATCCTGCTCCCCCTGCCGCCTCTCGCGCGCTACCTGACTTTCCTCTGCGAAGACGCGGAGCATGCCGCCGACTGCCTGCGGGCGCTGGCCGAGGTCGCCGATGGCGAGCGGACGGTCGTCGGCCTCGGTCGCTCGCTGCTCTCGGCGCTGGCGACCGACATCGACGGGCTGCGGCCGTTCCCGAGCCTCGCCGGGCCGGGGATCGAACTGCCGGCGACACCGGCGGCGCTGTGGATCTGGCTGCGCGGCGACGACCGCGGCGAACTCCTGCAGCGGGCGCGCCGCATCGCGCAGCTGCTGGCACCGGCGTTCCGCCTCGCGGAGACGATCGATGCCTTCGTGCACGACGGCGGGCGCGACCTGACCGGCTACGAGGATGGCACCGAGAACCCGGTCGACGAGGCGGCGACGGCCACAGCGATCGTCGGCGCCGAGCGGCCGCTGCTGGCGGGGTCGAGCTTCGTCGCCGTGCAGCGCTGGCTGCACGATCTCGGCCGCTTCGAGCAGATGCCGTCCGAGGAGCGCGACCGCTGCATCGGCCGTCGCCGGAGCGACAACGAGGAACTCGACGATGCGCCGGCATCGGCGCACGTCCAGCGCACGGCACAGGAGCGCTTCACGCCGCCGGCCTTCGTCCTGCGCCGTTCGATGCCGTGGGCTGCAGGCCATCGCGGCGGACTGGTTTTCGTTGCCTTCGCCGCCTCGTTCGATCCCTTCGAGGCGCAGTTGCGGCGAATGGTCGGCAGCGAGGACGGCATCGTCGATGCCCTCTTCCGCTTCACCCGGCCACTGTCCGGAGCCTATTTCTGGTGTCCGGCGATGCGCGCCGGCCGCCTCGACCTGTCGCCGCTGCGGATCTAGCGGCGGTCGCCGCGCGGCGCCGGCCAGCCGGCCCGCGCCGGGGCCGGTTACAGGCGGTTACAGGAGCTCACGAATGATCCCCGATCGCCGGTCATCGTGGTTGGCAGCGCCGCGTTATTCGCTACATGAAAACGACCATCACCGGCATCTCCCTCGCGCTGAGCCTGACGCTCGGCTTCACTTCCACCGCCTTGGCCGATCATCGCCACCATCGGGGTGACTACCGGGGTGACTACCGGGGCGATTACCGGGGCGATTACCGGGGCGATTACCGGGGCGATTACCGCGGCGGCCATCACGGCCCGCGCGCGTACCCGGCCTACCGCCCCGAGCGGCCGCACAGGCCGTCCTGGATCGCTCCGGCAGCGGTGTTGGCGATAGCCGGCGTCGCCGCTGGCGTGGTGGCTTCGACCTACCAAGCGCCGCCACCGGTGTACGTTGCACCGCCGCCAGTCTACATGCCACCGCCGCGCCCGGTCTACGTCGTCCCGGCGCCCGTGCCCTATCCACCGCCGCCGGTCCGCTACTGGGGCTACTGAGCCGCTGGCCTGCCGCTGGCGGGTGCTTGCCGAGCTCTTGCCGCCGCCGGCAGTCGCCGGCGATCGCGGCCCTGCCGCGGGCGTGATGGTGGGCCGACGCCTTGGTCCACGACTGCTCTGCGGCCTGCTGCTCGCGGGTGTTCTGGCGGGCCCCGCCGCTGCGAGCCGGGTGGGTCATCCGTTCACCGTTGCCGTCGAGGCCGCGCCTGGTGGCCACCGTCTGGTCGGGCTCAACCGCGGGGTGGCGCCGGTATCGGTGCGGTTGCTGCTGGCGGATGTCGACAACGTCCAGGCCGATGCGCTGCTGCCGGTCTATGCGGTGCTCGCGCCCCAAAGCCAGGCTGTCCTGCTGCAGGTGCGTCCGGCCGTCGCCGGGCGCCCGTATCGTTTCAGCAGCGAAGCGGTCCATGCCATCGGCAGCTACCGCGCGCAACCCGACGCGAACTTCGCCTACCGACTCCCTTTCGCCGCGGGTCAGCGCGCCGTCGTCAGCCAGAGTCCCGATGGCCCGCGGCTGACGCACGACACAGCCGACAGCGAGTACGCGATCGATTTCGCCATGCCGGCAGGAACGCCGGTCGTCGCGGCGCGCGACGGTCTCGTCATCGCGGCCGAGTTCGCCAACCGCGCTGGCGGCCGCGATCGCCGCTTGCTCGCCAGGGCCAACGTCGTTCGCATCCTGCATGCCGACGGCAGCATCGCCAGTTACGCTCACCTGGCCCACGCCGCAAGCGCCCCGGTGGCGGTCGGCGACAGGCTGCAGGCCGGCACCGTCATCGGCGGGGTCGGCGCGACCGGCTACAGTGGCGGTCCGCACCTTCACTTCGTGGTGCAGAAAGTCGTCGGCAGCAGCACCGGTTTCGCCACCGTCTCGCTGCCCGTCCGCTTCCTGATCGGCAGTCCGCCACGCGTCGCCAGCGTGGCGCATGGGCAGCGCTTGCGCGCCGACGAAGCACCGACGAGCACTGCCGGCCGAGCAGCGAAGCGCGATCCTTGACTGGCGACCGCCAGGCCGGAGGCCGTCATCGGCAGCGACGCGGCGTGGACGGTTGGCGTTGCCGGCTGGTTGACGGCGGGCCAGAGCCGGTCGCATACTCGACACGGGGTTGCGGGCGACGCTTTCTTGACGGTTGATGGGAGGGGCAGCCATGCTCGGCATTCTGGGGATCCTGGTCTCACTTCTGCTGCTGATCGTTCTCGCCTATCGCGGCTGGAACGTCATCCTGATTGCGCCGATCTGTGCCCTCGTCGCCCTGCTGCTGGGCGACTTCGATGCGCCGATCCTCGCCACCTA
>JFAX01000006.1:39937-44082 GCA_000585015.1 Candidatus Accumulibacter adjunctus | reverse complement strand
TCGCTGTTCGTCGTCGCCTTTGCCGTCTTTCCCGTCGCCATCCAGATGTTCCGCGAGGGCAATCTGCCGAAGCGGCTGATTCCCGCCACCATCGCGCTGGGTTCCTTCACCTTCACGATGTCGGCACTGCCCGGCTCGCCGGCGATCCAGAACGCGATCCCGATGCCCTACTTCCATACCGACGCCTTCGCCGCGCCCGGCCTCGGCCTGATCGCCGGCGTCCTCATGTTCGCCTGCGGCAGCCTGTGGCTGATGCTGCGGGCGCGCCGTGCGCGCGCCGCCGGCGAGGGCTTCGGTGACGAGGCGCCGGCCGTTGGCACGGCCTCGCCGGCGGCGATGCCGCTGGGCGAAATGCCGTCGTTTGCCGTCGCCATCACACCGGTGATCCTCGTCCTGGCGATCAACTTCATCTTCAGCAAGTACGTCATCGGCGACCTCGACACCGCCTACCTGGCGACGCCGAAGTACGGCAAGACGACGGTCTCCGCCGTCGGCGGTACGTGGGCGATCATCGTCGCCATGGTGACTGCCTGCGTCGTGCTGATCGCCCTCACCTGGCGGCGATTCCAGAACGTCCGCCAGTCGCTGAACGAGGGGGCGCTCGGTTCGATGCTGCCGATCCTCAATGTCGGTTCGGAGGTCGCCTACGGCGGCGTCATCGCCAGTCTCGCCGCGTTTGCGATCATCAAGGACTGGTTGATGGGGCTGACCGACAATCCGGTCATCGGGCTGGCGATCATCGTCAACGTGCTCGCCGGCATCACCGGTTCGGCGTCGGGCGGCATGAGCATCGCCCTGCAGGCGGTCGGGCAGCAGTACCTCGAGCTGGCACAGGCGGCCGGACTCAGTCCGCAGATCCTGCACCGCGTCGCGGCGCTGGCCTCGGGTGGTCTCGATGCGCTGCCGCACAACGGCGCCGTGATCACGCTGCTGGCCATTTGCGGGCTGAACCACAAGCAGTCGTACTTCGACATCTTCATGGTGGCAGTCGCCTTTCCGCTCCTGTCGATGCTGCTGGTGATCGTGCTCAACGGCATCTTCGGCACCTTCTGAGGGAGGCAACCGTGCGCATCCTGACGCTCCTACTGGCCGCGCTCGCCGTCTGTGCGCCCGCTTCCGCGCCGGGGCAGGCGCGGACGAAGGAACTGCGCCTGCTGGCCGCCGAACTGCCGCCCTACACGTTCCAGGTTCCCCCGGCCAGCGTCAGCGAGACGCCCGGGGTCGATCATGGCCTGGTGCTCGAGGTCGTCGGCGAGATGGCGCGGCGCGTCGGCCACAGTGGCCTGGTCGAGTTCGTGCCCTGGGGCGAAGCCCAGCGCCTGGCGCAGACGCAGCCGAACATCGGCATCCTGGCGCTGACGCGAACGCCCGAGCGCGAGGCGCGCTACCGCTGGCTGGCACGAATCGTCACCGACGACCTGATCCTGGTCGGTGGCCAGGGAATCGACGTTGCCAGTCTCGACAAGGTTCGCGAGCGACCGGTCGGCGTCCTCGCCCGTTCGGGCGCCGAGGCGCTGCTCAGGGAGCGCGGCTTCAGCCGCATCAAGGCGCAGCCCGAGGAGTGGATGAATGCACGCCTGATGCAGCAGCGGCGGATCGACGCCTGGCTGGCACCGAGGCTGATGGTCATCCACGCGATGCGCGAGGTCGGCGGCAACCTGGCGGCGCTCAACTTCGGCGAAATCGTTCGCCCGAGCGAGATCTACCTCGCGGCATCGAAGGACCTGCCCGACGCCGAGGCGGAGAAATGGGCGAAGGCGCTGGCGGCGATGCAAGCCGATGGCAGCTACCAGCGGATCGTCGACGAGTACGGCCGCCTGCAGATCAGACCGATTCCGGACGAACTCAGGCGCCGCTTCGCGCAGCCCGTCTGGGAAGGCCGCTAGGCTTCGCCGGCAGCGGGGCGCGGCGGCTGGCGGCGGCGATGGACCGGCGGACACCGCCTGGCGTCGCCGCCTTCGCGCTGATGCTGCTGCTCTGCGCGACCTGGGGCTTCCAGCAGGTGACGATCAAGATCGCCAGCGAGGGCATCAGCCCGGTTCTGCAGGCCGGGCTGCGCTCGGCGATCGCCCTCCTGCTGCTGCTTGGCTGGGCGCGCTGGCGGCGCCTGCCGCTGGCTGAAGCCGACGGCACGCTGCGCTGCGGCCTCCTTGCCGGACTGCTGTTCGCGCTCGAGTTCGTCTTCATCTATGTCGGCCTGTCGTACACGACGGCGTCACGCATGATCGTCGTGCTGTACACGGCGCCGTGTTTCACGGTTCTCGGCCTGCATCTCTTCGTCGCCGGGGAACGGATGCGCTGGCGACATTTCCTCGGCGTCGCGCTGGCCTTCGCCGGCATCGTCCTCGCCTTCGCCGGCGGGAGCGGCAGCCGACCCGACGCCTGGATCGGCGACCTGCTGGGACTGCTGGCGGCGCTCGGCTGGGCGGCGACGACCGTCCTGATCCGGGCGACGTCGCTGGCGACGATCAGCGCGAGCAAGGTCCTCTTCTACCAGCTTGCGGTATCGACGCTGTTCATGCTGCCGCTCTCGCCACTGCTCGGCGAGAGCGGCATCGGCAAGCTGAGCGGCCCGGTACTGCTGGCGCTGGCCTATCAGGGCGTGATCGTCGCCTTTGCCAGCTACCTGACGTGGTTCTGGTTGCTCACCCGCTATCTCACCGCAGGCCTGTCCGTCTTCTCCTTCCTGACGCCGCTGTTCGGCGTCGCCTTCGGCGTCCTCCTGCTTGGCGACCGCCTGACACCGGGCTTCGTTGTCGCCGCGATCTGCGTCAGCATGGGCATCGTGCTGGTCAACCTGCCGGTCCAGCGGCAGGGCGACGCTGCCGGTTGACGACCACGCTCCGGCCGCGGTCCGAATGGTTGCCGCGCGCGGGACGTGCGAGTGGCCGCTTCGCCCGCCCTGGTCGGCCTGGTCGCTGCGTCCCGCCAGACGGGCGCAGCCGGCGCGGCCGTGCCGGGATCGTCACGCCCGCGGCTACGGGCGCTGCACGGCGAAGGGGCCGAGCATCGACTGCAGACCCTGCTCGAAAAGCGCCAGCATGGGCTGCGCGAGATGCGCCAGGCCGAACATCAGGGCGGCAAAACCAAGGGCAATCGTCAGCGGAAAGCCGATCGCCATCAGGTTGAGCTGTGGTGCGGCGCGGCCGAGGATGGCCAGCGCCAGGTTGGTGATCAGCAGCGCGACGACGATCGGCAGCGCCAGCAGCAGTCCGTACGAGAAGATGACGCCGCCGCCCGCTGCCAGTTGCCACCACGTGTCTGGCCAGAGGCGGGTGGTGCCGACCGGCATGAGACTGAAACTGTGGCTCAGGGTGGCGATGACCATCAGGTGGCCGTTGATCGCCATGAACACCAGCAGCGCGAGCAGGCCAAGGAACTCGGAGACGACAACGGTCTGCCCGGCCGTCTGCGGGTCATAGGAACTGGCAAAGCCGATGCCCATCTGCAGGCTGATCAGGCTGCCGGCCATGTCGACGGCGCTGAACACGAGGCGCATGGCAAAGCCCATCGCGAAGCCGATCAGCATCTGTTGTGCGAGCAGCAGCAGGCCGACTCCCGAACCCGGGTCGACGACCGGCATCGGCGGCAGCGCCGGCGCGACGCCGAGCGTCAGGGCGAGACCGGTCAGCAGCCGCACGCGCACCGGCAGTGCCGGGTTGTTGAATGGCGGTGCGGTCGCCATCAGCGCCAGGACGCGGGCCAGCGGAAAGAAGAAGGCGACGACCCAGGCGTTGATCTCGGCGCTGCTGAGGCTGATCATCGGAGCTTCAGCCGATCAGTTGGGGAATGCTCTCGAACAGTCGTCGCACGTAGTCGACCATCAGCTGCAGCATCCAGGGTCCGGCAGCGAGCAGGACCAGGAAGACGCCGACCAGCTTCGGGATGAAGGAGAGGGTCTGCTCGTTGATCTGCGTCGCCGCCTGAAAGATGCTGACGACGAGGCCGATCAGCAGGGCTGCGAGAAGCAGCGGCGCGGCGAGCAGCAAGGTCATCTCGACCGCCTGCCGCCCGATCTCCATCACCGTTTCCGGGGTCATGCAGCGAAGCTGGCGACCAGCGAGCCAAGGAGCAGGTGCCAGCCGTCGACCAGCACGAAGAGCATCAGCTTGAAGGGCAATGCCACCATCACCGGCGACATCATC
>JFAX01000006.1:26694-39918 GCA_000585015.1 Candidatus Accumulibacter adjunctus | reverse complement strand
GCACGCTGGCGACCACCATGTCGACGATCAGGAAGGGAATGAAGATGACGAAGCCGATCTGGAATGCGGTCTTCAGTTCGCTGGTGACGAAGGCTGGAATCAGCAGGCGCATCGGGATCTCGGCGCTGGAAGCGAAGCCCTGGCTGCGGCTCATGCGCACGAAGAGCGCGATGTCGGATTCGCGCGTCTGCTTCAGCATGAACTCCCGCAGCGGCACGGCGCTGCGCTCGACGGCGGTATTGAAGCTGATCCGGTCTTCCGACAGCGGCACGTAAGCCTCACTGTGGATGCGGTCGAGAACCGGCGACATGATGAAGAAGCTGAGGAACAGCGCCAGGCCGATCAGCACCTGGTTTGGCGGCGAGGTCTGGGTGCCGAGGGCGTGCCGGAGCAGCGAGAGGACGATGATGATGCGCGTGAAGCTGGTCATCATCAGCAACGCGGCCGGAATGAAGGTGAGCGCGGTCAGCGTCAGCAGCGTCTGTACCGACAGCGTATAGGTCTGGCTGCCGTCGGCGCTGGGGGTGCTGGTGACCATCGGTAGCCCGCCGGCCTGTGCCCACGTGGCGAGCGGCGCAAGCAGCAGCGCGACCAGGCTCAGGCCGCGGGCGAGATCAGCCGTCTTCATTCCTGCGCTCGGAGATTCGCTTCAGCCACTGTGCAAAGTGCTTCTCGCCGTCGCCGCCGGTTCGCAAGTCACCCTTCGGCAGGGTATGCAGGGTTCGCATCTGCCCCGGGGCAAGCCCGACGACGATCCATGTATCGTCGACCTCGACGAGGACGATCCGCTCACGCGGGCCGATCACCAGCCCGCCAACCAGGCGCAGAGGACCGCCGTTGCCGAATCCACGGCCACCGTTGAGGCGGCGCAGCAGCCAGGCGCCGAGGAACAGGAGCGCCACCACCAGCGCCAGGGCAAGCGTCATCTGCAGCAGCGCAGCGCTGCCGAAAGGCGGCACCTCGCTGCCGGCAGTCTGCGCCAGCACGGCCGTGGGCAGCATGGCCAGCGGAGTGGCCGCATGGAGCCGACGGCGGCGGGGCATGGACGGACGTCGGAACACGGTGGTTGGTCCGGTGAGGATGTCGGTGGACATCATAAAGCAAGTGCGCTCCGGGTGAACGGTCCGCAGCGCTGCAAAGACGCTCGTCGCCGGGGCTCGCCGGCGATCGTGGCTGCAGCACCGGCACGACCGCTCTGCGGACGCTGCCGGTGCCCCGCGGGCAACGGTCGCTGCAGGACGGTTCAATGACCGAGTCGGCGTGCGCGCTCCGAAGGGGTGACGATGTCGGTCAGGCGGATGCCGAACTTGTCATTGACGACGACGACTTCGCCCTGGGCAATCAGCGTGCCGTTGACGAAAACGTTCAGCGGTTCGCCCGCCAGCGCATCGAGTTCGACGACCGAGCCATGGGCGAGCAGCAGGAGGTTCCTGATCGTCATCCTGGTGCGTCCGAGCTCGACTGCGATCTGGACTGGAATGTCCAGGATCATGTCGAGCTCGTTCATCAACGATCCCTTGCCTGCCGCCTCGTCGAAGTTCGGGAAGATGCTGGCCGCCTGCGCCTTGCCAGCTGGCGCTGCTTCCGCCATCGCCTGCTCGGCCATCGCCGCTGCCCAGTCGTCGTCCAGTCCGGCGTCGTCGCTCGCGGGCATTCCCGTGTCGTCCATGTCGCTAGCCATTGTTCTCCCCCGCGGGACTCTCCGCGCGCTCTGCCGTCAGGAAGCGCTCGACCTTGAGCGCATACTGTCCGCCCTGCTGCCCATAGCGGCACTCCATCAAGGGTACCCCATCGACCTGTGCGACGACCGTTTCCGGGATCTCCAACGGCACGATGTCGCCGGCCTTCATGTCCAGGATCCGGCGCAAGCTGGTGGTCGCCGTTGCCAGCGTCGCCGTCAGCTCGACCTCGGCGTTCTTCAACTGCTTGCGCAAGGTGCTGACCCAGCGCCGGTCGGTGGTCAGCTGGTCGCTCTGCATCGAGCTGTACAGCAGCTCCCTGATCGGTTCGAGCATCGAGTATGGAAAGCAGATGTGCATGTCGGCGCTCGAGCCTCCGAATTCCAGCGAGAAGGTCGTCGCGACGACAATCTCGGAAGGTGTCGCGATGTTGGCGAACTGCGAGTTCATCTCGGAACGGATGTATTCGAAGCCGAGATCGTAGACCGGCTTCCAGGAACGTGCATACTCGGCGAAGATGACCCGCAGCAGGCCCTGGATGATGCGCTGTTCGGTGGCCGTGAAGTCGCGACCTTCGACGCGCGTGTGGAAACGGCCGTCACCGCCGAACATGTTGTCCACCACCAGGAAGACCAGGCTCGGGTCGAGGACGAACAGCGCCGTCCCGCGCAGTGGCTTGGCAGTCACCAGATTGAGGTTGGTCGGGACCACCAGGTTGCGGGTGAACTCGCTGTACTTCTGGACGCGAATCGAGCCGACCGAGATCTCGGTGCTGCGATGCAGGTAGTTGAAGAGCCCGATTCGCAGATAACGGGCAAAGCGCTCGTTGACCAGTTCGAGCGTCGGCATGCGTCCGCGGACGATGCGTTCCTGCGTTCCCAGGTTGTAGGCGCGAGGCCCGCTTGCCCCGTCGTCAGCTTCCTCGGCGACGTCCGCTTCGCCGGTGACGCCTTTCAGCAGGGCGTCAACCTCATCCTGGGAGAGGAAGTCGGCGCTCATGCAGAACTACTGGATGATGAACGAGGTGAACAATACGTCCTTGATCGGCCAATCCCTCTTCTTGCCCTTGCCGGCCGGGTCGAGGACGCCGTTCATCTGTTCCCTGATTTCCTGCGCCAGGAGTTCCTTGCCTTCCTTGGTGATCAGCTGTGACGCCTTCTTGCTCGACAGCAGAAGCGTGATGTCGTTGCGCAGCTTCGGCGTGTAGAGCTTGATGTGCTCGCCAACCTGCGGGTCGTCGACTTCGACCGAGACGATCAACTGCAGGAACTGGTCACCGTTCTCCGGCACGAGGTTGACGGTGAAGGCATCGAGCGGCACGTAGACCGGTGGTGCGTTGAGGTCCACCTTCTTTTTCTTCGCCGGCTTGGCCTTCTCGACCACCGCCTCGTCGCCGTCTTCCTCGTGCGCGGCGTTGCCCCGCAGCAGGAGGAAGGCGCTCAAGCCGCCGAGGCCGAGGACCAGGACGAGCAGCACGATGATGATCAGAAGTTTCTTGCTGCTCTTCGCTGGCGCAGCATCACCGGTGTCAGTCGCAGGTTTGGCGTCCTTGGCCATGCGGCGTTTCTCTCCCTGATTAGCTCGGCCATCCGTGAGCCGACCCTCCGCCGTCGTGCCGCAGCATCAGGCGAAGACATCGATCATCGCCTGGCCGTGGCGAGTGGCGGCCGGCGACATGAGCACGCCGGCAGGCGGATCGGAGCCAAGTATAGCCGCATCGGGCTGCCGACGGGTGGCGGGCGATGAATCTCCCTCTCCCTGCGACTGCTGTCCGGACGCGTGGCTGCCGACACTCAGTTGCCCGATGTCGATCCCCGCGCTCGCGAACATCTCGCGCAGTCGCGGCATGGCCGCTTCGATGGCGCCGCGCACCTCGGCACTCGGTGACGCAAAGTGCGCCGTGGCGCCATCACGATCGAGGTTCAGGCTGATCTCGATGACGCCCAGGTGTGGCGGGTGGACGGTGATCCTCGCGGTCTGCTGCTCGTTGCTGGCAAACCAGAGGAGCTTCTGGCCGAACTCGCTTGCCCACGACGGGTCACGCAGCGGGGTCGGCAGGGTGTGTGCGGCTGCCGCCGGTGTCGCCACGGCACCCGCTGCCGCACTGCCGGCGCCCGCCGGCGGCGCTGTGGCGGGCGTCGGCGGTGCTGGCGCAAGCGGCTCGCCCGGTTCGACCGCGGTCGGCTCGCGCGGCATGGCGGCGAGGCCTGGCACGGCAAAAGTTGCCGCCTTGGGCGCCGCCTCGGTTGCCGCTGCCGCTGGTTGCCGGCTGTCACCGGTCGGCAGCACGCGGTCTGTCATGCCCACTCCGTTGCCGGCAGGGGGTGGGTTGGCGAGGGTTTCGCCAGCGACGGCGGCCGCCCCGGCGACCCTTTCGCTGCCGCCTTCGCCGGCGAGCGGCGGGCGGTAGGCCGTCTGCGGCAGTTGTTGGCTCAGCACGAGCATCTCGACGGCGGCAGCTGGCGTTCCGGCTGCGGCTGCAGGCGCCTGATCGTCGGCGATGTCGGCGGCCGGCGCCGGGGCGCTGGCGCTCATCGCCGGCAGGGCGAGGAGTATGTTGAGGAAATCGTTGCCGAGACCCGCTTCGTCAGCGCCCTTGCCGCGAGCGGTGGCGTCGTCGGTGACGGGGGCACGCGCCGGCTGCGTGATGAGTGCCGCCGTGACGATGCTGATGGTCATGGGATGTCCTTTTCGCGAGCTTCCACCGTATCTCAAGCAAGCACCGTGCCATGTGCGCCGACTACTGCTCCTGCCGATCGTCGCTGCCACGTGCGGCAAACTCGTCCTGGAGTTTCTGTTCGTGGCGGAGCTCCCGCCGTGCCTCACCGGCGCGGTGGCGTTCGGAGAGGGTGTCGAAGGCGTTGAGTCGGCTTCGCTGACGTTGCCACTCGGCCTGTCCGGCGGCGGTGTGCGCCGCCTTCAGGTTCGCGGCCTGCTCCTGCTGCCGGACCGCCTCGTCGAGACGGTCGAGGAACTCCTGGAAATTGCGCCATTCGGGCTGGCCCAGCCCATCCTGCACCGCCTGGCGGAAGCGTGCAGTGTACTCGTCGCGGTACTGCCGCAACATCGCCAGCGTCCTGTGGGCGTCCCTTTCGGCGGCGATCAGCGATGCCAGTCGTTGCGTCGCCGCATCGTTGCGGCTGCGCATCAGGTCGAGGACGGTCTGCAGCGGGAAGGTTCTGGACATGATGATTCCGATGCGCGGGCGTCACGCCTCAAGCAGGGCATTCTAGCCGGCTGGCGCCGCGTGCGCGGGGCCAAAGAGATCCTGCAACTGGGCGACGCTGCCGGCGAGGTCGGCACGCTGTCCCAGGCTCTGCTGCAGGAGCACCTCGAAGCGCGGATAGATGGCGATTGCCTGGTCGAGCTGCGGGTCCGATCCGGCGGCGTACGCACCGACGCTGATCAGGTCGCGCGAGCGCTGGTAGCGCGAGAAGAGGCTCTTGAAGCGCCTGATCTGCTCGAGGTGCGTGGGGTCGACGAGGTTGACCATGGCGCGCGAGATCGACTGTTCGATGTCGATCGCCGGATAGTGCCCGGCGTCGGCGAGCGTGCGCGAGAGGACGATGTGGCCATCGAGGATGGCGCGGGCGGCATCGGCGATCGGATCCTGTTGATCGTCGCCTTCTGCCAGCACGGTGTAGAAGCCGGTGATCGAACCGCCACCGTCGCGGCCGTTACCCGCCCGTTCGACCAGTTGCGGCAGGCGGGCAAAGACCGAGGGCGGGTAGCCGCGGGTCACCGGCGGCTCGCCGATGGCGAGGGCGATCTCACGTTGCGCCATCGCATAGCGGGTGAGCGAGTCCATGATCAGCAGCACGTGCCGTCCGCGGTCGCGGAAATACTCGGCGATGCAGGTGGCGTAGGCGGCGCCTTGCAGGCGCATCAACGGGCTGACGTCGGCCGGCGCGGCAACGACTACGGCGCGACGCAGGCCTTCCTCGCCGAGAATCTGTTCGATGAACTCCTTGACTTCGCGACCGCGCTCGCCGATCAGGCCGACGACGATCACCTCGGCTGCCGTGTAGCGGGCCATCATCCCGAGCAGGACGCTCTTGCCGACCCCGGAGCCGGCGAACAGCCCCATGCGCTGGCCACGGCCGACGGTGAGCAGCGCATTGATGGCGCGAACGCCGACGTCGAGCGCCTGGTCGATCGGTGCTCGCGACATCGGGTTCACCGGCCGGCTCTGCAACGGGCGCAACGATCGGGCGTTGAGCGGTCCGAGTGGATCGAGCGGGCGGCCGGCGCCGTCGAGGACGCGCCCGAGCAGCGAGTCGCCGACCGGAACCAGCTTCGCGCGGTCGATCGAACGTCTTCGTGCCGGTGGTGGCTGGCCGATCCGTGGGGGGCCGTTGGAGGTCTCCAGCGCCACCACGCGGGCGCCCGGCGAAAGCCCGTAGACGTCTTCGGTGGGCATCAGGAACAGGCGCTCACCATGAAAGCCGACCACTTCCGCCTCGATCGGCGTGCCGCCCGACGGCATGATCCGGCATGAGCTGCCGAGCGGCAGCTTGAGCCCGGCGGCTTCCATGACGAGGCCGTTGATGCGCGTCAGGTGCCCACTGGGCAGCAGCGAGCTGACCTGCGTCGTCGCCTGCCGGCAGCCGGCGATGAACGCCCGCCAAGCTTCGAGATGCGGATTGCGGGCGCCTTCAGTCATCGTCGGCAAGCCGGTTCACGCTTGTTCCCTGAGCCACTCGGGGCTGACGCCGATGGCTTCGACGACGCGCCGCCAACGGGTCTCGACGGTCGCGTCGACTTCGCTGGCGCCGAGTTCGACGCGACAGCCACCAGCAGTCAGCGTGCTGTCGTCGCTGATGCGCCAGTTGCCGTGGGCGAGTTGCTCGCCGAGTCGGGTGCGCACCAAGGCGGCATCGTCGGGGTGCAGGAAGAGCTGCGGCTGGCCTTGGTGCGGATGCAGCGCAGTCATCGCTTCCCTGACCAGCGGCAGGATGAGTTCGGGTTGCAGGCGCAGGCTCTGCCGCATCACCTGGTTGGCAATCTCGATCGCCAGCGCCAGCAGTTGGTCGGCGATCTCCTGCTCGATGCCGGCGACGGCCTGCTGCAGGTTGTCCAGCACGATGGCCAGCTTCGCCGCTTCTGCCAGTGCGTCGCCGAGTCCTGCGGCGTGGCCGGCCGCATAGCCCGCCGCGCGCGCCTCGGCTTCGATGCGCTCGATCTCCTCGTCAGTCGGCCGCGCGACCGCTGCCGCCGCAGGCGCGTCGATCTGCTCCGCCGGTTCCGGCGCCGCCACTGATGGCGCCGGCGGCGGCGCCGCGTCGGTCGGCGGGCCGGCCGCCGGTGTGCCGGTTGCCGGGCGGTCGAAGCTGGCGACCTGCCAGCGTTGATAGGCGGTGACCTTGTCGCGTGGCGTTGGGTCGCTCATCGCCCGCTCGCTCTCAGATCATTTCCCCGCCGCCCGAGCCGCCAAGGACGATCTGTCCCTCGTCGGCCAGCCGGCGGACGACCTTGAGGATCTCCTTCTGTTCGGCTTCGACCTCGGACACTCGCACCGGACCCCGCGACTCCAGGTCTTCGCGCAACATCTCGGAAGCGCGCTGCGACATGTTGCGGAAGATCTTCTCGCGCAGCGCTTCGGTTGCACCCTTCATCGCCAGGATCAGCGACTCGGACTGGATCTCGCGCAGCAGCAGCTGGATGGCACGATCGTCGAGGTCGAGGAGGTTCTCGAAAACGAACATTTCGTCGAGGATCTGCTGCGCCAGGTCCGGGTCGTACTCGCGGATCGAGTCGAGGACCGCGGTCTCATTGGCGGTGCCCATGAAGTTGAGCATCTCGGCAACCGTTCGCACGCCGCCCTTGGCCGCCTTCTTCATGCTGGCGGAGCCCGCGAGCAGGCGCAGCATGACGTCGTTGAGCTCGCGCAGGGCCTCCGGCTGGATTCCCTCGAGGGTCGCGACGCGCAGCACCACATCGTTGCGCAGGCGCTCCGAGAACTGGTTCAGGATGTCGCTGGCGTGGTCATGCGCGAGGTGCACGAGGATCGTCGCGATGATCTGCGGATGCTCGTTGCGGATCAGGTCGGCGACCGTCGGCGCATCCATCCATTTCAGGCCTTCGATGCCATTGGTGTCGCCCGGTTGCAGGATGCGCGAGATCAGGTTCGACGCCTTGTCGTCGCCGAGAGCCTTGGTCAGCACCGAGCGCACGTAGGCGTCGGTGTCCACGTTGACCGCTGCCGATTCCGCGGCGGACTTCTGGAACTCGCTGAGCACCTCATCGACGCGCGTGCGCGGGACCGACTTCAGCGTTGCCATCGCTTGGCCGAGCCTTTGCACCTCCTTCGGGCCAAGATGCTTGAGCACCTCGGCGGCGTGGTCCTCGCCGAGGGCGATCAGCAGGATGGCGCTCTTCTCGATTCCGTCCTCAGCCGGCATTGGCGCCCGTCCATTCCTTGATGATGTTGGCTACCGCCTGCGGATCCTGCTGCGCGATGGCGCGCACCTCGGCGAGCTTCCGTTCCAGCAACTCACTCGCCGTCGGCACATGTTCGATGCCTGCCCCTTCGCCTTCCTCTTCGGCGTGGACATCGATCTGGCTGCCGAGAGTCTTCTCGCCGGCCGGGGGACCAACCATCGTCCGCACCAGCGGTCGCACCACACCGAGCAGAAGGTAGGCGATGATGGCGGCGATCACCCCGTACTTGACGAGTTCCTTTGTCAGCGAGACGGTTTCCGGGTCACGCCAGAGCGGCACGCCATCATCCTTCTCGATGGCGGTAAACGGCGCATTCGCCACCGAGATCGTGTCGCCCCTTTCCTTGCTGAATCCCATCGCTTCCTTGACGAGATCACTGATCTGCTTCAGCTCGGCGTCCGGCAGCGGCTTGCTGATCGACTTGCCATCCTTGGCGGTGTCCTTGCGCTGGTTGACGACCACCGCTGCCGACAGCCGTCTGATCGTCCCGACCGACTGCCTGACGTGGCGGATCGTCCGGTCGACCTCGTAGTTGATCGTCGAACTCTTGCTCGTGTTCAGCGGCTGGCCGACACTGGCGATCGGTGCCTGGACGCCGGCGGCATTGATCTGTCCCGGCGTTGGCGGCGCGGCGCCGGTGGCGCCGGCTGCGGGTGGCACCGGCGGTTGTGTCAGCGGTGCGGTCGCCGGTACCGGCGGCTGGTTGCTGAGCGCGCCGGGGACTCCCTGCGCCGTCGGGCTGGTGCTGGCGGTCTCGTTCGTCTGCTGGCTGCGGATGCTGATTTCCGGCGGAGTCGTGTTCGGACGATGGGTCTCGGCGGTGTGCTCGCTCTGCGAGAAGTCGATGTCGGCGGCGATCTGCACCCGGGCATTGCCGGCGCCGACGATCGGCGTCAGGATGTCCTCGATGCGCTTGATGATGCTGGCTTCGATCTCGTTGACGTACTTGACCTGTGTCGGATCGAGGCCGGCTTCGAGCAGCTTGCTCTTCATCTGGGAGAGCAGCGTGCCGTTCTGGTCGAGCAGCGTCACGCTCGACGCCGCCAGTTGCGGGACGCTGGCCGCAACCAGGTTCTGGATGCCGGCGATCTGCGCGCCGTCGAGCGAGCGACCAGGATACAGCCGGAGCATCACCGAGGCCGAAGGCTTGAGCTCCTCGCGCATGAAGACGCTCGGCTTCGGAATCGCCAGATGGACGCGCGCTGCCTCGACCGCGGCGATCGATTGCACGGTGCGTGACAGTTCGCCCTCGAGTCCGCGCTGGTAGTTGAGTTGCTCGGCAAACTGGCTGATGCCGAATTTCTGGCTTTCCATCAGCTCGAAGCCGACGGCGCCACCGCGCGGCAGCCCCTGTGACGCGAGTCGCAGGCGGACATCGTGGACGCGCGCGGCGGGGACCAGGATCGCGCTGCCCGAGTCGTTGAAGCGGAAGGGCACGTTCATCTGCTCGAGCGCCGCGATGATCGCGCCACCATCGCGTTCGCCGACGTTGGAGAAAAGGATGCGGAACTCGCTCTGTCGGAGGAGCGTCCCCGCTGCCACGAGCAGCGCGACCAGAGCCGCGATGGCGACCATCAGGATCACCTTCTGACGGTTGTCCAGGCGCGCCAGGGCGGCGCGCGCCCGATCCAGCGGAGCGCTCGCGACTGCTGTTTCGGTGGTCTCGGTTCCGGCTGCCGCCATGCCAGCGTTCGGGTCAAAGGCCTGCGCGCAGGCAGGCAAAAAGCGAAAAAGGGCTGATAATTACTCTGCTATTGTAGCTGTTTCTGGATTTGGGCCTTCAATTCGATGATCGACGCCGGGCAACCGTCAGCTCTGGATGGCAGGGCGCAGGAACTGCAGCGCGCATTCGACGCCTTCAACCAGGTTTCGCAGGCGCTGACGATGGCCTATGAGGGTCTGCAGGGTCGTGTCGAGTCGCTGACCGCCGAGCTGGCGACCGCCAACGGCGAGTTGCGGCGGCAGCATGACGCCAAGGAGGCCCTGGCCGAACGCCTGCGGCTGTTGCTCAATGCGCTGCCGGCCGGCGTCATCGTCCTCGACGGCGATGCGCGGGTCAGTCAGGCGAATCCGGCGGCACGCCGCATCCTCGGCCATGAGCTCGTCGATGAGTCGTGGCCGGTGCTGGTGAGCACCCTGTTGCTCGCCACCGAGACTCCGACTGAGTGGCAGTCGGGCACCTGCCGGGTGGCGATCGTCGAGAGCCCGATCGATTCGACTGGCGGACGGATCATCATCGTGCACGATGTCACCACCGCGCACGGGCTGAAGACCGAGCTGGCACGCAACCAGCGCCTCGTCGCCATGGGCGAGATGGCGGCGTCACTGGCGCACCAGCTGCGTACGCCCCTGGCGACTGCGCTGCTTTACAGTGCCAACCTGTGCCAGCCCGAACTGGCGGAGGCTGCCCGCATCCGTTTCGCCGAGAAGGCGACTGCCCAGCTCAGGCGGCTCGAGCGCCTGATCCGCGAGGTACTGCTCTTTGCCCGTGGCGAACGGGCCGGCAGTGGCCGCATGTTGGTGGCTGAAGTGCTGGCCGACGCAGCGCAGACGGTGCAGCCGCTGTTCCGGGAGAAGGACGTCGCCTATCGGGTACACTGCCCGGCGGCAGAGGAGCAGCTCGTCGGCAACCGCAAGGCGCTGGCGGGGGCGCTGGTCAACCTGCTCGAGAACGCACTGCAGGCCTGCGCGGCCGGTGGCGAGGTGACGCTCACGGCGCGCAGCGGCGACGGGCAGTTGCGAATCGGTGTGCGCGACACCGGGCAGGGAATCGCTCGCGAGGTGCAGGCGCGGGTGTTCGAGCCATTTTTCACGACCCGTGCCCAGGGTACCGGGCTTGGACTGGCGATCGCGCTCGGCGTCGCGCGCGCCCACGGCGGCAACATCGAGCTCGACTCGGCCCCCGGTCAGGGGTCGGAGTTCGTGCTCCGGCTGCCGCTCGAATCGACGACGCAGCGGGAGGGTTGAGGAGAGTGGAAACGATGGGCCGGGGATTGCCAATCCTCGTCGTCGAGGACGATGCCGCGCTGCGCGAGGCGGTATGCGACACCCTCGAACTCGCCGGACAGCCCGTTCTCGCCGCCGGCGGTGGCGATGAGGCGTTGCAGGTACTGGCCGGCAGCGAGGTCGCGCTCGTCGTCAGTGACGTGCGCATGCTGCCGATGGATGGCATCACGCTGCTGAAGGAAATCCGCAGTCGCCTGCCGCAGTTGCCGGTCGTCCTGATGACGGCCTTTGCCGACGTCGATCGGGCAGTCGAGGCGATGCGGGCCGGTGCCTGCGATTTCCTCCTCAAGCCTTTCGAGCCACAGGCGCTGCTCGAGCACGTACTGCGCTACCGTCTGCCGGAGAAGATCGACGAGCAGGGCGTGATCGCCGTCGACGCCGTGTCGAAAAACCTTTTCGCGCTCGCCAGGCGTGTGGCACAGACCGATGCGACGGTGTTGCTGAGTGGCGAGAGTGGTGTCGGCAAGGAGGTCGTGGCGCGCCATATCCACCAGTGCTCGGCGCGCTGCGCGGGCCCTTTCGTCGCCATCAACTGTGCGGCGATTCCCGACAGCCTGCTCGAAGCGACGCTCTTCGGGCACGAGAAGGGAGCCTTCAGCGGTGCGCACAGTTCGCAGGCCGGCAAGTTCGAGCAGGCGCAGAATGGCACGCTCCTGCTCGACGAGATCACCGAGATGCCGCTGCCGCTGCAGGCCAAGCTGCTGCGGGTCCTGCAGGAGCGCGAGGTGGAGCGGGTCGGCGGCAGGAAGCCGGTATCGCTCGACATCCGCATCATCGCCACCTCCAATCGGGACATCGCCGACGCGGTCGCCAGTGGCCATTTTCGTGAGGATCTGTTCTACCGGCTGAACGTGTTTCCGCTGCTGATTCCCGCCCTGCGCCAGCGTATCGGCGACATCGTGCCGCTCGCGCGGCATTTCCTGGCGACGCATGGCGCGCGCGCCGGTCGCGCCGGCCTGCGGCTCGCGCCGGCCGCCGAGGATGCCCTGCAGCGCTACGGCTGGCCGGGCAACGTCCGCGAGCTCGAGAACGTCATGCAGCGGGCGGTGATCCTGGCCGCGGCAGAAGTCGTCGAGGTCGCTGCGTTGCTCCTTGGCGCGCAGCGCCCGGTCGATCCGACGGCGGCACCGCCGCTGCCGGCACCGGCACCGGCACCGGCGGCGACGAGTGCTGGCGCGCTGCCGCCCGGCAGCCGGCAGACGGCAGAGCTGCGTGACGTCGAACGGCAGCACATCCTCGCGACCCTGGCGGCCGTCGGTGGGTCGCGAAAACTCGCCGGGCAGCGTCTCGGGATGCCGGAAAGAACGCTGCGCCACAAGCTGAGGCAGTACCGCGCCGAGGGCTTCCTCGATCCCTGAGGATGCCGGACCCGCCGTTGGCCGAAACGTGGCACCAACCGTGGCACAATCTTTGCTAATATCGATTGTGCATCGATCAGGCAGTCGCTGGAGGAAGGAATGGACAAGGGCATCGATCAGGTACTGGGCGCGCTGCGCGCCACCTCGGCTGCGGCTTCCGGTCGCGCCGTGCCGGCGCCCGCCACGGCCGCCGCCGCTGCGCCGGCGGATTTTGCGCAGGTCTTGCAGGCATCGCTGGCGCAGGTCAGCCAGACGCAGCAGCGCGCCGACGCGATGGCGGCAAATTTTGCCGCCGGCGGTGGCGGCGCCGACCTGCACGACGTGATGATCGAGCTGCAGAAAGCCAGCATCTCGTTTCAGGAGATGGTGCAGGTACGCAACAAGCTGGTGTCGGCGTATCAGGATGTGATGAACATGCAGGTCTGAGACGTTGCGAAGATCAGGGCTTGAGTTTTCGGCAGCCGGCACCCATAATCCCCTACATGGTCGTAATTCCGGCAAACCGGATGCGTTCTGGACGCGGGTTCGATTCCCGCCACCTCCACCACTGCGGGGGTGTACTGGTTTCGACAGGGCGAGAGATGGCGCGCAGGCGACCCGAAAGGCGACGGACGTAATCCGAGCAAATCCACAAACGCCAACGATGAGCGTTTCGCACTGGCCGCTTGAGGCCTGCTGAGGACGTAGCCGTCCAATAAACAGAATGGCTATCGGCGGGGGCTTCGGCCCCCGCCGTCATT
>JFAX01000006.1:15626-26261 GCA_000585015.1 Candidatus Accumulibacter adjunctus | reverse complement strand
GGCGAGGTCCGGATGTGCGAGGACGACGGAAAGCGTGGGTTGCTCCCGTAGACGCGTCCCTCGATGCACACCAACTCCTCCCCATCACGGGTGACGAGATCGAGCATCTTCCAATTGTTCAGGATATTCATGGTGTTACCCCAATCCATGCAAGACGAGAAGCGCCGAACGCAGGGCCGATTGTACGCCACTTCAGGGCTTTGTGGACCGCTGCGCGGTCTGCCCGCCGGGAGCTGCGGCATTCGTGCCGACAGGCACAGGAAGAAACGTTCCCCATCTTCTCGAAGGCTACTGCAAATTGTTGATCTGTTGACCGGTTGACGCTTGCCTGCGCAGGCCGTCCGGGACCGCCGGGGGTGCTTCGCTGCGCGTGCCAGAAGCACCTGTCGGGAAGTTCCGCCGCAGCCGCAGCGCGTCGCACGCCCGGAAAGCCTCTCCGAGCGCGTCCCGTGACGGCGAACCATCAGGGCCATTCGCCATGCACCCGCCTGCATCAGCAGACAGCAAGAACTGTGCTAGCCGCGATGGTCTTGACAATTGACGCATTAAAGCAACCTGCTGCAGATGCGCTGCGGTGCTGGGCAGGATTCGGGTGTAAAGTTTTTCGACAGAAATCTCCCTGCCGTCGGGTGAGCGGGCGGCAAGGCACGTGGCGATGAGGCCAGTCACGCCAGCCGTTGGTGGCGCGGCTGTCCCGGACCCGTGTGCCGAGCCGGCAGCAGTTGTGCCCGTTCGTCGTCGCCAAGCGCCTCGACGCGGGCCAGTTGGTGGACAAGGACGTTCAGGTCGGCTTCCGAGGCGTCGTGTCGCTTGGCGAGGCGGCCGCGGACGCGTGCCACCAGCTGGCCGGGTGACGCCGCTGGCGCGACGATGAAGAAGGCTGCGCCGGCGCCGGTGGCGAGTTGGCTGAAGCTTGCGCGCCGGTGGCGTTCGAGGAAGGCGGCGTCGACGATCACCGACCAGCCGGCGGCGAGCAGGCCGCGTGCCAACTCGGCCAGCCGCTCATAAGTGCGCTCGCTGGCCGCAGCGGAATAGATGCCGCCGTCCACCGGCGATCCGCTGGCGGCAGCGGCGGCCAGTCCGAAAAGCCGCTTGCGCTCGACATCGGAGCGCAAGCGTACCGTCGTCGCTGCCGCATCGGCGAGCAGCAGGTCGCGCGAGGCGCGCGTCTTGCCGCAGCCGGCGACGCCATGGGTGATGGTCAGGCGCGGCGGCGGCGGTGCGACGAGGCGCTCGGCAAGCGCCAGGTAGCCGTCTGCCTGGCCGTCATCGGCGCCATCCTGGCGCTTGCGGATGGCGCTGACCTTGGCCCGCACGAGCGCGCGATAGACGGCATAGAAGCGCAGCATCGGCACGGCGTCGTAGTCGCCGCTGCACGCCAGCCATTCGTTGAGAAACCAGCAGGCGAGACCGGGCTGGCGATGGTCGAGCAGGTCGATGTAGGTGAAGGCGATCTCGCTGGCCACGTCGATCCAGCGCAATGCCTCGCTGAACTCGATGCAATCGAAAAGGGTCACCCGACCGTCGATCACGACCAGATTGCCCAGGTGCAGGTCACCGTGGCACTCGCGTATGCGGCCGTCCGCCTTGCGGGCGACGAACCGCGCCCGCAGGCGGTCGAACTCGGCCTGTGTCCACGCGCGCAGATGAGTGAGGCGTGCCGCCTCCTGGTCGCCGGGCAGCAGCTCGCGCAGTTCGTCGAAGTTGGCGAGCGCCGGTGCGAGGACCTCTGCGGGTTCGCCGAAAGGCGAGTCGGCCGGGGCGGCCGCCGCCGTGGCGTGGAACGCGGCGAGCGTCGCAGCCAGATCGGAGATGCGCTGCCGGCCGAGCTGGCCGCGGGCGCACAGCCGGTCGAGGCGGCCGCCTTCGGCGAAGCGGCGCATCTGGACGGCGTACTCGGTCGCCTCGCCGGTGCCGCCGATCCGCGGATCGCCGGGCTCGCCGGCGATCGGCAGCACCGCCAGATAGAGTTGCGGCGCAAAGCGGCGGTTCAGGCGCAGTTCGGCCTCGCAGCAGACGCGGCGTCGCTCGAGCGTGCCGTAGTCGAGGAAGGGCAGGCGCAGCGGCTTCTTGATCTTGTAGGCGAAGCCGCCTGCCAGCAGCAGCCACGAGGCATGGGTTTCGACCAGGTCGACCGTCGTCGCCGGGTGCGGGTAGCGTGCCGGGTCGAGCAGGGCGCTGATCAGCGGCGGCAGCGGCGGCGACATGCATCAGCTCCGCTGGCCGTGGCGCAGCCAGGCCTTGCGCAGCTCCTCGAGCGCGCACATCAGGATGGCGCAGCCGGCGGCGAGCAGCCAACTGCTGCTGCCGATCGCCGCCGTGCCGAAGAGCCAGTTGCCGGGCGGTGTGTAGAGGATGAACAGGATGACCGCCACCTCGGCGGCGATGCCGAGCAGCAGGTAGCGATTGCCGCCGAGGCCGTAGCTCAGGATCGACCGTCGCGGGTGGCGGCAGAGGTAGAGGTTCATCATCTGCATGACGACGATCGTCGCCAGGCAGGCGGAGGTGGCCTGCAGGTACAGCGGGTCGAGGCGGTCGAGCGTCTGTCCATGCTGCCAGCCGCCGGCATCGAGGACGAAGAAGAAGGCGAGCATCGCCGCCGTCGCCTCGATGATGCCGAGAAAGAGGTAGGCGCGGGCGAGCAGGCCCCACGACAACAGCCGCTCGCCACGCCGCCGCGGTGGGCGTCGCATCACCGCCGGGTCGGGCTTTTCGGCGCCGAGCGCCAGCGCCGGCAGCATGTCGGTGCCGAGGTCGACGGCCAGGATCTGGATGATGGTCAGTGGCAGAGGAATGCGGAAGAGGACGAAAGCGAGGTAGGGTACCAGCTCGGGGATGTTCGAGCTGAGGATGTAGGTCAGGAATTTGCGGATGTTCTCGAACACCGCCCGCCCTTCCTCGATCGCCGCGACGATGCTGGCGAAGTTGTCGTCGAGCAGGATCAGGTCGGCGGCCTCCTTCGCCACGTCGGTGCCGCCGATGCCCATGGCGATGCCGATGTCCGCCGCCTTCAGCGCCGGTGCGTCGTTGACGCCGTCGCCGGTGACGGCGACGATCTCGCCCTTGTTCTGCAGCGCTTCGACGATGCGCATCTTCTGCTCGGCGGCGACGCGGGCGAACAGGATCTCGGGCGCATCGAGCGCCAGTTGCAGTTGCGTCGGCGACATCAGCCGCAGCTGCTCGCCGCTGATCACCGTCGGTGCTTCGCCGCTGATCAGGCCGATCTGGCGGGCGATTGCCAGGCCGGTGCGCGGGTGGTCGCCGGTGACCATGATCGTCCGGATGCCGGCTTCCCGGCAGCGGGCGATCGCCGGTGGCACTTCCGGCCGCGGCGGATCCTCGAGGCCGATCAGTCCGGCGAGAACCATCTGCCGCTCATCCCCCGGTGGGCCCTGCTGGTCGACGGCGCGATGGGCGAAGGCGAGCACACGCAGTCCCTGGCCCGCCATCTCGTCCTGCGCCGCCAGCAGGCGGCTGCGGGCGGCGGTGTCGAGCGGCACGACGCCGGCTTCGGAGTGCACGCAGCTGCAGCCGGCGAGCACCGTTTCGGGGGCTCCCTTGCAGTAGAGCATGCGACCCTGCGGCGTGTCGCAGATCACCGACATGCGCTTGCGGTCGGTATCGAAGGCAATCTCGGCGACACGCCTGCAGCCGGCCAGGTCGCCGGCAAGCTGGCGGCCGACCGCGGCCAGTGCGATCTCCATCGGATCGCCACGCAGTCCCTGCCGACCCTGCTCATCGACCTCCTTCAGGTCGTGGCAGAGCGCCGTATTGACGAACAGCGCGCGATGCTCGAGCAGCGCCGGCGCCTGCCGTGCCAGTTCGCCGCAGGACAGCATGCGGCCGCCGATCCAAAGTCGTTGTACCGACATCCGGTTCTGCGTCAGGGTGCCGGTCTTGTCGCTGCAGATGACGGTGGTCGAGCCGAGCGTCTCGACCGCCGGCAGATGGCGCACGAGCGCGTTGCGCCTGGCCATCCGCTGTGTCGCCATGGCCAGTGACAGGGTGACGGTCGGCAGCAGTCCTTCCGGCACGTTGGCGACGATGATGCCGATGGCGAAAAGCAGGTTCTCCCAGGTCGGCAGCCCGATGGCCTGGCCGACCAGGAAGAGCAGCACGCCGATGCCTGTCGCGAGGCCGGCGACGATGCGGGACAGGCGGGCGATCTCCCGCTGCAGCGGCGAGCTGGCCTCGCCGGCGGTCTGCGTCAGGTGGGCGATACGGCCGAACTCGGTGCGCATGCCGGTGGCGTACACCACGCCGCGCGCCTGTCCGGAAACGACCGAGGTGCCGGCGAGAACGATGTTCTTCGCCTGCAGCGGCGACTCCTCGGCGGAGGGTTCGAGGGTGCGCGCCCGGGCGAGCGACTCGCCGGTGACGGTCGACAGGTTGACGCGCAGCCCGGCAATCTCGATCAGGCGGCAGTCGGCGGGGACGAAGTCGCCCTCTTCGAGAAGGACGATGTCGCCGGGTACCAGTTCGCTGGCGAGAATGCCGCTGATCTCGCCGGCGCGCAGCGTCTTCACCCGGTGCGGCAGCAGGCGGCGCAGCGCGGCGACCGCCCGCTCCGCCTTGTACTCCTGCCAGAACGAGAAGACGCCGTTGATGACGATGACGCCGACGATCGCCAGCCCGAGCCTGGCCATCCCCTGTCCCGGGTCGAAGTGCTCGGCAACGAAGGACAGACCGGCAGCGATCCAGAGGACGATGGCAAAGAAATGCGTGAATTCCTGCGCGAAGCGCAGCAGCAGATGCCTCTGCTCGACCTCTTCGAGCAGGTTCGGGCCGAACTCGCCGAGGCGGCGTGCCGCCTCGGCGGCAGGCAGTCCGGTGGACGAACTGTTCAGGCTGGCCAGAGCCTGCTCGACTGTCAGCGAATGAACCCGCACGCGCGCGAACTCTTGTGGCGATCAGGACGACAATCTACACCCTTGGCGGCAGGAAAGCATCCCCGCGCAACGATCAGGCCTGCCGCCGCCGGGTCCGCGGAGGGGCGCCGCAAGGCGGTCGCTCGGCCGGCGCTTCAGCCGCCGGTCTCCGCCAGCAGCCGGTCGATCATGCGCTCGGCCTGGTGCAGGTAGCCGCCACCGAACAGATTGAGATGGTTGAGCACATGGTAGAGCTGGTACAGCAGCCTGCGCTGCGCGAAACCGTCGGCCAGTGGCCACGCTTCCCGGTAGGCGGCGTGGAAGCTGTCGGGAAAGCCGCCGAACAGTTCGCTCATCGCCAGGTCGGTCTCGCGATCACCCCAATAGACCGCCGGATCGAAGAGGGCGAGCCTGCCGCTTTCGTCGAGCGCGGCGTTGCCGGACCAGAGGTCGCCGTGCAGCAGACTCGGCGCGGGTCGATGCGCGGTGAACAGTAGCGGCAGACTTTCGGCCAGACGCTCGCCACTGCGGACGAGCCGTTCGTGCTGGCGATGCCGTTGCGCCAGTTCGAGTTGCGGCAGCAGGCGCTGGCGGGCGAAGAACAGCGGCCAGGTCGGCTGGCTGGCGTTGTATTGTCGGCTGCTGCCGATGAAGTTGTCGCGCGGCCAGCCGAAATGGCTGCCGGTGATGCGGTGCATCGCCGCCAGCGCACGGCCGGCGGCAGCCGCCGGCGCGCCCCCTTGCAGGCGGCTCAGCGAGAGATGCTCGAGGACCAGATAGGCGTGCCGACCACTGACGCCGTGCCCGCAGACTCGTGGTACGCGCAGCGCCGGACACGCCGCCAGCGCCGCGAGTCCATCGGCTTCGGCGGCAAACATCGCCGCCAGACTGGCGTCGTTGAGCTTGACGAAGTGGCGGCGTCGGCCGCTGCCGAGCACCAGCGCGCGCGAGATCGAACCGCCGCCGACCTCGCTGACCGAGTCGATCGCGGCAGAGGCATCGCCGTCGGCACGGATCAGCGCGCGCAGGGTGGCGTACAGATCGTCATCGATCCGGTGACGGTCGGGCATCAGTCGGTTGCCGGCAAGCTCCGCCGGTAGCCGCCGGCTGACTGCGGGTTTACGGATGTCGGCGAATGTGATCTGATACACCCCCCACGCGGCGGTGCGGCAGCGCGCAGCGTCAGTCGAAGGTGCGAGCCTGCGACGTCGCCCGCCGACACGACACGGATCGCTCGCCCGTCTGCCGGCATGTCGCCGATGTTTTTCGACCCTGGAGTCAAACTCATGAAAATCCGCCTGATTCTCGTATCCGCCCTGCTCGCGATCGGTCTCGCCGGCTGTGGCGAAGACGCCAAGAAAGCCGAGGCCGCCAAGGCCGAAGCGGCAAGACTCGCCGCCGAAGCCAAGCAGAAGGCCGACGAAGCCGCCAAGAAGGCCGGCGAGGCGGTCGGCGCCGCTGCCGAGGCCACCAGGGAAGCTGGCAAGGAGGCCGTGGCGGCGACCAAGGAGGCCGGCAAGGAGATGGTCGTCAAGGCTGCCGATGCCACCAAGGAGGCTGCCGACGCGACCAAGGAAGCTGCCGACAAGGCGAAGGCGGCAGTCGGCAAGTAATCTCGTTTCACCGCGCGCCGTGCGGGCGGGCCGGCGCGGCGCGCTCGCCGCCTGCCGCTGCCCGCGTGCGCGCTGTTCACCTGCGGGCGTCCGGCGATGCCAGCGGCCCCACCTCGCTGCCCGGGTTCATTGCTGTCGCGGGTGGACGCAGGAAATCGAAGAACAGCCGGTCGGCGCCCAACAGGTGCTTCGTCACCACCTCATAGGCGAGGAACTGGAACACGTCGCCGGCCGCGCGGGTGCCGCCACGGTAGTGGTCGAGCAGACGGTGCGCCTCGGCGGTCAGTGCCTGGTGCAGCAGGACATGCTCGCCGGCAGCCGGGAAGCCGGCAGCCGTGAAGACCGCCTCTTCCTCGCGGAAGTGTGCGACGACATCGCTCAGCAGCCGGTCGACGATCGTCCCGATCTCGTCCGCCGGCTGATCGGCGAGGATCGCCGACAGCAGCCGGTTGGCGTCGGCAAAAAGCTGCCGGTGACCGTGATCGACGATCTCGTTGCCGCATTCGTAGGCCGAGCGCCAGACGAGCTGCACGAAGTCGGCGGCGACATAGTCCTTGCCGTTGGCGTGACACGCCACTTCGGGCGCCACCTGCACCTGGTTGCGGCCACCGTTCTTGGCGCGGTAAAGCGCCGCGTCGGCGCGCGCGAACCACTCCTGCCAGCTTTCCCCGGCCGCGCATTCGGCAACCCCGATGCTCACCGAGACCCTGCCGACGGTGGCAAAGTGGGCGTCGGCCACCTCCTGCCGCAATCGTTCGGCGGCCGCCGCTGCGGTCGCCCGGGCGGTATTCGGACAGAGGACCAAGAACTCCTCGCCGCCCCAGCGGCCCAGCGAGTCGACCTTGCGCAGCGCCGCCTGCAGCAGCGCCACCAGACGCTGCAGGACGGCGTCACCGACGGCGTGGCCGTGTTGATCGTTGATCGGCTTGAAGTGGTCGACGTCGATCAGCAGCAGGCACAGCGGATGTCCGTAGCGCACCATCCGCTCCATCTCGCTCTGCACGCCCTCCTCGATGCGGCGCCGGTTCCAGGCGCCGGTCAGGCGGTCGGTGCTGGCGACCTGCTCGAGTTCGACGACCATCTGCTGCAGGTCGCGATTGGCGTCCTGCAGCCGCCGCAGTGTCTCCTGTATCGCTGCCGATGCCTGTTGCGGAATCGCCGGCTCGACCAGCGAGGCGATCGCCTGCAGCGTCCGGTCGGGGGCCAGGATCGCCATCTTCAGCCACGCGCAATGGCGGCGCTGGCCGCTGTGCCCCAGCTCGACCCATGCCGACGCTGATGTCTCGCCGGCGAGGATCTGCCGGTCACATTCGGCGAGCAGGCTGCAGGTTGGCGGTGGCACCAGTTCGTCCTCCGATCGGCCGGCCAGGTGCTCGCCCGGCCGACAGAGGAGTTCTTCGATCGTCGGGTTGGCCAGACGATAGCGTCCGTCGAGCCCCTTGATCGCGAAGCCGACGGCGCTGGTCGGCAGCAGCAGCCGCAGCAGCCCCGAAATCGGCACCAGTGCGTTGCCGACCACGTCGTCGACGGGCATTGTGTCGGCGGTCATCGGCATGCGCCTTGCTGGCTGCGGCTGCAGCGCGACGGCTGGCCGCACGCTGTCGTGCCGTCGGCGATGCCGGTCGGGCGGCGCACGCGCTGCCTGTCGATCGCGCTCGCTGCCCCGGGGGGGACGACGGGCGAACTCATTGACCCGCCTTTGCCGCCGGCCGCGGTGCCAGGACGACGCGGTTGCGCCCCTGCATCTTGGCTGTGTACAGGGCGCGATCGGCGCGGCTGACGAGATCGGTCGGCGACTCGCCGGCAAGATGGTCGGCGACGCCGATCGACACCGTGATGTTGCCGATCAGTGCGTCCCGGTCGCCGCCGCGCCGGACGCGGCTGGCAGCGACGAGTGCGCGCAGCGCCTCGGCCAGGCCGACGGCGCCGCCGCGCGGGGTGTTCGGCAGGACGACGGCGAACTCCTCGCCGCCGTAGCGCGCCGCAGTATCCTTGCCCTTGACGTTGGCACGCAGGATCTGGCCGACGTTCCCCAGGACACGGTCGCCGAAGACATGTCCCAGGCTGTCGTTGATTCGCTTGAAATGATCGAGATCGATCATCAGCAGGCAGGGGCCGGCCGCTCCGGGCGGCAGTTCATCGAGACAGGTCGCCAGAGCGAGGTCGAATCCCTTGCGATTGCTCAGACCGGTGAGGCCGTCGATCAGCGCTTCCTCGCGGGCGCGTGCCACCTCCTCACGCAGCCGTTCGGTTTCACGCGCGCTCTCGGCGAGACGCAGCTTCAAGGTGCTGACCGCTTTCTGCATCTGCCGTGTACCGCGGAGGATGTCTTCGACGCCGCTGGCGAGTGCGTCGCCGCTGCTCTCCGGGTCGACGAGTTCCTCGTTCCAGCGCGCCAGCGAACTGCCGAAACGTTCGGCCTCGTCACCCGCCACCGAGGTCGACTCCGATACATGGCTGACGAGCTGACTGACACTGTCACCGATGCGCAGCGCCGTGCGCGCATCCAGTTCGCTGATGTGTCTGGAATAAAGATCGTCTATCGCGTCATCACCGAGCCGGACGCCGCGCTGCAGCAGCGAGTCGAGTTCGGCGCGCAGCGCCGGATTGGCGCCCGACACGTATTCGTACCAGACCGTGTAGCTTGCCGGATGCATGCCGGCTGCGTGCTGGGTCATCTGCTTGACCGCCAGCCGCAGGTACTCGGTACTCTGGGCGGCGCTGTGACGGTACTTCATCCCGTTCTCCATTTGCAGACCGGGTCGCGCGTCGATCCTGGCATGTCTTCCCCTTTCCTTCGTTGTTGTTCGGCGAGCCAGAGTGTCGGTTCAGATGCGCCCCTGCAGCAGCAGTTGCTCGACTTCCGCGGCCGGCAACGGGCGGCTGAACAGGTAGCCCTGCAGTTTGTCACACTGCGCCCGGCGCAGGAAGTCGGCCTGGCGCGCGTTTTCGACTCCCTCGGCGATGACTTCGAGACCGAGGCTGCGCGCCATGGCGATGATCGCCGTCGTGATGCCGGCGTCGTTGGCGCTGTCTGGCAGTCCGCGGACGAAACTCTGGTCGATCTTCAGCATGCTGATCGGGAAGCGCTTGACGTAGGACAGCGACGAATAGCCGGTGCCGAAGTCGTCGATCGAAAAATGGACGCCGCGCGCCCGCAGCCGTGACAGCCCTTCGATGCGGCGCAGGTCCGGGTCCATCAGGATGCTCTCGGTCAGCTCGAGCTCGAGCTGGTCAGCGCCGATTCCCGTCTCGTCGATGACGCTCGACACCGCACCGATGAAATCGGCGCCGCGTACCTGCGTCGCCGAGATGTTGACCGCCACGCGCGGCACCAACGCCCCGCGTTCCTGCCAGTCGACGAGTTGCCGGCACGCCGTCCGCATCACCCATTCGCCGAGCGGGACGATCAGGCCACTTTCCTCGGCCACCGGAATGAAGTCGCCTGGCGACACCAGCCCGTGTTCGGGATGTTGCCAGCGGATCAGCGCCTCGACGCCGACGATCGTGCCGTCGGCGGCCAGCACCTGTGGCTGATAGAAGAGGCGGAACTCGTCCCGTTCGATGGCTTTGCGCAGGTCGTTCTCGAGCGCCAGGCGCCTGATCGCCGCAGTCGTCAGCGACCGGTCGTAAAGCTGCCAGTTGTTGCGGCCCAGTGACTTGGCGTGGTACATCGCCGTGTCGGCATGCTTGAGCAGCGTCGATGCGTCGTCGCCGTCGCCGGGAAACAGTGCGATGCCGATGCTCGAGGTCACCGTCACTTCCTGCGAGCCGATATGGAATGGCTGCGCGAGCATCGCCTGCAGGCGGTCGGCGATCAGGCCGACGACCTGCGCATCTTCGAGATGCGGCAGGACGACCGTGAACTCGTCGCCACCGAGGCGTGCCAGGTGCATGCCGCTCTCATCGAGTGCCGGGCGGGCGACGAAGTCGTCGCCGCGCAGCCTCTCCTTCAGGCGGTCGGCCACCGCCTGCAACAACTGGTCGCCGACGCTGTGCCCGAGGGTGTCATTGACGCGCTTGAAGCCGTCGAGGTCGAGGAAGAGCAGCGCGACGACGCGGCCCTGTCGCCCCGCACGCAGCAACTCGTGGTCGAGTCGCTCGAGAAAGCTTTGCCGATTCGGCATGCCGGTGAGGGTGTCGAAGTAGGCCAG
>JFAX01000006.1:0-15525 GCA_000585015.1 Candidatus Accumulibacter adjunctus | reverse complement strand
CCGGTGAGGGTGTCGAAGTAGGCCAGGCGCCGTACCCGGTCTTCGTTCAGCTTCTGCAACGTGATGTCGCGGACGACGATGACGACCTTGTCGGCGCCGCTGGGCGCCAGGCGCGCCTCGTAGTGGTGGGTGCCGTCGGGCAGCGGCAGCTTGTAGACCAGCGACTCGATGCGGCCCTCCTGCAGGCTGCGCTCGATCGCGCGCAGGACGAGTTCGGCCACCTCGCCCGGCAGGATCTCCGCCACATGGCGGCCGACGATGCCCGGCAGCATGGACCCGGGCGCCAAGCCAAAACCGGCCTTGACGTCGAGGTAGGTTCCCCGCCGGTCGGTGAGGAAGATCGTGTCGGGAATCGCCTGCACGATCGCCGCCTGCTTTTCCTTGAGTTCGTGCAGCTCGCGCACCGCCTGCGCCGAACGCAGGACGTAGCGCGCCCGATGGCCCAGGATCGGCCAGTTGATCGGCTTCGAGACGAAGTCGTTGGCGCCGGACTGGTAGGCCTCATTGATCGACTCGAGGTCGTCCATGCCGGTGACCATGATGATCGGCAGGCGGGTCATGTCCCAGCGCTGGCGAATCCGCCGGCAGAGCTCGAAGCCGTTCATTCCCGGCATGTCGACGTCGAGCAGCAGCAGGTCGGGAAGCAGCGTCGACAGCAGTTCCAGCGCCGCGTGGGCATCGCGCGCTTCGTGCACGGCGAAGTCGAACTGGGACAGCGTCTCATGCTCGAGCAGCCGCATCACGTCATCGTCGTCGACGATCAGTGCGGTGGCCTGCCGCGTCGGCTGCGGTGTCAGCATGTCAGTGCTCCGGGTTCTGCAAGCTCGCCAGCGCAGCGAGTACGCGCGGCACTTGTGATTCTACCTTGGCCAGCAGGGCTCTGGCTGCTGCCATGTCGCCGCCGCGGCCAAGGCTCTCGATGTCGCAGCAGAGTACCGACAACTGTTCGGCGCCGACGTTGGCGCTGCTCGATTTCAGCGCATGCGCGGTACGGCGCAGCGCTTCGGCGTCGCCAGCGGCGGCGGCGGCCTGCAGCTGCGCGAGGCGTGCCGGCGCGTCGCCGAGATACGCGGCGATCACCTTCTGCACCAACAGTTCGCCGTTCGGGCCCGGGAGCTGGCGAATCGTGTCGAGGGCGCGTGGATTGATCGGCTCCTCGCCGGCCGCGACCTGCTGCTGAGCGCGCGCCGAGCCCGGCGCGTCGGGTGCAGCGGACGCGGACAGAGCGGCAGCTGCGTCCACCGGCGCGGCTGCCGACGGCGGCAGCCAACGCTGCAACGTGGCGGCCAGCCGCTCGCGGGTGAAGGGTTTGCTCAGGTAGTCGTCCATGCCGGCTGCGAGGCAACGCTCGCGGTCGCCGGCGACGGCATTGGCGGTCAGCGCGATGATCGGCAGCCGCTGCCGCAGCACCCCCTCATGTTGTCGGGCGCGGATCTGCGCGGTGCACTCGAAACCGTCCATTTCGGGCATCTGGCAATCCATCAGGATGAGATCGAAGGATTCGTGCAAGACGCGATCGAGCGCGATCTGGCCGTTGTCGGCGAAGCGGTGGGCGACACCGAGCGATTCGAGCATGGCGCCGGCGACTGCCTGGTTGACCGGGTTGTCCTCGGCGATCAGCACCCGCCCAGCGAGCCGGGCCGGTAGCGCACCGGCCTGCGCCATCGGCGCTGGCGGTGGCATTGGCGGTGGCGGCGCGCCGGCCGGCGTCGGGCTTGCCTGCGCCAGGGCGCTGGCGATCGCAGCGTAGAGGTCGGACTGACGGACCGGTTTGGTCAGATGGTGGTCGACCCGCGCATCCTGTCGATCCGGGTGGTCGGTACCGACGCTGGCTGACGAGAGCATGAGCAGCGGCATTCCGTCCCAGCGCGCATCACGGCGGATCAGGCGTGCCAGTTCGAAGCCGTCCATGCCGGGCATGTGCAGATCGAGGATCGCCAGGTCGAAGGGCCGTTCAGCGGACTGCTCGAGCTCCTGCAGCGCCTGCTGCCCTGCAGCGGCGCCGGTGTAACGCATCGACCAGCCGGCGAGCTGGTGCGCGAGGATCTCCCGGTTGGTGGCGTTGTCATCGACGACCAGCACGCGCAGCCCGTTGAGGCGTTCGGCGACGTTCATCACCAGACGTGCATCGGGGTTCTGCTTGCGCAGCGGGATCTCGAACCAGAACAGCGTACCCTGGCCGGCCTCGCTGCGCACGCCGATGCGCCCGCCCATCATCTCGACCAGCCGCTTGGCGATGACCAGCCCGAGGCCGGTGCCGCCAAAGCGCCGGGTGGTCGAACTGTCGGCCTGGACAAAGGCGCCGAACAGCCGGGCCTGTGCGTCCTCGCTGATGCCGATGCCGCTATCCTGGACTTCGAAGCGGAAACGCGCCTGCTGCGCAGTCTCGTCGAGCAGCCTGACGCGGATGAGGATATCGCCGCGGCTGGTGAATTTGACGGCGTTGTTCACCAGGTTGGTCAGGATCTGGCGCACGCGCACCGGGTCGCCGATGACGGCCACCGGGAGGTCGTGCGGCACGCTGCAGACCATTTCGAGCCCCTTCGCTTCGGCCGGTTGGGCGAACAGGCAGCCGAGGTCCTCGACCAGTTGCCGGAGGTTGAAGTGGATGCATTCGATATCGATCTTGCCGGCCTCGATCTTCGAAAGGTCGAGAACGTCGTTGATGATCGCCAGGAGATGCTCGCCGGACTGGTAGACGGCGTCGGCGAAACGCTGCTGCTGCGCGTTCAGCGCCGTCTGGCGCAACAGCTCGGTCATGCCCAGGATGCCGTTCATCGGCGTGCGGATCTCGTGGCTCATGGTCGCCAGAAACTCGCTCTTCGCCCGGCTGCCGGCTTCGGCGAGGTCCTTCGCCTGGTGCAGGTCGGCGGTGCGCCGGGCCACCTCGGCTTCCAGCAGGTCGCGCTGGGCGGCCAGTTCGCTGGTCGCCGCCTGCAGCGCTCTGAGCGGCAATACCTTCATGACGGCATACACCGCGACGCCCAGCAGCAGGGCGAGGATCCCGCTGCCCAGGGTTTCCCGGACCAGAGCGCGCAGCGAGCCGATGACGACGACCTGGCCGACGGGGACACCCGCGTCGTGGAGGGGATACTCGCGCCTGATCTCTGGCGAGGACGCGATGTTGCCAGCCTGCGCAACAAGCGTACCGTCCTGCCCGAAAACCTGCACGATCTCATCGGCCAAAGGCACTGGTTCACGGGAGATCAGTCCCTGCACGCGATTCTCGGCAAACATCCACGTATCCGGGTTACTGGCGATCAGGCTGCTCAGTGCCGCCGCCTTGACCCTGGCCTTGAAGTCAAGCGCAGCGGCCAGGTCGCCATGGGAAGCGAACCAGTAGCCGAGGGGAATGCTCAGCACCGTCAGGAACGCCAGCAGCAGCGCGACACGCTGAATCGTGCGTTCAAGATGGCCGTGGCCTTCGTGTTCGGACCTGGTCACGGAATGATGTGCCCGTTCTGTTCCAGGATCTTGCGCCCCTGCGGTGAGTGCACGAATCCAAGGAATTTCTGGGTTGTCGGGGTGGGTTCCTTCGGCAACACGAAATAGAACGACTTCATCAGCGGGTAGCGGCCGGAACGTGCGTTCTCTGGGGTCGGCTCGATGCCGTCGATCGCCAGTGGCCGCAGTTTTCGATTCTCGGAGCGGATCAGGGCGACCGTCGTGACACCGATGCTGCCCTGAACGCTTTCCATCCGGTCGGCGGCCTCCTGATCGGTCGCGGCATAGGTCAGACCCTCGCGTTTCTCGGCGACGGCAAGCGCTTGCTCGATCTCGGCGGATAGCCGTTTGATCTGGCGGGTATTGTCGTCCCCCGGCTGACGCATCACGGGACGCACCTTCGTGCCGTCTGGCCAGCTTGCCAGCTTGCCGCTGTAGATGTCGGCAATCTGAGCCAGCGTGATCGACGCCACCTGGTTCCTGTTCTGGACGGCGAAAACGGTCGGTGAGCGAGCATATTCGACGCTGCTCAGGCCACTGCGCGCTTCTTCCTCGGTGAGAGGACGGGAAGACAGGCCAATTTCGATCGACCCCTTCGGCAGGGCCCTGATTGCGCCGCTGGTGCCGATGCTGTCGAGGACGACAACCTGGGGCTCGGGATGCAGCTTGGCGAAAGCCGCGCCGAGCAGACGCATGGTACCGAGGGCATTGCCCGTGCCCGCGATGCGGATTTCTGCGGCGTCGGTCGCAAGAGGAAGACACAGAACCGCCATCGAGGCGACGAAGACAACGCCGCGAAGACGGCGGGTTCTTGCGAGCATCAGATACATGGTTGATCTCCGTTCAATGAAATCATGAGGTTGATGAGGTTGACAAGGTGGCGCCACACTCGCCGCGGGGGCCTGCGGCCGCGAGTGCAGCGCGGACGCGCGTCAGCTCCGTTTCGGCAGCCGCCAGCAGCGTGTTTGCGCTGTCCACGTTGCCCTGGCGGCCGAGCAACTCGAGTTCCTTGCACAGCGCCGCCAGTTGCTCGGCGCCAATATTGGCGCTGCTCGACTTCAGCGAATGCGCGGCCTGGCGCACACCCTCGGCATCGCCGCTGTCGGCGGCGGCCCGCAGTTGCGCGAAGCGCCGCGGGGCGTCCGCCAGATAGGCGCCGATCACCTGCTGCACCAGCGACGGGTTGTTGGCTCCCGCGAGTTGGCGAATGGCGTCCAGCGCGCGCGGATTGAGCGGCCCGTCGGGCGCGGCGGCGGCGATCCCGTCCGCTGGCGCCGGCGCCGGTGTGTCCGCCGTCGCCGGGCCGGGTACGGCCGTCGGCGGCATGGCCGTCGGCCGAGGGTCCGCCGGTGGCTCGACCGCGAGCGGCAGCCAGCGCCCCAGCGTGGCGGCCAGCCGCTCGCGCGTGAAGGGCTTGCTCAGGTAGTCGTCCATGCCGGCCGCCAGGCAGCGCTCGCGGTCGCCCTCGACGGCGTTGGCGGTCAGCGCGACGATCGGCAGTTTGCCGGGCAGCAGGCCCTCGCGCTGCCGGGCGCGGATTTGCGCGGTGGCCTCGAAGCCGTCCATCTCGGGCATCTGACAGTCCATCAGGATGAGATCGAATGCCTCGCGCAACACGCGATCGAGCGCGATCCTGCCGTTGTCGGCGAGGCGGTAGGCGAGCCCGAGCGATTCGAGCATCGCGCCGGCGACCGCCTGGTTGACCGGGTTGTCCTCGGCCACCAGTACCTGGCCGCGCAGTCTGGTCGGCACGACCCCGGCAGGCGACGCCGACGGCGGGCCATCGCTGCCGAGTGCCGGCGGCGGCGTGATGAGCAGCGAACGCGCGTCGGCGTCCTGCTTCTGCAGCGGCATCTCGAACCAGAACAGCGTGCCGCGGCCGGCCTCGCTGTGCAGGCCGATCTGCCCGCCCATCAGCTCGACCAGGTCCCTGGCGATCGCCAGCCCGAGGCCGCTGCCGCCGAAACGCCGGGTCGTCGAGCTGTCTGCCTGGACGAAGGGGCTGAACAGCCGGGCTTGCTCTCCCTCGCTGATGCCGATGCCGCTATCCTCGACCTCGAAGCGGAAGCGAGCCTGTTCGTCCGTCTCGTCGAGGAGCTTGACACGGATGCCGACTTCGCCACAGCTGGTGAACTTGATCGCGTTGCCAACCAGGTTGCTGAGGATCTGGCGCAGGCGAAGCGGGTCGCCGTTGACCGCCAGCGGCAGATCGTCGCCAACCCGGCAGAGCAGTTCCAGTCCCTTGGCCTGGGCCGGCTCGGCGAACATGCCGCCGAGATCTGCGAGCAGTTGCCCGAGGTCGAAATCGACGTGCTCGATCGCCAGCTTGCCGGCCTCGATCTTCGNGAAGTCGAGGATGTCGTTGATGATGCTCAGCAGATGCCTGCCGGATTGATCGACGGCGTCGGCGTAGCGTTGCTGCTGGGCAGTGAGTGCCGTTTGGCGCAGCAGTTCGTTCATGCCGAGGACGCCGTTCATCGGCGTGCGGATCTCGTGGCTCATCGTCGCCAGGAATTCGCTCTTCGCCCGGCTGCCGGCTTCGGCGAGGTCCTTCGCCTGCCGCAGGTCGGCGGTGCGCGTCTCGACCTCTCGTTCGAGCTCGTCGCGGTGCGCCGCAAGATGACGGTCGCGTTTCTCGATCTCGTCGAGCATGAGGTTGAAGTCCTTGGCAAGATCGCCGATCTCGTCGTTCGACTCGATCGGGGCCCGGATCGTGTAGTCGCCGTCTTGCGACACCTTGGACATGACGCGGACCAGACTCGAAACCGGCTGCGTTATCGCCCTGATGATCAGCACACCGCCGACAACGACCAGGATCAGGACGGTGAGCAGGCTCGCACTGACGGTCACGGCACTGCGCTCGATCGTCCGTTTCACGGCGCGCACCGCCGCTTCCTGATCCGTCCGCGCCAGCGTCATTCCCTGGCGACCCAGAACCCTTTGCTTGCTGCCCATGAGCCGGATGCGCTCGTTGAGTTCCTCGGACTTCGCGCGCACCCGCAGACCATGTCGAATCTGGTCGACGATGCCACCCTGGGCAAGCAGCAGCTGCTTGACCCCGGAGACGGCCGCAGCGATGTCGTTCAGCCGTTTCAGATCAGCGGCCGAGCGGTCTCCCAGCGCTGCCCGGAGCTTGCGATCGATCGATGCGCTGGCCGTGAACGCCTGCTCGATCCGTCGGGTGGCCCGATCCAGTTCGCCTGGCGTACTCGCCGCGAGCGTTTCCCGAGCGGTGATGCCGATTTCGCGGCTCAGTGACAGCCACTGGGCGTTCAGGGCCAGCGTATCGCTGGCCGCGATCGACTGTCGCAGCGAAACGTCGTAGCCGAGGTTTTCATGGGTATGGAGTGTTTCGGCGAGCGTGATTTCCTGGCTGATGTTCGCCACGGCAACGTTCAGGCGGCTCTCCATCTCCTGCATGCGCCGCTCGAAATTGCCGCCGAGCACCTCATCGCCAGGCTGGGCGAGCAGCGCCGCCTTCAGTTCTACGGCCCCCTCGCGGCCACCCGCCAACCGTCTGATCTCGTTGACCAGCCTGGTCAACGCGCTCAGGCGAGAATCCCCATCGCTCACCAGCCGCTGACTGAAAAACTTGCGGAAAGCGGTATCCAGCCTGCTGCGGGCGATCAGCAGGGCCTGCCTGCTGTCGGCGCGGCGTATTTCGGCGATGGCGGCGACCACGTCCTTCAGCACATCGCGGACGACGGTCATCGCCATCAGGTCGGCGGTGATCGACCGTGCCTTGTCGCTTGACGCGAGAAGCTGCCGGGCCGTCAAGGCGTTCATCGACTGGTTGAGCTCGTCGAGGCGGCGGTTGATGTCCTGGAGGCGGGTTGCCACTGCCGCTTCTGCGGCCATGGCCGCCTCCCTGACTTGCAGGCGTTCGCTGGCGGACTCGATCATCTCGGAGGTGATCGCTGTCAGCCACGGCGAGCTCCTGCCGCCATTGCCTGCCGGGCGAAGCTCGGGCAATGCCGCCAGCTCGCCCTCTAGCCGGGAAAACTCGGCAGCCGTCTGCTCGGCGTCGGTGCGGGCTGCCGCCAGATCGTCGGCAGACTGGACGCTCGCCAGTCTGAGCAGGCGGTCGGCGTGCTGCTCGAGGCTGTGCTGCAGGCTGTTTCTCAGCAACTGCTGCGGGGTCGAGCTTTCGGTCAGAATCGCGAGTTGGCTCTCGATGTAGCGCATTCCCAGCAGACTCACGCCGCTGATCACGACGATCCCGATGAGGAGCGTCACTCCCGAGGCGAGCAGCTTGTCCCTGATCTTCATCGGCGGCCGATCAATGACGGGTGGGGGGCGCGGGCACAGGCGAACGGAGCCTGCTCAGCGAAGCAGGTATGCCTTGCCTTCGCCCTCGATGTAATCGAGCAGCCTGCGGAGCTTGGCGGAGGGCTTGCCGACGGTCACGGCGATGATCGGCGTGGTCAGCGGCGCGTCGCTGTCGACCACCTTGATGCTCGCGTTGGCAACGCTGACCGGATCGATGCCGATCGCCTCCGGCGTGGCGGCGACCGTTTCCCGGATCTCGACATAGTTGGTCGTTTCGAGTGCGCGCGGGGTGACGCTCTCGCCGTCGAGCACGCGGCGGATGAACTCGGCGTTCTGCCCCGGCGTTCCGCGACCCCAGACGACAAGGATATCCCGATCGTCGCCGCCGACCTCTTTCCAGTTGGCGATCCTGCCGGTGAAGATTCCCTTGACTTGCTCCTTGCTGAGCCGGCTGATCGGGTTGCCCGGGTGCGCGAAAAGCGCGATGCGGTTGCTCCCGACCTCGTGCGCGACCAGGGTGGCCGGGTCGAGGACGACGCCATCCTCGCGGACGGCCTCGATCAGGCTCTGCAGCGAGTGCGCGGCGGCAGTGACATCGACGCGGCCCTCGATGAGGTTGATCAGTCCGCCCTTGGGAGACGATTGCAGGTTGACCAGGATGATGCCGGTCGCCTTCTCGAAATGCGGCTTGATCGGCTGGAAAACGGCCAGCAACGCCGCCCCGCCGCCGCCGATCCGGATTTCCTCGGCGCCTGCAGCAACGGTGGGAGCGTGCTGGAAAAGCAGAAGCGCGACGAGGAATGAGTATTGCCTGAGCTTGTCCATGGAGTCCCTCTGTAGCGTTGTGTTGATCAAACCCGACTGTCGCCGCCGGCGGGTCGGCGGGACGATCGCTGTGGCCGTCGTACCTGTCGCCTGCCCGGCGCTGCACTTTCCCCGGCCGGCTGCGAGCTGGCCGTGCCACGGGCCAGGGGTCGCGGGGACCGCAAACAGGGGTCAAGGACGGGCCATGGCCATCAGAGCGCAGGACGACAGCGGCCGTCCGCGGCAACCAACTGCGTCCTGGCGCGAAGTGTGCCGAGCGATGCGGCCGTTGGCGGAGCACGGCCGGCGCACCAGCAGGGTCGATGCGCGGCCTGGATGGTGCCTTCATCTCTCGCTCCCGTGTCAACGCGGTGGCAATGCCCAAGCGCTGTTGCAAGTATCCATCAATGTGAAAGTCGCGCCAGCGACTCGCGCATCTCCCTTCTCCCGCGCACGGGAGAAGGGCCGGGGCCGAGGGCAACGGTCATGACTTTCATCATCCGGGGTATCTCGACAGTCATGGCCGTTAGCGGCAGCTGCTGGGCAAACTTTAGGGAAATCGCTAAAGCTTCCGCTGCGCCAGTCGTTGTACTAGCATGCGCGGCGATTTGCCGCGGCACCACACTGGCGCCTTGCAACGCGAGCGCTGCAGCGTTCTGGCGGCCGGGCGGTGCGCCCGATTCAGCATGCCAATCATCATCCCGGCCGCGGGCAGCGGACCGGAGGGGGACCACAAGATGCTCTCGTCGCGATTTCTTTCGGCTGCTTCGCTCTGTCTGGCTGTTGCGCTGGCCCTTGCCGCACCCGCAGCGGCCGATCCGCCGGAAGCGGTGGACATGAGTCTCGAGGATCTGCTCAACGTCGAGATCACGAGCGCGGCGCGCAAGTCGCAGCGGCTGAACGACGTCGCGGCAGCGGTCTATGTCATCACTCGCGAAGACATCGAGCGTTCGGGGGCGACGAGCATTCCGGAAGCCCTGCGCCTGGCGCCCGGGGTGAGCGTCGCACGCTTGGCGAACAACCGCTGGGCGGTCAGCATCCGCGGCTTCAACAGCCGCTTTTCCAACAAGCTGCTGGTGCTGATGGACGGCCGCAGCATGTACTCACAGCTCTTTTCGGGCGTGCTGTGGCAGGTCGAGGACACGCTGCTCGAAGATATCGACCGCATCGAAGTGATTCCGCGGGTCGGGCGCGGCGATGTGGGGGGCGAACGCGGTCAACGGCGTGATCAACATCATCACGCGGCGGGCTCGCGATACCCAGGGGAACCTGCTGGTCGCCGGTGCCGGCAGCGAGGAAAGCGCCTTCGCCTCGTTTCGCCACGGCGGGACGGCCGGCGATGGCCATTACCGCGTCTGGGGCAAGGCCTTCGCGCGTGACGAATCGGTCACTCCCGATGGCCACACCGCCAATGACTACTGGCGTGCCGGCCGGCTGGGCTTTCGCGGTGACTGGACGATGGGTGATGGTCACAGGCTGACGCTCAGCGGTCAGGCCTACTATGGACCGTCGGGCGATAGCTGGCAGACTCCGGACATCAGCTCGCCGGTGGGTGTGACGCTCACCGACATGCGGCAGACGGCGCACGGAGCATTCCTGCTGGCGCGCAACGAGTGGACCTTGCAAGGCGGCTCGGAGGCGGCAGTTCAGGCCTACGTCGCTGCTGGCGAACTGGAGATCGAGGGCGCGTTCAAGGAGCAGCGGACGACGGTCGACCTCGACTTTCAGCACCGCATTCTCCTCGGCGAGCGGCACGACCTGATCTGGGGACTCGGTTACCGCTACTCGCGCGACGACATCGGCAGCGCCGGATTCATCGGCATCCAGCCGCAGAAGCGGGGCTTCAGTCTCGCCAGTGCGTTCATCCAGGACGAGATCACGCGTCTGCCCGACACCTTGCGTCTGCTGCTCGGCCTGCGCCTCGAAGACAACAGTTTCTCGGGCTTCGCGCCGCTGCCGAATGTACGCATGATCTGGACGCCGAGCGTGAACCAGTCGCTGTGGGGATCGGTCTCGCGCGCCTTGCGCATCCCGTCACGCGCCGAGCTCGACGGGCGGGTCGACGCCAGCGTCATCCCGGCTCGATCGCCGATCAACCCGACGCCGCTGCCGATCCTGATCAGCAACATCCCCGATGACCGGGATCTGGGGAACGAGACCCTCACCGCTTACGAAGTCGGCTACCGCCACCAGTTTGCGCCGGCGTTGTCGGCCGATGTCGCGCTGTTCTACAACCTCTACGACGATCTGCGAGGGCAGATGATCGGCTCGCCGCGCCTGGTTCTCGCGCCGCCGCAGCCGTACATCCTGCGGCCGGTGATCCCGGACGACAGCCTCAAGGCACGCACCAAGGGCGTCGAGATCGCCGTCGACTGGTCGCCGCTGCCGTGGTGGAGGATCCAGCCGATCTATTCGTACCTCGACCTGCACGCTTGGTCGAAGACCGGCGATCCGGCGTCGCTGCTCTCTGTTGCCACGCTCAACGCGAACAGTCCACAGCACCAATGGTCGCTGCGTTCGTCGATGGCGCTGTCCGAGCGGCAACAATTCGACCTCTGGTTGCGCCACGCCGGCAAGCTCGGAGATTCGGGGTCGCCGCTGTACGTTCCCGCGTACACGACGCTCGATCTGCGTTACGCCTGGCGACCGACGCGCGATTTCGAGCTGTCGCTGGTTGGCCAGAACCTGCTCGACGGCCAGCACCCCGAGTCCGTCTCGAGCCTGCTGCCGTCGCGCAATCTGGAGATTCAGCGCGGTTACTATCTGAAGGCTCGCTGGCAGTTCTGACGCCATGGCCGTTCGCTCCGCCCTGTGCAACTGGCTGTTGCCGCTCGTCTGTGCCGCCGCTCCCGTCACCCAGGCGGTGGCGCAGTCGGCCGTCAGCGAGGCGCAGGCGAAGGCTGGATTCGTCCTCAATTTCGTGCGCTATGTCGAGTGGCCCGAGCGTGCTTTCGGCGCCCGTGATGCGCCGGTGCTGCTCTGTCTTCTCGGCCGCGATGAGGTGGCGGTGGCGGTTGCGGCGCTCGATGGGCGTCCGGTGCAGGGGCGGCAGATCGCCATCCGCCGCCTGGCGAATGCGGATGAGGCGCGGCCGTGCCAGGTGCTCTTCATCGCCGAGTCGGAAGCGCGGCGGCTCGCGCTGACGCTGCGGGCGGTTGCCGGGCAGCCGGTGTTGACGGTCGGCGACCTTGATGGCTTCATCGATGCCGGCGGGGCAATCGGCATTGTCCGTGGCGAAGGGCGTCTGCAGTTCGAGGTCAATCGGGCGGCGCTGGAGCAGGCGCAGCTCAAGGCGAGTTCGAACCTGCTGCGACTGGCGCGCAACCTGGCTGACTTGAAGGGAAGGAACTGAGGATGCGCTTTCGCGATCTGCCTCTGCGGCGGAAACTGATCCTGATCATCGCGCTGACGGCAGGCGCCGGCCTGTTGATCAGCACGCTGCTGTTCGCCGCTTCGGAGATCGAGGACAATCGCGAGGCCGAACTCGCCAAACTGGTCGGCATGGCCGAGGTGCTGGCCGCCAGCAGCGCGCCGACGATCGCCTTCGACGACGCGTCGGCGGCGGCAGAGGCGCTTGCCGGTCTGCGCGTTCGCCCCGAGTTCGTGCGCGCGGTGATCACCCTGCCCGGTGGGAAGGTGTTCGCGCGTTACCCGTCGGCGTCATCGGCGCTGGCGGCGAGCCAGCCGGGGAACTCGGCGATGCAGGTGATCGGCTCCTACTGGGGCACGGCGCTGCAGATCGAGTACCCGATCCGGCAGGGAAGAGAGATCATCGGCACGCTGGCGATCGAGTCCGACCTGGCGCCGATGTGGGCGGATATCGCGCAGCGGATGCTGGCCGTCCTCGCCGGCGCCGCGGCCGCATTCGCCGCCGCCATGCTGCTTGCGGTGCGCCTGCAGCGCTCGGTGTCGGAGCCGATCGGCGACCTGACCGAGGCGATGCGACAGGTGGCGGGCGCCCGCGATTACGCGTACCGTCTGCCGTCGCCCGACCGCGACGACGAAGTCGGCGAGCTGATCGGCGGCTTCAACAGCATGCTGAGCGAGGTCGAGGCGCGTGACGACGAACTGCGCCAGCACCGGGCGACGCTCGAGGAGCAGATCGAGCGCCGCACCACGCAACTGCGGCAGGCCAAGGAAGAGGCCGAGGCGGCAAACGTCGCCAAATCGCGCTTTCTCGCCAACATGAGTCACGAGATCCGGACGCCGATGAACGGTGTCATCGGCATGGCCGATCTGCTGCTCGACACGCCGCTCGCCGAGCAGCAGCGGCACTACCTGGGGACGCTGCGGCAGTCGGCCGAGTCGCTGCTGCACCTGTTGAACAATGTGCTCGACCTGTCGAAGATCGAGTCCGGGCGGCTCGAGCTGGAGCACATTCCGTTCAGCCCGCAGCAGCTCGTCGAGGAGGTGGCGCAGCCGTTCATGCACGCGGCGTCGGCGAAGGGGGTGCTGCTGACGGTCGTCGTCGGCAGCGACGTGCCACCGGCGGTGCTTGGCGATCCGTTCCGCATCCGGCAGATCGTCAGCAATCTGTTGACGAACGCGGTGAAGTTCACCGAGCGGGGCGCTATCGCCGTCTCGCTGACCGTCCAGGACGATGCCGCTGCGGCCGACGGCGGCGCCGCTGTCTGCCGGCTGTGCTATGCGGTCAGCGATAGCGGCATCGGCATTGCGCCGGCGGCGGCGGCGAAGCTGTTCGCGCCGTTCTCGCAGGCCGACAGCTCGACGACGCGCCGCTTCGGCGGCAGCGGGCTCGGGCTGGTGATCAGCCGCGAACTGGCGCAGCGGATGGGCGGCGAGATCGGTTTCGAAAGCGCGGAGGGACGCGGCTCGACCTTCTGGTTCCGGCAGCGCGCCGTTCGCCACGCCGGTCCGCTGCCCGCTGCGCGGCAGCCGGCTGCCGTTGCCGGCAGCCTGGCGGGGACGCGGGTCCTGCTCGCCGAAGACAACGCGGTCAACCGCGAGATCGTTGCGGCGATCCTGCACGGTCTGGGCTGCGTCGTCGAGCTGGCCGAGGATGGCGCGCAGGCGGTGCTTGCCGCGCGCAGCGGCAGCCATGACGTGATCCTGATGGATTGCCAGATGCCGATGATGGACGGCTACGCGGCGAGTCGCGCGATACGCCGCGACGAAGGGGAGGCCGGCCGGGCGGCGGTGCCGATCATCGCGCTGACGGCGAACGCGCTGGCCGGTGATCGCGAGCAGTGCCTGGCGGCCGGCATGGACGACCATGTGGCCAAGCCGGTGACGCGCGATCAGCTGGCGCTGGCGCTGCGGCGTCACCTGCAGCCGCGCGCGCTGCCGGCGGAGGCTCCGCCGGCGGCGGATGCGGCCGACGGCGGGGAAGGCGTGGCGCGTCGCGGCGAGCGGCGGGCGGCGGCGATCTTCGACGCCAGCGTCGTGCAGTCGCTGCCGATGGTCGCCGATGGCAGCAACCCGGGTTTCGCCGAGCGCGTGCTCGACCTGTTCGACCGCAACACGCGGCAGATGCTCGACGAGATCGACAGTGCCAGCGGGCAGGGCGACCTGGCGACGCTGCAGCGGCTGGCGCATACGTTGAAATCGTCGAGCGCGACGGTCGGTGCGCTGGCACTGGCCGGGCAGGCGAAGGAACTCGAGCTGCTGTTGCGGGCCGGCAGCCAGCCGGCCGACGACTGGCCGGCGGTGTTGCGCGCCGCGCACGTGCAGTTCACCGAGGCGCTGGCGCGGCATCGTGGCGCTTCGATGACCACCAGGGAAAAGGTCGAATGACGAAGAACAGCGAGCAAGGACACATCCTCCTCGTCGATGACGACGAGATGATCCGCATGCTGGCGGCCGAGTCGCTGCAGCATGCCGGGTTCAAGGTCAGCGAAGCGGGTGACGGCGATGCGGCGTTGCGTCTCGTCGGGGAACAGGAGTTCGACCTGTTGCTGCTCGACGTGGTGATGCCCGGCATCGACGGCTACGAAGTCTGCCGGACGATCCGCCGCAGTCCGCGCGGCCAGTTGCTGCCGATCATGATGCTCACCGGGCTCAACGACACCGAATCGATCGAGCGTGCGTATGCGGCGGGCGCCACCGATTTCGTCACCAAGCCGATCAACTGGCTGCTCCTGACGCAGCGCGTGCGTTACGGCCTGCGTGCGGGTCGTGCGCAGGCGGCCGTGCGGCATGGGCGCGAGAGCCTCGAGCGGGCGCAGCGGCTGGCGCGGATGGGCAGCTGGGAGTGGTCGCTGCCGCAGGCACGCTTCAGTTGTTCGGAGCAGCTGTTGCGCATCTGTGATGACATTCAGCTCAGCGGCAGCAGCACCCCGGCGCGTTTTCTCGAGCGCGTGCGCCGCAGCGAGCGCGATGTCGTGGCAGCCGCACGACAGCGGCTGATCAGCGAGGGAACGCCGTACCAGACGACCTATGGCCTGCGACGGGGTGATGGTTCGCTGGTCGAGGTGTTCGAGGAAGCGATCGCCATTCGCGACACTGCCGGCCGCATCGTCAAGCTCGAAGGGATCACGCAGGACATCAGCGAACTGGTGCAGGCGCAGCGCCGTATCGAGCATCTGGCGCTGCACGACCAGCTGACCGGGCTGGCCAACCGGCAGTTCTTCAATGAACTGGTGACACTGGAAATCGAGCGGGCGCAGCGCGTCGCGAGTGCGTGTGCGGTCATCCAGATCGATCTCGATCACTTCAAGAGCTTCAACGACGCGCTCGGCGATGCCAGCGGGGATTGCCTGCTGTGCGTCGTTGCCGAACGCCTGCAGCGCTTCGCCAGCGGGCGCGAGGGGCAGATCCTGAAACCACCGATGCGCGCCAGCGAGACGGTGGCGCGCATCGACGGCGATTCGTTTGCGCTGCTGCTCGTCGATCTGGTGACGCCGGAGCACGCGGCGCTGTATGCCGAGCGTCTGCTGCAGGCGGTGGCGCAGCCGATGACGCTGGCCGGGCGGGAACTGGTGCTGACGGCCTGCATCGGCATCGCCGTCTATCCGCGCGATGGTGATACCCTTGGCGCTCACCAGAATT
>JFAX01000005.1:216994-223050 GCA_000585015.1 Candidatus Accumulibacter adjunctus | reverse complement strand
TGGCCGGTCGCGGCGTCCAGGTTGCCTGTCGGCTCATCGGCGAGGACCAACCGTGGGCCGGGGGCAAATGCGCGCGCCAGGGCAACGCGCTGCTGCTCACCACCCGAGAGGTGCTTCGGATAATGCCGCAAGCGCTCGCCCAGGCCAACCCGCTGCAGCCAGAACTCGGCTTGGGCGCGGGCATTGGCGGTGCCCGCGAGTTCGAGCGGCAGCATCACGTTTTCCAGCGCGGTCAGCGACGGCAGCAGCTGGAAGCTTTGAAAGACGAAGCCCAGCAGACGCCCGCGCAACGTCGCGCGCGCGTCTTCGTCGAGTCCGCCGAGTTCCTCGCCGGCCAGCCGTATGGAACCGCTGCTCGGCAGATCGAGACCGGCCAGCAGGCCGAGCAGCGTCGACTTGCCGGAACCCGAAGCACCGACGATCGCCACCGTCTCCGCGGCGGCGACGACGAACGAAATATCGTGCAGAATGGTCAACGGCTCGCCACCGTTGTCCACGCGTTTGGCGAGTTCCCTGACCTCAACGACCACCGATGTTTCCCGAACCATGCCCGCTTTCCCCAACTGTCGCCGCCTCCTGCTTGCCGGCCTGATGCTGCTCGCCAGCGGCACCGCCGGTGCGGCCATGAACATCCTCGTCTTCGGTGACTCGCTGTCGGCGGGCTACGGCATTCGCCAGGATGCCGCCTGGCCAGCCCTGCTGAGCCGGCGGCTGCAGGAGAAGAAGCTCGATTATAAGGTCGTCAACCTCAGCATCTCGGGTGAAACCACCAGCGGTGGCCGCGCACGGATCGACGACGCCCTCGACAGGCACTCGCCGCGGGTGGTCATCGTCGCGCTCGGCGCCAATGACGGCCTGCGCGGACTGCCGCTGGCGCAACTGCGCGACAACCTGACGGCGATCGTCGCCAAGGCGCAGCAGAGGAATGCGCGCGTACTGCTCGTCGGCCAGCGCATCCCGCCCAACTACGGATCCTATGCCGCGCAGTTCCACGCCACCTTTGGCGAAGTGGCCAAGGCCCGCAAGACGGCACAGGTCGACTTCCTGCTCGACGGTGTCGCGACACAGGTACAGCTGTTCCAGGCCGACAACCTGCACCCAACCGCCGAGGCACAGCCGCTGTTGCTCGACAACATCTGGCGGGGACTGGCACCGCTGCTAAAATGAGGGCCCGGAAGCCGGAGACGCTGGCGTCATGAAACACGATATCGCGACGATCGGACAGCTGGCCGATCTGTCGGCCTTCGACGAGATCATCGACGTCCGCTCGCCGGCCGAGTTTGCCGACGACCACATTCCAGGATCGGTGAACTGCCCGGTGCTCGACGACCGGCAGCGCAGCGAGGTCGGCACGCTCTACAAACAGGTGTCACCTTTCGCCGCCCGCCGGATCGGAGCGGCCTACGTCGCCGAGAACATCGCCGGCCACCTGCGCAGCCACTTCTGCCAACGCGACAGGAACTGGCGACCTCTTGTCGTCTGCTGGCGGGGCGGTCAGCGCAGCGGCTCGCTGACGCACATCCTGCGGCGCATCGGCTGGGACGCGCAACAGCTCGAAGGCGGCTACAAGACCTATCGCCGGCTGGTCATCGCCGCTCTCGCCGAGATCCCCCGGCGGCTTTCGCTGCGGGTGATCTGTGGCGCCACCGGCAGCGGCAAAAGCCGCATCCTGCAGGCCATCGGGACGCGTGGCGAGCAGATCCTGGACCTCGAGGAACTGGCCTGCCACAAGGGCTCGGTGCTCGGCGTCCTGCCCGACTGCCGGCAACCGTCGCAGAAGATGTTCGAGTCGCGCCTGTTGACCGTGCTGACGGCGCTCGACCCGAGCCGGCGGGTGTTCGTCGAGGCCGAGAGTCGCAAGATCGGTTCGCTGCAGGTGCCTGAAGCGCTGATCGAGACCATGCGCGCCGGTGAATGCATCACGATAGAGGCATCGATCGACTCCCGCGTCGACTTCCTGCTGCGCGATTACGACTATTTCCTGGGCGACCCGGATTGGCTGCTCGCCCGCCTGCACGCCCTGCGCGATCTGCAGGGCAGCGAGGCCATCCAGCGCTGGTCTGGGTACGCGCGCAACGCTTCCTGGCGCGAACTGGTGCGGGAGTTGCTGCAACTGCACTATGACCCGCTCTATTGCCGCTCACAGAAACAGAACTACGCCGGCTACACGGCGCCGGTGAGCCTGTCGACCGCCGATCTGAGCGCCGGCGGCATCGACGCTCTGGCACGCCGCATCTGCGGCGCTGCCTGATCGTCCGGCCGCCCGCCCAGAGCCGGGTGATCAGGTCGTGACGCGATACAGCGAAACGGAAAATGTGAGCAGCGACTACCTTTCGATTATCATCCGTCCCATCGCGTCGGAGAAGCGGAATGGCAGAGGACAGGCAGCATGATCGGGTCGTCGTCAGCGAAAGCGGACGCGGACCTTACCAGCAGACGATCGAGATCGGCAAGCACCGGCTGCTCGCCGACGAACCCCCCGCCCTGGGTGGCCAGGACAGCGGTCCGGCGCCCTTCGACCTGCTGCTCGCCAGCCTCGGCGCGTGCACCTCGATCACCCTGCGCATGTACGCGCAGCGCAAGCGGCTGCCACTGGCGCGGGTGCGCGTCGAGCTGCAGCACGACCGCATCGATGTGGCCGGAAGCGGCAAGCGCGATCGCATCGTTCGCCAGATCCGCCTCGAAGGCGACCTCAGCGCAGACCAGCGGAACGGACTGCTGGCGATCGCCAACAAGTGCCCGATGTACCGCACACTGCGTTCCGACCTGCTGATCGACAGCATCATCGTCGAATGAGGCGACGACTCGACGCCACAGCACTCGGTGCCGGCACGGGCACCGCGACCACCGCCACCCGCGCGCGCCCGCGGGGTGTCTGGATTTGGCCCAAAGCGTGCGGTATGTCGCGACGGCGGTCGATTGGAAGCCGTTCCCTAGAGACTTCGGCGACCGCTTGTGGTAAATTGATGCAGTGCAACATCCACTACCGCAACACCTCTCACGCGAGAGGTGATTGGCCATCATGCTAGAACACCACTATCTCACGACGCTCTTTGAGCCGAAATCCGTCGCCGTCATCGGCGCTTCCGACCGCGTTGATTCGGTCGGCAGCGTCCTGTTCAGGAACATCCTCGAATCGGGTTACCGCGGCCGTCTCTACCCGATCAACCCGGCCCACGAGAGCATCCAGGGCGTGCAGGCGTACAAGTCGATCGAAGAGATCAGCGCCCGTGTCGAGATGGCAGTGGTCGTCACCCGCCCGCAGACGGTGCCGGGGGTCATCGAGCAGTGCGGCCACAGCGGCGTCAAGAACGCGATCGTCATCACTTCCGGTTTTGCCGAAGCGGGTCATTCCGGCGCCGCACTGCAGCGCAAGATGATGGAGATCGCCCGCAGCTACGGTGTCCGTCTGCTCGGCCCGAACTGCCTCGGGATCATTCGTCCCAACCTCGGCCTCAACGCCACCTTTGCCCGCGTGCACGCCGACTCCGGCCATCTGGCCCTGGTTTCGCAGTCCGGCGCGATCTGCTCGGCGGTTCTCGACTGGGCGACGAGCAACCGCATCGGCTTCTCGAGCGTGATCTCGCTCGGCGGCACGGCGGACGTCGATTTCGGCGAAATCCTCGACTACCTGATCTACGACAACCTGACGCACTACATCCTGCTCTACGTCGAAGGCATCCGCGATGCCCGCCGCTTCATGAGCGCGCTGCGCTCGGCGGCGCGCATCAAGCCGATCGTCCTGCTGAAGGCCGGCCGCCACGCCGGCGGCTTGGCGGCAGTCGAAACGCACTCGGGAATGGCGGCCGGCTCCGACATCGTCTTCGAGGCGGCCGTGCGGCGCGCCGGCGTCGTCCGCGTCAAGAACATCGGCCAGCTGTTCTACGCCGCCAAGGCGCTGGCGTCGAAGTTCCGCCCACAGGGCAAGCGCCTGGCGATCATCACCAACGGTGGCGGACCCGGCGCGATGGCCGCCGACCGCGCGGGCGATCTCGAGATTCCGCTGGCACAGCTCTCCACGGAGACGATGCAGAAGCTGAATGCCGCTTTGCCACGCACTTGGTCGCAGAGCAACCCGGTGGACATCGAGGGCGACGCGACGCCGAAGCGCTACCATGACGCCACCTTGGCGGTGGCCGAGGACGATGCCGTCGACGGCGTCCTGGTGATGCTCTCGCCGCAAGCGATGACGCAGCCGATGGAAGTCGCCAAGGCGGTGATCGAGGTCGATCTGCAGACCGCCAAACCGATCCTCACCTGCTGGATGGGCGAGGAACAGGTTCACGCGGCGCGCAGCCTGCTCGAGGACGCCGGGATACCGTCGTTCCGCATGCCGGAAACCGCGATCGAGCTCTACTATCACATCTCGACCTACTACTGGAACCAGAAGCTGCTGCTGCAGACGCCGGCGCCATCGTCGAAGCACTCGCGTCCGGAGACCGAAGGCGCGAAGATGCTGATCGAGGCGGTGCTGCACGAGCGGCGCAAGCTGCTCTCGGAGATGGAGTCGAAGGCCATCCTGCGCGCCTTCCGCATTCCGGTGGCGCAGACCATGGTCGCGCATACGCCGACCGAGGCGCTGCTCCTCGCCGAGCAGATCGGTTTCCCGATCGCGATGAAGATCGACTCGCCCGACATTCTCCACAAGAGCGAGGTCGGCGGCGTGCGCCTGAACATCACCAACGCGCCGGCAGCCCGCAACGCCTATCACGACATCATCGAAACGGTGAAGAAACGGCATCCGACGGCTCGCATCAACGGCCTGTCGATCGAGCCCTTCCTCGCCCGGCCAAACGGCCGCGAGCTGATGATCGGCGTTTCGCGCGACCCCACCTTCGGGCCGATCATCACCTTTGGCGCGGGTGGTACCGAGGTCGAGGTGTTCAGCGATCGCGCGGTGGCACTGCCGCCGCTCAACCGCTTCCTGGCGCGCGACCTGATCCAGTCGACACGCGCCTCGAAACTGCTCGGCGAGTTCCGCAACATGCCAGCGATCAACCACGAGGCACTCGAGGAGATCCTCCTGCACGTCTCACAGATGATCTGTGAACTGCCGTGGCTGCAGGAACTCGACCTCAACCCGCTGATCGTCGACGAGACGGGCGGCATCGCCGCGGACGCCCGTATCGTCATCGATTATGCGGCGTCCTCGGGTGACCGCTACGCGCACATGGCGATCCACCCTTACCCGGTGCACCTGATCCAGGAGTGGGAATTGCCCGACGGCCGCACCGTCACCATCCGGCCAATCCGGCCGGAAGATGCCGAACGCGAACAACGCTTCGTCATCGGCATGTCAGACGAGAGCAAGTATTACCGCTTCATGGACACCATTCGCGAGCTGACGCAGACGATGCTGGTGCGTTTCACGCAGATCGATTACGACCGCGAGATGGCCCTGGTGGCGACACTGCCCGATGCCGACGGCCAGGAAGTCCAGATCGGCGTCTCGCGCTATGTCACCAACCCGGATGGCGAGTCGGTCGAATTCGCGCTTGCCGTCGCCGACGACTGGCAGCGACACGGCGTCGGGCGCAAGCTGATGAGCGCGCTGATCGACTGCGCCCGCACCAAGGGCTACCGCAGCATCGTCGGCGACGTGCTGTCGATGAACAGCAAGATGTTCACTCTGATGACCAAACTCGGCTTCACCACCCACCCACACCCGGACGATCCAGCGGTGAAGCGCGTCATCAAGCCGCTCAACAACTAGCTGCCGGCAGGCGTTGCTGCGGCGCTGACCGGGGTCGGGGAAAGGCCCCGGGCAGCTGCCAAGACAGCCATCCGGCTCGGCCTCGCCGCTCTCGGCAAAGTCACCTGCAGCGCGCGGCCGAAACCGCCCCCGGCGGCAGCTCAGCGCTGCTCGAAATTGACGTCGTAGGGGTACGGACGCTGCGGTTCGCTGGCTTGCCGCAGCGCGCTTTGCTCTTCGAGGTCGACCTTCCTGTCCCACCAGATCGCCCTGCCCCGCCGCTGATCCTCGGCCCACTCGGGGTGCTGCGCCATCATCTCGCGCATGAACTTGGTGTGATCGGATTCGTACAGCGCCATCTCGC
>JFAX01000005.1:182228-216763 GCA_000585015.1 Candidatus Accumulibacter adjunctus | reverse complement strand
CCATCTCGCCTGCTCCCGGTAAGAGTGCCCGCCACGGCGGGGAACTGCCGCCGATTATACGCCCCTCAGGCATCCCCGGCAGCGGCCCGGTGACGCCGGCAAGCCTCAGTGCAGCACGATCGGCCGCGCCTTGCCGGCGCAGTATTCGTCCAGAAGCGCGTCGACCGACTCTTCGCTGCGCTGCTCGTCGGGGATGCTCTCGATCGCCCGGCGCAACCCGCCGGCCACCGCCCCCTGCACGAACAGGCTGCGGCTGCACGTCTTGTCGACCAATTCCAGGGCCTCGTGCGTCGGGTAGGCAACGATCGCATACTGCTGGCTGTTGTAGACAATGCTCATCATGGCTGCGATCTCCTTCAACCCTTTGCGAAACGCATGATGCCGCCTTCAGAGGCGACGCGGATGCGATCACCCGCGGCGAAACGCCCTTCGAGAATCGCCTTGGCCAGCGGATCCTCGATCTGCGACTGGATCGCGCGCTTCAGCGGCCGCGCGCCGTAGACCGCGTCGAAGCCGGCCGTGGCAATTTCCGCCAGGGCGCTGTCGGCCACCTCGAGCTGCAGATCCATCTGTGCCAGACGCCGCTCGAGATAGCCAAGCTGGATCTTCGCGATCGAGCGGATGTGCTGTTCGTCGAGCGCGTGGAAGACGACGACCTCGTCGATGCGGTTGATGAACTCGGGCCGAAAGTACGACTTCACCTCGCCCATCACCGCCAGCTTGATCAGCTGATGGTCATCACCGGCCATCTGCTGGATCATCTGGCTACCGAGGTTCGAGGTCATCACCACCACCGTGTTCTTGAAATCGACCGTACGGCCATGGCCGTCGGTCATGCGCCCGTCGTCGAGCACCTGCAGCAGCACGTTGAAGACGTCGGCGTGCGCCTTCTCGACCTCGTCGAGCAGGATCACCGAATACGGCTTGCGACGCACCGCCTCGGTCAGGTAGCCTCCTTCCTCGTAGCCGACGTAGCCCGGAGGTGCTCGTCGGAGTCGAAAAGGAAAGCGGCCAGCGCCTTGCACAGCTCGGTCTTGCCGACGCCGGTCGGACCGAGGAAGAGGAACGAGCCGTAGGGCCGGTTCGGATCGGCGAGCCCGGCGCGCGAGCGGCGGATCGCGTTCGCCACCAGGCGCACCGCTTCGTCCTGGCCGACGACGCGCTGGTGCAGGCGCTCCTCCATCTGCAGCAGCTTCTCGCGCTCGCCCTGCATCATCTTCGACACCGGGATGCCGGTCGCCCGCGAGACCACCTCGGCGATCTCCTCGCTGCCGACCTCGGTGCGCAGCAGTCGCTTCTGACCACCGCCGTCGCCCGATTTCTCGGCGGCCTTCATCTGCGCTTCGAGCTGCGGCAAGCGGCCGTACTGCAATTCGGCCAGCTTGTCGTACTGCCCCTTGCGCTGCAGCTCGGCCATCTGCGCCTTCAGCCTGTCGATCTCCTCCTTGATCTGCGCGCTGCCCTGAACCTGCGACTTCTCCGCCTTCCAGATCTCGTCGAGGTCGTTGTACTCGCGCTCGAGCTTGAGCAGTTCCTCCTCGATCAGGTGCATGCGCTTCTTCGACGCCTCGTCGCGCTCCTTGCGCACGGCCTCGCGCTCGATCTTGAGCTGGATCATCCGCCGGTCGAGCCGGTCCATCACCTCGGGCTTGGAGTCGATCTCCATCTTGATCCGCGCCGCCGCCTCGTCGATCANNTCGATCGCCTTGTCGGGCAGGAAGCGGTCGGTGATGTAGCGGTGCGACAGCTCGGCAGCGGCGACGATCGCCGGGTCGGTGATGTCGACACCGTGGTGCAGCTCATACTTTTCGCGCAGTCCGCGCAGGATGGCGATCGTCGACTCGACGCTCGGCTCGTCGATCAGCACCTTCTGGAAACGGCGCTCGAGGGCCGCATCCTTCTCGATGTACTTGCGGTACTCATCGAGCGTCGTCGCACCGACGCAGTGCAACTCGCCACGCGCCAGCGCCGGCTTCAGCATGTTGCCGGCGTCGATCGCGCCCTCGGCCTTGCCGGCGCCGACCATCGTGTGCAGTTCGTCGATGAAGACGATGATCCGCCCCTCTTCCTGCGCGATTTCCTTGAGCACGGCCTTCAGCCGCTCCTCGAACTCGCCACGGTACTTGGCGCCGGCGAGCAGCGCCGCCATGTCGAGGCTGAGAACCTTCTTGCCCTTCAGCGTTTCCGGCACCTCACCGTTGACGATGCGCTGCGCGAGCCCCTCGACGATCGCCGTCTTGCCGACCCCCGGCTCACCGATGAGCACCGGATTGTTCTTCGTCCGCCGCTGCAGGATCTGGATCGCGCGCCGGATCTCGTCGTCGCGGCCGATCACCGGGTCGAGCTTGCCGAGACGTGCGCGTTCGGTCAGGTCGATGCAATACTTGGCGAGCGACTGTCGCTGTCCTTCGGCTTCCTGACTGTCGACCGCCTGACCGCCACGCACCGAAGCCACCGCCTGCTCGAGCGAAGCCTTGACCAGTCCTTGCTGTTTCGCCAGCCGGCCGCAGTCGCCCTTGTCGTCGGCGAGGGCGAGCAGGAACAGTTCGGAAGCGATGAACTGGTCGCCACGCTTCTGCGCCTCCTTGTCGGTGAGGTTGAGCAGGTTCGCCAGATCGCGCCCCACCTGCACCTCGCCACCATGCCCTTGCACCTTCGGCAGGCGACCGACCGCCCGCACCAGCGCCGCCTTCAACGCCTGCACATTGACGCCGGCGCGTGCCAGCAGCGATGCGGTCGAGCCGTCTTCCTGCTGCAGCAGCGCGAGCAGCAGGTGCTGCGGCTCGATGATCTGGTTGTCGTGGCCAATCGCGAGACTCTGGGCGTCGGCCAGGGCCTGCTGGAACTTCGTCGTCAGTTTGTCCAAACGCATGTGTTGCACTCCTTGCCGGGAATCGGTCGATGCCCTGCATATGGGGCCGACCGGGCGCAGTTCAATGCGCCGCACCGACCCGGTGGCGAGTTCATGGACCGGCCCCTGCTGCGACCGGAATCGCGCCAAGCCATCGTGGCGTCCCGCTCGCGTTGGGCGCGAAGATGCTGCCGCCGCCGGCAGGCGGGCTGAACTCGGTGAAGGCGTTGACCACGACTCGATTCATTCAGACGAAAAAAAAGCGGGGCGCCGCGAGAGCGCCCCGAAGGGGGAGAGACCGGTAGGACAGTCGGTTCAGTAGTGGTAGGCGGATTCGCCGTGCGAGGTGATGTCGAGTCCTTCGCGCTCTTCTTCTTCCGGCACGCGCAGACCGATCACCATGTCCACCAGTTTGAACGCCACCAGCGAGACGATGCCGGACCAGACGATGACCGTGCCGACACCCCACAACTGGCTGATCAACTGGGCCGTCATGTCGTAGTCGCCGACCTTGTTCGCGACGTAGTCATAGACGCCGGTACCACCGAGCGAAGGATCGGCGAAGACGCCGGTCAGGATCGCGCCGAGGATGCCGCCGACGCCGTGGACGCCGAAGACGTCGAGCGAATCGTCGGCACCGAGCAGGCGCTTCAGTCCATTGACGCCCCAGAGGCAGATGACGCCGGCGAGAAGACCGATGCAGATGGCACCCATGACGCCGACGAAACCTGCCGCCGGGGTGATCGCGACCAGACCGGCAACCGCACCCGAAGCGGCACCGAGCATCGACGGCTTGCCCTTCAGCATCCATTCCGCCAGCATCCAGGACATTGCCGCGCAGGCGGTTGCGACCCAGGTATTGACCATCGCCAGGGCGGCACCACCGCTCGCCTCGAGCGCCGAGCCGGCGTTGAAGCCGAACCAGCCGAACCAGAGCAGCGAGGCGCCGATCATCGTGAAGGTCAGGCTGTGCGGCGCCATCGACTCACGCCCGTAACCGATCCGCTTGCCGATGACGATGGCGCCGATGAGACCGGCGATGGCGGCGTTGATGTGAACGACCGTGCCACCGGCGAAGTCGAGCGCACCCTTCTGGAAGAGGAAACCGGCGGTCTTCGTGGCGGCCTCGCCGGCTGCGGCGTCGACATAGGCGTCCGGACCGGCCCAGTACCAGACCATGTGCGCCATCGGCACGTAGGACAGCGAGAACCAGAGCACCATGAATACCAGGATGGCGGCGAACTTCGCCCGTTCGGCGAAGGCGCCGACGATCAGGCCGCAGGTGATCGCCGCGAACGCACCCTGGAAAACTACGTAGGCGAGTTCGGAAATCACCACGCCCTTGGAGAAGGTCGCGGCGACCGAGTCGACGGTGACGCCCTTCAGGAACAGCTTGTCGAAGACGCCGAAGAACCCGCCGCCCTCGGTGAACGCCAGCGAGTAGCCGTAGACGACCCACAGCACGCTGATCAGCGAAAAGGTGACGAAGACCTGCATCAGCACCGACAGCATGTTCTTGCTGCGCACGAGGCCGCCATAGAACAGCGCCAGACCGGGAATCGACATCAGGATGACGAGCGCCGCACTGGTCATCACCCAGGCGTTGTCGCCCTTGTTGGCAACCGGTGCCGGCGTGGCGGCGGCAGCGCCGGCTTCGCTGGCGACGGCGGCCGCGGGCGCGGCAACGGTCGTCGAAGTTGCCGCTGCCGCCGCGGCCGGCTTGTCTTCAGCCCACGCCGGGGTCGCGACAGCGACCGCTCCGAGCAGGGCCAGAACTGCAAATAAGCGCTTCATGATCTACTCCTTACAGGGCNNGGTGCGGATGCGAATGACGTCCTCGATTGCCGAGATGAAAATCTTGCCGTCGCCGATCTTGCCGGTGCTGGCCGACTTCTCGATCGCCTCGATCACCTGCTCGAGGAGTGCGTCGCTGATCGCCGCCTCGACCTTCACCTTGGGCAGGAAGTCGACGACGTACTCGGCACCGCGATACAGTTCGGTGTGCCCCTTCTGGCGCCCGAAGCCCTTGACCTCGGTGACGGTGATCCCCTGTACGCCGATCGCCGACAGCGCTTCTCGTACTTCGTCAAGCTTGAAAGGCTTGATGATCGCGGTTACCAGTTTCATGTTGCTCTCCATGTTCGGGAAGGTCCGGTGGCCTCCCTGGATCGTTGATGAAAAGAATGGTCGACAAATCGTTTCGCCGCGGGCATGTCACGGCGACGAGCGCCGCAGCCGCCTGTCCGGAAGCCGGATCCGCGCCAGCACGCTGGCCGGCGGAACGGCAGCGACTGGCTTGAACGGCAGACTGGTCGCCATGGCCCGCGCCTCGAAAAATCATCCCGGGGATTACCAAGCAGAATCCGTGCCAGAATGATTTCTTTCAATCGTTCAATCAGTTGAGGCCCTCCGCAGAGGCAGGCAGCGCAACGTCTGCACTGCCCTAGAACAGTTCATCGCCACGCTGCACCATCGTGGTGCATGGCCTGGAATGCCGCGTCGCCGTGTTACACTCGGATCACCCTGCCACTCCTTGCTCCGACGGTGATCGCCATGCTCGACCCCAGGATCCTCGAAGAAATCAGCCAACGCCTTGGCAGCATCATCGCCGCCAGCCCGGCAGCCGACATCGAACGGAACGCGCGCGCGCTCCTCGCCAGCGTCTTCGCCAAGCTCGACCTGGTCAGCCGCGAGGAGTTCGACATCCAGGCGCAGGTGCTGCAACGCACGCGCGAGAAGCTGAAGGCGCTCGAGGCACGCATCGAGCGCCTGGAGAATCCGCCCGCCCAGCCCGACTGAGAACCGCGCGGCGACGTGCCGGCGCGTCGTGCGACGCGGCAGCGCGCCCGTCGCCGGGCCAGTGCCACGCCAGCCAGTGTCTCTCGCCATCGTCCACAGCCGCGGTCTCGACGGACTGGCCGCGCCGGAGGTCGCCGTCGAGGTGCATCTGGCCAGCGGCCTGCCGAACCTGACACTCGTCGGGCTGCCCGACACCGAAGTCAAGGAAGCACGCGACCGGGTGCGTGCGGCGCTGCACAACTCGGGTTTCGAGTTCCCGCGCAAACGCATCACCGTCAACCTCGCGCCGGCCGACCTGCCGAAGGAGTCCGGCCGCTTCGACCTGCCGATCGCGCTCGGTATCCTCGCTGCATCCGGCCAGCTCCCGTCGCGGCTGCTGGCGCAGCACGAGTTCGCCGGCGAGCTCTCGCTTTCGGGCGAACTGCGACCGGTGCGCGGCGCGCTGGCGATGGTCCTGGCGATGGGCGACAACGACCGCAGCTTCGTGCTGCCGGCGAGCAGCGCCCGTGAGGCGGCGCTGGCGGGCCGGATACCGATCCTGGCGGCAGCCAGCCTGCTCGAGGTCTGCGCCCACCTGACCGGGCAGGCGGCCCTGTCGGCCTGTGCGGCGACCGTCGACGGCGGCGACGGCGACGACGGGTACCCGGACCTCGCCGACGTGCGCGGCCAGACGCAAGCCAAACGCGGACTGGAGATCGCCGCCGCCGGCGGACATTCGATCCTCTTCGCCGGCCCGCCGGGAAGCGGGAAATCGATGCTCGCCAGCCGTCTGCCCGGCCTGCTGCCGCCGATGACCCTGCCGGCGGCGCTCGAATCGGCAGCCGTGCTCTCGCTCGCGGGTCTCTTCCGGCCGCAGCTCTTTCGCCACCATCCTTACCGCGCGCCGCACCACACGGCTTCGTCGGCAGCGCTGGTCGGCGGTGGCAGCGTGCCGCGTCCGGGCGAGATCTCGCTGGCGCACCAGGGCGTCCTCTTCCTCGACGAGCTGCCGGAGTTCGACCGGCGGGTTCTCGAAGCGCTGCGCGAGCCGCTCGATTCCGGACGCATCCACATCTCGCGCGCCGCGCGCCAGGCCGAGTTCCCGGCGCAGTTCCAGCTGGTCGCGGCAATGAATCCATGCCCCTGCGGGTACCACGGCGATGCGCGCGGCCGCTGCCGCTGCACGCCGGATCAGATCCTGCGTTACCGCAGCAAGCTCTCCGGTCCGCTGCTCGACCGCATCGACCTGCAGGTCGAGGTGCCGGCCGTAGCGGCCGAAGTCCTGCAGCAAGCGCGCGACGGTGAAGCTTCGGCTGCCGTGCGTGGCCGGGTAACGGCAGCCCGCACGCGACAGATCGAGCGCCAAGGGAAACCGAATGCCCGTCTCAGCGAGCGCGAGATCGACCAGCATTGCCAGCCGCAGGCGGCAGCGGCGGCGCTGCTGAAGCAGGCGATCACTCGCTTCGAGCTCTCCGCACGGGCTTTTCACCGCCTGCTCAAGGTGGCGCGGACGATCGCCGATCTGGCAGGGCAGCACACGATCGAGCCCCGGCACGTCGCCGAAGCCGTGCAGTACCGTCGCTTTGCCAAGGACTGACGGGCGGGGATCGCTACCCGTCAATCACGCTGTCTGCGCTCAACCGCCGATGTGCATCTGATACTTCGCACCGTTGGAAAACGTGCAGGTCCCCGCTCCCTGATACGGCGTCGTCAACTGGTATTCGCACGACATGAACATGCCGCCCGGGCTGTAGGCACTGGCGACGCCGCGCTTTTCATCCTCCACGATGCGCGTCGCTTCACCGCTCAGGACCTGTCCCTCGTACTCGACCAGGAAACGGCCCTTCCCGGTCATCATGTTGGTGACCGACCCGCTGATGACGCCACTCCGCGTCGCCCTTTCATTGGCCGGATAAAGCCGGACCGGAAGCGTCGCCTGCGCCGCAACGCCCGTCGCCTGTGGTCGCGTCATCGGCTGCCCGGGGAGCGGCGGGGCACCTGCCGGCAAGGGAGTTCCCGGCGGCGGTAGCGGGTAATGATGGTAATAGACGCCACCATCGGGTCCCACGACCGGCACCACGTAACAGGCCGAAGTGGCGATCGTCGCCAGCAGCGGTGCCGCGAAGCGCCGCCACGATGAAGGGGATGCTGCTCTCGACATCATCTGCTCCTTTCCAGAGAGTTTGCGGGACGGGACGGACCGTCAGTCCCAGTATAGTCAAGATCGAACCCTTGCCAATGCGATCTGCGACCCAGTCCGGTGCACGCACTTCCAGGCTGCCGAAGCAACTCCGCAGCACCGGGTGCCAACCGAATGCGGCCTTGCCGCTGAGTCATCGTCTATACTGCGCAGCTGACATCAAAGCCTGCAGCAACCAGACTTGGAGCCTAGTGCATGTTCAGGATCGCCTCGGCCAGCATCTTTGGTGGCACCATGCTGGTCGCCGCCCTTGCCGCCTGTGACGCCGACCGGCTGGAGAGGCTGCGCCCGGGCCGCACGACTGCCGGCGAGGTGAAGGACGTGATGGGCCAGCCGACGCTGGAATGGCGGGAGGCCGACGGCTCGCGCGTCTGGGAGTATCCGCGCACACCGCAAGGATTGGTCAACTACCTCGTGCTCATCGGCCCGGACGACGTGCTGCGCGAGGTGCAGCAGGTGCTGACCGAGGAGAACTTCGCCAGGGTCCGCGTCGGCATGACGCAGGACCAGGTACGACGACTGCTTGCCCGTCCGGCGCACGAAACCTATTTTCCGCTCAAGCGCGAGACGATCTGGGACTGGAAGACGAAGGTGGATTCCGGCATGGAATGGTATTTCAACGTCCATTTCGACAGCGACGGCCGGGTCAGCGGCACCAGCACCAACTACGTGCCGAAAGGCTGACCAACGGCGGCTGGCGGCAGGCGCGGCAGCTGCGCCGGAGCGCCCCGCGCAGGCGCGGCGCCGGCGCCAGTCGGCACCGCGCCCGCCGGCGGTCCGGGGACTGATGATGCATGGCCTGCACCTGACTGCCGAGCTCTACGGATGCCGCTGCGAGCGACGACTGCTCGATGACGCCGGCGCCCTGCGCGAACTTTGCCTCGCAGTCTGTTCGTTGCCGGGTCTGACGCCACTCGCCGAGGTCTTCCACCAGTTCGGCAGCGGCAGTGACCCGGCTGGCGCCACGGGCGCGGTCGTCCTGGCCGAGTCGCACCTGGCGGTGCACACCTGGCCGGAGTCGGCGGCAGTGACGCTCGACCTGTACGTCTGCAACTTCAGCCAGGACAACAGCAGCGCAGCCCGCCAGGCCTGCGGGCAGCTGATTGCCGCTTTCGCGCCGAGCCAGCTCGTGCAGCGCGAACTGCAGCGCGGCATCCCGGCTGAGCAGGCCACCAGCAACCCTGCCGACCCCGCCGTCCGCAGTGATTAGCGGCTGCTTCCCGGGGTATACTCGGCAACCGGACACGAAACAGAACAGGGAGGCCTTGTGGAATCGCTTCGCATCACGCTCGATCAATCCGAAATCCCCACCCACTGGTACAACGTCGTCGCCGACATGCCGACACCACCAGCGCCGCCACTGGCTGCGGATGGCAGCCCGGTGTCACCGGAGCAGATGGGGATGATCTTCCCGATGGCGATCCTCGAGCAGGAGATGTCGGCCGAACGCTGGATTCCGATCCCCGAGCCGGTGCGGCAGATCTATCGCCTCTGGCGGCCGTCGCCATTGATTCGTGCCCGCCGGCTCGAGGAGGTGCTGCAGACGCCGGCGCGGATCTTCTACAAGTATGAAGGCGTCTCCCCTGCCGGATCGCACAAGCCCAACACCGCCGTACCGCAGGCCTACTACAACCAGCAGGCGGGCATCCGGCGCATCACCACCGAGACCGGTGCCGGCCAGTGGGGTTGTTCGATGGCCTTTGCCGGCCAGATGTTCGGACTCGAGGTGCGCGTGTACATGGTCCGCATCAGCTATGAGCAGAAGCCCTTCCGCCGCTCGATGATGCAGACCTGGGGCGCCGAGGTCTTCGCCAGCCCGTCGTCGATGACGCAGACCGGCCGCGACCTGCTCGGCCGCGACCCGGAGAACCAGGGCTCACTCGGCATCGCGATCTCCGAGGCCGTCGAGGAGGCTGCCGCACGCTCCGACACCAGCTACGCGCTCGGCTCGGTGCTCAATCACGTCGCGCTGCACCAGACGATCATCGGCCAGGAAGCGAAGAAGCAGTTCGAAAAGGCTGGCGACTGGCCGGATGTGGTCTTTGCCCCCTGTGGCGGCGGCTCCTCGTTCGCCGGCGTCGCTTTCCCGTTCATCGCCGACAATGCCAGCGGCGGGCGCAACGGCCGCCCGACGCGACTGGTGGCGGTCGAACCGACATCGTGCCCGACGCTGACCAAGGGCGCCTATGCCTACGATTTCGGTGACGCTTCGGGTTTCACGCCACTGATGAAGATGTACACCCTTGGCCACGACTTCATGCCGCCGGGCATCCATGCCGGTGGCCTGCGTTACCACGGTGACTCACCGCTCGTCTCGCAGCTCTATCACGACGGGCTGATCGAGGCGGTCGCGGTACCGCAACTGGCAACCTTCGAGGCGGGCGTGATGTTCGCGCGCGCCGAAGGCGTCATTCCGGCACCCGAGTCGAACCATGCCATCCGGGCGGCGATCGACGAGGCCGTGCGCTGCCGGGAGAGTGGCGAGAGCCGGACGATCTTCTTCAATCTCACCGGCCATGGCCATTTCGACATGGCGGCCTACGACCGTTACTTCGCTGGCCAGCTCGAGGACTTCGAGTACCCGCAGGAGGCGATCCGGGCTTCACTGGAGCATCTGCCCAGGCTCTGATGGTGAACACGTTGCGCCCGCTCGTCTTCGCCCTCGTCCTCGCCAACCTGCTGCTTTTCGTCTGGGCACGAGGCTACTTGGGCGCCCCGGCCGAAGGCGATGCGCATCGTGTGGAGCAACAACTGTTGCCCGAACGCATCGTCGTCGTCTCGCGCGGCGAACCGCCACCGTCGGCCAAAGCCAAGGCAAATGGCGGCACGCCCGGAGAGCAGAAGGCGAGCGAGAGTTGCCGCATCTGGAGCGATCTGGCAGCCAGCGAGGCCGACGAGGTCGAGCAACTGCTGCGCGAGAGCTTCGCCGAGTTCCGGACGAACCGCCGCACGGTGAATGAGAACAGTGGCTACTGGGTCTACATCCCACCTCTCGCCAGCAAGGAGGAAGTCGGCAAGAAGACGGCGGAGCTGCAGCAGCTTGGCGTCGACGATTTCTTCGTCGTCCAGGCCAGCGGGCCGAACCAGCTGGCGATCTCGCTCGGCACCTACCGTACCGAGGAGGCAGCCAATGCCGGTCTCGAAACCCTGCGCGCGAAGGGCGTCAAGTCGGCAAGAATGGGCCAGCGTACGGGAAGACCGGCGTACGTGATCCTCGAGATCCGTGGCCCGGCAGCGCAGGCCGAAGCCTTGCAGCGCTCGATCGCCGCCCGGCTGCCGAAGGTCACGGCCAAGGCCTGTGCGGCGCCCGCGGCGGCTGCGCCGTGAGCTTCATCGTCGGCCTCACCGGCGGCATCGGCAGCGGCAAGAGCACGGTCGCCGATCTCCTGGCCGAACGGGGCGCGGCGCTGGTCGATACCGATCTGATCGCCCACCAGTTGACCGGGCCCGATGGTGGCGCGATGACGGCGATTGCCGGTGCATTTGGAAGTAGCGTCGTGCGTGCGGACGGTAGCCTCGACCGCGCCGCCATGCGCCGCCTGGTCTTCGCGGACGCTGCCGCCAAGGCACGGCTCGAAGGCATCCTGCATCCGCTGATCCGGCAGCGGAGCGAAGAGCGCTGCGCCGCAGCGGCGACCGCTCCCTACGTCGTCCTGGTCGTCCCACTGCTGGTGGAATCCGGAACCTATCGGGAGCGGAGCGACCGCATCCTGGTCGTGGACTGCAGCGAAGAGGTCCAGGTGGCGCGCGTGATGGCGCGCAGTGGACTGAGCGCGGACGAGGTTCGCGCGATCATCGCCAGCCAGGCGTCGCCCGAAGAGCGCCGCGCGGTGGCGGACGATGTGCTGCCCAACGACGGGACGATCGAGTTGCTCGGACCACGCGTCGAGGCGCTGCACCACCGCTATCTTGAGCTGGCGGCGGCGAAAGCTCATGTCGACCGTTGAGGTTTTGCTGCAAATGCTTCAGAATCATCGGAAATCGTCCATTCCGATGCCGGCGGCAGCGTGATCACCTACGAATATCCCTTCAATGAGCGCATTCGCACACTGTTGCGGCTGGAGGATTTGTTCCACAAACTGAGCAGCTTCATGCAGCGGGACGGCTCGCAGGAGCACCATGTCGTCCTCCTCACCCTGTTCGAGATCCTCGACGTGTCCGGCCGTGCCGACCTGAAGATGGACCTGATACAGGAACTCGAGCGTCAACGTCAGAGCCTGTTGGCGTTTCGCAACAATCCGGACATTTCCGAGGACGCGCTCGCTGGCGCACTCTACGAGATCGAGAACGCCTCGGCGGCACTGCTTGGAATGGCGGGCAAGATCGGCCAGCACCTGCGCGACAATGACTGGCTGATGAGCATCAAGAGTCGTGCCAGCATCCCCGGCGGGGTCTGCGAGTTCGACCTCCCCTCGTACCACTACTGGCGGCATCAGCCGCCCGACGTCCGCCGCGAGGCGTTGCTCGGCTGGTTGCAACCGCTGCTGCCGCTGCGTGACGCGCTGACGATCGTCCTGCGCCTGTTGCGCGCCAGTGGACGCTCCGAGCACCATGTCGCCAGCGGTGGGGCGTTCCAGCTCATGCTCGGCGGCAGCAACGTCCAGAGTACGTCACAGATGGTGCGCATCTCGCTCAAGCTGCACGACCCCTACATTCCGGAGATCAGCGCCAACAAGTACGCGCTGAACATCCGCTTCACCCGCCCCGACAGCGACCATCGGCCGCGCCACTGCGACACCGACGTCGAGTTCGACATGCTGTTCTGCAATCTGTAGGCAGCCGCCCGAGGTTCGCCGTTCTCGAGCTTTCCGCGGGAAACATGGAGAAGCTGCGACAGGTCGTCCGGATCGCGAACGACGACTGGCGGGCCTGATCTGCTTTCCGTTGTCCCAGCCTGCTCCATTGGCTTCTCAGGCATCCCGCTTCTCATCTCGCGCTGCCACAAGGGATCTGACACACCGTGCGCATCCTCGCCTGCCCGCGCTACATGGACGGTCTTGCAGCGCCGCCGGCGCGTCGTTGCTGCTGCTCTGCCGCCGCCGGGACCGCGTGGCGCTCGATGCCCTGCTGGCGTTCCTGCCTGCCCAACCCATGGTGCAGGTGCACTTTGCCGGGCGCGCGGCGAGAGACTGCACCTATCGTATGCGGGGGTCTCGCCAGGTGCGGATCAGAACCTGGGTCCTCTGCCACCAGCTGAGACGCTTGTTGGCCAGCGCTTCGAGGAAATCGGAAAGGGCTTCAGCGTTGGCGACGGCGTAATTGACCAGCAGCATGCTGGGGATCAGCACGGCAATGAGAATCAGGATTTTTACCGAGAGCGGCTCGCCTGCCGCGTCAATGATGTTCATCCCGAGAAAACCGGTGGACACGGTGGCGATCAGGCCAAGCGTCGTCACCACGGTCAGACGCACGACCGTCGAGGCTTGCCGTCGCAGGCTGTCGCTGTCCAGGTACTGATGCATTTCCTTGATCGAGGTGCTGACGTCCTGATACAGGCGGTCGGTGTCGAGATGCCGAGAGAGCATGCGGTACAGATCCCGTACCTGCGCCTGTGCTGATATGACATGGAACCAGTAGCGCTCGGTGAAGCGCAGGAAGGATGCCAGCAGGCCGCGGATCTCTCTCTTGAAGTTGCTCAGCGACTCCTGACTGAACATGTCAAGGTGACCGATCGCGGTAACCAGCCACTCCGAGTAAACCATCAGCGCCGCTTTGTGGAAGTGCGCGATCAAGGCCATCAGGAAGTACTGGTGGCGAAACTGGCCGAGCATGCCGGTCTCGATCCCGGCAAAGAAGCCACTCCCAGCCTGGCCAACGAAAACCAGGGCATGACCACTGCACAGGTAGCGGGACGCGAGCGCGGGATCGTCCGCATCCCAGAAGCGGTCGTAGCAATATTCCTGTTCGAAGTTGACCAGATCCACCGTCGAAAACGGGAGTCTCTCAGACGCTCCCGGCTTGGTTACCAGAGCCAGTCGAGCAAAGTCCCCACGCGTGAGCTGCTTCGGATCATCGAAACTCAGATACGCCACCAGCGGCATGCGGTGGTACTCGATCTGCCGAAAGCGTAGCGGGGCAGGACTGTCGCTGAGGTAGAGTGCCAGCGGTTCGAGCAGGTATTGCCAATGCGCCGCGATATGTGGCGAACGATGGGCGCAGGCGAATTCCAGGTACTTCCGCCGGTCTTCGTAGTCGGACGCAGCCGCCGACCTGCCGTCAGCCAGAATCCACTCGACGAGATGCGGGCATTGCGCCCCTTGGCCGTTGCTTTCCCAATACGCCGGGTATGCGCGGCCGGTCTTGAACATGACGTCCTGAACGATCGATAGCGGCAAGTCGTCGGCAAAGAACTCGACGACGAGCACGATGATGTCGGTGTCGTAGAAAAAATAGAGATCGACGTGCGCGACCTGAAAAACCTGCGGCGTCTCCGACTGATCGAGAACCAGCCGCATCTGCGTCACATCGTTGCGCCGAAAGACGCGAACTGCCTTCTCGGCGTATTCGGGGCTGCCACTGTCCGCCGTGCCCATGCCGTACAGGAAGCGCTGGACAAAGGGCAGAAAGGTGATGAACTCCTTGTAATGGCGTTCCTGAAAGCTTCCCGGATCCCCGAATTCGTCGAGCACTTCGCGCCAGGGACAGTTGTCGCGCTCCACCTCGAGCGCCTGCCAGTGTCGGGAGGTGAAGCTTCCCTCGAGCTGCCCGGGTGTGACCCGCAAGGGCCACATCAGGATTTCCCGGAAGTGTCGGACCAGCACTTCGCTCGCCACAGATGGGCCATGAAGCGGGGAAGGATGCGCAGCGCCGCCCGCGCCAGGCATCGGATGCGCATCCTGCTCGGTGTGCCTATCGTCCGCGATCGAACTCTCCTCGCAAGTTGCCGTGCTCGTTGCGCCGCGACTCACGAACCTCGCCTGCCCTCTTGGGCGCGAGGTTGGTCGGCGGTGAGGAATGCAGCCAAGTCAAAAAGCCAGCGGGCAAAGGCATGGCGGGCAGGATCGACAGATGGGCTGGACGAACTGCGCGGCTTCATGCCGCGGCAGCGGTGACTCTGGCAAGCCCGACCTCATTCCCGGTTCTCCTGGCAAAGGATGGAGCATCCAACGACACCGCGAGTTCGAGTATAGGATCCCGATCACCGGTGGTCAATCGGGAATCCTGGCTGGCAGCCCTGACGCATCACCCTGCCGAAGCGGAGCCGATTGCCGGCTGCCCTCGTTTTGACCCGTGGGGCGGTCGGAACGCGCAGCTGTTGCGTGCAGCGCGCCAGGGTATTGAAGACCTGCGCCAGCCGCGGCAGGAGGTGGTAGCCGCGCATCGCATTCGAGATTGACACCCCTTGATGAAGGCTCGTATGCCGATGGTGCTCATACGCGCTCGATGGTGCCGTTGGATTTCCCATCCTTTCCTTCGATGCCGCCGACCTTGTCGAGCGCGATCGACAGGTCGCGCAGCACCTGCGGCGTGTCGCCGAGGCTCGCGCGCAGCTGCCGGCAAAGTTCGAGGCTCTCGCCGTACGCTCCGCGCGCCGCTTCGAGGTCGCCGAGCCGTTCGTCGACGCCGGCGACCTTGTTGAGCGAGATCGACAGGTCGCGCAGCACCTGCGGCGTGTCGCCGAGGCTCGCGCGCAGCTGCCGGCGCAGATCGAGGCTCTCACCGTACGCTCCGCGCGCCGCTGCGAGGTCGCCGAGCTGTTCGTCGACGCCGCCGACCTTGTCGAGCGAGATCGACAGGTCGCGCAGCGCCTGCGGCGTGTCGCCGAGGCTCGCGCGCAGCTGCCGGCGCAGATCGAGGCTCTCGCCGTACGCTGCGTGCGCCGCTTCGAGGTCGCCGAGCTGAGCGTCGACGCCGCCGACCTTGTTGAGCGAGATCGACAGGTCGCGCAGCGCCTGCGGCGTGTCGCCGAGGCTCGCGCGCAGCTGCCGGCACAATTCGAGGCTCTCGCCGTACGCTGCGCGCGCCGCCGCGAGGTCGCCGAGCTGTTCGCCGGCATCACCGACGTTGGCAAGCGCGATGGCCAGATGGCGCGTGCTGGCCCAATCCGGCGCAGCAGCGACGCGGCTTCGGGCAAGCTCGAGCGTCTGCACGGCGATGAGCCGCGCTGCGCGGAAGTCGCCGCGCTCGCTGGCCGCGTCGAAGGCGGCGAAGCCGTCGCGCGGGTCGAGTCGCGAGCGATCGGGCGTCGTTTGCCAGAGCCGCGCCCACTCGCGCTCGCTGGCCGCCATCGGATCGCCGGCCGGCGCGCTGGCCCGATCCTCGACGGCCTGCGGACGCTCTGCCGGGGCTTCGGCTGCCGGCCGTGGCAACTCTGCGGTCAAGCTGCGGATCGCCCACAGATCGGGCGCGTCGATGTAGACGCGGTTGCGCTCGTCGTTCGGCAAGACGAGCACCATCGGCCACCCGAGGTCGCGCTCAAGCACGAAACGGCGCTCGTTGAGGCGATGGAGGAACTCCTGACGCGCCCGCTGCCACGAGGCCTGGCTTGCGTGTCGCCAGACTTCGGCCCAGATCGGACCTGCTGCCGCTCCCGGACGGAGCGCCAGCAGCGTCTCGGCGAGCGCCGCCAGGTCGTCCGGCGAAGCGGGGACGAATTCCTGCAGGCGCCGCGTGCGCAGCCCCAGGCTGTCTGCGAGGCGCCGGCGCAGCACGGCGACGGGTTGCGGATGGCTGGCGAAGAGCAGGATCAGGCTGAATCCCTGCGCCCATTCGAGGTGCAGGCGCAGCTGCTGCCAGACGTCGTCGAGACGATCCGCCGGCGTCACCCCTGGGCCACCTCCCGGCGCAGCAGCGGATGCACGTCGTACCAGTCTTCGCCGTTGCGGTACTGCAGGACGTACTTCCCCTGCTGCAGGCGGGCGAAATCCGCGAGCTTGTCGAGGCTCGGCAGCTCGGGCTGGTGACTGGTCGTGATCCTTGCCAGCCAGCCCCGGTCGTCGGCGGCGATCGGCAGCATGTCCCCGCGCACCGCCTGTTCGGCGTCGAGCAGGACGGTGTCTGCCAGCGGCAGGACACCGTTTGCCGGCAGCCGGGTGACCGCCAGGCGCAACATGCGGAAGTAGTCGCGCAGGTCGCCTCCCGAGCTCTCCGCCAGCCGGTTCAGCTGCTTCTCGGTGAAGAAGTCGCTCCACGCCGGGTAACGCCGGTCGATGATCGCCCGCATCTTTTCCTGGCCGCCGGCATAGATCTCGGCGGGTTTGCCGGCCGCGGGCCGGCAGCGATAGATGTGCACACTCGGCAGCGCGTAGATTCGTCCGCCGGCGTAGTAGGCGCCGAGCCCGCCGGCGAGCGCCAAGAGGTACGGCGGCACGGTGTAGACGACCGAGAGCCCGCTGAAGCGCAGCTTTTCGGCATGCGAAGAGAACAGCGTCTCGGCGCTCTTGAAGACTTCACGCACGTCCGCCGAGTCACCGACACCACGCAGTCGCTCGACCGAATCGACGATCAGCACGAGCTTGCGGGCCGGATCCTGGCGCTGAGAGCGGACCTGGTCGACGGCCTCGCCGACGAAGGTCCGTGCCTGCCGGACGAGTTGTTCGACGAGGCCACGCGTCCGCTTCTGCAGTTCCTCCTTGAAGGTCGGGTTCTGATGCAGCGACGCCTTCAGCTCGAGCGGGCCGGCCGGGAGCTTGACCTCTTCGAAAACGACGTCGGAGAGCAGGAACTTCCAGACGCGGTCGAAGAACCCTTCCCTGCCCGGTTCGGCTCCGAACCGCTGTCCGATCTTCTCGGAGAGCGCGCCGAGCACGCTGACCAGGAAGTCGCTGATCTCGACGCGCTGCGTCAGGATCAGGTATTCGGACAGATCGGCGTAGAAGACTTCGCAGCCGTAGCCATCGAGGATCCTGGCCAGGCGCAGCAGTTCGGTCGTCTTGCCGGTACCGCGGTTGCCGGTGAACAGGTAGGCGCCGGCGCTCTCCGAAAAATCGATCTGGTCGGCCAGCTGCTGTACCGGATCGCTTTCGCCGCCGCCATGGATCCTCTCGACGTAGAGCTCCTGACCGAGCCCATTGTTCACGAGCCCGGGAACGCCGAAGTCGATCGGCCGGTTGAAGTCGAGCGCATTGAAGAAGGCTTTCGCGCGGGCACGGACATCGTTCATGGCGGTCGTTTCTCGTGACACTGGGGCGCGACGCGCGATTGCGCTGCCGACCCGGCGATTGTAGCGCCATCTCCCGGCGCCCGGCGCTCCGCTGCGACGTCCGCCGCTCCGGAAAGGTCTCGGTTTCGCCGACCGCTGCCGGCGACGCGGATCGGGCGTCACGCTCCAGCCGTCGGGCAGTTCGCCGACGGCGTCGGGCGAATTGCAGACGAGCCGCGGGTCGCAGCCGGCCTCGCCAGCGCTGGTACACTGCTGCCCTGTGCCACCGGCGGCACCGGCGCCGGCCAGCGACAGGTCGTCGCCGGAGATGGCCCCGTCGAGGCCGATTTCGTCGCGCAGCAGACGGATCCAGAAACGCGGGAACCCGGCCGGGCGAGGGTCGACGACGCGACAGATGAGCTGCGCGGGCATCACCGCGTCTCGCTTCAAGCGGCGATGAGGCTCGATGTCCGGAGCAATCTCGTCGAGCCGGCGATCGTCGACCGGCGGGTCGACGTGCGAATCGGCCTCGACCCAGCCGTGACCCGGGCCCGGTCCGCGATTGACGCCGCTGCACGGGAGTTCATATACTCGGGCGCAATCTCGATGGTACCTTTGGACCTGATCCTTCGAAGTGCCGGCCTCGTGCATTGCGCTTCAGGGAGACACGGAGTTGACCATGCTGCCAGGGCTCCCGCCGACCGCTGCAGCCGAAGTTTGCCGGACTGCGCTGGCCAGGCCGCGCCGCCAATCGGCGCTGCGCGCGGGATGCCGCGCACTGGAACGTGGGTCGCCCGGGGAAGCGCGCGGGCTTGTCTGCGACACCTTCCACTGACACACGCCAGCTTGCGTTTGTCCGTCTCGGCTCGCAGTCCTCGGACGGCGAGCCGCGCGGCAGCGATGGTCGAGGGAATGCCGCTGCCGCATTGCAGCCCGGCGACCAAAGCTGCGGCGCGATCACGCGGCTACTCGCAGCCGCCAGCCATGATCTGCGTCAGCCACTGCAGGCAGTCGGCCTGTGGGTCGCACTCCTGCGCGAGCAGGCGCAGGATCCAAAGGTGCGTGACATTCTGGGCAAGGTTCAGACCGCGACGCAGGCCGCTGAGCGCGTTGTGGACACCCTGCTGGACGTCACCCGACTCGAACTGGGAGTGGTTCGTGTGCACCTCGCCGATTTCGCCATCGCAAGCCTGCTGGAGCACGTTGCGAGCACTTTTGCTCCTCTCGCGCGTGACCGGCAGATCGAGCTGCGCATACACCAATCCTCGGCTATCGGGCACTCGGACCCGGATCTCCTCGAGCGCATCCTGTTCAATTTTGTCGCCAATGCCATTCGATACTCGACGCGCGGCACAGTGCTGGTCGGCTGCCGACGTCATCGCGGTTTCCTTGCCATCGAAGTATGGGACACCGGACCCGGAATCCAGCAGGAGCGCCTGAAGGCCATCTTTCAGGAATTTGTCCAACTGGGCACAGCGGAAACCGACCACCATCACGGCAGCCTCGGCCTTGGCCTGTCGATCGCACAACGTACCGCCGCCCGGCTCGGCCATACGATCGAGGTGATGTCCTGCATCGGCAAGGGTAGTTGCTTTCGCGTCGAGATCCCGATCGGAGAAACGCTGCCGGATCGATTGACAAGGCGCACGCAAACCACAGCTGGCGCCGATGACTGCGCGACCGCTCTGTTCGGATCCTTCGTCGTCGTGGTCGCAGACGAAAGGGAGCAGCGCGAAGCCATCAGACTGCTGCTGCAAGACTGGGGTTGCCATGTCGTCGCGGCAGCATCGACAGCAGAAGCCCTCGAGCTGCTCGAGGATCATCTGCGCCTGCCGAACGTGCTGCTTGCCGACCACCGACTCACTGGTCACGAAAACGGTTGGGCGGCGATTCGAGCGATTCGCGCCGCACTGTGCGAGAACATACCTGCGGCGATCATCTCCGGCGAGTGCCCGAGCGTCGTCGATGGCGCGAACGAGACGGCAGACCTCGCTCTATTGCGCAAACCGGTTTCACCAGAGAGGCTTCACCACTGCCTCGTCAGTTTGCTCGTCAGCGCGAGTCGGCATCCTGTTTGAGCAACGCAGCGGCAGCCGGGGCATCGAAGATGAGGCCCAACCGGTGCGCGGCCACAATGGCCTGCGTCCGTGTCGTCACGTTGAGGGCGCGCAGCACGGCTGATACATGTCCCTTGATGGTTCCTTCGCCAAGATTCAACTCGCGGCAGATGAGCTTGATTGGCTTTCCTTGCAGAACCAGATAAAGCACATCCGCCTGACGTGGGGTGAGCCCGAGTTCGACTGGCGTGATCGGGCCGACGCCAGCCTGCCTGGCGTTCGCTGCCACCGGCCGGTGCAGCGGCGTAAAGGGCCCCTGCGCGGATGCGGCCAGCAGGATCCTGGGCGGCAGGTACACCCCTTTGGCGAGTACCAGCCGCAGCGCATTGAGCATGATCTCCGATGAGGAACTCTTGGGAATGAAACCCATGGCGCCAGCGTCGATGGCTCGGCGAATGGTCGGTGCGTCATCGACGCTCGACAACACCACCACGGGCATGCCCGAATGGCGCTCACGCAGCAGCGAGAGACCCTCGAGGCCGCGCATGCCGGCGAGGTTCAGATCCAGCAGGATCAGATCGACGTCCGGATTCGCTTCGCACAAGGCGAAGGCTTCATCACAGGTGGCCGCCTGCAACAGTTCCAGGCTCTCGTTCAGCCGCTGCAGCAGCAACTCGACACCTTCGCGAAACAACTGGTGATCATCCACGAGAAGAATTTTCATATGGCTGTCTCCGCCGATACCTGCGCCGAGGGGCCGCGACCACTCGCCCAGTCGGGCGAGCTCCGTCGTTCCCCGGCACACTCTCAGTCGCATTTCGTGCGACCGATCCGATTGCCACAAGAACATGCGCACGCTGCGCTGCCGCCTGACCTCCGCGCCAAGAGCGGGCGCGACGACGGGTCAGGCGAGCGTTGCAAAGAGATCACGGCCCCGCGGAACGTGGGGCACTTGCCGCGGCATGGCCTGCTGTCGGTCCAGTCCCCTGCCGGTGTCCGACCGTTGGCAACATTATCGCAGCCCCGAGACCGTGATGCCGGTTCTTCGGCTGCGGCTTTCGCGGGTGATTGCCACACGGGGACGTCGACAGTCTGCGCGAAGCAGCCGCGCCGGACATCCACCAAAGGGCCGTCCCCCATGGCTGCCCCGGATGGATCACGCGAATGGCCCGGCCGTTTGGTGGAAGACCGCCGGCCGCCTATCCGATATCTTCTTGTTTGGCGAAGCGGTCACCGAGCGGAGCTGGCGAGCGGCAGCCGGCGGTTGAGTGGCTGACCCAGCCAGCATGGCAATCCGCCGCCGCTTCGCCAGGACGACAGCCCAGCCATCCGGCTGGCTTGTATCAGGACGCATCGTGGACAGTGTCGATCACGGCCGTCGCACGGCATGACCAGGCCGGCATTCCTGATGCCGTGGATCGACAGGCACCTTCCCAGGAGTGCACACATGACAACGAAACCAATCCCTCTGACGTTCATCGGCGCCGCGATCCTTCTTGCTCTCGCGCCACCCGTTCACGCGCAGGCGGTTCCCATCGGCCTGTTCCCTACCGGCGTGGATGCCAACAGCTCCGCCCGCCCGGATGGCACCAACGAGCTTCACTACGACCTGATCGCAGCGCCTGCACCCATGCCGCCGGGGGTTCCAATTGTCAATGCGGGGCCGAGCTTTCCCGTTTCGCCCGGCGGACCGTGGCTGGCAGACAGCCCGGTGACCGGATCGCCATGTGACGCGCCAACATCCCGCTGGATCGCTCCGACGCAGATTGACATCTTGGCCAACGGCATCGCGACCATCCACCCCTTTGGTGGCTACACCTACCGGACGACTTTCGATCTCACCGGGTTCGATCCGACGACGGCGGTGATTGCAGGATGCTGGGCAGCCGACAACGCCGGCACCGATATTCTGATCAACGCCTCGCCAACCTTCCAGAGTGCCTTGGGCTTCACCGGTTGGACCCCTTTCACCATCGCCGCGGGCTTCTTGCCAAATCTGAACGACCTGGATTTTGCGGTGTTCAATGCTATCGGACCCAGTGGCTTGCGCGTCGTTTTCACCGAAGCGACGGCGCAGCGCCTGGTCGCCGAACCTTGGTCGCTGGCCTTGGTCGGCATGGCGCTCACCGGTCTGGGTATGTTCCGCTGGCGGCAGCTTTGATGCGACCCGCCAGCCAGAGGACGGGGCGGCCTTGCCGTCGTCCGTGCCGCCCCCGGAGAGTCCGTCAAAGCCTTGCCGCAGCTCCCAGCGTCGACCGTCTCCGGCCACTCATTCGCGCGGCAGCTCGCCGAAGATACTGAACCGGCAGGGAAGAACGCTGTCCACTACGGCCAGCGGACGAGGGGAAGCGACATGGCGCAGGTCGCCGCGGCGCCTTGCCGCCCGCCGCAGCCAAGCACTCGACCCGGCATCGCCGGCTTCCGGAGGGTTTCATGAAAAGCGACGCAAGGATCATCAAGCTGCTGAACGACCTGCTCGCCGGCGAACTGTCGGCCGTCGACCAGTACCTCATCCACGGTGAAATGTATGCCGACATGGGCCTGCAGCGGCTGGCCGACGTGGCACTGCACGAATCGGCGCACGAGCGCCAGCACGCACAGGCGATCATGCAGCGCATCCTGTTTCTCGAAGGCACGCCCGACATGAGCAAGCGCAGTGTGCTGAGCATCGGCAAGACGGTCCCGGAAATGCTGCAGGCGGATCTGGACTACGAATTGCACGTCGTCGGCGAACTCAAGAAGGCCATCGCCATCTGCGAGGAGCTGCAGGACTACGTGACGCGCGACCTGCTCGCCGTGCAGCTCGACGACACCGAGATGGACCACGCCTACTACCTCGAGAAGCAACTGCGACTGATCGGACTGGTCGGCCTGCAGAACTATCAACAGAGCCAGATCGACCCTGGCCGGACGGCTTGACGGGGTGTCGAGATGAAAACGGACAAGAGGGTCGTCACCGCCCTGAACAAGGTACTGAAGAACGAACTGACGGCGATCAACCAGTATTTCCTGCACGCCCGGCTGTTCCGCCACTGGGGTCTCGAGCGGCTCAACGACTACCGCTACCGGCAGTCGATCCGCGTCATGAAGGAAGCCGACCGCTTGATCGACCGCATCCTCTTCCTCGAGGGGCTGCCCAACCTGCAGAACCTCGGCAAGCTGCTGATCGGCGAGGACGTCGTCGAGTGCCTGCAGGGCGACCTGCGGCACGAACGCGAAGCGCACCGGCCGCTGCTCGTCGAAAGCATCGCCCTGTGCGAGGAACTGCAGGATTTCGTCAGCCGCGACCTGCTCGAGGACCTTCTGGAACACTGCGAGGAAGCCATCGACTGGCTGGAAACGCAGCACGCGCTGATCGACCGGGTCACCCTGCCGAACTACCTGCAGGCGAACATGGAGCCCGGCGGCGACTGAGCGGTGGCGGAGAAGTCGTCGCGCGCTGGCCGAGATGCACACCGCGGGCGAGCGGGCAACGCCGCCGATCGGTCGCACGGCGGAATGATCGACAAACCCTGAGCGGTCGGCTGGCGCTCGCAGTCGCGCCCAGCCTGCCGCCAGCCATTGTTCCCGGAGGAAGAGCGTGTACGTCTGCGTCTGCATGGCGGTCACCGAGCAACAGATACATGAAGCCGCCCGGCGCGGAGCGAGGACCTTGCACGACCTGCGACGCGATCTCGGCGTCGCGAGCGAGTGCGGCAGCTGCGCCACGTTCGCTCGCGAGTGCCTGAAGAACGCCCGGGAAAAGCGGCCGGGCCCCGCCCCTGTGACGCGACCGGCTTCCTGAGCGGGTGTGCGATGGGCCACGCTTCGGCCTGACGACGACGCGAGTGCGGGCTTGCCGTGACTTCGGCAGGACCATGTCCTGCGGCACAGGCTGACGGGTGCTACGCTCGCCGCAATCCCTTCGGCGACAGCGCGACGTGTGGAACCAGACCGAAAAGCCCGTTCCCATCGACCCGTCTCAGCTTGTCATCGGCCTGTACGTCTGGCTCGACGTGTCCTGGAACGAACATCCGTTTCTCTGCAACCGGTTCAAGATCGGCAACGCCGGGCAGATCGCAGCGATTCAGGCCTGCCAGGTTGCAGGAAAGCTCCATTGCTTCCCGGAGAGAAGCGCAGCCGTCCCCTTGCCGCTGACGGCTTCCGCTGTGCCGACCGGGAGGCCGGGAACCGCAGCCGGCACGAGAAAGGTCTCTCGCGTTTCCTTTCGCGCGAGACGAAGGGACAAGCAGGGCTGCCGTGACCGGCAGGTCGCCGATCACGACAGCTGCTGCACGCCATGCGTCAGGGCCCGCAGCACTCGCGGTACCGGGCGGCCCGCGCCCCCGGATCGTGCCAGTCATGAGCGCTTTGCCTCACCCTCGACCCTTCTGCGGCGTGCCGGAGAAGGACGATTCGTGAGCCGCGGAAACGACTCACCAGCGCAGCGGAAAGCGTCACGACACTAGCCGCAGCTGCCGACCGCACCGCAAGCGGTGCAGAAATCGCAGCCGTCCTTGCGGATCATCGTCATGTTGCCGCATTCCCCGCACAGCTTGCCGGCGGTGGCCGGGGCCGCGCTGCCGCCGGCCGGGGTCTGCAGGATGCCCATCTGCTGCAGTGGCAAGCCGTTCTCGTCGAGGATGCCGAGCATCGCATAGCGGTGGATGATCAGCTGCGCGAGGTAGGCGACGGTGGACGGGTAGTTCGTCTGCCGCCGGGTGCCGGGGATGAAGGCCATGAAGTCGCCGAGCGGCTCGGGATAGTCGAGCAGCTTGCGCAGCTTCATGCCGATCCACGCCGGGTCGATGACGCGCATGTCGAAGGACAGCAGTTTCGTCAGCCCGTCGAGGGCGCGCGGATAGTTGCCCGAGAGCCAGACCGAGTACGGCCGGGTGACGCCGTCGGGCAGCGTGATCTCCTTCAGGCCGAGGACGAAGTCCTCGCCGGTCGCCGGGTTGAAGACGTCGACGGTCCAGGACAGCGTGCCGTCAGTGCCGGTCTTCGGTTCCTTGCGGCTGAACATCGCGTCGAGCACCGGCGTCGGCCCTTCGTGGCGGAACGAGTCGAGCCGGTCGACGCGGAACTGGATCAACTGCGCCATCGCGGCGACGACCGACGGCATGCGCTTCCTTTCGCCATGCGGCGGAAACGGCATCTCGAAGCCTTCGTCGCCGGCGGTCCTGGCCAGCGACTCGAGCTTCAGCGCCAGCCAGCCATGGTCGTTGGCGCGCATGTCCATCGACAGGGTCTTGGCGACCGCGCCGAGACCGCGCGGCTGCTCGGGCCCATTGACCCAGGCTTCGAACGGCCAATGGCGGCCGTCCTGCTCGATCTGGCCGACGAAGAGCGCGAACTTGCCGTGCGTGTGCTCGATCATGTAGGTCCACGCCATGTTGCCCTCGAGCATGTTCGGACGGTTCGGCCAGCGCAGGCTGGCGAGCACCGGCGCTGGCAGCGTCTTGATCGTCAGCCGGCGGTTGGCATCGCCGATCTCGAAGTCCTGCGGCTGCTTGCGGTCTTCGGCCTGCTTCTGCGACTCGACCGAGAGCACCGAGCCGAGGACGGCGTTCGGGCGATAGGTGGCGAGCCCCTTCAAGCCCGACTTCCAAGCGGTGAAGTAGAGGTCCTGGAACTCCTCGTAGGGATAGTCGGCCGGTACGTTGACCGTCTTCGAGATCGAGGTGTCGATGTACGGCGCCACCGCAGCGACCATGTCCTTGTGCGCCCTGGCCGAAATTTCGAGCGCGGTGACGAAGTAGTCGGGCAGTTTCTCGACGTCGCCGCCGAGGTGCCTGTAGAGCCGCCAGGCGTAGTCCTCGACGGCGTACTCCTTGAGGGTGCCGTCCGCCATCCGCTTCTTGCGGCTGTAGGTCCAGGAGAACGGCGGCTCGATGCCGTTCGAGGCGTTGTCGGCGAAAGCCAGCGAGATGGTGCCGGTCGGCGCGATCGACAACAGGTGCGAGTTGCGCAGGCCGTGCCTGCGGATCTCGCTCTTGATGTCGGCCGGCAGGCGCGAGGCGAAGTTGCCGCCGGAAAGATAGAGTTCGGCGTTGAACAGCGGAAAGGCGCCGCGCTCCTTCGCCAGTTCGACCGACGCCAGATAGGCGGCGTCGCGCATGAACTCCGAAATGCGGGCGCCCATGGCCATCGCTTCCGGCCGGTCGTAGCGCAGGCGCAGCATGCACAGCGTGTCGCCGAGACCGGTGAAGCCGAGGCCGACACGACGCTTGTTGGCTGCTTCCTCACGCTGCCGCTCGAGCGGCCAGGCGGTGACGTCGAGGACATTGTCGAGCATGCGTGTGGACACCTTGACGACCTCGGCGAAGGCCTCGAAGTCGAACTCGGCGTCGATCGTGAACGGCGACCTGACGAACAGCGTCAGGTTGATCGAACCCAGGCAGCAGCAACCGTAGGGCGGCAGCGGCTGCTCGGCGCAGGGATTGGTGGCCTCGATGAGCTCGCAGTAGTAGAGGTTGTTGTCCTTGTTCATGCGGTCGAGAAAGAGGATTCCGGGCTCGGCATGATCGTAGGTGGATTTCATCACCTGGTCCCAGAGGTCGCGCGCGCGCACGCGCCGGTAGACCCAGACGCCGTCATCGCGCTGGAAGGCACCGGCGCGCTTCATGTCGGCACTCGGTTCGGCGCGATGCGTCAGCTCGACCTCGCCGTCGGTCTCGACGGCCTGCATGAAGGCGTCGGTGACGGCGATCGAGACGTTGAAGTTGCTCAGGTCACCGTGATCCTTGGCGTGGATGAAGACCTCGATGTCCGGGTGGTCGCAGCGCAGCACGCCCATCTGCGCACCGCGACGCGCGCCGGCCGATTCGACGGTCTCGCACGAGCGGTCGAAGACGCGCATGTACGACACCGGCCCCGAGGCGCGCGACTGCGTTCCCTTGACCAGGGCACCGATCGGCCGGATCGACGAGAAATCGTAGCCGACGCCACCGCCGCGGCGCATGGTCTCGGCAGCTTCGGCAAGGGCGCTGTAGATGCCGGGCTTGCCATCGACGATCTCGACCACCGAGTCACCGATCGGCTGCACGAAGCAGTTGATCAGCGTCGCCGCGAGCGTCGTGCCGGCGGCCGAGTTGATCCGCCCGGCGGGGACGAAACCGTTCTCCTGCGCCCACAGGAAGCGCGCCTCCCAGTGCGCGCGCTGTTTCTCCTCCTCGTTGGCAGCGAGCGCGAAGGCCACCCGCCGGCGCACGTCGTGCACCGTCGCCTCGCTGCCCTTGGCATACTTCTCGACCAGCACCTCGCCCGAAATCTCCTGCTCGGCAAGCGGCGCGATCGCCGGTGCCTCGGCGATCGCCGACAGGGGTAACTGGTAAGTGAGCTGGCTCATGGTCTTGGTCCCTTGGTTGTCTGGTTGCTGAGGATGCGGCAGCCGCTGCTGCCTGTGCTGACCCCGGCGACCGGCCGTCGTCGCGTGCAGGAGCGCACCGGAGCCGCCGCAGGTTGTCCCGCTCGCGCTTCGGCGCAGCGGGGCGTCACGGACGTAAAGCTACTACATCTAGTGCCGATGGGCAAGAAAATTACTAGATATAGTTATCCACAGCCGCATGGGAAACGCCATGGAAAAGCCGTGCGAGCATCTCCCCGGGCCGTGGACGACAGCAATTCACCTTGGACTCGCGGCAAGCCGGCAGCACGGCGCGCCACCGTTGACCGCCAGCTGGCGACGGGCACTGCCGACGGCGAGCGTGTTCAGGCAGGCTTCTGGCGCTCGCGGTTGGCGTGCGCGATCAGCGAGGCAATGACGCAGGAGGCGATGCGCGTCTCCGCGGTATCGGCCCGACTGGTGAGGACGATCGGCACGCGTGCGCCCAAGACGATGCCGGAGCTGAGCGCATTGGCCAGGTACTCGAGCTGTTTGGCGATCATGTTGCCGGATTCGAGGTCGGGCACGACGAGGATGTCGGCGCGACCGGCGACCGCCGAGGTGATCCCCTTCGTCTTCGCGGCGACCAGCGAAACGGCGTTGTCGAAGGCCAGCGGCCCGTCCAGCAGACCGCCCCTGATCTGCCCGCGGTCGGCCATCTTGCACAGCGCGGCGGCATCGAGCGTCGACTGGATCTTCGGGCTGACGGTTTCCACTGCCGAGAGGATCGCCACCTTGGGTTCTGGCGTACCGATGATGTGCGCCAGCTCGATCGCGTTCTGGATGATGTCGACCTTTTCCGGCAGTGTCGGCGCGATGTTGATCGCCGCATCGGTGATCATGATCGGCCGCGGATAGGTCGGCACGTCCATCAGGAAGACGTGGCTGATGCGGCGCTCGGTACGCAAGCCGGCGCTGCGCGAGATCACCTCGGCCATCAGTTCGTCGGTGTGCAGGCTGCCCTTCATCAGCGCCTCGGCATCGCCGCTGCGGATCAGCGTCACCGCCATCGCCGCCGCTTCGTGACTGTGTTTGACGTTGACGATGCGGTGCTGCGCCAGATCGAAGCCGTTCTCCTCCGCCACCGCGCGAATCTTCGCCTCCGGCCCGATCAGGATCGGCTCGATCAGCCGTGCCTCGGCAGCCTGCAGGGCGCCCTTCAGCGACTCGCGGTCACAGGGATGCACCACCGCCATGTCGATCGCCGCCAGACCCTCGGCACGCTGCACCAGCGCCTGCAGACGGGCGTACTTGTCGGAGATGGTGATCTCCGGCATCGCCACGCGCTTCGTCCGGATCTTCTCGGCTGGCGCCAGAACCTCGGCGCTGCCCGAGACGACGAGCAGCTTGTCCTGGTTGAAACAGGTGCAGTCGAGGAGGATGTGGTGGTTGTGCGCGAACTTCTGCCGCACCGTCACCGTCACCGTCAGCGTGTCGCCGATCGTCACCGGGCGGGCGAAACGCAGCGTCGACTCGATGAGGATCGTTCCCGGCCCGGGGAACTGCGTGCCGATCGTCGTCGACAGCAGCGAGGCGCTCCACATGCCATGTGCGATGAAGTCGCGGAACAGCCCGCTGTGCCGGAACTCGGCCGTAGCCAGCGCCGGGTTCATGTCACCCGACATCAGCGCGAACAGCTTGACATCGTCGGGGCGCAGCGTGCGGATCAGCGAGGAGGTGTCACCGACGTTGATCTCGTCGTAGGTCCGGCTTTCGAGGTACTCCAGAGGTGTTTCGAAATGCATGATCGTCCTCCGCATGATGCCTGCGATGATCTCCGGCGGCAGCGCCGGGCGATGCCGGACGATCGCCACCGCCGCCCGCTGGAGATTCGCCGGCAGGCGATATTATGCTGCAATGCAGCACGCAATGGTATGCCCATCGTGCGCGGCGCCGGGCTCACCGCTGCAAGCGACTGCCGGCTTGCCAACGGTGCCCAGGCAGCCGGCAACCTGCTATCGTGTCGCCGTCGCCCACCCATCCCTTGCCGGAGGACACCCGACCATGGCGCAAGCGCTTGCCGAAGACGGCGTCAGCCACACGATACGTGGCGCCTGCCCGCATGACTGCCCGGACACAGAGGGGTGTCGCCAACGGTCATGACTGTTGAGACACCCCGGATAATGAAGGTCATGAACGTTTCCCACGCTGCACCAACAGCCGCTCGGCGGGAACCCGGACCTCAAACATAGCGTGCGCATCAACATCCGCCCCTTCGTCGAGGCCGGCGTGCTGCGCATCCCGCGCAACAGGATCGGCATCAGATGGGAGGTCGACCGCGGCAAGGACGTCGCCTCCGCGCCCTGGTTCAAGCTCGCGCCGACTTACAATGAGCCCGAAGGCACACGCATCAACAACCACCACACGACGCTGGCCGAGAAGAAGGCGGCCAGGGAGAAAGCAAGGGTGATGCCATGAAACCCTCTGAAGCCCTGCAACTGCATCGCGCGGCGATCCGGCAGATCGTCGCACGCCATGCAGCGACCAACCCGCGCGTATTCGGCTCCGTCCTGCACGGTGACGATGGCGAGGACAGCGACCTCGATCTGTTGGTCGACCCGGTGGCCGGGCGGACCACCCTCGTCAGCCTGGTCCGGATCAAACGCGAAATCGAAACTCTGCTCGGCGTGCGAACGGATGTGCTGACCCCGATGGCCCTGCATGAGCGCTGTCGCAGTGTCGTGTTGAGCGAAGCGGTGCCGCTATGAAACGCCATGCGCGTCGTGTTCCCGAACGCATTCAGGACGTGCTGGAAGCCATCGGCAACATCGCGGCGGACACGCAAGGCATGACGGAAGGCGAGTTTCTCGCTGACGGCAAGACCCAGCGTGCGGTGATCGAAAGCCTGATCGTCATGGGCGAGGCGGCCAACCGCATCATGCGGATGGACCCCGGCCTGGAGCAGACGGCGCCTGCGTTGTGGCAGCATTTCCGCGACGCCTACGATATGCGCATCATCCTCACCCACGAATATTTTCGCGTCGATGCTGCACTGGTCTGGGCCACGGTGCAACACGATTTGCCCGCCTTCAAGAGCGAACTGCTCCGATCGTGAAAGCACAGACGGTATTGGCGGCACTGATCGCTGGCCTCAAGGAGCAGGCCAAACGGTGCAACCCGGCGCTTGAGGCCGCCCCCCCGTCGCGATTCCCTGGACCGACGAAAAGCGCGAATGGGAAGGCGTGCTGCCCAGGATCATGGAGGCATTGCCGGAACTGCATGCCCTCGGCGCTTACAACCCCGGCCAGCGCAGCGGCCCCGGCGTCTGGCTGCGCATCGTGGCCGATGGCCAGGCGGGCGCGGTCGAGCCCGACAAAACGGCGATTCTCTACCTGCCGGGCGTAGGCAACGGCCAGTTGCGCACCGATCTGCGCGGCCTCAAGGATGACCCGCAACTCGCCGTTTTCCAATGGCCGCGAGTACGACCATGGCGGCTTGAGCTTGCAGGAGTCGGTGGTGCCCTTCCTGCGCGTGCGGCGCGATGGTCCGGTCGCCGGGCAGCCGAGGCTGATTTCGGTGAGTCGGAATACACGCAAGACGATCTGCACGGTGAGGGCCAGCGATGCCGCCGGGCTGACGGTCAACCTTGAACGGCCGGGGTCGGCCATCGCCGACGCGGCAGCCATCGACAGCGACGGCAAGGGCCGCGTGGTGTTCGAGGCAGTGGATGATTTGATCGGCGAGCAGATTGCCGTGGTACTGCGCCGCGACAGCCAGAAGGTAGCCGAGCAACGCATGTATTTTGGCGCAGCCTGGGAAGGGAGCGCCAATGCAGCTTGACACCCTGGACCGCAAGGCCGCCGAAGCCTTCGCTGGTTACATCGTCCGCAAGGACTTGCGTGCGCCAGTTTTCGCGCCAGTTTCCGGTGCCCACCTAAGTGGTCGAGTTCATGCTCGGCCGCTACAGCGCCACCATCGCCCAGGAGAAGAGTGGTCGGCCTTTCGGCGTCGCCGGCCTGCGCGCGATCCAGCTTTCGCAGCGCGACGTACTCGACAAGATGTCGGCTGCACGGGCCAAGCTGACGACCGCCGAGTGGAAGGACTTCCTGTTGCGCTCGATCGGCCTGGAACCGGCGCAACTGACCGAACGCAACAAGGATTCGATCCTGCTGCGCATGATCGTCATGCTCGGCAACTTCGATGTCGATGTCGAGCACCAGCAGCGCATCGGCCACCTGTTCCAGCCGCTGCCGCCCGAAATGCGCGACGACACGGCCTTCGTGGACCGCATCCACTGCTACCTGCCGGGCTGGGACGTGCCCAAGCTCAAGCCGGACCTCTTTACCGACCACTTCGGCCTGGTCAGCGATTTCCTCTCCGAGTGCTTCACGCAACTGCGTCACCAGAGCCGGCCGGCGACGCTGCAAGACCGCGTCTTCTTCGGCGGCGCGCTCTCGGGACGCGACATCAACGCGGCCAACAAGACGGTCAACGGCCTGCTCAAGCTGCTCCATGCGGGTCGAGAAATTCGTCTCCACGCCGGAATTGCAGAGCCAGGGGCGCATCGGCAACGAACCGCTCGAAGCCGGCCAGATCTGGGCACTCTCGCCCGGCGGTCAGGACGAACGTCCCGGCCTGTTCCGCCTCGAAGTCACCGAAGGTCCGGGCAGCGGTGTGCGCGTGCTCAACAAGCCCGTGCCACAAGCCTTCCAGGAATCGATCCGATGCGCCGAGCAGAACCTGTACGCGCGGGCCAGGCAACTGGTCGGCGACCGCGATCCGCGCGCGCATGAGTTCTCTGCCCAGTTGCGCGGCTTCGATGCCGCGAAGAGCGGCGCCAAGACCGGCGTCGCGTCACTGATCGCGCTGTGCAGCGCTCTTCTGCGCAAGTCGGTTCGCGGAGGCTTGGTTGTTGTCGGCGAGGTCCCCCTCGGCGGCACGATCGAGCCGATCCACAACGCCGCCAGCCTGGCCGAGATCGCCGTCGAGAAAGGCGCGCAATCCCTGTTGCTGCCAGTCTCCTGCCGTCGCCAGTTGTTCGATCTGTCCGATGAGATGGCGACCCGGCTGGACATCGAGTTCTACCAGGACGCGAAGGATGCGCTGATGAAGGCGCTGCTGGTTTGACGCGTGCCCAGGCAGCCGGCAACCTGTTATCGTGTCGCCGTCGCCCACCCATCCCTTGCCGGAGGACACCCGACCATGGCGCAAGCGGTTGCCGAAGACGCCGTCAGCCACACGATACGTGGCGCCTGTCCGCATGACTGCCCGGACACCTGCGCACTCGAGGTCACGGTCAGCCAGGGCCGCGTGCTGAAGGTCGCCGGCGCGGCCGATCACCCGCCGACTGCCGGCGTGCTGTGCACCAAGGTGGCGCACTACCCCGAGCGCATCCATCACCCGCAACGCCTGTTGCATCCGCTGCGGCGCGTCGGCGCGAAGGGGCCGGGCGCGCGCTTCGAACGGATCAGCTGGGACGAGGCGCTGGACACCATCGCCGACCGTTTCCGCGGCATCGTCGCCAGCCATGGTGCCGAGTCGATCGTCCCCTACAGCTATGCCGGCAACTCGGGGCTGCTCGGCTACGGTTCGCTCGACCGCCGTTTCTTCCACCGTCTCGGCGCCGCGCAGCTCGACCGGACGATCTGCGCCAGCGCCGGCGCCATGGGCTACCGCGCGACGGTCGGTGCGAGCATCGGCTTCGACGCCGAGAACGTCGTCGACGCGCGGCTGATCCTCATCTGGGGCAGCAACAGCGTCGTCTCCAACCTTCATTTCTGGCGCCTGGCGCAGGAAGCGAGGCGGCGCGGTGCGCGCCTGGTCGCCATCGACCCCTGCCGGACGATGACCGCCGACCGCTGCGACCAGCACATCGCCCTGCTGCCGGGAACCGACGGCGCGCTGGCGCTCGGCCTGATGCACGTGCTGATCCGCGACGACCTCCTCGACCAGGACTACATCGCCCGCCACACCCTGGGCTTCGCGGAACTCGCCGAGCGCGTGCGGGCGTTTGCGCCGGCACGCGTGGCGGCGATCTGCGGCATCGAGGCGAGCATCATCGAGCAGCTGGCGCAGGCCTACGGCCGCACGCGGCCAGCGGCGATCCGTACCAACTACGGCATCAACCGCACCGCCGGCGGCGGCATGGCGCTGCGCACGATCGCCTGCCTGCCGGCGCTCACCGGTGCCTGGCGCGACCCCGCCGGCGGCGTCCTGCTGTCCACCTCGGGCAATTACCCGGTGAACACGGCCGCGCTCGAACGGCCCGACCTGATGCCGCATCCGCCGCCGCGCGTCATCAACATGAGCACCATCGGCCACGACCTGCTGCACGCGCGGCCGCCGATCCAGGCGATCTTCGTCTACAACAGCAACCCGCTGGCAATCGCCCCACAGTCGGGCGAGGTGGTGCGCGGGTTTGCCCGCGACGACCTGTTCACCGTCGTACACGACCTCTTCCAGACCGACACCGCCGACTATGCCGACATCCTGCTGCCGGCGAGCAGCCACATGGAACAGCTGGACATCCACAAGTCCTACGGCCATCTGTACATCCAGCTCAACCAGCCGGCGATCGCGCCGCTCGGCGAGGCGCTGCCGAACACCGAGCTGTTTCGTCGGCTGGCAACGCGGATGGGTTTCAGTGAGCCGTGTTTCGCCGACAGCGACGAGGATCTCTGCCGCCAGGCTTTCGACTGGAGCGATCCACGCCTTGCCGGCGTGTCGTGGGAGGAGCTCGTGCGCGACGGGCACGCCCGCCTCAACCTGCCGCAGCCCTACGCGCCGTTCGCCGACGGCGGCTTTCCGACACCGTCGGGAAAGTGCGAGTTCTACAGCCAGATGCTCGCCGACCTGGGACTCGACCCGCTGCCCGGCTTCATCGAACCGCGCGAATGGCGGCGCAGCCCGCTGGCGCAGGACTTCCCGCTGGCCCTGCTGACGCCACCGGCGCGCAACTTCCTGAACACCAGCTTCGCCAACTCGGCACGCTTCCTGGCGCAGGAAAAATCGCCGAGCATCCTGATCAACCCGGCCGACGCCGCCGCGCGGGCGATTGCCGACGGCAGCGAGCTGCGCGTCTTCAACCGGCGCGGCGAGTTCGTCGCGCGGGCGGTGGTCAGCGACCGGGCACGGCCGGGCGTCGTCGTCGCGACCTCGATCTGGTGGCGCAAGCTCTCACCCGACGGGCGCAACTGCAACGAGGTGACCAGCCAGGCGCTGACCGACATGGGCGGCGGCGCGACCTTCTATGACTGCCTGGT
>JFAX01000005.1:176270-182133 GCA_000585015.1 Candidatus Accumulibacter adjunctus | reverse complement strand
ACCTTCTATGACTGCCTGGTGGAGGTGGCGCCTGCCTGCCAGGACAACGCTTCCTGATACAGTGCCTTCCTGCCGGCACCGGTGATCGCGTGCGCCAGCCGCGTCGCCTGGCTCGGCGGCAACCCGTCGTCGAGCAGCAGTCGCAACACCCGTCCGCCCTCACCGCTGGCCGCGACCGCCGGCGCGCCCGAAACGACCAGCACGAACTCGCCGCGCTGGCGGTTGGCGTCGGCCAGCAGCCACGCCGCCGCCTCACCCAGGGGACAGCAATGGATGCTCTCGAACAGCTTGGTCAGTTCGCGCGCCAGCACGAGCGTACGCTGCGCACCGAAGGCCACGAGCAACGCAGCGACCGTGTCGACGATGCGATGCGGCGCTTCGTAGAAGACCAGTGCGTACGGCAGCTCGGCGAGTTCGCGCAGCGCCTGCGCGCGTTGCCCGGATTTCGCCGGCAGAAAGCCGTAGAAGAGGAACTGCGCCTCGCTCAGCCCGGCCGCCGACAGCGCAACGATCGCGGCACAGGGTCCGGGCAGCGGGATGATGCGATGACCGGCGGCGCGCACGCGCGCCACCAGCCTCGCGCCCGGATCGGAGATGCCCGGCGTGCCGGCATCGACGACCACCGCCACCGACTCGCCGGCGGCGAGCAGCGCGACGACGCGCTGCGCCGCCGCCTCCTCGTTGTGCCGATGCGCCGCCAGCAGGCGGGCGTTGCAGCCATGGTGGCGCAGCAGGGGCGCCGTGTGCCGCGTGTCCTCGGCGGCCACCCAGGGCACCTGGCGCAGGACCTCGATCGCGCGCTGCGTGATGTCGCCGAGATGCCCCAGTGGCGTCGGCACCAAATATAATGCAGCGGATTCGTTCGTCATCGGAGTCGGCAGGCAGTGAGCGACAAAGATAACACGCCCGGACCCGGCAGGAACGCCGCCAGGGACGGCGAGGCTGCCGAGGAACTGGCGGCGCGCTTCCTCGCAGCGCGCGGACTGAGCATCCTGCAGCGCAACTTCCGTTGCCGCGGCGGCGAGGTCGACCTGGTCTGCCGCGATGGCCAGGCGCTCGTCTTCGTCGAGGTGCGGCTGCGCCGCAGCGCCGGCTACGGCGGCGCCGGCGCCAGCATCACCAGCGCCAAGCAGCGGCGAATCGTCCTCGCCGCCGAGCATTACCTGGCGCTGCGCGGTGGCAGCGACTGCGACTGCCGCTTCGACTGCATCCTGCTCGACGGACTGTCCACGGCCGCCATCGAGTGGATCCCGGATGCCTTTGCGGCGCCTTGAGCGGGCTCTCGCGCTGGCCATCGCCCTCGCCCTGCCCGTCCCATCGGTACGCGGCGGCGAGGCGATCCGCATCCTGGTGCAGAGTTCGCCGCTGGCCGGCAGCCAGTACTACGCCGCCAGCGCGCTCTGGTCGCAGATCAGGACCGGTGACCGGCTGACGCTGGTGCGCGAAGCCGACAACCGGCACGACCGCAATGCGGTGCGCGTCGACTGGAACGGTCAGCAGCTCGGCTATGTTCCGCGCGCCGAGAACCGCGCCGTCGCACGCGCCCTCGACGCCGGCGAACGACTCGAGGCGCGGGTGTCGAGAATGCGGCAGGACCCCGATCCCTGGCGCCGGCTCGAGTTCGAGGTCTTCCTGCTGCTCTGATGTTAGAATCGGCCCCTTTACGCGCTGCGAAACACCGCCGATGGACCTCACCGACCGTATTCGCCAGCAGTTCAGCGACAGCGTCCAGACCAAGCTCGACGCCCGCGAATCACTCGCGGCACCGGTCGGCCGGGCAATCGAGGCGATGGTCGACTGCCTGCTGAACAATGGCAAGATCCTCGCCTGCGGCAACGGCGGCTCGGCTGCCGACGCGCAGCACCTGGCGGCCGAGCTGGTCGGGCGCTTCGAGGTCGAGCGCCATGAGCTGGCGGCGATTGCGCTGACGACCGATACCTCGATCCTCTCGGCGATCGCCAATGACTACGGCTTCGAGGCCATCTTCGCCAAGCAGGTGCGCGCGCTCGGACAACCCGGTGACGTCCTCGTCGCCATCTCGACCTCGGGCAACTCGGCCAACGTCATCGCGGCGATCGATGTCGCGCACGAGAACGAGTTGCGCGTCATCGCGCTGACCGGCAAGGGCGGTGGCGTGATCGGCGAGATGCTGCACGAGGACGACGTACACATCTGCGTTCCTGCCGAGCGCACGGCGCGCATCCAGGAAACGCACCTGCTGATCATCCACTGTCTCTGCGACGGCATCGATTGCCTGCTGCTGGGAGTTGAAGAATGAAAAGACTGCTCGCCATCGGCGCGCTGCTCGGCGCTGCGCTGTTGCCTCTGCTGCTGCAGGGCTGTCTGCCGGTGGTCGCTGCCGGCGCCAGCGGAGGCGCCCTGGCGGCCTTCGATCGCCGCTCGCTCGGCACGCAGACCGACGACGAATCGATCGAATGGAAGGCGACTGCACGCGTCGGCGAAAAGCCCTGGGAAAACGTCCACATCAACTTCACCAGCTTCAACCGCCGGGTGCTGATCACCGGCGAGGTGCCTTCCGAACAGGTGCGGAGCGAAGTCGAGAACATCGTCAGTGCCGTGCCGCAGGTGCAGGGGCTGTACAACGAGATGACCGTCGGCCCCGTCACGTCCTTCTCGGCACGCAGCAACGACTCCTACATCACCACCCGCGTGAAGAGCCGTTTCGTCGATGCCGGCAAGTTCAACGCGATCCATGTCAAGGTCGTCACCGAAGCCCGAGTGGTCTACCTGCTGGGCCTGGTGACGCAGCGTGAAGCCGACGCCGCCGTGCAGGTGGCGCGTACGACGAGCGATGTGAAGAAGGTGGTGACGCTGTTCGAGATCATCTCCGACGGCAAGGCGAAGGAGCTCGATGTCTCGATGCCGAAGTCGAATCCGCCGGCAGCGCCGCCGAGCGGCGGCGGCTGAGATCTCGTGTCGCAGTCGTCGCCGGCAGGCCGCGTTGAAGCGCAGGGCGAGAGCTGGCGCTTGCCGGCACGCGGGCTGTGCCGCCGCGGCAGGCGAGGCGGCGGCCCGGCGATGCAGCAGGCGCCTGCGCCAGGCTCGTGCCGATCGGCGCGCCGCTGCCGGCAGCCGGCAAGCAGACCAACAGGGGAGGAAGCGCGATGAGCAAGGAAATCGTCGTTTGCCTGGACGGGAGCTGGAACGATCCCGTCGAGCGCACCAATTCCTACCGGCTGTTCCAGATGCTGCCGGGAACCGAGCGACAGGTCGACGAGAGCGGACCGATCCGCTCGCATCTCGTCAGGACCGGCGAGCAGCTCGCCGCCTTCCACCTCGCCAGCGTCGGCAGCGGTGGCCGCGCGCAGGGCCTGCTGCGCGGGACGCAGGGAATCGGCCTGCACGACTGCATGATCGACGCCTTCCTGCTGATCTCGCAGGTCTATGAGCGCGGCGACAAGATCTGGCTCTTCGGCGCCTCGCGCGGCGCTTGGGCCGCCCGCAGCCTCGGCGAGTTCATCGCCTACACCGGTCTGCTCGCTGCCGGCGAGGCCGACGACGACGATGCCGCCGATGAGGCCGAACGGGTGTGGCTGATCTACAGGGACGATCGCGGCAAGAAGCGCGGCGCGCGCTTCTGGAAGCACCACGACGAAACGCCGATCCGCATGATCGGCGTCTGGGACACCGTCGGTGAACTCGGCGTGCCGCTGTTCAACGGCCTGCGCCTGATCGACCGCGACGAACTCCGCTTCCTCAAGTTCCGCAACCGAGAGCTGAGTCCGCGCGTCGAATACGGCCGCCAGGCACTGGCCATCGACGAACAGCGGGCGGACTTCGTCCCGACCGTCTGGGCCGAGCGCGAGGGGATCAGGCAGCTCTGGTTTGCCGGCGTGCATGCCGATGTCGGCGGTGGCTACGACAGCCACGGCCTCGCCGACGTCGCGCTCGAGTGGATGGTGCAGGAGGTCAACGAACTCGCTGCCGGCCTGCAGCTCGTGTCCGGGCAACTGTTGCCGGCACTGGCGCCCGACTGCCTGGAGAACCGGCACGACGAGACCCGCGGCCCGGTCTGGCGCACGCGCCCGACCAGGGAACGCAAGATTCCGGACGACGCCGAAATCCATCCGAGCGTGCTGCAGCGCCTGCAGGGGCGCGCGGACTATCGACCGAAAGCCCTCGAGGACATCCCGGCCTGCGCCCCTTTCTACCGGGGCGAAGAACCGCCGCCGGAAGAACAGCTGCAGCCCGAACGTGAAGCGTTGCCGTTCCGCAAGCTGCCGATCGACGGCTCGACGCGCTTCCCGGTCTATGCGCACAAATGGTGGAACGCTTCCGGCGTCGAGGTGGACGTCGGCGAGCGCTACCGCATCGAGGCCAGCGGCTCGTGGCTGGACAAGGATGTGTCGGCAGATGCCGACGGCTATGAGTCGAAAGCGTGGTTCCTGCAGCTCGCCGAGGGCAGCCGCCGAATGGAGCGGCGGCCGTGGTTCTCGCTCGTTGCCGCGATCCATCCGCGGCCCGACCTCGAGGCGAGCAATGCCGACACCGAGAACATGCTGACCGGGCTGATCGAGAGTGCCGTCGGGGGCGTCGCCCGCGTCGATGACGAGAGCAGCCTGATCGCCACGCCGAACGGCTGCGAGATCGAGGTCAGCGAGCCGGGCTTCCTCTACTTCTTCGCCAACGACTCGGCTTTTGCCTATGGCAACAACAGCGGCTTCCTCAGCGTCGAGCTCAGCCGGCTTCCTGGCGTCGACGCGGACGATGAGAGAGCGCCGGCAGCGCCTCCGCGCCTGCCCGGCAGCCTCGACCTCAAGCTCTACTTCGCTCCCGGCACCTCCTCGCTGGCGCCGCACATCGCGCTGCGCGAGGCGGGACTCGATTTCGATCTCGTGCGCGTCGATCTCCGCCGGCACCAACTGGCCGACGGCAGCGATTTCATGGCGATCAACGCCAAGGGCTACGTGCCGGTGCTCGAACTCGACGATGGCGAGCGTCTGACGGAGACCGCCGCGATCCTGCAATACATCGCCGACCGCGTTCCCGAGTCCGGCCTCGCGCCGCGCGCGCACACGCTCGCGCGCTACCGATTGCAGGAATGGCTGGCGTTCATCGGTTGCGAACTGCACCGCAGTTTCGTGCCGCTGTTCCGGCCGGATACCTCCGAGGACTACCGGCGCAGCCTGCGGGCGGGTATCGCCACCCGGCTGGACTACGTCGCCGCCCGCCTCGAGGACAGGTACCACCTGTTGGGCGACCACTTCACGGTCGCCGACGCCTACCTCTATGCCGTCCTCACCTGGGGCAGCGCGGTATCGATCGACATCTGCCGCTGGCCGGCACTGGCGGCTTTCCAGGAGCGTGTCGGCCGCCGGCCGGGCGTCCTCGCGGCCCTGGCGGCGGAAGCCTGAGCAGCGGCGCCGCTGGCGCCTAACCCTTGTTGGTCTTGCCCCAGTTTGCCCGCGCCTGCCGGCTGACGACGAAGTCGCCGAAGAACTTGAGCCAGATCGTCGAACCGGCGATCGCCGTCCACGTGTCGTACGGAATGCCGCTGATCACCACCAGCAGGATGACGCTCACCGCGACGCCACCGGCGACGAGGTTGATCGCCGCGGTGTAGGGCGCGTAGCGCTCGGCGTTCGGTGGCGCTTCGCCACGCTTCAGCGCCACTTCCGAGTAGTCGCGGCGGAAGAGGATGCGCCACGCCCGCCGCAGCCAGAAGAACGCCAGCGGAAAGAGGCCAAGGAACATGATCCAGGTCAGGGCGAGGCTGAGATCCATCGCTCACTCCAGCCGTTCGGCTGCCGCTGCCGAGCCGGCCAACAGAAACGCAAGAAAAAAACCCGCCGGTGCAACTGGCGGGGAATGGCCTGCCGCTGTCGCCGGCATGCCGGCGACA
>JFAX01000005.1:159060-175889 GCA_000585015.1 Candidatus Accumulibacter adjunctus | reverse complement strand
GCCTGGATGTGCTCCGGAGGTTCCGGGGTCATCTTGTCGACCACGAAGGCGACGATGAAGTTGAACAGCGCGCCAATCGCACCGAAGGCTTCCGGCGTGATCCCGAAGAATGAATTCGGGCCGCCGATCAGCTCCACGTACTCGGTTCCCTTGATGAAGAAGATCCCCTTGTGCGCAAACACGTAGAACAGGGTGATGAACAGGCCGGCGAGCATGCCGCACATTGCGCCCTCCTTGTTCATCTTCTTCGAGAAGATGCCCATCATGATCGCCGGGAAGAGCGAGCTCGCCGCGATGCCGAAGGCCAGCGCGACGGTTCCGGCGGCGAATCCGGGCGGATTCAGACCGAGATAGCCCGAGATCACGATCGCCACCGCCATCGAGATCTTGCCGGCGAGCAGTTCGCCCTTCTCGCTGATGTTCGGCGCGAACACGCCTTTCACCAGGTCATGCGAGATCGCCGCCGAGATCGCCATCAGCAGGCCGGCCGCCGTCGACAGCGCCGCCGCCAGACCGCCGGCCGCGACGAGCGCGATCACCCAGTTCGGCAGCAACGCGATTTCCGGGTTGGCCAGCACGATGATGTCGGCGTTGACCGTCAGCTCGTTGCCCTTCCAGCCGGCGGTATCGGCCTTGGCCTTGAATTCCGCGCTCTTGGAGGCGTCGTTGTAATACTGGATGCGCCCGTCGGCGTTCTTGTCCTGCCACTTGAGCAGACCGGTCTTCTCCCAGCGCTTCATCCAGTCCGGGCGATCCTCGGCCTTGAGGTTCGATTCCGGCAGGAAGAGATCGGCGTTGGCCTTGATCCCCGGCGTCACCGTCGCGTTGAGGTTGTAGCGTGCCATCGCCGCCACGGCCGGCGCGGTGGTGTACAGCAGCGCGATGAAGATCAGCGCCCAGCCGGCGGACAGACGCGCGGCATGCACCGTCGGCACGGTGAAGAAGCGCATGATGACGTGCGGCAGGCCGGCGGTGCCGATCATCAGCGACACGGTGTAGACGAACATGTTCAGCGTGCTGCCGGCGGTCGTCGTCGTGTACTTGCCGAAACCGAGTTCGGTGACCACCTGGTCGAGACGGGCGAGCAGCGAGACGTCGGTGCCGCTCATCGTCGCGCCGAGACCGAGCTGGGGGATCGGATTGCCGGTGAGCTGGATCGAGATGAACACCGCCGGGATGATGTAGGCGAAGATCAGCACGATGTACTGCGCGACCTGCGTGTAGGTGATCCCCTTCATGCCGCCGAACACCGCATAGACGAAGACGATCGCCTGCCCGACGTAGATGCCGGTATCGCTCGAGACGCCGAGGAAGCGCGAGAAGGCGATGCCGACACCGGTCATCTGGCCGATGATGTAGGTGATCGACGCCGTCAGCAGGCAGATCACCGCCACGGTCGCCGCCGACTTCGAATAGAAGCGGTCGCCGATGAACTGCGGCACGGTGAACTTGCCGAACTTGCGCAGGTAGGGCGCGAGCAGGACGGCCAGCAATACGTAGCCGCCGGTCCAGCCCATCAGGAAAAGGCCGCCGCCATAACCCATGTTCGAGATGAGGCCGGCCATCGAGATGAACGAAGCGGCCGACATCCAGTCGGCGGCGGTCGCCATGCCGTTCATCACCGGCGGCACGCCGCCGCCGGCGACGTAGAACTCGCTGGTACTGCCGGCGCGCGTCCAGATGGCAATGCCGATGTAGAGCGCGAAGGTCGCGCCGACAACGAGCCAGATGGTAGTCGTCAGATCCATGACTCGCCTCCTAATCTTCGTGAACGTCGAAGCGACGATCGATGTTGTCCATCAGCTTCGCGTAGATGAAGATCAGCGCGATGAAGACGTAGATCGATCCCTGCTGGGCAAACCAGAAGCCCATCGGATAGCCGCCCAGCTTGATGTTGTTGAGTTCGGGCGCGAACAGGATTCCTGCGACGAACGATACCAGGAACCAGACGATAAGGATGCCCCAGATCAGCTTGAGCGTCGCCGACCAGTAGGCCTTGCCTTGGTCTTCCATGAGTTGTCTCCTCCAATATTGTGGGATTGCAAGAAGCCGTGCCGGAGACAGGGCTTCCGATGGACCTTGTACGCGACCATGCTTACGCCAACCTGACATTCAGCTAGGCAACCAATGGTCGAGCGGATTGCTCAGGCAATGTAACCGCCAGCAGCGCTGATTCGCGGAATGAAGCCGCCGGTCGGACCGGAGCGAACGCCCGATCAGGCGGCGGCGCCGCGCTCGATGACGACGCCGACCCGCGCGACGCCACGCATCATGCCGAGCTTGGCGATCGAGACGCGCACCCAGGTGGCGCCGAAGTCCTCGAGCAGCAGCGCCGCGACGTACTCGGCGAGCCGCTCGAGCAGGTTGAAGTGGCGGGCGGCGAGTTCGGCGCGCAGACGCTCGACGACGCGCGCATAGTCGATGGTGTCGCCGATGTCGTCGCTGGCGCCGGCACTGGCCGTCGAGGTGCCGATCTGCAGCGAGATCTCGACCGTCTGTGGCATGGCTTGCTCGCGCGGGTAGATGCCGATCAGCGTCGTCGCGCGCAGTTCGTCGATGAAGATGATGTCCATGCGGCCCAGGCTCGGGTGGGTGCGCCGGCGGCGTGGTGTATGATGGCGCCGCGCTGCCGGAAAGGTGGCGACAGAGCGCGCATTCTATCGCCTTCCGGCCACTGGCCATAAGGCGGCAACCCCGGATCACCCAGCCGATGCCATCGACACTGCTCAGCCTGCTCGCCATCCTCGCCGCCTATCTGCTCGGGTCGGTGCCGTTCGCGCTCGTCGCCAGCCGCGTCTTCGGCCTCGCCGACCCGCGCAGCTACGGCTCGAAGAACCCCGGCGCAACCAACGTCCTGCGCAGCGGGCACAAGGGTGCGGCGCTGTTCACCCTCGTCGGCGACGCGCTGAAAGGCTGGCTGGCGGTCTTTCTCGCCGCCCACTACGCACCGCTGTACGGTCTGCCACCGCTGGCGGTCGGCCTCGTTGCGCTGGCCGTCTTCTTCGGCCACCTCTACCCGGTCTTCCTCGGCTTCAGGGGCGGCAAGGGTGTCGCCACCGCCGCCGGCGTCCTGCTGGCGATCGATCCCTGGCTCGGGCTGGCGACACTCGCCACCTGGCTGCTGGTCGCCTTCACCCTGCGCTATTCATCACTCGCGGCACTCGTCGCAGCGGCCGCGGCGCCACTCTACGCCATCCTGTCATGGGGCAACGACGGCCGGGTGCTGGTGATCGGCATCATCGCCATGGCATTGATCGGCAAGCACTGGCAGAACCTGCAGCGACTGCTCGCCGGCAGCGAGCCGCGCATCGGCGGCAAACGCCAGTAGTTCTTGCGTTGCCGGCCACGACCGGCAACCGTACCTGGCCCGGCGCGCGAACGCCGCCGTTCCGTGCGCAAGGCTCTTGCCGCGACGGGCTAGCCGGCGCCGGTCAACGGCCAGCGCGGCCGCACCGCGAAAGCACCGGCGGCCTTGCCGGCAAGCCCCGCCTGCAGCCGCAAAGCGCCAGCCAGTGCGATCATCGCGCCGTTGTCGGTACAGAATTCGAGTTCCGGGTAGAAGACGTCGATGCGCGATTTCAACGCGCGCGCATCGAGCTGGCGGCGCAGTTCGCGATTGGCCCCGACGCCGCCGGCAACGACCAGTTGCCGCAGGCCGCTGGTCCGCACGGCGCGGAGTGCCTTGCTCACCAGCACCTCGACGATCGCTTCCTGAAAACCGCAGGCGATGTCCGCGCGCTGCTCGTCGTCGAGCATCCCCAACTCGCGCACGCGGCTCAAGACGGCCGTCTTCAGACCACTGAAGCTGAAATCGAGGTCAGCAGAGCGCAGCATCGGCCGCGGCAGCTTCACCCGTCCCGGTCGGCCGTTTTCGGCGAGCGCAGCGAGTGCCGGGCCGCCAGGATAACCGAGTCCGAGCAGCTTGGCGGTCTTGTCGAAGGCCTCACCGGCCGCGTCATCGAGCGTCTCGCCCAGCAACGCGTATTCGCCGACGCCGGTGACGCGCATCAGCTGGCTGTGCCCGCCGGAAACGAGCAGCGCGACGAAGGGAAAGCGCGGCGGACGCGCCGACAGCAGCGGCGACAGCAAGTGACCCTCGAGGTGGTGCACCGGCACGGTCGGCAGCCCCAGTGCCATCGCCAACGCCTCGGCGAAAGCAGCGCCGACGAGCAGGGCGCCGGCGAGACCCGGGCCCTGCGTATAGGCGATGGCATCGATCTGCGCCAGCGAGCGGCCACTGGCGGCAAGAACCTGTCGCAGCAGCGGCACGAGACGGCCGATGTGATCACGTGACGCGAGTTCCGGCACCACGCCACCGTACTCGGCGTGCATGCGGACCTGCGAGTGGAGCGCGTGCGCCAGCAAGCTGCCGTCGCCGCCGTCGCCATCGTACAGCGCGACACCCGTTTCGTCGCAGGAGGTTTCGATTCCGAGAACCAGCATCGGCGGCATTCTAACACCCCGCCAGCATCGCTTCCGGACTGCCGACGGCTGCGTTGGCGGGGAAAGCACGCGCGGCAGCACGACTGGTCCGCCGCCCCGCCTGTGTGCCGGAACGGCCGTTCAGCCGCCGCGGAAAGCGCGCACGCCGAGAACGACGCCGGCAAGCAGCAGCCCGATCCCCGCCAGCGCCGAGCTACCGGGCAGCGAGCCGCGCCACAGGAAGGCGTAGGCAAAGGCGGCGAGCGTCTCGAAGACGATCAACTGGCCGCTGAGCGCGGTCGGCAGCAGCTGGCTGGCACGATTCCAGAGCAGTGTGCCGAGCCAGGAGGCACAGAAGCCGAGCGTCAGCATCAGTCCCACATAGCGCATCGGCTGCGGGCCGAGTGGATAGTCGAAGCTGCCGTCCGCCCAGACGCCGGCAGCAGCCATGCCGATCGCTGCCAGTGGCAACGTCGCCAGCCCCTGCGCCAGCGCCCAGGTCCCGGAAGCGATCTGCGGCCGCCGGCGCAGCCAGCGGGAGTTGCGCACCGGGTACCAGGTCCAGGCGGCAACCGCCGCCAAGGCCAGCAGGGCGCCACCCAGGTAGTCGTCGATACCGCGCTGCGCGCCGAGCAGCGCCATCTCGTGGCGGTTCACCAGGGCGATGCCGATCGCGATCACCGTCAGCGACGGCAGCAGGCGGCGCCACGGCAAGGCCTCGCTGCCGAAGTTGGCGACGATCGCGATGACGATCGGCAGGGTGCCGATGAGCATCGTCGGCATGGGCGCATCGGCGAGCTGGATCGCCGCCGCCAGGAAGAGGTAGTAGAGGATGTTGCCGACCAGCGCCAGCTCGAAAGCCATCCGCCAGTCCTCGCGCTGCAGCCGCGACAGGCGCGCGCGGTCGCCGCAGGCGAGCAGCACGGCAATCAGCCCGAAAGCGAGGTAGCGCCCGAAGGACAGCATCGCCGGCGGATACCCGGGCAGCAGCAGCGGCACGACGAAGACCAGTCCCCAGAGCATGCCGGCAGCAAGCGCGCAGGCAACGCCGGTGAGCAGTGGCGCGCTAGCCGGCAATGCTGCGGACATCCCTTGCCGCGACGGCGGCGCCAGGCCGCCGGGCGACGTCCGGGCTCATCGGCGGAAGAGCGACAGTTGCGGCAGCTGCGGCCACTCGATGGCGTCGAGCATGTTTTTCACCAGCAGCCCGAGTTCGGTGTCACCGGTGATCGACAGCTCGCGCTTGAAGAACAGTGTATCCGGGTCTTCCTGCCGTGTCAGCAGTTGCAGGAAGGCCGAGAGATTGGCCTGGAAGCAGAGATCGGGTGCCTGCGGCACGGTCAGCAAGGGCCGGAAGAGCCCGTCGCGACAGGCGAACGATGCGACGCCGCCGGCATCGAGCACCTCGACGACGAAGCTGCGGCCGGCGAGTCGTTCCAGGCTGTCGGCGGGCAGCAGGCCGACCTTGGCCGCCGCGTTCAGCGCCGTCGCCAGGGCCAGCGAGTGCGGCCACTGCGGCAGGTGTGCGCCGATCGTCGCAATGACGCCCGGCAGCTTGAAGTCTGGAATCGTGATGCCCTGAATCATGATTGAATTCCTTCCCGATTGACGCGCGTGGCGGCCTGGTGACACGCGATGCCGGCATCGCCGAACCAGTAGCCGTCGACCAGACCATCGCTCGCCCAGCCTGAAGTATCCGGAGCAACCGCTGCGCCACGCCGGGCAGCGTCGAAGGCGGCGATGACCGCCGTCATCGCCTGCGGTTGCGGGCTGATGCGGATCACTTCGATGCCCATCGCCAGCAGATCCGGAACCTGCGGCAGCAGACTGCAGGTCTGCGCCGACATCGTCTGGATGCCGTTGATGCTCAGGAACGGCTGCCCCTCGCGGGTGCGCAGAGTCATCCCCTGCGGGTGGTCGAGACAGCGGAACTGGCAGTCGTCCTTGCCGAGGTTGTAATGACGGGCGGTGAAACAGCGGGCGGAGAACGCCAGTGGCAGTTTGCCGAAGACGAAGACCTCAGTCGCGACCCCGGCTGGACGCGTGCCATGCAGCGTCTCGATCAGCCGCCGGTCGGCCTCGAGCGGTGGCAGCCAGCGCCGCATGCCGCGGCGGGCGAACGACGCCAGCGTGGCCTCGTTGTAGATGTTGAGATGGGGCCCGGCGACGAATGGCCGACCGGCGGCAATGCCGACCGCCCCGAGATCGTTGGCCTCGAGCAGGCAGCCGGGGATCTCGCTCGCCTCATCCGCCAGGCGTCGCAGCGCCTTCAGGTCACTCTCCGATTCGAGCAGCGCCTGCGCGGCGATGACCACCTCCTTGCCGGCCGCAGCCAGATCGCGTGCCAGCCCAAGCCAGTCGGCGCTGCGCATCTGCTGCCGGCGCGAGCAGACGACCTCGCCGAGACAGATGATGTCGAGCGCCGGCTGCTGCGCCATCTCGGCATAGAACTCGAAGACCTCGTGCTTCGGCCAGAAGTAGAGCAGAGGTCCGAGCGAGAGCTTCATCGCCTGCCTCCACCTAGCGCCACGGGCGGCTGTAGGCGCCGAGCGTCACCTGGCTGCCTTCGGCCAGCCGGGCGAGTTCGGCCTGCCAAGCTGGCCGGACGCTGAAACGCTGTTCGCCGCGCGCCAGTTCGTCGAGTGCCGCGCGCAGGGTACGCGTGACCTGCGCGACGTAGGTCGGGCTGCGCTGGCGGCCTTCGACCTTGATCGCAGCGACACCGATACGGGCAATTTCAGGCAGAATCTCGAGCACGTTGAGGCTCGTCGGTTCCTCGAGCGCGTAATAGGTTTCTCCCTGCACCTCGAAGCGTCCCTTGCACAGCGTCGGGTAGCCGGCCGGCTCGGCAGCGGCGAAGCAGTCGATCAGGATGCCGTTCAAGCGTGTCGCCATGCCGTCCGGCGATTTCTGCCACTGCACGAACTTCGCCGGCGAGCAGGCGCCGACCGTATTCGGCGACTCGCCGGTGGCGTACGACGAGAGCCAGCAGCGCCCTTCGTTCATCACGCACAGGCTGCCGAAGCCGAAGACCTCGATCTCGACCGGCGTGTTGCGGACCACCGTCTCGACCTGTGCCAGCGTCAGGACGCGCGGCAGGACGGCGCGCCGCACGCCGAACTCGCGGTGCGCGAAGTTGATCGCCTCGTAGTTCGTCGCCGAGCCCTGCACCGAGAGGTGGAGGCGCAGGTCGGGATGGCGGCGACTGCTGTCGTCGAGCAGGCCGACATCGGCAAGAATGACGGCGTCGACGCCGAGATCCGCCGCCCCGTCGACGGCTCGCTGCCAGTCGGCGAAGCGCCCCGGCTGGGCGAAGGTGTTGATCGCCATCAGAACCTGGCGGTGACGGGTCTGCGCGTAGCGAACGCCTTCGACCATCGCCCGCTGGTCGAAATTGAGGCCGGCGAAGTTGCGGGCGTTGGTCTCGTTGCGATAACCGAGATAGACGGCGTCGGCACCGTGATCGACGGCGGCCTTGAGTGCCGGCAGGCTGCCCGCCGGGCAGATGAGCTGGGGAATCTTGCGAGCGGCCATGAACGAAAGCCTCGTTGCACGAAGCGCGCCAGTATAGTGGGCGCGAGCGGCCACGGCTTGATGCGCGTCAATTTCGAGCCGATTGGCTGAGGCCCAGGCGCAAGCGGCGCAGATAGGCGAGGCCCATGATCGCCCGGCTGCCGTACCACGAGACCATCTCGCCATCGATCAGTTGCCAGCAGTGGCCGGCCATCTCGGCCAGGAGTCGTTGCCGGTCACGCTCGCGGAAAGGGTAGGGTTCGCTGGCGAGGAAGACGATCTCGGCGTCGCGGACCGCTTCCGCCAGTTCGATTTGCGGGTAGCGCTGTGCGCTGACGGCCGGCAGCGTCTCCCAGCCGGCTGCCGCCAGCATGCGCGAGATGTAGGTATCGCGGGCGACGCTGAACCACGGGTCACGCCAGATCAGGTACAGCACCTGCTGCCGCGGCAGCAGGGCGGCGACCTCGGCAAGAGCGGTCCATTCGCGCTCGAAGGCGGCGCACAGCGCTGCCGCCTCCTGCTCGCGATCGAAGATGCCGCCGAGCAGGCGGTAGAGATCGAGGTTGTCGCGCGCTTCCAGCGGATGGGTGACGACCACGTGCGGCACGAAGTCCGCCAGGGCAGCGACCTCGTCGCGCCGGTTTTCGTCGATGTTGACCAGCACATGGGTCGGCTGCAACGCGCGCAGTCGCTCGCGGTCGAAGCCCTTGGTACCGCCGAGCTTCGGGATGCCACGAAGGGCCGCTCGCGGGTGGACGCAGAAGCCGGTGCGACCGGTCAGTTGCGCACCAAGGCCAAGGGCGATCAGGAGCTCGGTCAGGCTCGGCACCAGCGAGACGATCCGCGGCGACCCCGGGTAGCGGCCGTGGAGCTTGCCGAGCGCGTCAGACCATTGCATCATGCACCCTCTGGAGGAGAAACACATGCTGGCTCGCAGACTCGCCGTGGTCACCGGAGCGGCACGCGGCATTGGACTGGCAGTGGCGCGTGACATCGCGGCTGCCGACTGCAAGGTCCTGATGGTCGGGCGCAATGCCGACGCGATCGAGGCAGCGGCTGGCCGCCTGCAGGGCGACGGCCTCGACGTGCTGCCCCACTGCGCCGACGTCACCGACGCCAGCGCCATCGCCGCTCTCGCAGCTCGCCTGCGGCGAGAGTTCGGCCGCGTGGACATCCTGGTCAACAACGCCGGCATCTTCCCCGAAGCACGCGACTTTGCCCGGCCGCCGCCGGCGGCGAGCGTCTTCGTCGTCGAGCCGGAAACCGTCGCGACGACGATCGACTGCAACGCGCTGGCGGCGCTGCGCCTGCTGCAGGCCTGCGTGCCGCTGATGCGCGAAAACGGCTACGGCCGCATCGTCAACGTCTCGTCGGGGATGGGGCAACTGAGCGAGATGGGTGGTTTCTGGCCCGGCTACCGGATGTCGAAGGCGGCGCTCAACGCGCTGACCCGACTGGCGGCCAACGAACTGGCAGGAACGGCGATCAAGATCAACTCGGTTTGTCCCGGCTGGTGTCGCACCGGGATGGGCGGCGAGAACGCCACGCGCAGTGCCGAAGAGGGCGCCAGTGGCATCGTCTGGGCCGCGCTGCTGCCGGCAGACGGCCCCAGCGGAGGCTTCTTCCGTGACGGCAAGGCGATCGACTGGTGAGGTGGCGGAACCACCGGGGCGGACCACCGCGGCCTAGCTCGGCGGCGGTGGCCGCGGCTTGCGTGGCGCAGCCGCGAAGACGCGGTCGTAGACGGCGTTTGGCAGGAGCCGCAACAGCTTGCCGACGATGGCCATCTGCCATGGCACGACGGCGTAGCTGCTGCCCCGTTCGATGACGCGGGCGAAGCGCGTCGCCGCCTCGTCGGCGGCCAGGAGAAAGGGCATCGGGAAACGATTCACCTCGGTCATCGGTGTCCTGACGTAGCCCGGACAGATGGTGACCACCCGGACTCCCGAAGCGCGCAGTTCGAGACGCAGGCTCTCGAGATGGCTGATCGCTGCCGCCTTTGACGCGCAATAGGCGGCGGCGCCCGCCAGGCCACGGATGCCTGCCAGCGAGGCGATGCCGACCAGGCGACCGCGCCCGGCCTGTCGCATGCCGGCAATGAACGGCGAGAAGGTCGCCGCCATGCCGAAATGGTTGACCTCCATCACGCGCCGCATCGCCTCGAGATCCGCGGCGTCCTCGGTCAGCGTGCCAACCGAGACACCGGCGTTGGCGATCACGACATCGGGGACCCCGAAAGAATCGATGAAGTCTGCTGCCGCGACGCGCAGGGCGTCGGCGTCGGTGACGTCGAGCGGGTACGCCCTGACGCGCTCCGGCCAGCGCGTCGACAACTCGTGCAGCAACTGCGGTCGGCGGGCGACGAGCCCGAGCCGCGCGCCGCGCGCGCCGTAGTGCTCGGCCAGCGCCCGGCCGATGCCGGACGAAGCGCCGGTAATGAAGACTCGCTGCACGGCGGGCGGCTCAGCGGCGGTGGCTCACCAACTCCGGCTCAGCCGAAACCGGTGCGCAGTGGTCTCACTTCTTGCCGCGCTCGCGCCGGACCTTGCCGATCACCTGCTCGGTCAGCGCCAGCAAGTCATTGAAGTCCTTGAGGTCCTTGCCGGTGACCAGGTACTTGCCATCGACGGCGAGCGCCGGAACGCCCTGAATTCCGTAGGCCTTGGCCATCTGATCGGCCTGCTTGACCCGGCTGAGGACACCGAAGGAGTTGTAGGCCTCGGTGAACTTCTTGCCGTCGATGCCGCGCGCCGTGGCCCAGGCGATGACGCTCTTGTCGTCGAAGAGCTTGCCGCCCTGACGGTGAAGCGTTTCGAAGACGGCGCTATCCAGCCGCGCGAGATCGCCCGTCGCCTCGAGCGCGTAGAACAGTCGCGCCAGCGGCGCCCATTGCGGACGGCCGAAAGTGATCGGCACCCGCTTCAGGACGACGTCGGCCGGCAGCGCCGACGACCACTTGCTGAGGGTGGGGTGCAACTCACTGCAATGCGGACAGGCGTACGAAAAGAACTCGATGACCTCGATCTTCGCCGGATTGTCGGTCGTCTGTTGGGGAACGATCGCAACGAAGTCGCGCCCGGCGACGAGTTCGGCCCGTACCGGCAGTGCCACCGCCAACAAGGCGATGACGAGGGTCAGCAACCAACCAGTGGAACGTGCGTGCATCGATCTCTCTCCTTCAAGCCTGCAAATAAATGTGCCACGCGGCCGCTCCGCCGCGTTGCACCGTCGTTCCCCCATCCTCACCGATCTGGCATGTCCTTCCCTGCCCTCTGCCGCATGCCGGACAGCCCCCGGTCGCTGCGCGGACATCAGCCGGGTCGCTCAATCGCGGCGCACGACGTTGGCGTCGATTCCCTGTCTGGCCAGGTCGGCGCGCATGTGATTCACGTCGTCCATCTTGTGGTAGGGCCCAAGGCGGACACGGTACCAGACCTTGTCCTGCAGCATCACCTGCTGGATCCGCGCCTCTGCTCCCATCAACGCCAACCGCGCCTTCTGGTTGTCGGCGTCGCTGGCGCTCAGGAACGAGCCCGCCTGCAGATAGATGGGCTCCCTGAGGGTGTTCTCGCTCTTCGCCTCGGCTGGCTTGGCGGCAGCCGTCCTGCTCTCTGCGGTCTTCCCTTCCGTCTGCTTTCCTTCCGCAGTCTTCGTCTCGCCCGTCTTCGTCTCGGTCGGCCGGTTCTCGGTCGGCCTGGTGTCGATCGGCTTCGTTTCGGTGGGCTTGCCGATGGTCGGCCGAGCTTCGGCCGGCCGTTGTTCGTCGGGTTTCGGCTCGGGAACCGCTTCCGCATTGCCCGGCAGGATCTTGTAGAAGTCGAAACGTGGCTTCTCTGGAACCGGGTCGCCCGGTTTGCCCGGCAATGCGACCGGCGGCGCCGAAGCGACCGGCGGCACTTCGGCGGCGGGCTGCGCGGCTGGCTTGCTGCCGACCGGCGGCGGCAGCTTGGGCTGCTGACCGGTCGTCGTGAACGGCAGCGGCGTCTTGTTGACGTACCAGACGACCGCGGCGACCGCGATGACGCCGAGGACGAGGCCGATGAACAGGCCGAACAGCGTGCCACCACCCGATTTCCTGCCCGGCGGCGCCTTGCGGGGTTTCATGTCACGACTCATGGCAATCCTCTGTGCTCTGACTACATCGATTCCGGACAGCTGACACCGAGTATCGACATGCCGTTGCGGATCACCTGCCGCACGGCTGCGGCCAGCGCCACGCGCGCCTCCCGTACCGCCGGCGCGTCGACCAGGATGCGTTCGGCATTGTAGTAGCTGTGGAATTCTGCTGCCAGATCCTTCAGGTAGAAGGCGACGAGATGCGGTGCGAGCTCCGCCGCAGCCTGTTCGACGACCTCGGGAAACTCGCCCAGCCGAGCCGCCAGCGCGAGTTCGCGGGGACCCTCGAGAGCCGCGAGATCGACCGCGGCGAGAGTCTCGGCGTCGCCAGCCCAGAGATCCAGCAGCGAACAGACGCGTGCGTGCGCGTACTGGATGTAGTAGACCGGGTTGTCGTTCGACTGGCTCTTGGCGAGATCGAGGTCGAAATCGAGGTGCTGATCGGATTTGCGCAGGACGTAGAAGAAACGGCAGGCGTCGACGCCGACGTCTTCGCGCAGGGTCCGCAAGGTGACGAAGTCCCCTGCACGGGTGGACATCTGCGCCTTCCAGCCGGAGCGATAGAGCACCGCGAACTGCACCAGTGCGACCTCGAGGAGCGATTCGTCGATGCCCAGCGCGGTGAGCGCTCCGCGGACGCGCGGAATGTAGCCGTGATGGTCGGCGCCCCAGACGTTGATCAGCCGCGCGAATCCCCTTTCGCACTTGTTCAGGTGGTAGGCGATGTCGGATGCGAAGTAGGTGTAGTGGCCGTTGTCGCGCTGCACGACGCGGTCCTTTTCGTCACCGAAGGTCGTCGAGCGGAACCAGCGGGCGCCGTCCTGCAGATAGACATGACCGGCTTTCGCCAGTCGCTCGACGCAGCGCGCGACGAGACCGGTGGCAAACAGCGACTGCTCGGAAAACCAGACATCGAAGTGCACTCCGGTTTCCTCGAGATCGTTGCGGCAATCGGCAAGTTGCTCGGCAAGCACGAAGTCATGCACGTAGCGCCATTCCTCGCCGAGCAGCAGGCGGGCGTTGGCGATCAGTGCGTCGAGCTGGTTTTCCCGCTGCCGGACAGCCTCGGCGTCGGTGCGCGTCGCGTCCGGCAAGCCGGGAGTGCCGGCGGCGAGCTGGGTGAGGGAGCGCTCATAGCGGCCGCCGTGGGCCAGCCGCATCTGCCGCGCCATGTCGCGCACGTATTCACCCTGGTAGGCGTTCGGCGGGAAGAGCACGTGCTCGGCCGACTGGCCGCCGCCGAGTTCAAGGTAGCGCAACCACGTCGACAGCGCCAGGATGTCCATCTGCCGACCCGCGTCATTGACGTAGTATTCGCTGGTCACGCTCCAGCCGGCGAAAGCCAGCAGCCTGGCAAGACTGTCGCCATAGGCTGCGCCCCGGCCATGGCCGACATGCAACGGGCCGGTCGGATTGGCGGAAACGAACTCGACGAGGACCGTCCTGCCGCCGCCGCTCGTCGCGCGGCCGAAGTTCTCCCCCTGCTGCAGGATGCCGCGCAGCACCTGGCGGCGGGCGGCCGGTGCCAAGTGGAAATTGATGAAGCCGGCACCGGCGACTTCGGTCCGGTCGAGCAACGACGAGTACGGCAATTCCGAAACCAGGAGCTGCGCCAGCTGGCGCGGATTGCGTTTCAGCGAACGCGCCAGTTGCAGCGCCAGATTGCAGGAAAAATCGCCGTGCGAAGCCTGCTTCGGGCGCTCGATGTGGATCTCGCTGCTGCCCTCGCCGGGTGCCACACTCAGCAGCGCGACGCGCATCAGCTCGGCAAGCTGTAACTTCAGGTCGGAACTCATCGCGGTTTCTTGGTTCGGGAATCGGGTCAAGCGGCTGATTATACGACGCCGGCCCTGCCAGCGGGCCACCACGGCGCTGTCGCCAATGCTGGCGAAGCAACAGCCGCGACCGTTTGTGTGTAAACTCGCTCTTTGCCGACCGACCCGCTCCCGCCCGCCGTGCGACTCCTCCGCCTCGCCAAAATCCTCAGCATTGCGAGCCGCTACGGCCTCGACGAGATGATCCTCGAACACGAGCCGAGCGGACGCCTGGCCGCGCTGTCGCGAACGCTGCACTTCTGGCGCCGCTTCGATACGCCCTCGGCCGTCCGCCTGCGCCTGGCACTCGAGTCGCTCGGCCCGATCTTCGTCAAGTTCGGGCAGGTGCTGTCGACCCGGCGCGACCTGCTGCGCCCCGACATTGCTGACGAACTGGCGAAACTGCAGGACAGGGTGCCGCCGTTCTCGTCCGAACTGGCCCTGGCCGAGATCGAGAAGGCCTATGGCAGGCCGGCCAGCGAGGTCTTCGCCGAATTCGACGCGACACCTGTGGCCAGTGCGTCGATCGCGCAGGTCCATTTCGCCCGCCTGCGACCGGAAGACGGCGGCCACGAGGTCGCCGTCAAGGTGCTGCGACCGGCCATGCACGAGGTCATCGCCAATGACCTGGCACTGCTCGAGACACTCGCCGCCGTACTGGAGAAGGCATGGCCGGACGGCAAGCGGCTGAAGCCACGGGAAGTGGTCGCCGAGTTTGCCAAGTACCTCTACGACGAACTCGACCTGATGCGCGAGGCCGCCAACTGCTCGCAGTTGCGGCGCAACTTCAGCGGTTCGCGCTTGCTGCAGGTGCCCGAGGTCCACTGGGACCAGTGCACGACGACGGTGATGGTCATGGAGCGGATGCGCGGCATCCCGATCAGCCAGACCGAGGCGCTGGTCGCCGCCGGCATCGACCTCGCCGCACTGTCGCGCGCCGGCGTCGAGATCTTCTTCACGCAGGTCTTCCGCGACGGCTTCTTTCACGCCGACATGCATCCGGGCAACATCTTCATCGCCACCGACGCGGCCCATCACGGCAGCTACATCGCGCTCGACTTCGGCATCGTCGGCACGCTCACCGACACCGACAAGAACTATCTGGCGCAGAACTTTCTCGCCTTCTTCCAGCGCGACTACAAGCGCGTCGCGACGGCGCACATCGAGGCCGGCTGGGCACCGCCCGAGACGCGGGCCGACGAGTTCGAGGCCGCCATCCGCGCCGTCTGCGAGCCGATCTTCGACCGGCCGCTGCACGAGATCTCTTTCGGCCGCGTCCTCTTGCGCCTGTTCCAGACCTCGCGCCGCTTCAACGTCGAGATCCAGCCGCAGCTGGTGATGCTGCAGAAGACCCTGCTCAACATCGAGGGTCTCGGCCGCCAGCTCGATCCCGACCTCGACCTGTGGAAGACCGCCAAACCCTTCCTCGAACGCTGGATGAGCGAACAGCTCGGGCGGCGTGCCTTCCACCGCGGCGTGCAGCAGGAAGCGCCGTACTGGGCACGCACCCTGCCGCAACTGCCGCGTCTCGTCTATCAGGCACTGGCGGCACGCCGCGAGCCCGACCTGGCGCCGTTGCTCAGCGAGCTGGCGCGGGCGCAGCGGCAACAGGGGCGCCTGCTGGCACTGATCGCCGTCCTCCTGACGGCGTTGCTGCTCGGCCAGCACCTATGAGTCAAACGCCTACCGTGACAACCCAGGGAGAATCTTGATGCAGCGCGTCTCGATCAGTGGCAGCGGCCTGTACACCGCACCATGCATCATCAGCAACGAGGAACTGGTGGCCTCGTACAACGCCCATGCCAGGCAGTTCAACGCGGCCAACGCGCAGCGGATCGCGACCGGCGAGGTCGCCGCGCGCGAGGAGTCGAGCGTCGACTTCATCGAAAAGGCCTCCGGCATCACGCGTCGCTACGTGCTGGACAAGGAGGGGGTGCTCGACCCGCAGCGCATGCGCCCGCGCTTCGTGCCGCGGCGCAACGACGAACTGTCGCTGCAGGCGGAGATCGCCGTCGACGCCGGCCGGCAGGCGCTGGCGGCTGCCGGCCGCGGTGCCGCCGAGATCGATGCCGTGATCTGCGCCGCTTCCAACATGCAGCGCCCCTACCCGGCGATGGCGGTCGAGATCCAGAACGCGCTCGGCATCGGCCAGGGCTACGCTTTCGACATGAACGTCGCCTGCTCGTCGGCGACCTTCGCCCTCGACATCGCGTTCAACGCCGTGCGCTGCGGCAGCGCGCGCAGCGTGCTGGTCGTCGATCCGGAGATCTGCTCGGCGCATCTCGCCTGGCAGGACCGCGACTGTCACTTCATCTTCGGCGACGTGTGCACGGCGATCGTCGTCGAGCGCCTGCCGCCCGAGCCGGCAGCGAACACGTGGGAAATCCTCGGCAGCCGGCTGGCGACGAGCTTTTCCAACAACATCCGCAACAACGCCGGTTTCATGTCGCGCTGCGAGGACCGCGATCCGGGCGACCGTGATCAGCTCTTCGTCCAGGAGGGCCGCAAGGTCTTCAAGGAAGTCTGCCCACTGGCGGCCGAGCACATCACCCGCCACCTTGCGACCCTCGACCTGAAACCGGCGCAGGTGCGCCGCTTCTGGCTGCACCAGGCGAATCTGGCGATGAACCAGCTGATCGGCCGCCGCCTGCTCGGCCGTGAGGCGACGGCCGACGAAGCACCGGTGATCCTCGACGAGTTCGCCAACACCGCATCGGCCGGCTCGATCATCAGCTTTCACCGCCACAGCGCCGATCTCGCCAGCGGCGATCTCGGCGTCATCTGCTCCTTCGGCGCCGGCTACTCGATCGGCAGCCTGATCGTCCGCAAGTGCTGACTGGTCTCCAGACGCGTGATCTGGCGCGTGCGCTCAGCCGACCCGTACCCGCGCGTAGCGGCGTTTGCCGACCTGCAGGACGAAGGTGCCGGCGACGGGGAAGACGAGGTGCTTGTCGTCCACGCGGT
>JFAX01000005.1:140507-158926 GCA_000585015.1 Candidatus Accumulibacter adjunctus | reverse complement strand
GACGAGGTGCTTGTCGTCCACGCGGTTGCCGTCCATCCGCACACCACCCTGGTCGATCATCCGCATCGCCTCCGAGGTGCTGGCGGTGAGGCCCGCCTGCTTGAGAACCTGGACGATGGTCAGCGGCTCGGCGCCGGGCTGCAGGCTCACTTCCGCGATGTCGTCCGGGATCGCGCCGTGCCGGAATCGGGCTTCGAAGTCGGCCAGCGCACGGGCAGCCGCGCTCGCGCCGTGGAAGCGCTCGACGATCTCGCCAGCGAGCAGGACCTTGGCATCGCGCGGGTTGCGCCCGCCGGCGACTTCCTGTCGCAGCGTGTCGATCGCTTCGCTGCTGCGGAACGACAGCAGGTCGAAGTAGCGCCACATCAGCTCGTCCGAAATCGACATCAGCTTGCCGAACATCTCGGCGGGCGGCTCGTTGATGCCGACGTAGTTGCCAAGTGACTTCGACATCTTGTTGACGCCGTCGAGTCCTTCCAGCAGGGGCATGGTCAGGATGCACTGCGGCGCCTGCCCGTAGTGCTTCTGCAGCTCGCGCCCGACGAGCAGGTTGAATTTCTGGTCGGTGCCGCCGAGTTCGACATCGGCGTTCATCGCCACCGAGTCATAACCCTGGCACAGCGGGTAGAGCAGTTCGTGAATCGCGATCGGCTGACCGTTTCTGTAACGCTTGGCAAAGTCGTCGCGCTCGAGCATGCGGGCGACGGTGTGCAGCGCTGCCAGACGGATCATCCCCGCTGCGCCGAAAGCTTCGAACCAGGCCGAGTTGAAGCAGACCTCCGTCCGGCATGGGTCGAGGATCTTGAATACCTGTTCCTGGTAGGTCTTCGCATTGTCCAGGATCTGCTCGCGCGACAGCGGTGGGCGGGTGACGTTCTTGCCGGTCGGGTCGCCGATCATGCCGGTGAAGTCGCCGATCAGGAACATGACGTGGTGGCCGAGGTCCTGGAAGTGTCGCAGCTTGTTGATCAGTACGGTATGTCCGAGGTGCAGGTCGGGTGCCGTCGGATCGAAACCGGCCTTGATGCGCAATGGGCGCCCGCTCTGCAGCTTGTCCCGCAGTTCCGCTTCGATCAGGAGCTCCTCGGAGCCGCGCCTGATCTGCCGGAGTTGATCGTGCACTGTGCGCATGCCGTCCTCGTGTTCGTGCATCTGCATGGTCTCTGCTGGGAAGGGATCGAGTCAGGGGCTCACCGCCCCGCCAGGACAAGGAAGCCGCCCGGAGGGGCGGCTTCCGCGCGCAGCGGGCGACTCTGCGGCGGCGATCAGCCGCGGGCCGGATTGCCGGTGAGCTTCGCGTACTTGACCCAGAGCTGCTCCTCGCTTTCCTGGTGCGCGGGATCCTTCGGGATGCAGTCGACCGGGCAGACCTCGACGCATTGCGGCGTGTCGTAATGACCGACGCACTCGGTGCACTTGTTCGGGTCGATCTCGTAGATCTCGGCACCCTGGTAGATCGCTTCGTTCGGGCACTCCGGCTCGCACACGTCGCAGTTGATGCATTCGTCGGTAATGATCAGGGCCATGCTTGCTGTTCCTTCAGGTCGTTGAAATTTCTCGGACGCGCTTGGCCAGCCGTTCGCACACTGCCGGCTGAACAAACTTGCTGACATCGCCGCCGAGAATGGCGATCTCGCGCACCATGGTCGCCGAGATGAACAGGTACTGCTCGCTCGGCGTCAGGAATACGGTTTCGACTTCCGGGTACAGGTTGCGGTTCATTCCCGCCAGCTGGAACTCGTAGTCGAAGTCGGACACCGCCCGCAGGCCGCGGATGATCACTTTCGCGCCCCTGGCATGCAGGAAGTCCATCAGCAGCCCGTCGAAGCCGCAAGCCTCGACGTTCGGGTAGGGCGCGAGCACGTCCAGCGCCATGTCAACCCGCTCGGCAAGCGAGAAGAACGGCCTTTTCGGCTGGTTCGCCGCGATGGCGACGATCACCCGGTCGAAAAGGCAGGACGCGCGTCGAACGAGATCCTCGTGCCCGCGCGTCATCGGGTCGAAGGTCCCGGCGTAGATTGCCAGACGATTATTCAGCGCCATCTCTTTCGCCCCGCTGCATCAGGTGATGGAAGACCCGGCCTGCGTGGCCATGGCGCACCGTTCGCCAGTCGCCACATCCGGGCAGGAACCTCTCGGCCTCGACATAGACTGCCGCATCGTCGCTGAGCACGCCAGCGAGGATCGGTGCCAGCCGTTCGATCCACCCCTGGTGGAAGGGTGGATCGAGGAAGAGAACGTCAAAGCGGTCGGCGGCGCCGGCGAGAAAGCGCTGCGCATCCGCGCGCACGATCTGCACCCGCTCGCCGACGCCGAGGAGCCGTGAGTTGCTCTCCAGGGCCTGCAAGGCTGGCGGCGAATGCTCGACCATCACGACCCGGCTGGCGCCACGCGAAGCGGCCTCGAATCCGAGAGCACCGCTGCCGGCGAAGAGATCGAGGCAGATCGCCCCGGAGAGATCCTGGCCGAGCCAGTTGAACAGGGTCTCACGGACGCGATCCGGCGTCGGACGCAAGTCCGGCGCCTCCGGAAAACGCAGGATCCGCCGTCGCCACTCGCCGCCGATGATGCGTACCGAGTTCAGTGGCCTAGTCTCCGGCAACGACGACGCTGACCAGATGTGCGACCGGCAGCCGGCGGGCAAAGGCAGCCTGGATCTCGGCGGTCGTCACGCGCTCGATGTTCTCCGGATAGCGATCGAGATAATCGAGCGGCAGGTCGTAGAAGGCGATCATCGCCACATTCTCCAGAATCTTGCGATTGCTGTCGAGGCGCAGGGGAAAGCTGCCAACGAGATTCTGCTTCGCCGCCAGCAGCTCGGTTTCGCTCGGCCCATGTGCGAGGAACTCGTCAAGGACGGCACGCGTCACTTGCAGCGCCTCGGCAACCTGCCCCTTGTGCGTCTGCAGACCGATCTGAAACGGCCCGAGCTGTTGCAGTGGCAGGAAGTAGCTGTGCACGCTGTAGGCGAGCCCCCGCTTGTCCCGCACTTCCTTCACCAGCCGCGAGACGAAACCACCGCCGCCGAGTGAGTAGTTGCCGACGGCCAGTGGAAAGAAATCCGGGTCGCCGCGCTTGAGTGCCGGCATCCCGATCAGCAGGTGCGCCTGCGCCGCCGGATGGGCAATCCGCTCCTCGCCAGCGGCCGGCAACTGCGGCTGCGGCAGCTCGCCGACGGCTGCGGCGACGGGCAGACCGGCACTCAAGCGTTCGGCCAGCGTCTCGGCGTCGGCCCGCGAAAGGTCACCAACGATGGCGATGGTAGCGGAGCGAGCACCGTAGTGGGCCGCGTGGAAGGCAAGCACATCTTCACGCCGCAGCGCCGTCAGCGACTCCGGCGTCGCCTGTCGTCCATAGGGATGTGCCGGGTACATCGTCGCCCAGAAGGCCTTGCTGGCGATTGCGTCCGGACGCGTCAGCGCCTCCTTGAGGGCAGCGAGCGAGCGCGCCTTCTCGCGCTCGAAGGCGGCGGCGGGAAAGGTCGGGCCCGCGATGATGGCGCGCAACAGCTCGAACGCGGACGTGCGCTTGTCGACCATCGAGAGCGTGCGCAGGGTCAGCGACGCGCGGTCGAGATCGACGCCACCGGACAGCCGCGCACCGAGGTCGGCCAGTCGGTTGGCGATCTGCGTCTCGTCCAGGCCGTCAGCACCGAGGTCGATCAGCGAGCGCGTCAGGCCGGCCACGCCTTCCTTGCCTGCGGCGTCGCGCGCCGCACCGGCCGCGACGTCGATCTGTAGGTCGATGATCGGCAGGCTGTGGTCCTCGACGAAGAGGACGCGTGTTCCCGCGCTGGTCTGCCAGCGTTCGATCCTTGGCCCGGAGTGTGCCAGTTGCGCACAGAGAAACAGGCAGAAGGTGAGCAGCAGCTGGCGTGGTGTCATGGACGGGCGCTCACTCAGTGGCGGGGGACGAACGGCGAGCGCGGGCGCGGCGTTGCCGGAACGGGCTGCGGATCGAGTTCGGCGACCGTCAGCGCCTCGTCGCCGAAGTACTTCCTGGCGACCGCCTGCACCTGTTCCCGGCTGACTTCCTGCAGCTTGTCGATCAGCCGCCGATTCATGGTGTGCGGGATGCCGGCGGATTCCAGTTGGCCGATCTCCATCGCCTGCGCGAAGATCGAATCGAGCTTGTAGATCTGGCTGGCAATGAGCTGTGCCTTGGCGCGAGCGAGTTCCTCGGCGCTCACGCCCTCTTCCCGCACCCGCGCCAGTTCGGCGCGCAGACCGGCTTCGAGCTCGCCGCGGCTGCGGCCAGAGCTCGGTGCGCCGTGCAGGTGGAAGATGCCGGGACCGCGTGCGGTCGAGTCGTAGCTGGCACCGGCGCTCACTGCGAGTCGCTGCTCGCGCACCAGATGGCGGTTCAGCCGGGCGGCGTCATGGCCGGCGAGCACCGCCGCCAGCATCTCGAGCGCATAGGGATCGACGTCCTGTTCGACATGGCGTATCACCGGCACCTTGTACGCCATCATCACCACCGGCAGATCCGCCGGCGCCTGCAGCGTCAGACGACGGATGCCGGCCTGCTGCGGTTCGTCCTGCGGTTTCCTGACCGGCAGCGTCCGCGCTGGCAGGGCGCCGTAGTACTGCTCGGCGAAGCGGAAGACCTCCTGATGATCGACGTCGCCAACGACGACCACATAGGCGTTGTTTGGCGCGTACCAGTCGTCGTACCAGGCACGTGCGTCACTCACCGTCATGCTCTGCAGGTCGGTCATCCAGCCGATGATCGGCACGCGATAGGGGTGAACCTGGAAGGCAACGGCATTGAGCTTCTCGTACAGCAAGGCCTGCGGCTGATCCTCGGTACGCAGGCGGCGCTCCTCCATGACGACCTTGATCTCCTGCGCGAACTCCTTCTCATCGAGGCTCAGGTGACGCATGCGGTCGGCCTCGAGCTGCATCATTTCAGGCAGATTCCGCTTCGGCACCTGCTGGAAGTAGGCGGTGTAGTCGCGACTGGTGAAGGCGTTGTCGCGGCCACCGGCCGCGGCGACGCGGCGGTTGAACTCGCCGGGGCCGGCAGTTGGCGTTCCCTTGAACATCATGTGTTCGAGGACGTGCGCGACGCCCGTTCTGCCGCTGGTTTCGTCCATGCTGCCGGCGCGATACCAGACCATGTGCGCCACCGTCGGCGCGCGGTGATCCTCCTTGACGATCACCCGCAGGCCATTCGCCAGTTGCCGCTCGTGCGGGTTTGCCCAGGCGGCGATGCTCGTCGTCAGGGCGATCAGCAGGGCAAGCGGCGGTGCGTGGCGCATGGGCATGGTTCGCTTCTGATAGAATTTCCGCGTGTCGGTGAATCGGCCGGCATCTTACCACCGCCTGCGCTTCTGGGCGCCTTTGAGACATCCGCACGCCATGTTTGGTTTCGGCAAGAAATCCCCTGATCAGGCCCCCGTCGCGACGAACAACGCCACCGGCCAGAGCACCGCCACCGCCAGCCCGGCACCGTGGCGACTGCGGTTGAAGGCGGGACTGGCGCGTACGCGAGCCCAGTTCGGCGGCAAGCTGAAACACCTCTTCGCGCGCGGCAAGGTCGACGACGAACTGCTCGAGGAACTCGAGACGCTGCTGCTGGGCAGCGATGTCGGCCTGGATGCGACGCAGCATCTGCTCTACCATCTGCGGCAGCGCGCCCGACGCGACCGCCTCGACAGCCCGGCAGCCATCCAGAGAGCGCTTTCGGAGATCTTTTGCGAGCTCCTGCAGCCGCTCGAGGAAGCGCTCGATCCGCGTCGCCATCGGCCATTCATCATCATGCTGGCGGGCGTCAACGGTGCCGGCAAGACGACCTCGATCGGCAAACTGGCCAAGCACTTCCAGGCGCAGGGGCTGTCGGTGCTGCTGGCTGCCGGTGATACCTTCCGCGCCGCCGCTCGCGAGCAGTTGCAGACATGGGGCGAGCGCAACAACGTGACGGTCATCGCGCAGCAGTCCGGCGACCCGGCGGCGGTCATTTTCGACGCCATCGCCGCCGCCAGGGCGCGCGGTATCGACGTCGTCCTCGCCGACACCGCCGGCCGCCTGCCCACGCAACTGCACCTGATGGACGAGATTGCCAAGGTGCGCCGCGTGATCCAGAAGGCCGAGCCGACCGGACCGCACGAAACCCTGCTGGTGCTCGACGCCACCTTCGGCCAGAACGCCGTACAGCAGGTGATGGCCTTCGACAAGGCGATCCAGGTCAGCGGACTGGTGCTGACGAAACTCGACGGTTCGGCCAAGGGGGGCGTCGTCGCAGCGATCGCCCGCCAGTGTCCGAAACCGGTTCGCTTCATTGGCGTCGGCGAGGGGATTGACGATCTGCGGCCTTTCGTGGCCCGCGATTTCGTAGACGCGCTGTTCGAGTGATCACCGCCAGCGATGTGACGAAGCGCTACCCGGAGGGCCGCGAGGCGCTGCGGCATGTCAGCTTCGAGATCACTGCCGGCGAGATGGTCTACCTGACGGGCCACTCGGGGGCCGGCAAATCGACCCTGTTCAAACTGCTGGCGGCGGTCGAACGACCGACTTCCGGCAGCATCGTGATCAATGGTCAGAACCTCGCGGCGTTGAGCCGGAGTGCCGTTCCCTACCTGCGACGCAAGCTCGGACTGCTTTTTCAGGATCGCAAGCTGCTCTTCGATCGCACGGTCCTCGACAACGTGCTGCTGCCGCTGGCAATCGTCGGCCACCCGCCGCGCGACGCACTGCGGCGAGCGCAGGCGGCTTTGGCCAAGGTGGGCCTGCCGAATCGCGAGCGAAGCTTGCCGATCGCCCTCTCGGGCGGCGAGCAGCAGCGGCTGGCAATTGCCCGGGCGGTGGTCAATCGGCCAGCGATCATCCTCGCCGACGAACCAACCGCCAACCTCGACGCCGCCTCGGCGCGCGAGATCCTGGAGATCTTCCACGCTTTCCAGCAGGTGGGCGTGACGGTGCTGCTCGCCACCCACGATCCCACGAGCCTGCCGGTTCTGCGGCCGCGTGTCCTGCGTCTCGACCAGGGCGAGATGAGCGAGCTGCCGGCGGCACCCGCAACGGCCGTTGCCGGGGCAGCCCCGTGAGCGTCTGGCTGGCGCAGCACTGGGCGGCGATTCGCGATGCCTGCCGTCGACTCGCGACGGCGCCGCTCAACTCCCTGTTGTCCCTTTTGGTCATCGGCATTGCCCTCACCTTGCCGGCTGCGGGCTGGCTGCTGCTCGACAACCTGCGCGCGCTGACCGGTGACGCGCCGGGCGTACAGCAGATCAGCGTCTTCCTGAGCCCCGAAGCGGGCAAGCGGGAGATTGCCGAGATCGAACACCGGTTGCAGGCAGGCAAGATCGGCAGGTGGCGCTTCGTGGCGCGTGAGGAGGCGCTGAAAAGGCTGCAGGCTGCCGAGGGAATGGCGGACATCGTCGCCAGCCTGCCGCGCAACCCGCTGCCGGATGCCTTCGTCGTCACGCCCAGTGCGTCGCAGCCGGCCGAACTCGAGCGGCTGGCGGAGACCTTCTCGAGTTGGCCCAAGGTCGCGCACGTGCAGCTCGACTCGGCTTGGGTCAAGCGCTTCGATGCCCTGCTTCGCCTCGGTCGCCTGATCGTCATCCTGCTCGGCGTCCTGTTTGCCGCCGCGTTGGTCACCATCACCTTCAACACCATCCGCCTGCAGATCCTCGCCCATGCGGCAGAGATCGAGGTGGCAAGGCTGATCGGCGCCACCGACGCTTACATCCAGCGGCCATTGCACTACTTCGGCATGCTGCAGGGTGCCCTCGGCGGCCTCTGCGCGGCACTGCTGGTGGCAGTCGGCTTCCATCTGCTGGCGCCTCTGGTCGCCGAGCTCACCCAGCTCTACGGCACCAACTTCACCTTGCGGGGCCTGGGCGCGGGACACGTTGCCTTCCTCGCGACGATCGGTGCCGCGCTTGGCTGGCTGGGCGCCTGGATTTCGGCGCTGATGCACTTGCGGCGCTTCGCCTGAGGGCTGGGGCAGTTGCCATGCCCCGTCGTTCGCTCGCTCGCGCCTTGCATCTCGGCCTGCTCGCGACGGCTTCTGCACGAGCTCTCAGCCGAGCAGAACGCCCGACCAGACGACGAGCACGTTGAGCAGCGCGATCAGGACCGCCGCGCTGCCGACATCCTTGGCCCGCCCGGCAAGCGGGTGGCGGTCGAGCGAAACGCGGTCGACGACGGCTTCGATGGCCGAGTTGATGAGCTCGACGATCAGCACCAGGAGCACGCTGCCGATGAGCAGGGCGCGCTCCATCCCCCCCTCTGCCAGGACGAAGGCGAGCGGGATCAGCAGCGCTGCCAGCAAGACCTCCTGGCGGAACGCAGCTTCAGCCTCGTAGGCGGCCTTCAGTCCGGCACGCGAATAGCCGAACGCCTTCCACAGCCGCCGCAGTCCCGTCTGGCCCTTGAACGGGCTCTGTTCATCCATGCTCCCTCCCCTTGCAGTGGCCGACTGCACGCGAGTATAACGAGTCGGCGGACGCCACCGCACTGGCAGGCGGACGATCGCCGCTGCCATGCTGTCATCGACCACGCTCCATCGCTACAATGGTGAGCCGATCATCCAGAGCCGACAGGAGCCGCAACGCACACCATGACCCAGGACGAAATGAAGCAGGCGGTGGCACGCGCCGCCATTCCGCACGTTGTCGAAGGACAGGTGGTTGGCGTCGGTACGGGGTCGACGGCCAACTTCTTCATCGATGAACTGGCGTCGCTCAGGCTACGGATCCGCGGCGCCGTCGCCAGCTCGGAAGCGACCAGAAAACGCCTCGAAGCCCACGGGATCGAGGTTCTCGATCTCAACGAGGTATCGCGGCTGCCGGTCTACGTAGACGGCGCCGACGAGATCAACCGATCGCTGCAGATGATCAAGGGTGGTGGCGGCGCCCTGACCCGCGAGAAGATCGTCGCCGCGGTCGCCGAGAAGGTCGTCTGCATCGCCGACCAGTCGAAGCTGGTCGCGGTACTCGGCCGCTTCCCGCTGCCGGTCGAGGTCATCCCGATGGCCTTGGGTCACGTGCGGCGGGAGCTGGCACGACTCGGCGGCGAGCCGGTCGTGCGCGAGCACTGCATCACCGACAACGGCAACCTGATCATTGACCTGCATGGGCTCGAGATCGCCGATGCCGCCGCCCTCGAAAGCCGCATCAACCAGATCGTCGGCGTCGTCACCAGTGGCCTCTTCGCCCGCCGCCCGGCGGACCTCTGCCTGCTGGCCTCCGGCAGCGGCGTGCAGACGCTGGTCGCCGACTGAAACGGCCCGGCTACGAAGCGGGCAGCAAGGCCGAAGCCTGGCCGTACGCCTCCCGCTCAGCGCGTCGGCGGCACGTAGCCTTGCACGCGGTCGGCCCCACCGCCGAAGAAATGGCGGTCCATCTGCTCGGCCAGGTATTTGCGGTGCGCGGCATCGGCCAGGTTGAGGCGATTCTCGTTGATGATCATCGTCTGCATGCGGATCCACTGCTGCCATGCCTCCTTCGACACGGAATCGAAGATCCGCTTCCCGAGTTCGCCGGGGTACGGTGGAAAATCAAGACCCTCGGCCTCGCGGCCGAGCTTGACACACTGGACCATTCTTGCCATCTGTTCAGCTCCTTGCTTGTTCTCGTGGGCCCTGCTCTGCGCGCGCTGGCAGCGGTTGATCGAGCCTCGGCGGCAGCGCCGCTCACAGCTCCTTCATCAGCACGCTCGAACGGCGCTGCAGGTTGTACACCAGCCTCTTCTCGGCCGGCAAATCATCGATCTGGCGGACCGCGAAGCCGCGTTCCTTGAACCAGTGGGCGGTCACCGTCGTCAGCACGAAGAGCCGCGCGACACCGCTGGCACGCGCCCGTGCCTCGATCCGTTTCATCAGCAGTGCGCCGTAGCCCCAACGGCGGTAATGTGGATGCACTGCCAGGCAGGCCAGTTCCGCCTGCCCTTCACCATAGGGATAGAGCGCCGCGCAGCCGACGATGACGCCGTCGTGTTCGACGATCGAGAAGCGGGTGATCTCGCGTTCGAGCATTTCGCGTGAACGCCGGACGAGCGTTCCATCTTCCTCCAGCGGCTCGATCAATGCGACCAGGCCACCAATGTCGTCGGCGCGCGCGTCGCGCAGTTGCTCGAGCGACTCGCGGGTGATCACCGTGCCGACCCCTTCGTGGGTGAACAACTCGCGCAGGAGGGTGCCGTCCTCGTCGTAACCGATCAGATGGACGCGCCCGACACCGGCACGACTGCTGCGCACGGCGCACGGCAGGTAACGCCGCAGGTCGGCGGACAGCCAGTCACCGAGACTGATCAGTCGTTCGGCCGCTTCGACCGTCAGTTCGTCGAGCAGGGCGCCGTCGATGTCGGTTGCGCCGGGGCTGTCGGTGAGGAAGATCAGCTTGTCCGCCAGCAGCGAGGTGGCGACCGCCTCCGCCACCTCCTCCATCGCCAGGTTGAAGATCTCGCCGGTCGGGCTCGACCCGGTGCAGGACAGCAGGACGATGTTGCCCAGACCGAGCTGGGCGCGGATGCCCTCGGCGTCGATCTTGCGGACCTGGCCGGAGTACTGCAGGTCGACGCCGTCCACGACGCCGACGGGCCGGGCCGTGATGAAGTTGCCGCCCACGACGCGGATCGTGCTGTTCGCCATCGGCGTATCGGCGAGGCCCTGCGAGAGCAGAGCTTCGATCTCGACGTAGATGCGGCCAACCGCATCGATGACGCAGCCGATCGCCTGCGCGTCGGTGACGCGGTAGTTGCCGTGATAGACCGAAGCGAGTCCACGCTGCCGCAGCAGGTTCTCGATCTGTGGCCGCGCCCCGTGCACCAGCACCAGGCGGACGCCGAGCGCGGCCAGCAGGTTCACGTCGTACGCCAGGGTCCGCGCCAGCTGCCCGGCGATTGCCTTGCCACCGAAGGCGATCAGGAAGGTCTTGCCGCGAAACAGGTTGACGTAGGGCGCGACCGACCTGAACCAGGTCACGAAGGCGGCGGAACTCGGCTGCTCACCCATCTCACGCCGCAGGGCTGGCCTTTCCTTCCGCTTCGCCGGACTTGTCTTCCCTGGCCGTCTTCGCCGCTCTTGCCGCTTTTGCCGCTTTCGCCGCCAGTGCCTTTTCGGCACGCAACTCCTTTGCCCGCTGGGCCTTGGACTGCCGGGCGCTGTCCGCCGTCGCCTCCGGCGAATCCTTGGTCGCCACCTCCGGCGGGATTTCCGCCTTCGCGGTCGTGGTAATGACCATCCGCGGCTGCTTGGCGGGGTCGACCTTCAGCTCCTTCTCGAGGCGCTCGCAAATCGTCCGCAGAACCTTGACTCGGGCAAAATACTTGTCGTTGGATTCGACGAGCGTCCACGGCGCCGTACCGGAACTGGTGCGCTCGATCATGTCGCAGATCGCCTCGTGGTAGGCTCCGGCCTTTTCCCGGTTGCGCCAGTCCTCCTCGGTGATCTTGAAGCGCTTGTGCTCGACCTGGGCGCGCTCCTCGAAGCGCTTCAACTGTTCCTCGTCACTGATCTGCAACCAGAACTTGATGACGATGCCGCCCGCGTGCCAGAGATCGTGCTCGAAATCATTGATCTCGGAGTAGGCGCGCAGCCAGTCGGCCGTGCTGCAGAAGCCTTCGACGCGCTCGACGAGGACCCGACCGTACCAGGTGCGGTCGAAGATGACGACCCGGCCGAGGCGCGGCATGTGGCGCCAGAAGCGCCACAGGTAGGGCTGCGCGCGCTCCTCTTCGGTCGGCGCGGCGATCGGGACGATCTGGTACTGGCGCGCGTCCATGGCCGACATCACCCGCCGGATCGCGCCGCCCTTGCCGGCCGCGTCGGCGCCCTCGAAAGCGATGATCAGGGCCCTCTTCTTGAAGTCGGGATGGCGCATCAGCTCCGCCAGGCGTGCCTGCCAGGTGGCCAGTTCGGTCTCGTACTCCTTCTTCGTCAGGCTCTGCGTCATGTCGAGCGAACTCAGCACGTCGAGACGGTCGATGCGGTGCGAGATCGGTGGCGCCACCGGCGAGTTCTGGTCCCGCTTGTCGGCCAAGCGCTTCTGCAGGGCGTCCAGGATCGTCTTGCCAACGGTCAGCGAGCGGTAGCGGTCATCGGTCCCCTCGACGATGATCCACGGCGCCCACGGCGTGTTCGTCGTGCGCAGCAGGTGCCCGGCCACTTCCTGCAGCTTGTCGTAGGTCTTCAGGCGGTCCCAGCTGGCCTTGGTCACCCGCCAGCGGGTCAGCGGATTGGCTTCGATCGACTTCAGTCGCTCACGCTGCGCATCCTTTGACAGGTGAATCCAGAACTTGAGGACGAGCGCCCCCTCGTTCACCAGCATCGCCTCGAAGCGATTGAGCTGGTCCATCCGCTGGTCGAAGTCGGCGCGCGAGATGTCGTTGCTGATCCGCTCGGCAATCGGGTGCGAATACCAGGAACCGGAAAATATGCCGATGCGCCCTTTCGGCGGCAGCGCCCGCCAGTAGCGCCACATCGACGGACGCGCCCGTTCCTCGGCGGTCGGCGCGTAGAAGGCGTGCGTCGACAGGAAGCGCGGATCCATCCACTCGTAGAGGACGTTGATCGTTTCACCCTTGCCCGAACCATCCACACCGCTGATCAGGATGACCACCGGAAAGCTGGCGTCGACCCGCAGCTGCTCCTGGACTTCGAGCAGCCCGGCGCGCAGCTTCGGCTCCACGACCTTGAAGGTTTCCTTGTCGATCTTGTGTCCCAGCTCTGCCGATTCAAACATCAGTCCTCTCCTCCTTGAAATCACCCCATAAGGCCTGCAGGGCTGCCAGGGCCGCGAAGCCAGCCGTCTCGGTACGCAGGATGCGCGGCCCGAGACTCACTGGTAGAAAACCGGACAACGTCGCCAACCGCAGTTCTTCCGCGGCCAGTCCTCCTTCGGCGCCGATCAGCAGCTCGACCGGCTGGCCGACCGACATGGCCGGCACAGCCGCCAAAGACCGTACCGCATCCGTGGCCAGCATCAGCCGCAACGCAGCGGCCGATGGCGGTCGCGCCAGCCAGCTGTCCAGCGACTCGATGGGTGCCAGCTCCGGCAGCCGATTGCGACCACACTGCTCGCAGGCAGAGACGATCACCGCCTGCCAGTGCTGCAGGCGACGCCAGGCCCGCTCGCCAGCGGGACGCGCGACGCTGCGGCGTGACAGCACCGGCACGATCCGCGCGACACCGAGCTCGACCGCCTTCTGTATGGTCAGGTCCATCTTGTCGCCAGCCTGCACTGCCTGGACGAGGGTGACCGACAACCGAGACTCGCGCTCCACCGCCGACCAGTCTCTCAGTTCGACCGTCACGCGGCGACGGTCGTTGGCGACGACTCGCGCGCGATACTCGCCGCCGCTGCCATCGAAGAGCGTCAGCTCATCGTTGCAGCGCAGCCGCAGCACGGCGCTGGCGTGGTGCGCCGCTCGCTCCGGCAGATCGAAGCGGGCGCCGGCGACCAATGGCAGCGGGCAATGAAAGCGCGGATGGTTCACCGTGCTATTATAAGTTCTCCCGCGTTCGATGTTGGCAGTTTGGAGGCTCCTGGCGCATGGCGCTCAATACCCCGGTGTGTGACTTTGGCTGGCAGGCCGTGGATTTCGAGCTGGCCGATACCAGCGGCGCGCAGCACAACCTGTCCACCCTGCGCGGCGCCAACGGTCTGCTGCTGATGTTCATCTGCAACCACTGTCCGTACGTCAAGGCGATCATCGACCGCATCTGCCGCGACGCACGCGAGCTGCAGAGCTTCGGCATCGGGGTGGCGGCGATCATGAGCAACGATCCGGTCGAGTATCCGGAGGATTCGTTCGACAACATGGTGCGCGTGGCGAGAGACCTCGAATTCCCCTTTCCCTATCTGCACGACCCGACGCAGGAAGTGGCTCGCAGCTATGGCGCCATCTGCACACCCGATTTCTTCGGTTTCAACCGCGATCTCGCGTTGCAGTACCGCGGACGGCTCGATGCCAGCGGCCGCATGCCGGCGCCCCCGGATGCGCGGCGCGAACTGGTGGAGGCGATGCGCCTGGTGGCGGCGACCGGCGAGGGCCCCGCGCAGCAGACGGCGAGTATCGGTTGCTCGATCAAGTGGCGTCACTGAGCGGGCATGCGGGAGGGCAGTGCGGTCGCGCCGCTGGCTGACGGCGAACTCAAGCGGATGCTCGACGCGAGCATCGCGCTGGTACGTGAAGTGGCGCAGCGGGAGATCATTCCGCGCTTCTTGCGCGTCAGCCACGGCCAGCGCAAGGACGACGGGTCACTGTGTTCCGAAGCGGACGTCGCGGCGCAGCGTTTCCTGATCGAGCGCCTGAGCGGAATCCGCCCGTGCCCGGTCATCGGAGAGGAAATGTCACCGGCGGCGCAGCGCGCCATCTGGGAGGCAAGCGGCGACGACCCGCGCGGCCTCTGGTGCATCGATCCGATCGACGGCACGACCAATTTCATCAACGGCCTGCCCTGCTTCGCCGTCTCGCTGGCCTGGCTGAGTGCCCGGCGTGTTCGCCTGGCGGTCACCTACAATCCAATCACCGACGAGATGTTCTACGCCCGTCAGGGCAATGGCGCCTACCTCAACGGCCGCCGCCTGCCGCTGCGCCAGGTGACGTCCGACATCGCCCGCGCCGTCGGCGGCGTCGACTTCAAGAGGATCCCCAAGCCACTGGCCGATCGCATAGCCGTTGGCCCGCCGTTCTACTCGCAGCGCAATTTCGGCAGCTCGACGCTCGACTGGTGCAATCTGGCTGCGGGGCGGCTGGATCTGTATCTGCATGGCGGCCAGATGCTCTGGGATTATGCCGCCGGCAGCCTGATCCTGAGCGAGGCCGGTGGCTGGATGTGCTCGCTGGCGCACGACGACTATGACGCCGAGGACGTCTGGCGGCGGCCGGTCATCGCCGCCCTGCACCCGGCCGTCTTCGCCGCCTGGCGTGACTGGGTGCGCCAGGATACGCCCCTCCTCGGCAGCGCCTGCGGTACCGACACGCGCTGACACTGCCTGTCTGGTGGCTGCCGGCTACTCCGGCGCCAGTTCGCCGGCCAGCCGCCAGGCGGCGGACAGTTCACCGGGAATCACGCCGCTGTCGAGTGCAACGGCGACCGCGGCGCGCTCACGCTGACAACCCAGACCAGACTGCTGCAGCCAGCTCTCGCTGTAGTACGTGTGCCGGTAGCGATCTCCCGAGTCGCAGAGCAGCGTCACGACCGAGCCCTGTAGGCCACTTTCCCGCATCCGTGCCATGCACGCCAGGGTGGCGATCAGGTTGCTGCCGGTGGAGGCGCCGACACTGCGCCCGAGGCGCGCCGTGAGTTCGTGCATCGCTGCGACGGACCAGACGTCAGGGACTGCGACCATGGCATCGATGACCTGCGGCAGGAACGACGCCTCGACGCGCGGGCGGCCAATGCCCTCGATGCGCGAGCCGACATGCAGACGGAGCTCGGGCTGGCGGGTATGGTAGTGATCGAAGAACACCGAGTTTTCCGGATCGGCCGCGCAGACAAGGGTGCTGCGGGCACAGTAGCGAACGTAACGACCGAGGGTCGCGACGGTGCCGCCGGTACCCGCGCCAGAGACGATCCACTCCGGCACTGCATGGCGCTCGAGGCGCATCTGCTGAAAGATCGACTCGGCGATATTGTTGTTGGCACGCCAATCGGTGGCGCGCTCGGCATAGGTGAATTGATCAAGGAAGTGGCCGCCGAGTTCGTCGGCCAACCGCCTGGATTCGCTGCCAATGGCCGTGGGATCGTCGACCAGATGGCAGCGCCCACCCTGGAATTCGATGGCGGCGATCTTCTCCGTCGAGGTCGACGCCGGCATCACGGCGACAAAAGGCAGCGAGAGGAGGCGGGCAAAATAGGCTTCCGAGATCGCCGTCGAGCCGCTCGACGCTTCGACGACGCTCGTTCCCTCTTGCAGCCAGCCGTTGCACAGCGCATAGAGGAACAGCGAGCGCGCGAGGCGATGCTTGAGGCTGCCCGTCGGATGGCTCGATTCGTCCTTGAAGTAAAGGTCTACCCCCGGCCAGCCGGGCAGCTGCATGGGGATCAGGTGCGTGTCGCTGGAGCGCTGGAAATCGGCCTCGATACGCCGCACGGCGGCGAGTACCCAGGCCCTGTCGGGCGCCACCGCAGATCGTCGGCGAGTGTTCATGAATGGAGCTTAGCAGCGATGGCGCAGACAGGCAAAACCGCGCTCGTGTCCGACTGGCGTACGCTGCGCGCGATTCTGGGTTAAACTATACTAAATCGCTCAACTATCAATCACCGGAATACGAACAGATGTCGATCACCACTGAAACTGTACACGCGGCACTGAGGCAAGTCATCGACCCCAATACGCGCAAGGACTACCTGGCAACGCGTTCGGTACGAAACATCCGGATCGATGGTAGCGACGTGTCGCTCGACATCGAACTCGGTTATCCGGCAAAGAGCCAGATCGACGAGATCAGGCGATCGGTCATCGCCGGCTTGCGGACGATCCCGGGCATCGCCAACGTCAGTGTCCATGTCGCTCCGGGAATCGTCGCGCATACAGTGCAGCGTGGCCTGAAGCCCCTGCCGGGGGTGAAGAACATCATTGCCATCGCCTCGGGCAAGGGTGGCGTCGGCAAGAGCACGACGGCCGTCAACCTGGCGCTGGCGCTGGCACAGGAGGGCGCCACCGTGGGCCTGCTCGACGCCGACATCTACGGCCCGTCACAGCCGCAGATGCTCGGCCTGGCCGGCAGGAGACCGGAGTCGAGCGATGGCGTGTCGATGGATCCGCTTCTCGCGCATGGGCTGCAGGCAATGTCGATCGGTTTCATGATCGACATCGATTCGCCGATGGTCTGGCGCGGTCCGATGGTGACGCAGGCCCTCGAACAGCTGCTCAAGCAGACCAACTGGCAGGATGTCGATTACCTGCTGGTCGATATGCCGCCGGGAACGGGTGACACGCAGCTCACCCTGTCGCAGAAGGTTCCGGTCACCGGCGCGGTCATCGTCACGACGCCGCAGGACATCGCCCTGATCGATGCGCGCAAGGGGCTGAAGATGTTCGAGAAGGTCGGTATCCCGATTCTTGGCCTGGTCGAGAACATGAGCATCCACATCTGCGCGCATTGCGGGCACGAGGAACACATCTTCGGCCACGGTGGCGGCGAGCAGATGTGCCGCGACTACGACACCGAGTTTCTCGGCGCGCTGCCGCTCGAACTGTCGATCCGCGAACTCACCGACGCCGGCACCCCGACCGTCGTCGGTGCGCCGGATTCGCGGGCGGCCGAGATCTACCGCACGATCGCCCGCCGCCTGGCGGTGAAGGTCGCCGAGCGGGCGCGCGACATGAGCGCACGCTTTCCGAACATCGTCGTGCAGAACACCTGAGGCGACGACGGGACCCTGACGGGCGCTCGCCCGTCTCGCCCGTCAGGGCGGTTTCATCCGCTGCCCGGACGCCGTAGAATGAGCATTAATTCTCTCTCGGCGCTGTGCGGGTAACGACCAATGTCAATCAAATCGGATAGGTGGATCCGCCGCATGGCGGAAGAGCACGGCATGATCGACCCCTTCGAACCGACGCAGGTCCGTTCGGTCGATGGCCGCCGCATCGTCTCCTACGGCACCTCGAGCTACGGTTATGACATCCGCTGTTCGGACGAATTCAAGCTGTTCACCAATCTCAATTCGACCATCGTCGATCCGAAGAACTTCGACCCGAACTCCTTCGTCGAGGTCAAGAACGATTTCTGCATCATCCCGCCGAACTCATTTGCCCTGGCCCGTACCGTCGAGTACTTCCGCATTCCGCGCAGCGTGCTCACCGTCTGCCTGGGCAAGAGCACCTATGCCCGCTGTGGCATCATCGTCAACGTGACGCCCTTCGAACCCGAATGGGAGGGGCACGTCACGCTCGAGTTCTCGAACACGACACCGCTGCCGGCGAAGATCTACGCCAACGAGGGCATCGCCCAGGTGTTGTTCTTCGAGTCCGACGAGGAGTGCGAAACATCCTACAAGGATCGCGGCGGCAAGTACCAGGGGCAAGTGGGCGTCACCCTGCCCAAGATGTGAACGGCCCGCGAGCGCCCCAGGGCCTGATCGCACCGAACGTCCTTCCCCCCAGCTGCACGCTGACACTGGCATTGCCGACATCCCACCCCGACCAGAGACTGGATTCCGCACATGCATTTCAATTTCCCGGTAATCGTCATCGACAAGGACTACCGCTCGGAAAACACCGGCGGGCTCGGCGTTCGCGCGCTCGCCAAGGCGATCGAGAAGAAGGGCTTCGAGGTCTTCGGCGTCACCAGCTACGGGGATCTGACATCCTTTGCGCAGCAGCAGAGCCGTGCTTCAGCCTTCATCCTGTCGATCGACGACGAGGAGTTCAAGCACGGCCGGTCGGACCAGACGATCGCCAACCTGCGCGCCTTCGTCAAGGAGATCCGCTGCCGCAACGAGGACATCCCGATCTTCCTCTA
>JFAX01000005.1:133680-140277 GCA_000585015.1 Candidatus Accumulibacter adjunctus | reverse complement strand
AACGAGGACATCCCGATCTTCCTCTACGGCGAGACGCGCACCTCACGCCACATTCCGAACGACGTCCTGCGCGAACTGCACGGTTTCATCCACATGTTCGAGGACACCGCGGAGTTCATCAGCCGCTACGTCGTCCGCGAAGCCCGAGCCTATCTCGAGAGCCTGGCGCCGCCCTTCTTCCGTGCCCTGACGCACTACGCCGAGGATGGCTCCTACTCTTGGCACTGTCCAGGCCACTCCGGTGGTGTCGCCTTCCTGAAGAGCCCCGTCGGGCGGATGTTCCACCAGTTCTTCGGCGAGAACATGCTGCGCGCCGACGTCTGCAACGCGGTCGAGGAACTCGGCCAGCTGCTCGACCACACCGGCCCGGTGGCAGCTTCCGAGAGGAACGCGGCACGCATCTTCAACGCCGACCACCTGTTCTTCGTCACCAACGGGACCTCGACCTCGAACAAGATCGTCTGGCATTCGACCGTCGCCCCGGGCGACGTCGTCATCGTCGACCGCAACTGCCACAAGTCGGTTCTTCATTCGATCATCATGACCGGCGCGATCCCGGTCTTCCTGATGCCGACCCGCAACCATTACGGGATCATCGGGCCGATACCGAAGGAGGAGTTTCTCTGGCCGAACATCCGCGCCAAGATCGAAGCGCACCCCTTTGCCCGTGACGTCGGCAGCAAGCCGCGCGTGCTGACGATCACGCAGAGCACCTACGATGGCATCCTGTACAACGTCGAGGAGATCAAGCAGATGCTCGATGGCGTCATCGACACCCTGCATTTCGACGAAGCGTGGTTGCCGCACGCGGCCTTCCATGACTTCTACGGCGACTACCATGCGATCGGCGCCGATCGGCCGCGCTGCCAGGATTCGATGATCTTCTCGACGCAGTCAACGCACAAGCTGCTCGCCGGCCTGTCGCAGGCATCGCAAATCCTGGTGCAGGAGTCGGCAGGGCGCAAGCTCGACCGCGATGTCTTCAACGAAGCCTACCTGATGCACACCTCGACCTCGCCGCAGTACGCGATCATCGCCTCCTGCGACGTCGCGGCGGCGATGATGGAGGCGCCCGAGGGAACCGCGCTCGTCGAGGAGTCGATCGCCGAGGCGCTCAACTTCCGCAGCACGATGCGCAAGGTGGACAGCGAGTGGGGCGCCGACTGGTGGTTCAAGGTCTGGGGACCGGAGGACCTGAGCGGCGAGGGCCTCGAGGAACGGACCGCCTGGATCCTCAGGCCGGGTGAGCGCTGGCACGGTTTCGGCCAGCTCGCCGAGGGCTTCAACATGCTCGATCCGATCAAGGCAACGATCATCACCCCGGGGCTCGACGTGGATGGGGCGTTCGCCGAGTGGGGCATCCCGGCGGCGATCGTCACCAAGTACCTCGCCGAACACGGGATCATCGTCGAGAAGTGCGGTCTCTACTCATTCTTCATCATGTTCACCATCGGCATCACCAAGGGTCGCTGGAATACGATGGTGACCGAACTGCAGCAGTTCAAGGATGGCTACGACCAGAACCTGCCGCTGTGGAAGGTGATGCCGGAGTTCCTGGGCAAGAACCCGCGCTACGACCGCTACGGGCTGAAGGATCTCTGCCGGCAGATCCACGGCGTCTATGCAACGAACGACGTCGCGCACCTGACTACCCGCATGTACCTCTCGGACATGGAACCGGCGATGAAACCGACCGACGCCTTCGCCAAGATGGCGCACCGGGAAATCGACCGCGTACCGATCGACGAACTCGAGGGGCGCATCACCAGCACCCTGCTGACGCCCTACCCGCCGGGAATCCCGTTGCTCATCCCGGGCGAACGTTTCAACGCAACGATCGTTCGCTACCTGCAGTTTGCGCGTGATTTCAACGAACGCTTCCCGGGCTTCGAGACCGACGTCCATGGACTGGTCAAGGCGCTGGTCGATGGCCGGCCGGTCTACTCGGTGGATTGCGTGCGCTGACTCGTTGGCTCAGCCAGCGGCCAGCGCCGGGCAGTCGTGACCTCTGCCGGCAGCCGCATCAGCGGTCGCCGGGCGCCGCCGGCGGCGTCTGGGCCATCATCGTGCCGCTGGCCGCCTGCGTGTCCTCCGCATCAGGGGGCAGCAGCGTTTCCTCTTGGCCTTCCGGCAGCGCCGGGTCGCCCGCGGACGTATCCTCGACCAGGCGCAGCACGCCGTCCTCGCCCAGAGCGGTGTCCTCGAAACGGAGCAGCGTGATGCGGTGGTTGTCCATCTCGAGGACCGTCAGGCGGGCACCCTCGAGCTGTACGGTATCGCCGACCGCCGGGACGCTGCCCAGCCGCTTGTAGAACAGGCCGGCAAGCGTCACGTAGTCGTCGTCCTTCGGGAAGGGGAAGTCGAGCAGGCCCTCGAGGTCGGAAACGCGCATCGAGGCGTCGATCTCGTACTGGCTGCCAACCAGCTTCTTCACCCGTCTCGCCTGGCGGGTGAACTCGTCCTCGTACTCGCCGACGATTTCCTCGAGGATGTCCTCGAGGGTGATGATTCCCTCCGTACCGCCATACTCGTCGATCACCACCGCCATCTGCTGCCGCGTGCGCTTGAAGTCCTTGAGCAGATCGCTGAGCAGCTTGCTGTTCGGCACGATGTACGGCGCCTGGGCGAACTCTCCCACTGGCCGCTGGCTGACGTCGTCGAGCTTGTCGCCGCTGCTCTCGGCCATGACGCTCAGCAGTTCCTTGATCGCCACGACGCCGGTGATGCGGTCGAGGCTCTTGTCGTAGACCGGGAAACGCGCGTGCGGCACGTCGCGGAACAGGCGCAGCGCCTCGGCGAGCGTCTCTTCGCGGGCGAGGGCGCGGATCTGCGTCCGCGGGATCATCGCCTCGCGGACGGTATGCTCATCGAGCTTGAAGACGCCGCGGATCATCTCGGTCTCCTCGCGCGCGAGCGTACCGTCCTTCTCGCTCGCCGAGAGGATCATGCGGATCTCCTCGANNGACATCGTGAAGTGGCTTTCACCGTGCCCCTCCAGGTTGCGCTGGCCAAACACCCAGAGCAGCGCATTCGACGACATCTTCATGACGTAGATCAGCGGCCGGAAGGTGAGGTACATCAGGTTGATCACCCCGCCAACGGCCATGCTGAGCTGCTCCGCCTTGTGGAAGGCGAGCACCTTCGGCGCCAGTTCGCCGGCGACGACGTGCAGGAACGAAATGACGATGAAGGCGAAGACGTAGGAGACCGTGTGCGCGGCCTTGGTCAGCGCATCGCTGTCGCCGAAGAGCGAGAAGGCGGCGACGAACCACGGGTCGGTCAGGATGCTGATGGTTTCCATGCCGACTGCGCCGAGTCCGAGAGAGACCAGGGTGATGCCGACCTGGGTCACCGAGTAGAAGCGCTCCGGCTCGTTGTGCAGCATCTCGACGCGGCCGGCACGCTTGTCGCCGTCCTCGGCCAGCTGCCGAATCCGGCTGCGCCGTGCCGACGAGATGGCGATCTCCGAGCCGACGAAGAACGCGTTGCCGGCGACGAACACCAGGATCAACACGAGATTCATGTAAAGCGTCATCTGTTCCATACGGCACCCCTCCTTGGTCTCCGTTGCCACTGCCGGAGGGCCCTCGCGGGCACCGGCAGCAACCTGGCGGGCGCCTGCCCACCATTCATGATTGTTTGTCTTGCGGTGGATTTTTCGAGCATCCGCTTCGCGCAGGCCGAATCATACTTCATTGATGCCCGGATCCTGCCCGTTGGCGCCTTGTCGTCGCCGCCACAGCCGCAGCTCGCGCCCACCGCGCAGGGCAGCCGGCCGCCGTTGCGCTAGAATGCCGGCTTTGTCGTGCAGGAAGAATGCAGTGGATGGCATCACCATCGCCCTCTCGAAGGGCCGCATCTTTGACGAGACGCTGCCGCTGCTGGCAGCGGCCGGGATCGAACCGCTCGAGAACCCGGAAAGCTCGCGCCGCCTGATTCTGCCGACCAACCGGGAGCATGTCCGCGTGCTGATCGTTCGTGCCACCGACACGCCGACCTATGTCCAGTACGGCGCCGCGGACCTCGGCGTGGCGGGCAAGGACGTCCTGCTCGAACACGGCAGCGACGGTCTGTATCAGCCGATCGACCTCGGCATCGCCCGCTGCCGGATGATGGTCGCGGTACCGGCCGGTTTCGACTACCAGAGCGCGGTACGCCAGGGCGCACGTCTGAAGGTGGCGAGCAAGTACCTGAACATCGCGCGTGAGCATTTTGCCGCCAAGGGGGTGCACGTCGACCTGATCAAGCTCTACGGCTCGATGGAACTCGCGCCACTGGCCGGCCTTGCGGACGCCATCGTCGACCTGGTGTCCACCGGCAGCACGTTGAAAGCGAACAACCTGGTCGCCTGCGAGCACATCATGGACATCTCCTCGCGGCTGATCGTCAACCAGGCGGCGCTGAAGCTCAAGCGCGAGGCGCTGGCGCCGATTCTCGCAGCGATCGCCGGCGTGGTGCAGCAATGATCGCCATCAAGCGGCTGGCCAGCAGCGACAGCGATTTTTACGCCCGTCTCGACGCTCTGCTCGCCTTCGAGGCAGCGCAGGACCAGTCGGTCGACGACTGTGTCGCCGCCATCCTGGCCGACGTCAAGGCACGCGGTGATGCGGCAGTGGTCGAGTACACGCGTCGCTTCGATGGCCTGGGTGTCGCCTCGATGAGCCAACTGGAGTTGTCGCAAGACGAACTGCAGCGGGCGCTCGCCGGCTTGCCGGCCGAGCAGCGGGCGGCGCTGACCAGGGCGGCCGAGCGCGTACGCCGTTACCATGAGCGGCAGCCATTGCAGGGCTGGCAGTACGAAGACCCTGAAGACGGAATGCGCGGCACCATGCTCGGGCAGAAGGTGACGCCGCTCGACCGGGTCGGACTGTACGTTCCGGGTGGCAAGGCATCGTACCCCTCGTCAGTCCTGATGAACGCGATCCCGGCCCATGTCGCCGGGGTCGGCGAACTGATCATGGTCGTGCCGACGCCGGCCGGCGAGCACAACCCGCTGGTCCTCGCGGCAGCCGCACTCGCCGGCGTCAATCGCGTGTTCACCATCGGCGGCGCGCAGGCGGTGGCGGCTCTCGCCTACGGTACCGAGACCGTGCCACAGGTCGACAAGATCGTCGGCCCGGGCAATGCCTATGTCGCGGCGGCGAAGCGGCGGGTGTTCGGCATCGTCGGCATCGACATGGTCGCCGGGCCATCCGAAATCCTCGTCATCTGCGATGGCCACACCGACCCTGACTGGGTCGCGATGGACCTCTTTTCGCAGGCCGAGCACGATGAGCTCGCGCAGTCGATCCTCGTCAGCCCCGACGCCGTGTTCATCGATCGCGTCGCGGCGGCGATCGACCGGCTGTTGCCGACGATGCCGCGCCGGGAAGTGATCCGCGCGGCACTGGAAAATCGTGGTGCGCTGATTCTCGTGCGCGATCTCGCCGAAGCCTGCGAAATCGCCAATCGCATCGCGCCGGAGCATCTCGAGCTGTCGCTGGCCGATGCCGACGAGTGGCTGGGGCGGATCCGCCATGCCGGCGCGATCTTCATCGGTCGCCATGCGTCCGAGTCGCTTGGCGATTACTGCGCCGGACCGAACCATGTCCTGCCGACTTCCGGCAGTGCCCGCTTCTCGTCGCCGCTCGGCGTCTACGATTTCCAGAAACGCAGCAGCCTGATCCGGATTTCGCCGGCTGGGGCGAGAACGCTTGGGCGCATCGCCGCGACGCTGGCTTATGGCGAAGGACTGCCGGCGCACGCGCGCTCGGCCGAGTATCGTCTCGCGGAGGACTGACCGGGAGCGGGCAGTGTGCGGAACGCGCCGGCCGCATCCTTCGTTGACGCACGTCTCATCCGGCAGCGCCGCCCGTTCTCGCGAAACCTGCGGCGGTGCTCACGACGCGGCACTGACGTGGGCAAGCTGCTGCACGTGTTCGATCAGCAGGGCCTCCGGGTAAGGTTTGCCGAGAACCACATTGACGCCGGCAGCTGCCGCTTCGTCCTGCAGCTGCTCGCTGTCCGAGGTGACGATGATGATCGGCAAGGCGGCGGTCCGCGGATCGCCCCGCACCTGCCGTGCCAGTTGCAGCCCGGTCAAGCCGGGCATGTCGACGTCGGTGACCAGAACATCGGGCAGCGAGGCTTCGATCTGCCGTGCGGCGTCCGCGCCGTCCTCGGCCATGACCACCTGGAAGCGGTGCGCGGCCAGCAGCCTGCCGGTCTTGATGCGCACCACCTTCGAATCGTCGGCGACCATGACGACCGTCTGCTCGGCCGTCCTGACCGTTGGCGCCAAGGCCGCAGCAGCGGCCGCCAGCTCAAGCCGCTTTGCCTCCTCGGCTGCCTGGCGCGCTGTCTCACGCTCGATGGCCGCCTCGACCGCCAATCGTTCTTCCTCCTCCCGACGAAGCGCCTCCTCCACTGCCCGCCGGTCCGCTTCACGGCGGGCGGCCTCCTCGGCGGCGAGGCGCTCAGCCTCGCGGCGGGCGGCTTCCTCGGCGGCGAGGCGCTCGGCTTCACGGCGGGCGGCTTCCTCGGCGGCGAGGCGTTCGGCTTCACGGCGGGCGGCTTCCTCGGCGGCGAGGCGCTCGGCTTCACGGCGGGCGGCTTCCT
>JFAX01000005.1:114196-133137 GCA_000585015.1 Candidatus Accumulibacter adjunctus | reverse complement strand
GGGCGGCTTCCTCGGCGGCGAGGCGTTCGGCTTCACGGCGGGCGGCTTCCTCGGCGGCGAGGCGCTCGGCCTCGCGGCGGGCGGCTTCCTCGGCAGCCAGCCGTTCGGCTTCGCGGCGGGCCGCTTCCTCCACCGTGAGTCCTTCGGCACCTTCCCCTGTCGCCGATGGTCTCCTGCCGGAGCGTGCGGCAACCACCAGCCGCCAGATGACGAAAGCAACGACCAAGCCGCCCAGGACCAACAACCAACCCCCGTTCATTGACATCGCATACCCCTCCGCATCGACCATCGGCGTCAGAATCCGGAGCCCTTCGGCAGTCGCCCTCGCCGGCGCTGACAGATCGGCCCGCCTGCAGTATCCGCATGATAAAACGAATGACCGCCATCTTGCGCGGTGGGCGTGAAGAAGGTCATCCATTTCCGCCGGCGACCCCCTGCCCCTCGCCTGCTGACGGCAGCATGGCGGTCGCCCCGGGAAACTGAGAGAATCGCGTCCTCGAAGATGATTGACCAGGCTTCCGGCGCGGTGCGTACATGGTCCCGTCCCGGGAAAGCCGCTGCCGGCACCTGCTCGTGGCGCCGGTGTTGCCGATTCGAAGTCAAGGAGGTACTGATGGCACCACAAGGCTGTTCGGCGGATGTGTCGCCGATCGAGGAGGTTATCGTCGAAATGCGCGGCGGGCGCATGGTTGTCCTGGTCGACGAGGAAGATCGCGAGAACGAAGGTGATCTGATCCTGGCCGCGGAACACGTCACGCCGGAGGCGATCAACTTCATGGCCCGCTTTGGCCGCGGACTGATCTGCCTGACCCTCACCGAGGCACGCTGCCGTCAACTCGGGTTGACGCAGATGACGCGCGAGAACAAGAGCCCGTACAGCACGGCCTTCACGGTCTCGATCGAAGCAGCGACCGGCGTGACCACCGGCATCTCGGCGCAGGACCGCGCGCTGACCATCCAGGCGGCGGTGGCGAGAAATGCGCGTCCGGAAGACATCGTCCAACCCGGTCACGTTTTCCCCATCATGGCGAAGACCGGCGGCGTGCTGGTGCGGGCCGGCCATACCGAGGCGGGCTGTGATCTGGCGCAACTGGCCGGCCTCGAGCCGGCGGCAGTGATCTGCGAGATCCTCAAGGAAGACGGCAGCATGGCGAGGTTCGCTGACCTGGTCGGTTTTGCCCGTGAGCACGGCCTGAAGATCGGCACCATCGCCGACCTGATCCACTACCGCAGCCGGCACGAGACGCTGGTCGAGCGGGCGTTGTCGAAGACCGTGCAGTCGGCGCATGGCGAGTTCACCCTGCACGCCTATACCGACTGCACTTCGGACGAGGTGCACCTGGTGCTGACCAAGGGTGAGATTCATCCGGACAGGGAGACCCTGGTGCGGGTGCACGAACCGCTGTCGGTGGTCGATTTCCTCGACCCCGGGGGGGGCCGACACAGCTTTCCCCTGAGCGTTGCGCAGGCAGCGCTGGCGCGCGTCGACGCGGGTGTGATCGTCCTCCTGCATCGCCCCGAGAGCGGCCAGGATCTGCTGTCGATCCTGCGCGAGCCGGCTTCCGCCCGCAAACCCGCGACACGCTGGGATCCGCGAATCTACGGCATAGGCGCACAGATCCTGCGCGACCTGGGGGTGGGCAGGATGAAACTGCTCTCGCGGCCGCGCCGCATGCCCAGCATGACGGGTTTCGGCCTCGAAATCACCGGACACGTGGCCACACAACACGATCTCGAGGGGCTCTGATGGCCAACCCGAAACGTCCGCCCAGCATTCGTCCCCTCACCAGCGGCAGCGGCATTCGCGAATACGAGCCCGCGCTCGACGGTGTCGGCCTCACGGTCGCCGTGGTGATGAGCCGCTTCAACCAGGACATTGGTGAAGGCTTGCTCAGCGCCTGCACCAGCGAACTGACGCGTCTCGGCGTTGCCGAGGACGCGATCACCGTCGCCACCGTTCCCGGCGCGCTGGAAATCCCGCTCGCCCTGCAGACGATGGCGCGAACCGCTCGCTACGATGCCCTGATCGCACTGGGCGCGGTGATCCGCGGCGAGACCTACCACTTCGAGATCGTCGCCAACGACTCCTGTCGAGCACTGATGGAACTGCAGCTGGCCAGCGAGGTACCGATCGCAAACGGTGTTCTGACCTGCGAGGATGACGATCAGGCGCTCGCCCGAATGCACCAGAAGGGCATCGACTGCGCTCGCGCGGCCGTCGAAATGGCGAACCTGCTGCGCCTGGTCCGGGAGGACAGGCGATGACGGCAACGCCATCGCCGGCGACAGGTCGCAAGACCAGGCCGCCAACCCCCAGGCGGCGCGCGCGCGAGTTCGTTCTGCAGGGACTCTATCAGTGGCAGGTCAGCGGCAGCGACGAGGCGGCGATCGAGGCCAACCTGCGTGACAGCGAAGGCTTCGACAAGGCCGACGGCGAGTTCTTCACCGGCCTGCTGCGCGGTGTCATCACGCAGCGCGAGGCGCTGCAGGAACAGTTGCAGACCTGCCTCGACCGCCCCTTCGGCGAGCTGTCGCCGGTCGAGGGCTGCGTGCTTCTTGCCGGCGCCTTCGAGCTGAAGAACCATCCGCAGACACCATACCGCGTCGTGATCAACGAATCGATCGAGCTGGCGAAGAGCTTCGGCGGGACCGACGGTCACAAGTACGTCAACGGCGTACTCGACAAGCTGGCCATCCGCCTGCGCCCGGCCGAGGTTGCCGCCGGCCGGGCAGCGGCGAGCGGGCGCCGATGAGTCGCCGCTCCGCTGACGCGGCATAGGCGCGACCCGCGATCACGATGGCGAACGAGTTCGAACTCATCCGGCGCCATTTCGCCCGGCCGACGCCCGCGGCATTGCTCGGACCCGGTGACGATTGCGCACTGCTCGTGCCGGCCGCGGGCAGCGTTCTGGCCGTGACCACCGACATGCTGGTCGAAGGCACGCATTTCTTGCCGGACACCGACCCCTGCGCGCTCGGCTGGAAGACGCTGGCAGTCAGCCTGTCGGATCTGGCGGCCATGGGCGCGCGTCCGCGCTGGGTTCTCCTCGCCGGCAGTTTCCCTGCGGCTGACGAGCCATGGATCGCGCAGTTCGCTGCGGGACTGTTCGCCTGCGCCGGCAGCCATGCCGTCGACGTGGTCGGCGGCGACATGACACGAGGTCCGCGCAACCTGTGTCTGACGGCAATTGGCGAAGTTCCGGCAGACACGGCGCTGCGGCGTGACCGCGCCTTGCCGGGCGACGATATCTGGCTCTCGGGCCCGACCGGGCTGGCGGCACTCGGACTCGCTCACCTGCAGGAACGGGTCCACCTCGGCGAGGCCCTGCGCGGCACCTGCCTTGCCGCGTTGCAGCGGCCACTACCGCGTGTCGAACTCGGCATTCGCCTGCGCGACCTGGCACACGCTGCGATCGACGTCTCGGACGGCCTGCTCGCCGACCTGGGCCATGTCGTCGAGCAATCGCGAGCGGGTGCCGAGATCTCTCTGGATCTCCTGCCGCCGTTGCCAACCGGCGTCGAGCCGCTCCTGGCCCGCCGCTGCCAACTGGCGGGTGGTGACGACTACGAACTGCTGTTCACGGCCGCCGTGAGCAGGCGCGACGACCTCGTTGCGCTGGCTGGCGAACTGCAGTTGCCACTGTGTCGCTGCGGCCGCATTCTGCCGGCGCCGGTGGGCGAGATCAGGGTAGTGGACGCAAGCGGACGGAGGGTGCACTTCGACGACAGGGGATTCGATCACTTTGCCTAGCCCGCCCTCGATCCGCTTCCTGTTCGCACATCCTGCGCATCTGGTGGCCTGCGGCTTCGGCAGTGGCCTGTCGCCGCGCGCGCCGGGAACCGCCGGCACATTGTTCGCCTGGCTTTCCTACCCACTCCTCGGCCAGTCGATGAACGAACAGCAGATGCTGTTCTTCCTCGCCTTCGCTTTCCTCGCTGGCGCGCTGGCCGTGCACCGGACGGGCGTCGATCTGGGCGCCGTCGACCACGGCAGTATCGTCTGGGACGAGATCGTCCCCTTCTGGCTGGTGCTGCTGTTCTGTCCGGGACACTGGCTGTGGCAGACGGCCGCCTTCTGCCTCTTTCGCTTCTTCGACATCGTCAAACCACAACCGGCGCGTTATTTTGACGAGCGTGTCAAGAACGGCTTCGGTGTGATGTGTGACGACTTGGTGGCCGCGGGCTACACGCTGCTGGTCCTGGCGATCCTGCGCTTCCTGCTGCCATGAACGAGCCCGACCAAGTGGCGCTGGAAAGGCTGGCGGACGAGGTCGGAGGCCTGCTGCTGCTGGCTGGCGAACGCCTGACGACAGCTGAATCGTGTACCGGCGGCTGGCTCAGCCAGTGCATCACCGCGGTCTCTGGCAGCTCGCGCTGGTTCGACCGCGGTTTCATCAGTTACTCGAATGAGGCGAAAACCGACTTGCTCGGCGTCGACGCCGGCACGCTCGCCAGCCACGGCGCGGTCAGCGAGGCAACCGCCGCTGCCATGGCACTCGGTGCCCTGGCGCGCAGCCCGGCTGACTGGGCAGTCGCGATCACCGGCATCGCGGGACCCACCGGCGGAACGGCCGCGAAGCCAGTCGGCACCGTCTGCTTCGCCTGGGCTCGGGCCGTCGACGGACAGGTATCTACCGTTACCCGTCATTTTCCGGGTGATCGCCGGGCAGTGCGTGCGCAGTCGGTCGAACACGCCCTGCGCGAACTCCTGCCGCGGGTTGGCCACCGCTGCGCCTGAGAGATGGAGCAACGACGGTTGCAGGGATGCCAGGATGCGCCGCATGCCAGAGGACGAGGAAGCGCACGATCTGACGGGCGACAGATCGGCTGACTGGCAAGCGGACGGTTCGACAGGGCAACGAAGCCGATCGCGGCTGCCGCGCCTTGCCCTGCGCCACGGCGACGCTCCGCCCCATCGTCGTTGCGGGCGCGACAGATTCTCGGCAAAGCCCTCGGCCATGTAATAAAATGAAGCGCTTAAACGCGCTCGACCTGTCCCCGATGCTCCCCGGAATCACCCATTTTCGTGCTGCCGTGATGGCGGCCATCCTTCCGCCGCTGCTCGTCTGGTCTACAGGGACCGCGCAGGGCGCCACCCTGGGCAAGATGACCGTGCTCTCGACGCTCGGCTCGCGCTTCGAGGCGGTGGTCGAGATGGCAAGCGGTACCGGCGATGGAAAAAGGATGCAGGCAGAGTGCTTCCGCCTGGCGCCGACGGGCGAGGGCGATCTGCCGACCCTGCGCAATGCCCGCCTGACAGTCGAGGAGAGCGCTGGCCGTCGGCACCTGCGCATCTCCTCCGAGCAGACGATCAATGAGCCGCTGTTGCAGGTCAACGTGCGGGTTGGTTGTGGCGCCGAAACTGGCCGCAACTACGTCCTGCTGATCGACCCTGCGCATCGCCGCGCGCAGCCGGCGAACCTCGCGCGGCCACAGAGCCGCGATCGGCAGTCGCCCGCGTCCTCTCTGGCCGCGGTGCCGCTGGCGACACCTGCCGCCGCCGACGGCTCGCCCGGGCGCTTGGCGGGAGCGGCTGGGACGGGAACTGCGCAGGCACCAGCGCCGCCGCGCGAGCCTTCTCGCCGCACGACCGCCGCCGCCAGGGCCGGTGACCGCCTCCTGCTTTCGGGCGAGGACGAGGTCGTCAAAGCCCTTCCGGGCGACGAGCATCCCTTGCGGCTGAGCACCCGCCTGTCGACCGAACTGCTCGGGAAGAGCAGCGAAAGCCAGCGTGCCATGTTGCGCATCGAGTACCAGCTGCTGTCTGCCCTGCATACGCAGGCAGCGCAGCAGTTGGCGATCGCGCAACAGATACGGCAGCTCGAAAGCACCCTCGAGGCTCTGCACCGGAAGAGTGCGACGCAGCCGCTGCCGGTGCCAGCCGCCGTCGCAGCGACAGCGACGAGCGCGGCCAACAGTGACGCGCCGTCGCGAGCGACGCGCGAGGCGTCGCCGGTCAGGTCTCCCGGCCCGCCCGCTGCGGCCGCGCGCGAAACCGACTGGTGGTTCGAGGGGAGCCTGCTGCTGGGGTTGATCGCCGCTCTCGCCTGGTTCCTGCGCCGCCGTTCGCTGGCGCCACCATCGACCGCGGCGTCGGCAAACGCCGAGCAACCGCCGGACACATCGGCAGACGAGTCGCGCTGGGAGCTGCAGATCGCCGATGATGGCAGCGAGAGACACCGGGGTGGCGCAACGGCCATTGCTGCCGAAAGCCAGCGGGCCGACGACGACGGCCATGTGCCGACTGCTTCGTCGCTGCGCGAGAGCGACGACGAAGCGACGGCCGTCCTCGAACTTGCCGAGATCATGCTCTCCTTCGGTCGCACCAAGGGCGCTCAGCACGCCCTCGAGGAATTCATCGCCCAGCAGCCGATGGCGGCCGTGACGCCGTGGCTGAAGCTGCTCGAGGTCTATCGCCAAGGCAACGAGCAAACCGCGTTCGAGTCGCTGGCCCTGAAGCTGACGAGCCTTTTCAACGTCGCCGCACCAGCCTGGCAGACAGCCGAACAACTCAACGCACCGATCGTGACAGCCCGTGAGTTGGCACGGATGCCGATCGAGCAGATCCTGACACGCCTGCCGACCATAGACAGGATGACGCACATCAGGCGCGAACTGCTGCGTCTCTGGGACACGCCGGGCTGCCCCGCCTACCTGGACAAGCTCTTGCGCGACAACCGGAAAGGTGAACGCAGAGGCTTTGAACTCACCGCCGTACGCGAGCTGCTGGTTCTGACGGATATTCAGCAGGAGCATCCACGGCCGGCGCGCTGACAAGCCGGACGCACGCGCCGGCACCGACGGCAATCCACCCGACCCGCTTCCGTACTGTATTTGAATACAGTATAGTGAAGATATTGGCGGCGGTCTCTGCAGCGTCGTCGAACGTGGGATAATTCCGATCAAGCAAGAACAAGGACGGGCGACAATGGACGACAACAGGTCGAAGGCTCTGGCTGTGGCGCTGGCGCAGATCGAGAAGCAGTTTGGCAAGGGTTCGATCATGCGCATGGGGGAAGGGAGCGTGGTCAACGACATCCCAGTCGTCTCGACCGGCTCCTTGGGATTGGACATCGCCCTCGGCATCGGCGGCCTGCCGCGTGGCCGCGTGGTCGAGATCTATGGTCCGGAATCATCGGGCAAGACGACGCTGACGTTGCAGGTGATCGCGGAGATGCAGAAGATCGGCGGCACGGCGGCCTTCATCGATGCCGAGCACGCACTGGATCCGGGCTATGCGCAGAAGCTCGGCGTCAAGCTCGACGAGTTGCTGATATCGCAGCCCGACACGGGCGAACAGGCACTCGAGATTGCCGACATGCTGGTGCGCTCGGCAAGCGTGGACGTCGTGGTGATCGACTCGGTCGCTGCCCTGGTCCCCAAGGCCGAGATCGAGGGCGACATGGGCGACTCGCTGCCCGGCCTGCAGGCACGGCTGATGAGCCAGGCGCTGCGCAAGTTGACGGCCAACATCAACCGCACGAACACACTGGTGATCTTCATCAACCAGATCCGCATGAAGATCGGGGTCATGTTCGGCAGCCCGGAGACGACCACGGGCGGCAACGCACTCAAGTTCTACGCTTCGGTCCGCCTCGACATCCGGCGCATCGGCAGCATCAAGAAAGGGGACGAGGTGATCGGCAACGAGACCCGGGTCAAGGTGGTCAAGAACAAGGTCGCCCCGCCGTTCCGCGAAGCCATTTTCGATATCCTCTATGGTGAGGGGACTTCGCGTGAAGGCGAGATCATCGAGCTCGGGGTCCTGCACAAGCTGGTCGACAAGTCCGGCTCCTGGTATTCGTACAACGGCGAGAAGATCGGCCAGGGCAAGGACAACGCACGCGAATACCTGAAGGGCAAGCCGGATGTGGCGCTGGAGATCGAGAACCGGATCCGCGCTGCGGTGAAGGTCCCGTTGCCGGGAACCGGTGTCGCGACCGCCTGAGGGCCGATCGATGCCGGACGCGCTGCGCGACCGGGCCCTGCGCCTCCTGGCGCGTCGCGAACACACTTGCCACGAGCTGCTGGTCAAGCTGGCTGCCCAGGCAGAGGATCCACAGGAGCTGTCGGCAATGCTCGATGAGCTGAGCGGCAGTGACCTGCTGTCCGACCACCGTTACGCCAGCAGCCGCATCAGGGCGCGCGCCGAACGTTTCGGCGATGCCCGCCTGGCGCATGAGCTGCGGGCCAAGGGCGTAGCCGACGAGTTGGTCAGTGCGGCCCTGGCCGTTACGGAAGACGAGCTGTCACGAGCCCGGCGCGTCTGGCTGCGGCGCTTCGGGCAGCAGCCGGCGGCCGCCGGAGACACCGCGCATGCACGGCAGATGCGCTTCCTGGCCAACCGCGGATTCTCTGCCGAGACCATTCGGCGGGTCCTGCGTGCCGCTCCTGACGACGAGTGAAAACTTCCACAATGCAGAGCACCCTGTTCGCAAACATGCTGAACAAGCGCTACAAGGCGCGCACGGTCGTCCATGACGTTTCGTTCGAGGTCGCCAGCGGCGAGGTCGTCGGTCTTCTCGGCCCGAATGGCGCAGGGAAGACCACCTGCTTCTACATGGTGGTTGGTCTCGTTGCCTGCGATGGCGGCGTGGTCCGTCTCGATGACGTCGAACTGACGCACCTGCCGATCCACAAGCGGGCCAGACTCGGTGTGTCGTACCTGCCACAGGAAGCGTCCGTCTTCCGCAAGCTGACGGTCAGCGAAAACATCCGGGCCGTCCTCGAACTGCAACAGTGGTCGCCCGTGCAGGTCGAGGAGCGCAGCGAACTCCTCCTCGAAGAACTGCACATCAGTCATCTGCGTGCGAACCCGGCCACGTCGCTCTCCGGCGGTGAGCGAAGACGGGTCGAGATCGCCCGCGCCTTGGCCACCGAGCCGCGCTTCATCCTCCTCGACGAACCATTCGCCGGCGTCGACCCGATCGCCGTCCTGGACATTCAGCGCATCATCCGCTTCCTGAAGGAGCGGGGGATCGGCGTTCTGATCACCGACCACAACGTGCGCGAGACGCTGGGGATCTGTGACCACGCCTACATCATCAACGAGGGGCGTGTCCTCGCCGCCGGTCGTCCGGACGAAATCATTTATAATGAAAACGTCCGCAAGGTGTATCTGGGCGAGAACTTCCGCCTGTAATCGCGACAGCCCTTCGGCGATGATCCGAGAACCAGACGGGCAGTCTGCCATGGCGACACGGTGGCCCACCCGGTTCCGTACATGAAACCATCCCTCACGCTCAAGCTTACGCAGCATCTTGCGCTGACCCCACAGCTGCAACAGTCGATACGGCTGCTGCAGCTATCGACGGTCGAACTGGAACATGAGCTGGAGAAGTTCCTGCAGGAAAACCCGCTGCTCGAGCGGGCGGAGGATTACCCGCAGCCGGCAGCGTTGCCGGCTGACCACCCCGACGCCGAGTTCCAAAACGGCGAAGCAGGCGCGGAACCGTCGCCAGCCTCGACCGGCAGCGACGCGGACGACTGGGCGGACGACCACTTCGGCAGCACCGGCGCGGCGGCTTCCTTTGATGGCGACGAGGACGATGACACGGATTATCAGGACGTGCAGGCCGCTGCCGTCTCGCTGCGCGACCATCTCCTCTGGCAACTTGCTCTGACATCCATTTCCGCACGGGACCGCATTCTGGTCAGCTATCTGATCGACATCCTCGATGACGATGGCTACCTGTCGCAGCCACTCGAGGAAATCGCGCTGGCCATGCCTGAGGATCTCGACGTCGGGCTCGACGAGCTGCAGATCGCGCTGCGGTACCTGCAGAACCTCGACCCGACCGGTGTCGGCGCACGCAGCGCCCAGGAGTGCCTGACTCTGCAACTTGCTGCCGCGCCGCCGACGATGACCAGTAGCCTGGCGCAGGAGATCGTCCTGCAACACCTCGAGCTGCTGGCCAGCCATGACTTCGCACGGCTGAAGAAACAGACGGGCGCCGATGACGAGGCGTTGCGTGCGGCCCACCTGCTGATCTGCAGCCTCAACCCGCGCCCCGGCGCTGCCTATGCCAGCACGGAAACCCGCTACATCGTACCCGACGTGGTCGTGCGCAAGCTCCGGGGCCAGTGGACGGCAAGCGTCAATGCCGAAGCCTTTCCGCGGCTGCGGATCAACAGCCTGTACGCCCAGATTCTATCCCGCCAGCGCGGTTCAGGCCTGTCCGTCCAGCTGCAGGAAGCACGCTGGCTGATCAGGAACGTCCAGCAAAGGTTTGACACGATCCAGCGCGTGGCGCAGGCTATCGTCGACAGGCAGCGCCAGTTCCTCGAACATGGCGAAGTCGCCATGCGGCCGCTGGTCCTGCGCGAGATCGCTGAAACGGTGGGACTGCATGAGTCGACGATTTCGCGCGTGACCACGCAGAAGTACATGGCAACGCCACGCGGAATTTTCGAGTTGAAGTACTTCTTTGGCAGTCACGTCGGCACCGAAACCGGCGGAGCCTGCTCGGCAACGGCGATCCGTGCCCTCATCAAGCAGATGATTGCCACGGAGGAACCGACGAAGCCTCTCTCGGATGGCCAGATATCCGAGGTTCTTGGCCAGCAGGGGATTGTTGTCGCACGGCGAACAATCGCAAAATACCGTGAGTCGCTCAATATCCCGCCGGTCAGTTTACGCAAGTCAATCTAGAAGAAGGAGCCACACCATGAACCTGCAAGTCAGTGGACACCACCTCGAGGTCACCCCGGCGCTGCACGACTACGTCACCGGCAAGCTCGAACGAATCACCCGCCACTTCGACAACGTGATCGACGTCAGCGTGATTCTGTCGGTGGACAAGCTGAAGCAGAAGGCAGAGGTGACTGTTCACCTGGCAGGCAAGGATGTCTATGTCGAATCGGTCGACGAAGACCTCTACGCCGCAGTCGATGGCCTGGTGGACAAGCTCGAACGTCAGGTGCAGAAGTACAAGCAGAAACTGCAGGACCACCATCGCGGCAACAAGATCACCGATCACATTGCTGCCGAGTAACCTTCAACGCCCGGCCAGCCGGACGATCGCCAGGCGGACCGTCCGGCTGCATCCTTTCGCGTTGGCCCCCGTTCTTCTTTCAGGTCTTGTCGCATGAGCCATATCACCCAGCTACTTCCCCTCGAGAACATCATTCTCGATCTCGACGTCAGCAGCAAGAAGCGCGTTTTCGAACACGTCGGGCTGCTGTTCGAGAACTATCTCGGCATTGCCCGCAGCACCGTATTCGACAGCCTCTTCGCACGCGAGAAGCTCGGATCGACCGGGCTTGGTCAGGGTGTTGCCATCCCGCACGGGCGAATCAAGGGGCTGAAGGATGCCACGGGTGCCTTCCTTCGGTTGGCAGCTCCGGTCCCCTTCGACTCTCCCGATGGCAAACCGGTGGCGCTGCTGTTCATCCTGCTGGTGCCCGAGGTGGCCACCGAGCAGCACTTGCAGATACTGTCCGAGCTGGCACAACATTTCTCGGATCGCAGCTGTCGCGAGGCGCTGAGCAAGGCTCCCGATGCCCAGGCCATCCGACAGATCTTCGCCGCCGGGCCATGACCGGCCAGCGTCAGTTCAGCGTGATCCAGCTGTATGAGGATCATCGCGAGAAACTGAGACTGACCTGGGTAGTCGCCGTCGGTGTGGACCGACAGATCGAACTCAGGGATCAAGGCTATTTCGGCGCCGAGGTCGTTGGCCACCTGAACCTGATCCACCCGGAGCGCCTGCAGGTCATCGGCCGCGCCGAGAACGCATGGGGCAATCGCGTCAGTGCCGAACGTCTGCGCAACCAGGTGCGGGAACTGATGGCTGCGCGGCCACCGGCGCTGATCGTCGCCGACGATGTCGAGGTGCTGCCAGCGATCCATGATGCCTGCCAGTCGACTTCGACGCCCTTGTTCGTCAGTCCGAAGCCCTGTTCGGCGGTGATCGACCTGTTGCGCATCTATCTTTCGCGCCGGTTGGCGGGGTCGACTTCGGTGCATGGCGTGCTGATGGACGTGTTCGGCATGGGCGTGCTGATCACCGGTGACTCAGGCGTCGGCAAGAGCGAACTTGCGCTCGAACTGATCACACGCGGCCATGGTCTGGTTGCCGACGATGTCGTCGAACTCGCATGCATCGCCCCGACGACGATTGAAGGGCGATGCCCGAGCATGTTGCGTGACTATCTCGAAGTGCGCGGGCTCGGGCTGCTCAACATTCGCACCATTTTCGGCGAGACCGCCTCACGGCGCAGAATGAAACTCAAGCTGATCGTGCACCTGCAGAGGCCGACCAGCCGCTCGGACGGCCCTCGCCTGCCACTCGACGCGCAGACGCAGGACATCCTGGGTGTCGCGATACGCAAGGTGGTGATTCCGGTCGCCGCCGGACGGAACATCGCCGTCCTGCTCGAGGCTGCGGTGCGCAACAGCATTCTGCAGCTGCGCGGCATCGACAGCATGAGTGATTTCATCAACCGGCAGCAACAGGCGCTGCTTGACGGCGAACTCTAGCAATGGCCTAATCGGGACTCCCCATCAACCCGAGGAGAAATGCCGTGAAAACCGTCATCGCCCTTGTCGTACTCGCCATAGCCGCCGGCAGCGCGATCGCTGTCGAAGAGAAGAAGGAAGCCTCGCCAGCACAGAAGGCGCAGCAGGAGAAAATGAAAGCGTGCAATGCCGAGGCTGGCGAGAAGGGCCTCAAGGGTGACGAGCGGAAGGGCTTCATGAGCACCTGTCTGGGTGCCAAGCCGGCGCCGGCAACGCAACAGGACAAGATGAAGCACTGCAACGCCGAAGCCGGCAGCAAGCAACTCAAGGGCGACGAACGCAAGAAGTTCATGAGCGAGTGCCTGAAGGGCAGCCCGAGCTAGTTCCTGCTGACAGGCGAGCGTCACCGTCGCCTCTGCCGGTTGCGCGATCGAGTGTCGAGCGTACGACGGCCTGTTGTGCTTCAGCGGCGCGGTCGCGGTTGGCTGGTGCCCGCCGCACCGTTCAGCCGACGGCGATCATCGTCGCGCTGGCGAGCCTGACCACGGTGGCCGGCAGGCAGGCGACATGGCCGCGCTGCTGCCCTCGCAGCAAGCGACGCAAGCGACGCTCGGCGTCTGCATGACTGTCGCAGGAATGGTTGAGAAAGGTGGTGCATGCCGCCCAGCGTCCGCTCGCGGCGCGCAGCACGACGACGGCGCGGCCGCCGTCGATGGTCGTCAGCAAGCAATCCGGCTCGGCTGACAGCCAGGACGCGAGCAGCAGGTCCATGGCTTCGTCTCGCGGCACGGTCAACGCCAGCAGGGCGTCGAGCGCCGAGTCGAACTCGGCGCGGACGATTGCCGGAAGGTAGGCGGGAACGGGCAGCCGGGCTGCGTGTGTCATCAGCATATTGTCCATCATCCTGGCCGGTCGCTGTGTTTCGCGATGGTGCAACGTCGTCCAGGCCTTCGCGCTTTCCGGATCAGATCCATGTCAGTCAGTGACTTCGACGTCCTCATCGTAGGTGGTGGCCTGGCAGGCCTTTCGCTGGCCTGTGCGCTGCGCGACAGCCGCCTGCGGCTGGCGCTGGTCGAGCAACATCCGCCACGACCAGCCCAGGGTTGGGACGCACGCGTCTACGCGATCTCGCCAGCAAACAGCCGCTTCCTGCAGGAGATCGGCATCTGGAAACACCTGCCCGGCGACCGCCTGACGGCGATTTCCGCGATGAAGATTCATGGCGACCGGGGTGCGCAACTGGACTTCTCGGCTTACGAAAGCGGCATCGACGAGCTGGGCTGGATCGTCGAGTCCTCGTTGATGGCCTGCGAGCTCTGGGAGAACGCCAAGCGGCAGGGCAACCTGAGCCTGTTGTGCCCGGCGGAGCCGACTGCCATCGCGATCGATGACCGCGCCGCCGCCCTCACCATTGGCGACGATCACCACATCACCGCCCGGCTGCTCGTCGCCGCCGACGGACGCGACTCGTGGGTGCGCGAGAAACTCGCTTTGCGGGCCATCGATACGCCTTACGGCGAGCTGGGTCTGGTTGCCAATTTCGACTGCCAGACCCCGCACCGCGGCGTGGCGCGGCAGTGGTTCCGGCACGACGGGGTCCTCGCCTGGCTGCCGCTGGCTGGCGATCGCATCTCGATCGTCTGGTCTGCGCCGGAAGAACTCGCGCGCCAGTTGCTCCACCTGCCAGCCGAGGCGCTGGCCACCCGGGTTGCCGCAGCCGGCGACTGCGCGCTCGGCGAGTTGCGGCTGCTGACAGCGGCGGCAGCCTTTCCCTTGCGTCTGCTGCAGGTTCCGCAGATCGTCGCGGCACGCGTCGCTCTCATTGGCGACGCGGCGCACGGCATTCATCCGTTGTCCGGCCACGGCATCAACCTCGGCTTTCAGGACGCACGAGCCCTGGCCAGCGTGCTGGCCACCGTGCCGGAATGGCAGGACGTCGGCCAACTGCGCTTCCTGCGTCGCTACCAGCGGCAGCGGCGGGAGGAGACCTTGCTGATGCAGACGACGACGCATGCCCTGCACCACCTCTTCCGCAGCGGACTGCCGGGGCTCGGAACCTTGCGCAACACGGGAATGAACCTGACCAACGCCTTGCCGGTCCTAAAGAACCTGCTCGTACGCTACGCCATCGGTGCCTTTTGAACGATTGACCATCACCTGGAGACAGACCATTGATCACCATGAGACTCGTGCCACTCCTGCTCGCCACGACCCTCAGCCTGCCCGCACTGGCCGACGAGGCCGCTGTCCGGAAGTCGCTCGAAAGCAAACTCGGCCGTCCCCTGACCAGCCTCACCAGGACTCCTTATCTCGGCCTCTACGAAGCCTATGCCGACGGACAGATCTTCTACACCGACGACAAGGTGTCGGTGATCATCGCCGGCGCACTGATCGACGGCAAGAGCATGAAGAATGTGACCGAGGAGCGCCTGCAGAAGCTCAGCGCGATCAAGTTCTCGGAATTGCCACTGGCGCTTGCCGTGAAGCAGGTTCGTGGTGACGGCAAGCGCGTCTTTGCCACCTTCGAAGACCCCAATTGCGGCTATTGCAAGAAGCTCGCCAAGGATCTGACGAAACTCGACAACGTCACCATCTATACTTTCCTCTACCCGATTCTTTCGCCGGACTCACTCGACAAGTCGAACCGAATCTGGTGTGCAGCGGACAGGGCAAGAGCGTGGAACGACTGGATGGTCGACGGCAAGGCGCCTGGCGGCAAGGGTGACTGCGATACGACGGCGGTCAAGAAAACCATTGAACTGGGCCGCAAACTGGCAATCAATGGGACGCCGACGATCTTCTTTGCCGACGGCGAGCGCATCCCGGGCGCGGTACCACTGGCCAGGATCGAGGAGAAACTCGCGCAGGCGCCCAGTCGCTGACACGCTCGGCGCAAGTCGCCGTGAGCCGCCCAGGCTGCATCGGGCGAGCAAAGCCCACCATCGGACAGGTGTGCCGCGTTGTCTGCCGGGTGTGGCATGCGGCGGCCGCCCCTCTAGCGGTGGCGGCAAGCGAGGCAGAAAGCTGCGTCCGCTCCGATCCCGAAGCTCAGACGGCGAGGAGCATCCCGTCGCTTTCCCGGACCGCGCCGGAACGTACGAGATCCCTGACCAGCCAGTGCGCCAGGCGTTCATTGCTGTGCTGCAGGTAGCGCGCGTTCACGCTCTGGCAGAAGCTCAGGCGGGCCAGGAAGGTGGGTAGTTCGGCACGCGCCAGCTGCCGCCTTTCAAGCAGGGCAAATGCGAGCATGACCTTGAGCGCGTGCCGCGCGAGGAGTTCGACGTCGGCTTCGAAGGCCGCCAGCCGCTGGTAGGCGCGCTCGAACGCTTCGCCAACCTCGACGAAAGGCGCGCCGTGGCCCGGTATCACGACATCGATCGGCAGGCGGGCGAGTGTGTCGAGGGTCTCGCGAGCAGCCCGCAGCCCGCCGGCGCCTTCGGGGTGCCGCAGCAGTTCCGAGAAGACGACGCCGAAGCCGTTGCACCACAGCGCATCACCGGAGATCAACAGGCGTTGCTCCAGGTTGTGGAAGGCGAGCGCGTCCATGTCGTGACCAGGCACGGCGACCGCCCGCCAGCACAGGCCACCAAGTTCGACCTCATCACCGGCGGCGATCGTCGCATCGTGGCGAAACCTCGCTGCCGACTGGCCGAGTGGCGACAGGAGGAGGGCTTGCTCGTCCCATTCGGCGATCGTCGCATCGATTCCCGCAGGGACGATGACCTGGCAACCGAAGGCGTCAACCAGCGCCGCGTTGCCGCCGATGTGATCGGAGTGCGAGTGCGTGTTGAGCAGGCGCCCGAGGCGGCGGCCGGCGAGGGCGTTGCGGACCAAGGCAACGGTCTGCGCCGCGTGCGCGACGTAGCCGCTGTCGATCAGGCTCGCTTCCTCACCCTCCTGGAAGAGAATGCTGTTTGACGACAGCCAGCCGCGTTCGATGACCAGCAGGCTGCCCGGAAGCATCAGCGCTTGGCCGGGCCGTCGCTGTCGGGCACTTCGTCCGGGACCCGTCCGCTGCGCCGCTCCTCGAGCACGACGATGCCCTGGCTGACCGAAGACACCGGCAGCGGCGGCCGGCCGCAACCCAGACAGTAGCCGGAATCGGGATCCGGCATGCAGATGCCGACGCAAAGGTAGTCATCTGCCGCCTCGCCCATGATCAGCGCTCGCAATCGCCACGGAACTCGCCACCGGCGGCGCAGCCCTGCGGGTCGTGCTCGGCACGTCGCCGCTCGACGGCGACGAGGATGCGCAAGCGCTCAGCCGTCGAAGCACGACTCCACACGCTGATCTCATCGATCGTGCGCAAGCAACCGAGGCAGAAGCCGCTGCCAGCGTCGATGCGGCAGACATTGATGCACGGCGAGGCAACGCTCTGCATCAGCGGCCACCGCGCGCCGCCAGGACGGTGCTCATAATCCCGCCGCTCCGGGCGAGAAGCGCCCGCGCCACCTTCGATGCCGGTTGGCGAGCAAGGTGCTGCGAGATGTACTCACTGGCGAGCAGCAAAGCGGCCATGTCGATTCCCGATTCGATTCCCAGTCCCTGCAGCAGGAAAAGCACGTCTTCCGTCGCCACGTTGCCGCTGGCACCGGTTGCGTACGGACAGCCGCCCAAGCCGCTGATCGAGCTGTCGAACACCGCCATGCCGACTTCGAGCGAGGCGTAGACGTTGGCAATGGCCATCCCGAAGGTATCGTGGAAGTGCCCCGCCAGCCTGTCCAGCGGCACCACCGCAGCGCAGGCCTCGATCATCGGCTGTACCGTCGCCGGCGTGCCCATGCCAATCGTATCGCCAAGCGAGATCTCGTGGCAACCCATCTCGAACAGCCGCAGCGCCACGTCCGCCACCTTCTGCGGCGCGATGCGGCCTTCGTACGGACAGGCGATGGCGCAGGAAACGTAGCCACGGACGGGAATTTCGAGCGCGCTGGCGGAATCGACGACGGCAGCGAAACGCTTCAGGCTCTCGCTGACGCTGCAGTTGATGTTCCTCTGCGAGAAGGATTCGGAAGCTGCCGCAAAGATGGCGACGTCCCGTGCGCCTGCTTCGACCGCCGCATCGAAACCCCGGAGATTCGGGGTCAGGACCGGAAACGAGGCGCCTCGCCGTCCTCGCGAGCGCCCCAGCACGGTCCGCAGGACCTCGCCGCTGTCCGCCATCTGCGGCACCCACTGCGGCGAGACGAAAGAGCCGGCTTCGATGACCGACAGGCCGGCATCCAGGAGGTGCTCGATCAGCCCGACCTTGACGGCGGCGGAAACGGTCTGCCCCTCGTTCTGCAGGCCATCGCGCGGGCCGACCTCGACCACTTTCACACGTCCGGGGAGCGCCATCTCAGACCTCCGCGCTGAAGTCCACGAGTGTCGCGCCGTCGGCAACCTGATCGCCCGCCGCGTAACAGAAAGCGCGCACGCTGCCATTCATCGGCGCGGTGATCGTGTGCTCCATCTTCATCGCTTCGAGGATCAACAGCGGCGCGCCTTTCTCCACCTGCTGCCCCGGCGCCGCCAGCAAGGCGACGATCCTGCCCGGCATCGGTGCCGTCAGACCACCGCCCTGGGCGCCGCCGGCCTCGACGAGATGCAGCGGATCGTCGCGCAGGATGACGTAGTTCGTGCCGTCGAGAAAGACGTGACGTTTCAGTTCCTGCTTCTCGTTGACGGCGATGACGCTGGCGATCAGTCGGCGGTCATCGAGTTCGACCGCCAGCTGACCGGCAAACTGCCCACTGTCGATGAAGCGGCCGCGGGCGAGGACCGACTCGCCGCCCAGTGTCAGCCGCCAGCCATCGCCTTCGTAAGCGACCAGCACCTCGTAACGGGCCTCGGCGAAGCGGTAGCTGAGCGTGCGTCGCGGGCGCAGATTGAGTCGCCAGCCATCGTGCAGGCTCCATGGTGACCATGGGTCGCCGGAGCGGCCGGACCTGGCCAGCGCGGCGGCATGCTCGCGCAGCAGGCCGGCTACGGCAGCGACGAAAAAGACACTGCTCGGCGGCTCGCTGCGTGCAGGAAAGAGGAAACTGCGGCTGCGTTCGATGAGGCCGGTATCGAGATCGGCATTGGCGAACGCCGGGCAGGCGATCAGGCGCGAGAGGAAATCGACGTTGGTGCTGACGCCAACGATGCGGTAGTCGGCCAGAGCCTGCCGCATGCGTGCCAGTGCCGCGTGCCGGTCGACGTCCCAGACGATCAGCTTGGCGATCATCGGGTCGTAGAACGGGCTGATCTCGTCACCCTGCTCGATTCCGGTGTCCACGCGCACGTTGAGGCTCTCGGCCGGGCGTGCGAGGTGCAGCAGGCGACCCGTCGACGGCAGGAACTCCTGCTCGGGATTCTCGGCGTAGATCCGCGCCTCGAGCGCATGGCCGCGAATGTCGAGCTGATCCTGGCGCAGCGGCAGGCGCTCACCGCTGGCGATGCGCAACTGCCACTCGACGAGGTCCTGGCCGGTGATCATCTCGGTCACCGGGTGCTCGAC
>JFAX01000005.1:13642-114185 GCA_000585015.1 Candidatus Accumulibacter adjunctus | reverse complement strand
TGTTCATCTCCATGAAGTAAAAGCTGCCTTCCCGGGGAAATGCATCGCTGGCGATGAACTCGACGGTGCCGGCGCCGACATAACCGACCGCCAGCGCCGCATCGACTGCCGCCCGCCCCATCGCCGCCCGCCGCTCGGCAGTCATGCCAGGTGCAGGCGCCTCCTCGACGACCTTCTGGTGCCGGCGCTGCACCGAACAGTCGCGCTCGAAAAGATGAACGCAATTGCCGTGCGAGTCGGCGAAGACCTGGATCTCGATGTGTCGCGAATGGCGCAGATACTTCTCGATCAGTACCCGCCCATTGCCGAAGGCCGCGTTCGCCTCACGCTGGCAGGAGGCGAGTGCACCGGCAAAATCGGCGCCCCGTTCGACCAGTCTCATTCCCTTGCCACCACCGCCGGCGGTGGCCTTGATCAGCACCGGATAACCGATCGCTTCCGCCTGTTGCCGCAGGAAGTCCGCATCCTGCTCGTCGCCGTGGTAGCCCGGAGTCAGGGGTACGCCGGCAGCGGCGAGCAGATTCTTCGCCGCCGACTTCGAACCCATGGCGCGGATGGCTGCCGCCGGCGGACCGATGAAGACGATGCCGGTGGCGGCGCAGGCATCGGCGAAGGCGTCGTTCTCCGACAGGAAGCCATAGCCCGGGTGGATCGCCTGCGCGGCGCTGCGTGCGGCCGCTTCGAGAATCCGCTCGCCGACGAGGTAGGACTCGCGCGCCGCCGCCGGCCCGATGCCCACGGCCTCGTCGGCCAGGCGGACATGGCGGGCGTTGGTGTCGGCCTCGGAATAGACGGCAACCGTTCGCACGCCCATGCGACGGGCCGTGCGGATCACCCGACAGGCGATCTCGCCGCGGTTGGCAATCAGAATCTTGCTGAACATTCGCCCCCCCCTCAGTCGGCAAGCCAGTTGGGTGGCCGCTTCTCGAGGAAGGCGGCGAGGCCTTCCCGCCCCTCATCGCTGGCGCGCACCCGCGTGATCCGCTGTGTCGTCTCGGCGATGGTCTCGGCATCGATCGGCTGCCCGGCGACGACGCGGATCAGCGCCTTGCATTCCGCCTGAGCATTCGGCCCGTTGGCCAGCAGGGCCTCGACGATCTCGCCGATCGCTTCATCGAGTTCCTCGTCGCCCGGAACGAGTTCGTGCAGCAGGCCGATGCGGTAGGCTTCGGCAGCGGAAAAACGCTCGGCGGTCAGCATGTAGCGCCGGCTGTGGCGCTCGCCGATCGCCGCCAGCACGTACGGGCTGATCACCGCCGGGACGATGCCCAGCTTGACCTCGCTGAGGGCGAAGATCGCGTCGTAAGTACCGACCGCCAGATCGCAGGCGGCGATCAGGCCAACGCCACCACCGTACGCCGCTCCCTGGACGCGGGCGATCGTCGGCTTCGGCAGCTCGTTCAGCGTCATCAGGAGCTCGGCGAGCCGACTGGCATCGAGCAGGTTTTCCTCGGGCGTATAGCCAGCGGCCCGCTTCATCCAGTTGAGATCGGCGCCGGCACAGAAACTCCTGCCGGTCGACGAGAGGACGACGACACGCACCCGTGAATCTGCGGCAAGTTCTCGCAGGCCGGCAGTGATCTCGGCGATCAGTTCCTCGTCGAACGCGTTGTGACGCTGCGCCCGATTCAGCGTCAGGATGCCGACGCCACCGTCGACCTCCGTGATGATCGATCGATAGTCGCTCATGGCTGGCCCTACATGCGGAAGATACCGAACCGGGTCGGCTCGGGGTTGCCGTTCAACGCCGCCGACAGGCCGAGACCGAGTACCCGCCGGGTATCGGCGGGGTCGATCACGCCGTCGTCCCAGAGGCGGGCACTGGCGTAGTAGGGGTGGCCCTGCCGCTCGTACTGCTCGCGGATCGGCGCCTTGAACGCCTCCTCGTCTGCGCTGCTCCAGGTCCTGCCGGCGGCCTCCAGACCGTCGCGCCGTACCGTCGCCAGAACGTTCGCCGCCTGTTCGCCGCCCATCACCGAAATGCGGGCGTTCGGCCACATCCAAAGCAGCCGCGGCGAGTAAGCACGCCCGCACATGCCGTAGTTGCCGGCACCGAAGGAGCCACCGATGACCACAGTGAACTTCGGCACATTGGCGCAGGCGACGGCGGTGACCATTTTCGCCCCGTCGCGCGCGATGCCCCCGTTCTCGTACTTGCGGCCGACCATGAAGCCGGTGATGTTCTGCAGGAACAGCAGCGGCACGCCACGTTGCGCGCACAGCTCGACGAAGTGCGCCGCCTTCAGCGACGACTCGGAGAACAGGATGCCGTTGTTGGCGACGATACCCAGGGGATAGCCCCACAGGCGGGCCGAGCCGCAGACGATGGTCGTCCCGTAGCGCGCCTTGAACTCATCGAAATCGGAGCCATCGACGATGCGGGCGATGATCTCGCGCACGTCGAACGGCTTCCGCGAATCGGTCGGTATCACGCCGTACAGCTCGTCGGCCGGATGAAGCGGCGGGCAGGGTTCGCCGAGGCTGACCGCCGGCTGCTTGCGCCAGTTGAGATGGCCGACGATGCGACGGGCAATGGCCAGTGCGTGCGCGTCGTTTTCCGCATGATGATCGGCGACACCGGAGACGCGCGTATGGACGTCGGCGCCACCGAGATCCTCGGCGCTGACCACCTCACCGGTCGCCGCCTTGACCAGTGGCGGCCCGCCGAGGAAGATCGTCCCCTGTTCCTTGACGATGATCGACTCGTCACACATCGCCGGCACATAGGCGCCGCCCGCCGTGCACGAGCCGAGGACGGCGGCGATCTGCGGGATGCCGGCCGCCGAGAGGCGAGCCTGGTTGTAGAAGATGCGGCCGAAATGCTCCCGGTCGGGAAAGACTTCATCCTGCATCGGCAGGAAGGCGCCACCCGAATCGACCAGGTAGATGCACGGCAGGCGGTTCTCGCCGGCGATCTCCTGCGCCCGCAGGTGCTTCTTGACCGTCAGCGGGTAATAGGTACCCCCCTTCACCGTCGCGTCGTTGGCGACGATCATGCATTCGACGCCATTGACGCGACCGATGCCGGTGATCAGCGATGCCGCCGGCACCTCGAAGGGGTGCGCGTCGCCGTACATGCCATAGGCAGCGAGTTGCGACAATTCGAGGAAAGGGGAGCCGGGATCGATCAATGCATCGACCCGCTCACGCGGCAGCAGCTTGCCCCGCGCCAGGTGCTTCTGCCGTGCGGCCTCGGGACCGCCGAGAGCGACGCGCTCGACGGTCGCCCGCAGATCGGCGACGATCGCTGCCATCGCCGCCCGGCTTGCCTGGAACTCGGCACTGCGAACATCGAGCCGGGTGTTCAGGACGGGCATCAGAAGCCTCCGCTGGCCAGCCAGCGCTCGATCTGCGGCAGGCGATCGGCGCCAAAGAACGGTTCGCCATCAACGACGATGTAGGGCGAGCCAAAGACGCCGCGGGCGATCGCCGCCTCGCACTCGGCCTTCAGGCGATCCTTCAGCACTTCGCCGGCCAGCGCAGCGGCCAGTGCGCTCCGCTCGACCTGCTGCCCGGCAGCGATGTCGAGCACCACGGCCATGTCCGAGACGTCGCGCCCCTCGGTGTACAGGCTGCGGAAGACCGCGTGCGCAAACATGCGTGCCGCCGCACAATCCTGATCGTGCAACCAGTAGTAGGCGCGCGCGGCGTGCTGCGTGCTCAGCGGGAAGCGCTTCGGATGCTCGTAGGGGACATCGAGGAAGCGCGCCGAGCGCGCGAAGTCATGCAGGGAGTACGCTCCCTTCAGCGGAATGCTGGTCAGCGGTGCGCCACCGGTCTGCCGGAAGACGACACCGAGGAGGATCGGCCGCCACTTCACCTTGCGGCCATGGCGGGCGGCCAGATCGTCGATCTTCTCCGAAGCCAGGTAGCCGTAGGGAGAGGAGAAGTCGAAGTAGAAGTCGATCGCTTGCGACATGATGAATCCTCGACAGGTATCAGGCGGCCGCTCCGCCGCGCTGCCCGCACGGCGACATCGGTGCGGCAAGGCTGCTGGCAACGGCCGATCTCATTCGCCGGCAACGGCGCGGCCGATCACCAGGCGCTGGATGTCGTTCGCACCCTCGTAGATTTGGCAAACACGCACGTCGCGATAGATTCGCTCGACCGGAAAATCGCTGACGTAGCCATAGCCGCCGAGGATCTGGATCGCGTCCGAGCAGACGCGCTCGGCCATCTCGGAGGCGAACATCTTGGCCATCGACGCTTCCTTGAGGCACGGCCTGCCGGCGTCCTTGAAAGTCGCAGCGCGCCAGACGAGCAGCCGGGCGGCATCGATCTGCGTCGCCATGTCGGCGAGGCGGAAGCTGACGGCCTGGTGCTCGATGATCGGCTTGCCGAAGGTTTCGCGCTCGCGCGCATACTGCACCGCCGCTTCGAAGGCCGCGCGCGCCATGCCGACCGACTGGGCGGCGATGCCGATGCGTCCGGCCTCGAGGTTCGAAAGCGCGATGCGGTAGCCGTCGCCTTCCCGGCCGAGCAGGCACGAGGCCGGGATGCGGCAGTTCTCGAAGAGGATCTGCGCCGTGTCGGAGGCACGCTGGCCCATCTTCTCCTCGATGCGGGCGACGACGTATCCCGGCGTCTCGGTCGGCACCAGGAAGCACGAGATGCCCTTCTTGCCTGCCGACCGGTCGGTGACCGCAAAGACGATCGCCACCTGCGCGTACTTGCCGGTGGTGATGAACTGCTTGACACCGTTGAGGATGAAATCGTCGCCGTCACGGTCGGCGCGGGTGGTGATGGCGGCGGCGTCGGAGCCGGTATGCGGCTCGGTGAGACAGAAGCAGCCGAGCATCTCGCCGCGCGCCAGGGGCTTCAGCCAGTTCTCCTTCTGCTCTTCGCTGCCGTACTTCATCGTGATGCCGCAGGCCAGCGAATTCTGCACGCTGACGATCGTCGACGTCGCGCCGTCGCCGGCTGCAATCTCCTCGAGGACGAGAACCAGCGACATGTAATCCATGCCGGCACCACCCCACTCCTCGGGGACGACCATGCCGAGCGCGCCGAGCTCGCCCAACTCGCGCAGCGCCTCGGCAGGAAAGGTGTGATGGCGGTCCCACTCGGCGGCGAAGGGCGCCAGCCGCTCCTGCGCGAAGTCGCGCAGCGAGTCGCGGATCATTTCCTGTTCCTGGGTCAAGATCATGCAGTCTTCTCCTTGCTGTGGGCGCCAGCCGCGAGCCGCGCGGCGGCGTGATTGGTCATCAGGACACCGGCGATCACCAACGAACCGCCCGCGAGAACGGCGATCCCGAGCCGCTCGTGCAGCAGCAGTGCGCCGAGCAGGACGGCGCTGACCGGGACCAGATTGATGAACGCGGCCGAGCGCGTGGCACCGATCTCCTGCACGGCCGCGGCATACCAGGTGAAGGCCAGCGCGACACCGAAAATGCCGAGAAAGGCGATCGAGGTCCAGCTGCGCCAGGTCGTGTCCGCAAGGCTGAACAGGGTACCCTGCAGGAGGGCGGCCGTGGTCAGCATCGCGCAGCCGGTGAGGCTGGCGCCGAAGGTCATCGCCATGGGGGAGAGCGAGCGGGTGGCGCGGCGGCCAATGAAGGTGTACACCGCCCACAGCAGGCTGCAGCCAATGATCAGCCATTCGCCGCTGCCGATCTGCCCGCTGACGAGAAGCCGCAGGTCACCGTTGCTGACCACCAGCAGGCAGCCGAACATCGCGACGATGATTCCCGCGGCCCGGAGCGGCGACATCGGCGCGCCGAAGAACAGCCAGTCGCCGGTGGCGACCAGCACCGGGGTCAATGCCACGACCAGTGCGCCCCTGCCGGCCTCGATCAGCTGCAGGCCGTAAAGGAAGCAGAGGTTGTAGAGGAAGATGCCGCTGGCACCGAGCGCCGTCAGGGTCAACCAGTCGCTGCGTGACCAGCGCGGCCAGCCTTCACGCTGCACGACCAGGGCGCCGAGCAGCAGCGCGGCGAGCAGGAATCGCCAGCTCGCCACGGCGAGCGGTGCCGCCTCGCTGACGGCGACCCGGCCGGCGATCCAGGTGGCACCCCAGAGCACGGCGGTGGCGACGAGCCGGAGATAGGTCGCCGATGGCGCCGCCGCGGGCTGCGCCGGACCGCTCACGACGCGCTCACTTGGGCAGTGCCTCGAGTGCCAGACCATAGTTGGCCAGCACGTCTTCAGGACGATGTACGGTCACCCCGAGATCGCGCAGCAGGCCGTCGTGCAGGCCATAGATCCAGCCGTGCACGGTCAGAGGCTGGCCGCGTTGCCAGGCATCCTGCACGACGAAGGTCTGGCAGACGTTGGCAACCTGTTCCAGCACATTGAGCTCGCACAGTCGGTCGTGCCGCCGCTCCGGCGGCAGTTCGTCCACCAGCGCCAGGTGCTTGTCGTGCACGTCGCGAACATGTCGCAGCCAGATGTCGACCAGGCCGGCACGATCGCGCTGCAGCGCCGCCTTGACGCCGCCGCAGCCGTAGTGGCCGACGACCATGATGTGCCGCACCTTGAGCACATCGACCGCGAACTGCACGACCGACAGGCAGTTGAGGTCGGTATGCACGACGACATTGGCGACGTTGCGATGCACGAACAGCTCGCCCGGCAACAGACCACAGATCTCGTTCGCCGGTACGCGCGAATCCGAGCAGCCGATCCAGAGGTACTGCGGCGTCTGCAGGCGCGACAGCTTGCGGAAGTACTCCGGGTCGATCTGCTGCATGCGGTCTGCCCACGCACGATTGAAGTCGAAGAGGTGGAACAGGTTCTCGGTCGCCACCTCTTCCGCCGACCAGTTCTCCAGGTCAAGAGCGAGAAACATCGTTCCTTCGAGCGGCGTCTGGTAATAGGCTGGCGTCTCCTTGAAACCGAGCTCACGGTACAGCTTGACGGCGACACGCATCGCGGGCAGCGTATCGAGCAGCAGCTTGCGGTAACCGATCTCCTTCGCTGCCTTGATCGCAGCCAGCGTCAGATCACGGCCGACCCCGTAGCTGCGCTGATTCGGTTCGACGTAAAGCCGCTTCAGCTCGCAGAGTCCTGCCGAGAGTGGGCGAATCGCCACGCAGCCAGCCGGTTGCCCGTCGCGTTCGGCGTAGAACAGCCGCCCGGCCGGTGGCGCGTACGCTCCTGGCAGCGAAGCCATCTCCTGATCGAAATCCTGGAACGACAGGTCGACGCCCAGCCAGGCGGCGTAATTGCGAATGAACTGACGGACGTGCTCGAGTTGCACGCTGTCAGCGGCGCTCAGGATTCTCAGCTCGGTAATCATCTCTTTCGAGGTTCCTTCGGATCATGGGGCAGGAGGCGTGCGGCACGGGCGGCGCCGATGGACGGCCGCTGGCCAGCGTACCAACCCGTCAGGCAGGATGATGCCCTACAGCGTCTCGGCGAACAACTCCCGACCGATCAGCATGCGGCGGATTTCGGAAGTGCCGGCACCGATCTCGTAGAGCTTGGCATCGCGCCACAGGCGGCCTGCCGGATAGTCGTTGATGTAACCGTTGCCGCCCAGCACCTGGATCGCCTCACCGGCCATCCAGGTCGCCTTCTCGGCCGCGTAGAGGATGGCGCCGGCGGCATCCTTGCGCGTCGTCTCGCCACGGTCACACGCCTGCCCCACCGCATAGACATAGGCACGGCAGACGTTGAAGGTGGTGTAGATGTCGGCGATCTTGCCCTGCATCAGCTGGAACTCGCCGATCGGCTGGCCAAACTGCCGGCGATCGTGAACATAGGGCAGGACGAGGTCGATCGCCGCCGCCATGATTCCCAGCGGACCACCGGCGAGCACGGCGCGTTCGTAATCGAGACCGCTCATCAGCACACGCGCGCCGCCGTTCGGCTGGCCGAGGACGTTGTCCTCCGGCACTTCGCAGTCGTCGAAGAACAGCGGGTAGGTGTTCGAGCCGCGCATGCCGAGCTTGTCCAGCTTGGCACCGCAGGAGAAGCCCGGCATCCCCTTCTCGACGAGGAAAGCGGTGATGCCGCGCGCACCGGCAGCGAGGTCCGTCTTTGCATACACCACCAGCGTGTCGGCATCGCCGCCGTTGGTGATCCACATCTTGCCGCCGTTGAGGACGAAGCGGTCCCCGCGGCGATCGGCGCGCAGTTGCATGCCGACGACGTCCGATCCGGCATTCGCCTCGGACATCGCGAGTGCGCCGACGTGCTCGCCCGAGATCAACTTCGGCAGGAAGCGTGCCTTCTGCGCCGGCGTCCCGTTGCGGCAGATCTGGTTCACGCAGAGGTTCGAATGAGCGCCGTAGGAGAGCGCGACGCTGGCCGATGCGCGTGAAATCTCCTCCATGGCGATGATGTGCGCCAGATACCCGAGTCCGCTGCCACCGTACTCCTCATCGGCGGTGATGCCGAGCAGGCCCATCGCGCCCAACTGGCGCCAGAGATCGGCAGGAAAGAGGTTGTCGCGGTCGATGGCCTCGGCGCGCGGTGCGATCTCGCCAGCGGCAAAACTGCGCACGCTGCTGCGCAGCAGGTCGATCGTTTCACCGTGGGCAAAACTGAGGCTCGGATATTCCATTTCTCTGGCTCCTTGGTCGGGCTTCGCGCACATGCCGCAACCGCAGCGCACACGCTTCGTCGCCGGTCACCCGGCAATGGGCGGCGGCATGGGTGATGAAAGAACTCGTTGCGGCCGCCATCCAGTCTTCGTGCATCAGCTTGCCGAGCGCTGGCCGGACTGTTCCTTTCGGCCGTGGACGGCGATGATCGTCTGCTGCATCAGCGCGCAGGCGGTCTTCCGGCCATGATTGACCGCCAGGACCTCGGCTCGCGTGACGATCAGTGTCCGCCCGTAGCGGACCACGGATCCCTCGGCGATCAGCAATTCCCCTTCGGCTGGTGCCAGCAGGTTGAGCTTGTATTCGACGGTCAGCACCTCGGTGTCGGCGCCGGTCAGCGTACTGGCTGCGTAGCCGGCCGCCGAATCGGCGATCATCCCGACGACGCCGCCGTGGATGTAGCCATGTTGCTGCGTGATGTCCGCCCGCCGCGGCAGATGGATCTCGGTGTAGCCGGGTTCGATCACCGGCATGCTCGCACCGATCAGCGCCATCGCCTGCTGGCGCGCAAAACTGGCCCGCACACGCTCGGCGAAGCACGGGTCCAGCGGCTTGTGCAGGCGCGTCATTCAGCCTGCCAGCGAGGGCCTGGTGATGTTCAGCGCCAACTCGGCGATGTCGCGTGTGGCGGGCGATTCCAATGGCGGACAGCTCCCGATGGGATCAATTGTACAATGCAGCGCGAACGAGGCCGCGCAGCCTCTGGCATCACGCCCAGACTTGGGCAGTTTATAGATTTCAGCGCTTTTTACAATCCGCCCGCCAATGCCGCCCGACTACCCTGTTGCCAACCCGCCCGCCGCCTGCGAGATCTTCCCCGTCGCCACAGGGGTTTACTGGTTGCGCATGCCGCTGCCCTTTGCGCTGGACCACATCAATCTCTGGCTGCTCGAGGATGGCGCGGGCTGGACCATCATCGACACCGGTTTCGCCCTCGACAGGGTCAAGGAGTGCTGGCTGGCGATCCTCGAAGGTCTGACCCAGGGAAGCCGCGGTGGCCGGATCACGCGCATCATCATCACCCACTTCCATCCCGATCATCTCGGACTTGCCGCCTGGCTGCAGGAACGAACCGCCGCACCGGTGTGGATGACCGTCGGTGAGTACCTGACGGCGCATGCAGTCTGGCACGAAGTGGGCGGACACGGCAACGCAGCGATGCTGCGCCAGTTTCGCGTGCACGGGCTCGACGAGGAGCGCTGTGTCGCGCTCGAGCGCCGCAGTGGTGGCTACAACCGCGGCGTCCCGACCCTGCCACAGCAATATCGCCGTCTCTTCGATGGCGACGAACTGTGCATCGGCGGACAGCGGTGGCAAGTTCGGGTCGGCCACGGCCACTCGCCCGAACACGCCGCGCTGTACAGTCCGGACCTCGGAATCCTGATCTCCGGAGACATGCTGCTGCCGACGATCTCGACCAACATCAGCGTCTTTGCCGTTACCCCCGATGCCGATGCGCTGGCTGACTACCTGCAGTCGATCGACCGCTACCGCGATCTGCCGCCTGGCACGCTCGTACTGCCTTCGCACGGACTGCCGTTCCACGGCATCGCGGACCGGGTCAACGCCCTGCACGCCCATCACGAGGACCGCCTGCGCCTGCTCGAAGAGAATTGCCGGACTCCGCGCAGCGCTGCCGATCTCTTGCCGACGCTGTTCGAACGCGAGCTCGACGCGCATCAGACGATGTTTGCCATGGGGGAAGCAATCGCCCACCTCAACCGACTTGAGCACGCCGGACGAGTGACGCGCCGCGAGGAACGCGATGGTCGTATCCTTTTCGTTGCCAGCGACAGGCTGCCGGCAACGACGGTGAGCCTCGGCGCGGCGACCGACCGGTGAATCGCGGCAATCCACTGCGTGGCGGCCGATCGCTGTCGGCTGGCGAGTCCCCGCGCAGCGCGACGCCACCCCGGGGCTTCCCGGCCGACAGTCCCTCGCTTGGCGTAGAATGACGCACCATGGGCTCGACGCTACTACCCGACTACGCCGGCGGCGGCCTGGTCAATCTGATGCAAAGCATCGCTACCGCCTGTGGCAGCAGCGAGCGGCGTTATCCGCCGCTGGCGGCGTTCGGCGCCGGTGCCCTTGCCGGCGCCCGCAATATCCTCCTGCTGCTGGTCGATGGGCTCGGACTGCGCATGCTGAGCCGTCACCCAGGCAGCCCGCAGCTGCAGCGGCACCTCGTCGGCAGCATGACCTCAGTCTTTCCGTCGACCACCGCCAGCGCCATCACGACCGTCATGAGCGGTCTCGCTCCGGCCCAGCATGGCCTCAGCGGCTGGCACATGTACCTCGACGAGATCGACCAGACTCTGGCAATCCTGCCGTTGACCCCACGCCAGGAAGCGCCGCGCCTGCTGCCGGAGCAGCTGCCGGCACGGCTCTTTTCGCATGCGTCGCTTTTCGAGGCGCTGCGACGCGAGTGCTGGGTCGTCGCGCCGCGCAGCATCGCCGGCAGCCCGTTCAATGCCTGGCACTCGCGCGGGGCACGGGTAGCTGCCTATGCCACCTTGCCGGAGATGTACTCCTGTCTTGCCCAGCTCCTGCTCGAGAGCGTCTCGCCGCGCTACGTCTACGCCTACTACCCCGAACTCGACAGTCTGTCGCATCACTACGGCAGTGACAGCCGGCAGGCGCAGCGCGCACTGGCCGATCTCGATGCCGGTTTCGGCGGACTCCTGCGCGTCCTGCGCGGCAGCAACAGCTGGCTGCTGGTCACCGCTGATCACGGCTTCATCGATTCGCCCGCACGGCGGGTCATCAGCCTCGACGATCACCCAGGGCTCGCCGCTCTCCTGCAGCGGCCCCTGTGCGGCGAGCGCCGGGTTGCCTACTGCTACGTCGCCGAAAGCGACCGGCCGGCGTTTGAGGCCTACGTGCGCCGCCACCTGTCGCGTGCCGTTCACCTGTATGCCAGCGAGCACCTGGTTGCCGCCGGCTGGTTCGGACCTCCGCCGTGGCATCCACGCCTGCTGTCGCGAATCGGCGACTATACCTTGCTGATGAAGGACAATTGGACGATCAAGGACTGGCTGCCGGGCGAACGGCACTTCTCCATGCTCGGCGTGCATGGGGGCATCAGCGCCAGCGAGATGCGCATCCCGCTGATTGCGGCGCATGCCTGAGAGCCAGGCGGACTTGCTGCCGGCCATTCGGGCAACGACAGGGGAGACCGACGATGAACGACGACAAGACGGCAAGGACCGATCGCCTGATCGCCGAAGCCGTGCGCAGCCGTCTGGCGCGTGAGGCTGGCTATCGCGAGCAGGCACTGAAGATCTATCCCTGGGTGTGCGGCCGCTGTGGGCGCGAGTTCAACCACCGAAACCTGCGCGAGCTGACGGTCCACCACCGCAACCACAATCATGACGACAACCCCAGCGATGGCAGCAACTGGGAGCTGCTCTGCCTGTATTGTCACGACAACGAGCACTCGCGGCAGCTCGACGCCGATGCCGCCCGACAGGCTGGCGTCAGTGCCACGGGCGGCGGGACGAAGGCGCCGGCAACCGGGCAACCGTTCGCCAACCTCAGGGAGCTGCTGAAGAAGGGCTGAATGGCAGCGGCGGCTGGCACGGATGGCGTTGGGCAGTTTCCTGCAACCGCTCCGCCGAAGATCGTCTTGCGGCAGGATGCCGTAGCCGGCCGGCAGAGACGCCCCACCCGCCCCGGTGTCGCGCGACGCGCCGACGGCACTGGAAACGCACGCACGATGCCAAGGATCATGCACCGATGAGCAACCAATTGAGCTTCAGGATTCTGGAAGACATCGCTCGCGACCTCTCGGGCGAGGTCGTTTCTTTCCCGACCTTTCTCGACATCACCTTCCAGGTCCGCACGGCCCTGAAGAACCCCCAGCTGACGGTCGACGACCTGGGTCGGCTGGTCGCTGCGGAACCGCTGATGAGCACCAAGGTCATCCGCCTCGCCAACTCGGCGGCGATCAATCGCGGCGGGCGTCCGATCGTCGACGTCAGGAGCGCGATCGCGCGCGTCGGCATGGAAGCCGTGCGCACGGTCTCGTTTGCCGTGGCCATGGAACAGCTTCTGAATTCCAAGAAGATGGCGGCATTCCAGTCCCTGTCGGGCCGGCTGTGGGAACACACGATGCACGTCGCAGCGCTGTCGCGCGTGCTGGCCCGCCGCTTCACCCGCATCAATGTCGACGAAGCGTTGTTTGCCGGCCTGGTGCACGACATCGGCGTCTTCTATCTGCTGTCGCGAGCCGTGAGCTTCCCGGAATTGGTAGCCAGTCCGCGCGAGCTGCACCAGTTGCTGGCGGACTGGCATGACCACATCGGGCATGCCCTGCTCGCGGCAATGGGCATGCCCGAGGAGTTGGTGCTGGTGGTCCAGGAGCACGAACAGGAGCGGCCGGTGAGCAACCTCTCGACGCTGACCGACGTCGTTTTCGTCGCCAACCGGCTGGCGAACGCCGAACACGGCTGGCGCGACGCTGCCTTCTGCGAGCTGCCCGATGCCAGCATCGCGAGTGCGTTCTTCGAGCCTGCAGCACTGGCGACCCTGCTCGCCGAATCGACCGAAGACGTCACCTCGCTCAAGGCTGCCCTCGGCGGCTGAGGCCGCGGCCAAAGCCCTGGCCAGAGCCGCCGCAAAGCGCGGACCGGCAGTCCGGCGCGCCTGGCGGCAACTCACTCCTGCGTAGTGCGCTGGCAGCGGGTCAGAGGCGCCTGATCTTCTCCAGCAGGCCGCTGGTCGACGTCTGGTGGACGAAGGGCAGGGAAAGGACGCGCCCACCCCAGCCGGTCACTTCGCGGTTGCCGACGATCCGCTCGACCGGCCAGTCGCCGCCCTTGACGAGGATGTCCGGCCGACAATCGAGTATCCGTTGCAGCGGCGTATCCTCGTCGAACCAGGTCACCAGGCTCACCGCCTGCAGCGCGGCGATGATCGCCAGGCGGTCAGCAAGGATGTTTACCGGTCGCCCCTCGCCCTTGCCGAGGCGCCTGACCGACGCATCGGCGTTGAGCGCGACGACCAGTGCCGCGCCCAGTGACCGCGCTTCGGCGAGCAGGGTGACGTGGCCCCGGTGCAGAACATCAAAACAGCCGTTGGTGAATACCAGCGGCCGCGGCCAGCTGGCGACACCCGCAGCGAGCTGTTGCGGCGTGATGATCTTGCGCTCGAAATCCGGTTGCCTGTTCGCGCTGGCGCTGCTTTCCTCGGACATGCCTTGCTCCTGAAAGGCGGGTATCGTACAGGCTTTGGACAAAGCAGCGAAGTCTCGCCGAACGGAGCGTGCAGGACCGGGAGGCGCGGCGAGGCCAGGGCACGGCAGACCCGAGGCCGTGCCAGCTTTCTTGCCGGTCATCCGGCTTCGCCATCCTTACCAGCCCATCGACATGCGCCGCCCTTATCCGCTACACATCCACATCTCGACCTTGTTTCTGGCGTTGATCGTCGGCGTCTGCGCCGTCCTGGCAGGGATTGGCTACCGCCTGAGCAGTTCGCTGCTGCAGAGCTCGGCGGCTGGCCTGACATCGCGCATCAGCCAGGAGACCCTGCTCGAGATGCGGCTGCTCATCGATCCGGCCCAGATGGCAACCCGCCTGTTGAGCCAGCAGAGCGTGAGCCGTGCCGGATCGCTCGCACAGCGACTGCAGAGCCTGCGGTTCCTGCGCCTCGCCCTCGACAGTTCACCGGCGCTGTCCTCGCTCTACGTCGGCTACGACGATGGTGATTTCTTCCTGCTCGGCCGCATCGGCCACGGCAGTGCCGATGAGAGCGCCCGCGCACCGAGCGCCGCACGCTATGTCGTGCAAAGCATCGAGCGGACGACGCCGGTGGCGCGTGGCGTGTTCATGTACTTCGACGACGAACTGCGACTGCTGCGACAGGACGACCGTCCCGATTACGCCGCCACCTATGACCCGCGCCAGCGGCCCTGGTTCACGCAGGCGAGGAATGCGGCAGGACTCGTCGAGACTCCCCCTTACCTCTTCTTCTCGAGCCGGCGGGTCGGCACCACGCTGGCGCACATCGCCGATGGCGGGCGTGCCGTCGTCGCGGCGGACATCCTGCTGCATACCCTGGGCGAGGCGCTGGCGCGACAGAAGGTGACGCCCGCGACCGCCATCGCGATGGTCAATGGTGAGGGCCGCGTGCTTGCCTACGAGGAAGCGCGGCGCATGGTCCTCACGCCCGCTGCCGATGGTGAGCGCGCTTCGCTGGCGCGGCTCGACGAACTCGGGGTGCCGGCACTGGGCCCGGTGCTCGATACGGTACGCAACATGCAGGGCCGGCAGACGGCCATGCTCGCCGTCAGCGCAGCCGGGCAGGAGTGGCGAGCGTCGGTCGACCGGCTGCTGCTCGAGAGCCCGGTGGAACTGTACATCGTGACCGCCATCCCCGAAGAGGAACTGCTCGCCGGGGCGCTTCGCCTGGTGCGGCACTCGGCGTTGGCGACGCTGCTCGTCCTTCTGCTGACGGTGCCGTTGACCTGGGGTCTGGCGCAAGCGGTGTCACGCTCCCTCGGTAGCCTGGCGGGAGAAGCGGAGGCGATACGGCACTTCGAGTTCGCACGGCCAATCGTCCTGGATTCCTCGATCAAGGAAGTGAGCGAGCTGGCGCAGACGATGGACGGCATGAAGCGAACGATCCGTCGTTTCGTCGACATCAGCCAGGCGGTCGCCGCCGAGCAGGACTTCGATCGACTCCTGCCGCAGCTCCTGGCGGATACCCTGAAAACTGCCGGAGCCGGTGCGGCCATCCTCTATCTTGCCGAAGATGACGAGTTGCAGCCCGCAGCCGCACTGCAGCACGCCGGGCAAGCGGGCGCCGCCGGGCTGGCAACCGTCGGCATCGGCCGCAGTGGCCCCTTGCTCGGCGCCGCGTTGGCCGCACGGGCAGCGCGCAGCGGCAGGCTGCTGGCAGACGATCACGCTGCCCTTGGCCTGAAAGGAACGGAGTGGCTGCAGTTCCGATACGGGATCGCCGTACCGCTGCTCAACCGAAGCACCGAACTGGTTGGTGCAATGATGCTGTTCGGTAACAGCGAGACGGACGCCGGTCGACTGAGCTTCGTCAAGGCCCTTTCGGCATCGGCCGCGGTATCGCTCGAGAGCAAGGCGCTGATCAAGGCGCAGAAGGATCTCTTCGCTGCCTTCATCCAACTCATCGCCGCCGCGATCGACGCCAAGAGTCCCTACACGGGAGGGCATTGCGCGCGGGTTCCGGAGCTGACCAGAATGCTCGCCGATGCGGCGTGTGCTGCGAACAGCGGACCGTATCGGGACTTCGATCTCAGCCAGGATGACCGGGAGGCATTGCACGTTGCCGCCTGGCTGCATGATTGCGGCAAGGTGACCACTCCCGAGTACGTGGTCGACAAGGCAACCAAGCTGGAGAGCATTCACGACCGTATCCATGAAGTGCGGATGCGCTTCGAGGTTCTCAAGCGTGACGCGGAGATCGCCTGCCTGCGGGCCGTTGCCGGCGGCGAGGAGGCTGCGGTGGCGGAGAGCCGGCTGCTCGCCGCGTGGCAGCAACTGGACGACGATTTCGCCTTCGTCGCCCGCTGCAACGAAGGCGGCGAGTCCATGGCAGAGGACGATGTCGAGCGGTTGCGGACGATTGCCGCCAGGACCTGGCTGCGCACGCTCGACGACCGGCTCGGCATCGCCCGTGAAGAACGGCTGCGCAAGGAGTCGGGCGAGGCCGCTGCGCTGCCGGTTGCCGAACCGCTGCTGGCGGACAAGCCGGAGCACCTCGTGCCGCGACGACAGCAGGACCGGTTCCCCGAGAACAACCGTTGGGGATTCCGGATGCGGATCCCCGAACTGCTCTACAACCGCGGCGAAATCCACAACCTGTCCGTTGGCCGCGGAACGCTGACGGACGAGGAGCGCTACAAGATCAATGAGCACATCATCCAGACACTGATGATGCTCTCGCAACTGCCGTTCCCGAAGCACCTGCGGCAGGTACCGGAGATTGCCGGCGGCCATCACGAGAAGATGGACGGCAGCGGTTACCCACGGCAGCTGCGACGCGACCAGATGAGCCCACTGGCGCGAATGATGGCCATTGCCGACATCTTCGAGGCATTGACGGCGATCGACCGGCCATACAAGACGGGCAAGACGCTCTCGGCGGCGCTCGCCATCATGCTTCGCATGCAACAGGAACAGCATATCGACGGCGAACTGTTCGCGCTTTTCCTGCGCGCCGGCGTCCATCTCGAGTACGCCCGCAAGTTCATGCAGCCGGAGCAGATCGACAGCGTCGACGTCGACGCTCTGCTGGCAGGCCTGGAGCCACCGCCAGCCACGGTCTGAATGGGGATTTCGGCCAGACTGCCGGTGCACACACCCGCCGACGGCGCGTCGGCAGCGACAGGCAGGGTCATGAGGTGCCGCCGGCAGGCCTGACCGCGCCGCAGCAGCGCAACTGAACTCTGGCCGGCTTGCCGCCAGACGCCAACGGGCAGCAGGCTCTGATGCGGCAGGTGCCGGTCGGCCGCACGCCATCGACCAGCAGGCGGGTCATCGACAGCAGGGCGAGCGCTCGCGTTGCGGCCTGCATCCCGACGACTGTCAGGATTCTTTACAGCTAGCCAGTGGCCAACGACGCACACCTCGATCCCGTGGTGCCAACGCCCTGAAGAATAAGCAAAATTGATTTAATGGCATAGAGATTGCTTATTAAATCTCGCGACAACGTGCGCTCGGTTGTGCGCCTCCGCGGCGAGCGAAAGTTGGCGAAGGAGGGCGGGCGTTGCGGCCTGTCATGGCCGGACGCCATCCCTCCGGGACTGCGCCCGGCATTGGTCAAGTGCCCACCGTTGAACGGGTTCCAGCTGCGGACGGTGGTTCGTGGCGGCAGCAACTGGGGTCCGACGTCACCCCCGCCACGGGGCTGAAGCGCCATCGCCGAGAGCGGGACGAAGTTGGACGCAACGCGAAAACATTAGTGATACTGATAATGGAATGCCTTTCTGATCTCGTGATGGAATCCTCGACTGGTCCAGTGAAAACCAAGATTTGTGTCAAGTGCAAGCAGGAGAAACCCGTGCTCGACTTCCACAAGAATGCGCGCAGCTCGGACGGTTTGCATTCCTATTGCAAGGAATGCAACAAGGCGCAGGCCTTGGCGCACATTCGTGCCGAAAAGGCCAGGAAAGCCCTCCTGCGCGCCGCCAAGAAGGCCGCCGAGAACAGCCAGTGATCGCCGCGGCTGCGGCCGCTCGGGCGGCGACGCCCGTGCGTGGCCGGCGCGCCGTCGTCTCGCTCTGGCTCTTTCAGGTTTCCCAGTAGCGCGGGTCGCCGAAAGTCCTCTTGGCATGGTCGATGAACAGACGCACACGCAACGGGAGGTGTCGCCACTGCGGAAAAACGGCATGAATGCCGACGGCTGGCGCGGCATAGTGGTCCAGAACGGAAACCAGATCCCCACGCCGCAGGTCGTCTCCCACCTCCCACAACGAGCGCCACGCCAACCCCTTGCCGGCGAGTGCCCATTCGTGCAGGACGGCGCCATCATTGCACTCGAAGTTTCCCGCGACCTTGTGGTTCACGACCTCGCCGGCAGGCGTCTCGCGCAGCGCCCAGCCCCGCTGCTGCCCCAGAGAAAGGCAGTTGTGTCGCGCGAGGTCGGCGGGAGTCGCGGGAATTCCGTGGCTTGCCAGATACGACGGGCTACCGACGACCAAGCGCCTCATCTCGCCAAGCTTGCTCACCGCCAGACGCGAATCGGCCAGCTCGCCGATGCGCACGGCACAGTCGACGCCCTCGTTCACGAGGTCGACGAGGCGATCGGTGAGATCGAGGCGAACGCTGACCTCCGGGTTCGACCGCATGAACGCCGCCACCTGCGGAGCCACGTGGCGCCGCCCGAAGCCGGCGGGTGCCGACACCCGCAAGTGGCCACTGGCTTGGACGCCACCGAGTGAAACCGCCGCCTCGGCATTCGCCAGGTCGTTGAGGATCCGTTGGCAATCTTCGAGAAAAGCCTGCCCTTCGAAGGTCAGCGACAGCTTGCGCGTCGTGCGCAGCAGCAACTTGACGCCAAGGCGGGCCTCGAGGGCATCGAGGCGCCGCCCGATCACCGCCGGCGTGACCGCCTCGAGTCGCGCGGCCGCTGACAAGCTGCCCCGTGTCGCCGCGTTGACGAAGGCCTCGATCTGCTTGAGATGGTCCATCGTGCCATTCATTACCCAGAGTAAAAGATACTTTGATTCCACTCGATCTTATCTTTGTCCTGCGCGTCGAATAGAATTCTTGCACTGCATCATAACTCATCGACAGGAGCCGCCCAATGAGCCTCGATCTGCCCGCCGGAATGCAAGTGAACGCCCCGATCAGACCCGGATACGAAAACATTCTCACGCACGATGCGCTGGCGCTGGTCGCCAAGCTGCATCGGGCCTTCGAAGGCCGCCGGCAGGAGTTGCTGCAAGCGCGGCGGGACCGCCAGGCGCGGATCGACGCCGGCGAAATGCCGGACTTCTTGCCGGAAACGCGCCACATCCGCGAGGGCGACTGGAAGATCGCGCCACTGCCGGCGGCACTCGCGTGTCGTCGAACCGAGATCACCGGTCCGGTCGAAGCGAAAATGATCATCAACGCCTACAATTCCGGCGCCGATTCGTACATGACCGACTTCGAGGATTCCAACAGTCCGAACTGGGACAATCAGGTACAGGGCCAGCTCAACCTGTTCCGGGCGATCCGCCGGCAACTCTCATTCACCAACGAGGCCGGCAAGGAGTACGCACTCAACGAGAAGGTCGCCACCCTGCAGATCCGCCCGCGCGGCTGGCATCTCGATGAGAAGCACGTCACCGTCGATGGGCAGCGGGTTTCCGGCGGCATCTTCGACTTTGGCCTGGTTTTCTTCCATAACGCCCGCGAGCAGATCGCGCGCGGCGCCGGCCCGTTCTACTACCTGCCGAAGATGGAATCGCACCTCGAGGCCCGTCTGTGGAACGACATCTTCATCATGGCCCAGGAGCACATCGGCCTGCCCAGGGGAACGATCAAGGCAACCGTCCTCGTCGAGACGATTCTTGCCACCTTCGAAATGGAGGAGATCCTCTTCGAACTGCGCGAGCACTCGGCGGGCCTCAACGCCGGCCGCTGGGACTACATCTTTTCCTGCATCAAGAAGTTCAAGAAGAACCCCGACTTCTGTCTCGCCAACCGTGGTGCGATCACCATGGAAGTGCCTTTCATGCGCAGCTACGCGCTGCAACTGGTCAAGATTTGCCACAAGCGCGGGGCGCCAGCGATGGGCGGAATGAGCGCGCTGATTCCGATCAAGAATGATCCGGTAGCCAATGAAAAGGCGCTCGCCGGCATCCGGCACGACAAGACGCGCGACGCCAACGACGGCTTCGACGGCGGCTGGGTGGCGCACCCCGGCCTGGTCGCGATCGCCGCCGAAGAGTTTCGCAAGGTTCTCGGTGACCGCCCGAACCAATGGGAAAAACAGCGCAACGAGAACTTCACGGCTGCCGACTTCCTGAACTTCCAGCCGTCGCAGCCGATCACCGAAGCGGGCGTGCGCAACAACATCAACGTCGGTATCCATTACTTGGGCAGTTGGCTGGCGGGCAACGGCTGCGTGCCGATCCACAACCTGATGGAAGACGCGGCCACCGCCGAGATCTCACGTTCGCAGGTGTGGCAATGGGTGGTTTCGCCGAAAGGAGTCCTCGACGACGGGCGCAAGGTGACCGCCGAGATGGTGCGCGGCATGATCGCCGAGGAGCTGGCCCGGGTGAAGGCCACCGTCAGCGCCCAGGGCGAGGAAACCGCGACCTACGATCAGGCGGCCGTCATCTTCGACAGGATGTCTCTGACGCCGGACTACCCGGAGTTCCTCACTCTGCCGCTGTACGAAGCAATGGACTGAGCCCTGTACGGCGGCACCGGAAAAGCTCTCGGCGACCGCGCCCGCCCCAACCGACGACGGCTCTCAGGGAAGGCAAAGGCGGGATCGCAAACGCCGCCCTTGTCTTCCCCGGGGCAGCCGCCTTGCGGCGCCTGCTCGTCCGCCTCGGGAAGCTTCAGGAGCGAGCGCCGAGGGCACGAGCGCGCAGGGCGCTCAGCTCAAGGGCAGCTGCATCGGGGGCTTCGCGCGTCGGCCAGCCCTGCAGGTGGCTGGCGGCCAGTTGGGCCAGCGCGTGGATCCAGTCGTCCCGCTCGTTCAGGCAGGGGATGTAGTGGTACTCTCTGCCGCCGGCACGCAGGAACTCGCTCCTGCCCTCGATGGCCATTTCTTCGAGCGTCTCGAGGCAGTCCGCCGTAAACCCGGGACAGATCACATCGACCCGGTGTACGCCCTCCTTGGCCAGCGCACGCAGGCTCGCCACCGTGTAGGGCTGCAGCCATTCGCTGCGACCAAAGCGGGACTGAAAGCAGGCCAGATGCGCGTCCTTGCCGAGACCGAGCGCTTCGGCAAGGAGGCGAGCGGTCTTATGGCACTCACAGTGGTAGGGATCGCCGCGGTCGAGGGTGTAGCGGGGCAGCCCATGAAAGCTCATCAGCAGGCGATATGAGGCAGCCGGCCGACCGTGGCTGGCCCAGTGCTCGCGGACGCTGGCAGCCAGCGCAGCGATGTAGCCCGGGTGGTCGGCGAAACTCCGGATGCTGCGCATTTCTGGCTGGTTGCGTACACCGCGCAGCCACGCGGCAACTGCGTCGAAGGCGCTCGCGGTCGTGCTGGCAGCGTACTGCGGATAGAGCGGCAGCAAGAGGATGCGTGTGCAGCCTTCGGCTTTGAGCCGTGACAGTGTCGCCGGAATCGATGGCTGGCCGTAGCGCATGGCGTACTCGACCGCGACGCGGTGTCCGGCCTCGCCGAGAAAACCGCGCAGCAGCGTCGCCTGGCGTGCCAGATGGACTTGCAGCGGCGACCCGTCCGCCGTCCACACGGCAGCGTACTTCTTGGCAGAGCGTCCCGGGCGGGTATTGAGGACGATGCCGTTGAGGATCAGCCACCACAACGGCCGCGGGATCTCGACGACCCGCGGATCGGCAAGGAACTCGCCGAGGTAGCGCCGCACGGCCACCTTCGTCGGTGCTTCCGGAGTCCCGAGGTTGATCAGCAGGATGGCGGTCAGCGAAGGCGAGCCGTGACGGTACGCCGGTTCAACCAGATAGCGCGACATCAGGAGTTGGCCTGGTAGTTGAGCGCCGACGAGAGCAGCTTGGCGGTGATGTCCACGATCGGGATCACCCGCTCGTAGGCCATTCGCGTCGGGCCGATGACGCCCACCGAGCCGACCACCTCGCCGTCGACCTCATAGGGTGCCGTGACGACGCTGCATTCGTCGAGCGGAGCCAGGCCGGACTCCCCGCCGATGAAGATCTGCACGCCGTCGGCTCGCTGCGTCAGGTCGAGCAGTTGCATCAGCGCGGTCTGCTGTTCGAAGAGGTCAAACAGCTCGCGCAGTCGCTGCATGTTCGACGAGAACTCCTCGACGCCAAGCAGGTTGCGTTCGCCGGAGATCACATAGCGCTCGCCCGGGCCTCGTATCACCTCGTCGCCGGCCGTCAGCGCGGCGGCCATCAGCGCCTGCAGGTCGCCGCGCAGTTCCCTCAGTTCGTCTCGGACACGCGCATGCATGTGCTCGAAGTCGTGTCCGACGAAATGCTGATTCAGGTAGTTGGTGGCGGTGACCAGCTCCGACGGGGTGTACCCACGGTTGGTGAACAGCAGGCGATTCTGCACGTCGCCGTCGGCCGTCACCAGGATCAGCAGCACGCGCCGCTCGGACAGGCTGACGAACTCCATCTGACGAACCCGGAGCGTTGGCCGGCGCGGTGCCATGACAATGCCGGCGAAACGGGTCAATCCGGAGAGCAGGTGTGACGCATTGCTGATCAGTTGCCGCGGCTGCGTCGGCAGCAACTGGCCCTCGATGGCCTGCAGCTTGTCCGGTTCCAGCGGCTTGACGGTCAGCAGGCTGTCGACGAAGAAGCGATAGCCGCGCGCCGTCGGAACACGGCCGGCGGAGGTATGCGGGCTGGCGATCAGGCCGATGTCCTCGAGGTCGGCCATGACGTTGCGCACCGTCGCCGCCGACAGCTCAAGGCCGGAACAGCGCGACAGCGCGCGCGAGCCGACCGGCTGACCTTCGGCAATGTAACGTTCGATCAGTGTCTTGAGGAGTGTTCGTGCGCGATCGTCGAGCATGTCCGGGATTCTACAAAAAATGCCGCAACCGCGCTGTGCCGCGGTTGCCAGTCGAATTGTGGTTTAATTCGAACCCATGACCAATGCCTTTCAGCAAGCTTCGGCCGACTGCGCTCCGCCACCGCGAACGATCGCGCTGGTGGGAAAGTACCACAGTCCGGAGATTGCCGAATCGATCCGCTTGCTGGCACGCTACCTGCACGAGCGTGGCATTACCGTCCTGATCGAAGAGGAAACGGCAGGCAACGTCGTCTCGCACCTGGCGCTCGGGAGCTGGGCGAGCGGCAACTTTCCCTGGCTCGGTGCCCACTCCGACCTGGCGATCGTCGTTGGCGGCGATGGCACGATGCTCAATGCGGCACGACAACTCGCGCGTTATCGCGTGCCGCTGGTCGGCGTGAACCAGGGCCGCCTGGGGTTCATGACCGATATTGCCCGCACCGAGATGCTGGCGTGCATGGACGACCTGCTGGATGGCAGTTTCACCCCCGAAACGCGCATGCTGCTCGATGCCGAGGTCAGCCGCGAAGGCCGCAGCATCGTCTGCAACCTGGCGCTGAACGATGTCGTCGTCGACAAGGGAGCGATCGGCCGAATGATCGAGTTCGAGCTGTTCATCAACGGCGAGTTCATCTATCACCTGCGGTCGGATGGCCTGATCGTCGCCACTTCGACCGGATCCACGGCCTATGCCCTGTCGGCCAATGGCCCAATCCTGCACCCTGGGGTTTCGGCCATTGCACTGGTGCCTCTTTGCCCGCACGCACTGACCAACCGACCGATCCTGGTCGGTGACCGCGCCGAGATCGAGATCCGCATCGTCCACGCGACCGACTCGCGCGCCCACTTCGACGGCCAAGTGACAGCCGACCTGAAGAACGCTGACACGGTCCGCATACGACGTTCGGAGTACTCGATCACCTTGCTGCACCCACCGGCCTACAGCTATTTCGCGATGCTCCGCCAGAAGCTGCACTGGAGCGAACGGCCGAAGGAACACTAGCGCGGCCGCCGGACGGGAATGCCATGCTCTGTCGCCTGACGATCCGCGATTTCGTCCTCGTCGACCGCCTGGAACTCGATTTGCAGGCGGGCTTCGGGACACTCACCGGCGAAACCGGTGCCGGCAAGTCGATCCTCGTCGACGCCCTCGCCTTTGTCCTCGGCGAGCGCGCCGACAGCGGATTGATCCGCAGCGGCTGCGAGCGCGCTGAAGTCACCGCCGAGTTCGACCTCGCCGGCGCGCCCGCTGCCGCGGCCTGGTTGCTGGCGCATGATCTCGACACGCAGACAGGCCTCCTGCTGCGACGGGTGGTCGACCGCAGCGGTCGTTCGCGCGCCTACCTGAATGGCTCGCCGGCGACGGTACAGCAACTGCGCGAGGTGGCTGAGTCGCTCGTGGACATCCATGGCCAGCACGCCCATCAATCGCTCCTGCGCAGCGACGCACAGCGTGCCTTGCTCGACGGGCATGCACGGCTCGAATCGCTGCAGGTGGAGGTGTCCGCCGCCTGGCGCAGCTGGCAGAAGGCACGGGCGGCCTTGGCGGCAGCCAGCGACGGAGCCGAGGCGCTGGCACGCGAAAGCGAACAGCTCGAGTGGCAGGTGCGTGAACTGCAGACACTCGCCTTTTGCCACGACGAATGGGCGCTTCTGAACCAGGAACACAAGCGCCTGGCACATGCGGCCGCCCTCGTCGACGGCGTCCAGTTTGCCTTGCAGGAGCTGGCTGCAGGCGACGCCGCCTGCGACGCGCGCCTGGCGGCGGTGAGCCATCGACTCGCCGATCTCTCAGACTACGACCAGGCGATCGCGGAAGTGGCCGCTCTCGTGGAATCGGCACAAGCCGAACTTGGCGAAGCGGTTTCGGCTCTTCGTCGCTATGGTGACCGGATCGATCTGGACCCACGGCGCCTGGGCGAGGTGGAGCGGCGGCTCGATGCCGTTCTCTCTTGCGCGCGCAAGTTCCGCTGTGCGCCCGAGGACTTGCCCGATCTGCTGCAGCGCTGGCTCGACAGGCTGAGCGTGCTCGGGCAGACTGCCGACATCGGCGCGCTCGCCGCACGCACGGCCGCCACCCAGGCCACCTACGAAGCGCTTGCCGGACGGCTTTCCGCCGGTCGGCAAGCGGCAGCAAGGCAACTTGGCAGTGAAGTCAGCCAGGTGATGCAGCAGCTCGCGCTCGCTGGCGGGCGCTTCGAGGTGGCTCTGCTGGCGGTCGAGGGAGGCGGAGTGAATGGCATGGAACAGGTCGAGTTTCGTATCGCCGGCTCGGCCGGCAGCGAAGCGCGCGCACTCGCCAAGGTCGCTTCCGGCGGCGAGATTTCGCGTATCAGTCTGGCGATCCAGGTCGTCACCAGCCAAGCCGCCGCCGTACCGACCCTCATCTTCGACGAAGTCGACGTCGGCATCGGAGGCAGCGTTGCCGAGGTGGTCGGGCGCCTGCTGCGCGAGCTCGGCAATCGGCGACAGGTTCTGTGTGTGACCCATCTGCCACAGGTCGCAGCACGTGCCCACTGGCAATGGCAGGTCAGCAAGGAGCTGGCACGGGAACAGCTGCGCAGCCGAGTCGTCTGCCTCGATGATGCGGCGAGGGTCGAGGAGATCGCCCGCATGCTCGGCGGCATCGACATTACGGCGGTCACTCGCCAGCATGCACGCGAGATGCTGGCCACGAGCCCGCCAGAAGGCTAGCCCGCAGCGCAACCGCGACGCAGGTGCGTCTTGCGCGGGTTGATGCCGCCGCTCCCTTCGATACCGGCCCACACAGGCCCACTCGGGCAGCGGTTCGCGAGACCCGCGGCAGCCTCGTAGACGTCGTCTTGCGGGTTTGCTGCCGGTGCGTGAGGCAACCGGGTTTTGCAGTCGGCTGGACTACGGAACGGAACGCGTGCGCTGTTCGCGCCTAGGGAGCAAGCTGGCCGTCTGCAGACGCCTTCGCGGCCGCTTTCTTGAGCTTGTTCTTCGCTGCCTTCCTGAGCGCCTTGAACTGGTCCGGATCCTCGGCCTTGAGGTACTCCACCACCTCGAAGTCCTCGCGCTTGATGCGCTGGATGTCGATCTGCTCCACATGCACCAGGCGCAAGAGCTCGCGTACCGGCTTTGGCATGTTGCGACCGCTCTCGTAGCGCGAACCGCCGCTTTGCGTGACGCCGATCTTCGACCAGAACTGTTGCTGATTCATGCCCAGCCTGCGACGAATCTCGCGCGGATCGACCCGTTCAACGACCTTGACGGTGCTCATGACAGTCCTTTCTTGCTATTGGTTGACGCCTCGCAGCAGGCTCCCCTCGTCGCTGCCGTCACGACATACCATATGGATGGAATCACGCACGCCACACTATAAGGATTTCATCCGCAATTGCAAGCGGGATCGAAGGCATCGGCGCAGCAGATCCGAAACCTGCCCCTTGCCGGTTTCGGCGCCAAGCTTTTTGCTGTCAAGCGCGGCGTTGTCCTAAAATGTCGCTCTTTTTGCACTGCTCAACGGGATCTTCCATGGCATTGATCGTACAGAAGTTCGGTGGCACGTCGGTCGGTTCGACGGAGCGCATCAGGAATGTCGCGCGGCGTGTCGCACGCTGGCGCGCCCAGGGGCACGACATCATTCTGGTTCCGTCGGCGATGGCTGGAGAGACCAATCGCCTGCTGGCTCTGGCGAAAGAGATTTCTCCCTCGCCCGACCCACGCGAACTCGACGTCATCGCTTCTACCGGCGAGCAGGTGACGATCGCCCTGTTGGCCATGGCGATGCACGGGGAAGGAGTCAAGGCGAAGAGTTTTACCGGTCCGCAGGTCGGCGTCCTCACCGACAGCACCTTTACCAAGGCGCGCATCCTGAAGATCGATCAGGGCCGGATCCGCAAGGCGCTCGCCGACGGAAACGTCGTGGTCGTCGCCGGCTTTCAGGGTGCCGACGAGGAAGGCAACATCACGACGCTCGGTCGCGGCGGATCCGACACCTCGGCGGTGGCTCTCGCAGCGGCGATGAAGGCTGACGAATGTCAGATTTATACTGACGTGGACGGCGTGTACACCACCGATCCGCGCGTTGTCCCGGAAGCCCGCAAGCTGGACACGATCACCTTCGAGGAAATGCTCGAAATGGCCAGTCTCGGATCGAAGGTGCTGCAAATCCGCTCGGTCGAGTTTGCCGGCAAGTACAAAGTCAAATTGCGCGTCCTTTCGAGCTTCGAAGATGGGGGCGAAGGAACACTGATCACTGTTGAGGAAAAAGGCAAAATGGAACAACCGATCATCTCCGGCATCGCTTTCAACCGCGACGAAGCCAAACTGACCGTACTGGGCGTCCCGGATCGCCCGGGGATTGCCTACCAGATCCTCGGGCCGATTGCCGACGCCAACATCGATGTCGACATGATCATCCAGAACATCGGCCGCGACGGCACCACCGATTTCTCGTTCACCGTCAATCGCAACGACTTCAGCAAGTCGCTCCAAATCCTGGAGGGTGTCAAGGAGAAAATCGGTGCACGCGACGTCAGCGGCGACGCGACGACTTGCAAGGTCTCAGCAGTCGGGGTCGGCATGCGCTCGCATCCTGGCGTCGCCAGCAGGATGTTCGCTGCGCTGGCGAAGGAAAACATCAACCTGCAGATGATTTCGACTTCCGAAATCAAGATCTCGGTGGTGATCGAGGAAAAGTACCTGGAACTTGCCGTGCGCGTACTGCACAAGGCCTTCGGTCTCGAGAAGCCCCCGAAGTCGAAGTTGGGTTTGACCGGCCGAGGTGAAACCGATATCATCTCGCCGTCCTAGGAGACGTGGCCGAGAGGTCGAAGGCACTCCCCTGCTAAGGGAGCATGCGGGCATAAACCTGCATCAAGGGTTCGAATCCCTTCGTCTCCGCCAGGACACCGGTCGCGAACTCTCTGCCGCCAACACGAAAACCCCGTTCAACGCCCCGTTCTGCGGGGTTTTTCGTGCAAGCCGGTTGCCCTCACCGACCCCACAGACGTGATGACGGCACTTTTGGCGGCCAATTCCCTCGCCGCCTCCTGACTTCGCAACTTTGCTACGGATTTCCTGAGCTGTTGTATTGCCGTTGCTTTCCGATGGGCTTGCGCGAGTTTCGCTTTGGCGCCAGGTCGGCCGCAACGATTCCTGTCCTTCTGGCAGTGGAACGAAATTCAGGAAGTGCTGCGGAGCGGATGGCGCTCCGGGTGGCCACTGCTGATCTGCGTTAAGATCCGGGTGTCATCAGCAACCCACACCGAGGGGCTTCTTTCATGAGCTATTTCAGGCATCATGTATTTTTCTGCTGCAATCAGCGCGGCGAGGGAGAAACCTGCTGCAACGACTCCGGCGCGACAACGGCGCAGACCTACGCCAAGGACCGAATCGGCGAGCTGCACCTCAAGGGCGCAGGCAAGGTGCGCATCAACAAGGCGGGCTGCCTCGATCGCTGCGACAACGGCCCGGTCCTGGTCGTCTACCCGGAAGGCGTCTGGTACAGCTACGTCGACACTGAGGACATCGAGGAGATCATCCAGGAGCACCTGGTGCACGGACGGGTGGTCGAGCGCCTGCGCATCTGAATGCCCAAGCCAACCCGCTCAACCCGCAGCTGTACCGGCTGCGACCGCCGGCGCGGCCGGCGAGCCTGCCCATGACGCGGGCCACGGCCCCTGCCGGCCATTCGGGTCGCCGCAGTGAGCGACTCGGCCCTCTTCCGGGAGAAATGATGCGACGTTGGCTGGCTCACCTGTTTCTGGCAGCGCTGACGCATCTGTTGGGCATCGCCATGGCGACGGCCGCGGACGGGATGCCCCAGTTGCCTGCGACGCTGAACGAAGAGGTGCGAATGCTGACTGTCGTCACGGGCTCGTCCAGCGTCGAACTCGAGACGACCTTCTTCGTGCCGCCGGGTGTCGGTCCCTTCCCGCTGGTCGTCATCAACCACGGCCAGACGACCGGTGAACCTCGCTTCGACCCGCGTGCCCGCCATGTCGTCGCCAGTCGCGAATTCCTGCAGCGCGGCTATCTGGTGGCGATCCCGATGCGCCCGGGTTTTTCCAAGTCCGGCGGCAGCCATGCCGCTCCCCGCTGCAACATCGAAGAGCACGCACGGCTGGAGGCCGAAACGATCATCGCCTTCCTGCGCGAGGTGCGCCTGCGACCGGACGTCGATCCCGACCGGATACTGCTCGTCGGCGAGGCGGAAGGCGGCATCGCCGCAATGGCCGTGGCTGCGACGGGCTTCCCCGGCCTGCGTGGGATCCTGAATATTGCCGGCGGCCTGCGCTCAAGCGCAGCCGGATGCCTCTGGCAGGAGGCACTGGTCGCGGCTTTTGCTGCCTTCGGCCGCAGCAGTACGGTGCCTTCGCTATGGTTCTACGGGAACGACGACAGTTCCTCCGACAGTCAGCTGCCCGGCGACATGTGGCGCGCCTATCATGATGCCGGTGGGCGCGCCGAGCTGATCCGCCATGCGACTTCCGCTGCTGGCGATACGCGAACGATGTTCGCCAGCCCGCAAGGAGTGGCGGTCTGGTGGCCGGACAGCGAACGCTTTCTGCGCGAGATCGGACTGCCGACCGAGCATCGCTTCAGCCCCGGATCGACGCCGAAGCCGAAGCGAACGGGCTACGCCGCCCTGAGCGACAGCGACGCATTGCCCTATCTGGACGACCGTCGGCGTGAGCTTTACCGAAGGTTCCTCACACTGCCTTTGCCGCGTGCCTTCGCCATCGCAACCACCGGCAACGTCGGCTGGGCGCAGGGCGGTACCGACCCGCTGGCGGCGGCGCTGGACAACTGCGAGCGCGCTGCTCGCCGCTCTTGCGCCCTGTACGCGGTCGATGACGAGGTCGTCTGGCAGCTGGCGGAAACCTCGCGATCGGTAGCCGCCGATCCATTGCGTGAGCCATGAACCGGTCCGCATGCGCCCCGATGCAGGAGGCGAGAAGGCACACCGGAGGCACCGGCGATACAGCGACCCGAACGCGACGCGAACAGAGAAAGGAAGTTGAGGAATGAAGGTTCCCACCGAACACCTGCTCGTCGACGGACCCGTCGGCAAGATCGAGATCACGGTCGAAAACCCCGGCGCACCACGCGGCATTGCGCTCATTGCCCACCCGCACCCGCTGTTCGGAGGCGGCAACACGAACAAGGTGGTGCAGACACTGGCGCGCACCTTCAACCATCTCGACTACGTTGCTTTGCGGCCGAATTTCCGTGGCGTCGGCCTCAGTGAGGGCAAGCATGACGATGGTCGCGGCGAAACGGAAGATCTGCTCGCCGTCCTCGCGGAAGCCAAGGTCCGCTACGGCAACCTGCCGGTGGCGCTGGCGGGATTCTCCTTCGGTGCCTACGTCCAGACACGGGTCGCCGAGGTCTTGCTCGAGTTGGGGCGTCCGGCGCAACGACTGGTGCTCGTGGGCACCGCCTCGGGTTTCGTCGAAGGGGCCCGTCGCTACCAAACCAAGGCCGTGCCGGCAGACACCATCGTCATCCACGGCTCGGAGGACGCCACCGTCCCGCTGAGCAACGTCATCGAATGGGCAAAGCCCCTTGAGCTGCCGGTGGTCGTCATTCCTGGTGCAGACCACTTCTTCCACCGCCGCCTGCACGTCATACGCGAGATCGTCAGCCGCGCCTGGCGCCACTGAGGGCGAGGCGTGCGTGGTCGTGCGCGCCGCACGGAGCAAGGCACGCGGTTTGGCTGCAGGAGGCGCGAGATGTGCGAACCGCTCGCACCACCGCTGCCGTGGTCGCGAGCGGCAGCGGCGGCAGCCGGCGCTGCCTTCCAAAGCGCCCCGGAAGCGCGCAGCCGGAATTGACGGCTCTGCCGATGCCATGTAACCTGCCACTGCCACCATGACACTGCCGTGAACTCGTGGCCAGTCGCGTTTCAACTCCCGACCACCCGTGCAGCGCCCAAATCCCGATGCGCATCTTCCTCAACCGGAACGTTTGCTCACCGATCTGGTCGGTCCTCGTCTTCGTCGGCTGCCTCGCCGGCTGCGCCCCTTCGGAACCGATCCGCATCGGCTTCGTTGGCGGGACATCCGGTCGCGTTGCCGATCTCGGTATCGCTGGCCGCGACGCGGTCCTGCTGGCTGTTGAACTGCGCAATCAGGCTGGTGGTATCGGCGGGCGCAAGGTCGAACTGCTCATCCGGGATGACCGGCAGGAGCCGGAGGCCGCCCAGAAGGCATTGCGCGACCTGATCGCCGAGGGCGTCGTCGCCATCGTTGGTCCGATGACCAGCACCATGGCCATGGCCATGGTGGCAATGGCCAACGAGGCCCGAATCCCGCTGCTGAGTCCGACTGCCTCCACCGACGAACTGAGCGGGCTGGACGACCATTTCTTCCGCTTGAACGCTTCGACGCGCGAGAACGCCAGCCGGATCGCGCAGTATCATTTGCGACAACGCGCGACGGGCAGACTGGCGGTGGCCTACGACCTGCGCAACGAGGCCTATGCCAAGGCCTGGCTCAACAGCTTCAGCGCCACCTACGTCCAGGGAGGCGGAGAACTGGTCACCAATCCGATCGGCTTCGCGGCCGGGGGTGAAGCGGCCTTGCTGCCAGTGGCCCAGGCTCTTCTGGCGACGGCGGCCGACGGCGTGCTGATCGTCGCAAATTCGATGGACACCGCAATGTTGTGCCAGCAACTGCGCAAACTCGACCCGCGTATCCCGATCGTCACCTCGGAATGGGCAGCCACCGAACGCTTGCTCGAACTGGGCGGCAAGGCCGTTGAAGGAGTCATCGTGGCGCAGAACTTCGATCGCAACAGCAGCGAGCCGCGTTACCGCCAGTTCCACCACAGCTACCGTGAGCGCTTTCATCGGGAACCAGGGTTCGGAGGCGTGATCGCCTTCGACGCTGCCAATGTCCTCCTCGATGCACTCGCGTACCGCCAGGAGGGACGCAGCGTGAAAGAAACCATCCTCGCCATCCGACGCTTTGACGGCGTGCAGGAACCGCTCGTCTTCAACGAGTTCGGTGAAGTCACGCGCGGCCTCTTCATCACGGTCGTCCGTGGCGGCGGGTTCGTCGTCGTCGAATAGGAAGATGCCATCCGTCCGGCCGCTCCGGCTGTGGTTGGCCTGGCGACTGCTGCTGCCCGGGATCGTACCGCTGGTGGTGGTCGCCGCCCTCCTTCTCGCGCTGCTGCTGCCGCAGTTGCGTGCCGATATCGACAGCCGTCATCAGGTGCTGGCACGGGCACTCGCCGGCCAGATCGAAGCGCACCTGCAGGGTGCCGCGCGCGAACTGCACTCGGTCGCACGGGATCTTGGAAGCCGCGGAGATGACCCGGCTTCGTTCTGGATCGCGACTCTTGACGCGCATGCCGGACTGGGTGAGGTCTTCGCCGCCATTTACGTCATCGGCAGCGACGACTCGGTTCTCGCAGTCGGCCTGCCCGTTGCGCAACGCGGTCAGCGTGCCGACCTCCTGCGGCTCGACGTCTCGGGATGGACTTCGCTGCAGGCAACACGGCGACACGGACAGGTGGCTTGGTCGGAGACCTTTCTGTCTACGGTCAGTGGCCGCCTGGCAGTGACGCTGGCGATGCCGATGGAAGAACGATTGCTGGTTGGCGAGATCGCAGTCGATCAACTGTCGAAATTCATTGCCCGCATGCCTGCGGAGTCGGAAATGATGACCATGGTCGTCGACCGTCGGGGTCAGATCATCGCGCACTCGCGACTCGAGCTGAGCGGACAACAGTTCAGCGTTGGTGACTTGCCCATCATGGGTGATGCCCTGCAGGGCCGATTCGCCACCGGTTCGTTCCTTTGGGACGGCAACGACTATATCGGCACGTCGATCGGCATCGGACAACTGGGCTGGATCGTCATCGTCGCGCAACCGCGCGAGCAGGCCTTGCAGCCGTTTCTGTCCACCCTCTGGGCACTGGCTGCGGGCGCAGTGGTAGCCGTGCTGCTGGCGATCGCGGTGGCCTTGCTGCTCGCCCGTGTCTTTGCCCGCGGCATCGAACGCTGCGCGGCACAGGCGCATGCCATTGCCGACGGGGACTATGGACGGCGATGGGAGACCTTCCGCATCCGGGAAATCGACGCACTGACGACCGATCTGGACCGGATGTCCGGAGCAATTCGTCAGCGCGAAGGGGATCTCGCGGCCAGCGAGGCACGCTATCGGTCGCTGATCAGCAACCTGCCCGTGGTCCTCTTCCAGTTCGACGAGCGGGGCGCTTTCACCCTCTGTGAGGGCAAGGGCCTCGAGCGATTGGGCGTCACCGCAGGGGAAGTGATCGGACGGTCGATATTCGACCGCTGCAGCGATTCCTCCGAAGTCGGTGCAAATGCCAGACGAGCCGTCGCCGGCGAAGCGGTACGGTTCACTGTGCGCTTCGACCAGGTGCTGTTCGAGGTGCACCTCAATCCGCTGCGCGATCACGACGGTGGCCTCCAGGTTACGGGAGTCGCCGTGGACGTCACCGAGCGCGAGCGGTCCACCTCGTCCTTGCGTGCTTCGCACGCCCTGCTCGACGCCATCAGTCGCACGCAAACGCTCTACATCACCAGCGCCGATCCGCAAGTCGTTTTTGACGGCATGCTGTCGGCTCTGCTGACGATGACCGAAAGTGAGTACGGCTTCATCGGCGAAGTGCTGCGTGAGAACGACGGCACGCCATACCTGAAGACACAGGCGATCAGCAACGTCGCCTGGGATGAGGCGAGCAGGGCGGTCTACGCCGCCAACGCACCGGCGGCGATGGAGTTTCGCAAACTTGACACCCTGTTCGGCGCGGTGATGACAACGGAGCGACCTGTCCTTGCCAACGATCCGGCAAACGATCCGCGTGGCGCCGGGGTGCCACCAGGCCACCCGGCACTTGACGCGTTCATGGGCCTGCCGCTGTTTCGTGGCAACGAACTCGTCGGGATGGTCGGCGTCGCCAACCGCAAGGCTGGCTACGACGAGGAGATGGTGGCACGCCTGCAGCCCTTCCTGCAGACGTGTGCCAGTGTCACGCAGGCCATGCAGGAAGCTCAACAGCGTCGTCTCTTCAGCGACGCGCTGCGCGAGAGCGAAGCACGACTGCGAACCGCCATAGAAAGCATTCCTTTCGATTTTTTCCTCATCGATGGCAACGGTCGGTATGTACTGCAGAACTCGGCCTCGCGCAGGCTCTGGGGAGATGTGGTCGGCAAGCGTCCGGCGGACATCGCCGCGGATCCGAAGCAGTTGGCGCTGTGGCTGGACAACAATCGCCGCGCCCTTGCCGGCGAGATCGTCAAAGAGGAGTCGCGTGTGACCTGCGGCGACGAGGAGCGATTCGTCCACACGATCATCGCTCCGATCACCGACGACGGCGAAACCCGCGGACTCGTCGGACTGAACATCGACGTCACCGACCGCAAGCGGATGGAAGAGGGTTTGCTGGACAGCGAAGAGCGTTTCAGACTGTTCATGCACCACTTTCCCGGCCTCGCCTACATCAACGACGCGGACGGCCGCACGCTGTTCGCCAACCAGGGATTCCGCAGCCACCTTGGTCTCTCGCCGGACGACATGATCGGCAAGACCAACGGTGAACTGTTCCCGGCTGCGTTCGCCGAACAGGCGAGCGTCGACGACCAGCGGATACTGACATCCGGCCAGTACGAAGAGCGTGAAGAAGTCTACGCCGGTCGACACTGGTCCACTCTGAAGTTTCCCCTGAGCCGCCCTGGCCAGACACCGCTGCTCGGCGGACTGAAACTGGACATCACGCAGCGCAGGCTGGCCGAAGACGCGTTGCGCGCCGCCAATCGACAACTGCGAATGCTCAGCGACTGCAACCAAGCCCTCATTCGTACCGGCGATGAAAGGGAACTCCTGCAGACCGTCTGTGCCATCACTGTCGAGGAGGGCGGTTACCGCATGGCATGGGTGGGCTACAAGGACGCCGACGAGCGCCGGACGGTACGGCCAGCGGCCTGGGCCGGACACGAAGAGGACTACCTGCAGGGGCTTGACGTCAGCTGGGCGGACGACGAACGTGGTCAGGGACCGATCGGCAGCGCCATCCGCACGGGACGCCCTTGCCTCGTCCGCGACATCAGCTCTGACCGGAGCATGGCATGCCACCAAGTGGAAGCGGCGCGGCGCGGCTACGCCGCCGTCTGCGCCTTGCCACTGACCGCCGGTGACAGCGTCCTTGGCGCGCTGGCTGTTTACTCGTCGGCGGCGGCCACTTTCGCTGACGCGGAGATCGACCTGCTGAGCGAACTGGCAAACGATCTGGCTTTCGGCATCGTTGCCCTGCGCACGCGGGTCGAGCGGGAACGTACCATGCGGGCGCTCGAGGAGAGCGAATTCTTCCTCAGGAAGTCGCAGGACGTCGGCGACCTCGGCTCCTACTGTTTCGACGTGCGGACCCACACCTGGATCAGCTCGGAGAAACTCGACCAGCTATTCGGCATTGACGACAGCTTCGCGAAGACCACCAGCGGCTGGATCCAGCTGGTCCACCCGGACCACCGCGCCGAGGTCCTGCGGCACTTGACGCAGGACGTCATCGGGCAGCACGACAAGTTCGACATGGAATACCGCATCTTCCGGCACGACGACGGCGAGGAGCGTTGGATGCACGGCCTGGGCGAAATCGAGTTCGACGATTGCGGCATGCCACGCACGATGATCGGCACGATCCAGGACATCACGCGGAGCAAGCAGGCGGAGAGTGCACTGTACGAAAGTGAGGAACGCCTGCAGCAAGCCATCCGGGTGTCGCAACTCGGCATCTTCGACCACGACCACCGCACTGACTGCATCTATTGGTCGCCGGAACAGCGACTGATTCACGGCTGGGACGCCGACGAAGCGGTGACCCTGGCGGCCCTTCTCGCCAGTGTGCACGCTGACGATCGCCCAATGGTCGCCGCCGCAATCCAGCACGCCCACGATCCGGTGGGTGACGGCGTCTTCGACGTCACCTACCGGATCATCCGCCATGGCGAGGTCCGCTGGATCGTCACGCGTTCGCAAACCTCCTTCACCGGCGACGGCGCCGCCCGCCGGCCGCGGCGCACGGTCGGTGCCGACCTGGACATCACGGATCGCAAGCGCACCGAGGCGGAACTCGAGCGCTACCGAAAGCAACTGGAAGACTTGGTCACCGAACGTACCGCCGAACTGCGCCAGGCAATGGATCATCTGGTGCAGTCGGAAAAACTGGCCGCACTCGGCCACTTGGTCGCCGGCGTCGCCCATGAGCTCAACACGCCCCTGGGCAACGCCCGTGTCGTCGCCAGCAGTCTCAGTGGTGACCTGCGCGCACTGGCCCTCGCTGTCGACTCCGGTTCCCTGCGCCGTTCGCAGTTGGAGGCTTTCCTGCGCCGCGGACGCGAAGGGCTCGACCTGATGGAACGGAATGCCGCTCGCGCCGCCGATCTCATCGGCCAGTTCAAGGAGGTCGCGGTAGACCAGACCAGTGCCCGCCGAAGGCGCTTCCAGCTGCGGCAGACAATCGAGGAGTTGCTCCTCACCCTGCGCCCTCAGTTCAGGCACACCGGTCATCGCATAGAGCTGGAGGTCGCACCCGACATCGAACTGGACAGCTACCCCGGACCACTCGAACAGGTTCTTGCCAACCTCATCAACAACTCGCTGACGCACGCCTTCGGTGACACGCAAGCTGGCTGCATCCGGATTCAAGCTGAAGCGACGAGTCCGCACCTGCTCGTCCTGCGCTACCGGGACGATGGCACCGGCATCCCGGCCAGCACGATCAAGCGCATCTTCGAGCCATTCTTCACCACTCGCATGGGCCAGGGGGGCAGCGGCCTCGGGCTGTACATCGTTTACAACCTGGTCACCGGCCCGCTGGCCGGATCCATCCGGGTCGCGAGTTCCCTCGGCGAGGGCACGAGTTTCACCCTCAGCCTGCCAATGACCGCCCCCACACAACCAGCTGCCACCTGAGACCGGGGTAGTCCGACTCGCCGCGAGACAGCGTTCGTGACGGCTTGCCGGCTTCGCCGACAAGCCGTCGCAGCGTCGCGTAGCCTACCGACGAACAGTCCGTTCGAGGGGCAGAATCGGGGTAGAATCCTGCTCTCCCGACGCCCGCTCCCGACCCCGCTCAGCATGCAGTTCCTTGGCTTTTCGCTCCGCAACCAGCTCTTCGTCGCGCCAATGGCTGGGGTGACGGACCGCCCTTTCCGCCAACTGTGCAAGCGCATGGGTGCCGGTCTGGCGGTATCCGAGATGGTGACGTCGAATTCGCTGCTCTATGGCAGTGTGAAGACCCGCCGCCGTGCCGACCACGACGGCGAAGTGGCACCGGTCTCGGTCCAGATCGCCGGCGCCGATCCGCTGATGATGGCCGATGCGGCACGCTACAACGTCGACCGCGGGGCGCAGATCATCGACATCAACATGGGCTGCCCGGCGAAGAAGATCTGCAACGTGATGGCGGGGTCCGCGCTGCTGCGGGACGAACCGCTGGTGGCGCGGATTCTCGAGGCAGTGGTGAGAGCAGTTTCGGAAACACCGGTGACGCTGAAGATCCGCACCGGCTGGGACCGCGAGAACCGCAACGCGCTGCGCATCCTGAAGATCGCCGAGGAATCGGGTGTGCGGGCGCTGGCAATGCACGGCCGGACGCGCGCCTGCGGCTACAGCGGTGAGGCGGAATACGAAACGATCAGGCAGGTCAAGGCAGCGGCGCGCATCCCGGTGATCGCCAACGGTGACGTCGACTCGCCGGAAAAGGCTCGCGCGGTGCTCGCCAGCACCGGCGCCGACGCGGTGATGATCGGTCGTGCAGCGCAAGGACGACCCTGGCTGTTTCGCGAGATCGAGCACTTCCTGCACACGGGCAGCCACATGCTGCCGCCGCGAGTCAGCGAGATTCGCGAGGTCCTGCTCGGACATCTGGACGATGTCTACCTGTTCTATGGCCGCCACGCCGGCGTCGGCATCGCCCGCAAGCATATTTCCTGGTACACCCGCGGGCTGCCCGGCTCCGCCTTCTTTCGTCACCACATGAACCAGTTGCCGAGCATCGAGCAGCAGCGACAGGCGGTGAACGAGTTCTTCCTGGCGCTAGCCGACAGCAACGAACGCCTGCCCGCCACTCCGCCGCCGGCGGTGGCAACCGGCGACACCCCTTGCGAGGAACTTGCCGCATGAAGCACGTACATGATGACGACGACGCCATCGCGACCTGCGTCCGCAAGGCACTGGAGAACTACTTTCATACCCTCGGCGGCGAGCAACCGGTGCCGGTTTACGAGATGGTGATCCGCAGCGTCGAGCGGCCGATGCTGGAAGTCGTTCTGCTGCAAGCCGGCGGCAACCAGACCCTGGCGGCCGAGATCCTCGGCATCAATCGCAATACCTTGCGCAAGAAACTGCTTCACCACCGACTGATCACCTGAGTCGCTGCGCGACGCCAGGCGTCGTCGATAATTCCTTTCACCCTGTTGACCCTACTGCCATGAAGATCCGTCAAGCCCTCCTCAGTCTTTCGAACAAGAACGGCGCCCTCGAATTCGCCCGAGGACTCGTCGCCCACGGCGTCAGGCTGCTGTCGACGGGTGGCACCGCCAGCATGCTGCGCGACGCCGGCCTGCCGGTCAGCGAAGTGGGTGACTACACCGGTTTCCCGGAAATGCTTGACGGCCGGGTCAAGACGCTGCACCCGAAGGTACACGCCGGCATCCTCGCTCGCCGCGACCTTCCCGAGCACCTGGCGACACTCGAGCGGCACGGCATCCCGACGATCGACCTGGTCTGTGTCAATCTCTACCCGTTCCGCGAAACCATCGCCAAGGCGGGGGTGACCCTTGACGAGGCCATCGAGAACATCGACATCGGCGGCCCGGCGATGCTCCGCTCCGCGGCCAAGAACTACGATGGCGTGGCGGTGGTCACCGACCCCGAGGACTATGCGAAACTGCTCGGCGAGATGGCGGCCAACGACGGTGCGCTCAGCCTCGAGACCCGCTTCGCTCTCGCCAGCAAGGCTTTCGTGCACACCGCGCGCTACGATTCGGCGATCGCCAACTGGCTGACTTCGCTCGACTCCGCCGGACAGCCGCAGGCTTTCCCGGCCCACCTGCAAGTCGCCTTCGATCGCGTCGAGGCGCTTCGCTACGGCGAGAACCCGCATCAGCGGGCGGCGTTCTACCGCGACCCGGCCCCCGTCGCCGGGGCGATCGCCGACTATCGTCAGTTGCAGGGCAAGGAACTCTCCTACAACAACATTGCCGACGCCGACGCCGCATGGGAGTGTGTCAAGACATTCGATACGCCGGCGTGCGTCATCATCAAGCACGCCAATCCATGCGGCGTTGCCATTGATGCATCGCTCGTCACGGCATACGAGAAGGCCTTTCAGACGGATTCGACGTCCGCCTTTGGTGGCATCATCGCCTTCAACGGTGCGGTGGACACCGACGTGGTGGAAGCGATGAACGCCCGCAAGCATTTCGTCGAGGTCCTCCTCGCGCCGGCATTCACCGCCGCCGCACGAGCCCTGCTGGCGAGCAAGCAGAACCTGCGCGTGCTCGAACTGCCCCTGGCACGTGTCCATCATACCTGGGAGATGAAGCGCGTCGGCGGCGGGCTGTTGCTGCAGACGCCCGACCGCTTCAACGTCCAGGAAGCGGACCTCAAGGTGGTCAGCAGGGTGGCCCCGACAGCGGCGCAGGTCGATGATCTCCTCTTCGCCTATCGTGTCGCCAAGTTCGTCAAGTCCAATGCGATCGTCTTCTGCGGCCACGGCATGACCCTCGGCGTCGGTGCCGGCCAGATGAGCCGCGTGGACTCGACGCGCATCGCAGCCAGCAAGGCGCAGAATGCCGGCCTTGACCTGACCGGCTCATGTGTCGCTTCCGACGCCTTCTTCCCCTTCCGCGACGGGGTCGACGTGCTCGCCGCCGCAGGTGCCAAAGCGGTCATCCAGCCAGGCGGCTCGCTGCGCGACGAGGAGGTGATTGCAGCGGCCGACGAGCATGGTCTGGCGATGGTCTTCACCGGCGCGCGGCATTTCCGGCACTAGAAGGCCCGCGCGCCAGCAGGAGGCACGGTGCGCGGGAAGAACGGGTACCCAGGCGCAACCGTCGACAGGGGAGAGAGGCTCAGATGAAACTGCTTGTAATCGGTTCCGGCGGCCGCGAACACGCCCTGGCTTGGCGACTCGCGAAAACGCCCGGACTGCAGAAGGTTTTCGTTGCGCCGGGCAACGCCGGTACGGCGCGCGAGCATGAACTGGAAAACGTGCCGCTGAGCGGCGCTGCAGAGCTGGCGGACTTCGCTCAACGGGAGAACGTCCGGCTGACCGTCGTCGGCCCGGAAGCACCTCTTGCCGCCGGCATCGTCAATCTCTTTCGCGCCCGCGGCCTGAGGATCTTTGGGCCGACGCGAGAGGCCGCTCAGCTCGAGAGCTCGAAGGATTTTGCCAAGCGCTTCATGCTCCGGCACCACATTCCAACCGCCCGCTTCGTCAGCTTCACCGAACGCGCCGCAGCGCACGCCTACGTAGAGCAACAGGGCGCGCCGATCGTCATCAAGGCGGACGGCCTCGCCGCCGGCAAGGGGGTGGTCGTCGCCGGTAGCCTCGCCGTGGCACACGCGGCGATCGACCGCATGCTGCCCGCGAGCGAAAGCGGCACGACTTCGGGTGACCATGGAGCAAGGGTCGTCATCGAAGAGTTCCTCGACGGCGAGGAAGCCAGTTTCATCGTCATGGTCGACGGCAGGAACGTGCTGCCACTGGCGTCGAGCCAGGACCACAAGCGGATCGGTGACGGCGATACGGGCCCCAACACAGGCGGCATGGGCGCCTACTCGCCGGCACCGGTAGTGACGCCCGAGGTGCACGCACGGGCGATGCGCGAGATCATCCTGCCGACGGTCCGCGGCATGGCAGCCGAAGGCATGCCCTACACCGGTTTTCTCTACGCCGGACTGATGATCGGCCGCGATGGCTCGGTGAAAACGGTGGAGTTCAACTGCCGCCTCGGTGATCCGGAGACGCAGCCGATCATGATGCGTCTGCGCAGCGACCTTCTCAACCTGCTCGAGCACGCCGTCTCCGGCCGCCTCAACCTCGTCGAGGCGAGTTGGGACCGGCGAGTCGCCCTCGGCGTCGTCCTTGCCGCAGCCAACTATCCCGCCGCCCCACGCACGGGAGACCCGGTCAGCGGCCTGCCGGACAGCACTGACGACAGCCACGTCTTCCATGCGGGCACGAGCGAGATCGACGGCCGGATCGTCACCGCCGGTGGCCGCGTACTCTGCGTGACGACGCTGGCGGACAACGTCAGGCAGGCACAGCGACGTGCCTATGACCTGATCACCGGCATCCACTTCGACGGCATGCAGTACCGCCACGACATCGGCCACCGGGCAGCCGGCCGATGACCGGCGAACTTCCGTCAGGGAAACGGCCGGCATTCGGGACAACCTCGCGGCGATGATCGACGCCGCGGGCCTCAGGGACTATTTCACCAGCCTGCAGACTCGCCTCGTGACGGCTGCCGAGGCGACCGAGGGCCGTCACGGCTGCCGTTTTCGCGCCGATCGCTGGCAGCGGGAGGCTGGCGGACCGCTGACCGGCAGCGGCTGCACCAGCATCATCGAAGGAGGGCGCATCTTCGAACGTGGCGGAATTGCCTTCTCGGAGGTCAGCGGCGCCACGCTGCCGGCTTCGGCAACCGCCAGGAGACCCGAACTCGCCGGGCGGGCGTTCGCGGCGATGGGCGTTTCGCTGGTGCTGCACCCGACGAATCCCTTCTGCCCCACCGCACACATGAACGTGCGGGTGCTGCTCGCGACGGACGGTGAGGCCGAGCCGGTATGGTGGTTTGGCGGCGGCATGGACCTGACGCCCTACTACCCGTTCGCCGAAGACGTGCGTCATTTCCACCGCACCTGCCGCGACGCCCTGCAGCCCTTTGGCGACGATTGCCACGCGCGCTACAAGAAGTGGTGTGACGAGTACTTCTTTCTCAAGCATCGCAACGAGCCGCGCGGCGTCGGTGGCATTTTCTTCGACGACCTCTGCGAAGGTGGCTTCGAGCGCTGCTTCGCGCTGACTCGAGCGGTCGGTGATGCGTTTCCGATCGCCTACCTGCCGCTCGTCGACAAACGCCAAGCGACCCCCTACGGCGAGCGGGAACGGGACTTCCAAGCCTACCGGCGCGGGCGCTACGTCGAGTTCAACCTGGTCTGGGACCGTGGCACCCTTTTCGGCCTGCAATCGGGCGGCCGCACCGAGTCGATCCTGATGTCGCTGCCACCGACCGTCAAGTGGCGTTACGACTGGCGGCCCGAGCCGGGCAGCGCGGAGGCCGTCCTCTACGACATGCTGCCGCCGCGCGATTGGCTGTAGCCCCCGGCCAACGGAAGATCGCCGCTCGCCGGCGGCGGGGCAAGGCCAACGGCAGTGATACCGCGGACTGGGGCGTGTCGTTCATGCTCGCAACCAGTCGTGAGCGCTGACTGCCGCCATGATCCCGGCATCAGTGGGCGCACTCTGGAACACCCGCTGCAGCCCCAACGTGCGCGCGCACTCGGCGATTCGCTGATGGGGCACGAACACCGGCGTGCGGCGCAAAGAGGCCAGAGCCTCCTCGTCGAGCAGCCGGACGAGATTGCGCAAGCCTTCACTCGAGGAAATGATGATCGCGTCGAGCCGGCCATCGTGCCAGAGCGCCTGCAGAGTTGACGCGTCTGCTGGTGCGCGGCGCTCGTAGCAGGCGACCGCATCCACTTGGGCGCCACGTTCGCGCAGGGTATCGGCCAGCAATTCGCGCCCACCGTTGCCGCGCAGGATCAGCACCCGCCGCTGGCTGACGGCGGCTGCCTGCAAGCCGGGAAGGCTGAGCAGCGCCTCGGAATCGAAACGATCGGGGGGCAGCAGCACATCGCCGACGCCGTATGCAGCCAGCGCGTTCACGGTGCCCGGGCCGATCGCCACCGGCCGCAGCGCCGTCGGCCATGGGCGCCGGGCGAGGATGGCCGGCAGGCTGTGGTCGACGGCATTCGGGCTGATGAAGATTGCCAGCGCGTAGCTGTCGAGACGATCGATCGCCTCCTGCAAGGGCGCCGGGTGGGCAACGGCAGAGATCTCGAGAAGCGGAAAGACGAGCGCCTCGCCGCCCTGCTCACCGATCCACGCGGCGAGCTGCGACGCCTGCGCTCGCGGGCGCGTGACGACGATCGTCCGACCGTGCAGCGGCTGCGCCATCAGCCAGCGGCAAGCTGCTGCAGGATCGACTCAGCCCCCTGCTGACGCAGCATCTGCGCCAGCGAGCGACCGATCGACTCAGCATCGCTCAGATGGCCGCGCAGTTCGCCACGGACCATCTCGCTGCCGTCGGGCGTCGCGACCCACCCCCGCAACCAGAGGCCATCACCCTCAGGCAAGGCATGGGCGGCCAGGGGTACCTGACAACTGCCGCCCAGCGCGCGCGAAAAGGCACGTTCGGCACGCACGCAGTCCGCCGTCACGGGATCGTCGAGCGGCGCGACCAGCGCCGCGATGTCGGTGCGCAAGCTGCACACCTCGATGCCCAGGACTCCCTGCCCGGGAGCCGGCAGGGACTGCTCGGGTGTCAGCAGCGACCGGATCCGCTGCGGCAGACCCAGGCGGATCAGGCCGGCAGCCGCCAGGATGATCGCATCGTAGTCGCCGGCATCGAGCTTGCGCAGACGCGTATCGAGGTTGCCGCGCAAACTCCGGATCACCAGTCGCGGATGGCAGGCGCGCAGGATGGCCGCCCGACGCAGGCTCGAAGTCCCGACCACTGCTCCCGCCGGCAGATCATCGATGACGGAAAAGAGATTGGAGACGAAGGCGTCGCAGGGGTTCTCGCGCGCGGAAATCGCCGCCAGCACGAAGCCCTCAGGCATCTCCATCGGCACGTCCTTCAGCGAATGCACGGCGAGATCGGCGCTGCCATCCTGCATGGCGACCTCGAGTTCCTTGATGAACAGGCCCTTGCCACCGATCGCCGCCAGCGGTCGATCAAGGATCTGGTCACCACGAGTACTCATGCCGAGGATGTCGACCGTCGTCTCTGGATATAATCCGCTGAGGCGGGCACGAACGTGTTCCGCCTGCCACATCGCGAGGCGCGATTCACGTGAGGCGATGACGATACGCGGCGGGACTGAGGGAGCACTCATCACGGCAAGATTCCGGCAGGGAGCATTGGCCGGACGTCCGGCAGGCGAAGTCGGCATCGATGCCCCGATGTCACGCCGACGGCAGTGATTCTAGCAAGGAGCGCACAGACTTGTCCGAAAAGCCAGCCTGCCAGCAGCCAGAACTCGCCGACTTCTGGGACCATCGTTTCCGCAGCGGCGTCACGCCATGGGAAACCGGCACCGCGCCACTCGAGTTGCGGCGCTTTGTCGCCACCGGCACAGCAGCGATCGACCCTGCCGCCGCGACGGCGGGGAGACAGACGCCAAGGGTTCTCGTTCCTGGCTGCGGCAGCGGCCTAGATGCGGCCTATCTCGATCGGCAGGGCTGGCAGGTGACGGCGCTGGACTTTTCGACCGCCGCCATCGAACTGGCCCGCCAGACCGTCGGCGACTCCTGGCGCGGTGCGCTGCTTGCAGCCGACTTCTTTTCCTTCGTCCCGGCACAGCCTTTCGACCTCATCTACGAACGCGCCTTCCTCTGTGCACTGCCGCGTCACCTGTGGCCGCAGTACGGACGCCGGGTGGCCGAGTTGCTGCCCGCCGGCGGACTGCTGGCCGGCTACTTCTTCTTGACGGCGGAACTGCGGGGCCCGCCGTTCGGGATTCTGCCGGAGCAACTGGCCGCCCTGCTGTCGCCGGCATTCGCCTGCCGCGAAGACCGCGCGGTGAGCGACTCGCTACCGGTCTTCGCCGGTCGCGAACGCTGGCAGGTCTGGCAGCGGCTCTGAGCCTCAGGGTTGCACCTCCTGGATCGCCGTCAGGTGAGCCAGGACATCCTGAATGTCCTGCGCCGGCAAGCGGTACAGCACGCCCTCGCTGGCGCTGTCTTCATCGTGCGAACGATCGGCCTTCAGGTAGGCGTCGATCTGCTTCTTCAAATAGCTGGTGTACTGCCCGACCAACATCGGGAACATGCCGCGTCCCTTGCCACTCTTGCCGTGACAGACGGCGCACTGCTGGTCATAGACGAGCCTGCCCCGGTCGATGTTGCCTTCCGCGCGCGGAACGATCATCACTTTTTCCATCGCCAGCAGGCGCGTCAGCGCACCATCGCTGTCCTTGAACACGGGCGGCCTCGTCGGCAGTTCGATCTGGGCCAAGTAGGCCGAGACAAGCTTCATGTCCTCGTCCGGCAACTCCCGTTCCTTGGTATAGGGATACATCGGCAGATTGACTCGCCGCTGGCTCTGGAACGCCTTCAACTGCTGCTCGAGGTATTTCGGCAGTTGCCCGGCAATGCGCGGATACTCGCCCTTCTTGCCGCCGGCGCCGAATTCGCCATGGCAGGCCGCACAGGGCCCGTAGATCTCCTGGGCCCGCTCGAGGTCCAGCGCGGCAGCCGGCAGGGCGACACATCCCGCCAGCACACAGCCGAGAAGTCTTGGCCAGAGTCCGAAGTGGAACATTGAATTCTCGTCGGAAGGAAAGCGAGATTATAGGAAGCCCCCTCGCCTTTGCCTTGATCATCGTCAAGAAGCGCCAGCCCCGAACTGTCCCGTCAGACGCCGCTGCGGCGGACCAGCGACTTGACCAACGGCCACTGTCGGCGACTGACCGGCAGTCGCTCCGCAACGTCGCGCAGCATCGCCTGCCATTGCGCGTCGGCATCATCGGCGCCACTGCGCGCGAAACCGATGATCGCGTCGCGGGCGACCAGCACGCTGCGGTGCAGCCGGACGAACTGATCGCGGTATTCCTCCTCGAGATGGGTCAGCGACTCGTCTACCAGGAACTCGCGCTCACGGGTACGGACCGTCACGTACTTGAGGTCGGCCTTCAGGTAGATGATCGCCGCGACTGGGATCAGCAACAGGCGACCACGTTCATGACAGGCAAGATGGCTGCGCGCCGCCTGCGGCAGCCGTGCCAGCTGCGCGTTGCTCAGCGGAGGTCGCTGCGGCAGTTTGCGCAATGCGGCGAGCAGGCGTGTGGACCGTACTGGCTTGAGGAGATAGTCAAGGGCACTGAGCTCGAAGGCCTGCACCGCGTAGGCATCGTAAGCGGTGACGAAGATCACGGCTGGCGGCTCCTCCAGCTGTGACAGGTGGCGAGCGAATTCAACTCCGTCCATCGTCGGCATGCGGATATCGACCAGCGCGACATCCACCTTGTGTGCAGCGATCACGCCGAGTGCGACGACACCGTTCTCGGCCTCGGCGACCACCTCGTTCGGCAGTTCGGTCGCGATATCGGCAAGTACGTCGCGCAAGCGCGCCCGCGCCGGCGCTTCGTCGTCGACGATCAGTACCGCGATCGGGGCGACGACGGCACTCACCGCCAGCGGCCGCCGCAGGGCAGGACGATGTGTACGCGATACTCGCGGCTTCCGTCGGCAAGCCGCACCTCGCCTGTGTCGAGCCGGGCCTCGAGATCGTAGTACAGTGCCAGCCGCTCCTCGATGTTGTCGAGAGCCATGTGGTTGCCGCGTGCATGCTCGCCATGCGACACGCTCGTCGGGTTGGCCAGGTCGATGTGTAGTTCGTCGGCACGCCGCAGCAGGGCGACGCGGATCGTGCCGCCATCGGCAACTGGCTCGATGCCATGATAGACGGCGTTCTCGAGCAACGGTTGCAGCAGCAGCGGCGGCACCAGGAGGTCGGCAGGCAGATCATCGCTGCTCCACTCGACCTGCAGGCGCTCGCCCAGTCGCAACTTCTCCAGATCCAGATACTGCCGGCACAAGGCCAGTTCATCGCCGATCGGCACCAGCTGGCGCGGGTCCCGCAGAAGCGCACGGAACAGATCGGCAAGTTCTTCGAGCGCGGTTTCCGCACGGCGCGGATCGAGGCGGATCAACGAGATCACCGCAGTGAGGCTGTTGAACAGGAAATGCGGGCGGATGCGAGCAGTCAGCGATTGCAGGCGGGCCTCGATCAGGGCTGGCGACAAGGCGCTGGCGCGCAATGTCAAGTAGGAGAGCATGCAGGCCGCCGCCGTCGCGGCGAGCAGAGCGGCCCGCACCAGCCCCTGCCAACTCCATTCATCGAAGGTGAGAAAAGCCCACAGCAGCGAGAGCATGGCCGCCGACGTCGCAGCCAGCACGACGACCAACACGCGGGCGCTCCATGGCGCGAGGCCCTGCAGCCGGCCACCGAGCAGTGCCAGGGCGGCGAGGTTGAAAAGCAGCAGGGGCTGCAGCCAAGCGGCCATGGTGACGTAGTCCTGCAGGCAGGCAAGCAGCCCGTCGCTGCGTACCAGGGCGGCGAGCAAGGCCAGCAGATTGACCCCAAGCAGGATGCGCAAAACGACTCCAGCATTGCGGAAATCGGGCAGCGGCCGGCTCTGGGCGTTTTGCTTTATACTTGCCATCAGTTGCAGTGGCGCCTGTTCAAGGTTCTACGAATGATTTTAGCCCAGGAACCTGTTGCCCATGAGCCAATCGGACCCTTCCCAGTACACCTGGGCCGGCCGCTTCTCCGAACCCACTTCTGAACTCGTCAAACGCTACACCGCTTCGGTCTGCTTCGACCAACGGATGTGGCGCCAGGACATCCGGGCCTCGCTGGCACACGCAACGATGCTGGCGCGGCAGGGAATCATCAGTGCAGCCGACCTTGCCGACATCGAGCGGGGGATGAAGCAGGTGGCAGACGAGATTGCCAGCGGTGTCTTCGTCTGGTCGGTCGACCTGGAAGACGTGCACCTGAACATAGAGAAGCGGTTGACGACGCTGATCGGCGACGCCGGCAAGCGGCTGCACACCGGTCGCTCGCGCAATGATCAGGTGGCGACCGACATTCGTCTCTTCCTGCGCGACGCGATCGACGGCGTCGACGCCCTGCTTGGAGAATTCCAGAGCCGCCTCCTGGACTTGGCGGAGCGGGAAGCGGCAACCCCACTACCTGGCTTCACCCACCTGCAGGTCGCGCAGCCGGTGACCCTCGGACACCACCTGCTCGCCTATGTCGAGATGGCGCGACGGGACGCCGAGCGCTTCGCCGATTGTCGGCGGCGCACCAACCGTTTGCCCCTCGGTGCGGCCGCGCTCGCTGGCACCACCTATCCGATCGACCGGCAATACGTCGCCGAGCTGCTGGGCTTCGACGCTGTCTGCGGCAATTCACTGGATGCCGTCTCGGACCGCGATTTCGCGATCGAATTCTGCGCCGCCAGCGCCCTGCTGATGATGCATCTGTCGCGGCTCTCGGAAGAACTGGTGCTGTGGATGAACCCACGTTTCGGCTTCATCACCCTGGCTGACCGCTTCTGCACCGGCAGCTCGATCATGCCGCAGAAACGGAACCCGGACGTGCCCGAGCTGGCACGCGGCAAGACGGGCCGCGTCTTCGGCCACCTTGTCGGCCTGCTGACCCTGATGAAGGGCCAGCCACTGGCCTACAACAAGGACAACCAGGAAGACAAGGAGCCACTTTTCGACGCCATCGACACCGTCACCGACACCTTGCGCATCTTCATCGAGATGATCCCCGGGATCACCGCCAATGCGGAGAGCATGCGCAGCGCACTGCGCCAGGGTTTTGCGACGGCCACCGACCTTGCCGACTACCTGACCCGCAAGGGCCTGCCGTTTCGTGATGCCCATGAAGCCGTGGGACAGGCGGTTCGCCGCGCCGAGGAGCGGGGTACGGACCTGGCGCAACTGTCGCTCGCCGAACTGCGCCAGTTCTCGCCACTGATCGACGACGACGTCTTCGCCGTGCTGACGGTCGAGGGCTCGCTGGCGGCGCGCGATCACCACGGCGCCACGGCGCCACGGCAAGTCAGGGCTGCGATCGCCCGCGCCCGTTCGCCAACCTAGGCGCCCGTCGCCGGGATGGACAAGGTCGGAAAGTACGAACTGGTACGCGAGATCGGCCGCGGGGCGACGTCCACCGTCTATCTGGGAAGCGACCCGTTCTCGCGACGCGAGGTGGCAATCAAGATTGCTTTCCCGGGCATACTCAAGGATCCCCGGAGAGGCAAGCTATACACTCACCTCTTCCTCAACGAGGCCGCGCTGATCGGCAAGATGTCGCACCCGCACATCGTGCAGACCTATGATGCTGTGGTCGATGACCAGCTCTGCTACATCGTCATGGAGTATGTCCCGGGCGGCACACTCGAAAGCGTCTGCTCCCGCGACCAGTTGCTGCCCGTCGAGCGTGTCGTCGAAATCATCTTCAAGTGCACTCGGGCGCTCGACTTCGCCTTTCGGATGGGCATCACCCATCGCGACATCAAGCCGGCGAACATCCTCTTTGCCAGTACCGACCGCAATCAGGGTGACATCAAGGTCTCCGATTTTGGCGCCGCGATCATCGGTTCTCCAGAGCGGACGCTGGTACTCGGCATCGGTTCGCCCGCCTACATGTCGCCCGAACAGGTGAAGGACCGAGCGCTGGATCACCAGACCGACATCTACTCGCTCGGCGTCGTCATGTACCAGTTGCTGACCGGGCAGTTGCCTTTTCAGGCACGCAACAGCTACGACCTGGTATACCAGATCATCAACGCCGAGCCGCGCCGCCCGTCGTCGCTGCGCAACGAGATCCCCGCAGCTCTCGATGCGATTGTCGCGCGTGCGATGAACAAGCAGCTGGATGCACGGTACAGCAGCTGGACCGAGTTCGGACACGACCTGACTCTCGCCTTCCGCGGCAGGAGACCAAGCGTGCCAGCGGAGCGCATGGCCGATTTCGAGAAGTTCGAGAAGCTCCGGTCGTTCGGCTTCTTTGCCGAGTTCTCCGAAGCCGAGATCTGGGAAGTCGTCCGCTTCTCGAAATGGAGCCGGGTTGCCCCCGACACCGTCATCATTGCCGACGGCGAGGCAGGGGAGTGCTTTTACTTCCTCGCCGAAGGCGAACTGAAGGTGCTCAAGAACGGCATGCTGCTCGATCTGCTGACCAGTGGCGAGTGTTTCGGTGAAATGGCGGTGATCGGCAAGGCAACCGCGCTGCGCGGCGCCGACGTCGTCGCGCTGACCGATGCCAAGCTGGTGATGATCGCCGCGACAGCCCTGCAGGAATCGTCGGCGACCTGCCGCATGCACTTCTACCAAGCCTTCCTCGCCGTCCTCAGCGATCGGCTGACCTCGGCCAATGTCCGCCTCGTCTCGTTCTGACGCCGGCTGGCGATGAGCAGTGAGCCGTGGGACGGCGGCGCCGAATCCGCTGCTCAGTGGCCGCAGAAAGGTGCGACGCCATTCCAGCCCATCAATGCCTGGCGTTGGTAACTCGTGCGGACGATCCCGGTACTTGCGTCGAAGAGGACGTCAAAGCGCGCGAGTTGGTTCCACGAATCGCAGAACTGCCACTCCCAGACGAGTTCGTTGCGCGCTCTGAAATACTCGGTCCATTGCGGCACCGGCGGACCGAGCAGACGCAGGACGGATTCCCGGTCGCTCTTGCCCGGCTCGATGCGCGCAAAATGCTCCATGTCCAGTACCTGCTCGATCCGCCGCAGCCTGCCGTCGGGGGCGATGAAGACCATGAACGTCTGCGGACCGGATGGGCCGCGAGGATAGGCCAGCTGCTCGCTGCCATCGGCGTCCCGCCAACGCATCGCCGGCGTGCCCATCGTCGCGATGACGTCTGCCCCGGTCGCCACGCCGGGCTTCAGGCCGTAGCCACTGTAACCGGCACACGCCGACAGGAGGATCGCGAGAAACAGGGCCGGCGCGAACCGTCCGATTGAGGATCCCCTACTCATGTGGCCTCCCTTTGAATGGTCTGCGAACGGCTGATGGTCGCGCCAAGCGATGGCGGAGACAAGAGTCCGAACCCAGGCGAGGGTCGGCGAGGCCTGCCCGACGGCATGGCCACGGCCAGCGGTACGCGCCTTCAGCAGACGCCAGCCTGATCCTGCAGGAGCTTCTGCAGCTCGCCCTCCTCGTACATCTCGCGCATGATATCGCAACCGCCGATGAACTCGCCACCGACATACAGCTGCGGAATCGTCGGCCAATTTGCAAACTCCTTGATACCGCTGCGAATCTCCGGGGCTTCGAGGACATTGACACTGAAGAAGTCAGACAGACCACAGGCCTTGAGAATCTGGACCGAAACGGCCGAGAAGCCGCACTGCGGAAACTGTGGCGTCCCTTTCATGTAAAGGACCACCGGGTTGCTCGTCACCTGCTCCTTGATCAGCTGCTGCACATCCATCTTGAGACCTCATAGCTCGTGTGTTTGAAAAAAGAAACCGTCCTGCTGCGACTCTCTGTCTCGGCTGCCCGGCAACCGGGCAGCGCTGACCCGCTCGATCCCTGCCAGGTCGGGCCAGGTCGCGATGCCGGTCAGACCGGCCTCCTGCAACAACTGGCGAACTGCCTCGCCCTGATCATGCCCATGCTCGACCAGCAGCCAGCCTCCCGGCAGCAGGTGCATCGCCGCACCGCCAATGATCACCCGCGTGCACTCCAGTCCGTCGCCACCCGCGACACCATCGGTCAAAGCCATCCGCGGTTCGAAAGGCAGGCCACCGCTCGCCAGATGCGGGTCGGACATGGCGACGTAGGGCGGGTTGGCGACAATCAGATCGAAGCGCTCACCGCCGAGAGGTCCATACCAATCGCCCTCGATAAAGCGTATGCTCACCCCGTGCCGGGCCGCGTTCATTCGCGCCACGACCAGTGCCGCTGCTGACAGATCGACTGCCACCACCCTGGCTTGCGGACAATGGCACTTCAAGCTGACCGCCAACACGCCGGAACCCGTGCCGAGATCGGCGACAGCGGGTTCCTGCAACGCTCGCAGTCTTTCGAGTGCCAGTTCCACCAGCAGTTCCGTTTCCGGACGCGGTACCAGCACGTCGGCGCTGACGCTGAACTCGCGACCGTAGAAGCCCACTGACCCGACCAGATGAGCCAGCGGCTCACCGCTCGTACGTCGCTGCACGAGCGCTTCGAGTTGCCGCACCTGCAGCGCTGACAGCGGCCTGCCCGGATGGGCGAGAAGATCGGCGTGGCTGCAACTGGCCACGTGCTCAACCAGAAGGCGGGCATCGAGGCGATCGATCCTCTGCCTCGCCAGCCGCCAGGCTTCGCCGATGGTCGTCACCAGGCCGCTGCCACACGCATCACCCGGCGTCGGCGAGCATGGCCAGCTGATCAGCCTGATGCTCGGCAGTGAGTGCCGTGATGAGTTCGTCAAGCTCACCATCCATGATGGCGTCGATCTTGTACAGCGTCAGGTTGATCCGGTGGTCGGTCACGCGCCCCTGTGGGAAGTTGTAGGTGCGAATCCGCTCCGAACGATCACCGCTGCCGATGAGGTTCCTGCGCGTGGAAGCGATGTTGGCGTGCTGCTCGCGCTCCTGCAGATCCTTGATTCGAGCCACCAGGACGGACATCGCCTGCGCCTTGTTCTTGTGTTGCGAGCGGTCATCCTGGCACTCGACGACGATCCCCGTCGGCAGGTGGGTGATGCGCACCGCCGAGTCGGTCTTGTTGATGTGCTGCCCCCCCGCGCCGGATGCACGATAGGTGTCGACACGGATGTCCGCCGGGTTGATCAGCACCTCCTCCAGCGCTTCCGCCTCCGGCATGACCGCCACGGTACAGGCCGAGGTATGGATGCGGCCCTGTGCTTCGGTCTCCGGAACACGCTGCACTCGGTGCCCTCCCGACTCGAACTTCAGGCGCGAGTAGACGCCACCGCCAACGATGCGGGCAATGACTTCGCGATAGCCACCGAGGTCGGAAACACTCGCCGAGATCACCTCGATCTGCCAGCGCCGACGTTCTGCGTAGCGCGCATACATGCGAAACAGGTTGCCGGCAAAAAGTGCGGACTCATCGCCACCCGTTCCGGCGCGTATCTCGAGAAAGACGTTGCGCTCGTCATTGGCGTCGCGCGGCAGCAGCAGCTTCTGCAGCTCATCTTCAATTGCCGGCAGGCGTCCGCGAATGGCGGATACCTCGGCCTCGGCCAGCTCCCGCATCTCGGGATCAGCCAGCATCTCGATGCCGCCCGCCAAGTCCGCCTGGGCTCGCCGCCAGTCGTGGTACAGCAGGACCAGCGGACCGAGTTCAGCGTGCTCGCGCGACAGTTTGCGATACTCATCGATGTCCCGGGTCACTTCACCGTGCGCCAGCATGCGGTCCAGCTCGTCGAGGCGCCCGGCAAGGTGCTCCAGTTTTTCACGAATGCTTTCGTTCATCAGAAGGTCGGTTCCGGCAGGTGAGGAATACGGGATCGAGTTTCAGCAGGAGCGTGGCTTCGGCGCGGCCGGTCAATCGCCCGGGCGGTGATCCACGTGCAGGTGGAAGAGCAAGCCGACGAGCGAATGCAGGTCGTGGTTGTCGCCACCGGCCTGCGTCAGCGCCTGTGTCGGAGCATGCAGGAACTTGTTTGTCAGCCTGTGCGACAAGTGATCGAGGACCTGTGCCGGATCCTCGCCCTTGGACAGCAGTTTCAGCGCATGCTCGACCTCGTGCCTGCGAGCGCGTTCGGCCGCATCCCGTAGCGAACGAATGACCGGAACGGTCGCCCGCGTCGCGAGCCAACGCAGAAACGCTTCGACGCGCTCGCTGATGATCGCCTCCGCGTCCACCACTGCCGCCTGCCGCGATTCCATGCCGGACTCCACCACCTGCGCCAAGTCATCGACCGTGTACAGGAAGACATCGTCCATGTCGCCGACCTCGGGTTCGATGTCGCGTGGGACCGCGAGATCAACCATGAACATCGGCCGATGACGACGCACCCTGATCGCCCGTTCGACCATGCCGAGGCCAATGATCGGCAGCGGGCTGGCAGTGCAGGAAATCACGATATCGAACTGCGGGAGGCGGTCGCCGAGTTCTTCGAGACGGATGGCGGAGCCACCAAAGCGATTGGCAAGAGCAAGCCCACGCTCGACCGTGCGGTTGGCGATCACCACCTGCCTCGGCTGCTGCGCGGCAAAATGGCGGGCACACAGCTCGACCATCTCGCCGGCGCCGATGAAGAGGATGCGCTGCTCGGCAATCCGCTCGAAAATCCTGCACGCCAGTCGAACCGCCGCCGCCGCCATGGACACGATGTTGGAACCGATGGCAGTCGTCGAGCGAACCTCCTTGGCAACCGCGAAGGACTGCTGAAACAGCTTGTGCAGGGTCGTTCCCAACGTCCCCGCCTCGTCTGCAGCGCGCACGGCCTCCTTCATCTGCCCCAGGATCTGTGGCTCGCCAAGGACCATCGAATCAAGTCCGCTGGCCACCCGGAAAACATGCCGCACGGCGGCACGCTCCGGGTAGGTATACAGATAGGGCTCGATCTGTCGCCGCTCCAACCGGTGATACTCGGCCAGCCATTGGCAAGCCGCGTCCGGCGCATCGGTCGCCAGGTAAACCTCCGTGCGGTTGCAGGTCGACAGAATTGCCGCTTCATGAACCGAGTTGCGACGCGTCAGGTCGGCAAGCGCCAGCTGTACCCTTTCGGCGTGGAAAGCCACCTGCTCACGAATCGAAAGTGGCGCCGAATGGTGATTGATGCCCAGGGTGTACAACGGCATGCTGGAGGAGAGGGGTCGCAAGTCGGATGGGCCGTGGATGGCCGCGCATTATATCACCGGCACCCCGGCCACCCCGGGTCGCAGGCAGCCCGCGAACGCTCAAGGGATTTCCTCCGCCGGCTTGCCGATGAAGTAACCCTGAGCGTAGTCGACGCCAAAGCTGGCGAGCATGTTCAGGGCGCGTTCATCCTCGACGAACTCGGCAACGGTCTTCTTGCCGAAGCCGTGCGCCACTTTCGACAGTGCCTCGACGAAGACCTGGTCCTCCTGACTGTCGACGAGGGAGCGGACGAAGGAACCGTCGATCTTGACGTAGTCGACCGGCAACTGTTTGACGTAGTTGAACGACGAGAAGCCGACGCCGAAATCATCGAGCGAGAACGTGCAACCGAGTTCCCGGACCGCTCCCATGAACCTGCGGGCGGCAGCGAAATCAGCCACCGCCGCCGTTTCGGTGATCTCGAACACGACGTCAGCGGCGAGATCGCGCCTCTGCGCCAGCTTCTCGCGCAGGAAGGACAGCAGGCTGGCGTCATTGATGCTGACGCCCGACAGGTTGATCGAGAACCGGTACCTCCGCCCTGTCCGACGAGAAAGCTCCATCCGCTCCAGGACCATGCCCGTAACATGCCGATCGATCTCCCGTATCAGGCCGCTGCTCTCGGCCACCTCCATGAACATGCCCGGCGGCACCACACCGCCGTCGACCGCCCGCATGCGCACCAGCGCCTCGAAATGGCTCACCTTGCGCGAAGCGATGTCGAGGATCGGCTGATAGTGAACGATGAACCCATCATTGGCCAGGGCGCGGTTGATCATCTCCTCCCAGTGCAGGCGACTCTGCATCCTTTCCTGCACCCCCTCTCCCTCCGAGTAGACGTGCCACCCCCCTCCGCCCTTCGACTTGGCCTGGTACATGGCGATGTCGGCGTTGGTCAGCAGCTGTTCAGCATCCATCTTGGCTGCCGAGAAGACGACGATGCCGATGCTCGCAGAAACGCGGTGACTCGCTCCGAGACCGGGGAACTTGATCTCGGCCAGGCGTCGGTTGATCTTCTCCGCCACCTGCACCGCGCCGGCACTGTCGCACTCGTGCAGCAGGACGCCGAGTTCGTCGCCGCCCAGGCGCCCGATCCGGTCACTCGTGCGGGCGACGTGCGTGACCTCTTCGGCGACGATCTTGAGCAGCGCGTCACCTGCCTGATGGCCGCTGACGTCGTTGACGTACTTGAAGGCATCGAGGTCAAGATAGAGCAACGCACCATCACACCGCGAGCGACGGGCATCGACCAGGGCCCTGCGCAGAATGTCCTGGAAGTGGCGCCGATTGACCAGGCCCGTGAGCGGATCACGCTCCGCCAGATACTTGCGTTCGGTGTGGTCGACACCGACTGACAGGACCATCACGGCATCGCCCGGCTGCCCGGCCAACCGCGAATGATTCCAGGTGATCTCGTAGGACTCGCCGCCCTTGCCCTGGAGGATCGATTCGAGCTGCACATGCTGACGATCGCCCGAAGCGATCTCGTGCACGGCCTGCCGTGCCGCTGCCACCTGCAGCGAGTCGCCACCAATGAGTTCAAAAAAGGAGCTGGCCGCCAGCTGTTCCTCCCCGAGACCGGCAAGCTGGCGCCCGTAGCGATTGAGCGTGAGGATGCGACCGCCAGCGGACTGCGTGAGGACGATGACCTGCGCCGTATCGAGCAGACTGCGGCTGAAGTCCCGTTCGACCGAGATCCGCTGCAGCATTCCCTCGGTTACCGCCGCGTGTGCCGCGACGTCGCGCTCGAGTGTCTCGAGGCGGTACGACAGGTCGATCGCCGCCTCGTCCAGCCTGTCGATCTCGTCCTCAACCAGGCGACGAGGCCGGGGGGCGATCCGTCGACGTGCCTCGGCAAAGGCGCTGCGCCCGAGCAGGGGAATCGCATTGGCGGTCCGCGCCATACGCTGCAGGGGGGCGTTCACCAGCAGCGACAGAAGCAGCAGCGACACCAGGGAAACCAGCAGCTCGCCCTGCAGGCGGTTCACCACGGACTGGTGGATATCGATCAGCGCCAGCGTCAGATCGTCGATGACTACCATCGTCGCCGGCCGGGAAGCTCCCGCGGGGAAATCCAGAACGAGAAACGACAACTCGAACTGCCTGCCGTCGTAAGGCAGGGAAAGGTAGGCATGCGCAGGACCCGGTGGAGTCGGTGGCAGTGACTGCAGCTGGCGCAGGAGGGGTCGATGACTGCCCATGCTGCTCAGGGGGATCGCTCGTAGACCGAGCCGCGGCAGAAAGGCTTCGTCGGCCGACGCCTCCGACGGAGGCCCGACGTGCGGGACGAGGACACCCAGATCGGCGCCGGTGACGCGTTGGAACGAATTGACCACGTCAGCCAGCGAACTGCCGACGACGACAGCGCCGGCCACCTTTCCCGCCGAGAGGATGGGTGCGGCTGCATACTCGGTGCACACTTCGCTGCAGTTCGTCCAGCTCGTCGCCCTCTCGCTGTTGATGGCCTCGGTCACCTGCGCCGTCGACTGGACCTCCGGGCCGCCAGAACTGGTCCACGCAGCCAACTGCTCGCCGCCCGTCAGGTAGACCTGCAGCGAGTCGATGCCGTAGCCGTACTGCAGGGCGGGCCAGTAGCTGTCGAAGTGCTGCCGCAGCAGGGCATTGCCAGCCGCAGTCTGGAACAGGGTGACACCAACCGAATCGAGGGCAGCCAGGACGCCGGCAAGCGCCTGCAGCCGCAAGCCGACCTCGTTGCGCAGGGCAAACGCCTGTGCCGCCAGGCGTGCACGGGTCTCGGCGCGCTGCTCTTCGAAGCGGGTCATCAGGTCCTGATAATGCAACCAGGAAAGCACTCCGTTGACCGACAGCATGACCGCACCGAGGGTCAGCAGCACCTTCCACTTCAGGCTCAGGAAGCGCGATCCGCCAGGGTCTCCCGTCGAGGCTTTTCTTTCCGGCATGCGTCGCGACTAGAAACGGAAGGAGGCTTGCAGCATGAAATTGTCCCAGTAGCGGCGCAGGGCCTGCGGATTCGGGTTGTCCTGCGCCGCCAGGAAGCCTGTGCCGTCGACGAAATGCGCCTCGGCGCGCAGCATGAACTGAGGTGTGACGTCGAAACGCAAGCCGACGGTCCAGTCCTTGGCAAAGCGAGTGAAGCCGGGAAGGCGGGTGGCGGCAGCGAAGTCCTTGCCATCGCGATCGTTCTGGTCGGCGTAGAAGGCGTCATAGCGCAGCAGGGCTTCCCACTGCGGCGTCAGCCGATAGGTTCCCTGCACATAGTAGCTCTGTCCGTTGAAGGTGCCGTTGTAGAAGTACGGACCAAAATCGGAGATGGAAGTCCGACGCAAGGCGTATTCACTGGTCAGACTCCAGTTCTCGGCATTGTACTGGGCCGAAAAGATCAGTGGCGTCAGCCTGAACCTGCCCGCTTGCAGGATGTCCCGGTAACCCGGCTGGTACTTGAGGTCGAGACGCAGCGCTGTGAACGCCAGCCGATAGCTGTTGCCGGCCCCCTCGTAGAGGATCTGCAGATCGGGGGCCAGCTTCGAATCGAGCTTGCCGGGACGGTCGAGACCGACCAGAGGCACTTTTGCCGCCTCGGTATCGGTTTGCGGCTGCCCATAGGCGAAGCTCGCCGAGAGTGTCCCGCCTTCGCCGAAGCGCTCGACGTACACCTCGGCACCGTCCGCGGACACGGTCAGGTTGCGTGTCCGCTCGAAGTAGATCGACTGCGGCAGGATGATGCTGGGCCGGGTGAAGGGGACGTCGCGTGTCGTGTTGTACAGACCATAAGCAGTCTTGATCCGTCCCATGCGAATCCCGGCCCGGCCTCCTTCACTCGACATCGGCGCCCAGTCGAGCAAGCCGTAGTCCAGCCGCACGCCGCCGTCGTCAGTACCGCCCGCCCGTCGCGACAGCAGTCCGCCCGAGAGCTGCAGCGCCGGCGTCAGGCGCCACGAGGCATTGACGCCGACTTCGGAGAAATCCTTGCTGATCTGGTTGTCGCTCTGACCGAAGAGGTTGTTGTCGGTCGTGCTCACCAGCGTCAGCGAAGCAAAGCCGTGCAGTTGGAAATCGCCATCGAGCAGGTCGAGCGCATGGGAAGCCGTGTGCCAGGACAGCAAGCAGCCGGCCAGCGCGATGCTCGCCGTGGTCTTAGCGAATCTTGAGCACACGCACATTCGGAGTCACCTCGCTCGCCTTGACGTAACCGATGGCACCGGGGGTGGATGCCACCCTGGCCAACATCTCCTGTGTTGAAGCAATCACCTCCGGGTACTGTCCCTGGCCGGAAAACACCTGCCGGTCCCAGGCCATGCGCAACTGTTGCGGAAAGACCTGCAGGACGGACTTGCTGAAGGTGGCGTGCTCAGGCGTCTCGTCGGCAAGGACGAAGACCTTTACCGGTGTCTCGCCGGGCCATCGCTGCAGGCGCATTCCGAGGATGGCGCGCAACGTGGCGCGCGGCATGGAGTCTTCGGCGATCGCCGGATGCGCGATCACGACCATCGCCGGCTCCGACTGGGCGCAAGCGAAGCCAGCGAAAAGGCCGCTTGCCAGGATCCACAACAGCGTCAGCTGGAGGAGGGAAGTAGCGAATTTAATGGCAGGAGTTTTCTCCATCACGGCGCATCGTACCAGACAATGTGCCGGCTCATCAGCCGCCGTCGCTGGTTTTGGCGACCATTCATGCGGCTTCCCGCCTGTGCGCCCACGATCACCCTCTAGATTCCCGACCCCCCCTCTTCGAGCACCGCTGGCTCTGCCGCAAAAACCCTGAGTTCGCGTGGCTTCACCCAGACCTGCTGGCCCTTGGCCAAGGCCAGGACATTGGCACGCTCGCGCGTCAGTTCGACCTCGATCAGTTCTGAAGCATGTGCCAGTTCGACGCGCACGAGAGGCCCGATGGCGTGCACTTCCTGCACCGTCGCCTGCAGGCTGCCGACAACGGGGTGGTGCTCGATGTCGATATCGTGTGGTCGCACGTAGGCAGTCGCCGCTGCCGTCGCAGCGGCTCCGGTCTGCTCCCTGCCGACATCCGCCCAGGCACCATGCATCCGGCTGTGGAAAACGTTTACGTTGCCCAGGAACTGATACACGAAGGGTGACGCGGGATTCGTGTACACCTCGTCAGGAGAGCCGATCTGCTCGATTCGACCCTGATTCATGACCACCACGCGATCAGCCACTTCCAGGGCTTCCTCCTGATCGTGCGTCACGAAGACACTCGATATGTGCATCTCGTCGTGCAGGCGACGCAGCCAGCGACGCAGCTCCTTGCGTACCTTGGTATCGAGCGCACCGAAGGGTTCGTCGAGTAGCAGCACCCGTGGCTCGACTGCCAGCGCGCGCGCCAGAGCGATGCGCTGGCGCTGCCCGCCCGACAGCTGTGAAGGGTAACGGTCGGCCAACCAGTCAAGCTGCACGAGCTTCAGCAACTCACCGACACGGCGGCGGATTTCCGCCTCGCCAGGACGCAGCCGGCGGGGCTTGACGCGCAGACCGAAAGCAACGTTCTCGAAGACGGACATGTGACGGAACAGGGCGTAATGCTGGAAGACGAAGCCGACGTTGCGGTCGCGCGCATGGACATGCGTGGCCTCCTCACCGGCAAAGAGAACCTGCCCACTGTCGGCCGTTTCCATGCCGGCAATGATCCGCAGCAGCGTCGTCTTGCCACAGCCGGAGGGTCCCAGCAGGGCGACCAGCTCACCCGTCGGGATGTGCAGGCTGACGTCCTGCAGCGCGACGAAGGCGCCAAAACGCTTGCCGATTGAACGGATTTCGATACTCATCGGTGTTCGTCCATCAAGGTCATCGCAGCCCTGTCGCCAGCCGGTCGCAGCGCCGGGGCAAGACGGCTCCGCCCGTTTCCTCGCTGCTCATGGTGCGGCGTTTTCCGCCGCCGGTGCGCTCGACAGCATGCGCATTTCACGACGCATCCGCCACTCGACGACCGTCTTCGCGACCAGTGTCACGAGGGCAAGGAGGGCCAGAACCGACGCCGAAGCAAAGGCACCGACTGCGTTGTACTCGTTGTAGAGGATCTCGACGTGCAGTGGCAGCGTGTTGGTTTCACCGCGAATGTGCCCGGAGACCACCGAAACGGCACCGAACTCGCCCATCGCACGGGCATTGGCGAGAATCACGCCGTAGAGCAGACCCCACCGGATGTTGGGCAGCGTCACCCGACGGAACATCTGCCAGCCGGTTGCTCCGAGCGATATCGCGGCCTCCTCCTCCTCCTTTCCCTGCGCCTGCATCAGGGGAATCAGCTCGCGCGCGACGAAAGGCAGGGTGATGAACATCGTCACGAGAACGATCGCTGGCAGCGCGAACACCACCTTGATGTCGTTCGCCGCCAGCCAGGGCCCGAAAAGGCCCTGTGCACCGAAGATCAGCAGGAAGACGAGGCCGACCACCACCGGCGAAACCGCGAACGGAAGGTCGATCAGGGTGATCAGCAGGCTCTTGCCGCGAAACTCGAACTTGGCGATGGCCCACGCGGCAGCCACGCCAAAGCCGATGTTGAGCGGCAGCACGAGGAGCGCGACAAGCAGCGTCAGCGCGATCGCCGAGCGTGCGTCACGATCCTGCAGAGCTTCCAGATAGGCGCGCCCGCCGGCGGCGAAAGCCTCGGCAAATACCGCCAGCAAGGGCAAGAGCAGGAAGAAGAAGAGGAAGCCGAGCCCGACCGCGAGCAGCACATGCCGCAGCCAGGTCGGTTCCGTCGTCGCCCGCCGGCCGGCCGCAGCGCTCACCGCAGCCCTCCGTCGGCCGCGCGAGCACCGTGACGGGTGGCCGCCCACCACTGCAGCCCGTTGACGACGAACAGCATGAGGAAGGAAATGAACAGCATCACCACGGCCAGCGCAGTCGCCCCGACGACGTCGTATTGTTCGAGCTTCGAGATGATGAGCAGCGGCGTGATCTCGGAGATCAGCGGCATGTTGCCGGCGATGAAGATGACCGATCCGTACTCGCCGATGGAGCGTGAGAAGGCGAGCGTGAAGCCGGTCAGCAACGCCGGCAGGAGTCCTGGCCAGAGCACACGGACGAAGGTCTGCAGGCGAGACGCGCCGAGCGACGCGGCGGCTTCCTCGACCTCGGGCTCGATGTCCTCGATCACCGGTTGCAGCGTACGGACGACGAATGGCAAGCCAATGAAGGTCAGTGCGACGACGATTCCCGGGGGCGCAAAGGCGATCTTGAAACCGAGTGGTTCCAGGTAGCGCCCGATCCAGCCATTGCCGGCATAGAGGGTCGCCAGGGTGATCCCGGCAACCGCCGTCGGCAGGGCAAAAGGCAGATCCACCAAGGCATCGATCACCCGCTTGCCGGGGAAGGAGTAGCGAACGAGAACCCAGGCAACGATCAGCCCGAAAACCGTGTTGATCGACGCCGCGAGCAGCGAGGCGCCGAAGGTCACCCGATAGGACGCCAGCGCCCGCTCACCACTGGCGATCTCCCAGAACGCGGCAAGGCTCAGCTGGCTCGCCTTGAAGACCAGTCCCGACAGCGGCAACAGGACGAGCAGGGAAAGGTACACGACAGCGCAACCCAGAGACAACCGAAAGCCGGGCAACAACTGCCCGGGACCATTCGGCGAGCGCATCAGGCGGCCAACGCAAGCAGAAACCGTGGCATGGCAGCAGTTCCCGGGGCTACTTCTTCTGGTAGATCTGGTCGAAGGTGCCGCCGTCCTTGAAGTGCGTCGGAAAGGCCTTGCTCCAGCCGCCGAACACCTCGTCGACGGTGAAGGTCCGCACCGGCGGGAACTGTTCGGCATATTTCTTCAGCAGCTCCGGACTGCGCGGCCGCAAGTAGTTCTGCGCTGCGTTTTCCTGGCCGGCCGGCGACCACAGGTACTCGAGATAGGCCTGCGCCAGCTTGCGCGTTCCCTTCTTGTCCACCACCGGGTTCACGATGGCGACGGGAAACTCGGTGAGGATCGACAGCGAGGGGTAGACCACAGTGAACTCGCCCTTGCCGAACTCGCGTGCGATGAGCTCGGCCTCGCTCTCGAAGGAGACGAGGACGTCGCCGATCCTGCGCTGCATGAACGTGGTCGTCGCGTCGCGGCCTCCGGCGGCGAACAGGGGCGCGTTCTGCAGCAGCCTGGCGACGAAATCCTGCGCACTACGGTCGTTGCCGCCGGCTTGGGCGAGTGCGAAACCCCAGGCCGCGAGGTAGGTATAGCGGCCGTTGCCGGTGTTCTTGGGATGCGGCAGGATCACCTGGACGCCCGGCTTGACGAGGTCGGGCCAGTCGCGGATCGCCTTCGGGTTGCCCTTGCGAACGATGAACACCATCGTCGACGTGTATGGCGAAGCATTGTTGGCAAAGCGCTTGGCGTAGTCCTTGGCGACCAAGCCCTTTTCCGCCAGGAAATCGACGTCGGACGCCTGATTCATCGTCACCACATCCGCTTCGAGCCCGTCGGCGACCGCCCGCACCTGCTTGCTGGACCCGGCATGCGATTGCTTCAGCTCGACCGGCTCACCGCCCAGCGCTTTCCAGTGCTTCTGGAACAACGGGTTGTAATCCTTGTAGAAATCCCTGGAGACGTCATAGGAGACGTTGAGCAGGCTGAGCTCAGCCCAGACGGGCAGGGCAAACAGGCCGAGCAGCAGGGTCGCACCCAGCTTGTGAAGGAATCGGGACATGCACTTCTCCATCGTCATCGCACAACAGGCGGCCATGATAGCGAAGAAGGTTAGAACCACAAAGGATCAATCTTCATTTGCTTATCGCCAGACGTTATGTATGCGCGCCACAGATCCGGGCCACACCGGTCCGAGGCGCGACCCCGGGGTGGCAGCGGGAGGGGCAGCCAAGCACCAAAAAAAGAGCCACGGCATGCCGTGGCTCGGGGCCTCGTCGCCTGCGGCTCAGACCGGCGTCGGCAGTCGGCCGGCAGCCGACGCGCTCTCCATCCAGCGCTTGATACGATTGGCGTCGCCAATGCGGGTCTGCTTGCCGGCCGAATCGAGAAGCACGATGACCACCGGCTTGTCGGCAACGCGCGCCTGCATCACCAGACACTTGCCGGCCTCCTGGATGTAGCCGGTCTTCGACAGGCCGATTTCCCAGGTCGGACTGCTCACCAACTGGTTCGTGTTGTGAAAGTCGAGTTCGCGGCCTTTCACTTCAGCACGCACACCGGGCGTCGTCGAGAACTCGCGGATCAGCGGGTAGCGGTGCGCTGCAGCGACCATCCGTGCGAGATCATGAGCGGTCGATACATTGTTGCTGCTCAATCCGGTGGGATCCTCGAAGCGTGTGTGGACCATCCCGAGCGACGCGGCCTTGCGGTTCATTGCTGCAACGAAGGCCTGCAGACCGCCCGGATAGTGACGAGCGAGCGCGTGCGAGGCACGGTTTTCCGATGACATCAGCGCCAGCAACAGGGCCGTTTCGCGCGTGATCACCGTCCCCACTCCGAGGCGGGAACGGCTGCCGCGCAGATAATCGACGTCTTCGTCACTGATGTTGATCGGCGCCTGCAGATTCGGCATGCTGTCGAGCACCACCATCGCGGTCATGACCTTGGTGATCGACGCGATCGGCACGACGGCGTTGGCATTCTTCTCGTACAGCAACTCTCCGGCATCCTGACCGACGACCAGCGCCGAGCCTGAGTGTACGGCGAGTTGCCCCGGTTCGTGCCAGAGGTCCGCATTGCTGGCAAGCGCGCGCGTCAGATTCCTCTTCTGGTAAGCTTGGGCTGCAGGAGCTGTTTCACGCGGCGGCGGCAAAGCGCTTTTCGCGGCCAGAGCGGAGGGCTTGCCCGAATTCTGGCGCAGGCTGCCCTTGCCCCGACCCGAGAGTTGCGTTGCCTCCTTGTTCCTGGACTCCCGGTCGGCAGCCAAGCCAACTTTCCTCTGCTCTGCCACCGCCGTCGGTCTGGTATCCCGCTTGGCCGCCCGGTTCTGCCCCGTCGCCGGCGGGTTCTTCTGCGCCACAGTCTGTGACGTGTTGGCTTTCGCCGCCACCTTCTCCTTCCTCTTGTCCGTCGCGGGAGGATTCTTCTGCGCCACAGTCTTGGACGTGTTGGCTTTCGCCGCCACCTTCTCCTTCGTCTTGTTCGCCGCAGACTTGGTCTTTCCAGTGCCCTGTTCGGCCGCGTACAGCGTCCCAGTCGACGCCACCAGCGGCGTCAGCAACACCAAGCACAACCCCGTCAAGGCTCTCAGAGTCATCCGCATTGCACCTCTCCCGCATGATTCACCTTGTCGACATGCTCCGGCGGTCCGGACCAGCAAGGCCATAGACGATCAAAAATAAGCAGATACGCGAGCTATGTAATGTAGCACATTATGCACGAGCCCGTGCGGGAAACAAGTCCCCGTTGAAGCCCGGCAGAATCCGCTGCGCCGCTGTGCCGACCCCGGCAGCCAACAGTGCGTCGCTCAGCGTTCGTTCATCAGCTTGTCGACTACGGTCAGGGCCGTCATGTTGACGATGCGTCGCACGGTCGCAGTGGAAGTCAGGATATGCACCGGCTGCGCGGCTCCGAGGAGAATCGGACCGATCGTGAGATTGTCGCCAGAAGCGATCTTGAGCAGGTTGAACGAGATGTTCGCCGCGTCTAGGGTCGGCATGATCAGCAGGTTGGCCTGCCCCTTGAGGCGGGCGTCACTTGGAAACACCCGCTGGCGAATGTGCTCGTCGAGCGCGGCGTCGCCATGCATCTCGCCCTCGACCTCGAGCCGCGGGGCGCGGTCCTTGAGCAGCTGCAGTGCTCGGCGCATCTTCACCGCCGTCGGAGTGTTCTCCGAGCCAAACGACGAGTGCGACAGCAGGGCGACCCGCGGCTGGATGCCGAACCGGCGTACCTCGTCGGCAGCGAGCAACGTCATGTCGACCAGCTGCTCGGCCGACGGCTCGTAGTTGATGTAGGTGTCGGCGATGAAGAGCGTCCGGTCGGGCAGCACGAGCAAGCTCATGGCATAGAGGTCGCTGACGCCGGGAGCCAGACCGATGACGTTCTCGACGTACTCGCGATGCACGTCGTGACGACCGAATGTGCCGCAGATCAGGCCATCGGCATCACCCATGCGGACCATCATCGCACCAAACAGCGAGGCCCGACGGCGAACCTCGCGGCGAGCGAAATCGGCCGAAACCCCCTTGCGCTCCATCAGGCGCCGGTACTCGCGCCAGTAGGACTCGAAATGCTCGTCGAAGAAGGAGTTGTTGTCAGCGTACACGATGTCGAAATCGTCCTCCGGCGTCACCCGAAGGTTCAGTGCCCCGAGCTTGCGCTCGATTTCGTCGGGATGGCCGATCAGGATGGGTCGCGCGATCCCCTCGTCGACGATCACCTGGATGGCGCGCAGGACGCGGTCGTCCTCGCCTTCGGCGAAGACCACTCGCCGGGGTGCCTGCTTGGCCTGCGAGAAGACCGGCTTCATGATCAGGCCGAAGTGGTAGACGAACTCGTGCAGACTCTCGCGATAGGCTTCCACGTCCTTCAGCGGCCGGCTGGCAACACCCGACGCCATGGCTGCCTCTGCTACCGCGGGAGCGATCTTGCCAATCAGCCGTGGATCGAAGGGATTCGGAATCAGGTACTCGGGACCGAAGTTGGCATGCTTCTCGCCATAGGCCTTGAGCGCCACTTCCGACTGCTCGACACGAGCCAGCTCGGCGATGGCCCGCACCGCCGCCAGCTTCATCTCATCGCTGATGGTGGTCGCGCCGACGTCCAATGCGCCACGAAAGATGAAGGGAAAGCAGAGTACGTTGTTGACCTGGTTCGGATAGTCCGAACGCCCGGTGGCGATGATCGCGTCGTCACGCACCGCCCTGACATCTTCCGGCCGGATCTCGGGATTGGGGTTGGCGAGGGCCATGATCAGCGGCGACGGCGCCATTTGCGCGACCATCTCCGGTTTCAACACGCCGCCGGCCGACAGGCCGAGGAAGACATCGGCGCCGACGATCACTTCGCCCAGCGTGCGCGCATCGGTGCGCTTGGCATAGCGCGCCTTGATCTCGTCCATCTCCTCGATGCGCCCTTCATATACGAGCCCCTTGATGTCGGTCACCCAGATATTGCCAACCGGCAACCCGAGCATCACCAGCAGGTCGAGGCAGGCGAGCGCGGCGGCACCGGCACCTGAGGTCACCAGCTTCACCTGATCAAGCGCCTTCCCCTGCAGGAAGAGTCCGTTGAGAATCGCCGCGCCGACGACGATCGCGGTGCCATGCTGATCGTCGTGGAAGACTGGAATCTTCATCCGCTGGCGCAGCTTCTTCTCGACGTGGAAGCACTCGGGCGCCTTGATGTCCTCGAGATTGATGCCGCCGAAAGTCGGCTCCAGAGAGGCAACGATGTCTACCAGACGATCCGGATCCCGTTCGTCGATCTCGAGGTCGAAAACGTCGATGTTGGCAAACTTCTTGAACAGTACCGCCTTGCCCTCCATGACCGGTTTCGCCGCCAGCGGACCGATCGCGCCCAGCCCCAGAACCGCCGTGCCATTGGTGATCACGCCCACGAGATTGGCGCGCGAAGTGAGCGTGCTGACTTCAGCCGGCAGCGCAGCGATTTCCTCGCACGCCGCAGCGACGCCGGGTGAGTACGCCATCGACAGGTCGTACTGGTTGGCCAGTTGCTTCGTCGGCTGTATCGCCACCTTCCCCGGTTTCGGGTTGCGGTGGTAGAACAGGGCAGCCGTCCGCAGTTGCTCTCGTTCCTTCTTCATGTTGTCTTCTCCTCAGTTTCATCGAGCCGCCGCTGCCGTCCATCGCGTGCCGGATGGGCAGCAACTGTGGCTGCCAGCGAGACGCCGCCGGCGCGTCGCGGCCGGGCTCTTGATGTTGTCGACCACCGGTCGGAAGCGGACCTGTGGCATAATTACACAAACCCTCAGTTCCTTGTAGCACCACCGCCTGGCATGCTGACCTCACCCCCTGCACTGGGCTTGTTTCTCGCCAACCGCGACCGACGCGTCGCATCCGACCGGGCTGGACAGACTGCTCCGGCTTCCTGCCCCTGCGGTTTGGCTCCGCACGCGCCGCTCAACGGTAAGTCCCGCTTCTCTACCTTCATTCGAGAGTGATTACCATGAACCAGACTGTTTCCATCAACGCCCCCGACTACGTCAAGCATGAACGCCTGAAGCAATGGGTTGCCGAGATTGCGGCGCTCACCGAACCGGCCAGCGTCGTCTGGGCCGACGGCTCGCAGGAAGAGTATGATCGTCTCTGTGCCGAACTGGTCGAAGCCGGCACGTTCATCAAGCTCAAGAAGCGCAAGAACTCCTTCCTCGCTTTCTCGGATCCATCCGACGTCGCTCGCGTCGAGGACCGCACCTACATCTGCTCCGAGAAGCAGGAAGACGCCGGTCCGACCAACAACTGGGAGGATCCCGCCAAGATGCGCGGCATCCTCAGTGGCCTGTTCAAGGGGTGCATGAAGGGGCGCACAATGTACGTCATCCCCTTCTCGATGGGTCCGATTGGCTCGCCGATCGCACAGATCGGCGTCGAGATCAGCGACAGCGCCTACGTCGTGGTGAACATGCGCATCATGACGCGCATGGGCAAGGACGTCTTCCCGGTCCTCGGGACCGACGGCAGCTACGTTCCCTGCGTACACACCATCGGCGCGCCGAAGGAGCCGGGGCAGAAGGATCCCCGCTGGCCATGCAACCCGACCACCAAGTACATCGTCCATTATCCCGAAACACGCGAGATCTGGTCCTATGGTTCGGGCTATGGCGGAAATGCCCTGCTCGGCAAGAAGTGCCTCGCCCTGCGCATCGCCTCCAACATGGCGCGTGACGACGGCTGGATGGCCGAACACATGCTGATCCTCGGCGTCGAGTCTCCCGCCGGTGACAAGCACTATGTCGCCGCCGCCTTCCCTTCCGCCTGCGGCAAGACCAACTTCGCCATGCTCGTACCTCCGCAGAGCCTGAGCGGCTGGAAGATCACGACCATCGGCGACGACATCGCCTGGATCAAGCCGCGCAAGGACAAGAACGGCGTCACCCGTCTTTATGCGATCAATCCGGAAGCCGGCTTCTTCGGCGTCGCCCCGGGAACGAACGACAAGACCAACTTCAATGCCATGGCCTCGCTCGCCGAAAACACGATCTTCACCAACGTCGCGCTGACCGATGATGGCGATGTCTGGTGGGAGGGGATGGGCCCGGCACCAGCGCACGCGATCGACTGGCAAGGCAACGACTGGACACCGGAGATCGCCAAGGAAAAGGGAACCAAGGCGGCGCACCCGAACTCGCGCTTCACCGCTCCCGCTTCGCAATGCCCGTGCATCGATCCCAAATGGCAGGATCCGGAGGGCGTACCGATTTCGGCCTTCCTGTTCGGCGGCCGGCGCGGCTCGACCGTGCCACTGGTCTGCCAGACCCGTGACTGGGAGCATGGGGTGTACGCCGCAGCCACCCTCGGGTCGGAAACCACGGCTGCCGCCTTCGGCCAGCAGGGCGTCGTTCGTCGCGACCCCTTCGCGATGCTGCCCTTCTGCGGCTACAACATGGCCGACTATTACAGCCACTGGCTGAAGATGGGCAAGGCGGCCGACAAACCGGTACCGATCTTCATGGTCAACTGGTTCCGCATGAACGAGCAGGGCCAATTCGCCTGGCCGGGCTTCGGCGAAAACGCCCGCGTGCTGAAGTGGATCATCGAGCGCTGCGAAGGCAAGGCGTCGGCTCGTGAAACGACGCTCGGCTGGATGCCCAACTATGCCGATCTCGACTGGACCGGCAGCGACTTCTCGGCGACGGAATTCGCTGGCGTCACCAGCCTCGACAAGCAGGCCTGGCTGAGCGAGCTCGAGGGCGTCAAGGACTGGTTCGGCAAGATGGGCGACAAGCTGCCTGCCAAGCTTGCCGCCGTTCGCGACGAGTTCGAGAAGGAGTTCCAGGCCGCCTGACCGAGAGCTCCGCGCCCACGTCGAAAGGAAGCCGCCTGCGGGCGGCTTCTTTTTGTCTGTGCATTGGCTTGCGGCTAAACTGACGGCTTCACCCTCACCACGAGCAACAGACCGCCATGCCCAGTCTTCCCGCGCACCGCTTGGCCGACATCGCACCTTTCCACGTCATGGAGTTGATGGCGCGTGCCAAGGACCTCGAGGCCGACGGGCGCGACATCATCCACATGGAAGTCGGCGAGCCCGACTTCCCGACGCCGCAGCCGGTCGTGGCGGCAGCGCAGGCGCACATCGCCGGCGGTCGGGTTCGCTATACGGCCGCACTCGGGCTGCCCGAGCTGCGTACCGCAATCGCCGGCTTCTACGCCAGGCGCTACGGCCTCAGCGTCCCGGCATCGCGCATCGTCGTCACCGCTGGCGCTTCCGGCGGCCTGCTGCTGGCGATGGCCTGTCTCACCGAACCGGGCAGCGAATGGCTCCTGACCGACCCAGGCTACCCCTGCAACCGGCATTTCGTGCGCTGCTTCGAGGGCCGGCCGATCGCCATTCCGGTAAACGGCGAGAGCAACTTCCAGCCGACTGTGGATGATCTGGCCCGATTCTGGAATGAACGGACGGCCGGGGCACTGTTCGCATCGCCAGCCAATCCGACGGGAACCCTGCTCGCTGACCAGACGCTGACCGACATCGCCCGCTTCGTCCGGCAGAGGGGCGGACAGCTGATCATCGACGAAATCTACCATGGGCTCACCTACGGGCGCGATGCCAGGAGCGCGCTCGAGTTCGACGATGACGTCTTCGTCGTCCAGAGTTTCTCGAAGTACTTCAACATGACGGGCTGGCGTCTCGGCTGGCTCGTCGTGCCGCCACGCTTCCTTCGCGACATCGAGAAGCTGGCGCAGAATCTCTTCATCTCGCCGTCCGCGGCCGCGCAGTACGCCGCCCTCGCGGCCTTCCACCCGGACACCATCGCCATCCTCGAGGAGCGCCGCGACGAATTCCGGAAGCGACGGGACTTCCTGGCACCAGCGCTCGAGACCCTGGGATTCCGCTTCCCGGCAAAGCCGGAGGGGGCATTCTACCTCTATGCGGACTGCTCGCAACTCACCGACGACAGTACTCGTTTCGCCAGCGAACTGCTCGAGTCGGTTGGAGTTGCCGCAACGCCCGGACTCGACTTCGGCAGCAACCTGCCCGAGAGGTATCTGCGCTTTGCCTACACCAGCGACGTGACGCGACTGGCTGAAGCCGTCGACCGGATTCGCTGCTTTCTCGGCTCAGCCTGACGATCCACCGCCAGCGTGCGGCAGCAGCCCCTCAGCGAAGCAATCCCGGCAGACTGCCGAACGTCGCCAGACGGCGCCAATCGAAGAACGGCCCAGGGTCGCTCTTGCGCCCGGGAGCAATGTCACTGTGACCAACCACCGCGGTGATCGGAAAGCGTGCCCACAGGCACCGGAGCAATTCCAACAGGCAGCCGTACTGCGCCTCGGTGAAGGGTGCTTCGTCACAGCCCTCCAGTTCGATGCCGAGCGAAAAGTCGTTGCAGCGTGGTCGGCCCTGCCAGGACGAAAGCCCCGCGTGCCACGCGCGCTGGCCGCAGGAGACCAACTGGATCAACTCGCCGTCGCGCCTGATCAGGAAGTGCGCCGAAACCCGCATGCCGGCCACTTGGGCGAAGTAGGGATGGGCAGCGGCGTCGAGACGATTGGTGAACAGACGAATGATCGCATCACCGCCGAAGGACCCCGGCGGCAGGCTGATCGCATGCACGACGATCAGCGAGACCGTCTCGCCCTCCGGCCGCTCATCGCAATTGGGCGAGTCGATGCGCAAGGCACCCGCTACCCAGCCCGCGTCGTCGACCGCCGGCGCGGGTGCCGGACGGGGCCGACTCATTCTTCGATTCCCAAGCGCTCGATGCGATAACGCAATGAGCGGAAGCTGACTCCCAGCAAACGGGCCGCCGCCGTGCGGTTGAAATCGGTCTTGGTCAGCGCGTCGAGAATGGCCTGCTTCTCGACGCGATTGATGTAGTCATCGAGGGTTTCGCTCTCCCGGCCGAGACCATCGCGCACCGCCGTCTCTGGCGCCAGTTGCAGGTCGTCGACCGCAACCATCGCGCCGCTGCAGAGCGCTGTGGCACGTTCCAGGATGTTCTCGAGCTCGCGCACATTGCCCGGAAAACTGTAGTCGTTCAGCATCCGCACTGCCGCGGGATCCAGGCGCGGCGGCTGCGATCCGCAAAGCCTGGCGAGCATGAATTCGGAAAGTGGCGCGATATCCTCGCGACGTTCGCGCAGCGGCGGCATCCTGAGTTCGATGACGTTGACCCGATAGTACAAATCCTGGCGGAAGGTTCCAGCGTCGACGCAATCCCTGAGCTGATGATGCGTCGCCGAAATGATCCGCAGGTCAACCGGCTCCTCGACCGTACTGCCGACCTGGCGCACCTTCTTCTCCTGAATCGCACGCAGGAGCTTGACCTGCATCCCGAGAGGCAGGTCGGCCACCTCGTCAAGGAACAATGTCCCCCCCTGCGCCGCCTGGAAGAAGCCGGAGCGATCGCTGTCGGCGCCGGTGAAGGCACCCTTGCGATAGCCGAAAAACTCGCTCTCCATCAGGCTCTCGGGAATGGCCCCACAGTTCACCGGCACGAATGGGGCGTTGCGGCGAGCGCTCTGATCGTGAATCAGTCTCGCAGCCAGTTCCTTGCCAGTACCCGACTCGCCGGAGATGTACACCGGCGCCTGACTGCGCGCCAGCTTGTCGATCATTTCGCGCACATGGGCGATCGCTGGCGACGTGCCGATGAGGCGTGTCGCAGCATCGCTGGCTTCCCCTTCACCGGCCCCGTCGCTGCGCCGTGGCAGGTTGAGTGCAGACTTGATCAGGCTGCGCAACTGCTCGAGCGCCACCGGTTTGGCGAGATAGTCGAAAGCGCCGGCTTTCAGCGCGGCGACCGCGTTCTGCGTCGTGCCAAAGGCCGTGATCACCGCCACCGGCGTCTCCCCGTAGCTCTCGGCGATCAGCCTGACGATCGCCAGCCCATCCCCGTCAGGCAGTCGCATGTCCGTCAGGCACAGCTGGTAACGCTGCTGTTCGAGGAACTTCCGCGCCTCGGCAACAGTTGCTGCGCAGTCCGCCAGGAGCCCCATCCGCGCCACCGTGAGATCGAGGAGTTCGCGGATGTCCGCCTCATCATCGACCACCAGAACGCGAGCCAGATCGCCGCGTGGGCGACGTTGCACCTTGCCAGTCAACAACCCAGAGCCCTCCCCAGGAGACGAAAATCGGCACCCTTGCCCCGTCCCAGCAGTTCGAGACGCGCCTCGTTCGCCTCGCACAGCTCGCGCGCGATGTACAGGCCAAGACCGGTACCGCGATGATGGGTCGTGAAGAAGGGCTCGAAGATCTGCTCCCGCAAGTCATCGGCCACACCCTCACCATCGTCAATCACGTGCAATTCCACCTGCCCCGCCACCCGACCATCGCCAACCAGCAGACGGACGCTACCGGCCAGGCGACGGGAATGCCGCAGCGCGTTGCTGAGCAGATTCCACAAAACCTGATGCAGATGAGACCGATCGAAACAGATACGTGCGTTGCCGCACACCTCCAGCTGGATCACATCGGCGGCGAGCTGCTCCCTGGTCGACCACTCTTCGGCGAATGCTGGCAGCAATTGTCGCAGGTCGATCAGCTCGCTATACACGCGATCGCGACGGCCGAGCTCCAGGATATCGCTGACGATACGTTCGACGCGCTGGGTATTGTCGAGCAGGATGCGCAACAGCCGTTCGTACAGTTCGCCGCGCCGCTCCTCGCGCATCAGCTCGCCGGCGTGGCGTATTGCCGACAGCGGATTGCGGATCTCGTGCGCAATGCTCGCCGTCAAGCGCCCAAGCGCTGCCAGCTTGATCTGCTGCGCCTGCTCGCGCAGGCGGCTCATGTCCTCCAGAAAAACCAGCACATCGCTGTCACCACCGGTGGTCCCGACGAACCGGGCGCGCAACTGCACTCCGTTCGCTGGCACCTGCACCAGCACTGCGCCACCGTCAGGCTGCCGCCGCCAGTCGGCGAAGGACTGCAACAGTTCGGGCGAGCACTCGCGCAGAGCCGGCTCCTCGCTCTCGCCGGCGGCCAGCAGCTGCCTGGCGCGCGGGTTGCACTGGGCAACCCGCGCGTCATCGCCGAGCACCAGAACCCCCTCCTGCATCTCCTCGATCACTCTCTGGCTGACCAGAGTCTGCTTCTTCAGATCGATGCCACGGCGACGCGCAAGCTCCTCGTTGGCGAGGAGCCGACGGGCGAGCAACCGCGCCGAGATGGCAACGGCAAAGAAAGCGATGCTGAAGACACCTGCATGGAAGAAGGCTGTCGCTTCGAGGTCGGTCTGCAGCGCGCGATACGACTGCTCAACGAGTACGGCGATGGTCGCCAGCGCAGCATAGAAGATCACCAGTCGCCCCTGCCCGACGAGGCCGGCACCGGCAAGGGTCACCAGGAGCATCGATCCGAAGCCACCGCCAAGGCCACCTCCAAAGTGAATCAGCAGGGTCATCACCAGCACATCGAGGAGCACGCTGGCGGTGATCTGGCTGCTCGCGTGCTGCCGCCAGGCGTACGCGACGACAGCCGAGAGAATCGTGCTCAAGAGGTAGCCGCCGGCCAGCCCGACATGGTGCCCTCCCTGCTGCAGGGTGAGAACGGGCAAGGCCGAAGGATAAAGCAGCGCCGAAAAGAACAGCAGCGCGGCAACCACGGAGCGATAGAGCTGGAAGTATCGCAGCGACTTCCAGCGCGTTTCGGAGAAGCTCTCCAGATCGCGTCCGCCCGCCTTCGACGCCTGCTCCTCAGTCGCCGCCGTGTCCAGATTCGCGCAGGTGGGCGGCACAGCAGTAGTAACGGCCGTTGGCAAGCAAGCTCTCGCTGATGGGCTGATTGACGCCACAGTGAGCACACTGCACCATTCGCTCGACCTCGCGATCGCCCTGCGCAGCTGTCCCAGCGGACTTGCGCAAACCACGCCACGCCCACCATGCGAGCAGCCCGAGAGCGAGCAGAAGGAGGTATTTCGTCATCGCGACACGAAGAGACCTGCGGAGTGTCGAAGCATAGCAGATGGCCGGCAACCCGCAATGGGCACACAGACCCGGCGGCGAACGCCGCCCGCATCCGCGAGCGAGCCGGGCGACACCGGAGTGCCAGGCTGAAGGCGACGGTTGGTCGGGGCGAGAGGATTCGAACCTCCGACTCCTGCGTCCCGAACGCAGTACTCTACCAGGCTGAGCTACGCCCCGACCGAAGCGACACCAGAGCTAGTAAGTCCTGGCAACCGCGAAGAGGCACAATTCTAACAGCGAATCCCGGTGCTGAGAAGCGGGAACGGCTGCCAGGGCTTGCGTCGCAAGATCGGCTTCAGCCGCCGCCCGACGCCGCGCATACTCCAGAGCACCGGTGTCACGCACCGCCGCCAGGATCTCGGGCAGGTTGTCCCGGCCACCGTCCTCGATCGCTCGCCGCACACTCGCCGCCTGCTCGGGAGTGCCATTCTGCAGAACGAAGATCAACGGCAACGTCGGCTTCCCCTCCGCGAGATCGTCTCCCAGATGCTTGCCGGTCTCCAGCTCGGCGCCGGAATAGTCCAGTACGTCATCGATCAGCTGAAAAGCGGTGCCGAGATGCATCCCATAGACTGCCATGGCTCGCTCGACAGCCGTATCGGCGCCACCGATGATGGCGCCAACCTGTGCGGCGGCCTCGAACAGCTTGGCCGTCTTGTAGCGGATGACCTGCAGATAGCCATCCTCATCGACGTCGGCATCGTGGCAGTTCATCAACTGCAGGACCTCGCCCTCGGCGATGACGTTCGTCGCATCAGACAACACCTGCATGATGCGCATGTCGTTCACCGCGACCATCATCTGGAAGGCTCGCGAATAGAGGAAGTCCCCCACCAGCACGCTGGCGGAATTGCCGAACAGTGCGTTGGCGGTCTGCCGGCCACGCCGCAGGTTGGAGGCGTCCACCACATCATCGTGCAGGAGCGTCGCCGTGTGGATGAACTCGATGACCGCCGCCAGGTGGTGATGGTGCGTGCCGCGATAATCGAGCGCCCCGGCCGCCAGCAGCACCAACGCCGGCCGCAGCCGTTTGCCTCCGCTATGTACGATGTACTCGGCCACTTGCCGCACCAGCGCGACTTCCGAATGCAGGCGTTGACGGATCACCGCGTCGACAGCGGTCATGTCCGACCCGATCAGCCTGTACAGCTGCTCCATTCTCACCACACGGCACCCTGGCACGAAACCCGCGGATCTTAGGCGTCGCCCTCCCGTGCGTCAAGCAAGCCAATGTCGCGCTCCCCCGAAAAGGCTTTGACTGGAAGCGAAAAGAAAGTAGAATGCGCGGTTCTTTGCTGCACATCGTTCAGTTTTAGTCAACCTGGAGTCCAACATGTACGCGGTGATAAGAACCGGTGGCAAGCAATATCGCGTTGTCAGCGGCGAGAAATTGAAAATAGAACAGATACCGGCAGAAGTTGGCGCAGAAGTCAGCCTTGATCAGGTTCTCATGCTCGGTGACGGCGAGTCGGTGCAAATCGGCACGCCGCTGGTCGCCGGCGCGGCAGTCAGGGCAACTGTGCTGTCACACGGCCGTCACGACAAGATCCGCATCTTCAAGATGCGCCGGCGCAAGCACTCACAAAAGCATCAAGGGCACCGCCAGAACTACACCGAGATTCGCGTTGATGCCATCGCCGCCGGCGCGGCGATGGCCACTGCCGCCTGACACGAAAGGAGTCTGATCCATGGCACACAAGAAAGCCGGCGGCAGCGTACGCAATGGCCGCGATTCGGAAGCGAAACGCCTTGGCGTCAAGCGCTACGGCGGACAACTCGTTCGCGCCGGCAACATCATCGTTCGTCAGCGTGGCACCGCCTACCATCCGGGCGAGAACATGGGAATCGGCAAGGACCACACGCTGTTCGCCCTGGTGGACGGTCATGTACAGTTCGCCATCAAGGGAGCGCTTGCCCGGCGCACGGTCAGCATCGTTCCGCTTGCCGCCGACTGAACCAGCGCAAGTTGGCGGTAGCATGCCAGCCAGATCAGGCCCAAGCCCTATCCTCTCCGGTAGGGCTTTTTGTTTGCACTCCCGAACCAGGGCAGGACGACAGCCATGAAGTTCATTGACGAGGCCAGGATCTCGATTGCCGCCGGCGACGGTGGCAATGGGATCGCCTCGTTCCGGCGCGAGAAGTATGAGCCCGAGGGTGGTCCTGACGGGGGCGACGGCGGCCATGGCGGCAACGTGCACTTCGTTGCCGACCGCAACGTAAACACGCTGATCGAGTACCGCTACGTGCGCAGGTTCCGCGCCAAGCGCGGCGAGAACGGGCGTTCGAGTGACTGCTACGGCAAGCGCGGGCCGGATCTCACCCTGCGCGTGCCGATCGGTACGGTCATCGCCGATCTCAACAGCAACCAGGTCCTCGCCGATCTCGATCGTGACGGCAAGAAGGTCCTGCTGGCCAAGGGTGGCCGTGGCGGCCTCGGCAATGTCCATTTCAAGTCCAGCGTCAATCGGACTCCACGCCAGTGCACCCGCGGCGAACCGGGCGAACAGCGGGATCTCCGGCTCGAGCTGCGCCTGCTTGCCGATGTCGGCCTGCTGGGCCTGCCCAACGCCGGCAAGAGCACGCTCCTGCGCGCCGTGTCGGCCGCCCGACCGAAGGTCGCCGATTATCCGTTCACCACCCTCGAACCACACCTCGGAGTCGTCCGCGTCGACGACGGGAGGAGCTTCGTCATCGCCGACGTTCCCGGCCTGATCAGTGGCGCTGCCAATGGTGCCGGCCTGGGCATCCGCTTCCTCAAGCACCTCAAGAGAACCCGACTGCTGCTCCACATCGTCGACCTGGCCCCGAGCGATCCAGCCGCCGACCCGGTCCGCGATGCGCGAACCATCGTCCGCGAGCTCGAACGCTACGATCCCGAACTCGCCGAGAAGCCACGCTGGCTGGTCCTCAGCAAGCTCGACCTGATTCCGCCGGACGAGCTCGAGACCCGCGTTGCCAGCTTTCTGCAAGCCTGCGACGCGGATCATGCCGCGTGCTTCCGGATCAGTGCCATGAACGGCGGCGGCTGCATGGAGTTGACGCAGCGATTGCAGGAAGCACTCGACAGGATGCCGCGACCCACCGCTGCCGACGCGGCGGCCGCGGGCGACGGCTCGTGGCCGGAGTGGCCGCCAGACGAAGCAGGGCCGCGCCCGGCATGACCACCACCCGCATTGCCGCAGCACGTCGCGTCGTCGTCAAGGTTGGATCGGCTCTGGTGACGAACAACGGGGAAGGCCTGCACCTTGCCGCCATCTCCGACTGGGCGCGACAGATCGCCGAAGTGCACCGCCTTGGCAAGCAGGTCATCCTCGTATCCTCGGGCGCGATCGCCTGCGGTCTGCAACGTCTTGGATGGCGGAAGCGACCACGAGCCGTGCACGAGTTGCAGGCTGCTGCCGCGGTGGGCCAGATGGGCCTGGCGCAGGTCTATGAGAGCGCTTTCGGTCGCTATGGAGTGCACACGGCGCAAGTCCTGCTGACGCACGATGATCTCGCGGACCGCAAGCGCTACCTGAACGCCCGTTCGACGCTGAGCACCTTGCTCGATCTGGGCGTCGTGCCGATCATCAACGAGAACGACACGGTCGTCACCGACGAGATCAAGTTTGGCGACAACGACACTCTCGGCGCTCTGGTCGCCAACCTGATTGAAGCGGACTGTCTGCTCATCCTCACCGACCAGCAAGGCCTGTTCACTGCGGATCCGCGCAAGGACTCGACAGCGACGATGATCAGCGAGGCGCGCGCCGGGCTGCCCGCTCTGGAAGCGATGGCCGGTGGTGCCGGCACCCAGTTCGGCAAGGGAGGCATGATCACCAAGGTCATCGCCGCCAAGCGCGCGGCACGCAGCGGTGCCCATACAGTCATCGCCAGCGGCCGCACCAGCGACGCCATCCTCCGGCTGCTGCGCGGAGAACCGCTGGGGACGCTGCTGGTCTCCGAAACACCGCCGCTCACTGCGCGCAAACAGTGGCTCGCCGACCACCTGCAGTTGAACGGCCGTCTGCTGCTCGACGGTGGCGCCATCGGCGCGCTGCGCGCGGGCAGGAGCCTGTTGCCCATCGGCGTTGTCGCGGTTTTCGGCGATTTCGAACGTGGCGCCGCCGTTGCCTGCGTCGCCGAAGACGGCGGTGAGATTGCCCGCGGCCTGGTGAACTATGGCAGCAGCGACGCGCGGCGCATTGCGCGCCGCGCCAGTCAGGAAATCGAGGACATCCTCGGTTACATCGACGAGCCCGAAATCATCCATCGCGACAACCTGATCCTGACCTGAGCACCGGGGACGACATGAGCGACGAACACAAGCAAGCCATTCACCTGCCTTTCTCCGACAAGTACACCGATTCGCACTCTCAGGAGTACTTCCAGAAGCATGATCGGAAGAAGCTGTCTGACCGCTTGGAGCATCGCATGGCGGCACGCGCGCTGGCGCTTGCCGGCAACCCGTCGTCGGTTCTCGACCTGCCCTGCGGCACTGGACGCTTCTGGTCACTCCTCGCCGAACAACCGCAACGGCAGCTGTTGGCCGCCGACTACAGCCAGGCCATGCTCGACGTCGCCGGCAAGGTGCGCCCACCGGAAGTCGTCAAGCGCTTCCGGCTGCTGCAATGTTCCGCGTTCGAGATCAGCCTGCCTGATGCGCACGTCGATTGCATCTTCTCGATTCGCCTGATGCACCACATAGGCGACTCCGCTCACCGCGTCGCGCTGCTCAGGGAGTTTCATCGCGTGACGCGGGACACGGTCGTCCTGTCTCTCTGGGTCGACCGGAATTACAAGGCCTGGCGGCGTCGGCGACTGGAGGCCAGCCGCCGGCGGGCGGGAGAAGCGAGCGACAACCGGTTCATCGTTCCGCGCCAGCAGTTTGAACGCGAGTGTCGCGAGGCCGGCTTCGCCATCGTCGGCCACGTGGACTTCCTGCCCTACCTGTTCATGTGGCGCGCCTACGTGCTGCGCAAGCTGCCCGCCTGATATCCGCCTGCGGCCAAAGGCGCTCGTCCCCAATGAGTGTGCGCGATCATTTTCCCTCCGCAGCCGCGCGGAGCGAACTGCAGCGCCATGGGCTGGCAGCTTTTGCCCCCCTTTGGTCGCTCGCCACCGACTGGCATGAAGCCCCGAACGAGAGACGCGGCGGCTGGAGCGGGGTCAGCCGCCACCTGCTCGCCAACGGCAATTCGATCTTCGTCAAGCGCCAGCAAGACCACCTCTGCCGGACGCTGCGCCACCCCCTGCGCGGCATCCCCACGTTCTACCGCGAATACCTGAACATCCTGCGTCTGCAGCGACACGCCATTGCTAGCCTGGAGGCACTGTACTACGGTGACCGCCGGGATGCCGGTCACTGGCAGGCAATCCTCGTCACGCGCGCTCTCGACGACTTCAGCAGTCTCGACGAATGGAACATGGCAAACCCGCAGGCAGCGCCACCGCGGCGCCAGTCGCTGATTGCCGCCGTCGCCAGCGCCTGCGCTCGCCTGCACAGCCATCGCTTGCAACACAGCTGCCTCTACGGCAAGCATGTCTTCGTCCGTTGCAGCCCGGCAGTGCCCGACGCTTACGGGGAAGGCGACGTGCGCTTCATCGACCTGGAAAAGCTGCGCCAGACCATCAGTCGCGAGCGCGCTGGCTCCCACGATCTCGACCAGCTGCGGCGGCACACGCTGGGCTGGAACGATGCTGACTGGCAGCATTTCGCGCTCGCCTACCGGCGGCAAATGGCCTTGCTCCGGCGCTAATTGCCCAAACCGGGGGGGTCGAGATCCCTCGCGTCGGGATTGATGATGTCGAAACTGGCCGGCATCCGCGAATAGAAGATCCTGACCTTCTCGCGCCGCAGCAGGTCGAGAACTCGCCCCTCCTCGTCCTCGGTGACGACGAATTCGACCTCGATGGCACCACTGCCCGCGAGCTCGAAGAAGCGGGCCTCGTGTACCGCGTGCCGACGCCCGAAGCCACCGACCGCACGGAACGCCGAGCCGCCCCGGATGCCGAGCCGGTTACCCTCGGCAAGCAGCCATTCCCAGAGCAGAACGCCGTGCAGACGCTCACCCTCGCCGACGTAGAAACGAAGCAGGGAGCCTTTCATCCGTCCATCCTCATCAGCCCGAAGCCTTCAGCCAGAAGACAGTCGCCATGCCGGCGAGGGTCATCAGCAGCGAGCCGGCAACATGCGCCAGAATCAGGACCGCCGCCCACAGCAGCCGACCCTGTTGCAGCAAGACGACCAATTCGGCGGAAAACGTCGAGAAGGTCGTCAAGCCGCCGCAAAAGCCCGTGATGACGAGCAGACGCCACTCGGGCGAGACGGTCGTCGAGAACGCGAAAAAGGCGATCGCCAGACCGATGACATAGGCGCCGAACAGGTTCGCGACCAGCGTCCCCGGCGGAATGCTCGGCAGGATCGCATTGAGCCGGACGCCGAGCTGCCAGCGCAGCAAGGCGCCAAGCGCAGCGCCAAGCGAGATGGCAAGGATCGACTTCCACATGCAGGCGCCTCAAGAAACGCGTCGCTCAAAGATAATCCGTGCAACAGCCGGCTAGTCACGCCGGTGGCGGATGACCGCTTCCACTACCACCGACTATTGAGCAATCCCAACCAACGTGACGAGTGACTATAGCACTCGCGCACGCCGCCCGCACGATCTGCCGCGTGCGTGCCACGAGCTGTGCAGTAGTTCCTTTCCAGTCGTGCCGCCGCGGGCGGATACTGCAGCCAGAGGTCACGATTTCATCGCTGCCTCTGACCCTCAGCCCTGACGTAAGCAGCGGGCGCCAGGGCGACTGCAAAGCCGCTGGTTGATCTGGCGTGTCCGCCCGGCAGCATGGCCGGGGGACCAAGGAGCTTGAAATGAAAGTGATGATGGTGGCGGAAGGCGGCGATTGCGCACTCCGGATCGAACCCCTGGATGAGGAAGGACAGGCCCTGCTGGCAGCGTTCGGAGTCTGTGGCACGTATCAGACAACGCTCGGCCAGGCAACGGGCCCGACGATGCCGGTGGCCGGCAGCCTCGGACTGCCTGATCTCGGCACCATGACGCTTGCAGGAGTGGCGCCATGAATACGCGGTAAATCCTCGGGTTGGCGTCGCGATCAAGCACTGGAACTGGAGAGGATTTCGGCGGAGGATCCGGACAGAGATTGCGAAGATACCGCCGGATGAAGATCGACACCCCGTCGAAAGCGGTCCGTGCCGAGCGGTTGCACGTTGCCGTGGTCAACGAGTCCTGCTCGCTTCTCGAGCACCAAGAGCGAGCGCCGCACGCGCGACAGCGAAGCGCCGATGGGCGTTGCGGCAAGCGATGTGCCAGCCCGGGGGTGCCGCCAGCGTGGGCGGTCTGAAAGCGGTCGCGCCGCAGTCTAAGTCACCGTGCAGACTTGGCAGACCTACCGCAGGGGCGATGCTGCGAGCCACGTGTTACACTCATCGGCCGTCCGATCCTGCTGCCACCCGCGTGTCCATTCCGAGAGCAAGCACCGCACCGGTATCCTCCCTGCGCATCTATCTTCGCCTGCTTGGCTATCTGCGGCCACTGCTGGGCCTGTTCGCGGTCAGCCTGCTCGGCTACCTGATGTTTGCCTCGTCACAGCCGACGCTCGCCGCCATCCTCAAGTACTTCGTTGACGGCCTCAACGCAGGCAGAGGAAGTACGCAGTACTCGATTCCACTGCTCGGCGAGCTCGAACTGATCTACGCCGTGCCGCTGCTGCTCCTGCTCGCCGTCACCTGGCAAGGCGTCGGTTCCTTCCTTGGCAACTATTACTTGGCACGGGTATCCCTGGGTCTGGTCGACGACCTCCGGCGAGCGCTCTTCGACAGCCTGTTGCGGCTACCAAACGCCTACTTCGATCAGCACAACTCCGGGCACCTGGTTTCCCGCATCACCTACGATGTGACCATGGTCACCGGCGCGGCAACCGACGCGATCAAGGTCGTCATCCGCGAAGGAATGACGGTCGTGTTCCTCTTCGGTTACCTGCTGTGGATGAACTGGAAACTCACCCTGCTGATGGTCGCGATCCTGCCGATCATCGGCCTCATGGTGCGCAGCGCCAGCCGCAAGTTCCGCCGCCAAAGCCGAAAGATCCAGGTCGCAATGGGCGACCTGACGCACGTCGTCGCGGAGACGATCCAGGGCTATCGCGTCGTGCGCAGCTTCGGCGGCGAGGAGTACGAATCGGCCCGCTTCCGCGATGCGAGCGCGAACAATGCGGCACGACAACTGCGCATGGTGCGAACTGCAGCCAGCTATGGCCCGGCGCTGCAGTTCGTCACCTTCAGCACCATGGCGGCGCTGCTCGTTCTCGTCCTCCTGCTGCGCGGCGATGCCACCGCTGGCGACCTGGTCGCTTACATCACGGCCGCCGGAATGCTGCCGAAACCGATTCGTCAGTTGTCCGAAGTCAGCTCGACCATCCAGAAGGGCCTTGCCGGTGCCGAGAGCATCTTCGCCCAGCTCGATGAATCGCCGGAACCCGATGACGGGAGCATCGAACGTGAACGCGTCAGCGGTCACATCGAGGTTCGCGAAGTCTCCTTTGCCTACCCGGGCAGCAGCCAGAGCGTTCTCGACCGGGTGAGCTTCAGCATCACCCCCGGCCAGATGGTGGCGCTGGTTGGACGCTCTGGCAGCGGCAAGTCGACCCTCGCCAGTCTGATCCCACGCTTCTACCAGCACAGTTCGGGCCAGATCCTGATCGACGGCGTGGCCGTCGAAGCCTACACCCTGCGCAACCTGCGCCGGCACATCGCCCTGGTAACGCAACAGGTCGTCCTCTTCAACGACACGGTGAGCAACAACATCGCCTACGGCGACCTCGCCGGTTCGCCGCACGGCGCGATCGAGGTCGCCGCGGCAGGAGCGCACGCACGCGAGTTCATCGATCGCCTGCCGAGCGGCTTCGCAACACTGGTCGGCGAGAACGGCGTCATGCTGTCGGGCGGCCAGAGGCAGCGCTTGGCGATCGCGCGCGCCCTGCTCAAGGACGCTCCGATCCTGATCCTCGACGAAGCGACCTCGGCGCTCGATACCGAGTCCGAACGCCACATCCAGAATGCGCTCGACCAAGTCATGGCCGGGCGTACGACGCTGGTCATCGCGCACCGGCTGTCGACCATCGAGCGGGCGGACCTCATCCTGGTCATGGACCAGGGCCGCATCGTCGAGCGCGGGACGCACGCCGAACTTCTGGCCGCCAACGGCCACTACGCGCGTCTGCATGCGATGCAGTTCGAGGAAGCAGAGACGGAGGAGCGAGCGACGCCGGCTGAGCGCTGACGCCACCGCTACTCGCCGTTGGCCGCTCTTCAGGCCACCGGCAAGCGATCGTCAAGCCAGCGGTAAAGCGCTGATCCGACGGGCCAGTTGCGCAGCAGGCGCGCCCGGTCGCGACTCCAGGCGCGGGAATGGGCAGCAGCCGATCCATGCTGGACGAGGTCATCGAGGTCGATCAGCCAGACCTGGCCAGCGTGCCAGAGCAGATTCATCGCCTTGAGGTCACCATGCGTGATACGCGCCCGGTGCATCGCCGCAAACAGCTGGCTGATCGCTTGCGCTTCGGCTGCCGGCGGTTCCCGGTCAGCAACAAGATGGGACAGCAGGTTCGCTCCCGGACAGTACTCGCTGACCAGCCAAGCGCGTCGTCGCAGGGGACCAAGGCGCTCCTCGATCAGCGCCAGTGGCGCCGGCGTCGGGATGCCGAAGAACTGCAGCCGGTGCGCTGCGCGCCAGGAATGCCAGGCGCGGCTGGGACGCAGCGCACGCCCCAGCGCGTGGCGCAGCCCTTTCAGATTGTAGCGCTTGACCAGCAGCGGGCGACCATCGACGAGGACGCACGCCACCGTGCTCTTGCCACCATCCTTGAGGGTCCGTCCGGCACCGATGGCTTCATCCGGTGACGCGACGACAGAGGCAAGCTGGGTGGCCTGCGAACGTGTCACCGCGGTGAAACGAGCGGCCGTCTGCGTGACGGCGAAGAGGCTGCAGTCACGAACGGTCTTGGCCAGAAGATCGCGCAGGCGCCACCGCCTGACCGCGGCGATCTCGTCACGCAAGGCCGGCAGCAGCGGCAGCTCCGCCCGTGCTCCAGCCGCATAGGCAGGCAGCAGCATGGACAGCTCGCCGTCCCATGCATCAGGCAGCTGTGCCAGCAGAATCGCCAGGTTGGCGCTGGCCTCGGCGGGCGGCAAGGGTGTCCCCGCTCGACCCAGCTGCAGCGCAGCGCCATCGATGACGAAGACACGCCCTTCGTGGCGCAGAAAGTTGCCGAAATGCAGGTCTTCGTGGACCAATCCGGAAGCGTGCAGGCACCCCAGGGTGTGCAACAGTGGCCGCAGGAGGGCGACGGCCTGGGCGTCGCCGGCCGGCCTGCCGCCGAACGGCTCCCACGCCTGCGCGAAGCTCTCGACGGGAGCGAGGAAATCCGTCAGCAACGCATGACCACCCTGGGCAATCGGCACCGCTGCCTGCACCGCCGGCGCCGGAATTCCGGCCGCGCGCAGCGCCGCCAGACCAGCCTGCTCGCGCCGCCAATGCCGCCCGCCGCGTTGCCCAATGAAGAGTTTGGCGAGCACGCGACGACCATCCACCTCAGCCTCGCCGACCAGGCGCTTGCCGGGCAACACGCGCAGCAGGCGACGCACGATCAAGGTGCGGCCATCGGCCATGAGGACGGCAAAGGGTGTCGGGATGACTCGCCCGCAATCGCGCAGTGTACGGGCGTCGGTCTGGAGGCCATCGTTCACGTTCATCGTCCGTCGATCAATCGGCAGACTATTCCCGACCCGCGAAGAAACCGACGATTCGCCTGATGCGCCGGCGGTCCGTCGCGGTCAGTCGCTGCTGCCGTGTGTAGTCGAGATAGAAGCGCAGCCGCTGGCTGCGCGACAACTGCGTCTTCGCCAGCTTGTCGAGACACGCGAGATCCTTGATGGTGCGATAGTCGAGAACCGCACCGTGATAGAAGCTGCCGCTTGGGCAGTCGATCAGGTAGACCGTCGGCACGGCGGCGCCGTCAACCAGCAGATTGCGCCACTTGAGGTCATTGTGCGCAAAGCCGGCCTCGTGCAGCTTGCGTGCAATCGTCGCCACCTGACGCAGTACCTCTGCCAGCCATTGCCGGTCGCGCAGTCGTGGATCACTGGCATAGGCCATCTCCGCCAGATTCATCGTGTCGCGTATCTCCTCGGTGATCAGCGCACCGCGCGTGAAGCGCCCCAGGCGGCGCTCCAGGCCGTAAGCGACGAGGGTTGCCGTGGGGATGCCCCAGGCCCGGAATGTCTGCAGATTCTGCCACTCGGCGCGCACGCGCTGCAGACCGAACCAGCGGCGCAGGCCGAACCAGCGCCGGACCGCACTCTTGCCCTGGCCGCTGCCGGTGTAACGCTTGACGTAGTAGCGCCGGCCAGCGACGGTGACGCGCAAGACACGACTGATCAGATCGTGGGTGATGGGTTCGCCTTCGAGGGAAAACACCTGCTCGAGGTTGGCAAACAGAGGGGCGGCCGGACCGTCGGCGAAGTCAGGATTGAAATACCAGTGGTTCATGTCATCTCGCCGCGTGCGAGCTTGCGCTCGTAACGGGCCTGCAGTCGCTGTGCCTTCAATCGCAGGCTCTCGAGAGACGATGTTTCCTGACGCAGAACCATGCGCAACGGCCGCGCAAAATAGACCCGAACGAAACGCAGCAGATCGTTGCGCGTCAGGCCGATGCCGAGGGCCGAAAAATGCAGGGCCGCGAGGTCCTTGTCACGCCAGCGCCGCGGCGTCGCCGCACGGACCTGAGCCCGGTGCAGATCGATCAATGACAGCCGCAGTCTCTCTGGCGTCGGTTGCGGCTCCAGGTGAACGAGGAAGTGGCAGATGTAGAAGTCACGATGGTTGACACCGGCGCCGTGCATCCCCCTGGCCAGCTCGGCGACCCGGCGGATCAACGCCCGTTTCAGAAGAAGCTCGGGCGGTTGCGTCAGCCAGCCGGCGCAATAGTCCTCCAGGCTCACTGTCGGAGCCAGTTCTTCGGTGACGATGAACGACGACTGACGCGCCGGATTCCGGCCGCGGCAGCCACAGGCGACCACGCGCATGGTATCGACGCCGCAGGTGTTCAGGCGCTGCACGGCCAGCCACTCGTTCTGCGCACCGAGCACCGGCAAGCGGCAGCGCAGGAGATTCTTGGCGATCTCGGTCCAGCCGACGCCACGATGAATCTTCACGAAGTAGCCGCGGCCGGCGATCACGGTGCGCAAGGTGCGACGTGCCTCGAGCTGGCGATACACAGTACCCTGCAGTGCCTCGACGGCGACGAACGGATCCTGCCCGGACCACAGCGAACGAAAGGGTTCATCGAGGCAAAGGATGTGCGCACTCATTTCAGGATGACGTCGGCGGCACGCTCGGCATTGGCATAGATGTCGGCGACCTCGGCGAAAGCGAGACCATTGGCCTGCCAGCGTCGCCGCGCGGATTCGTCGTCGAGCATCCCGAGCAGTGCCCGGTCCAGCGAGTCCTGCATGAAGGGCTCATCGATGACGACGCCGGCATCGGCCTCGACGACATAGTGCGCGTAGCCGCAGACACTGGTGGTGAGTACCGGCAAGCCGGCAACCAGGGCCTCGAGCAGCACGGTGCCCGTGTTTTCATTGTAGGCGGGATGCAGCAGAAGGTCGGCGCCGAGCAGGACACGCGGAATGTCGCTGCGTCCCGGCAGGATGCGCACAAGTTCGGCGACACCAAGCAATCGCGCCTGGCCCTGGAAGAAACGCGGGTCATCATCGCCGATGGCGAACAGCCGACAACGCGCACGCAACGCCGGCGGCAGCGCCGCCAAGGCCTTCAGACTGCGATCGAGGCCTTTGGTCCGGAAGCCAGAGCCAAGCTGCAGGAGAAGGAACTGGTCGCCAGCCAGCCCGAACTCGCTGCGCACGCTCGACCGAATCACCGCTGCATCCGGCGGCGCCCGCCTGTCCGGCGAGATGCCGGGAGGCAAGAGATGGAATCGTTCGACCGGAGTGCCATGGTAGGTCTGGAACAGGCGCTCCTGCAGCGGCGACAGGATCAGGATTTCCACTTGGGCTTCCCGGCCGAAAACGGCCCGTTCATAAGCGGAGAAATGCCGGTAGCGCGCCGACAGGCGATAGAGCGAGCCGCGCTGCGTGCGTGCCTTCTCCTCGAAGCACGAGTCGGCAGCGAAATACACGTCCAGTCCCGGCATTTTGTTGAAGCCGACGACACGGTGGACGGGATGGGCCGCCAGATGACTGGCCACCCAGCCGCTGAAACGCTGGTAGCGGCGCAGGTTGGTCAGCCCGCGAACCGGCACCAGGATGACTTCGAAGCCGGCCGGAATATCCCCGCGCCATTCCAGCGTGTAGACCCTGATCGCATGATCGCGCGCCTGGCAAGCCAGCGCCACGCGAAGGAAATCACGCTGCAGGCCACCAAACGGAAAGTACTTGTAGAGACAGAAAGCGATCTTCATCAGGATTCTTCGCTGCCACTGCCGGCATACGCGAGGCGCGTCTGGCAACTCGTCACCGTGTCAACCCTCCGCTGGAAGTGGCGATGATCCGCTGCGACGACGCCCCTTGTAACGGTTGTAGCCCCAGAGATACTGGCCCGGGCACTGCCGGATGAGATGCTCCATCTCGCGATTGATCTGCTGTGCCCGTTCTTCGATGGTGCCCCCGATGGGCTGCGTCGGCTCCTGCAGACGGAAATGATAGCCGGCGCCGGCGGGAAGTCGTTCGGCCCAGACCATGATCACGGTTGCACCGCTGTCGACCAGTCGCGCGGCCAGCGTCATCGTGTAGGCCGGCCTGCCGAAGAAGTCGAGCCAGCGTCCTTCGCCCGCCTTTGGCGCATGGTCGGGCAGGATGCCGACCGCTTCGCCACGCCTGAGCGCCTTCAACAGACTGCGTACGCCCGAGAGATCTGCCGCCGCCAGATGCAGTTGCGCCCGCGCCCGCCCGGCTTCGATCAGCTCCTGCAGCCACGCCCGCTTTGGTGGCCGATAAAGGACCGTGATCGGTGCGTGCGTTGAGAGGTACTGGGCGGTGATCTCGAAGCAGCCGAGATGCGGCGTCAGATAGAGTATTCCCTTTCCTCGCCGCGTCGCCGCCTCGACCAAGTCCCAACCCGAGACCTTGACGACCCGCGCTGCCGCCTCTGCCTGTGGTCGCGCCCAGATTCGCGCCAGTTCCAGACCCGCCTTGCCGGCCTCGCCGATGGCGACCGGTCGTACCCGTCGGGCTTCCTCCTCACCAAGCGCCAGCCTCATGTTCTCTGCCATGTGTCGGCGATAGGTCGGCGAGCACAGCCAAACGAGCCAGCCGAGCACGGCTCCGAGCAGATGCAGCCAGGACAGAGGCAGTAAGCTGAGGCAGCGAAAAAGGATATGCACGCGGCGTTCGGATGTTGGCGGGGATTGAACCATGCGGCACAGGCGGCAGCGCGGCACGCTTTTGACTGAGCGCAACGAGAAAAAGTATAATTATCCATCCGCCGAGTTAATCAGGACAACTTGCAGGGCGGAACGAGCCGCGAGAGCGGCCAGCAAATACTGCTAAAGCGTCGTCTGCTCAAACCCCGGAGCCGGCCACGCGGTCGTTTCGGGGTTTTTCAATTTTGGAGCACACGCAGCGTGAGCAACGAGTACCTCTTCACTTCGGAATCGGTTTCCGAGGGCCACCCGGACAAGGTGGCCGACCAGATCTCCGACTCCATTCTCGACGCCATCCTGGCCGACGACCCACCGGCACGGGTTGCCTGCGAGACCCTGGTATCCACCGGTCTGGTGGTGATCTCGGGCGAGATCACCACCAAGGCACACATCAACTACCGCGAAATTGCCCAGGAGGCGGTCCGCCGGATCGGCTATGACAACTCCGACATCGGCTTCGACTACAAGAGCTGCGCCATCCTGACAGCGATCAACCGCCAGTCACCCGACATCGCCCAGGGCGTCAACGAGGGCCAGGGGATCGACCTCGACCAGGGTGCCGGTGACCAGGGACTGATGTTCGGCTACGCCTGCGATGAAACGGCTTCGCTGATGCCGCTGCCGATCCACTACGCACACCGGATCATGCAGCGCCAGGCCGAAGTCCGCCGCGACGGCCGACTGCCATGGCTGCGCCCGGACGCGAAGAGCCAGCTCAGCGTCCGCTACGTCGACGGCAGACCAGTCTCGATCGACACCGTGGTCGTCTCGACACAGCACGACCCGGATGTATCGCATGCACAGATTTCGGAGGCCGTTATCGAGGAAGTGATCAAGCCGGTCGTTCCCAAGGAGCTGCTGACCGGCAACACCCGCTTCCTGGTCAACCCGACCGGCCGCTTCGTCGTCGGTGGCCCGCACGGCGACTGCGGACTGACCGGTCGCAAGATCATCGTCGACACCTACGGTGGCGCCGCCCGGCATGGCGGCGGCGCCTTCTCCGGCAAGGATCCGTCGAAGGTCGACCGATCGGCCGCCTATGCCGCGCGCCACGTCGCCAAGAACATCGTCGCCGCCGGACTCGCCTCGCGCTGCGAGGTGCAGGTCGCCTATGCGATCGGCGTCGCAAGGCCTGTATCGCTGATGGTGAACACCTTTGGCACTGGCAGGGTGAGTGACGAACTCATCGTCGATCTGATCGGCAAGCACTTCGATCTGCGTCCAAAGGGGATCATTCAGTCGCTCAACCTCCTGCGGCCCATTTATCGCAAGACGGCAGCCTATGGCCACTTTGGTCGCGACGAACCCGAATTCACCTGGGAAGCGACCGACAAGGCCACAGCCCTGCGCGCGGCAGCAGGCCTCTCGTAGCGCCGGCGACGAGCGGACACGCAGAGGGGGCCAGATGGCCCCTTCTTTTTGCCGCTCGGCGTCGCACGGTTTAAACTCGTGTCTGCGCGGAAGACAGCCCGCACGGACAGGAGCACTGATGCTCAAGAAGATCAGCGTCAAGCAACTCACGGTCGGCATGTACCTCAAGGAGTTCTGCGGCTCCTGGATGGAGCACCCGTTCTGGCGCTCGGCCTTCGTCATCAGCGACCAGAAGGATATCGACGCCATCCGCGCCAGCAGCATCCGCGAGGTCTGGATCGACTCGGCGAAGGGCCGCGATGTCGCGGCCGATGAACCGGTCTGCTCGGTGGCCGAACACGAGAAGCAGGTCGATGCCGAACTCGCCATTGCCGCGCAGCTGGAGCGTCAGCTCGAGCGCGTTTCAACGGCAGCCGAGTTCGCCCGTGCGGCGAGGATCGTCGCCAAGTCGCGGCAGGCCGTCACGTCGATGTTCGAGGAGGCACGCATGGGCAGGGCCGTCGATGCAACGAGTGCGCAACGGCTGGTCGAGGAGATTTCGGACTCGGTGAGCCGCAACCCGGGAGCGCTGATCAGCCTGGCGCGCCTGAAGACGGCTGACGACTACACCTACATGCACTCGGTGGCTGTCTGCGCCCTGATGGTCGCCCTGGCCCGCGAACTCGGCATGAATGAGGCGCAGACGCGTGCCGCCGGCACTGCCGGGCTGCTGCACGACCTCGGCAAGGCGGTCATGCCGCTCGAAGTGCTCAACAAGCCCGGCAAACTGACCGATGCCGAGTTCGCCATCATCAGGTCGCACCCCGAAGAAGGCCACCGGATACTGCAGCAAGCGGCGAAGCCGGACCCGGTGGCGCTCGACGTCGTCCTGCACCATCATGAAAAGGTGGACGGCTCAGGCTACCCGAAGCGACTGCGCGCAGACGAAATCAGCATCTTTGCCAAGATGGGCGCCGTCTGCGACGTTTACGACGCGATCACATCGAACCGTCCCTACAAGGCGGGCTGGGATCCGGCGGAATCGGTGCGCAAGATGGCGGAGTGGAGCCAGGGCCACTTCGACGCGCGCGTCTTTCAGGCCTTCGTCAAGAGCATCGGCATCTACCCGATCGGTTCGCTGGTGCTCCTCAGCTCGGGTCGCCTCGGGGTCGTCACGGAGCAAGGCGCGAAGTCGCTCCTGGCACCAAAGGTCAAGGTATTCTTCTCGACGAAGCTCAACGCGCGCATCCGTCCCGAGCTCATCGACCTCGGCAGCACGGGCTGTCCGCACAGGATCGTCGGCCGTGAAGATCCGGAAAAATGGAAGTTCCCCGACCTCAACGAGATGTGGTGCGCGGCCCCGTCATGAGACGCGGCCCGGTTCCGCTACTTGTGATGGCCGCGACCGGCCACCGCGCGTGCGGTCTGCGAAGAACCCTCGTGTCCGAACAGGTTCCACCCCTGATACTGGGCGTTGCTGAACAGGGCAAGCGCGAGCAGTCCGGCGAGCCAGTTGGCCTTGATCATTTCAGTCCTCGTCTCCGTCGCCGCTCGCTTCATCGCCGACATCGCTCTCATGCCAGCGTCGCGCCTCGAACGAGTTGCGCCGCCAGCGCGACAGCAGCGGGAAGACCGCAAGGAAGATCAGCAGCAGCACATAGTTGGACCAGCCGGTCGGGTTGCGTATGACTTCGATGGTATCGACGACGGACTCGCTGCTGTCGCTGCCGAGTTCGTATTCGATCACCAGATGATAGGTTCCAGGCGGCACCGCACGGAACACCAGTTCATCCGCCGGCGATCCCTCGCTCCAGCTCTCCCCGTCTTCGACTCCCTTGTAGTGGCTGATCTCCTGCTGGCCAAGATGCGCCTCTCCGGTGTTCTTCTCGACCAAGGTCGTGTTCACCGACAACCAGTTGTTGACCACGCTGGTCTGGTGTCGGACGAGCAACGCACGAGCACGGCTCTTGAGAACGAACTCCTGACTGGTGAGGGTCGCCTCATCGTTCTCTGCCGCGAGAACGACGCGCTGCCTGAGCACCGGTTCGGAAGCGATGAGAAAGATGAAAGCCAGCTGCACCACGGTAGCCGCCAACGCCAGTTTCCAGAACAGACGGCAGATCTGGCGATGTGTTTCGACCAACGGGTTCGGCTGGTTCGCGTAAACGTCCCGGCGCACCGGCAGTGGTGTCGTGATGCCAAAGGCGGTGCAGACCTCGTCTGGCTCCAGATACTCGGCCTGTGACCAGATGGATTCGCGCTCGTTGACCTCGCGTGAAAGCATCAGCGGCGGACAGATGAAGTCGTCGACGACACAGCGCTCGCCGACCGCCACTCGCCAGTGGAACTCACCAACGACGTGGATCACCTCGGCCTCGCCATGGTTGAAGAGACGGTACTGCCGCCCGGCGTGTGTGAATTTCGCTTCGCCCCGGGTGACGCTGGGCGGGTTCGACAGGCCGCGGGCGAGATTCCAGTGGCCCTGATACTCGATCAGCCAAGCAAGAGCCTGCTGCCCGTCGTACAGCAGGTATTCGGACCACGAGTAGGTGGGGCCGGCGGAAATCGAGCTGCGGCGCATGAAACCGATCACCCGCCAGTCGCTGTCACGCAGCCGGCCCGCACTGCCAAGCGGCAGCCAGGGAACCTCGCGCAATGCCTGCGCCGCCCGTGACAACAGGCTGAGGTTCTCGTCATCGACACCGATGATCGAACCGCAGCTCTCGCAGCCGATGCTTTCCGTCGCTGGCGAATGAATCTGCAGTGGCGCCGCACAGTGCGGACAGTTCAGGGCGCGCGTCGCGACCTGTGCGGGCGCGACCGCCGGCTCCCGTACATCCCTCAGACCAGAGAGCTGCAGATCGGCGAGGGCCACCGACTGGCCGACGAAGACCAGTGGCGGCGTCTCGCTGTAATCGATCGTCACGAAGCGATCGTTGCCACGCAGATCCGCAGTGCTGACGTCGTAACCCGCGGCGACCCGGAAAGGCAGTTCGCCCTCGCCGGCGATGCAGCGCGCAGTCGCCAGATCGGTGACGACGAAGCGCCGGCCGTCGAGAGTGACCGGCATTTCGGGCGCCAGCGTCGAGAACGCCGGCAGTGGATCCTTGACCGCTACCTGTGCGCTGACGATCAACTCGCCTGAGGCCTCGGCAAGCCAGGCGCTCCGGCCATCATCGAGGAGGATGTGCCACTCGTTCCAGAGACCCGATGCATGCTGCAGCTGGATGCGGCCGACGACCGTGAAATGGCGCTGGCGAAAATGGCCCTCACTGCCAATCCGGATCGGCGAAGCGTCCTCGAGCAGTTCGGCCATGCGCCCGATGTTCTGCAGGTCCTCGCCGCTGCGCAGCAGGGTGCTGCGGCAGAAATCGCAGACGACATAGAGCGAGCTCGCCGCGCGAAAGACGACCGGCGCGCCGCAGGACGGGCAACTGGCTCTCTTCACGATGGGCGGGCCGGCACCGACGGGGATTCAGGCGACCGACATCAGCCGAGGCGGGCCAGCAACTCCGCCTTCTTGGCGTCAAACTCGGCCTGCGACAGGATACCCTTCGCCACCAGTCCGTGCAGCTTCTCAAGCGTTGCCACCACTTCGTCGGCATTGCCTGCTGCCACCGGCGCTGCTGCCGCCGGGGCGATGCCGACGCCGGTGGTCTGCGCCATTGCTGCCGTCATCGTCTGACCAATGCCAAGGCCGGCACCCAGCCCGGCACCGATCCCGGCGATGCCGCCTTCGTTCTGGGCCGCAAGGGGAATGCTCGTCGCCACCTGGTACTGCGTGTAGCGGCCGAGATCGCCGATCATGTTCATGCCGATCCGCGTATCGAGGATCTTCTGCAGTTCTTCGGGCAGCGAGACGTTCTGGACGACAAAACTGTCGAGCGCCAGACCGTAGCGTTCAAACACGCTCTCGAGCTTGCTCTTCAGCTGCCTGCCCAGCTCATCCTGGTTCGCCGCGATGTCGATGAAAGGAACCCCGGACTCGCCGAAAAGGTCGGTCATCGAGCTGATGACGAGGTTCCGCAGCTGGCCATCGAGGTCGGCAACGGTGTACTGCTCGCGCGTACCCGAGATTTCGCTGTGGAACCTGCGTGCATCGACAAGCCTGTACGAGTAGATGCCGAAGGCGCGCATGCGCACCATGCCGAAGTCCTTGTCGCGGATGGTGATCGGATTGGGCGTCCCCCACTTGCAGTCGAGCTGCAGGCGGGTCGAGAAGAAATAGACGTCCGACTTGAAGGGCGACTCGAACAGCTTGTCCCAGTTCTTGAGGTAGGTCAGCACCGGCAATGTGCGCGTCGTCAGCGTGTACAGGCCGGGACCGAACACGTCGGCGATCTGGCCTTCGTTGACGAAGACGGCCATCTGCGATTCGCGGACCGTCAACTGCGCGCCATACTGTATCTCCAGGTCCTGCATCGGGTAACGCATGGCGAGCACGCCGTCACCCTCCTCGGTCCATTGAATGACATCGACGAACTGCTTCCTGATGAAATCCATGAGCGCCATGGCGATCTCCCGCAAACAAGTTGTGGCGGCCATGCGCCGCCAGGAAGGAATCCGTCAGTAGGTCATGCAGGCTGCGTTGATCAGACCGACGGTGAGCGATACCACCGCGAGGAGAACCGCCGGAGCCATCCTGCCGGCGGGAATGTCCTGCGTCAGCTGCGGCACGGCAAGGCGGATGGCCAGATAGGCAAGAATCTGGATCACGCCGGCAATCGCGCCCCAGGCGGCAAGATCGAGGAGCGTGTCGCTATGGGCAATGACGTTGGCCACGGGCATGGCAAAACCGAGCAACGCCCCGGAGAGGCTCGTCGCAGCGGCCGTGTTGCCGGCGCGGATCAGTGCCAGCTCAGCGTACGGAGTGACGTTCAGATAGACCAGCAGGAACAGCGCCAGCAAGACGATCGCCACGGCAAAGTAGGCGAGAAAGGCGGGCAGCATGCTCAGCAGGTGAGTCGGCATCAGGCTTCTCCTCTCTTCGCGCTTCAACGACGCCCGGTGGGTAGCTCAGGACGGCGATTCAGCATAGCGCACCAGACCACGCAGAATCAGATTCTCCACCAGGCGGAAGGGAATCCGTAGATGGGCAACCAGACGCTCCGCCGCGCCGCCGGTCAGCAGGCATTGCGCACCGGCCTCGCTGGCAATGGGGGCGAACATGCGTTCGACCGCGCCAAGCTGGGCCTGCAGACAGCCGCTGACGATCGCGTCGCTGGTATTGCGGGGCTCGGCCCGGAAGGCACCTGCCTCGGCAAACGGCAACTGCGCCGTGTTGCTCGCCAATGCGCCGCGCATCAGGTCGAAACCGGGGAGTATCAGCCCGCCACGAAAGACTCCGTCGGCATCGAGGAGATCGACCGTCGTCGCTGTGCCGGCACAGACGACCAGGCAGGCGTTCGCTGACTGCGCACGAGCACCGATCAGGGCGGCCCACCGATCCGCCCCGAGTTGTGCCGGCAAGTCATAGGAATTGCGCACCCCACACGCGACTGCCGTCGGACGAAGAAAGGAAACCCGCGCCTGGCGTCTGGCGAGCAACGACGAAATGCCTGCCGCAACCTCGGCGCCGGCGACATTGCAGACCACGACCTGTGCACCGGCAGGCCATTCATCGGCCGCCTCGGCCAGCCAAGCGATGTCGGAAGTCGCCAGAACGCCGCTATCGAGCCAGCGACCGCCCTCGTGGGTGGCCCATTTGATGCGGCTGTTGCCGGCGTCGATGGCGATGATCATGCGACGCGCAGTGACAGATCGCCGGACAGGCAACGCTCGATACCGTTTGCCGTCTGCAACAGCAGCGCACCATCCTCGTCTGCGCCAAGGCAGATTCCCTGACGATCGATGCGGTCGCCGTCGAGCAGGCGTACCGGCCGATTCTGCCACGCATGCTGCTGCTGCCAGGCGGCGCGCAGAACGGCGAAACCGCCGGCGTCGAAGCGGTCGAGAACCGCCGCCAGTTCGATCATCAAATCTGCCAGCAACCGGTGTCGCTCCGGCAGTGGCGACAGCGCCTGCGACAGGGCCGCCGGCGGGTGGATGAACTCCTCCTCACCGATGGGCGGCATCTGCAGGTTGAGACCAATGCCGATGACCGCCAACATGCCCGCTGGCACGGATTCCAGCTCCACCAGGATGCCACCAAGCTTGCCGCCGTCGAGCAGGATGTCGTTGGGCCACTTCAGCCCGACACCGGTGGCACCAATCCGCTCGAGCGCGCGTGCCACCGCCAGACCGACCGCCAGCGACAGACCGGCCAGTCGGGTAACGCCACCGCTGAAACGCCAGAGCAAGGAGAAGGTCAGGCCGGCGGACGGCGACGACAGCCAGCCGCGACCACGCCGGCCACGGCCTGCAGTCTGTTCGTCGGCAATCAGCACGTAACCTGATGGGGCACCTTGGCGGGCACGTTCGAGAAGCACGCTGCTGGTCGAACCGCATGCTGCCAGCGCCTCGACCGTGAAACGGTCACGCGCCAGACCCAGCAGCGCGACAAGGAATCCGGGATCGATCTGACAAGCGGAAACGAACTGGGCCATCGTTGGGCAATCCGAAGCAATGCCGGCAATTATCGCCGATAATTCCGCCCCTCAGATTTCCCTGTCGTCGATTGAGCCGCCGGCGCTGATTCCCAGCTCCTGGATCTTGCGCGTGATCGTGTTGCGGCCGATGCCGAGCGCCTGTGCGGCCTCAATCCGCCGTCCGCCCGTATGCGCCAGAGCGCGGTTGATGAGAACTCGCTCGAAGGCTTGCGACAGCCTGGCATGAACCTGTCCGGGCTCGCCAGCCAGGCAGCGGTCCACCGCTTGGCCGAGCACAGTCTCCCAGTCGTCGCTGGCTGCCGACGGCGACGACTCCCTCAATTCGGGCGGCAGGTCCGCGACGTCGACCAGTTGCCCCGGTGCCATCACGGTCAGCCAATGGCAGAGGTTCTCGAGCTGTCGCACGTTGCCGGCAAAATCGAGTCCGCAAAGGTGCTTCAGCGCAGCCTCGGAGAAGCGCTTACCCTCGACGCCCAGTTCGCGGGCGCTCTTCTGCAGGAAGTGGCGAGCGAGAATCGGGATGTCCTCGCGGCGCTCACGCAGGCTGGGGAGTCTGACCCGGATGACGTTGAGGCGATGGAAGAGGTCTTCGCGGAACAACCCCTGCCGGACACGCGCTTCGAGATCCTGGTGCGTCGCCGCGATGATCCGCACCCGCGTCTTGAGAGGCGAATGACCACCAACGCGGTAGTAGTGGCCATCGGACAGGACACGCAGCAGCCTCGTCTGCAGCTCTGCCGGCATGTCGCCGATCTCGTCGAGAAACAGGGTGCCGCCCTCGGCCTGCTCGAAGCGCCCCTGACGCTGCCCGGCGGCACCGGTGAACGCACCGCGCTCATGGCCGAAGAGCTCCGACTCCAGCAGGTCGCGCGGGATGGCAGCGGTGTTGATGGCAATGAACGGCTTGTCCGCGCGCTGACTGTGGCGATGCACCGCTCGCGCGACCAGTTCCTTGCCGGAACCCGATTCGCCAGTGATCAGGACCGTGGCGCTCGACTGACTGAGGCGGCCGATGGCACGAAAGACCTCCTGCATCGCCGGCGCCTGCCCCAGGATCTCCGGCGTCAGTCCGATCTCGTTCGGCGCACCAGTCTGGTGCAGACTTTCACTGATCGCGCGCCGGATCAGCTCAAGCGCCTGATCGACATCGAAGGGTTTCGGCAAGTACTCGAAGGCGCCGCCCTGAAATGCCGACACGGCGCTGTCGAGGTCGGAGTAGGCGGTCATGATGATGACCGGCAACGTCGGAAAGCGCTCCTTGGCGATCTGCAGCAGTTCGAGTCCCGACTGTCCGGGCATGCGGATATCGGAGACCAGCACCTGCGGCTGCTGAGCCCCTGCGTCGAGCCGCGCCAGTGCCTCGGTCGCGGAAGCGAAGCTGCAGAACGGGATCTTCTCGCGCGCCAATGTTTTCTCGAGAACCCAGCGTATCGACTTGTCATCATCAACGATCCACACCGCTTTCATGGAGTCCTCGGCCGGCTTGTCTTTTGTCATCAGAATGTCCTGAACCTCTAGCAAGAAACCTGCCAGGATGTTCAACCAAGCGGCAAACGGATCGTGAAGCAGGTGTGGCCCGGCCGACTCTCGCACTCGATCGTCCCCTGGTGCTGCTGGACAAAGCTCTGCGCCAGCGTCAACCCGAGGCCACTTCCTCCGGCTCGGCCAGAAACCAGAGGGTAGAACATGCGCTCGCGAATCTCCTCGGCGATTCCCGGGCCGTCATCGATCACGTGCACCTCGAGCGCCAGTCGATGGCGCCGTTTGAACAACGTCACCTGACGCGCTGCACGCGTGCGCAGCGTGATCTGCCCTGGCCCCGATGGCCCGCGGCCAGTCTGCCGCGTAATTGCCTGGGCAGCGTTGCGGGCAATGTTCAGAAAGACCTGGATCAGCTGTTCACGATCGCCGACGAGTTCCGGCAGGCTGGTATCGTAGTCCCTGCGCACCGCGAGGATGCTTGGGAACTCTGCCGTCAGCAAGCTGCGCACGCGCTCGAGAATCTCGTGGATATTCACCGGGCCGGGCTGCATCGGCCGATGTGGCGAGAGCAAACGACGCATCAGTTCCTGCAGGCGATCCGCTTCCTTGATGATCACCTGGGTGTATTCGTGCAGCCCGGGATTGCCGAGTTCGCGCTCGAGCAACTGCGCAGCGCCGCGGATCCCTCCGAGTGGATTCTTGATCTCATGCACGAGGTTCCGGATCAGCTCACGACTGGCCTGCTGCTGCTCGACCAAGCGCTCCTCGCGTGTCGCCCGCAGTTGCTGGTCGATCGGCCAGAGCTCGATGAGCAGGCGAACGTTCGGCGCTTCGACGGGGTTCACCGCGCAGTTCAATTGCAGCATGTTGCCGCCGGCCAACCGCAACTCGACATTCTGCCCGCTGTAGCTCCAGCCGTGGACGGACACGCTGTCGAGTGCCGCGAGCAGCTTCGGCGGACATTCCATCACGCTGTCAAGACGACAGCCGAAGAAGACCTTCTGACTGATCTCGAGCAGGTTCTCGGCGGCCGGATTGAGATAGCGGATCTCCAGCCTCTCGTCGAGCAGGAGCACGGCCGATGAAAGCAGGTCAAGGCCGCCGAATGGATTCGCTGGATCGTCAGGCATTGGCTGGCAAGATCTCGCTGGCAAACTGGTACTGGTGAGCGCCTGGCCAGGTCAGTCCGGCGTCTGACCGTCGGCGGCGCGCTCAGCGCAGATTCGCGATCTCTTTCTGGATGGCCTCGATGTTGCGCTGGTGCAGCGCCACCTTGTCCTTGTACGGTTGCAGCCGCTCCTGCACCTTGCCACCGCTGATTGCACCGCCTTGCATGCGCTCGTTGGGCAGGACAGTCCCTTCCTGCTGGGCCAGTTCCTGCTTCGCCTGCTCGAGATTCTTCTGCTCGGCAGCCAGTTCGGTGTCGAGGATACGCCGGCGATCGCCGTCACGTGACTTCTGCGTCTGCTCGTCGACCTTCGGGAAGTTGCCCGGGGTGGCCGTCCTGGCCGCAGGCTGTCGCGGCGCCGGGGCAAGATTCACGGGATCCAGGACCAGCTTGCGGCAGCTCCTGGTCGGCACGTTCGAGTAGGTCGTATGGCCCTCGGGGTCGACGCACTTGTAGATGTCCTGGGCTGTCGCCTGAATCCAGGCACACAGCGACAGCACAAGCGCGCAGAACAGGCGTGGCAGTCGTCTCATCGTCGTCGAATTCCTCCTGGCGCCGGCCGAACCGCGGACCGCAACGGGCCCGGCGGCGACCGGGGCGGTCCCACGGCTGTCACCATGGTGACCAATCGGCAGCAATACTAACGCGGAAGGAGGTCGATCGGTAGACGCGCGAAGGACGGGCAACGCCCGTCCTTCGCGCACGCACTCTGGCTCAGCAGCTGTAGTACAGGTCGAACTCCACCGGGTGGGTGGTCATGCGAACCTTGTTGACCTCATCCATCTTCAGTTCGATGTAGGCATCGATCCAGTCGTCAGAGAACACGCCGCCACGCGTCAGGAAGTCGCGGTCCTTGTCGAGCGCCGCCAGCGCCTCCTCGAGACTGGCGCAGACGGTCGGGATCTTTGCATCCTCTTCCGGCGGCAGGTCGTAGAGGTTCTTGTCGGCGGGATCGCCGGGATGAATGCGGTTCTGGATGCCGTCGAGACCCGCCATCAGCAGCGCCGAAAAGCACAGATAGGGATTGGCAATCGGATCCGGGAAGCGGGTTTCGATCCGCCGCGCCTTGTCGGAAGCCACGTGCGGCACGCGAATCGACGCCGAACGGTTCTTTGCCGAGTAGGCGAGCTTGACCGGCGCTTCGTAATGCGGCACCAGCCGCTTGTACGAATTCGTGCCCGGATTGGTGATGGCGTTGAGTGCCTTGGCGTGCTTGATGATGCCGC
>JFAX01000005.1:3888-13635 GCA_000585015.1 Candidatus Accumulibacter adjunctus | reverse complement strand
GAACAGGGCGAGTTCCGACAGGCCGGCGTAACCATTGCCGGCAAACAGGTTCTTGCCATCCTTCCAGATCGACTGGTGGACGTGCATCCCCGAACCGTTGTCCCCGACGATCGGCTTTGGCATGAAAGTGGCCGTCTTGCCGTACTGATGCGCGACGTTATGCACGACGTACTTCAGGATCTGGGTCCAGTCGGCACGCTTCACCAGAGTGTTGAACAGGGTGCCGATTTCGCACTGACCCGCAGTGGCAACCTCGTGGTGATGCACTTCGACCGGCACACCGATCGTTTCCAGAGTCAGGACCATTGCCGAGCGGATATCGTGCAGGCTGTCGACCGGCGGCACCGGGAAGTAGCCCCCCTTGACCCCCGGCCGGTGACCTGTGCCGCCCTCACCCTCGGATTTTTCGCCGCTGGTCCAGGCGGCCTCCTGCGAGTAGATCTTCAGGTTGCAGCCGGACATGTCAACGTTCCAGGCAACGGAGTCGAAGATGAAGAACTCGGGCTCCGGCCCGAAGTAGGCGGTATCGCCAATACCACAGGATTTCAGGTAGGCCTCTGCCCGCTTGGCGATCGAGCGCGGGTCGCGATCATAGCCACGACCGTCTGCCGGATCGACGACGTCGCACGTGAGCACGACCGTCGTCTCGTCGAAGAACGGGTCGACGTAGGCCGTGGCGGGATCGGGCATCAGTTGCATGTCCGACGCCTGAATCCCCTTCCAGCCGGCGATCGACGAGCCATCGAAGGCGTGGCCATTCTCGAATTTCTCTTCATCGAAAGCGCTGACCGGAACGGTCACGTGCTGCTCCTTGCCACGGGTATCCGTAAAGCGGAAGTCGACGAACTTCGCTTCATTGTCCTTCACCATCTTGATCACGTCTTGCGGGCTTGCCATCAAAGGGCCTCCTGAACAGGTGCCGGGGTCAGCGGCGACAGTGGAAAATCGTTGCGCGAAGCAACTAGCACAAAACGTGCCAATAGCGTCCACACCGACGGATCATTGTGCCACAACGTCCCGGGACACGATCAGGCATTTTGTGCGCACATTACTGGTGCAACCCGGGAACTCTCGCACCATCAAGGTGCGCCCACACGGCACTGCAACCATCGTGCGGGTGCGCCGGGAACGAAACAAGTGATTTATACTCCGAGCTTCGAAGCATCTGCTCCAACGAGGCCCCGACAGACACCATGGGACGACTGACCGACCTGCTGCAACTCGCCCACGAGCGCGGACAGGAGCTCGGCCTGCCTTACGCCGGCGCCCTGACGCCAAGAGAAGCTTTCGAGGTCTGGCAACTGGCGCCCGGGGCCCGATTGGTCGACGTGCGCACACGGGCCGAGTGGGATTGGGTGGGCAGAATCCCCGGCGCCATCGAGATCGAATGGATGGGGTACCCGGACAGCCGACCGAACTCCCACTTTCTCGCCCAGCTCAAGCAACAGACCGATCGGGAAGCGCTGCTGCTGTTCATCTGTCGCAGCGGAGCGCGTTCGCATCACGCCGCCGCGCTCGCCACACAGGCCATGCAGCGCGAATGTTACAACGTGCTCGAGGGCTTCGAGGGGGATGTCGACGCCAGCGGCCAGCGCGGCAGGCTCGGCGGCTGGCGCCACGCCGGCCTGCCTTGGCGAAGCTGAGAGCGTGCAACGGATCATCGCCACACTGCCACTGGGCGCGGGGCGGAAGCAAGCAGTGCTGCAGGCTGGCGGCGCACAGCCGTGATGCGCATGCCCCGAGAACCGGTTGCTCCGTCCGGCCGGGCTTTCACCCACATCGACTCGAACACCACCCATGCAGACCGCCACCATCAGCTTCGACAAGTTCAACCAGTTGCAGGACGACGCCTGCCATCAGCGCATCCGCACCGCGCGCGCGCGCCTCGGAAACGAGGTCGTGCTCCTCTGTCACCATTACCAGCGCGCCGACGTCTACCAGTACGCTGACCTGACAGGCGATTCACTCAAGCTGTCGCGTCTGGCAGCGAACACCGATTCGCGCCTCATCGTCTTTTGCGGCGTCCACTTCATGGCCGAAGTCGCCGACATCATGTCGAAACCCGACCAGATCGCCGTCCTGCCCGACCTGGCGGCTGGCTGCTCGATGGCCGACATGGCGAATCTCGCCAAGGTTGAACGCTGCTGGCGTGAGCTTGGCGAGGTGATCGAAGTGGATCAGGTGGTCACTCCGGTGACCTACATCAATTCGGCGGCCGACCTCAAGGCCTTCTGCGGCGAACATGGCGGCATCGTCTGCACCTCCTCCAACGCTGGCACGATCGCCACTTGGGCCTTCGCCCGCCGGGAGAAGATCCTCTTCTTCCCCGACCAGCACCTTGGCCGCTGGACCGGCTTCAAGATGGGCATCCCGCTCGACGAGATGGTGGTCTGGGATCCGGACCTCGAGTTGGGCGGCCTGAGCCCGCAACAGATCCGTGCCGCCCGACTGCTGCTCTGGAAGGGGCACTGTTCGGTACACCAGATGTTCCAGCCGGCGCACATCCTGCGTTTCCGCAACCAGCATCCGGACGGTCTGGTGATCTCGCACCCGGAGTGCAGCTTCGAGGTCTGCCGACAGTCGGACTTCGTCGGTTCGACCGAACACATCGTGCGGACGATCAAGGACGCCGCTGCCAACACGCGATGGCTGGTCGGCACCGAGCTCAATCTGGTGAACCGTCTTGCCGAGGAGGTCAGACACGAGGGCAAGATCGTCCAGTTCATGGCACCGACGGTCTGCATGTGTTCCACGATGCAACGCATCGACCCGCAACACCTGGCATGGACGCTGGAAAACCTGGCGGACGGCACGGTGGTCAACCAGATCCGCGTCCCCGAGCATGAGCGGGAACTCGCCAGGCTGGCACTCGACCGCATGCTCGATGTGTCCTGAAAAAGACCTGCATGGCGGGAAGCCAGCGGTGCACCGTCGCCGCCCGCAAGTCGGCTGGCAAAACGTGACAGCTGCAGGTGGACTGCGCCGCTCCCGTCCCCTGCCCCGGCATGCTCCTGCCGCCCGGCGGTGGTAGGGCTTGGTCGGCAATGAACACCGACTGCCTGCAACGCTTTCTTCTGGACGATCTCGACATCGCCGGTGCCTTGGTCCGCCTTGGCCCGGTCTGGCAGAAACTCCTCGAGGGTCGCGGCTACCCGCTGCCGGTGGCACGACTGCTTGGCGAACTGTCTGCCAGCACACTGCTCGTCGGCAGCAATCTCAAGCAGCCGGGACGGGTGACGATCCAGTTGCGCGGCAACGGTCCGATCTCTCTGCTGGTCATCGACTGCAACGAGCAGCTGCAGGTTCGCGGCATGGCGAAGTGTGCGCGAACGGTGGGGGAAGCATCCCTGCGCGAGATGCTCGGCAATGGCCAGATGCTGCTCGTGCTCGATATGCCGACAATGCGCGAGCCCTACCAGAGCATCGTGCCGATCGATGGCGACAGCATTGCCGGGGTCTTCGAGCACTACCTGGGGCAATCGGTGCAGCAACCGGCGCGCCTCTTCCTGGCGGTGTCGGACGAAGCGGCTGCCGGCATGCTGCTGCAGAAACTGCCGACGGCCGCGGAACGCGATGCCGACGGCTGGGCACGTGCGGAGGCGCTGGCGGCAACGATCGGTCGTTCGGAGCTGCTCTCGCTGGCGGCCGAAGATCTCTTGCCGCGACTCTTCCCCGAGGAAACGATCCGCCTCTTTGCCGCGCAAGGCGTCACCCTCAACTGCCCCGAGGACTGGCAGAAGGCGCGCTTGCTGCTGCGCACCCTCGGGGCGAACGAAGTCTACGCCACCCTGCACGAGCATGGAGAAGTGCTGGTCAGGGATGAAATCTGCAATCGCGAGTACCGTTTCGATGCACCCGCGATTGACCAGCTGTTTGCCGACCCGCCGACGACACGTCACTGATGCACGAGCAGCGTCCGGCGCTCACAGCACCTTGCCGGGATTCATCAATCCTCTCGGATCGAGAGCTTCCTTGACCGCGCGCATCATGCCAATCTCCAGCGGCGTCCTGTACCGCAACAGCTCGGCGCGTTTCAGCTGACCGATGCCGTGCTCGGCACTGATGCTCCCACCGAGCTCGTCCACGAGGTCATGCACGACGCGGTTGACCTGCGGCTGCGCGGCGAGAAACAAGGTTTGGTCACCGGCGGTCGGTCGCGACTGGTTGTAGTGCAGATTGCCGTCGCCGATGTGGCCGAAGGTGACCATCCTGATGCCCGGAAAAGCCTCGACCAAGGCACGATCCGCTCGCTCGATGAACTCCGGCAGGCGCGAGATCGGCAGCGAAACGTCGTGCTTGATGCTCGGGCCCTCGATGCGCTGCGCCTCGCCAATGCTCTCGCGCAGCGTCCACAGCCGCCGTGCCTGCTCGCCGCTCTGCGCCAACACCGCGTCGGCGACGCGTCGGTCGTCGATCATGCTCGCCAGGAAGGACGCCAGCTCCTCGCGCAGGGAAGCCTCGTCACCGCCAGCGGACAGCTCGACCAGAAGATGCCATGGACTGTCGACGAGTGTCGGGTGCGGACCGGGGATGTGCTTGCGAACCAGTCCCAGCGCGACCCCGGACACCAGTTCGCAGGCGGTCAGGGCCGGACCGAAACGATCCTGCAGGGCGATGAGCGCGCGCAGCGCCGTCTCCGGTGCAGCAATTGCCAGCCAGGCGGTCGCCTTCGCGCGTGGCCAGGGAAAGAGCCGCAGCACTGCGGCAGTGATGATGCCGAGCGTACCTTCGGCGCCGATGAACAATTGCTTGAGGTCGTAACCGGTGTTGTCCTTGCGCAGGGCACGCAAACCATCCCAGAGCTCGCCATCGGGCATGACCACCTCGAGACCCAGTGTCAACTCGCGTGCAGTACCGTAACGCAGAACCTGCACGCCACCGGCATTGGTCGACAGATTGCCGCCGATCTGGCAACTTCCCTCGGCGGCGAGCGACAGTGGAAACAGCCGACCGGCCGCAGCGGCAGCCTCCTGCACCCGCTGCAGAAGGCAACCCGCTTCGACGGTGATCGTGTTGTTCGCCGCGTCGATCGCCCGCACGCGGTTCAACCGCGCAAGGCTGATCACCACCGAGCGGCCTTCGGCAGCCGGCGTCGCCGCGCCGCAGAGGCTGGTGTTTCCACCCTGCGGCACCATCGCCACGCCAGCCTGCGCACACAGTCGCACGACGGCTGACACGGCGGCAGCGGTCGCCGGTCTGACGACGCAGAGCGCCGTCCCGCGATAGCGACCCCGCCAGTCAACGAGATATCCGGCGACGGCGTCGGCTGCGACCAGCACGTTCGCCTCACCAACCACGTCACCGAGCCTGCTGATCAGACCTGTGTCATCCACGGATGCCCTCTGCCCTCACGGATGGCCGTCGCAGCACTGCACCGCCGCACTTGCCGGGCGGTCTGCGGCGGTAGACTTGGGCCATGTTAGCAGGGTCTTTGATTAATCTCGCGTTTGATGCGAAGATTCCAGCAAAACGGGTTGCCGCCTGGGATCCCGGCCCCTGACCAAGGCATGCACGACCTTCACCACGAACGCCAGGCGGAGACTTCGCCCCCTTGAAGCCCATGACCATTGCTCACATCGACGCAGGCAGACCGGCGCGCGTGCGCCGTCCGCAGGGCCCACCGGCCCTTACCGAGTGGTGCCGGCGCCGATGAAGCTGCCGATTGGAATCGTTGGCGACATCGGGGGCACCCACGCCCGTTTCGCACTGCTCGACGAAGCGAACATGCCGCAGCGCTTGCAGGTCCTGGCGGTAGCAGACTTCGCCGGGCCGGTCGAGGCGATGCAGGCATACCTCGCAGCATCTGCGAGCCCCGCCCCATCGGCCGCTGCAATCGCCATTGCGGCGCCGGTACACGATGGGGTGGTCGCGCTGACCAACGCTTCGTGGAGCTTTTCGCGCGAGCGCATCACGGCGCGGCTGGGGCTGCGCAAGTTGCTGCTGCTCAATGACTTCAGCGCGCTCGCCCTGTCGCTACCCCGTCTTCCCGCGGCCGAACTGCGACAGGTCGGCAGCGGGAGTCCCGCCCCCGGCGCGACCAAAGCGGTCCTCGGCCCCGGGACCGGGCTGGGTGTTTCCGGCCTCCTCCATCATGCCGGCGGCTGGTTGCCCCTGAGCGGTGAAGGCGGTCATTGCTCGCTTGCACCGGCAGACCCCCGCGAGGCGGCAATCCTGGCGCTCGCCTGGCGCGAGTTCGAGCATGTCTCGGCCGAGCGGCTCCTTTCCGGCAGCGGCCTGCCGCTGCTGCATCGCCTGGTCGCGACGGTCGATGGGCGCACGCATGTGCCCCTGAGCACCGTCGAGATCGTCGCGCGCGCCGTCGCCGGCGACGACCGGCAATGTGTTGCGGTGATCGACACCTTCTGCGCGCTGCTCGGGTCGGTGGCCGGCAATCTGGCGCTCACCCTCGGTGCACGGGGTGGCGTTTATGTCGGCGGTGGTATCATTCCGCGACTGGGAGAAATCTTCGACCGCTCGCCCTTCCGTGCGCGGTTCGAGGCCAAGGGGCGCTTCGCTTCCTATCTGGCCACCGTTCCGACCTATGTCATCCTTTCGCCTGCACCGGCCCTGCTGGGTGCTGCTCAGGCCCTGGCCGCGTGCGAGGGTTGCCGATGAACCTTTCTTGGAGTACCCGCCTGATGTCCAACGCCGTCCCCCCCCTTTCCGAGAGCGAACAGCTGCGCTGCGCAGTCGAGCAGAAACTCGTCGGCACGATCGCAGCGGAGCCGACCCGCGCCACCCGGGCCGACCTCTATCTCGCGCTTTCGCAAGTGGCACGGGAGCAGTTGGCAGAGCGTTGGGTGCGCACCCAGAACGCCGACCGCAACAACAAGGCCCGCCGCATCTACTACCTGTCGATGGAATTCCTGATCGGCCGGGCAATGAACAACGCGCTCTCGGCGATCGGCCTGCGTGACCAGACAACAGCCCTGTTCACGCCACCGGGCCCGTCACTCGAGGAGGTGATGGAATGTGAACCCGATGCGGCGCTGGGCAACGGTGGCCTCGGTCGTCTGGCTGCCTGCTTCCTCGATTCGATGGCCACGGTCGGACTGCCATCCTGGGGTTACGGGGTGCGTTACGAGTACGGCATGTTTGCACAGTCGATCCTCAACGGACAACAGGTCGAAAAACCCGAAGCCTGGCTGCAGGACCGATCGCCCTGGGAGTTCCCGCGCGCCAACAAGCACCACACCGTTCGCTTCGGCGGCACCTGCGAACATCATGGAGAATGGGCCGAATGGCATGCGGCTGACTCGGTCGAGGCGAAGGCCTTCGACTACGTCATCCCGGGGCACGGGACCGATCGAGTCAGCACCCTGCGCCTGTGGAAAGCGGCGGCGCCATCGGAAATCGACCTCGGTGCCTTCAACACCGGTGACTACCAACGCGCAGCGGAGTTCAAGAACCGATTCGAGAACATTTCCTGGGTGCTCTACCCGAATGACAGCACCTCGGCTGGTCGCGAGTTGCGCCTGCGCCAGGAGTATTTTTTCGTTTCTGCATCCTTGCAGGACATCCTGGAACGTCATCAGGCGGAGCATGGCACCTTCAGCAACCTCGCCGAGCACGTGGCGATCCACCTCAATGACACCCACCCGGCGATCAGCGTCGCAGAGCTGATGCGGCTGCTGGTGGACGATCACGCAATGCCTTGGGCTGCCGCCTGGGATCAATGCCGCAGGATTTTCTCCTATACCAACCACACGCTGATGCCGGAGGCGCTCGAAACCTGGAAGGTGACGCTGATCCAGCGTGTGTTGCCGCGGCACATCCTGATCATCTACCGCATCAACCAGGAGTTCCTCGACGAGGTCGTTCGCCTCTACCCGGGGGACATCGACCTCATGCGAAGGGTATCCTTGATCGACGATGGCGGTGGTCACGACAAGGACAAGCGGGTGCGCATGGCGAACCTCTGCATCGTCGGCAGCCACCGCGTCAACGGCGTCTCGCAACTGCACTCGGATCTCATGGTGCAAACCATCTTCGCCGACTTTGCCCGCCTCTATCCGGAGCGTTTCCACAACAAGACCAACGGCGTCACGCCGCGGCGCTGGCTGGCACAGGCCAACCCGGCGCTGTCGACGCTGCTCGACGACAAACTCGGCGGCAAGGACTGGCGACTCGATCTCGATCGCCTGCAGGAGCTGCGGGCGAGCGCCGACGACGCTGCTTTCCGCACCGCCTTCGCGGCGGCGAAGCGCGGCAACAAGCTGCGCCTGGCCAACTATGTGGCACGGGAACTGGCCGTCAACCTCGATCCGGACAGCCTGTTCGACGTCCAGGTGAAACGGATTCACGAGTACAAGCGGCAACTGCTCAACGTGCTGCACGTGATCACCCGCTACAACGCGCTGCTCGACGGTTCGGCGCGCGACTATGCGCCGCGCAGCGTGATCTTCGCTGGCAAGGCAGCCTCGTCATACCACATGGCGAAACAGGTTATTCGCCTCATCCATGACGTGGCCGCAGTGGTCAACAACGATCCGCGGACGCGTGATCTGCTGCGCGTCGTGTTCATCCCGAACTACGGTGTGTCGATCGCCGAATTGATCATGCCGGCGGCCAACCTGTCGGAACAGATTTCCACGGCCGGAACCGAAGCCTCCGGCACCGGCAACATGAAGCTTTCGCTGAACGGCGCGCTGACGATCGGCACCGAGGATGGTGCAAACATCGAAATTCGCGACAACGTCGGCGCCGAGAACATCTTCATCTTTGGCAACAACACGGCCCAGGTCAACGCGATCAGGCAGGCGGGCCATCAACCACTGGCTTTGTACCACGGCGATCCCGCGCTGAAGGAGGCGCTCGACCGCATCGACACGGGCTTCTTCTCGCCGGGTGAACGTTCGCGCTACCACGACATCTTCAACTGCCTGCTGCACTACGGCGATCACTACCTGCTGCTCGCCGATTATGCGGACTACGTGGCGACGCAAGGACGGGTCGACGCACTCTACCTCAACAGCGACGAGTGGCAGCGCAAGGCGATCATCAACGTCGCCGGCATGGGCCCCTTTTCCGCCGACCGGACGATCCGCGACTACGCCAACGACACCTGGCACATCGACACAAACTGAGTAAGGACGTATCGCATGCTTGACTCTGCTGACATCATCGCCCTCTACCGGGCACAACACAGCGACCCCTATGCGGTCCTTGGCATGCACACCGACGCTGACGGGAAACTCTGGGTGCGCAGCATGCAGCCCGGCGCGCTCGCTGTTGCCGTCGTCGACGCCAAGACCGGCCGCCAGGTCGCCGAGCTCGAACAACGGCGGATCGAGGACGTGGAAGGCTTCTTCGAGGGATCGATTCCCCGCCGCCGCAACTACTTTCCCTATCGCCTGCGAATCAGCTGGCAACATGGGATACAGGAGACCGATGATCCGTATCGCTTCTGGACCGTTCTCGGCGAGATGGATGTCTGGCTGCTCGCCGAAGGCTCGCACCTGCGCCCCTTCGAGCGCCTCGGCGCCCACCTTTGTGAAATCGACGGGGTTGTCGGAACCGCCTTTGCCGTCTGGGCACCCGATGCGCAACGAGTCAGTGTCGTTGGCGACTTTAACACTTGGGACGGTCGTCGGCACCCGATGCGCCTGCGCCGCGAATGTGGCGTCTGGGAGATCTTCCTGCCCGGCGTCACGGCCGGCGCCCATTACAAGTTCGAAATCCGCTCGCGCGACGGTTACCTGCTGCCGCTGAAGGCGGACCCCTACGGCTTCCAGGCCGAACTGCGCC
>JFAX01000005.1:0-3717 GCA_000585015.1 Candidatus Accumulibacter adjunctus | reverse complement strand
GGCTTCCAGGCCGAACTGCGCCCATCCACAGCGTCAGTCGTCTGCGCCCTGCCGCCGCCCGTCGAGGCTTCGTCGATTCCGGCCGGCGACCAGCTCGGCGCGCCGATGTCCATTTACGAGGTGCACCTGGCTTCCTGGCGGCGCGCCGACGATGGCGGCTTCCCCGACTGGCAACGGCTCAGCGACACGCTGATCCCCTACCTGGTCGACCTGGGTTTCACCCATCTCGAGCTGCTGCCGGTTTCCGAGCACCCCTTCGACGGCTCGTGGGGCTACCAGCCGCTCGGTCTGTACTCGCCGACCGCCCGCCATGGCACGCCAACCGGCTTCCGCGACTTCGTCCGTGCCTGCCACGCCGCCGGTCTGCGAGTGATCGTCGACTGGGTGCCAGCGCATTTCCCGACCGACGAGCACGGCCTCGGTCGCTTCGACGGTACGGCACTCTACGAGCATTCCGACCCGCGCGAGGGAATGCATCAGGACTGGGGTACCCTGATCTACAACTTCGGCCGCCGTGAAGTCAGCAACTATCTGATCGGCAATGCCCTCTTCTGGATCGAGCGCTACGGGGTCGACGCACTGCGGGTAGACGCCGTCGCATCGATGCTGTATCGCGACTACAGCCGCGAGGACGGGCAATGGCTGCCGAACGTGCACGGCGGTCGCGAGAATCTCGAGGCGGTGGCGTTCCTGCGCCGCATGAATGAGGTGCTCGGCCAGGAACATCCGGGCGCGTCGACACATGCCGAGGAATCCACGGCATGGCCAATGGTCAGCCGCCCACCGGAAATGGGCGGCCTCGGCTTCCATTACAAGTGGAACATGGGCTGGATGCACGATGTCCTCGACTACATGACGCGTGATCCGGTGCATCGCAAGTATCACCACAACCAGCTCAGCTTCGGCCTGATGTACGCCTTCAGCGAGAACTTCGTGCTGCCCCTGTCGCATGACGAGGTGGTCCATGGCAAGGGCTCGCTGATCAGCAAGATGGCGGGCGACTATTGGCAGAAGTTCGCCAATCTGCGTTCCCTCTATGCCTTCATGTGGGCCCACCCGGGCAAGAAGCTGCTCTTCATGGGCGGCGAGATCGGTCAGTGGAACGAATGGAATCACGACACCTCGCTCGACTGGGGACTGCTCGATTTTCCATTGCACGCGGGCGTACGCGACCTGATCCGCGATCTCAACGGGGTGTACCGCGGCAACCCGGCTCTGCACGAGGTCGATTTCGAACCCGCCGGTTTCGAGTGGGTGGCTGCCGACGATGCCGAGTGCTCGGTGGTCGCCTTCGTCCGCTGGAGCCGTGATCGTTCGCGCGCACTGCTCTATGTCGGCAACTTCACGCCCGTCGTGCGCCATGGATACCGGATTGGCGTGCCGATGGCGGGAATGTACCGCGAGCGCCTGAACACCGACTCGCAGCACTACGGCGGCAGCAACGTCGGCAACGGGTTCGAGCCGCTGTTTGCCGAGGAGATCGCCGCACACGGTCGCAACCTGTCGCTGAATCTGACCTTGCCGCCACTCGCGGCGCTGTACTTCGAATGGACGGCCTGAGCGGCGGGTTGCTCGCTGCTGGGCGGCCGTGGCCACTCGGCAGTCACTGGGACGGCTCGGGCGTCAATTTCGCGCTCTTTTCGGCGCACGCCGAGCGGGTCGAGCTCTGCCTCGTCGACGGCCAGCGGACGCGCGTGCTGCCACTGCACGAATGCACCGATCAGGTGTGGCACGGCTACCTCGCCGGCGCGGGCCCAGGATTGCGTTATGCCTTTCGCGTGCATGGCAGGAACGCACCCGCAGAAGGCCATCGTTTTGACGGCAGGCGATTGCTGCTCGACCCCTATGCACGCGAAGTGGTGGGCCGCTTCTCCTGGCCTGCACACGATGACCCGGTCCACCTGCTGACCGCCGCCGTCGTGGACGAGCGCTTCGACTGGCATGACGATGCGCCACCGGCAACGCCCTGGTCAGACACCGTGCTTTACGAGGCCCACGTGAAGGGGATGAGCCGGCAACATCCCGGCGTTCCCGAGGTGCTGCGCGGCAGCTACGCCGGCCTCGCGACCCCGGCACTGATCGAACACTTCCAACGACTGGGCGTCACTGCCATCAACCTGCTGCCGATCCATCACTTTCTCGACGAGCAGCGGCTGGTCAATGAGGGGCGGGTCAACTATTGGGGCTACAACTCGCTCGCCTTTTTCGCTCCGGAGCCTCGCTACGCAGCGCGCATCGGCGGCCAATCGGCGATCGCCGAGTTCAAGAGCATGGTCCGTACGCTCCATGCTGCCGGACTCGAAGTCATTCTCGACGTCGTCTTCAACCATACCGCCGAGACCGACCAGTGGGGCCCGACCCTCTCCTTCCGCGGCATCGACAACCGCAGCTACTACCGCCTGCCAGTAGACGACCTCGCCGGCTACGAGAACTTCAGCGGCTGCGGCAACACCGTCAACCTCGCCCACCCACGCGTGCTGCAACTGGTGATGGACTCGCTGCGCTACTGGGTGGAAGTGATGCACGTCGACGGCTTCCGCTTCGACCTCGCCGCCGCGCTGACCCGTGATAGCGCCTTCCTGCCGGCGCTCAGGCAGGATCCCGTCCTGCAGCGCGTCAAGCTGATCGCCGAACCATGGGACCTCGGTCCCGACGGTTACCGGCTCGGCCGTTTCCTTCCCGGCTGGAGCGAATGGAACGACCGCTTCCGTGATGACGTGCGTGCCTTCTGGCTGACTGGCGAGGCCGGCGCCGGGCAACTGGCGCAGCGGCTTGCCGGCTCGAGCGAGATCTTCCAGGCAACGGGACGGCCACCACAGGCCGGCGTCAATTTCATCACCGCGCACGATGGCTTCACCCTGCGTGACCTCGTCAGCTACCAGCAGAAGCACAACGAACTCAATGGCGAGGACAACCGTGACGGACACAGCCACAACTGCTCCTGGAACTGCGGCGAGGAAGGCGAAAGCCATGATCCGGCGGTGCTCGAACGGCGCCGCCGAGTGCAACGCGCACTGCTGACGACACTGCTGATCGCGCAGGGAGTGCCGATGCTGCAGGGCGGTGACGAACTGGGGCGCAGCCAGGCGGGCAACAACAATGCCTACTGCCAGGACAATCCGATGACTTGGCTCGACTGGCGCAGTGCCGACGAGAGTCTGATCGACTATGTCGCCGACCTGATCGCGCTGCGCCGGCGCTTCCCGCAGTTGCGGCAGCAACGCTGGCTGACCGGCGAGACCAATACGGCGGATGCCTGCCCCGACGTGACCTGGTGGCACCCCGCCGGTCGACCGATGCGCGTCAGCGACTGGCAGTCGAAGAAACTGGCGGCATTCGGACTGCACCTGACGGCGTCGAAGGAGCCGCGTGACGGCGATGCCCTCGTTGCGGACCTCCTCTGCCTGATCAACCGCGATGAGATCCCGGTGTCCTTCCTGCTTCCGGCGGGCAGCTGGCAACAGATCTGCGACAGCAACGCCGAGGCGGCTTTCGCCAGCTGCCAACGGGAAAGGACGACCCCGGTTGCCGCACGCAGCATCCAGATCCTCTGTCGTTAGTCAACGGCGAAAGCCAGTCGCGTCGGGCGACAGGCGCTGCCGGTCGAGACCGTTGCGGGCTGCCGAGAACCCGCCCTCCGCACGCCACATCCGGAGCGCAGCGAGCGCAGCCCTGAAGCATCACCCGCGCACCCCGTAATCGTTCACACCCCCTTAA
>JFAX01000004.1:228228-229045 GCA_000585015.1 Candidatus Accumulibacter adjunctus | reverse complement strand
GCTCGAGAATCTCCTGCGGAATGATCCGGTCGTGGCGGTGGATCTCCTCGGCCAGGGGCATCACCACGTTCGTCGCCAGCTTGCGGAACGAATCCTGCATCATCGTCGCATCGTCGCTGAGCAGGTAGGCGCCGCTGGCACCATTCAGCGCCATGACATCGCGGCCGAGGGCCTCGAGATGGGCGGCGTCGAGCTGCAACTGGCAGAAACGGCTGAGGCCGGACGAAGCCAGCGCGGCGACGTCCGCCTCGCTCAGACCGAAACTCTGCGGCCTCGCCCACAACCGGTTGTGGATATTCTGCAGTGCCTCGGCGCAGAACGCCAGGGCCATCCGCTCCTCGAGACAGACGCCCTCGGCCTGCTGGCCTGCGGCCAGCACCCGGGCAGCGTAGTCGGCAGCGAAGCGCGCGGCGGTCGCTTCAGCGGCACACCAGGCGAGATCGAAGCTGGCCATCTGGTGTGCGTCGAGCTTCTCGTTCGACACGCCCTTGCTGCCCATGCATTGCTGCTTCATCCAGCCCAGCGCTTTCCTGATCGCCGCATCGGCGGCATCGAGATACGGCAAGCCCCCCTGTATCCCGCAGTTCACCTCAGTCATCACTCATCCCTTTCTGCTTGCGTGGTTCCGGAGCGGTGTCTATTTCCGCGTCCGGTTGTTGACGATGCGAACGAACGAGCGGGAGCGCAGCTCGTCGAGAGTAATCCCCGTCGCCAGCACTTCCTGCTCGGTGATCGCACCGCAGGCCATGCCGCGCAGGAAGAAGTTGAGCAACCCCTGACCGGTGGCGGCGTCGTCAAAGGTGTTGCCCACCAGAGT
>JFAX01000004.1:190495-228133 GCA_000585015.1 Candidatus Accumulibacter adjunctus | reverse complement strand
TGATGTTGTCGTAGTGGAGCTTCCAGGCACCATGCACGACGGCGCGGTTCTCGTCCATCTGCTGTGGCGAGAGGACAGAGCCAGCAGCCGCCTTGTGCGGCCCGATCGGCATGCTGGTGGTCGCGCCATCGCTGATCGTGATGCCGGTTCCGGCCAGGCTGACCTGCAGCACGTGACGGGCGAAGTCGCACGACGGGTGGGTGTGGCTCTGGTGTGCCGCCGTGATGTTGCACGACGCGGTGTAATCGTAGGTCCCGAAAATTGCCGACCGACAGCGGCCGGCAGCGGCGGCAACGAGCAGCGGCACCGTATTCTCGCCCTTGTGGTTGATGATCGACTGCGTCGTTTCGATCATGATTTCCATGCGCAGCGAGTCCTTGGGATAACCCAGCCGTGCTTCGAGCTTCGCCAGGATGCCGGCGCAGGCTGCGACCTGCTCGGGAGTTGTCACCTTGGGCAGGGTGACGATGAAGTTCTCCGGCAAACGGCCGCCGGTCTTCTCGGCCAGGCGAGTGAGGAAGATGTCGAGCGTGCGGATCGAACGGACCTTGCACTCGTCGGAAAAGGTCTTGATGCGAATGCCGATGAACGGCGAGAGGACGTTCTCGCTCATCCCCTTGGCGACCTCGTCCGCCGCGGCGACGGCGTGACCATCCTCCTCGTCGTCCGGCCGATTGCCGTAGCCATCCTCGAAGTCGATGCGGTTGTCCTCGATGGGCTCCGTGCGCAGCTTCTTGAGCACCCGGTTGTAGACGGTGAACGCGAGCCACGCCGCCTGCTTGATCTCGCGCACCTGCTCCGGGCTGCTTTCCAGCGCGCGCGTCAGGCTGTCGATTTCGAGCGGGTTGCTGGGCAGGGTCTCGGCACCCGGCAAACCGAGAACGCGGGCGAAGACGTGGTAGTTCGGCGCATAGGTGTCGAGGGTCTTGAGCGCCACCTCGCCGAGTTTGCCGGCAAAGCCAGCCTTGAACAGGTTGGCGCCGCCGTATACGGTGTGAACCGGCTGCCGCTCGGAGGAATCCGCGGGGTAATGCCCCTTGAAGGCTGCATTCGCCTCGTGCAGCTCGCCATAACAGGCGTTCAGTTCGTCAGGGGTCAGCGTGAGCTTCATGTGTTGCCTCCGTAATCGTTGCTGAAGTCAGGGGAATACGTCATTCGCGTGCCAGTCGCGCCAGCGACGCACGAACAGCCCCTCGCCGGCTACCGGGCGAGGGTTTGCGGATCGGAAAAGGGTGTTTGCTGGCTTGCCGGTCGCCTCGACCAATGCGGCAAGCGCGTTGCCGCCCCGGCGGGGCCGCGATGTCCGCCCGCCGGCGCAGGCGATCACCCGGCGCGGGCCGCAGGCGGCCGATTCGGCCGCCGCGGCAGCGACGGACACTGCGCCGGGACAGGCAAGCGGCAGCTGCGCCAGCAAGGGGAATCGGCGCAACGCAACGGGTGGGCCGGGCCGGCTGCCAGAGGCGGGACAAGCCGACAAATGGCTGCAGGCCGGGCGCGCGGCGGCGGCCGGATGACGCCAGCCGGGCCTTCTCGAGAAGCAGGGACGAGGCGCGCCTGCCCGACAACCACAGGCTGCTCCCTGGCTTCTTGTTCGCCGGTCAGGTTCCACCTTCGACTCGCAAATGTCGCTGTCCGGCAAGCGCAATCCCCTGCAGGCTACCTCCAGCCCCGGGATCCACTTGCCCCCCCAAACTGCACTGCGACCAATATAGTCCATGGCCGCCGACTTTTCCAGTCGTCTTCTGGATTTGCGCAACAAGCCGCCGCCGACGGTTGCGGCAGTACCCGCAACGACCTTCCGGCTGGCTGCCGGATCTGCATCCGCAAGCCGCCGACGCGGTCGCGACACGCACGCCGTGGCTCGCGGCATGCACCGGCACGGCAACGCAATCTGTACCGACGACTGCCTTTTGAAACTATACTGCGAGGCTTCGTTGGCGCCGGAGGGCACACGCCAGGCGATCTGGACAGCGCGGAGCCGGCCTGCGACGATCACAGCGGAGCCGCGGGATGGCGGCGAGAGCGGGCGGCGATGGCTGGCTCACGCGAGGCGCAGGAGGGAGGATCGGTAATGGCAGGGGAGCCGTCTTCGACGAAGGATGTCCGTCAGCAGGCAGAGGTGACAGGAGGCGCGAGCGACGGGCCGACCGCGGCAAGCCCGACGTCGTCCGAGGAAGAGCATGAGAACTCGCTGGGCGGCAGCCGACTGCCAATGAGCGGCCTGCGCGTCATCGACGTCGGCACCTTCCTCGCCGGACCCTATGCGGCATCCATCCTCGGCGAGTTCGGCGCCGAGGTTCTCAAGGTGGAACATCCGGTCGCCGGCGATCCGATGCGTCGCTTCGGCACGGCGTCGAAGCGGCACGACGCGACCCTGGCATGGCTCAGCGAAGGTCGCAACCGCAAGTCGGTGACGCTCGACCTGCGGCAGCGCGAAGGAGTCGAGCTGTTCCTGAAGCTCGTCGCCAAGTCCGACGTCCTGATCGAGAACTTCCGCCCCGGGACGATGGAAGAGTGGGGACTCGGCTGGGAGGAGCTGCGGCAGGCCAATCGCGGCCTGGTGATGCTGCGTGTCTCGGGCTACGGGCAGAGCGGACCGTACCGTCGCCGCTCGGGCTTTGCCCATATCGCGCACGGTTTCGCCGGGCTGTCCTATCTCGCCGGCTTCCCGGGAGAAACACCAGTGGTCCCGGGTACGGTACCGCTGGGCGACTACCTGTCGAGCCTCTATGGGGCGATCGGCATCCTGCTCGCGCTGCGCCATCGCGAAGTCAGCGGCGAAGGGCAGATCATCGACATCGGCATCTACGAGGCGGTCTTCCGCCAGATGGACGAGATCGCCGCGGCCTACGGCCTCTTCGGCAAGGTCCGCGAGCGCGAAGGTGCCGGCAGCTTCGTCGCCGTGCCGCACGGCCACTTTCGCACGGTCGACGACAAATGGGTGGCGATTGCCTGCACCACCGACCGGATGTTCGAACGTTTCGCTGCCGTGATGGGCAGACCCGAACTGGCTGCAGCGGATCGCTACGGCAACCAGCGCCAGCGCCTGGCGGCACGCGAGGAGGTCAACCGGCTGGTGATCGAATGGGTTGGCTCGCTGACCCGCGAGCAGGTGATGCGACGCTGCGTCGACGGCGAGGTACCTGTCGGCAAGCTGAACAGCATCGCCGACATCTTCGAGGACGAACACTTTCAGGCACGCGGCAACCTCGCCCGGCTGTGCGAGGAGGGACTTGGCGAAGTCGTCATCCCGGGCGTCGTTCCCACCCTGTCGGAGACCCCGGGCCGAATCTCCAACCTCGGGCCGCCCCTTGGCAACGCCACCTACGAGATCCTGCGCGAGTTGCTCGGCATCCCGGCGCAGGAGATCAGGCGCCTGCGGCAGCGCAGGATCATCTGAACCGACAGCACAGCGAGGACGGCCATGCCCCCGACCGAAGACGCCGCCAGCCGCCTGCCGCTCGCCGGCATCCGTGTCATCGACGCGGCGACAGTGATCGCCGCGCCGTACAGCGCCAGCATCCTGGGCGAGTTCGGCGCCGAGGTGCTGAAGGTCGAGAATCCCCACGGTGGCGACCCGATGCGCCAGTTCGGCACGCCGACCAAGCGCAAGGACACGCTCGCCTGGCTGAGCGAAGCGCGCAACAAGAAGTCGGTGACGCTCGACCTGCACCTGCCCGAAGGGGTCGACCTGTTCAAGGGGCTGATCGAGAAGTCGGACGTACTGTGCGAGAACTTCCGCCCTGGCACGCTGGAGAAGTGGGGACTTGGCTGGGAAGTGCTGCGACAGATCAACCCACGGCTGATCATGCTGCGCGTCACCGGTTATGGCCAGACCGGACCCTATCGCGACCGGCCCGGTTTCGCCCGCGTCGCGCACGCCGTCGGCGGCATCGCCTTCCTCGCCGGAATGCCGCGCGGCACCCCGGTGACACCGGGATCGACGACGCTTGGCGATTACCTCACCGGCCTTTACGGCTGCCTCGGCATCCTGATGGCCCTGCGCCACCGCGACCGCACGGGCCAGGGGCAGTACATCGACGCCGCGCTGTACGAGTCGGTGTTTCGCTGCACCGACGAACTGGCGCCGGCTTACGGCATGTTCGGACGCGTGCGCGAACGGCACGGGCCGACGCACAACGATTTCGCCTGTCCGCACGGCCACTTCCCGACCAAGGATGACGGCAAGTGGGTGGCGATCTCGTGCGTCACCGACAAGCTCTTCGAACGGCTGACGACGGCCATGGGACGACCCGAGCTGGCGGCGCCGCACGTCTACGGCGATCAGAAGACACGCCTGGAAAACCGCCACGACGTGAACGAGATCGTCCGCGACTGGTGCGGCTCGCTGCACCGCGACGAGATCCTTGACCGCTGTTTCGCCGCCGGCGCGCCAGCCGGCCCGTTGAACAGCATCGCCGACATCTTTGGTGACCGTCAGTTCCATGCCCGGCGCAACCTGGTCGCGATCGACGAGCCGGACATCGGCGAGACGGTCATCGTGCCATCCGTGCTGCCGCGGCTGTCGCTGACCCCCGGACGCATCAGGCACCTCGGACCGCGCCTGGGACAGCATACCGACGAGGTGCTGAGCGACCTGCTCGGCCTCGACGCGTCCGCGATCGACGATCTGCGGCGCAAGCGCGTCATCTGAAACGAAGGAGTCAAGCGAACGATGCAGGGAATTCTCAAAGGTTTGCGGGTCGTCGAGGGCTCGGCTTTCGTCGCCGCGCCGCTTGGCGGGATGACGCTGGCACAGCTCGGCGCCGAGGTCATCCGCTTTGACCCGCCGGGCGGCGGCCTCGACCAGGGTCGCTGGCCATTGACCCTCGATGGCCGGCACAGCCTGTTCTGGGCCGGGCTGAACAAGGGCAAGCGCTCGATCGTCGTCGACTTCCGCTTTCCCCGCGGGCAGGAACTGCTCACCCGGCTGATCTGCGCGCCGGGTGAGCAGGCAGGGCTCTTCAGCACCAACTTCCCGGCCAGGGGCTGGCTGGCCTATGAGGCACTGCAGGCGCAGCGCGAGGATCTGATCATGGTCAACCTCTGTGGCCGCCGTGATGGCAGCTCGGAAGTGGACTACACGCTCAACCCGCAGGTCGGCCTGCCGATGATGACCGGGCCGATCAGCTCGCCGGAGATGGTGAATCACGTCTTTCCCGCCTGGGATTTCATCAGCGGCCAGATGATCGCCGTCGGCCTGCTCGCCGCCGAGCGGCATCGGCGGCTGAGCGGCGAAGGCCAGCTCGTCCGTCTGGCGCTGAAGGACGTGGCGCTGGCGATGCTCGGCAATTTCGGCATGCTGGCCGAGGTGATGGTCAATGACGGTGACCGCCCGCGGCAGGGCAACTATCTCTATGGCGCCTTCGGCCGCGACTTCTGCACACTCGACGGCAAGCGACTGATGATCGTCGGCCTGACGGCCATGCAGTGGCACCGCCTGCTGAAGGCGACCGGCCTGCGGCAGGCGATCGCCGAGCTCGCCGCCCGCCTCGGCCTCGACCTCGAAGACGAAGGCAACCGCTATCGCGCGCGGCAGCAGATCGCCGCCCTGCTCGAACCCTGGTTCCACGCCCGTACGCTCGCCGAGGCGGCGCAGACGCTCGATGCGCATGGCGTCACCTGGGGTCCGTACCGCAGCGTCCGTGAAACGATCGCCCGCGACCCCGACTGTTCGACCGACAACCCGATGTTCTCGCTCGTCGAGCAACCGGGCATCGGTTCCTACCTGATGCCGGCAACGCCACTCGACTTCAGTCGCGTGCCGCGCCTGCCGCCGATGCCGGCACCGCGACTCGGAGAACACACCGACGAGATCCTGCTCGACATCCTCGGCTTGAGCGAGGCCGAGGTTGGCCGCCTGCACGACGCGCGCATCGTCGCCGGGCCGGCCTGACGTCGCGGCCACCGGCCCCATCCTGCCGCTGCATCCACACGCCTTCTTGCCACCAGGGGAAACGCCATGAAACTGCCCGTCCATTTCTACAAACCGCTCGCCATCGGTGCGCCGCAACCCCTGCGCGAACTGCCCGTACGGCCGGAGCGGATGATCCACTTCTTTCCGCCGCACATCGAGAAGATTCGCGCCAAGGCGCCGGAGACAGCCCGCCAGTGCGACGTCCTGTGCGGCAATCTCGAGGACGCGATCCCCATCGACGCCAAGGAGGCGGCGCGTGCCGGTTTCATCGAACTGTTGAGCCAGCACGATTTCGGCGACACGGCCATGTGGGTGCGCGTCAATGCGCTGAACAGCCCGTGGCTGCTTGACGACCTCGAACAGATCATCCGCCATGTCGGCAACCGGCTCGACGTCATCATGATTCCCAAGGTCGAGGGACCCTGGGACATCCATTTCGTCGATCAGTATGTCGCATTGCTCGAGGCGAAGTACTCGGTGCGCAAGCCGATCCTGCTGCACGCACTGCTCGAGACCGCGCAGGGGGTGAGCAACGTCGAGGCGATCTGCGGCGCCAGCCCGCGCATGCATGGCCTCAGCCTCGGCCCGGCCGACCTGGCCGCATCCCGCGGCATGAAGACGACGCGGGTTGGCGGTGGTCATCCCGGCTACGGCGTCCTCGCCGATGTCGAGGCGGGTCACGATCAGCGCGCCTTCTTCCAGCAGGACCTCTGGCATTACACGGTCGCGCGCATGGTCGACGCCGCCGTCGCGCACGGGCTCCGCTCGTTCTACGGGCCGTTTGGCGATCTCAAGGACGAAGCCGCGTGCGAAGCGCAGTTCCGCAATGCCTTCCTGATGGGCTGCTCGGGAGCCTGGTCGCTGGCACCCAACCAGATCGCGATCGCCAAGCGCGTTTTCAGCCCCGAGATCAAGGAAGTCCTCTTCGCCAAGCGTATCCTCGAGGCCATGCCTGACGGCAGCGGCGTGGCGACGATCGACGGCAAGATGCAGGACGATGCCACCTGGAAACAGGCGAAGGTCATCGTCGATCTGGCGCGACTGGTCGCCCGGCGCGACCCGGAACTCGCCGCCGCCTATGGCCTGTAGCACACAAGATCAACGGCAGAGGGAGGACATGCAGTGAGTGAAAAGAACAGACTCGGCAACTTCTTTGAAGACTTCCAGGTTGGCCAGAAGATCGCGCACGCGCCGCCGCGGACGATCACCGAAGGCGATGTCGCCCTGTACACGGCGCTGACCGGTTCGCGCTTCGCGACCAACTCGGCCGATACCTTCGCCCACAGCCTCGGTTTCCCACGCGCGCCGGTCGACGACATCCTCGCCTTCAACATGGTATTCGGGCGCACGGTACAGGACATCTCGCTCAACGCCATCGCCAACCTGGGTTACGCCGGCGGCCGTTTCGGCCACCCGGTCTATCCGGGCGACACACTCAGCGCTGACTCGACGGTGATCGGACTCAGGGAAAACAGCGACGGCCGGTCGGGCATCGTCCATGTCCGGTCGTGCGGCGTCAACCAGCGCGGACAGATCGCCCTCGAGTACTGCCGCTGGGTGATGGTGCACAAACGCGATCCGCAGTCGCCGGCCCCGCCGACCTGCGTTCCCGAACTCCCCGACGCGATCGATGTCGGCGAACTGGTCGTTCCGGCGGGAATCCGCCTCAACCAGTACGACACTTCGCTATCCGGCAGCAACGAGCTCTGGGAAGACTATGCCGCCGGCGAGCGCATCGATCACGTCGATGGCGTGACCATCGAAGAAGGCGAACACATGCTGGCCACTCGCCTCTACCAGAACGCGTCGCGCGTCCATTTCAACCAGCAGAGCGAGCGCGGCGGGCGTTTCGGGCGACGCGTCGTCTATGGCGGGCACATCCTCAGCCTGGCGCGTGCGTTGTCGTTCAACGGGCTGGCCAATGCCTTCACCATCGCCGCCATCAATGGCGGCCGGCATGTCAGCCCGGCCTTCGCCGGCGACACCATCTATGCGTGGACGGAAGTCATCGCGCCGCTGGCGCTGCCCGGGCGCAGCGACGTCGGCGCGCTGCGCCTGCGCACCGTGGCGACCAAGGACCAGCCGTGTACCAACTTTCCGTACAAGACGGCCGACGGTACGCATGAGGCGGGAGTACTTCTCGATCTCGACTACACGGTGCTGATTCCCCGGCGAGCCTGACGGTGCCGGTGATTGCTGCCCGGCTCGCCGCAGCGGCGTCTCGCGCATCGCCGCCGGCATCCCTTTCCGAAGCGCCCGGACCGCCAGCTGCGGGCGCCCTCAGCGCCCTTCCAGTGGCAGCAGCGGCAGCGTCAGGCTACGGAAGCCCTGCTGCTGCCGCGGCAGCTTCTTGCACTCCCTGCCGCCTGCGGATCTGACCCCGCCGTCGTCGCTGAGCAGCTGGACGAGCCGGCTGCCGGGGACGGCGAAGAGGGCTTCCGGACGGAGATCCTGCAGATCGACGTCGATCAGCGCCTGCGGCGCATCGCTCGCCGCACCCGACCAGCGGAACAGCATGAAGCTGCCGCTATCGGCCGGCGGACCGGCGACGATCAGGTACGACGAGCCCACCCGTTCGATGCTGCGAATGCCCCGCTCGGCAAGATCGAGCTCGATGGCCGGCGCCAGCTCTGCCGCCTGCTCGCCCGCCACCACCGCCGCCGGGTTGAGCAACGGAACGAGCAACGCGCGCCGCTGCGGCAGCGGGTTGCGCAGCCCGATCAGCAGGCTGCCGTCCGGCGTTGCCGCCAGGCCTTCGATGTTGAAGCCACCTGCCGCCTCGGCCGCCCGCCGCGCGGCGTCGCGCAAACGGTAGGGGCGCAACTCGGGGGCCTTTTCCAGCGCCCGCAACAGACCCGTATAGGGCGTGCCGACGGTTCGCAGATACGGTGGCCGGCCATCCGCGGCGTCGACGATCTCGGTGGCAAAGAAGCGGCGGCGGCTCTCTTCCTTGCGGCCGGAACTGTTCCGGCCATGCGAGCTGATCCAGTAGAGCCGCCGGCCGACGCGTGCCACCGCCTCGATATCCACTTCGTCGCCGGCAGACACGTCGAGGAAACGCGCCAGGTCGAGGCCACGCCCGACCGCCATCGCCTCTCCGCGTCGATAGACCCGCAGGACTGCATCCTCGTCGTTGCCGACGACGAAATGCTCGGCATCGAGGGCGACTGCGGCCGACGCATCGCACGGTCCGCGATAGCTGAAAAGCTCCGGCGGGTCTGCCCGGCTTGCCGGACTGACCGCCGTGAGCAGGGCGACGACCACGACGGTCAGCACTGCCTTCATTTGCTGGCTCCCTGGTGACGGCTCGACGACGAGGTCACGCACTGGCGACATCATACTCTGGCCGCTGGCGGCCGGGAGCGCTTGCGGCCGCAGCCGGCGCCGCTTCGCTTCACATCGTGACGGGAACTTTCACCATACGCCGCGGTATCGTTGTTTTCATCGGCCTGGAACTCGGATATGCTGCGCGGACGTCGAAAGAACGATGTAAAACAATGGAGGAATTATGTTCCAGGTCCGCATACACGGTCGCGGCGGCCAAGGCGTGGTGACGGCTGCCGAGATGTTGTCGATTGCTGCTTTTGAAGAGGGCCGCCACGCTCAGGCCTTCCCGAGTTTCGGTTCGGAACGCACCGGGGCCCCCGTCGTCGCCTTCTGTCGCATCGCCGACAAGGAGATCCGCCTGCGCGAGCCGATCATGGAACCGGACGCGCTGATCATCCAGGATCCCACGCTGCTCTATCAGGTCGACGTCTTCAGCGGCCTGAAGAAGAATGGTTACATCCTGATCAATACCAGCCGCAGCTTCGACGAACTGGGCCTCGGTGATTATGTCCGCGACTGGCCGCAGGATCGCCTATGCACGGTACCAGCCACCGACCTCAGCCGCAAACATGTCGGCCGGCCGATGCCGAACGTGCCGCTGCTGGCGGGTTTCGCCGCCGCCTCGGGAGTCATCCGGCTGGAATCGGTGATCCAGGCGATCAATGCCAAGTTCTCCGACAAGGTGGCGAGCAACAACGTCGCTGCCGCCAGCGAGGCTTACCAGTTCGTCGTCGATGAGGTCGCGCACGCGCGGCACGGGGAGACTGCACATGCTTAAACAGACCGAGGGTTCACACGCCGTCGCCGAAGCGGTCGCGCTCTGTCGGCCGGAGGTGATCTGCGCCTATCCGATCTCGCCGCAGACGCACATCGTCGAAGGCCTTGGCGAGATGGTCAAGGCGGGCGAGGTCGCCGACTGCGAGTTCATCAACGTCGAGTCCGAGTTCGCCGCGATGAGCGTCGCCATCGGCTCGTCGGCCACCGGCGCCCGGACCTACACCGCCACCGCCTCGCAGGGCCTGCTGTTCATGGTCGAGGCGGTATACAACGCTGCCGGCCTCGGCCTGCCGATCGTCATGACGGTTGCCAACCGCGCCATCGGTGCACCGATCAACATCTGGAACGACCACTCCGACTCGCTGTCGCAGCGCGACTGCGGCTGGATCCAGTTGTTCGCCGAGACCAACCAGGAGGCGCTCGACCTGCACATCCAGGCCTTCAAGCTCGCCGAGGAGGTCAGCCTGCCGGTGATGGTGTGCATGGACGGCTTCATCCTGACGCACGCCTACGAGCGGGTGGACGTACCGACTCAGGAGCAGGTCGACGCCTTCCTGCCGCCATACGAGCCGCGCCAGATGCTGGATCCGAAGGAACCGGTGTCGATCGGCGCCATGGTCGGACCGGAAGCCTTTTCCGAGGTCCGTTACCTGGCGCACGCGAAGCAGATGCAGGCGCTCGAGCGGATTCCACAACTGGCCGAGCAGTTCAAGGCGGTCTTCGGCCGCGATTCCGGTGGCCTGACCCACAGTTACCTGGTTGACGATGCCGACATCGTCGTCGTCGCCATGGGTTCGGTCCTCGGCACGATCAAGGACACCGTCGACGAGATGCGTCAGGAGGGGCAGCGGATCGGCGTCCTCGGCATCACCTCGTACCGTCCGTTCCCGCTCGACAGCGTCCGTGCCGCACTGCAGAACGCGCAGCGCGTGGTGGTCCTCGAGAAGAGCCTGGCGGTCGGCATCGGCGGCATCCTGTCGACCGACGTGCGCATGGCGATGTCCGGCCTGCAACTGCACGGCCACACCGTCGTCGCTGGACTCGGCGGCCGCGCCATCACGCGCAAGTCGCTGCGCGGACTGTTCAGCAAGGCGATCAACGGCGAACTCGGCCACCTCACGTTCCTCGATCTCGACTGGAACGTCGTCAACAAGCAGCTCGAACGTGAGCGCACCACGCGCCGTTCGGGTCCGGCAGCCGAGAGCATGCTGCGCGACATCGGCGTCGTTGCCGCCCGCATCGGCTGAGGAGAACGACCATGAGCTTCCAACCCGTTCATTTCTACCAGACCGGCACCTTCACCGTCGGCAACCGCCTGCTCTCCGCCGAAGAGCGCAGCGTCCAGGCCAACGTCGAACGGACCAACTCACTGAACTCGGGACACCGCGCCTGCCAGGGCTGCGGCGAGGCGCTTGGCGCCCGCTACGCGATCGATGCAGCGATGAACGCCGCCCGCGGGCGCCTGATCGCCGCCAACGCCACCGGCTGCCTCGAGGTCTTCTCGACGCCGTACCCGGAGACCTCCTGGCAAATCCCCTGGATTCACTCGCTGTTCGGCAACACGGCGGCGATCGGCACCGGCATCGCCGCGGCGATCAAGGTCAAGCGGCAGAAGGGCCAGATGGATGACGTCCGCGTCGTCGCCCAGGGGGGTGACGGCGGCACGACCGACATCGGCTTCGGCTGTCTGTCCGGCATGTTCGAGCGCAACGACGACGTGCTCTACATCTGTTACGACAACGGCGGTTACATGAACACCGGCGTCCAGCGCAGTTCGGCGACGCCGCCGGCGGCGCGTACGGCGACCACCATGCCGGTCGGTCCGGAACCCGGCAATGTCTTCGGCCAGGGCAAGTTCGTGCCGGCGATCGCCATGGCGCACGAAATCCCGTACGTCGCGACGGCGACCGTCGCCGACCTGCGCGACTTGGAGTACAAGGTCACCAAGGCGATGGGGCTGCGTGGCGCCCGCTACATCCACATCCTCGTCCCCTGCCCGCTCGGCTGGGGCGCGGCCTCACAGGACACGATCAAGCTCGCACGGCTGGCCAAGGAAACCGGCATCTTCCCGGTATTCGAGGCCGAACATGGCGAGGTCACCGGCGTTCTCAAGATCCGCCGGCCACAACCCGTCGAGGAGTATCTGAAGTTGCAGAAACGCTATGCGCACCTCTTCGGCAAGAAACCCGCGGTGGAAACGATCGCTCGCCTGCAGGCAGCGGCAGACAAGAACATTCGCAAGTACGGACTGCTCGACCAGGAGGCGAACTGATGGACAAACCCTTTGCGATCACGCTGGATCCCGGCTCATCGCTGGCCAACCGCACCGGCTCCTGGCGCACCTCGCGGCCGGTCTATCTCGACCGCCTGCCGCCATGCAACAAACAGTGTCCAGCCGGCGAGGACATCCAGGGCTGGCTGTTCCACGCCGAATCGGGCGACTATGAAAGCGCCTGGCGACACCTGACCAGAGACAACCCGTTCCCGGCGATCATGGGACGGGTCTGCTATCACACCTGCGAGGGCGCCTGCAACCGCGGCCAGCTCGATGCGCCGGTGGGGATCAATTCGGTCGAGCGCTTCCTCGGCGATGAGGCGCTGAAGCGCGGCTGGAAGCTGACGCCGCCGGCGAGCGAATCGGGCAAGCACGTCCTGATCGTCGGCGCCGGCCCCTCGGGCATGTCGGCCGCCTATCACCTGCGCCGCCTCGGCCACCGGGTCACGGTACAGGAAGCGGGGCCGCTGCTCGGCGGCATGATGCGCTTCGGCATTCCCAAGTACCGCCTGCCGCGCGAGGTGCTGGAAGCCGAGATGCAGCGGGTCGTCGATCTCGGTGTCACGGTGAAGCTTGGCAGCAAGGTCGAGAACATCCTCGCGACGATGCAGGACGGCGGCTTCGACGCCGCCTTCCTCGCCGTCGGCGCCCACATCGGCAAACGAGCGATGATTCCCGCCGGTGATGCGGCGAAGATCATCGACGCCATCTCGCTGCTGCGCAGCATGGAGGGCGAGGAGAAGCCACTCCTCGGCCGCCGCGTCGTCGTCTATGGCGGTGGCAACACGGCGATAGACGTCGCGCGCACCGCCAAGCGCATGGGCGCCGAGCCGCTGATCGTCTATCGCCGCACGCGCGAAAAAATGCCGGCACACGACTTCGAGGTCGAGGAAGCGCTGCAGGAAGGCATCATGGTGAAATGGCTGTCGACCATCAAGCAGGCGCACGAATCGTCGCTGACGATCGAGAAGATGGCGCTCGACAGCAAGGGCTTCCCGCAACCGACCGGCGAGTACGAGACCATCGAGGCCGACTCGCTGGTGCTGGCGCTGGGCCAGGACGTCGACCTCGGCCTGCTCGAAGGCGTACCCGGGCTCGAGGTCAGCGACGGTGTCGTGCAGGTCAACGCCAACATGATGACCGGCCATGCCGGCATCTTCGCCGGCGGCGACATGGTGCCGGCCGAACGCAACGTCACGGTCGCCATCGGCCACGGCAAGAAGGCGGCGAGGAACATCGATGCCTGGCTGCGTGGCGAAGAGTATGTGGCGCCGCCGAAGAAGGAGGTGGCGACCTTCGACAACCTCAACACGTGGTACTACGCCGACGCACCGAAGACGGTGCGACCGATGCTCGACATCATTCGTCGCCAGTCGACCTTCGAGGAGGTGCAGGGCGGGCTGGACGAGCACAACGCCCTCTTCGAGGCGCGCCGCTGCCTGTCGTGCGGCAACTGCTTCGAATGCGACAACTGCTATGGCGTCTGCCCCGACAACGCGGTGATCAAGCTCGGCCCGGGCAAGCGCTTCGAGTTCAATTACGACTACTGCAAGGGCTGCGGCATGTGCGTCGCCGAATGCCCCTGTGGCGCGATCAAGATGGAGGCGGAAGAGATATAGTATCGTTCACCTTTCCCGGGCTTTGGCGCCGCTGACCGGCAGCATCGGCAGCGGTGCCGCCATACCGTGATCCGGCACAGAAGTCCGGGTCACCGACTCTCGGGGCACTGCGAACATGCCGTTCGAAGTGCCCTTTCATTCTTTCCTCACCAGAGGGGTTTTTATGACGACTGCAAGCAAGAACGTATACGTGTTCGGTGCCGCGCGCACCGACGGCGACGCCAAGATGAAGAACCTGCTCGGCGGCAAGGGCGCCAACCTGGCGGAGATGTGCCGCCTCGGGATCGCCGTCCCGCCCGGCTTCACGATCAGCACCGAGGTGTGCACCGTCTACACCGATCAGGGCCAGGATGCCGTCCTGAAGCTGATCGATGCCGAAGTCCGCGCCGGCGTCGCTTTCGTCGAACAGGAGATGGGCAAGAAGTTCGGTGATTCCTCCGATCCCCTGCTCCTTTCCGTGCGTTCGGGCTCGCGCGCCTCGATGCCGGGAATGATGGACACCATCCTCAACCTTGGACTCAACGACGAGGCCGTCGAAGGACTCGCGCGCAAGGCGAACAACGAGCGCTTTGCCTGGGACTCGTATCGCCGCTTCATCCAGATGTACGGTGATGTCGTCATGGGCCTCAAGCCGGTGTCGAAGGAGGATCACGATCCGTTCGAAGTCGTTATCGACATGGTCAAGGAGAAGAAGGGGGTCCAGCTCGATACCGAACTCGACACCGCGGATCTGAAGGAACTCGTGACGCGCTTCAAGGGCTTGATTCGCGCGCGCGTCGGCCGCGAATTCCCGAGCGACCCGTGGGAACAGCTCTGGGGATCGGTGATGGCGGTCTTCCAGAGCTGGAACAACGACCGCGCGAAGGTCTACCGCGAGCTGAACGACATCCCGGAGAGCTGGGGGACGGCGGTCAACGTACAGGCGATGGTCTTCGGCAACCTCGGCGAGAACAGCGGCACCGGTGTCGCCTTCACGCGCGACGCGAGCACCGGCGAGGACCTGTTCAACGGCGAGTTCCTGATCAATGCCCAGGGCGAGGACGTCGTCGCCGGCATCCGGACGCCGCAACAGGTGACCCTCGAGGGCTCGCGCCGCTGGGCGCAACTGGCGATGGTCAGCGAAGACGAGCGCCGGGCGCGCTTCCCGTCGCTCGAGGAACTGATGCCGGAGATCTACCAGCAGCTGCTGCAGGCCGAGACCAAGCTCGAACGGCACTATGCCGACATGCAGGACGTCGAGTTCACGATCCAGGAAGGGCGCCTGTGGATGCTGCAGACGCGCAACGGCAAGCGCACCGGCGCGGCGATGGTGCGTATCGCGATGGAAATGCTGCGGCAGGGCATCATCGACGAGAAGGAAGCGCTGCACCGTGTCAACCCCGAGCGACTGAACGAACTGCTGCACCCGGTGTTCGACCCGGTGGCGATCCGCAAGGCGCGGGTCATCGCGCATGGCCTGCCGGCTTCGCCCGGTGCGGCGACCGGACAGATCGTCTTCTTCGCCGACGAGGCCGAAGAGTGGGTGCGCAAGGGCAGGACCGTCATCCTCGTACGCCAGGAAACCTCACCCGAAGACCTGCGCGGCATGAGCGTCGCCAAGGGCATCCTCACCGCCCGCGGTGGCATGACCTCGCACGCCGCGGTCGTCGCGCGCGGCATGGGCAAGTGCTGCGTTTCCGGCGCCGGCGCGGTGCACGTCGACTACCACGCACGCACCATGTCGGTCGGCAGCGAAACGTGGAAGGAAGGCGAGTGGCTGTCGCTCGATGGTTCGACCGGAGACGTCTTCCTCGGCCAGGTGCCGACCAAGGAAGCCGAGCTGACCGGTGACTTCGGCGCCCTGATGGAGCTCGCCGACCGGCATCGGCGGCTTGGCGTGCGTGCCAATGCCGATACGCCGGAAGACGCCAAGGTGGCGCGCAACTTCGGTGCCAAGGGCATCGGCCTGTGCCGCACCGAGCACATGTTCTTCGAGGGCGACCGCATCAAGGCGGTGCGCGAGATGATCCTGGCCGACGACGAAACCGGTCGCCGCAAGGCGCTGGCGAAGCTGCTGCCGATGCAGCGCGGCGACTTCGAGGGCCTGTTCCGCGAGATGAACGGTCTCGCGGTCACCATCCGCCTGCTCGATCCGCCGTTGCACGAGTTCGTTCCGCACGACGAAGAGAACCAGCGCGTGATGGCGCACGAGATGAACCTGCCGCTGGCGGTGATCAAGATGCGCGTCGAGGATCTGCACGAATTCAACCCGATGATGGGTCATCGCGGCTGTCGTCTCGGCATCACCTATCCCGAAATCACCGAGATGCAGACGCGCGCCATCCTCGAGGCCGGCCTCAACATGAAGGCCAAGGGAATCGAGGTCAAGGCCGAGATCATGATTCCGCTGGTCGGCACCGTGCGTGAATTCAACGCGCAGGCGAAGGTGATCCGGGCGACGGCGGCGGCGGTCTTCGCCGAGCGTGGCGAGAAACTCGACTACATGCTCGGCACCATGATCGAGACGCCGCGCGCCGCGCTGATCGCCGACAGCATCGGCCAGCAGGCGGAGTTCTTCTCCTTCGGCACCAACGATCTGACGCAGATGACCATGGGTTTCTCGCGCGACGACGCCGGCAAGTTCCTGCCAAGCTACCTCAAGGACGGCATGTACGAGCGCGATCCCTTCCAGTCGATCGACCAGAAGGGCGTCGGTCTGCTGGTGCGCATGGCGGTCGAGAAGGGCCGTTCGGTGCGCCCGGGAATCAAGCTCGGCGTCTGTGGCGAGCACGGCGGCGATCCGGCTTCGGTCGATTTCTTCCATCGTGCCGGTCTCGACTACGTCAGCTGCTCGCCGTTCCGCGTGCCGATCGCGCGTCTGGCAGCCGCCCAGGCAGCGATCGACAATCCCGCCTGAGGCGGCACTGCCTGCCCTGCTGGCCGCTTTGCCGGTCGGCAGGTCCTCTCCTCCGCCCGCCCGGCAACCGCCGGCCGGGCGTTTCCTTTCTGCCACCACGCTGATGGCCGGCAGTCCTGCTCCGATCGACCCGAACAGCGATGAAATTCGAGCTCCTCGCCAGTGATGGCGCAGCCCGTCGCGGTCTGCTGCACCTCCGCCACGGCACCGTCGACACGCCCGCTTTCATGCCCGTCGGCACCTATGGCACGGTGAAGGCGATGAGCCCGCGTGAGCTGCTCGCCACAGGCAGCCAGATCTGTCTCGGCAACACCTTCCACCTCTGGCTGCGCCCGGGCCTCGAGGTGATCGCGGCGCATTCCGGGCTGCACCGCTTCATGTCCTGGGAACGACCGATCCTCACCGACTCCGGAGGCTTCCAGGTGTTTTCGCTCGGCGCCCTGCGCCGCATCAGCGAGGAAGGCGTGCGCTTCCAGTCGCCGGTCAACGGCGACCGCCTCCTCCTGACACCCGAGGAGTCGATGCGCATCCAGCAGGTTCTCGACTCGGACATCGCCATGATCCTCGACGAATGCACCCCCTACCCCGCCAGCCACGCCGCGGCGGCGGCTTCGCTGCGGCTGTCCCTGCGCTGGGCCCGCCGCTCGCGCGTGGCGCATGACCGCCTGGAGAACGGCAACGCCCTGTTCGGCATCGTCCAGGGCGGCATGCACGAGGATCTGCGCGACGAATCGCTCGCCGGCCTGCTCGAGATCGGTTTCGACGGTTTCGCCATCGGCGGTCTCTCGGTCGGCGAACCGAAGGACGACATGCGGCGCATCCTGGCGCATACGGCGCCGCGGCTGCCACCGCAGAGGCCGCGCTATCTGATGGGCGTCGGCACGCCGGAGGACCTGGTCGGCGCCGTCGCCGCCGGCATCGACATGTTCGACTGCGTCCTGCCGACAAGGAACGCGCGCAACGGCCACCTGTTCACCCGCCACGGCGACATCCGCATCCGCAACGCCCGCCACCGCAGCGACCGGCGTCCGCTCGACGCGAGTTGCTCCTGCTACACCTGCCGGAATTTCTCGCGCGCCTATCTGCATCACCTCAACCGCACCGGCGAGATCCTCGGCGCGCAACTCGCGACGCTGCACAACCTCCACTACTACCAGGATTTGATGCGCGACCTGCGCCAGGCGATCAGCTCCGGCACGCTGCCGGCGACGGTGGCGTCTTTCCACCTGGCGCGTTGCCAGCACGGCGAAGGCTAGTGGTACAATCGCCGGCTCGATTTCAACACCAATGTTTTCTCAGGAGAATGATGTGCTGATCAGCACCGCCCACGCCCAACAGGCAGCCTCTTCCGACCCGACCGGCGGCTTCATGCAGCTGCTGCCGATCATCCTGATGTTCGTCGTCCTCTACTTCCTGATGATCCGGCCGCAGATGAAACGAGCCAAGGAACACAAGGCGATGGTCGAAGCGCTCGCCAGGGGCGACGAAGTCGTCACCGGCGGCGGCATCGCCGGCCGCATCACCAAGGTCGGCGAGCAGTTCATCAGTCTCGAAGTCGCCGAGGGCATCGAGATTCAGGTGCAGAAGCCGGCCGTGCAGCTGGTGCTGCCCAAGGGCTCGCTGAAAGCGCTCTGACCAGCCCGCTCGTTGCCCAGCCCACGGGCAACTCGCGCACACCACTGACGGCAAGCATCCATGAATCGTTATCCGCTCTGGAAATACGTCATCGTCGGCCTCGCACTGGTCTTCGGCCTGATTTACACGCTGCCCAACTTCTTCGGCGAGTCGCCGGCCGTGCAGGTCTCCAGCGCCAAGGCGACGATCAAGATCGATGACCGGGTCCGCGAGCGTGTCGCCAGCGCCTTGCAGTCTGCCGCCATCGCCGACAGCGGCATCTTCCTCGACAGCAACGGCGTCAAGGTCCGGCTGGCAACGACCGACCAGCAGTTGCAGGCGAAGGATGTGCTGGAGAAGCAATTCAATCCGGACCCTGGTGACCCGCAGTACGTCGTCGCGCTCAACCTGCTGTCGAGTTCGCCGCGCTGGCTGACCAGCCTGCACGCACTGCCGATGTACCTCGGTCTCGACCTGCGCGGCGGTGTTCACTTCCTCCTGCAGGTGGATATGAAAGGCGCCGTGACCAAGCGGCTCGATGCCCTCGGCGGCGACCTGCGCAGCCTGCTGCGCGACAGGAACATCCGCCATGCCGGCATCAGCCGCGAGGGCGAGCGGATCGTGATCCGCTTCCGCGACGGCGAGACGCGCAACAAGGCGCGCATCGTACTCGAGGACAACCAGTCGGAACTGCTCCTTGCCGATCAGGGGGACGGCGACGATCTGCGGCTCGTCGGCACGCTCAGGCCGGAGGCAATCAAGCGAATCCAGGAATTCGCGATCAAGCAGAACATGACGACGCTGCACAACCGGATCAACGAACTCGGCGTCGCCGAGCCGGTGATCGCGCAGCAAGGGGCAGACCGGATCGTCGTCCAATTGCCGGGCGTCCAGGATACCGCCAAGGCCAAGGACATCCTCGGCCGAACGGCAACGCTGGAAATCCGCATGGTCGAGGAAACACCGGGGGCAATCGAAGCCGCGCTCGCCGGGCAGGTACCCTTTGGCACGGAACTCTACGTCGAGCGTGGCGGCATGCCGCTGCTGGTCAAGAAGCAGGTGGTGCTCACCGGTGACCGACTGACCGACGCGCAGCCCGGTTTCGACAACCAGACATCGGAACCGGCGGTACACCTGACCCTCGATTCCGCCGGCGCGCGAATCTTCAAGGACGTCACGCGCGACAACGTCGGCAAGCGAATGGCGATCGTACTGATCGAAAAAGGCAAGGGCGAAGTGATCACGGCGCCGGTCATCCGGGCCGAGATCGCCGGTGGGCGCGTCCAGATATCGGGCCGCATGAGTACCGTCGAGGCCAACGACACGGCGTTGCTCTTGCGTGCCGGCTCGCTTGCCGCGCCGATGGAGATCATCGAGGAACGGACCATCGGCCCCAGCCTTGGCGCCGAGAACATCCGCAAGGGATTCCACTCGACGATGTGGGGCTTCGCAGCGATTGCCGTCTTCATGATCGCCTACTACCAACTCTTCGGAGTGGTATCGGTCGTCGCCTTGGCGGCCAACCTGCTCTTTCTCGTCGCCCTGCTCTCGCTGCTGCAGGCGACGCTGACGCTGCCGGGAATCGCCGCCATCGCGCTGACGCTGGGCATGGCGATCGACGCCAACGTGCTGATCAACGAGCGCATCCGCGAGGAACTGCGCAATGGCTCGACGCCGCAGGCGGCGATCCACACCGGCTACGAGCGGGCATTCGGCACCATCCTCGACTCCAACATCACCACCCTGATCGCTGGCGTCGCGCTGCTGATCTTCGGTTCCGGGCCGGTGCGGGGCTTCGCCGTCGTGCACTGCCTCGGCATCCTGACCTCGCTGTTTTCCGCCGTCGTCGTCTCGCGTGCGATGATCAACCTGATCTACGGTCGTCGCCGCAAGCTCGAATCCCTTGCCATCGGCCAGGTCTGGAAGCCGACCGACGGCAGCACCACGACTGCCAGATAGGAAACGGACAGATGGAATTCTTCCGTATCAGAAAAGACATCCCGTTCATGCGCCATGCGGTGACGTTCAACGTCATCTCGCTGCTCACCTTTCTGCTGTCGGTCTTCTTCCTCGTCAGTCGTGGCCTGCACCTCTCGGTCGAGTTCACCGGCGGCACCCTGATCGAGATCAACTACGAGCAGGCGGCCGATCTCGAAAAGGTCCGCGAGGGACTCGCCAAGGCCGGCCACAGTGACTTTTCGGTACAGAATTTCGGCTCCAGCCGCGATGTGCTGATCCGTCTGCCACTCAAGGCGGAGCAGAACACCGCCCGGATCGGCGAATCGGTGATGCAGGCGCTGACTGCCGAGGCTCCGGGAGCCAATCTGCGACGTGTCGAGTTCGTCGGCCCGCAGGTCGGCCGGGAGCTGGCGGAGAACGGCGCGCTGGCGCTGCTGCTGGTGGTCGTCGGCATCGTTCTTTATCTCGCCTTCCGCTTCGAGTGGCGTTTCTCGGTCTCGGCGATCATCGCCAACCTCCATGACGTGGTGATCATCCTCGGCTTCTTCGCCTTCTTCCAGTGGGAATTCTCGCTCTCGGTCCTGGCTGCCGTGCTGGCCGTCCTCGGCTATTCCGTCAATGAATCGGTCGTCGTCTTCGACCGCGTGCGCGAGACCTTCAAGAAGACGCGTGGCCTGACGACACCACAGGTGCTCGACCACGCGATCACCAGCACCATTTCGCGCACCATCATCACGCATGGTTCGACGCAGATGATGGTCCTGTCGATGCTCATCTTCGGTGGCGAGACGCTGTACTATTTCTCATTGGCGCTGACCATCGGCATCTGCTTCGGCATCTACTCGTCAGTGCTCGTCGCCAGCCCGCTGGTGATGTGGCTGGGCGTGTCGCGCGAGCAGTTCGTCAAAGCGAAGCGGCAGATCGAGGGCGCCAACGACGAAGGCGCGGTCGTCTGACCGGCAAAGCCGCCACGGCTGCATGCAAGGACGGAGGTCAGGAGATGAGTGACAAGCAGCGCATCCGCGTCTGGGATTTGCCGACACGGGTCTTCCACTGGGCTCTCGTGCTGCTCGTCGTCGCATCCTTCGTCAGCGGCAAGATCGGCGGCAATGCGATGGTCTGGCACGGCCGCTTCGGTCTCGCCATCCTCGGCCTGCTGAGCTTTCGCCTGCTGTGGGGACTGATCGGCTCGACCTACGCCCGCTTCATCTCCTTCCTGCCGACGCCCAACGCCGTCATCGCCTACCTGCGTGGCCAGTGGCGCGGACTGGGCCACAACCCGCTTGGCGCGCTCTCGGTCTTCGGGCTGCTCGGGTTGCTTGCCTTCCAAGTCTCCAGCGGCCTCTTCGCCAACGACGACATCGCCTTCCGCGGCCCCCTGTACGCACTGGTCAGCAGCGAGCTCAGCGAGCGCCTGACCGGCTGGCACAAGCTTTCGGTCAACCTGCTCGTGCTGCTGGTCCTGCTGCACCTGGCGGCAATCGGCTTCTACGCGCACGCCAAGAAGGAGAACCTGGTCAGACCGATGCTCACCGGCTGCAAGGAGGCCGCTCCGGAGTACGGCCCGCCAGCCACCGGCGGCGGGCCGTTGGCGTTCATCGTCGCGCTGGCGTTTGCCGTCGCGACGGTCTATGCCGGCAGCGGGGAGTGGGTACCCCCGCCGGCCGCAGCGCCAGTTTCCACGCCCGCCTGGTAGAGCCCCCCAGTCGGCAGCGCAGCGGCGTCGCTGCCTGCCGCACGCGGTCCGGCAGCGACCTGTGCCGCCGCACTCAGTCCTTGCGGAACTTGTCGTGGCAGGCCTTGCAGCTTTCGCCAGTCTTGCCGAACTGTACCTTCACCGCCGCCGCGTCGCCCGTGGCCGCCACCTTCTGCAACTCGTTGGCTTCCTTGATGTAGGCCATCGCCAGTTCCTTGACCTTGTCCTGTTCCTTGAAGAACTCCGGCTTGACACGCGTCTTCTCGCCGCCGACGTCCTTGTCGGTACCCGCACCAAACAAGGCGCCCATGCCGGAATTGGCGGTCGCTGCGACGACGTTGGCGGCGGCGATCACCTGCTCCTTGTTGTAGGTACCTTCGAGGTTGGCCTTGATCTTGCCCATGTTCCACGCCATGAAGCTGTAACCGGCCTTGCGATACTTGATCATCTCCTCCGGCTTCAGGGCCTGCTGGGCGTACACGGCCCCGGCGCAGGTGGTCAGCAACAGGGCTGCAACGACTTTCTTCATGGCTTCTCTCCGTTGTGGTTGAGGTAGTGGTTCATAGCGCAAAAACGTGCTTCGCGCGCAAGGTGCGCTGCTCGCCGACGAGCAGCAGCAGGCGGTCGATGTTGGGATGCCGGCCGGGGTTGGCGCGCGCCTCATCGACGTGTTCGGCAAACAGTTCGAGCCCCTTCGCCGCCGCCTCGGGCGTGATCGCGCCATAGGTCTGCGCGAGGTGATTGTAGATCGCGAGCGCCCCCTGGCTGCCGGCACGGTTCTCGATGCTGTCGACGACTTCTCCCGTCGCATCCAGCAGGCGGATCGCCTGCAGGTGCGATATCCCCGGCAGCTTGCGCAGATTCCCGGCAAAGACCGACACGGCTCAGCGTCGCCAGTTCACGGCCATGCCGATGACGATCCCCGCTGCCGCACAACCAAAGGTCGTCAGCAGCACCGGTGTCCACGTCGTCTGTTCCGGCCCGACGAAGGATGACCAGGCGGCGCTGGCCAGCCCGCCGGTCAGAAAGCCAAAGATCCAGCCGAGCATGCCACCACGCACCAGCGCGCCACGGCGCCCATCCTCACCGCAGCAGTGCGGGCAATACGCCGAGCCTGCCGGCACCAGTCGCTCGCAACTCGGGCAGGCGACCATTGCCGGCAGCGGCTCGCCATCCGCACCGATGCCGACCGGTGAATGCTCATTGGCACGCATCAGATTCTCCTCGCCAACTCAGCCGCCATGCCGGTATAGGTCGAGGGGCTCAGGCGCATCAGTTCAGCCGTTGCTGCCTCGGGCAGCCCCAGCGATGCGACGAAGGCGCGCATCTCCGCCGGCGAAACGCGCTTGCCACGCGTCAGCTCCTTGAGTCTTTCGTAGGGATTGGCGACGCCATGCCGGCGCATGACGGTCTGCACCGGTTCGGCCAACAGCTCCCAGTTCGCATCGAGGTCGGCGTGCAGGCGCCCGGCATCGGCTTCCAGCTTGTCGAGGCCGCGCAGCATCGAGTCGTAGGCGAGCAGTGTGTAACCGAGCGCAACGCCCATGTTGCGCAGCACCGTCGAATCACTGAGATCGCGTTGCCAGCGCGAGATCGGCAACTTGTCGGCGAGATGGCGCAAGAGCGCATTCGCCAGGCCGAGGTTGCCCTCCGAGTTCTCGAAATCGATCGGATTCACCTTGTGCGGCATCGTCGACGAACCGATCTCCCCGGCCTTGAGCTTCTGGCGGAAGAATCCGAGCGAGATGTAGCCCCAGATGTCGCGGTTGACATCGATCAGGATCAGGTTCGCACGCGCGAAGGCATCGAACAGCTCCGCCATCGAGTCATGCGGCTCGATCTGGATCGTGTAGGGATTGAACTCCAGCCCGAGCGACTCGACGAAACGACGCGCGAAGCCCTCCCAGTCATGCTCCGGGTATGCGGCCAGATGCGCGTTGTAGTTGCCAACGGCACCGTTGATCTTGCCGAGCAGGCGGACACCGGCGATCGCCGAGCGCGCGCGCCGCAGCCGGAAGGCGACGTTCGCCATTTCCTTGCCCAGCGTCGTCGGCGTCGCCGGCTGACCATGCGTGCGCGACATCATCGGCAGGTCGGCGAACTCGTGCGCCAGTTCGCGCAGGCGCTCGACGATCCGGTCCAGCGTCGGCAACATCGTCTCGCCGCGTGCAGCCTGCAGCATCAGCGCATGCGCCAGGTTGTTGATGTCTTCCGACGTGCAGGCAAAATGGATGAACCCGGCGACACGCATGACCTCGACGTTGTCCGCCAGCCTCTTCCGGAGCCAGTACTCGAGCGCCTTGACATCGTGGTTGGTGACCGCCTCGATCTCTTTCACCTCAGCCGCCTCGGCCGGACCAAAGTCGGCCACCAGGGCGTCGAGCTGCTGCAGCGTGGCGACCGAGAGGGGCGGCACCTCGTCCAGCTGCGGATCGGCGGCGAGCGCCTGCAACCAAGCCACTTCGACCTGCAGGCGGCGCCTGATCAAGCCGCATTCGGAAAACTGCGGGCGCAGCGCATCCACCTTGCCAGCGTAGCGGCCATCGAGCGGAGAGAGCGATGTGAGTGGTGAAGGCAACATGCAGGACAATCCTTGAACAGTCGTCGGGACAGCTGCGTATTCTACCCGTCCCTGAGGTGCAGCCGTAATCGGGATGCGGGCCCGATGCTATAATCCTGCGCAGTTTTTTACCATTGGGAAACAGATGAAGCTCATCGGATCACTGACCAGTCCGTACGTCCGCAAGACGCGGGTCGTCCTGGCCGAGAAGAAGATCGACTACGAGTTCGAGATCGACTCGCCATGGCTGCCCGAGAACCAGGTGAGCCACGTCAATCCGCTGGGCAAGATCCCGGTGCTCGTCCTCGACGACAACACCGTCCTGTTCGATTCGCGAGTCATCGTCGAATACCTCGACAACGTCGCGCCCAACAACAAGTTGATGCCTGCGCCAAACCGCGAACGTTCCGAAGTGCGGCGCTGGGAGGCACTCGCCGACGGCATCTGTGACGCGGCGGCGCTGGTGTTCCTCGAGCGGAAGCGGCCGGCCGCGCAGCAGAGCCCGGACTGGATCACTCGTCAGCAGCTCAAGATCATCACCAGTCTGGAATACATGGCGAGCGAACTCGCCGACGGCAACTGGTGCATGGGCACGCACTTCTCGCTCGCCGACGTCGCCTGCGGCTGTGCGCTCGGCTACCTCGTCTTCCGCTTTCCGGAAATCGACTGGCGTGGGAAGCACCCGAATCTCGCACGCCTCTACGAAAAGCTGATGCTGCGCCCGGCGTTCAGCGAGACCATACCGCAGGGCTGAACCTACCGCCCGGGACGAACGGGAGACCCGGACCTGACGCGGCCGGTCGTCGCGGAAGACCGGCCGCGATCGCGCCGGATATCGACAGCGATCACCGTCGCCATGCCCTTATCCTTCGCTGAACCATTTCGCTCGGCCGGCGCGGCTCATTTCGCCGGCGCTGCCGGCGCGCTGACAGCATTCGGATCAAGGCCTTGCCCGCCAACTTCGACCGCGTCCACCTTGCCGTCCTCCTGCAGCAAAGCCTCCTCCGCCTTGCGGTTCAGGACGACGATGCTGATGCGGCGGTTGATCGAACTCAGGGGATCGTTGCGATCGAAGAGGACCGTCGAAGCCAGGCCGACGACGCGCAGGACCTTGTGCTCATCCATGCCGCCGGCGATCAGTTCGCGCCGCGATGCGTTCGCCCGGTTTGCCGACAGCTCCCAGTTCGAGAAGCCCTTGTCGCCGCCACCGAACTGGGCAGCGTCGGTATGGCCGGAAAGGCTCAGCTTGTTCGGCACCGCGTTCAAGGCCTTGCCGATCTCGCGCAGGATCACCCGGGTATGCGGCTTCAGCTCGGCGCTGCTGGTGTCGAACATCGGCCGGTTCTGCTCGTCGACGATCTGGATGCGCAAGCCCTCGCTGGTCACGTCCACCAGCAACTGGTTCTTGAACTGTCTGAGCGCGGGATTGCTTTCGATCAGCTTCTCGATGCTCTGCTTCAGCTCGCCGAGCTTGACCTTCTCGATCTCCTCGAATTCCCGCCGCGCCTGCTCGGCGTTGGTCTCCTTCAGGTTGACCGTCTTGCTCTTGGCATCGATGTCGCCGCTCTTGACCTGGCCCGCCGTACGCGTCAGGTCCTTGCCGCCCCCCTTGAGCACGCTCGAACTGTCGCCCGTTCCCGCGCCCCCTTGCGAGGCGATCTTGAGCGGGTTCTGGAAGTAGTCCGCAATTCCTTTGAGATCGCCGCTGGCCGTCGATCCGAGCAGCCACATCAGCAGGAAAAACGCCATCATGGCCGTCACGAAGTCGGCATAGGCAATCTTCCAGGCACCGCCATGATGGCCACCGGCAACCTTCTTGACCCGTTTGACGACTATCGGGCGCAGATCATCGCTCATTCATTCTCCCCAATCGGTCGCCGCCGCTGCGCCTACTTGCCCTTGCGATTCTTGAGTTCCTCTTCCAGCTCGCGGAAACTCGGACGGACATCCGTCGCCAGCGCCTTCCTGCCAAACTCGACGGCCACCTGCGGCGCATAACCCGACATCGACGCCAGCAGGACCACCTTGATCACCTGGTAGATCTTCGACCCCTCGTGAGCCTTCTGCTCGAGCAGGCTGGCCACCGGCGCCACGAAACCGTAGGCGATCAGGATGCCGAGGAAGGTGCCGACCAGCGCGCCACCGATCATCTTGCCGAGTACCGCCGGTGGTTCGCCCACCGATCCCATGACGTTGACCACCCCCATCACGGCGACGACGATACCAAAGGCGGGGACCGCATCACCCACCTTCGCAACCACATGACCGGGCGTCTCGACCTCGTGGTGGTGCGTTTCGATCTCGATGTCCATCAGGCTCTCGATCTCGATGGCATTCAGGTTGCCGCCGACCATCATCCGCAGATAATCGGTGATGAACTCAATCACGTGGTGGTCACCGGCCAGCGCCGGGTACTTGCTGAAGATCGGGCTCTCCTTCGGATTCTCGACATCGTTCTCGATCGACATCAAACCCTCCTTGCGGACCTTCGCCAGAACCTCGAAGAGCATCGCCAGCAGATCGATGTAGAGTGTTCGCGTGTACTTCGACCCCTTGAACAGGCTCGGCAGTGCGCCGATCGTCACCTTGATGATCTTGATGTCGTTCGAAGCGACGAAGCCGCCAATCGTCAGGCCGACGATCGCCACATACTCGAGCGGCACCCAGAGTGCTGCCAGGCTACCGTGGACCGCGTAGGTCCCCAGTGCTGCAGCCAGAATGACCACATAGCCAACAATCAGAAACATCCGCCCCCCCTTGTCATGGCGCGTCTCGCCGGCCCGGCTGCTCGAACCCGACCATAGTCGCGCATTGTAGCCACATTGCACCGCATCGGCATCGGCCAAAGGTCCTTAAATTGGGACTCGACGGCCGCCGTCCGGGTGCCGGCCCGCGCTCGCCACGCCGCAGCAGGCAGAAGCGCCCCCCGCCGTCCGGCGAACAAATCGTTTAAACTGAGGGCGTGCGCAGGGGGGATCCGAGGCAGGCAGAGAATGAAGTATTGCAGCGAATGTGGCGCAATGGTCGAACTGGCGATCCCGGCAGGTGACAGCCTGCTGCGGCACGTCTGCCCGCGATGCGGCACGATCCATTACCAGAACCCGAAGCTGGTGGTCGGCTGCATCGCCGAATGGCAGGATCGGATCCTGCTCTGCCGACGTTCGATCGAGCCACGCTACGGCTTGTGGACCCTGCCCGCAGGGTTCATGGAGAACGGCGAGTCGACCGCCCAGGCGGCGACTCGCGAAACGTTCGAAGAAGCCTGTGCCCGCGTCGAGATCGAGCAGCTCTTCTCGCTCGTGAACGTGCCGCACATCAACCAGGTACACCTCTTCTATCGCGCCCGCCTGCTCGACACCGGCTTTGCCGCCGGCCTCGAGACGCTCGAAGCCGCGCTCTTTCGCGAAGAAGAACTTCCCTGGCAGTCACTCGCCTTCCAGAGCGTCACCCTGTGCCTGCAGGCCTACTTTGCCGATCGCCGGCAGGGCAGATTCCGCCTGCACGAAGACGCGATCCTGCGTCGCCACGAGCAACCTAGCGCGCATCGTCGAGCGTGAACTCAACCGGCAGCAGGATGCGAAAGTCCCGCCCCCTGAGCCCCGCCGGCAGGGTGGTATCAGCCGAAGCCTGCTCGAGCATCGCGACGGCCTGCCGATCCAGCGTTGCATGCCCGCTCGAGCGAGCGAGCGAGAATTGCGGACGCGGCTGCCAGGCGCTGACACTGACGGCGACCTCGACCCGTCCCTCCCAGCCGCGCTCGCGCGCCAGAGCCGGATAGAGCTTGAAGCGCCGCGAAGCGCTCGCCAGGTCGATTCGGTACTGTCGCAGATCGTCGGCGCTGATTCCTGCAAGCGGCGCCGGTGCACGCGCACTCGAGTCCCTCGCAGAAGCTGCCGGCGCTGCCGAACCCACGCCTGAGGCCGTTGCAGTGCCCATCGCCGGCGGCGCGGGCAGCGGTGCGGGTGACGGTCGGGCTTGCGTCGCTCGGGAAGCGTCCGCAGCAGACAGCAGCGATGGCTTCGGAGCGAGGCGTTCGGGTGCCGCCGAGCGCTGCGAAGCGACCGTTGCCGCTCGCTCGCCGCCGGCTCTGCGACGCGAATCAGGTGGCGCCGCGGCAGCTTGTGTCGCGGCGCCAAACTGCGCGGGCACAGGATCCCGGTCCACGATCATGGCGACCAGCGGCTGCACCGCCATCGCGGACGGCCGGCGCAGCACACGAAACTCCGCTACCAGCGCAGCCGCGTGTGCGAGCAGCGACGCCAGCAGCGCGCACAGCAGCCGCCGATGCGCGGCGTCGGCCATGAACTCTCGTTGCACGGCGACACGCAACGGCAGCCGCCCCCGCCAGCCAGCGTCAGGACGCTGCCTGCGCGCCTACCTTCCAGCCTTTGCCTGATCCTCGCGAATCTTCCTGCTGAAGAAGCGGGCAAACCAGAACGACATGCCGATCACGAAGGCGATCACGAACACGCTCAACAGACCATAATCGGTCGAAAACAGCAGCTCCCAAGCCATCTCCAAGCTCCTCTCTCAATTGACCCGCGCCGGGGCCGTTGCCGGGCGCGCAGCCTGCAACTGCATGACCGTCTCCGGCCTGGCGGCCCAGTCACCAGCCAGGCGCCACTCCTGCCGCTCGTCCTCCAGGACGACATGCCAGCGCCCCTCCTGCACGCGCCGCAGGGGAGCGCCATAGACGCGGCCGCCCTCGCCCCGCAGCAACAGATTCTGATCCAGGCCCGGACGCGTCGGGTGGGCGATGCGCAAGCTCAGCCTATCCGGCATGCGGACGTCCTCGCCGGCCTGCAGCAGCACGCGAATGCGCTCGCCGCTGGAGCTGAGCACCAGCTCGGCTGCGATCCCCAGATCGGCGGCTCGCTGGTCACGAGCCGTACGCTGATTGATCCCGAGCCCCTCCTTGTAGTAGTCATCGACGACCAGCCCGTCGTCGCTGACCACCGCCAGATAGGCAGTCGCCAGACCGGCTACGACGACCACCAACGGCCCGAGCATCAGCAGCCATGGCCACGGTTGCCGGTACCACGGCGTTACCGGGGAGTTGACTGGCTTGCTCATGGCTGGAAGAAACTCGTCTTCTCGCGCACGGCGATCTGCGGATCATCGTCGGCGCGAACCTCGAAGTAAACGACGTTCGACCCCTTCTTGCCGACGCCCGGCTCGGCGCGTACCGACAGCAGAAAGGTCTTCGACGCCGCCGCCGGCACCTCGACGCTCTGCTCGCCGGCAATCTCGATTCCCTCCAGCCCGCTGACGCCGACCGCGTAACGGTGAGCGGCTTCATCGGTATTCGAAATGTGCAGGCTGAACACGTTTTCCGTGCGTCCGTCGTCGGCCTCGCGCGAGAGGGTCGAACGGTCACGCAGCACATCGACCTTCAGCGGCACACGATGCAACAGGCTCCAGGTCGTCGCGACGATGATCGCCACCAGGACGCTCGCGTACAGCAGTGTTCGCGGCCGCAACAGGTGCCCCGCCATCTGCCGCGCCGTGTAATGCTGCGCCATGGCGTTCTCGGTCGAGTAACGAATCAGGCCGCGCGCTGAGCCGACCTTGTCCATCACCTGGTCGCAGGCGTCGATGCACGCGGCGCAGGCGATGCACTCGAGCTGCAGGCCATTGCGGATGTCGATCCCCGTCGGACAGACCTGCACGCAGATGCTGCAGTCCACGCAGTCGCCGAGAGGTGCCGACTTCGCCGCTCCCGCCTTCCGGCGCGCACCGCGCGGCTCGCCGCGCTCGGTGTCATAGCTGATGATCAGCGTGTCGGGGTCGAACATCACGCCCTGGAAGCGTGCATAGGGACACATGTATTTGCACACCTGCTCGCGCAGGAATCCCGCCATCATGTACAGGAAAGCGGCGTAGAACAGAATCCAGAAGGTCTCCCAAGGTCCGAGGGCAAATCCGGCGATCGCGGGCAACAGCTCCCTGATCGGTGTGAAGTAGCCGACGAAGGTGATGCCGGTCCACAGCGCGATCAGCAGCCACAGAGCGTGCTTGATGAACTTGAGACGAAACTTGCGCGGATTCATTGGCTGAGCGTCAAGCTTCATTCGCGCTGGCCGCTCGCCCTCGATCTTGCGCTCGATCCACATCAGGATCTCGGTATACACCGTCTGCGGGCAGGCGTAGCCGCAGAACAGACGGCCACCGACGGCGGTGACCAGAAACAGGGCGTAAGCGGAGATGACGAGCAGGATCGCCAGGTAGATCACGTCCTGTGGCCAGAAGACCATGCCGAAAACATAGAACCGGCGCTCCTCGATGTGAAAGAGAACCGCCTGCCGGCCGCCCCATTCAAGCCAGCAGAGGCCGTAGAAGAGCGCCTGCGTGAAGCAGACCATCGCCCAGCGCCAAGAGTTGAAAGTCCCCGTGGTGCTGCGTGCATAAACGGTGCGATGCTTCTCGTACAGCCCGTCAACGTTGATGGGAATTCCCTTGGCCTTGCTCGCTGCCGCCTGGTCCATGATTTCAGCTCCGATCCACTTCCGAATTACACCAAACTCTAATATTAGCTTGTGGTTTGAGAGCGAACTTGATCTGAATCAGTCACGGCCGCATCGGCAACGGCAGCGAGCAACTGGCCGAGAAAACCGGTCGCTGGCACAGCACCGGCGGGGGGCGAACCAGAGGGCCTGCGGCGTCGTGGCCCGGAAATGCAAGAACGGAGCGACGATGCGCTCCGTTCTTCAGCCGTCACGATCTACTTGCCGCCTGCGGCCTGGCCCAGGCTGAGGACATAGGCTGCCAGCAGATGCACCTTCTCGTCGCCGAGGAACTCCTTCCACGCCGGCATCTGGTTGTTGCGGCCCTTGGTGATGGTCTCGCTGATCGTCGCCTCGGAACTGCCGTAGAGCCAGATCTTGTCGGTCAGGTTGGGTGCTCCGAGCGCCTGCATCCCCTTGCCGTCCGGCCCGTGGCAACCGGAGCAGCCAGCGCTGTTGAAAGCCTCCTGCCCCTTGCTGGCGCGCAGCGAATCAGCCGGAAGGCCCGACAGCGAGCGGACATAGTTCGCCAGATCCTTGATCGTCTCGGCGCCGAGTTGCGCGTGTGGCGGCATGACGCCGTTGCGCCCCGCGGCGATCGTCTCGACGATCTGTGCCGGCTCGCCGCCCCACAGCCAGTCGTTGTCCGCCAGGTTCGGGAAGCCCTTCGAGCCCTTGGCGTCGGCACCGTGACACTGGACGCAATAGGTCAGGTACAGGCGCTTGCCAGTCTCCATGCCGACGTTGTCGGCCGCCAGCGCCTTGAGGTCGGTCTGCATGTACTTGGCGTAGAGCGGCTTGGTCTGCTCGTCGAACTTCGCCATCTCCCTGGCCCACTGGCCACTCGACGACCAGCCGAGAATTCCCTGGAAGCTGCCGAGAGTCGGGTAGAGAAAGCTGTACACCAGCGAGAAGATCACCGTGATGTAGAACAACCACATCCACCACTTGGGCAGCGGGTTGTTGTACTCCTCGAGCGTCTCGTCCCAGACGTGCCCGGTCGTGTCGAGCTTGGCTGGCGGTGGCTGGCTCTGTGTCCACAGCAGCACACCGCAGGCGATGATGCTCGCCAGAACGAGCAGGATGACATACCAGTTCCAAAACTGATTCACGAAATCGTTCATGATGCTTTCCTTTGTCCGTTGCGATCCTGGCCAAGTTCGGCCCGATCCGCTTCCTCATCGGTGAATGGCAGCATCGCTGCTTCTTCGAAGCGCTTCCTGTTGCCCTTGACGCCGTAGGCCCACCAGACGATCCCGAGGAAAGTCAGCAGGGACACGACGGTGACGATGGATCGCAGATCGTTGATGTCCATGCGCTTACCTGACGTTCTTCATTTCGAGGCCCATCCCCTGCAGGTAGGCGATGAGTGCGTCGAGCTCGCTCTTGCCTTCGAGTTGCTTCTTCGCGCCGGCGATCTCCTCGTCGGTATAGGGAACGCCGACCCGGCGCAGCGCGCGCATCTTCCCCTCGATGGTGCTGGCGTCGGCCGGCGCCTTCTCGAGGAAGGCGAAGGCGGGCATGTTGGACTCGGGAACCACATCCCGTGGATTGATCAGGTGCACCCGGTGCCACTCGTCGGAATAACGTCCGCCGACGCGGGCCAGATCAGGGCCGGTGCGCTTCGAACCCCACTGGAACGGGTGGTCGTAAACGAACTCGCCGGCGACCGAGTAATGGCCATAACGCTCGGTCTCGGCCCGGAACGGACGGATCATCTGCGAATGGCAGAGGAAGCAGCCTTCGCGAATGTAGACGTCGCGCCCGGTCAGGCGGACCGGGTCGTAGGGCTTGAGGCCGGTCACCGGCTGGGTGGTGGACTTCTGGAAGTACAGCGGAACGATTTCCACCAGGCCACCGACGCTGACCACCAGCAGGGTCAGCACGATCATCAACGGAACGCTGCGTTCGATTGCATCTTGCGTGATCTTCATTGCTTCTTCCTTGTCAGGCGTGGTGGGCGGCAGGCACCAGGACGCGTGCGTCATCGACCGTCCGCCCGCCTGCGATCGTCTTGAACATGTTGTAGGCCATCACCAGCATGCCGAAGAGGAAAAGAGCGCCACCGAGGAAACGGATCGCCCAGAAGGGATACGATGCCTTGACCGATTCGACGAAGCTGTAGGTCAGCGTGCCGTCGGCATTGACCGCGCGCCACATGAGACCCTGCATCACGCCGGCGATCCACATCGACGCGATGTAGAGCACGACACCGATCGTCGCCACCCAGAAATGCACGGTGATCAGCTTGACGCTGAACATCTCGCTCTTGCCGAACAGCCGCGGAATCAGGTAGTAGATCGAGCCGATCGAGATCATCGCCACCCAGCCGAGCGCGCCGGAGTGCACATGGCCGACAGTCCAGTCAGTGTAGTGCGACAGGGCATTGACCGTCTTGATCGCCATCATCGGCCCCTCGAAGGTCGACATGCCGTAGAAGGACAGCGAGGTGATCAGGAACTTCAGGATCGGATCGTCGCGCAGCTTGTGCCAGGCGCCCGACAGCGTCATGACACCGTTGATCATGCCGCCCCACGATGGCGCCAGGAGGATCAGCGAGAACAGCATGCCGACCGACTGAGTCCAGTCGGGCAGCGCCGTGTAGTGCAGGTGGTGCGGGCCAGCCCACATGTAGGTGAAGATCAGCGCNCAGAAGTGCACCACCGACAGGCGGTACGAGTAGATCGGCCGCTCGGCCTGCTTCGGAACGAAGTAGTACATCATGCCGAGGAAGCCGGCGGTGAGGAAGAAGCCGACCGCGTTGTGACCGTACCACCACTGCACCATCGCATCCTGAACACCGGCATAGGCCGAGTACGACTTGGTCAGCGTCACCGGGATCTCGGCGCTGTTGACCACGTGCAACAGCGCCACGGCGAGGATGAAGCCACCATAGAACCAGTTCGCGACATAGATGTGGCTCACCTTGCGCTTGGCGATGGTGCCGAAGAAGACCACTGCGTAAGCCACCCAGACGAGCGTGATCAGGATGTCGATCGGCCACTCGAGTTCGGCGTACTCCTTGCCCGAGGTGATCCCCAGGGGCAGCGTCACGGCGGCAAGAACGATCACCACTTGCCAACCCCAGAAGGTAAACGCCGCCAGTCCGTCGGAGAACAGGCGCGTGTGGCACGTCCGCTGCACGACGTAGTACGAGGTGGCGAACAGCGCGCTGCCGCCGAAGGCGAAGATCACGGCGTTGGTATGCAGCGGCCGCAGGCGCCCGAAGTGCAGGAAACCCAGGTTGAGTTCGGGCCAGACCAGCTGGGCGGCGATGATCACCCCCACCAGCATCCCGACAATCCCCCAGATGACGGTCATTATGGCAAACTGCCGCACCACCTTGTAGTTGTATGTTGACTGAGTTTCCGACATGGACTCACCTCGTTCCTGATCAAGAAAACCGGTTTTCACCGCCCTGAATGCCCTTGTCCCGGGCACTGAATAAACGGATGCTATTCTAACCCGCTGGCGTCAAATTTGACACAGATCAACCGCGGCGCACGCGCGTACGGCGCCTGCGGGCAAAAAAATGGGTGCGCCGAAACGCACCCGAAACCCCAACAGAGAAACATCCCTGGACGCGCCGGGCGGCAAATGCCGAAGCACCTGCACCAGCGACCGGCGCATTATCCCCGCCTGACGGGGGACTGTATTGACCTGCGTCAAGAGTCGCGCAGATCGGTCGGCGACCCGCCTGGCCGTCCGTCGCCGGCGCGCTCCGCCGGCGGCGAGCGGTCGTCATCCATCAGGATGCGGTAGGCCGGGCCCTCCATGTCGTCGAACTGTCCGCTGCGCAACGACCACCAGAAGGCCAGCGCGATCAGGAAGACGAGCGCGACCGACAGCGGGATCAACAGGTAGAGGGTTTCCATCGGCGATCAGATGCCACCAGCTTTCTGCAGCCGCAACGAATTCGCCACCACCAGCAACGAACTGCCGGACATGCCGATGCCCGCCATCCATGGCGTGACCAAACCGACCATCGCCAGCGGCAGGACGACGAAATTGTAGGCGAACGACCACCAGAGGTTCTGCCGGATGACGCGCAGCGCACGGCGCGACACCCGGATGCCACGGCGCAGGTGGTCGAGGTTCTCCGACAGCAGCACCAGATCCGCCTGCGTGCGCGCCAGTTCCGAACCACCGCCCATGGCCACCGAGACCTGCGCCTGCGCCAGGACAGGCGCGTCGTTCACCCCGTCGCCGACCATCGCGACGACCGCGCCAGCAGCCTGCAGGCGACGCACGTGCTCCTGCTTCGCCTGCGGCGACGCATCCGCCACCACCTCGTCGATCGCCAGACCGCGCGCGACGCGCCGGGCAACCGGCTCGCAGTCGCCGGTCAACAGCACCACCCGCCGGCCGCTGGCCCGCAGATCGGCGAGCAACGCGGCGGCTTCCGGTCGCACGTCGTCGCCGAGGCGAAAGAGAGCGATCCAGCCACCCTCGTCGCCGAGGGCGATCACCGTGTCGCCACTGGCCAGAACGGCGTTCGCCGGCTCCGGCAGCGGCCGGCCGTGCAGCGCGTGCACATACGCCGGCCGGCCGAGGCGCAGGCGGCGGCCGCCAAGGACCGCCGTCACGCCGCAACCCGGCTCGTTGCCCGGCGCCTCGACGGCCGGCAACGGGCGGCCGGCCGCCGCCTCGCGCAGGGCCCTGCCGAGCGGGTGCTCCGAGGCCTGTTCGAGCGCCGCCGCCAGGCACAGGCACGAATCGGCAGTGTCTTCGGCGAGCGGCAGCACTTGCAGCACGCGCATCGCGCCGGTGGTCAGCGTACCGGTCTTGTCGAGGACGAAGTGGCTCGCCCGCGCCAGCGTCTCGACGGCATGGCTGCGGGTGACCAGCAGGCCGGCGCGCGCCATGGCGCCACTGGCAACGGTCAGCGCCACCGGCGTCGCCAGCGACAGCGCGCACGGGCAGGTGACAACGAGGACCGAAACGGTGATCCACAGCGCCTGTCGCGGATCGATCAACGACCAGGCGATCGCCACCGCCGCGGCCAGGAAGAGCAGCGCGATGATGAAGAGGCTGGCGATGCGATCGGCCAGCTCGACGATCCGCGGCTTGGCCGTCGCCGCCCGCTCCATCAGGCGGATGATCGCCGACAGCCGCGTCGCCTCACCCACCCGCGTCACCTCGACCAGCAGCGGGCTCTCGACATTGAGCGCGCCACCGGTCACCGCCGATCCCGGACGCTTGTCGACCGGCGCACTCTCGCCGGTGAGCAGCGACTCGTTGGCACTGCTCTCGCCCTCCAGTACCTTGCCATCGGCCGGAATCGTCTCGCCGGCACGCACGAGCACCACTTCACCGGGCTGCAGCTTGGCGACCAGGACCTGTTCCTGCTGCCGCCCGGCCGGGTATTCCGGCAGCCGGGTGGCGACCGCCGGCATCAGCCGGGCGAGCGCCTCGGTGGTGCTGACTGCCCGCTGGCGGGCAGTCATTTCGAGGAAACGCCCGCTCAGCAGGAAGAAGACGAACATCGTCACCGAATCGAAATAGACCTCGCCGCTCGCCGTCAGCGTCGCCCAGACGCTCGCCAGGAAGGCGGCGCCGACGCCCAGCGCGACCGGCACGTCCATGCCGGCACGGCGCAGTCGCAGGTCGCGCCAGGCGTTGGTGAAGAAGGGCGCCGCCGAATAGAAGACCACCGGCAGCGTCAGCGTCAGGCTGGCCCAGCGCATCAGCTGTTCGACCGCCGGCGTCATCTCGCCCTCGCCCGCCAGGTAGACCGGCACGGCGTACATCATCACCTGCATCATGCCGAAGCCGGCGACGAACACCCGCCACAGGGCGCGGCGCCGCTCGTCGCGCGCGAGTTCCTCGCTCTTCGCCGGATCGTAGGGATAGGCACGGTAGCCGATGGTGGCGATCGCCGCCAGGATCCCGGACAGCCGGATCCGCCGCTCGTCCCAACGGACGCGCGCGCGGCGCGTGGCGTAATTGATCTCCACCGCGGTCACGCCGGCGAGTCGCGACAGGTGCTGCTCGTTGAGCCAGATGCACGCCGAACAGGTGATCCCCTCGAGGATCAGCGACGCTTCACGCTCGCCCCCGCCGGCCTCATCGGGCAGCACGCGGACGAAGCTCTTCTGGAAATCGGCATGGTCGTAGAGCTGCAGCCCGTCGACGATTGCCGGCATCGCCTCGCGCGGCGCGTCGGGCAACGCATCGCGGGTGCGGTAGTAGTCGCCGAGGCCATTGTCGACGATCGCCTGCGCCACCGCCTGGCAGCCGCCACAGCACATCGCGCGCGGCGCTCCGTCGATGCGCGTGGCGAGGTCGACGCCCGCCGGAATGGCCTGGCCACAATGGTAGCAATTGCCGATGTTCATCACCGCGACAGACGAGGAAAAAGGCCGCCGGCGCCAGCCGGCGCGGCAGCAGGCCGGTTATAATCGCACGTTTTGTCCGCTCCCGTTCGCGCCCGATGCTCGTCTATCGCGGATTTTCACAGACAGCGCCCAGCGCCACCGTCCTCACCATAGGCAA
>JFAX01000004.1:166227-190410 GCA_000585015.1 Candidatus Accumulibacter adjunctus | reverse complement strand
CTGCGCGAGAAGCTCGAACTGCTCGCCGACGATGGTGTCGACCTGGTGCATGTCTGCCATTTCAACGCTGCCTTCGCCTCGTTGACTGCAGCCGATTTCATCGAGCGGATCCTCTTCGGCGCACTGCGTGTGCGGCTGCTGATCGTCGGCGACGATTTCCGCTTCGGCGCCGGCCGCAGTGGAGACTTCGCACTGCTCCGCGCCGCCGGCGCGCGGCTCGGCTTCCGCGTCGAGGCCATGGAAAGCGTCACCCTCGATGGCGAGCGCGCGTCCAGTTCGGCGGTGCGCGACGCGCTGCAGGCCGGACGGATCGAACACGCGGCGCGGCTGCTCGGCCGCCCCTACGCGATCGACGGCCGCGTCGTCCGCGGTGACGGCATCGGACGCCAGCTCGGCTTCCACACCGCCAACATCCGCATCAAGCACGAGCGCCCACCGTTGCGCGGGGTCTTTGCCGTCGAGGTGCGCGGGCTGCCCGGCGGACCGCACCGGGGCGCCGCCAACCTCGGCTACCGGCCGAGCGCCAACCAGGTGACGCGGCCCCTGCTCGAGGTCCATCTGCTCGATTTCAGCGCCGACATCTATGGCGCCCACCTCAGCGTCCGTTTCCTGCACAAGCTGCGCGACGAGATGAAATTCCCCGACTTCGCCGCGCTGCGCGCCCAGATCGCCAGCGACGTTGCCGCCGTCAAGGCCCATTTCCAGTTGTGAGAACCCGCATGGCCGACTACAGGAAGACCCTCAACCTCACCGACACGCCGTTCCCGATGCGCGGCGACCTCGCCCGACGCGAACCGCAATGGGTCGCCGAATGGCAGGAATCCGGTCTCTACGAGCGCATCCGCGAGGTGTCGCGGGGCCGCCCGCGCTTCGTCCTGCACGACGGGCCGCCCTACGCCAACGGCGACATCCACATCGGCCACGCGGTGAACAAGATCCTCAAGGACATCATCGTCCGCGCCCGCACGCTCGCCGGCTTTGATGCACCCTACGTCCCCGGCTGGGACTGCCACGGCCTGCCGATCGAACACCAGATCGAGAAGCTGCATGGCAAGCACCTCCCGGCCGACCGCGTGCGCGCACTCTGCCGCGCCTTCGCCGGCGAACAGATCGAGCGTCAGAAGAGGGACTTCATCCGCCTCGGCGTCCTTGGCGCGTGGCAGCAGCCCTATCTGACGATGGAGTTCAAGACCGAGGCCGACGAGATCCGCGCCCTCGGGCGCATCCTCGACCAGGGTTACCTCTACCAGGGGCTGAAACCGGTCAACTGGTGCCTCGACTGCGGCTCGGCACTCGCCGAGGCCGAGGTGGAATATGAGGACAAGAGCTCGCTGGCGATCGACGTCGCTTTCGAAGTGCACCCCAACCACGCTGCCAGACTGGCCCGTGCCTGCGGCCTGACGCACCTGCGCGGACCGGCCTTCGCCGTCATCTGGACGACGACGCCGTGGACGCTGCCCGCCAACGAGGCGGTCTGCGCCCACCCGGATTTCGTCTACGACCTGATCGAGACCGGCAAGGGAGCGCTGCTCCTGGCGCGCGAACTGGCGCCGGCATGCCTGCAGCGCTACGGCCTCAGCGGCCCGGTGATCGGCTCGGCGAGCGGCGCCGCGCTCGAGCACCTGCTGCTCCGGCACCCCTTCCAGGCGCGCGACGTGGCGCTGATCTGCGGCCGCCACGTCACCCTCGAGGCCGGCACCGGACTGGTCCACACGGCACCGGCGCACGGCACCGACGACTACCTGATCGGCAAGCTCTACGGCCTGCCGATGAACAATCCGGTTGCCGACGATGGCCGCTTCGTTGCCGGGACACCGCCCCTCGGCAACGGCGAACTCAGTGGCCGGTCGGTCTGGGAAGCCAACCCGCTGGTCGTCGACGAGCTCGCCGGCAGCGGCCGCCTGCTGCACTCGGAAAGCATCCGCCACAGTTATCCGCACTGCTGGCGCCACAAGACGCCGATCATCTTTCGCGCCACGACGCAGTGGTTCATCGGCATGGAGCACCGCCCGCCGGCCCCGCCGTCTTCGCCGACACACACCGGCGACGAGGAGCCGACGCTGCGCTGGCGCGCCGAACGCGCGGTCGACGAGACGCAGTTCTTCCCCAGCTGGGGACGCGCCCGGCTCGAGGCGATGATGCGCACGCGACCGGACTGGTGCGTCTCGCGGCAGCGCAACTGGGGCGTGCCGCTGCCCTTCTTCCTGCACCGCGAGAGCGGCGCCCTGCATCCGCGCACCGCCGAGCTGATCGAAGCCGTCGCGCAACGCGTCGAACGAGCCGGCATCGAAGCCTGGTTCGCCCTCGACCCGGCCGAGCTGCTCGGCAGCGAAGCCGCGCACTACCGCAAGATGAGCGACACGCTCGACGTCTGGTTCGACTCCGGATCGACCCACTCGAGCGTCCTGCGCGGCTCGCACCGCGACGAACTCGCCTATCCGGCCGATCTCTACCTCGAAGGCTCCGACCAGCACCGCGGCTGGTTCCAGAGCTCGCTGCTGATCGGCTGCGCAATCGACGGACGCGCGCCCTACAACGCCCTGCTGACGCACGGCTTCGTCGTCGACGGCAAGGGCCTCAAGATGTCGAAGTCGAAGGGCAACGTCATCGCCCCGCAGAAGATCGCCGATACCCTCGGCGCCGAGATCCTGCGCCTGTGGGTGGCGGCGACCGACTATTCGGGTGAACTGTCGATCTCCGACGAGATCCTCAAGCGCGTCGTCGAAAGCTACCGCCGCATCCGCAACACCTTGCGCTTCCTGCTCGCCAACACCGCCGACTTCGACCCCACGCAAGACATGCCGGCAATCGGGCAGTGGCTGGAGATCGACCGTTACGCACTGGCAATGACCCGGCAGTTGCAGGCCCAGTGCGAGGCCGACTACGAGCGCTTCGAATTCCATCGCGTCATGCAGGCGCTGCAGACCTTCTGTTCCGAGGATCTCGGCGGCTTCTACCTCGACATCCTCAAGGACCGCCTGTACACCACGGCCGCCGCTTCGCACGCCCGCCGCTCGGCGCAGGGCGCGCTGTGGCACATCCTGCAGTGTCTGCTCAAGCTGATGGCGCCGGTGCTCTGTTTCACCGCCGAGGAAATCTGGCAATTGCAGAGCACGGATCGCCGCGACTCGGTGATGCTGCACACCTGGCAACCGCTGCCGGCGCCCGCCGACGAAGCGGAACTGGTCGACAAGTGGCGCCGCCTGCGCGGCTACCGTGCCGAGGTCATGCGCGCCCTCGAGGAATTGCGCATCGCCGGCCGCATCGGCTCGTCGCTGCAGGCCGAGGTGCGTATCCACTGCGCGGGCGAGAAGTACGACACCCTGGCGGCGCTCGGCGACGACCTGCGCTTCGTCCTCATCTGCTCGCAGACGGCGCTGGTGCACGACAGCCGGGAGGAACTGGTCTGCGCGCCGCTGCCGCACGCCAAGTGCGAACGCTGCTGGCACGTGCGCGCCGACGTCGGCAGGCATGCCGAGCACCCCGGGCTCTGTGGCCGCTGTCTCGACAACCTCTTCGGTGCGGGCGAAGAACGTGCCTTCGCGTAACATCGACCGCTGGCTGTGGCTGGCGGGCATCGTCGTCGTCCTCGACCAGATCAGCAAGTGGCTGGTCCTCGGCTGGCTGCGGCCGGGCGACAGCGTCTACTTCGCCCCATTCTTCAACTGGGTACTGGTCTTCAACCCGGGCGCCGCGTTCAGCTTCCTCTCCGATGCCGGCGGCTGGCAGCGCTGGTTCTTCACCGCGCTGGCGATCGCCATCGCCGCCTGGATCGTCAGCATCCTGCCGCGCCACAGCGGCGAGTTCCGGCTCTCGCTGGCGCTCACGATGATCCTCGGTGGCGCCGTCGGCAACGTCATCGACCGCCTGCGCTTCGGTGCCGTCGTCGACTTCATCCAGTGGCACGCGGCCGGCTTCTACTGGCCGGCGTTCAACCTCGCCGACGCGGCGATCTGCCTCGGTGCCGGACTGATGATCTGGGACCAGTTCGCCAGCGGCAGCGCCCGGCGGCAAGGCAGCCCGCCCTGAGCGCGGCGGCCACCGTGCCGCCGCCCTTCCATCGCCACCCCGCACGGGAAAACGCATGCCGCCAACCGCCACGCCCGCAGCCGCCAGCGTCGATCGTGACAGCTACCTGACGCTGCACTACAGCCTCGCCGACCTAGCTGGCAACGAATACGTCAGCACCTTCGGGCTGTCGCCCGCCACCCTGCAGATGGGCAGCGGCCAGCTTGCCGAGCCCCTCGAGGAGTGCCTCCTCGGTCTCGCCGTCGGCGAACGGCATGTCTTCGAACTGGCGGCGAGCGAGGCCTTCGGCGAGCACAATCCGCGCCTGGTCGAACGCATCGCGCGCAGCGCGCTGCCGCCGGGCATCGAACTGCGGCCGAACTCGCTGATCGAATTCAGCGCGGCCGACGGCGCCAGCTTCGCCGGACTCCTCTGCGAAGTCGACGACGGCAGCGCCCTGTTCGACTTCAACCATCCACTCGCCGGCAAGCCGATCCGCTTCGAGGTCGAGCTCATCGCCATTCTCTGAGGTCCAGCGCATGCACATCCTGCTCGCCAACCCACGCGGTTTCTGCGCCGGCGTCGACCGGGCGATCGCCATCGTCGAACGGGCGATCGAGAAGTTCGGTGCGCCGATCTACGTCCGCCACGAAGTCGTGCACAACCGCTTCGTCTGCGACGACCTGCGCGCCAAGGGCGCCGTCTTCGTCGACCACCTCGCCGAGGTGCCCGCCGGCAGCATCGTCATCTTCAGCGCACACGGCGTCTCGAAGGCGGTCATCGAGGAGGCCGCCGAACGCGGCCTGCGGGTCTTCGACGCTACCTGCCCGCTGGTCACCAAGGTCCATGTCGAGGTCGCCCGGATGCGGCGCGAGGGACGCGAGATCGTCATGATCGGCCACCGCGGCCACCCCGAGGTCGAGGGGACGATGGGCCAGAGCGCCGACGGCATGTACCTCGTCGAAACCGTCGCCGACGTCCGGGAACTCGCCGTCCAGACTCCGGCACGGCTCGCCTACGTGACGCAGACGACGCTCTCGGTCGACGACGCCGCACAGGTCGTCGCCGCGCTCAAGGAGCGCTTCCCGGAGATCGTCGGGCCGAAGAAGGACGACATCTGCTACGCGACGCAGAACCGCCAGGATGCAGTCAAGCAGCTGGCGGGCCAGAGCGAGGTCGTCCTCGTCGTCGGCAGCCCCTCGAGTTCCAACTCGAACCGCCTGCGCGAGGTCGCCGAACTCGCCGGCGCCCGCGCCTACCTGATCGATGAAGCCGGACAGATCGATCCAGGCTGGCTCGCCGGCGCCAGCCGCATCGGTGTCACCGCCGGCGCCTCGGCACCGGAAGTCCTCGTCGACCGCGTCGTCGAGCGCCTGTCGGCCGGCGAAGCGGATCGTGTCGACCAGCTCGCCGGCAGCGAGGAGAACGTCACCTTCGCCCTGCCGCGCGAACTGCAGACCTGAAGCGCCAGCGGCGACCGCTCACCGCCCGCTGCCGGACGTCTGCGACGCCGCGCTGGCGCGTGGCGCGGCCGGCCGCAAGCTGAAACGATCGCTGGCATGGCTGCTGCCGGCAGTAGACTCATCGAAGTCGAGCTCGAAGTGTGCCTGGCTGCGCACGGCGACGCCCTCGATCTCGCCCGGACGAAAACGCAAGCCGGCGAAAGCGGCCTGCGCGGCGTCGCTGACCGCGGCGGGCACGCCGCTGCCGAGCACCTCGACACGATCGACCGCGCCATCGGCGGCGATCAGGACGCGCAGCCGGACGCGCCCGCCGCGCGCCGGGCTGCCGCCGGGCGGCGGCCGCAACGATGGCTCGTCCTGCAGCACGGGCGGCAGCGTCAGCTCGCGGCGCGGGAAATACCAGGTTTCTGCCAGCGGCGGCGCAGACAGGGCGACCGCCAGATACGGCGGCCGCTCCGCCAGCAGCCGGCGCTCGCCGACGGCGGCGAGTGCCGGCTCGGCCGCCACCGGCGGGCGCTCCGCCGGCGCAGGCGAAGCGGCTGCCTCACCTGGCGCTGCCGCCGCCGACACCGCGGCAGCCGGCACCTCTGGCGGCGGCGACTGATCCATTGCCATCGCCTGGGCACTCGTTGCAGTGGCCGGCGCCGGCGGCACGCGCAGGGTCGCCGGCATCCCCGCCAACGGCCGCGCCCCACGGCTGCCGGCCGCAGACGGGAAGACTGCGAGCGCCTGGCAGAGCAGCAGATGCAGCAGCAACGAGGCGAACAGCGCCCAACCGAGGCGGCTGCGCTGCCCGTGTTCCAGCGCACTGCCGAAGATCGCTGCGGTTGACGGAAGCACAGGCAGGACGGAGGATGCCGAAGCCGGCGGAAGCTGGATTCTACCGTCCGTCGCGCCGCCATCGCCGCCACTCGTCCGCCCGAAATCACCGCACGTCGCTCACGCCTTGTCACGGCAGCCGTACGAGCTATCATCCATACAAGCCGTTGGCCGGGACGCCGCGCCGTCCCGGCATTCTCGCATTCTCGCATTCTCAAGGGAGTTCAATGCCGTGAAGAATCCAGATGGCTTCACCCTGATCGAGGTCATGATCGTCGTCGCGATCATCAGCATCCTGGCAGCCATCGCCATTCCGAACTACAACGACTACCTGATCCGCTCGCGCATCACCCATGCCACCTCGCAACTCGCCGAGCGACGCGTTCGCCTCGAGCAGTTCTTCCAGGACAACCACCTCTACTACCAGGCAGCCTCCGGCGGCAATCCGGCGGTGATGTCGCCCGCCTGCGACCCGAACACGACCGACACGACGACCAGCACGTACTTCGACTTCAGTTGCCCGGGCGCGACCGCCACCACCTACACGCTCACCGCCACCGGCAAGAGTTCGATGACCGGCTTCACCTACACCGTCAACCAGGCGAACGTGCGGCAGACCACGGCCGTCATCAGTGGCTGGGGCACGCCGCCGGTCAACTGCTGGGTGACCAGCAAGGGAGGCGGCTGTTGAACGCACACCGCGGCTTCAGCCTGATCGAGCTGATCGTCGGCATCGTCATCCTCGGCGTCCTGATGGCGATGGCCGTCCCCCGCTTCAGCGACTGGCTGCGCAACGCCCGCATCCGTAGCTCGGCCGAGGCGATCCAGAACGGCCTGCAACTCGCCCGGGCGGAAGCCGTCCGGCGCAACGCAACGGTCCGCTTCCAGCTCGTCAGCGCCATCGACGACACCTGCGCCCTCGCCACCACTGGCCCGCACTGGGTCGTCAGCATGGACAACCCGGCCGGACAGTGCGCGACGGCGCCCTCCGACACGGCAGCACCGCGCATCATCCAGATGCGCAACCGCGCCGAGGGATCGCAGCAGACGCAGGTCGCCGCCGGCCAGTCAGCCTTCGTCTTCAACGGCCTCGGACGGCTGATACCGGTGCCGGCTGCGAACGTCGCGATCGACGTATCGAGCACGACCGGCGGTACCTGTGTCGCCAGCGGCGGTTCGCTGCGCTGCCTGCGCCTGGTGGTCTCGGTCGGCGGCCAGATCCGCATGTGTGACCCGGCTTTGCCGGCTGGCGACGCGCAGGCCTGCTGATGAAAGCGACGAACAACCCCCCCGCCACCGGCCAGTCCGGCGTCATGCTGCTCGAGGCGCTGATCGCCATCCTGATCTTCTCGCTCGGCATCCTCTCGCTCGTCGCGCTGCAGGCGACCGCCGTCCAGCTCACCAGCGACGCCAAGTACCGGACCGACGCGACGCTGCTCGCCAACCGGCTGATCGGCCAGATGTGGACCAGCAGCGGCAACCTGACGGCACTGAAGACCGCTTTCCAGACCGGCGGCACGGCCTACAATGCCTGGCTCGCCGACGTCTCCGGCAGGGAAGGTCTGCCCGGCGTCGTCGCCGCATCGTCCGGCGTCGTCGCCACCCTGCCGACGGTGACCGTCGACGACACGGCCGGCGCCACCGCCGGCCAAGTGGTGATCACCCTCTTCTGGCGAACGCCGGAAATGCCGCTGAACGCTGCCGGGCACCGTCACGTCGTCGTCTCGCAGATTTCGCGCAACCCCTGATCCCGCATGAAAACGCCCGCGCCCCCGCTGCAGCACCCCACCGCCCGCGGCTTCACGCTCGTCGAGGTGATGGTCGCCATGGTCATCGGCATGATCGGCATGATCATCATGCTGCAGGTCTTCGCGACCGCCGAAGGACAGCGTCGTTCGACGACCGGCACCGGCGACGCCCAGGGCAGCGGCGCGATGGCGCTGTACACGCTGCAACGCGACATCCGGCAGGCCGGCTTCGGCTTCAACGCGCTGAATGCGCTCGGCTGCCCGCTCACCCTGCCGGCACCGGCAAGTCGCACGCTGGCGCAGCTCGCACCGGTGGTGATCAATCCGCCGACGACCGACGTCCCTGCCGGCGACGCCAACAGCGACACGCTGCTGATCACCTTCGGCAGCGGCAATGGCTCGCCCGAAGGCGACGTCGTCACCGCCGTCATGGGCCTGCAGCTCGGGCTGCAGACGGCCGGCTCCTTCGCCAACAATGACCGGGTCATCGCCGGCCCTTCGGCGCCGACGGTCGGTTGCGCGCTGACCCTGGCGACGGTGACCGCGGTGACGCCGCCGGTCATCACCGTGCCCAGCAGCGGTGCCGTCGACGGCGGGACGCTGTTCAACCTCGGCCAGAACCCGCGCATCCTCGCCTATGCGGTGCGCGCCGGCAACCTCACCGTCTGCGACTACCTGGCGGCCAACTGTGGCGCCGCCTGCACCGCCACCGACGGCACCTGCAGCGCCAACTGGGTGCCGATCGTCAACAACGTCGCCGCGCTGCGCGCGCAGTATGGACACGCGTCGACCGCCACCAGCGGCGTCGACACCTGGGACCAGGTGACGCCGCAACAGCCCAGCCCGCCGAATCAGGACACCCTCGCTTGCAGTTGGGCGCGAACCTCGGCGCTGCGCATCGTCGTCGTCGCCCGCAACAGCCAGGTCGACCGCGATCAGCTCACGCAACAGGCGCCGCTGTGGGCCGGCAGCGGCGGCGTGGCGATCAACCTCAGCGCACGCACCAACTGGCAGAACTACCGTTACCGGACCTTCGAGACCGTGATCCCGATTCGCAACCTGCCCTGGATGGCCACATGTTGATGCCCCTCGATCCGTCGCGCCATCGTCTGGCGGCGGCCCGCAACAACCGGCAGCAGGGTGTCGTCCTGCTCGTCGCGCTGATCGTCCTCGTCGCACTGACGCTCGCCGGCGTCGCCCTCGTCCGCTCGGTCGATACCGCCAACCTCGTCGCCGGCAACCTGTCGTTCCACCAGACCGCAGTGCAGGCCGGCGAGCGCAGCACCGAACTGGCGCTGACCAACTGGCTGCAACCGAACAGCGGGCTGGGCGACCCGGACCTGCACAACGATGCTACCGGCTATGTCGCCGACGGCCTCAACCCCAACCGTTCGCCGGCCGCCGGTCAGTCGTGGGATGCCTACTGGGCCGCCGTGGTAGCCGGCGGCGTGACGCCGAGCGCCGGCGGCACCGATGCCGCCGGCAACACCGTCCAGTACATCGTCCACCGCCTGTGCGCGACGACCGGTGCGCCGCATCTCGCCAACTGCGCGCGCGAGCCGGCGAGCACCAACACCGGCGGCAGCCAGAGTGCCGGCGGCCTCGCGCCGATCGGCAACAACCGCGTCTACTACCGCATCACGACGCGCATCGCAGGCCCGCGCCGCACCGTCGCCTACATCCAGACCATCGTTGCCCTGTAGCCGCAGGGGGTTTCACGAGGAGCTTGCCATGACCGCCGCCATCCGCACCATCCGCTCGATCGCCCTGCTGAGCATGCTGATGCTCGGCGGCAACGTCGTGGCAGCGCCGACGCAACTCGCCAACTCGCCGATCTCGGGCGCCTCCTCGGTCGAGATCGCACCGAACATCCTCTTCGTCCTCGACGACTCGGGCAGCATGGACTGGGACTACCTGCCCGACTGGGCGGGCCTCGCCGCCGGTCTCCACCAGGCGAAGAACGCCGGCTTCAACGGCCTCGCCTACAATCCGGCGGTCACCTACCTGCCGCCGAAGTACTTCGACGCCAGCGGTGCGCCCGACACCACCACCTACCCCAGCCAGACCTCGGCCAACAGCAGCGCCTGGACCTCGGTCAAGGATGACGGCTACGGCGTCCAGAGCACCGGGCGCAGCAACCTGATCGGCATCGCTTACTACTACACGACGGTGGCCGGCGAGTACTGCACCAACCAGAGCATGAAGACCTGTGTCGCCGCCACCGCGCCGAGCGCCACCTATCCGGTCGCGGCGCGCTTGCGCTGGTGCCGCACGGCCGCCGATGCCACCGCCGCGACACCCACCGCCGGCGCCTGCCAGGCGACGCAGATCGATCCCAACCCGGGGCCACCGGCGACGCCGACCAACATCCCGTACAACTTCCCGCGCATGCCGGCGCCGCGCGCCAGCGTCCTCACCATCAGCGGCAGCAGCAGCACCTCGGTCAGCAGCATCACCGTCGGCGGCCAGCAGATCCTCTCGGCGGCGACGCCGGCGACGAGCAGTCCGGCGCTGCTCGCCGGCTACATCGAGAGCGCGATCAACGCCTGCAGCTTCACGCTGGTCTCGCCGTGCCAGGTCGTCGGCTACCGCGCCGTCGCCGTCGGCGACACGGTGACGATCAGCGCGCCGGGCCTCAGCAGCGCGACGCCGGTCCTGACGCAGAGCGGAACGATGACGCTGAGCGCGACCGCCTTCGCCCGCCCGGCGAACAACCTCGCCCCCGGCGAGAACCTGCTGACGGTCATCACCCCGAGCGTCACGCTGCCGGCGAAGGCGGCGACGCGCAGCGACTGCGCCGCCGACCCGTGCACCAACGCCGAGGAGATGACCAACTACGCCAACTGGTGGGCCTATTACCGCACCCGCATGCAGTCGATGAAGACCGCCAGCAGCCTGTCGTTCCAGCCGATTGGCAGCTCGTACCGCATCGGCTACATGAGCATCAACAACAATACGACGCTGGACTTCCAGAACATCGACACCTTCAGCGCCACCCAGAAGAAAGCCTGGTACGACAAGGTCTTCGCCGCCGTCCCGAACCAGAACACGCCGCTGCGCGTCGCGCTGGCCAACGCCGGCCGCCTCTACGCCGGCCGCCTCAACGGCAGCACGCTGAACGGCGTCAGCGTCGTCGATCCGGTGCAGTTCTACTGCCAGCCGAACGTGACGCTGCTGTCGACCGACGGCTACTGGAACCAGGGCGCCGGTTTCCAGTGGGACGGCACCACCGCCGTCGGTGACCAGGACGGCCCGGGGCTCGAGGTGCGCCCGCAACTCGACGGCGGCCCGTGGAAGCAGCAGCGGATCACGACGCAGATCACCGAAACGCAGACGCCGACGCAGGCGACGCAGGCACAGGTCACCAGCAGCCAGCTGCAGAGCCTCGACGCACTCGTCGAGGAACGCACCTTCACGCAGCCGCAAGAAAGCACCTCCCGCCTGCAGAGCATGGACGGCCAATGGCAGACCCGGACCTCGGAACTGCTTGGCCGCACCTACACGCAGGCGCAGACCAGCACGCTGACGCAACTGCAGCGGCGACGCATGCTGCTGCAGAGCCGAACCGGCCCGCTGCAACAGAGAAACGGGACGCTGCAGACACGATCGCAGACGCAGATGCAGACCCGCACCGCGCAACTGCAGAGCATGACGGCGCAGCTGCAGAGCAAGACCTACCAGTTGCAGCAGCGTCTGACGCAGGTGCAACAGCGTACGTCGACGAACTCCGGCACGACCTGGAGTGCGTGGACCGACACGACCTCGTGTTCGCAGCTCACCAAGGGCGCCACCGGCACCAATCGCACCGAGTGCCGGGTTCTGCCGCAGACCGCGTGGACCGATGTTTCGAGCTGCTCGGTCGCCGCCGGCGGAGCGGTGCTCATCAACCCCGGTCTCGACAGCGAGGCGTGGCTCTACACCACCGACTCGCAGTGCCAGTACACCTCGCCGTCGTGGGTGAATGCCGCCAGTTGCACCGCGGTTGCGAAATCTCCTGGACCGACCAACTACACGGTCGGCACGGCGGTCGACTGCCAGACGACGTGGCCGAATCCGTGGGTGAATGCCTCCTCCTGCACCAGATCGCCGACCGTCGATTGCCGTTACGACAGCTGGACGGGCTACAGCAACGTCAGCTCGTGCACCGCGCAAGCGCAGTCTTCGGGACCGGACTACACCGTCGGTCTCGCGCGCGAGTGCCTGAGCAACCAGTGGACCCCGTGGACGAACGCCAGCGGCAGCTGCACCAGTTCGTCGACCGTCGAATGCCAGTACCTCTGGACCGGCTGGAACAACGTCAGCAGCTGTACCGCCAATCCCGCCTCGACCGCATCGCCTTACAGCGTGACGAGCCCGGTCGAATGCCAGGTCGCCTACGGATCATGGAGCAGTCCCTTCAGTGGAAGCTGCACCGAGGTCACCACCGGTGCCAACCGGACGCAGTGCCAGTACACCGGCAGCTGGCAAGGCGGCAACCCCGGCTGGTCGAACGTCGCGAGCTGCAGTGCTGTAGCGCCATCGACGGGTCCGACCTACACCACCGTAGTGGAGTGTCAGACGGTCTGGACGACGTTCACCAATACCGCCAGTTGCACCGCCAACGCAACGACCCAATGCCAGACGACCTGGACCGGCTGGAACCCGGTGCCTTCATGTACCGTTGTAGCCGGCCAGCAGCAATGCGGCTATGGCGCGTGGTCGGGCTATAGCAACGTCGCCTCATGCAGCCCAGTAAACAAGTCTCCTGGACCAACGAACTACACCGTGGCGCTCGCCAGGGAATGCAACCCAACCTGGCCAAATGCATGGGTCGACGCGACTTCCTGCACCGTCTCGTCCACCTCTTCCCTGCTCAGGCAGTGCCAGTACACGGCGTGGAGTGGTTACACCGACACCGGCTCCTGCACCGCGGTGGCGCGGTCGACGGGTCCCACGAGCTACAGCGTCGGCGTCGCCCGGCAGTGCCAGACGACGTGGACCCCGTGGTCGGCAGTGGCGTCCTGCACGCCGGTCAGCGGCTCGCGCGAATGCCAGACGAGCTGGCCCAATCCCTGGGTGAATGCCAGCACCTGCACCCCCAGTGCCACGCAACAGTGCCGTGATCTGGCAGTGGTCGGCAGCTGGACGAACGTCGCCTCCTGCACCCCCGGTACCGTCGCCGGCCTGACGACCAGCTGCCAGTACGTGGTGCCGCCGCCCACCTCGCAGTTCGTCGCCAGCTGTACGCCGGGAACCTCCGGCACCGGCGTCGTCACCAGCTGCAGCACCGACACCCAGGGCCCGGTCGACGTCGCTTCCTGCACCCCCGCGCCCGCCAGTTCGGCCAACAACTATGTCCAGACGACCTGCCCGATCGTCGCGCTCGGCCCGACCTCGGACACCCTCGCCGACGTCGCCGAGTACTACTGGAAGACCGACCTGCGTGACCCGTCGCAGACCCCCGATCGCTGCACCGGCGGACCGGTCGTCGCCGGCGGCGTGACGACGCAGAACAACGTGTGCACCAACGACACCAAGTATCCGCGCCAGTACATGAGCACCTACACCCTCGGTCTCGGCGCCTCCGGCCTGATGCAGTACCAGGCCGACTACCTGACCGCTGCCAGTGGCGACTTCAACAGCGTCAAGCTCGGTCTCGTCGCCGACCCGAGCACCGGCACCTGCCCGTGGCAGACGATCGGCGAGTGCAACTGGCCGAAGCCGGAGAGCAACACGCAGAGCAACATCGACGACCTCTGGCATGCTGCGGTCAATGGCCGCGGCACCTACTTCAGCGCGACCGACCCATCGTCGCTCGCCGCCGGCATCAGCGGCGCGCTGCAGACGGTCACCGTCCGCGACGGCGCCCTCGCCGCCGTGACCGTGACCACCGCGAATCTCGCGGCCGGCAGCAACGAGATTTTCGAGGTCTCTTTCCGCGTTGGCGAGTGGTCGGGCGACATCGTCAAGCGGACGATCGACGGCACGACCGGCGCCATCTCGAGCACCCCGGCCTGGTCGGCGCAGGCACAGCTCGACACCAAGGTCTCCGCGGGAACGCATACCGCGCGCACGATCTACCTGTTCGAGTCCGGCGGCAACAGCTCCGGCAGCGGCGTGGACAACCTGAAGTTCTTCCTCTGGGCGAATCTCAGCACCAGCCAGAAGAACAATTTCCTGTCGCCGCACATCGATACCCTGACCCAGCTCTGCAGCATCGGCACGACCTGCCTGACGAGCACGGCGAAGGCCAGCGCCGAAGGCGAGAACCTGCTCAACTTCATCCGTGGCGACAAGAGCAACGAGGGACCGCTCGCCGACCTCGGCAAGTACTATCGGCAAAGGACCCACATCCTCGGCGACATCGTCGGTTCGGAAGCGGTGTACGTCAAGGGATCGCCGTGGAACTACGTCGACTACAACTACGCCGGCTTCAAGACCGCCAACCAGAGCCGCACCGCGATGGTCTATGTCGGTGCCAACGACGGCATGCTGCACGCCTTCGACGCCAGCACCGGCGAGGAGGCGTGGGCCTACGTGCCGGGCGCGGTCCTCTCGCGCCTGTTCAAGCTCGCCGACAAGAACTACGGGGCGCAGAACGTGCACCAGTTCACCGTCGATGGCACGCCGGTGGTCGGCGACGTCTGCGTCAGTGACTGTGCGACGCCCGCGTCCGGGTCGTTGCCGACCGTCTGGAAGACGATCCTCGTCGGCGGCCTGAACAACGGTGGCCGCGGCTACTACGCGCTCGACATCACCAACCCGGCGGCGCCGAAAGCCTTGTGGGAATTCACCCACAGCGACCTCGGCTACAGCTACGGCAACCCGGTGATCACGAAGCTCAAGGACGGCACCTGGGTGGTGTTGGTCACATCCGGATACAACAACCTCTCGCCGGGTGACGGCGGTGGCCACCTCTTCATCATCCGGGCGAGCGACGGCGTCCTGCTGCGCACGATATCGACCGGTGCCGGCGACACCACGACGCCGAGCGGCCTGTCGCGCATCACCGCCTGGGCCAACTTCCCGGACGCCAACAACACCGCGCAGCGCGTCTATGGTGGCGACCAGCTCGGCAACCTCTGGCGCTTCGACGTCAACGGCGACATCCCGCTGCCCGCCGTCCCGCCCGCAACGCCGGTGTACGACGCACAGCGCCTCGCGACGCTGAAGGATCCGTCGGGTGTCGCACAGCCGATCACCACCCGGCCGGAACTCGGCAAGGTCGGCCAGCACGCCGTCGTGTACGTTGGAACCGGACAACTGCTCGGCACCGACGACCTGGCCACGACGCAGACGCAGACGATCTACGCCATCAAGGACCGTCTGCTCGACGAGGACTACGGCAGCCCGCGGCCGCTCAGCCCGCCGCAGACGACGCCGCCGCCTGGCGACTTCGTCGCCCAGACGCTCACCTCGGCCACCTGCCCGACGGGCAACCCGTTCTGCACGGCCGGCCGGCCAATCGTCCTCGGCACCAGCAATCCGGTGGACTTCGACGTCAACGATGGCTGGTATGCGGACTTCCCGGTCGCAGGCGAGCGCATCAACACCGAGCTGCGCCTGCAGCTCGGCACGCTGGCGCTGAACACCAATACGCCGACGCTGGGCGCCTGCGTTCCGGTCGGTGTCAGCTTCGCCTACTTCTTCGACTACAGCGGCGGCAGCCCGGTCGACGGCACCAACGGCCTCTCCGGCATCCGGCTCGGCGATTACCTGAGCAGTGCGCCCAGCGTCATCCGCCTGGTCGACGGAACGATCAAGGAACTGATCCGGACCGACGCGCCCGGCACCATCAGCACGCCGGTGCCGACAGCACCCTCGCCGCTCGACACCCGCCGCGTCTCGTGGCGCGAACTGGTCACCGAGCAGTAGCGCCCGATCCCGCCCGATCCTGCACCGACGGAAAGCCGCGCAAGCGGCTTTCTTTTTTTCGCCGCCGTCACCGGAGTCCCCGGCCACACCCACCGCGTCGCCACGAGGTGTCGGAAATTTTTACATCGTCTTTCCGGGACAACGCCAGAAACGACGAGGAAGAAGTGTTATCTCTCGTTAAATCATTTACATGTCTGGGTCTACGGAAACCTGGCACGGTAACTGCTTTATCTTTCTCGCGGGACGAAGCGTTCTTCCCGGACTGACCAACTGAAGAGAGGACAACATGAAAAAACTCAGCAAGGCACTGGCCGTTGCAGCCGTTGCAGTGAGCGCCGCCTACATGCCGGCCGCCCAAGCCACCGACGTCGCCGTCGAACTGGCTCTCCTGATCGACGTCTCGGGTAGCGTCGACGGCACCGAGTACGCTCTGCAGAAGGGTGGCTACGTGCAGGCCTTCCAAAGCGCCAGCATCCAGAACCTGATCGAAAACTTCACCGGTGGCAAGGGCATCGCCGTGACCTTCGTCGAATGGTCGGGCGCAGGCGAACAAGCGCAGACGGTCGGATGGACGCACCTGCAGACTGCTGCCGACGCGAACGCCTTTGCTGCCGCCATCGCCGGCACGGCCCGCCAGTTCAGCGGCCTGACCGCGCCGGGCAGCGCGATCAACTTTGCGCTCCCGCTGTTCACCAACAGTTTTACCGGCCGCCAGGTCATCGACGTTTCGGGCGACGGCGAGCAGAACGACGGCGCCGACACCCCGACGGCACGTGACAACGCACTCGCCAACGGCGTCAACGCGATCAACGGTCTGCCGATCGGTGGTGCCGGTCTTGCCGCATGGTACGTCGCCAACATCCAGGGCGGCGCCGGTTCCTTCGTCATCCCGGCCAACGACTTCGCCGCCTTCGCCGGCGCCGTCGAGACCAAGATCGGTCGCGAGATCACCGGCGCTCCTGAGCCGGGTTCGCTGGCCCTCGCCGGCCTCGCCCTGGCGGGTGTCGCAGGCCTGCGCCGCAAGCAGCGTTCCTGATCGCAGTTCGCAGCGAAAAGGCCGGCACCTTCGGGTTGCCGGCCTTTTTCATTCTGCAGTCGGCCGCCACGCCTGCGGCCGTGACCTGCGGACTCCGGCAGCTCCCGCTCAGTCCGGGCGCACCGACCACGCCATCGAGGCTGGCCCTGGCGCACGAGCCGCCGCGCCAACCAGCGGCCAATTGGTACGGCGCCGATCGACCGACGCAGCCGAATCCCCGGTTCGAGCAGCGGATCGCCTGGTCGATCGAGCTGCACGGCACATGCCTTTCGCGCCGATTGACCACACCAACCGGCTTTTCGGGTTGCAGCGCATGGCCCGGACAATCACTCTTTCCCCTGACGGCGAACGAACGGGCACCAGCATCGCTCCTGCCAGGCGGTGGCCAGCCGCACGTGGCGGTCGATGTCCCCTACGGCAACGACGGCTCGATCGCCCGACACGCGCAGCCGGTCGTGGCCCGGACGGACCAGCGAGCCCATGCCACCCCCTCCCCACTGCTCCGGCACGAGGAGCTCCTTCCTCCCGCAGCATGCCGCGAGCCTCCGGCGACAGCCAGCGCACCACGGCCCGATGTCGAAACTTTTTACACCCCTCCGCGACGGCGACTCCGGGAAAGCCCATTCCGGAGTGGGAAAAGCTTCTAAATCCGTTTCTTGATTGACTCGCTCGATGGTTGGCACGGTTTCTGCTTGAAGAGATCACGGGACGAAATGTTCTTCCCGAACCAACCAACTCAAGTGAGGACAACATGAACAAAATCAGCAAGGCACTGGCCGTCGCGGCCGTTGCAGTCAGCGCCGCCTACATGCCGGCCGCCCAAGCCACCGACGTCGCCGTCGAACTGGCTCTCCTGATCGACGTTTCGGGTAGCGTCGACGCCAACGAGTACGCTCTGCAGAAGGGTGGCTACGTGCAGGCCTTCCAGAGCGCCAGCATTCAGAACCTGATCGAGAACTTCACCGGTGGCAAGGGCATCGCCGTGACCTTCATCGAGTGGTCGAGCGCGAACGAGCAAGCGGTCAAGGTCGGCTGGACGCACCTGCAGACGGCTGCCGACGCCAACGCCTTCGCCGCGGCCGTCAACGCCACGACCCGCTCGTTCTCCGGCCTGACCGCTCCGGGCAGCGCGATCAACTTTGCCGCTCCGCTGTTCAACAACAGTTTTACCGGCCGCCAGGTCATCGACGTTTCGGGTGACGGCGAAGAGAACGACGGCGCCAATACCGCGACGGCTCGCAACAGCGCCCTCGCCGGCGGCGTCAACGCGATCAACGGTCTGCCGATCGGCGGCGCCGGTCTTGCCGCATGGTACGTCGCCAACATCCAGGGCGGCGCCGGTTCCTTCGTCATCCCGGCCAACGACTTCGCCGCCTTCGCCGGCGCCGTCGAGACCAAGATCGGTCGCGAGATCACCGGCGCTCCCGAGCCGGGTTCGCTGGCCCTCGCCGGCCTCGCCCTGGCGGGTGTCGCAGGCCTGCGCCGCAAGCAGCGTTCCTGATCGCAGTTCGCAGCGAAAAGGCCGGCACCCTCGGGTTGCCGGCCTTTCTTCATTCGGCGAACGGCAGCCACGCCTGCGGCCGTGACGAGCGCAGGGCGGCAGCTCCTGCTCCATGGGGGCGATCCCTGGCACCTTCAACCGCCACCAGCCAGGCCCGACGCAAGGACGGACGCAGCTCCGAAAGAGGCCACCGGGCGCACGCCCCCCGCGGCCCGCTCACTTCCCGCCGCGCCGATCGGCGCCACCGAGGCACTTGCCGACTTCCAGTTCCTTGCCCTCCTTCACCGCCAGGTATTTCTGGAAGAAGGATTCGTCGATCTGGCGCAGATCGGCGCGCTGCTTCGGCTGCCGAAAGCGCGTGAGGTGTCCCGGCCCGCCGTTGTAGACGGCGTAGGTGCCCCGTGCCAGGTCGTCGACATCGGCAGCGTCGGGCTGCTCGGCTCTCGCCAGCGCATAGTCGCGCAGGTAGTGGTGCAGAATCTCGGCGCCCGCGCGGCCGTTGTAGCCGACATCGCCGTGCAACCCGGCAACGTCATAGAAGCCCCGCCAGACGCGCGGATAGACCTGCATCAAGCCGACGGCGCCGATCCCCGACTGGATCGGCTGCACTTTCCCCTGGCGGAAGACGAACTGGCGCCAGCAGCTCTCCTGCCAGGCAGTGGCGAGGACCAGGTGGTGGTAGAGCCCATGAAACGGCGGCTCGATCGCCCGTCCGGCGGTCTCTCGCTGTTGCAGCGTGGCGTCGGCGGTGCGCTGCAACAGCGTCCGCATCGCCGGCAGGTACTCCGCCAGATCGCTCCGTGTCGGTAACCAGTTGTTCAGCCGTTGCACCAGCGCCGCCGTCTCCGCGTCGATCGCCGGCGCCGCCACCGCCACCGGCGCAGCATGGGCCGTGGCCATGAGCCAATGGCCGCCAGCCCGGGCTGCCGGCGGGCTGGCACCGAGCAGCGGGCTCCGCCGCGCTGGCGGCAGCGGCGCGCCGAAGCCGAAGAGCAGGCGCAGATCCGGGTCGAGCGCGAGGTCGTAGGCGAGCGGATCGCCGGCGCCGGCTGGCAGGATCAGACGGGCCAGCTCGCGCAGCGCCTGCGGCGTCACCCGCAAACCGAACGCCTCGCCGAGCGCCGGCGCCGCCTGCAGCGCATCACCGGCGTCGATCAGTGCGCGCAACGATCTTGCCGCCTGGCGATCGAGATCCTTCGCCAGATGGCGCAACTCCGGCGCCAGCCGCTCCCAGCTCGACAGGAACAGCGCGCGCAACGGTTCGGGGACCGGCGCCTCGCTCGCCAGCAACGCGACCCCGTCATGGCGACCGCTGAGCAGGACGAGCAGGAAGCGCTGCCGCCGGGCGGCGTCTTCCGACTCGGCCGCGACGTGCTTGATGATTCGCGTCAGCACGGCATCCCACATTTCAGCGGCCTCGACCTTCGACTCGGCCGCCCGCTGCCGGCGCCGATCGGGCGCTGGCGGCCCGCCCTGGCGCAGGATCTCGCCGACGATCCGCCACGCGTCGGGCGTGGCCTCGCGTGCGAGCCCCGGCATCGCCGTGGCGCCGAGCAGCAGGGCGAGGAGCAGCGCGGCGAACGCCGGCAGCGGTGAAGCGCGCCGGCGAAGCGCCGGCTGCAAGTCGGGCAGCGGCTTCGCGGCCACCGCCCGAGCACCCGCGGCAACGGCAGTACGGCCGCCTGCGTTGGCGACGGCGGCACGGACGCTCATCGAAGTGGCGACGCGAGCCAGTCGCGGACCGCCAGCCCGGTGCCGAAGTCCCAGGGCTTGAGCTTCTCGCGAGCAATCAGCCGGAACTCGGCGAGTTCCTCGTTGAGCCGGATCTCGCCGTGCGCCGGCAGGTGGTAGGCGATGAGCACCTCGTGCCGGCGCGCGAAGGGATAGACGCCGATCAGCGTCGCCGCGCCGCTGCTCAGGCCCAGTTCCTCGCGCACTTCGCGCGCGACGCCGGCGGCCGGATCCTCGTCGCGTTCGAGGAAGCCGGTGATCAGGCCGAAGGCGCCGGGCGCCCAGGCACGGTTGCGGGCGAGCAGGATGCGGCCTTCGTACTCGACCAGCGCCGCCAGCACCGGCGCCGGATTGTCCCAATGGACGAAGCCGCAGCCGGCCTCACAGACCTGCCGCCGGCGGCCGCCCTCGTCGCCGGCGACGAGCCTCGCGGCGCAACGCGGACAGAAACGCCAGTCGCTCATTCGCCGCCCGCCGCCAGTTCGCGGATGTCGGCGAGCAGGCGATCGACCGTCTCCGGCGCGGTATCCCAGCCGCACATGAAACGGCTGCCGCCGGCGGCGATGAAGTCGTAGAACAGCCAGCCGCGCGCGCGCAGCCCGGCATCGACAGGCTCCGGCAGGTGCACGAAGACGCCGTTCGCCTGCACCGGAAAGATCGCCGGCCAGCCGGTCGCCTCGGCCAGCCCACCGGCGAGCCGGCGCGCCATCGCGTTGGCGTGCGCCGCATGCCGCAACCAGGCGCCGTCTTCGAGAATGCCGAGCCACGGCGCCGACAGGAAGCGCATCTTCGACGCCAGTTGCCCTGCCTGCTTGCAGCGGTAGGCGAAATCCTCGGCCAGGCGGCGGTCGAAGAAGAGCACCGCCTCGCCAACCGGCAATCCCATCTTGGTGCCGCCGAAACAGAGGACATCGACGCCGGCGCGCCAGGTCAGGTCCGCCGGACTGACACCGAGACCGGCGACGGCGTTGGCAAAGCGGGCACCATCCATGTGCACGCGCAGACCGTGTTCACGCGCCGTGTCGGCGACGGCACGCAGTTCGTCCGGGCGGTAGACGGTGCCAACCTCGGTCGCCTGCGTCAGCGTCACGACTTTCGGCTTCGGATAGTGGATGTCGCTGCGCCGCGTCACCGCCTCGACGATCGCCGCCGGCGTCAGTTTCCCCTGCTCGCCGGCGACCGGCAGCAGTTTGGCGCCGTTGGAGAAGAACTCCGGCGCACCGCATTCGTCGGTGGCGACGTGCGCCAGGCGGTGACAGATGACGCTGTGGTACGACTGGCAGAGCGCCGCCAGTGCCAGCGAGTTGGCCGCCGTGCCGTTGAAGACGAAATAGACGTCGCAATCGGTTTCGAAGACGGCGCGCAGGCGGTCGGCGACACGCAGCGTCCATTCGTCGTCGCCATAGGAGCGGACGTGGCCGTCGTTCGCTGCCAGCAGCGCGCCCAGCGCCTCCGGGCAGATGCCGGCGTAGTTGTCGCTGGCGAAATGCTGCATCGGCGTCGTTCAGCCGGAACGCTGATCGCCGCCGGCTGCCGGCATCGGTCGCCGGCGCCGCATCAAAGCCGCTGCTCGACCCAGGCGCGCACCGAGGCCAGCGCCGCCGGCAGCTTCGCCGGTTCGCTGCCACCGGCTTGCGCCATGTCGGCACGGCCGCCGCCCTTGCCACCGACCTGCTGCGCGACCATGTTCACCAGCTCGCCGGCGCGGACCTTGCCGGTCAGGTCGGCGCTGACGCCGGCGATCAGCGTGATGCGCTCGCCGCTGGTCGACGCGAGGACGACGGCGGCGCTCTTCAGCCTGTCGCGCAGCTTGTCGATCGTCGACCGCAGCGTGTTGACGTCGGCGCCGTCGACGACCGCCGCGACGACATGCGCGCCCCTGACGGCGACCGCCTGCGCCAGCAGATCGTCGCCCTGCGACGACGCCAGCTTCTGCTTCAGGCGCGCGAGTTCGCGCTCCAGCGAACGGACGTTGTCGAGGACCTGCGCCAGCTTCGCCGGCACCTCCGCCGGCGGCGCCTTGATCGCTGCCGCCGCCTCGGTGAGCAGCGCCTGCTGCTCCTGCACCAGCGCCAGCGCGGCATCGCCGGTGACCGCCTCGACGCGCCGTACGCCGGCGGCAACGCCACTCTCGGCGACGATCTTGAACAGCCCGATGTCACCGCTGCGTTGCACATGGACGCCGCCGCAGAGTTCCTTCGACGAGCCGATCGTGACGACGCGCACCTCGTCGCCGTACTTCTCGCCGAAGAGCATCATCGCGCCTGCGCGCCTGGCCTCGTCGATCGGCAGGATGGCCGCCTCACGCGCGGCGTTGGCGAGGATCTCGTCGTTCACCAGGACCTCGACGCGGCGAATCTGCTCGGCAGTCATCGGCGCATGGTGCGCGAAGTCGAAGCGCGTCCGCTCGGCATCGACGAGTGATCCCTTCTGCTGCACGTGCGCGCCGAGCACCTCGCGCAACGCCCGGTGCATCAGGTGCGTCGCCGAGTGGTTGCGCACCGTGCGGGCGCGCGCGACGGCGTCGACGCGCGCCGCGACCCGGTCGCCGACGCTGATGCGGCCGGTGCGGACGACGCCCTGGTGACCGAAGACGGCAGCCTGGATCTTCTGCGTGTCCTCGACGGCGAAAATGCCCTGCGGACCCTGCAATGCGCCACGGTCACCGACCTGGCCCCCTGACTCGGCATAGAACGGCGTTTCGTCGAGGACGACGACACCCAGTTCGCCCTCGCCAAGCTGCCCGACGGCGCTGCCATCTCGGTAGAGCGCGAGCACCGTGCCGCCGTGCTCGAGCGCCTCGTAGCCATGGAAGGCGGTTTCCGGGCCGCTGTATTCGAGCGCTGCCGCCATGCGGAACTTGCCGGCAGCACGCGCCTGCTGCTTCTGCTGCGCCATCGCCGCGTCGAAAGCGGCGACATCGACCCGCACGCCACGCTCGCGACAGACATCGGCCGTCAGGTCGAGCGGGAAACCGAAGGTGTCGTGCAGCTTGAACGCGGTTCGCCCGTCGAGGACGCCGCCGTCGGCCAGCGCCGCGAGTTCGCTGTCGAGGATGCCCATGCCGTGCTCGATTGTTTCGAAGAAGCGCACCTCCTCCTGCCGCAGCACCTCGACGACGCGCGCCTGCTGGCTCAGCAACTCGGGATAGGCGCCGCCCATCTCGGCGACTAGGTCGGGCACCAGGCGATGGAAGAACGGGGCGCGCGCGCCGAGCTTGTAACCATGCCGGATGGCGCGGCGGATGATCCGCCGCAGGACGTAACCGCGCCCCTCGTTGCCCGGGATCACGCCATCGGCGATCAGGAACGAGCAGGCGCGGATGTGGTCGGCGAGGACACGCAGCGACGGGCTGGCGAGGTCGCTCGCCGCGGTTTCGCGCGCGGCGGCGGCGATCAGGTTGACGAAGAGGTCGATCTCGTAGTTGCTGTGCACGTGCTGCAGGACCGCCGCCGTCCGCTCGAGGCCCATGCCGGTATCGACCGACGGCTTCGGCAACGGATGCATGACACCGGCGTCGTCGCGGTTGAACTGCATGAAGACGTTGTTCCAGATCTCGATGTAGCGGTCGCCCTCCTCGTCCGGCGATCCCGGCGGCCCGCCGGGAATTCCCTCGCCGTGGTCGTAGAAGATCTCGGTGCACGGCCCGCAGGGGCCGGTATCGCCCATCATCCAGAAGTTGTCCGAGGCGTAGCGCGCACCCTTGTTGTCGCCGATGCGCACCACCCGCTCGGGCGGCACGCCGATGTCGCGCGTCCACAGCTCGTAGGCCTCGTCATCCTCGGCATAGACGCTGACCCAGAGGCGCTCGGCGGGCAGCTTGTAAACCTCGACCAGCAGTTCCCAGGCGTAGCGGATCGCGTCGCGCTTGAAATAATCGCCGAAGGAGAAGTTGCCGAGCATCTCGAAGAAGGTGTGGTGGCGCGCCGTGTAGCCGACGTTCTCGAGGTCGTTGTGCTTGCCGCCGGCGCGCACGCACTTCTGCGATGTCGTCGCACGCAGGTAGGGCCGCTTGTCGAAGCC
>JFAX01000004.1:160064-166115 GCA_000585015.1 Candidatus Accumulibacter adjunctus | reverse complement strand
AGGGCCGCTTGTCGAAGCCGAGGAAGACGTCCTTGAACTGGTTCATGCCGGCATTGGTGAACAGCAGCGTCGGATCGTCATGTGGCACGAGCGAACTCGAGGCAACGATCTGGTGGCCCTTGGATTCGAAGAACCTGAGGAACGTCTCGCGGATTTCAGCACTTTTCATCGTCGTCGGTGGCCGTTCGGGCGTTTTCTGAGAGTCGCGATTCTAACTTGAAAGTCGCACCGGCGACGGCATTCGCCGCCCGACTGCCGCGCCAGACGCACTTCGTCGACGCCGGCATGGTGGACCCGGGTCAGCGATTCGGCGACCGCGCTGGCGTGTTTCGGGGCAGCCTGCACCGCCACCACTGCGGCCGGGACGACCTCCGCCAGCGCCGCAGGTGTGCCGCCGCCCCGGCGTGTCCGCGCGTCTTCGTCCGCCGGCCAGCGCAGCAGACCGACTTCGCGCGGGGCTTCCACTCGGCCTTGATCACTGCACCGCTGCGCCACAAGGTCGCCGTCAGCCACGCACCCGCCGGCGCCATCAGCCTCGACATCGACATCCAGACCGTCCGTTTCTCGCCCAACCGGCCGGACGCACGCTTCTTGCCACTCAGCGTACTCTACGCGGGCGGGTGGGCGGCCTACGGTGTGGCGAAGCATGCCGCGCCGGCAGCCGCCGGGCTCGCCGGCGCCGCTCTCGCTGGCGGCATCGACGTTTATCGCTGGAACACCTCCGACTGGGCCAGCGGCCCGACGCCGCAGACCGAACTGATCGTCACCGTTTCCGCCAGCGACGCCAAGCGCTACCTCGGCCGTGTCAGCAACGTCTATTACGTTGCCGACAGGGATGCTTCGCTCTACGTCGGGCCGCCGCAACTCTACGACATAGCCGTCGGAGGCGACCGATGAAAGCGCCCGCGCTCGCTGCCGCCCTCATCGCCTGCCTCGCCGCCGCTTGCGCCACCGAAACGGCCCGCCAGCGCGTACCCGAAGTCACTTACGCCGAGGCGGCGAACAGCGAACTCATCGCCGCCAACTATCGCGCCGCCGACGCCCTGATGGCGCATTTCGGCGGCAGCCCGACCGCCGGCCCGCTGATCGTCGCCACGGTGGTCAACATCGATGCCCTGGAGTTGTCTTCGACACTCGGCCGCATGATTTCCGAACAGGTTTCGGCGCGCTTCTCGCAGCGCGGCTGGCTGATGGTCGAAATGAAGCTGCGCGGATCGATCTACATGCGGCGCGGTGAAGGTGAACTGATCCTGACGCGCGAGATCGGCGACATCGCACGCACCAACCAGGCGCAGGCGGTCATCGTCGGCAGTTACGCCCTCGGCGCCAGCGCCGTCTATGTCAATCTCAAGATCGTTCAGCCAGTCAGCAACGCCGTCCTCTCCGCCTACGATTACGTCCTGCCGGCAAATCAGGAAATCCGCACCCTGCTCGGCCGCAACCTCAGCCGCTGAGGGTGACGCGCACCAGTTGATGGGCTTTTCGGCTCCCTTGTCTGACGGGAAGCTGCGGATCGGATCTGACCCGTTTCAATATACTGTCACCGTTTTATGCTCGAACGTCGGCGCGCCGACAGCATGGCATTCCGAGTTTCCTGATGTTCCCCTGGAATGTCAAAGCGTGCCAATCCCCCGGCGCAAGCCGGGGGGGGGGTTCCCCTTCCCGTCTCCTCGGCGTCTGCGGACACCCGTACTCAGGACACCCGACTCCTGCTCAGGCGCACTGCGCCCAGCCCGGCGAGACCCAAAGCCAACAGGGCAAGCGAGACCGGTTCGGGAACGGATGGACCTGGTGGAACGTCCCGCGTGGTTATCGAGAGATCGGCAACTTCAAAGTACGCACCAGCAACGTAGTTGTCGCCGAGTTGGAAGAAGGGATGGGCTGCGACGAGCGCATCCCAGGTCGTGCTTGCGATCGCCTTGCTGCCGTGCAGGAAATCGGTGTTGCCATAGCCGGTCTTGCTGACGGTGAAGTCGTAGTGGTTGGCGGAGAAGGTGACTTCGGTCCACAGCCAGCCATCACTCGGAATGATCTCGCTGCCGAGGTAACTCCAGGCGGTGGTCATGAATCCGGCAAAGGGACTGTTTGGATCGAAGTTGTTGATCAGATGCGCGTGCCCGTCTCCCGTATCGAGACCCGTATAGATGCCCGAGTAGCTTCCCTGGCCGCTGAGCCGCCAGTTGTAGCGCAGGGTGGCATCCTGCAGGTTGTAGGTCGCGACCGTATGCAGACCGAGGGAGTAGTTCGTCCCGCCGGTGGCCGTCGTCTTTGTTCCCAGCAAGTGGCCACTCGCCGTGTTTGCCACGGTCGCCGGCCCCTGATAATCGGTACCGCCAAAGACAAGGTTCGTCTTTTGCCAGTCGGCCACGGCGAGCGACACGTTGGTCACTGCAGCACCTGCCCCGAAGCTGCTGCCAAACAGCGTCAGCAACGCCGCGAATACCTCTCTCTTGCGCATGTCAACACCTCTTTTTTCGGATGGATCTGAAGAAACGACCTGGTGAACAACCACTCTGACACTGCTGGAACGGCAACCATTGCCACTTGTCCACTTTGAAGCAATATTCATGCTGGCCAGGCGATACACATGATGATACCCATATAAAGCATGTGGTTGAAACACCGGTCAAACGCCCGCCGGAAACGGAAGGGCAGCTTGCATGCCGGGAGTGTAAAAAATGTCGACACCCGGCGATGGTTTTCGCACGGGCGCGACGGTGCCGGGACCTGGCTTGGTGCCTCGAGGAAAGGGTGGATGGCCAGCGCGGTACGCTTCTTTGCCGCCGGAGGCCGATCGTGGCGACTGCTGCAGCGGGCATTCGGTGGGCTGCAGCGGCAAGACCGCACTGAGCCGGCGTGGCAGTTTGCCGACGACTTCAGCGGCTACCGAAATATCGAGCGTCTTGTCACCGGTGTGGCGGGCTGATGAGTCAGTCTGCCGTTCGCCCCCGTAGCGGAGTACCTTTTCCGGACATCCATGCGCGCCGATCGGCAGCGTCAGCGGTTCTCGAGCCGATTGTAGTCCAGCAGCCCGGCAGTCAGCGGCGCCAGCTTCAGGTGCGTCGCCTGCAGTTCGTCGCTGTATTGCCAGAAGGCCGGATCGCTGCGGCGAATGGCGAAGCGGCCGGCGAGCACGCGGTAGTCTTCCTCGCTGCCGAGTTGGCCGATGGCGCGCGCCAGCTCGCCGATCTGCGGTCGCTGCACGCGGTAGATGGCGTTCGGATAGGCACCGACGAAGCCGCGGGCGACGCTCAGCGTGTTCTCCTCGGGCAACAGCTCGCGACCCTCGCGCAGCAGGCTCGAGACGTTGCTGTGTCCGGTGTTGCGCAGCAGGGTCACGTACCGTGGCGCGCGCGCTCCGTCTTCGATGCGCAGGATCACCAGTTCCGGCAGCCACGACAGAGCCGGACCGCGGACAGCGGCAAGCAGTGCGAGGTCGGCCTGCAGGGTGGCATCACCGACGCCGGCGAGTTCGTGGCGACGGTCGGCGACCGGCGCCACACGTTGCTGCAGGAGGCCGAAGAACTCGCGCCGCGCATCGCCGCTGCGGAAAGGAATGCCGCTCTCGACATCGAAGCGTGCCAGGCTGCCATAGACATGCGCCCTGACCTCGTCGCTGGCGCCGCGATACCAGTAGTCGCGTACGGCCAGACGCTGGTCCGACGGCAGGAAGGAGAGGAAGTTGAACTCGCCCTCCATGCGCAGGAAATCCATGTACAGGCGCGACAGCAGCTGGTGACCGACGTTGCCGTAGACGTCGAAACCGGCGACCAGCAGGTAATGGATCCGTTCGAGCAGGGGGTAGCCGATCACCCAGCCGGTCTTCGGCACCTCGCCAAGCAGCCCCTTGACGACCGTGGCGCTGTCGAAATGGCGGAAAACGGTCAGCGCCGCGTTCGGGTTGCTGCCGTCACCATCCCAGATCCACTTCAGGTCCGGCCAGCCGCGCTGGCTGGAGCGGCTCGCGAGGTAGGCCGACTTGTCCTGCAGGTACTTTTCTTCCTTCTTCGCGTACTCACGCCACGGGCCGATGATCCCGGCGTCGCTGCCCTTCGCCGTTGGCAGTTCGAGGACCCTCGACTCGCGCTCGAGGAACTCGTCGGCCGCCTGACCGGAGCCATCGTTGGCAAGGAAAAAGACCCAGAAGCGATCCTGGATGACGTTCAATGCCACCTGACCGCGGCACACCGGCCCCTTGATGAAGCCCATGATCGTGAACTCGGCTTCGTCGAGCATGAACTGGTAGCGCGCACGCACCGGCAGGTCACGGAAGGTGACGAAGGGATTGGCACCGGCGGCGAGTGAGTACGGAGGCAGTTCGTCGACCGGGTAGTCGGGCTGCAGGAACAGCTCCCGCCAGCGCGCCATGCGCTTCTCGCCGAGGGCGTAGGGCATGTGCGTCTTGTCGACGATGCTCTCCCGCTCGCGCTGCAGGCGGTAGTGGAAATCCTCGCCGCCGGGGTCGTCGTACGGTCGCCGACTGGCGATCGGCTCGATCGCTTGTCCCGGCGGCGTGCGCGACCGCACGAGCCGGAAGAAGTGGTGCTGCGGGTCGCCATCGAAGTACAGGTGGGCGAGGAAGATGTGCTCGTAGATGTAGCGGCTGACCAGGCGCTCCTTGCGCGAACCGCCGTTGAAGAAGCGTTCCCACTCGGCAACCTGCCGCTCGACGGCAGCCGGCAATGGCGGCAGCCCTTCGAACGGGGCCCCCTGCTGCAACCAGTTGCGCAGCGTCGCGAATTCGGCGTCGCTCAGCCCCGGCAGACCGAAGGGCATCCCCCACAGAGGGTTGGCGGTGGCGAAGGAGTCGTATTCCTCGATCCGCGGGCACTGCTGCGCGCGGTCGAGCGAGAAGTCGAAGGTCGCCGGCAGGACCGCCGTTTCCGGCAGTGGGTGACTGTGCTTGAGTTGCAGCGCGCGGTAGATGACGCTCGCCGCGAGATTCGCCGCCGGCGTCTGCCCGCGCTCATTGAGTACAGGGAAGAAGCCCTGCTGCCGCCACTCGGATGCCTTGCCGGCGTCAACGAACAGTCGCGAAGGCGCCGCCTCGCTCAGCCGCCCACCGTCGTATACGAGCTCGTCGCTGGCACCGCGGGCGATTCCCTCCCAGGCACCGAGCTTCAACTGGCAAGGTGCGTCGTAGCAGGCGTGACAGACGACGCAACGACGTTCGAGAATCGGCTGCACGTCGGCGCGATAGGAAAGGCCGCCGGTCGGCTGCCGCGGCACATCGAAGCGTTGCGGGTCGGCGGGACCGTACCGCTGGTCGAGCGCGTGCCGGCTGGTGACGGTACAACCACTGAGCAGGGCGAGCAGCAGTGGCAGAAGGTTCCTGACGAGGATCATGGCGACATTTTCCGGACAACAGGCCGCCCCCGCGAACGGGCGACTTCTGGCAAGGAATGAAGGATAGCGAATCCAGTCGCCAATGCGCCAGCCCCAGGGACGGTGATCCGCGGACGGAACGGGCGAAAGCACCTGTTTACCGCACGCCCGCATGCAGTTTCCACGATAATAGCGACAGGAGGAAAGCGAACATGCGGGATTGCGAACGACCCCGGCAACTGCCCTGACGATCCGGCTGACAGAATGGCCTCTGAACAGCTCGACCCCACCTTGGTCTTTGCCAGGACCGCTGCCGGCGAGGAAGCCATGGCGCAGCGGACACGGGTCGTCCAGCGCAACGTCCGCATGGTCCTCATCCTCGTCGACGGCAACGCGACGGTTGCCGACCTGTGCGAGAAGACCGGCAACGTCCAGCTCACGGAAAATGCGCTGGTCGAGCTCGAATCCGATGGCTTCATCGAACGCCGCGCCGAGACGCGGTCGGTCTGGCGACTGACCGGCAATACGGCCAGCCGCAAGCAATCGACGCAGCCGCGGCCGCACTCCGAGTTCTCGACCTTCGGTTCAAGCGGTCTGTCGACACCGGCGAGTTCGCCCCTTTCGGGCACGCAGGAAACGCAGATCATTCCTTTCCCGAATGTGCGGCCCGGCAGGACGACACCGCAGCCGGACACGCCGGCGCCGAGCACCCTGACGCCGAGCACC
>JFAX01000004.1:156834-160010 GCA_000585015.1 Candidatus Accumulibacter adjunctus | reverse complement strand
ACGCCGAGCACCCTGACGCCGAGCACGCTCGCCCCCCCCACGCCGACGATGGGAGCTGCCAGTTCCCCCCTCGCAGCGGACGATCTGGCAGCGGAATCGCTGCCGTCGCCAGCAACTGCGGGCGACGACCGCCCGTCGCTCCTCGCGCGCCTGCGGGCACGCCTGGCCGCGGGCCAGAGGGACTCAGGCACGGAGCTCAGACCAATCCGCAGGAGCCGACAGCGCCGGACGCTGACCTGGCCGCTCGCCACCCTGGTCGGACTGGCGCTTCTCGCGGCCGCACTGTCCCTCGGCGTTCTGCTCTTCCCCTATGGCATCTATCTGCCCGAGGTCGAAGCTGCCCTCGCCCAGAGCAGCGCTCGGCCGGCGCGAATCGGTGCCATGCGCGTCACCGTCTATCCCCGACCGGGATTGCTGCTCGAGCAGGTGCGGCTGGGTGAGGACGGTGCCCCCGACCAGGTCAGCATGGCTTCGCTGCGCCTGCGGCCGGAGCTGCGCAGCCTGCTGTCGCCACAGCTCGTCTTTGGCGACGCAGAGCTGATCGGCATCACGCTGTCGGCGGCAGCCCTGGACACCTTGGCACAGGCGCTCGATGCATCGGCCGCCGCGTCGGCACGCGCCCGTGTCGTCCAGGTTTCGCTGAGCGAAGCCGGGATCGCGTTCGGCGACCTTGTCTTGCCCGACCTTGCTGGTCGGTTGCAACTGTCCGCCGATCATCGCCTGCAGTCAGCCTTGCTGCAGTCGCCCAGCAAGAACCTGCAGGTCGAGCTGCAGCCGGCGAGCGGCGGAGGGGTGAAGGTCAAGCTCGAAGGAACCGCCTGGCGACCGGCACCGAAATCTCCCTATCTGTTCGATTCGCTCGACTTGCAGGGACGGATCTCCGGGCCCGAATTCCTGATCGACCGCGTCGAGGCACGCATCTTCGACGGCGTGCTGCGCGGCACCGGCGTCCTGCGCAGCGGCAGCAAGGCCGCGGTGACCGGGGACCTTTCCTTCGAGCGGATCAACACCGGCGCGCTGGCGGCAGCCCTCGGCTTCAACGGGCGCATCGGCGGCGAAGCCAGGGGCAAGCTGAGTTTCTCGACCAGCGCCGACAGTCTGCCGAACGCCGTCGCCCGGCTGCAGGCCAGCGGCAACTTCACCATCCACCGCGGACACCTGGGCGGCCTCGATCTGGCCGAGGCGGTGCGCCGCTTCTCGGTGGTTCCGCTGACCCTTGGCGGAGCAACCCGCTTCGAGGAGTTGTCTGGCGTCCTCACGCTGACCCCGAACGCGCTGCGTCTGTCGCGTCTCAGCCTGGCTGCCGGGCTGATGCAGGCGAACGGGCAGATCGAGATCGGCCGCGACCTGCAACTGCGGGGGCGGATGGATGTCATGATGGCGCGGCGCCGCGCCGATCATACGGCCATGCCGGTGCTGATCAGCGGGGCCCTGGAGTCACCGCTGACCCAGACGGCGCGCTGACGACCTGCTGGCCGGCGCGGCGGGCCGGCCGCGACCCTGCCAGCGGAAAGCGGCCGAAAGACTCGTGGTGAGGCTGCCGGCGGCTTGCGGTCGAGTCAGAGCACCGTCGCGATGGCCTCGGCAACGTAGCCGACGTTGCGCGTATTCAGCGCCGCCAGACAGATGCGGCCGGTGCTCACAGCGTAGATGCCGAATTCATCGCGCAGGCGGTCGACCTGCGTCGGGTTCAGGCCGGTATAGGAAAACATGCCACGCTGCCGGTTGATGAACGAGAAGTCGGCACCGGCACCGCCACCCTGCAGACGCTCGACGAGGCTGCGTCGCATGTCGAGAATGCGCTGGCGCATCTGCGCCAGTTCGTCCGCCCACAACCCGCGCAGTTCGGCGCTGGCGAGAACCGCCGCCACGATGGCGCCACCGTGCGTTGGCGGATTCGAATAGTTGGTGCGCACCAGGCGCTTGATCTGCGACAGCACGCGTGCCGTCTCGTCGCGACTGGCGGTGACCACCGACAGCGCCCCGACCCGCTCGCCATAGAGCGAGAACGACTTCGAGAACGAGCTGGCGATCAGGAACTGCAGGCCCGAGGCAGCGAACAGATCGAGGGCAACGGCGTCCTCACGGATGCCGTCGGCGAAGCCCTGGTAGGCGATGTCGATGAACGGGACCAGGCTGCGTGCCGCGACGATGTCGATGACTTCGCGCCACTGTGCGGCATCGAGGTCGGCGCCCGTCGGGTTGTGGCAACAGGCGTGCAGGACGACGATCGATCCTGCCGGCAGCATGTTCAACCCCGCCTTCATCGCCGCAAAGTCGACGCCACGTGTCGTCGCGTCATAGTAGGGGTACGAGTCGACGCGGAAACCGGCAAACTCGAACAGTGCGCGATGGTTTTCCCAGCTCGGATCGCTGATGTAGACCGTCGCCTCCGGCAGCAGGCGACGCAGGTAGTCGGCACCCACCTTGAGGCCGCCAGTGCCACCCAGCGCCTCGATGGTCAGGACGCGGCCTTCGGCGAGCAGCGCCGACTGCTCGCCGAAGAGCAGTTTCTGCACTGCCTGGTTGTAGGCTGGCAGACCGTCGATCGGCTGATAGCCGCGTGGCGGCATGGCCTCCAGGCGCGCCTTCTCGGCGAGCTTCACCGCCGCCAGCAGCGGCACCTTGCCGCTGTCGTCGAGATACACGCCGACGCCCAGATTGACCTTGGTCGTGCGACTGTCGGCATTGAAGGCCTCGGTCAGGCCGAGGATCGGATCACGTGGAGCCATCTCCACGGCAGCAAAGATCGAAGCGGTCATGGTCTGTTTTTCCGGTAGGGGTGGGCCAAGCGGACAGTTTCAATCGCGCACCGGCTCGCCGTGGCGACCGGTGCGCACAAAAAAACGTAAAATCTTAGCATGGAACAGCAAATTCGAACGCTCGAGAGGCCTCCTTCGCTGACCTTCGCGGACAGTCCGTTCCGCCTCTACCAGCCGTTTCAGCCGGCCGGCGACCAGCCGCAGGCGATCGAACAGTTGCTGACCGGCCTGCGCGACGGACTGTCGTTCCAGACGCTGCTTGGTGTCACCGGCTCGGGCAAGACCTACACCATGGCCAACGTCATCGCACGCAGCGGCCGCCCGGCGCTCGTCCTGGCACCGAACAAGACGCTGGCCGCGCAGCTCTACGCCGAGTTCCGCGAGTTCTTCCCCGACAACGCCGTCGAGTACTTC
>JFAX01000004.1:127173-156815 GCA_000585015.1 Candidatus Accumulibacter adjunctus | reverse complement strand
ACCAGCCCGAGGCCTACGTCCCGTCGCGCGACCTGTACATCGAGAAGGACTCGTCGATCAACGAGCACATCGAACAGATGCGTCTCTCCGCCACCAAGAGCCTGCTCGAACGGCGCGACTGCGTCCTGGTGGCGACGGTGTCGTGCATCTACGGCATCGGCGACCGCGACGAGTACCACCGGATGATCCTCACCATGCGCGTCGGCGACCGGCTGGGACAGCGCGAGATCATCAAGCGGCTGACGGCGATGCAGTACGAGCGCAACGAGACCGATTTCCGCCGCGGCAGCTTCCGCGTCCGTGGCGACGTCATCGACGTCTTTCCCGCCGAGCACGCCGAGCAGGCGATCCGCATCTCGCTCTTCGACGACGAGATCGACGGCCTGCAGCTCTTCGACCCGCTGACCGGCCACCTGCAGAACCGCCTGCTGCGCTTCACCATCTTTCCTTCGTCGCACTACGTGACGCCGCGCGAGACGGTGTTGCGGGCGATCGAGGCAATCAAGGTCGAGTTGGCCGAGCGGGTCGCCAGTTTCCAGGCCGCTGGCCGCCTGGTCGAGGCGCAGCGGATCGAGCAGCGCACCCGCTTCGACCTCGAGATGCTCGATCAGGTCGGCTTCTGCAAGGGAATCGAGAACTACTCGCGGCATCTCTCGGGACGCCAGCCCGGGCAGCCGCCGCCGACACTGCTCGACTATCTCGCCGCCGATGCGCTGCTGTTCATCGACGAGTCGCATGTCGCGGTGTCGCAGGTCGGCGGCATGTACAAGGGCGACCGCTCGCGCAAGGAGAACCTCGTCGAATACGGTTTCCGCCTGCCCTCGGCGCTCGACAACCGGCCGCTGCAGTTCGCCGAGTTCGAGGCCCTGTTGCGGCAGACGATCTTCGTCTCGGCCACCCCGGGCGACTACGAGGAGGCGCATCAGGGGCAGGTCGTCGAGCAGCTCGTGCGCCCGACCGGACTGGTCGACCCGGTGCTGATCGTGCGCCCGGCCTCGACGCAGGTCGACGACCTGCTCTCCGAGATCCGGCGCCGCACCGAAGCTGGCGAGCGCGTCCTGGTGACCACCCTGACGAAACGGATGGCAGAGGATCTGACCGACTTTCTCAGCGACCACGAAGTGCGCGTCCGCTACCTGCATTCGGACATCGACACCGTCGAGCGTGTCGAGATCATCCGTGACCTGCGCCTCGGCAAGTTCGATGTCCTCGTCGGCATCAACCTGCTGCGCGAAGGCCTCGACATTCCGGAAGTGTCACTGGTCGCCATCCTCGATGCCGACAAGGAAGGTTTCCTGCGCTCCGAGCGATCGCTGATCCAGACCATCGGCCGCGCCGCCCGCCATCTGCACGGGACCGCCATCCTCTACGCCGACCGGGTCACCGGATCGATGCAGCGGGCGATCGCCGAAACCGAACGGCGCCGGCAACGGCAGCTTGCCTTCAACGACAGCCACGGCATCGTTCCGACCGGCATCAGCAAGCGGATCATCGATATCATCGACGGCGTCTACGACAGCGAAAGCGCGCGGAAGGAACTCAAGGCGGCGCAACGACAGGCCGGCTACGAAGCCATGAGCGAGAAGGAACTGGCACGCGAACTGCGGCGTCTCGAAAAGGAGATGCTCGACTGCGCCAGGAACCTCGAATTCGAGAAAGCGGCGGCAGCACGTGACGAGCTCTTCCGGTTGCGCCGGCAGGTCTTCGGCATCAGCGGCGAGGACACGACCCCAACCACACCCCCGGCGTAGGCGCCGCCGGCACGCCGGGGCTCACGACCGAGCCGGCACGACAGCCGCGTCGCCGATGGCGAGCTGCTCGCCGGCGATCACCTGCGAGTCGACGACGCGAAGCCGCGGGCGAATTGCCCGGACCCACCGCGGCTGATCGACGACCCGGTCGATCGCGGCACGCATGCGGTACCGTTCAAAGGCCGAAGCCTGATCCAGCGCCTGCAGCACGGCCGAAGAATCCATCCATCGATTCCCGTCCCGTACCGGCCGGCGCCCGTTCAGCGGATGAACTCGCGGCTGATCGCGCGAAAGACGTCGCTCCCCGCCTGCCGCAGCCACTCGAAGACGACCATCTCGCGCGACACGATGTCGGCGCCGTGGCGGCGCATGCGCTCGACCGCCAGCGTCTTGTCGCTGGCTCGCCGCGAGCCGATCGCCTCATCGACGACGAAGACTTTGCGGCCCGCTGCCAGCAGGTCGAGTACCGTCTGCTGCACGCAGACATGCGCTTCGGTGCCGGCGACGATGAACTGCGCCCGATCGCCGCCGGCAAGCTGCAGGAGTCTGCCGTCGGCCAACGCCGAGAAGTGCGTCTTCTCGATCACGCATTCCTCCGGCAGCAACTGGCGCAGATCCGGCATCGTCGGCCCGAGGCCCTTGACGTACTGCTCGGTACAGATCACCGGCACCTGCAGCCGCTGCGCGACGCGCGTCAGCCAGACGCTGGCCGCGAGCACCGCACCGGCATCATGGATCGCCGGCTGCAAGCGCTCCTGCAGATCGACGAGCAGGAGAACGGAATGATCAACGCGCATCAACATCGACAAGCCCTCCCGGGAATCACGACGCTGCACTGCGCCGCTTCGCCCGCGATGGTAATAGCTCAGTCGCCTGCGGCCAAGGCCCTCGGTCCACGCCTGCGGTCGAGCGAAGACAGGAATTGATTGCTGCAACGCAACATCCGTGCTATATTTCCTCATGGTGGAAGCATTCCGCCGACGGCTGTGCGAGGCACCGATGTATGTCGTTGATGACCCGACCCTGGCGCTGATCTCCCGCTTTGTTGGCGGCGGCGAGACTCCGGAACGGTCGGACGAGGAGTTCTTCGAGAGGCAATTGGCAACCGTCCAGACTCACGTGGCGTCCTTTCCGGAAGCCGAGCGGGAGGCGCGGGCGCTGGCCTGGATCGAAAGCAACGCCCGCCTCTATCGCCAGCAATGGCAGAAGCAGATCGCCGTCACCACGCTGCAGGCGACGCGCTGCCCGGACTGCCCGCTGGCCAATGGTGGCGATCGGCAGACCCCCTGCGCGATCCATGCGCAGTGGCTGGAGTTGCTCCGCCGCTACGTCGGCAGCGCGATCAGCTCGCACGACTATGTCGAACAGAGTCTCGCGCTGCTCGCCCGGCACAAGGCCGGACTGCGCGCCGGGCACGCGCGGAGCGCCGCTTCGGCGCTGGCCGCGAGGTCCGATGCCGGCGCCGCCGGCGACCGCCAGCGCTGTCGCGACGAGGATCGAGCGGCGTGCCCAAGCTCCCCGGTGCCTGCCTGACGGGACCGCCGACAGCGCCGCACGCACCATGCATGGGGCATTGTGCCACGCAGCACGCAAGGCGTTCGGAGACACCCCAGCCACATCCGGCAGCGCGCTCCGCCGGGCAACGCCAGCAGCAACCGGTGTGGCGAGCGGCAGCCCACGCCGACGCTGCAGCGTACCGGCAGCTGCGCGTCACCGTCCGCCAAGCAACTGCTCAAGCACGAAAGGCAGGATGCCGCCGGCACGGTAATAGCTGACCTCGATCGGCGTATCGATGCGGCAAAGCAGCCGACACTCGTGTCGCTCGCCGTCGGCGCGCGTGATCGCCAGAGCCACCGTCTGCATCGGCGACAGCCCGCCGGCCAACCCGGTGATGTCGAAGCGCTCGTCGCCGCGCAGGCCGAGCGAGGCGGCCGAGTCATCGCCGATGAACTGCAACGGCAGGACACCCATGCCGACCAGGTTGGCGCGGTGAATCCGCTCGTAGCTGCGGGCGATCACGGCGCGCACGCCGAGCAGGCGTGTTCCCTTGGCGGCCCAGTCCCGTGACGAGCCGGTGCCATACTCCTCGCCGGCGATGACGATGCTGGGTATCCCCCGCTCCAGGTAGCTCGTCGCCGCCGCGAATACGGTCGTCGGCTGCCCGTCGAGCAGCGTGTGCCCACCCTCGCGCCGACGGCCGTCGGCGTCCGGCGGCAGCATCAGGTTGCGAATCCGGACATTGGCAAAGGTACCGCGCATCATCACCTCGTGATGGCCGCGGCGGGAGCCGTAGGAGTTGAAGTCGGCGCGCTCGACCCCCTGTGCGCGCAGCCACTCCCCCGCCGGCGTCGCCTCGCCGAACGAGCCCGCCGGCGAGATGTGGTCGGTGGTCACGGAATCGCCGAGCAGCAGCAGCGCGCGGGCGCCGCGAATGTCGCCGGCAGCCTGCGGCGGCAGTTCGAAGAACGGCGGCCGGGCAATGTAGGTCGACGGTGGCCAGTCGTATACCTCGCCGCTCGGCGCCGGAATCGCCTGCCACAGATCCTGGTCTGCGCTGACATCGGCGTAGCGCCGACGGAAGGTCTGCGGATCGAGCGCCAGCGGCAACACGGCGCCAATCTCGTCCGAACTCGGCCAGATGTCCCGCAGATACACCGGCAGCCCATCGACGCCGGTTCCCAGGGGCTCTCTCTCGAGGTCGATGTTCACCCGACCGGCAATCGCGAATGCCACCACCAGCGGCGGCGACGCCAGATAGTTGGCACGCAGTCCGGGGTGGATCCGCGCCTCGAAGTTGCGGTTGCCCGAGAGCACCGCCGCAGCGATCAACTGCTGCTCGGAGATCGTCCTGTTGAACGCCGGATCGAGATCGCCGGCGTTGCCGATGCAGGTCGTGCAGCCATAACCGACGAGCGCGAAGCCCAGTTCGGCCAGCGGCGCCAGCAGCCCCGCGCGGTCGAGATAATCGGTCACCACCCGCGAACCGGGAGCGAGCGAAGTCTTGATGTGTTGCCTGACCTGCAGCCCCTTTGCCACCGCCTTCCTCGCCAGCAGCCCGGCAGCGATCATCACCGCCGGATTGCTGGTGTTGGTGCACGAGGTGATCGCCGCAATCAGGACGTCGCCATGACCGAGGTCGACGCCGGGGAGCCCGGTAGGATGGCGCTGCGCCAGGCTCGCCGGCGGCCGTCCGAAGCCGTCCGCCGACTCCGCAGTGGTCAACAGGGCGTTGAAGCGGCTGGCCATCTCGGGCAAGGCGATCCGGTCCTGCGGCCGCTTCGGGCCAGCGAGCGAGGGAACGATCGTCGACAGGTCCAGGTACACGCGGCGCGAATAGTCGACCTCGCCCGCGCGCGGGATGCCGAACAGGCCCTGGGCGCGGAAATACGCCTCGAACAGCTCGCAGTCCTCATCGCTGCGGCCGCTGCTGCGCATGTAGCCGACGGTCTTCTCGTCGACCGGGAAGAAACCCATCGTCGCCCCGTACTCCGGCGCCATGTTGGCCAGCGTCGCGCGGTCGGTCACCGACAGCGTGCTCGCGCCCTCGCCGAAATACTCGACGAAGGTGCCGACGACCTTCTCGCGCCGCAGCAGTTCGGTCACCGTCAGCACTAGGTCGGTCGCGGTGACTCCTTCGCGCAGGCGGCCGCCGAGCTCGACACCGACCACGTCGGGGGTCAGAAAGTAGACCGGCTGGCCAAGCATCGCCGCCTCGGCCTCGATGCCGCCGACGCCCCAGCCGACGACGCCGACGGCATTGATCATCGTCGTGTGCGAATCGGTACCGACCAGCGTGTCGGGAAAACACAGTCTGCCGTCGACCGTCTCCTGCTGCCGCACGCCGCGGAACAGGTACTCGAGGTTGACCTGATGGACGATGCCGACTCCGGGCGGCACGACGCGGAAGGTGTCGAAGGCCTGCATGCCCCACTTCATGAACTGATAGCGTTCGCCATTGCGCGCGAACTCGCGGCGCATGTTCTGCTGCAGCGCCTGCGGCGTCCCGTAATGATCGACCTGAATCGAATGGTCGACGACCAGATCGACCGGCACCAGCGGCTCGATGCGCCGTGGATCGAGTCCGCGCTCGGCCGCGACGTGGCGCATGGCCGCCAGATCGCAGAGCAACGGCACGCCGGTGAAGTCCTGCAGGACAACGCGCGCAACGACGAATGGAATCTCCTCGCTGCGCTCCCCCCGGGGCTGCCATTGCGCGAGCTCGACGATGTTCTTCTCACTCACCCGCAGGCCGTCGCAGTGACGCAGCAGCGCCTCGAGGACAATTCGCAGCGACACCGGCAGGCGATCGACGTTGCCGAGCCCGGCGGCGGCGAGCGCCGGCAGCGAGTAGTACAGGGCCTCCGGCTGACCGGGCGGGCTGAAGCGGGACAGGGTGTTGAATGGCGAGTGGCGCATGCGGGTTCTCCAGAAGGGTGCGTGCTGTGGGCGCGCCCTCAAGAATGACAACACTTGGCTGCGCACGTTCCACCTGCGTCGCAACGGCGACAGCCGCATGCGGTTGGTGCCCACATGCTTGCGCGCGGGGAACGAATGCTCCAGACTTGGCGAGGTAGCGGTGCACCCAAGGTGAACTGATGCGGGGGGCGTCCGTTCAGGAGCAGCTACGACCGTGCGGCGTGTTCCCCGACGAGCTGAGCGGCCCGGCCTTTGCCAACCTGCGGCCGGGCTCCTCCGCCTCTGGCAGGCACCTTGGCGACACACGGCACGCGACGCGCAACCCTTTCCTGGAGAAGCACGATGAAGAACAACCTGATTGCAGCGATCATCGCCTCAGGCCTGAACCTTGCCTCGGCAAACGCGTCGGCCGCCGTCGTCCGCTCGGACTTCAGCCTCGGCGCAGAAGGCTGGGGAACAGGCCGGATAATTTTCTCCGGCTTCCTGCCGGCGGTCGACGGCGCCTTCACCGGCCCCGTCGATCACGACCCGGTTGGCGGAACGCTGCGCACGGGAGACCTTTATCCGTGGACCACATTCCGCTCGTCAGCGGCCTACGGCGGCGACAAGAGTGCCTTCTTCGGCGGCTCGATCAGCTACGACCTGCAGGACAGCCAGAACGATGGCGATCCCTTCCCCAACGTCGCGATTCTTGGTGAAGCTGGCCGCATGATCTTCATCCCGACCGCACCGCCGGCAACCGGAGGCTTCACCCGCTACGAGTTCGCCCTCGACTCATCGGCCGGCTGGCGGACGAACAACCCCTTCGCGCTGCTGGCAACCGACGCCTACATTCAAGCCGTCCTCGCCAACGTGCAGGGCATCTGGATCAATGCCGACTGGAAGACCGGCGACGACCAGGGCAACGATGACGCCCGGCTCGACAATGTCTGCCTGCGCGACTCCCGTACATCCTGCACCACCGGCCTCATCCCGGAACCAGCGTCGCTGGCCCTGTTCGGTCTGGCGCTGGGTCTCCTCGGACTGCCGCGAAAGGACAGCCGACCGACTGACCGCCGGCAGCCCTGAGCAGCCACACCGACAGCAGGCCATGCGGCAGAGCGACGTCGAAAAGCCCGGTCTCGGCGATGCCGCGCTGATCGACACCACCTTCCTGTTTACCGACATCGAAGGGTCGACGAGCCTCTGGGAAAGCGAGTCCCAGGCGATGCGCGTCGCGCTGCAACGGCACAACAACCTGCTCTCGGCAGCGATCGAGCGCCATCGCGGACTCGTCTTCAAGACCGTCGGCGACGCCTTCTGCGTCACCTTCGATGACGCCGCGGCTGCGTTGCGTGCCGCCAGCCAGATCCAGACGAGCCTTGCCGGCGAGCAGTGGCCGACGCGCAGCCCGCTGCGCGTGCGCATCGCCTTGCACAGCGGGCCGGCCTACCTGAGCGACGGTGACTACTTCGGTCGGACACTCAATCGCGTCGCCCGACTCCTGGCGGTGACGCACGGCGGCCAGACCCTGCTGAGCTCGGCGACCGCAGCGCTGGTGCGCAGCACCCTGCCCGTCGGCAGCAGCCTGCACGATGTCGGCATGCTCCGCCTGCGCGACCTGCCGCAGCCGATCCACGCCTTCCAGCTCGTCCATCCCGGGCTGCCAGCCGCGCTCCTCGAAACGGGCCACGCCCTCGACGGCAACAAGCTGACCGCCGAACCGCTGGCGCGCTTCCGGCCCATCGATGTCTACGAGGTGCCGACGCTGCCGGTGGTGGTCGTGCAGGCACTGCGCGTCATGCAGGATCCCGCCAGCGACGCGCGCGCGGTCGAACGGGTGATCATCCATGACCCGGCGATCTCGGCCAAGGTCCTGCGCGTTGCCAACTCGGCCTTCTTCGGCCTCTCGCGCCGCATCGGCACCATCGCCGACGCCGTGCGGGTGCTCGGCTTCACCAATGTCCAGGGCATGCTGATCTCGGTCGGCGCCTTCGATTCCTTCCGTACCGAGCGGCTGAACCTGGTGGAGTTCTGGAAGCACTCGATCGCCACCGCAACAGCCGCCCGCTTCCTGGCAGATGCGCTTCGCCACCCCGGTGACGAGGCATTCATGGCGGGTCTCCTGCACGACATCGGCAAGCTCATCTTCGCCGTCCAGGCCGAGTCGGGCTACCGCCACGTACTCGATCTGGAACGGGATTCGGCATTCGGCAGTCTTGAGGCCGAACGAACGCTGTTCGAGTTTACCCACCCGGAAGTGGGCCAGATGGTCGCCGAACGCTGGGATCTGCCGGCGCGCCATATCGCCGCCATTGCCCACCACCATGAGCCTGACGCCAGCGGCGACGAATACCGTTTCTGCGCCCTCATCGGTCTCGCCAACCGGGTCGCACACGCGGCCCTCGACGGCTTCGTCGAGACTCTGGCCAGCGACCACGATGCGGCGCAACTGCGACGGCTCGGACTGCGACCCGCCCTCTGGGACGACTGTCTGGCCCATCTGCACGCAGCTCGACCGACGATCGACGGCTTCGTCGGTGCCATCCGCTGAACGGCCGGCCTGGCGAACGCGCACCGCTGCCCGATCCGCGCTCGGCGGTCGCCGCTGCCAGGTCGACCGCGTTCCCCGAGCAGATGGTCAGCGGCGAGGGAACGCTCAGCGTTCTCTTGGCCGGATCGCTGCAGGTGGCCGGCAAGACACCGCAGCAGGTGGAGAAGAAGATCGTTCGCCGTCTCGGCGGCAAGGCCAATCAGCCACAGGCACTGGTACGGGTCATCCGCAACGCGACCTCGAACGTGACGATCGTCGGCGAAGTGGCGTCGAGCACACGCATGCCGCTGACCGGGCGCGGCGAGCAGGTGCATTCCCTCGCGCTGGAGACGATCATTCGCGACCCGCGGCAGAACATCTCTCTCCAGCCCGGTGACGTCGTCACTGCGCTGTTCCAGCCGCGGAGCTTCACCGTTCTCGGCGCAACCGCGAAGTACGAGGAGCTCAACTTCGAGGCTCAGGGAATCACGCTGGCACAGGCACTGGCGCGTGCTGGCAGCGAACAGGACCGTCTCGCCGATGCCCGCGCGGTCTTCCATCTTCCGCTTCGAGGATCCGGCCGTGCTCGAGCTGCCTGTCCCGCCGCGGACAACGCCAAGAGGCAAGGTGCCTGATCAGGGCCGCAGGCACTCTGCAGTCAGGGCACCTGCGGCGCGATGCTGCGGCAGTGGCCACCGGCAAACCCGCGCCGCGCTGGCCGCGTCCCTTGCCGGAGAAGGCGCGTCACAGCGGCATCACGAAGCCGCCAGACGATCAACCGGGGTGCAGCGTGCTCGCCCTCGACGATGCCACGCCGACACGCGCTGGGCGCAGGACGAGTTCGGCTATCAGCGGCGCGTGGTCGGAGCAGCGTGCCCAGGCGATCCCCTTGGGAACGTGCATTTCGAGCACCTGAAAACCGCGCACGTAGATGCGGTCCAGCGTCAGCCAGGGAGCAAAGCTGGGAAAGGTGCGGGCAACCTCCGCCGGCGTGGTGCGGCGGCGCCACGGCAGCAGCCAGTCGAGCAGGCGGCGGTCGTGCCGCGCAGCAGGCGAAGCCACCGTCACTTCGTCGACGCCAAGGCGCTCGCGCAGCAGGCGGTCGACCCGCTGCTGCCAATCGTTGAAGTCGCCGGCAACGATCAGCGGTGCTCTGGCGGGTACCTCGCGGTGAACGAAATCGGCGAGGAAGCTCGCCTGACGCAGGCGGCTGCGCTTGATCAGCCCGAAGTGCACGCAGATCAGGTGCACTTCCTTGCCCCGCCCGCGCCCGAGACGGATCACCGCATGCAGCAGTCCTCGTTTCTCGAGCAGGTGGTCGGAGATGTCATGGTTGGTGTGGGCGACGATGCGGTGGCGCGAGAGGATCGCGTTCCCGTGATGCCCATGCGGATAGGCCGCATTCATCCCATAGGCGCGGTGCTCATAGGCACCCGTGGCGAGAAAATCGAGCTGTGTTCCGGACGACGGGTAGCCCGGCTGGCGGGCCAGCCGCTCGTTGCGATCCTGCACCTCCTGCAGGAAGACGATGTCGGCATCGATCGCATCGAGCGCCAGGCGGACATCATGGATGCGCGGCCGACCACGGATTCCTGTGACACCCTTGTGGATGTTGTAGGTCGCCACCCTGAGCTTCACGACCGTCCCCGGCATCGTCCCTCCTCACGGTGCGTCATGGCAGACGCTCGAAATAGCGGTCCATGAGCAGCGGATCATCGAAGTGGCGCCGGCCGACGAAGGCAGTGGCATGCCGTCCCCATTGCCGCATCTGGCCGGCACTGCGCACACCCATCGGCCAGAACACGAAGCGCTCCAGTCTTTCGCTCCCGGGAAGCAGTCCGTCGGCGGCAAAAACGCTGCGCCGGCCGCCACCCGGAAACGCCAGCGAACGCAGTTCATCGTCGTCGCGCAGAGCCAGCCGTATGCCCGCTGCCGCGGCAGCCGCCTCGACAAGCACCTGCTGCAGCTGATGCGTGCCGGCGGCGAGCCTGAGGACGATTCGCTGCTCCGTCCGCGGCGCCAACAGCGTCTGGGGCACGAACAGCCCCTCGTCGATGCCGGCTGGCTGCGCCTTGGCGCGCACCCGCTCTCCCGGAACGAACAGGTGGTAGCAGCCGCATGGGTGTATCGTGTCGTAAATCAGGGGACTGCCATCCTCGGCCAGGGTGACGCGCCAGAGCAGGCCGTCGAAACGCCCCGCCAGCAGATCCGGCGCCCGCTCTGGCGGGCGCCCGGGAAACCATGCAGTGTAACTCAGCTGCAACAGCCAGCGGTCGGCCATTTGCGCGTAGCCGCTGCGGACGTAGAGCACCTGTTCCGCAACGGCGACCACCAGCCGTTGGCCGTCGGCACCATCGGGCTGCCAGACGAGTGCTCCGGGTCGGTCGTCGTCACCGGCAGTCTCGATCTCCAGTCGGGGCGCGTGCCGGACGACGAGTTCGGCAAGCTCGGATCCGGCGACGCTGGGCAGACCGAGTGCCGACAGATCCCTGACCAGCGGCAGGCCCTGCGGCTGCGCGTCGGGAACGTAGCGCAGCCGCCGTGTGCCACTGGTGGTTTCGGCTGCCTGCGCGGCGAAAATGACCAGCGTCTCCTGCTGCCAACGTTCGATGCCAGCGGCGAAGAGGTGGCGCGTCAGCGGATAGAGGCCGAGGGCGCGCAGCGTCGTCGAATAGTCGTCGGGGACCACGGCCGCTGCTCGCACCTTCGCCAGTTCCGCCTGGTCGGCGCGGCGAAGCGTCTCCCGACATGCAGCCAGTTCGTCGTCGCTGACCATCGTCGGGGTGCTGTTCGCCAGCTCGATCGCGCGGTCGTCGGCGTCACGCTGTACCAGCGCCCGATACCATTGCGCCGCAAGCGGATCACCCGATGGCACCGTCGCCGCAGCAGCCAGCCGGGCCAATACACGGTCCACACGCAGATGGGGAAAGCCGGCTACCCGTGGCGATTGCGCATCACGCGTACCTTCGGCGTCGATGCGGCGATCGATCGCCGCAAACAGGCGCGCGCAGTCGCCGACGGCATCATGTTGGAGGCGGCGCTGCGCTGCCGGATCGTCGGCATGCGGATCGAGTCCGGCACAACCGATCAGCATGCAGCAGGCGGCGACGAGCAACGGCCTCTGGCTCATCCGGGCTGCTCAGGTCGCGCCAGTGCCTGCTGCCGGCGCTCGATCTCACGCAGCATGGCTTCGAACTGGACGCGCATCGTCTGCCGCACCGCTGCCATCCCGAAAAGCGGACCGAGCAGTGGCGCGAGCGGCGTGGACAGCTCGAACCGTGCATCGTAATCGAGCCGCACGACGCCCGGCGGCAGCCGCTCCTCTCCCTGAATGATCCGGTAGCGGCCAGTGAAGCTGCGCAAGGTCGATGCGTCGCCGGCCCCGGTCGCGGCCGTCGCCAGCTGCGCGATGACGGTCCCATAGGGGAGGTGAAGGACGTCAAGACGCACATGCACCGGCAACTCGAAGAAGAGGATCCTGAAGATGCCCGCCTGCTCGACGAGCAGGCGGTTGCCCTCGCGTTCGAGCACGCGCGCGCGCCGGACGCCGGGGACGAACTCGCCCAGGTGCTCGTAATCGGTCAGCGTGTCCCAGACGAGCCGCTGCCCGGCGGCCAGCTGCGCGCTGGCATGGACGCTGTACACCCCGCCGTCACGCCGTACCTCGACCTGCGCCGCCGCTTCGCCGGCGGCGACGGCGGCCAGGCTGCAGATCAGCGAAGCGATGCCGGCGAGAGCTGTCGCGGGCAATCGCCAGCGCGACTGCCGACACGCTGCCAGCCCGCTCATGGCGTACGGGCGGGCGCCTGCAGGATCGGCCGAGCCAACGGTCATGGCCACTCCTTGACACCCGGAACCACGAAAACCATGACCGTTTCCCTCACCCCCGCCCCTCTTCCGCAAGCGGGCGAGGGGCGCTTCGTGAGTCGCCGGGGCGACTTTCACGTAACCTCGGGTCGCTCCACTCACGGCAGATCCGAACCGTCTGTTCGACTGCCAGCGTTTCGCCGGTGAGGCCGCAGCGATGCTTCCCCCTTTCCTCGAGGAAGTGCGCGCATTCGCGGCACTGGCCGAAAGCCTGGCGGTCGTTGAGTCGCTGCAGACTGCCGAGGACGGCGCGCAGTTGACTGGCGAGCTCGTCGAGGTCGACACCGCCGGCAGCAAGAAGCCCGTCCAAGCGCTGTGGCCAGCTGCCTGCCAGCACCTCCTCGCCGGCGGCGGTCAGCTGCAGATGAATGCGCCGGCCATGGCGATCGTCATTGCTCCGGCTGATCAGCCCCTTGCGCTCGAGCATCGCCAAGGTCTGCGACACCGTGCCGCGGGTGATGCCGAGGTAGCTCGCGACGGCGATCGGAATATTGCTGTAACGGTTCGCCTGCGCGAGGTAGCCGAGCACCTGCAGATGCACCGGCAACAGGCCATGGCGCGCGGCATCCTCGCGCACCAGTTGCTGCAGCAGCGCCGCCAGGCGCTCGAAGACGAAGACGCTCGGCTTCATGGACGTAATGTATCGCCTCGAATCATTGCTTGACAAGCACTTCGTGCTGGCATTAAGGTTCGATTATGCATCGAGTCGATGCATGTTTCGCTCCAACATTCCGCCAGAGGAGAAAGCCATGCAGCAAGCCATCTTCTACCATGCCGGCTGCCCGGTCTGTGTCACCGCCGAACAGCAGTTCGCGCAAGCCCTTGATCCTGCCCGCTATGCAGTCGAGGTCGTACACCTCGGCCAGGATGCCCGCCGCGTTGCCGAAGCTGAAGGCTTCGGTGTGCAATCGGTGCCAGCGCTGGTGATCGACGGGCAAGCCTTCCACATCAACTTCGGCGCCCCGCTCTCGGCCCTGAAATAGGCGCCTGGCGCCGCGCACGGCAACGGCCCCGGCCAGCGCCACCCGGCGCCTGCCGGGGCCGCGGGTGCCTCTGTTATACTTCGCCACCGCTGTCACCCACAGCCGGCGCGGAGCCTTCGAGCATGAAATACCAGATCATCCCGGTCACTCCTTTCGAGCAGAACTGCAGCCTCCTTTGGTGCGAGCAGACCCGCCGCGGTGCGGTCGTAGACCCGGGCGGCGACATCGCACGCATCCTGCGCGCCGTCGAGGCCAACGGCGTCGAACTGGAAAAGATCCTGGTCACCCACGGCCACATCGATCACGCAGGTGCCGTCGCCGATCTGGCGGCACGGCGTTCGCTGCCGATCGAAGGACCGCAGCGTGAAGACCAGTTCTGGATCGACGGCATGGCTTCACAGAGCAGAATGTTCGGACTGGCCAACGCGCGCAGCTTCACTCCCGACCGCTGGCTCGAGCAGGGTGATACGGTTTCGCTCGGCAACGTGGAACTCGAGGTGCTGCACTGCCCCGGTCACACACCGGGGCACATCGTCTTCTTCGACCGCGGCGGGCGGTTGGCGGTGGTTGGCGACGTGCTCTTCCAGGGCTCGATCGGCCGTACCGATTTCCCCAAGGGCGACTACGACACGCTGATCTCGTCGATACGCAACCGGCTTTGGCCACTCGGTGACGATGTCGCCTTCATTCCGGGGCATGGTCCGATGTCGACCTTCGGCAAGGAGCGCCGCAGCAATCCCTTCTGCGGCGACTGAACGGCGAACACCGGCGGACGCTCACCGCGGGCATCCCGGGCTATCCGCCCTTGCTGCGGCGAAGCGGCGAGGTACCCGCAGCACCTCGCCTGAGCGTCGCGGCGCTCTGCGGCGTGGCGTCGACTAGAAGTGCAGGGGCCTCTTGTCGCAAGCCAGCGCTGCCTCGTGCACCACCTCCGACAGCGTCGGGTGTGCGTGACAGATGCGCGCCAGGTCTTCGGAAGCAGCACCGAATTCCATCGCCACCACGCCTTCCGAGATCAGCTCGGAAGCGTTGGCGCCGATGACATGGACGCCGAGGATGCGATCACTCGCGGCGCAGGCGAGAATCTTGACGAAGCCGGTCGGATCACCCATACCGAGCGCGCGGCCGTTGGCGGCAAAGGGAATCTTTCCGGCCTTGTAGGCGATCCCTGCCGCCTTGAGTTGCTGCTCGGTCTTGCCTACCCAGGCGATCTCCGGGCTGGTGTAGATCACCCAGGGAATGGTGTCGAAATTGCAGTGCCCGGCCTGACCAGCCATCAGCTCGGCAACCATGACCCCCTCTTCCATGGCCTTGTGCGCCAGCATCGGACCGGCAACGACGTCGCCGACCGCCCACACTCCCGGCAGGTTGGTGCGGCAATGGGCATCCACTTCGACCTGGCCGCGCTCGTTCAACTGCAGGCCGACCTGTTCGGCAGCCAGGCCATCCGTATTCGGGATGCGACCGATCGAGACGATCAGGCGATCGGCGTCGAGCCTGTGCTCGCCCCCTTCCTTGTCGGTGTAGTCGATCGAGACGCCCTTCTGTGAGACCTTGACGTCGCCGATCTCGATACCGAGGATGATCCTGAGGCCCTGTTTGGCGAATACCTTCGCTGCCTCCTTGGCGACGTCGACGTCGGCCAGCGCCAGGAACTCGGGAAGCGCCTCGAGAATCGTGACCTCGGCACCGAGGCGGCGCCAGACGCTGCCCATTTCGAGGCCGATGACACCGGCACCGATGACCGCCAGCCTCTTCGGCACGGCGGCGATGTCGAGCGCACCGACGTTGTCACAGACGATCTCGTTGTCCACCAGTACGCCGGGAAGATGCCGCGCCTTCGATCCGGTCGCGACGATCACCTGCTTCGCCTCGACGAGGTCGTCGCCGACCTGCATCTGCCAGACGTCGCCTCCGTCCGCCTGCTTGCGACCGACGAAACTGCCATGCCCGTTGAGCAGTGCCACCTTGTTCTTCTTGAACAGCCCCTTGATGCCGCTGGTGAGCTGCTTGACGATGGCGTTCTTGCGCGCCAGCATCTTGCCGACCTCGATCACCGGCGTGCCGACGGCGATTCCCTGCTCGGCAAAGCCGTGCTCTGCTTCCTCGAAGAGGTGCGAGGTGTGCAGCAGGGCTTTCGACGGAATGCAGCCAACGTTCAGGCAGGTGCCGCCGAGCCGTGGCTCGCCCTTCGGATCGGCATAGGCATTCGATTCACAGCAGGCGACGCTGAAACCGAGTTGAGCGGCACGAATGGCTGCGACGTAACCACCCGGGCCGCCACCGACAACGAGAAGGTCATATTGCTTGGACATGATGGTTTCCCTTTCCAACCGCGGAGACACGAAGGCACGGAGTGGACACAGGGAACTTCCCCCGTGTCTCCGTGCCCGGGTGACGACTGACTAGACGCCGAGCAGCAGGCGAGCCGGATCTTCCAGAGCCTCCTTCATCGTCACCAGGCCGAGCACCGCTTCGCGGCCGTCGATGATGCGGTGATCGTAGGACATCGCCAGATAGTTGATCGGCCGGATGACGACCTGGCCGTTCTCGACCACCGGCCGGTCCTTGGTGGCATGGATGCCAAGGATCGCCGACTGTGGCGGATTGATGATCGGCGTCGACAGCATCGAACCAAAGACGCCGCCGTTGGAGATCGAGAAGGTGCCACCGGTGAGTTCTTCCATCGACAGCTTGCCATCCTTGGCCTTGACGCCATACTCGCCGATCTTCTTCTCGATGGCGGCGAAGGACATCTGGTCGGCATCGCGCAGGATCGGCACGACCAGGCCGCGCGGGCTGCCGACGGCTATACCGATGTCGATGTAACCGTGGTAGACGATGTCGTTGCCATCGACCGAAGCGTTCAGCACCGGGAATCTCTGCAGGGCGGCGACCGCCGCCTTGACGAAGAAGGCCATGAATCCGAGGCGAACCCCATGCGTCTTCTCGAAGCGCTCACCGTACTGCTTGCGCAGCGCCATGATCGGACCCATGTTCACTTCGTTGAAGGTGGTGAGAATGGCGTTGCTGGACTGCGACTGCAGCAGGCGCTCGGCGACGCGCGCCCGCAGGCGTGACATCGGCACCCGCTGCTCCGGCCGTTCGCCGAGAGCAATGCTGACGCTGGGTGCCGGCGGCAGTGCCGGCGGCGCGGTGACGAAAGGACTGGCCGGCTTCGCGGCTGGCGGCTTTGCAGCCGGCGCCGCAGCAACGGGAGCAGGGGACGCCTGCGCTGCCAGCGCATCGGCCTTGGTGATGCGGCCACCACGACCGCTTCCGGCCACCTCGCTGGCGGCAACGCCCTTTTCCTCGAGGATCTTGCGCGCGGCCGGCAGCGCGACAGCCGCCGCGCCGGCCGGCGGCGCGGCGGCGGCAGCTTCCGCTCCCGGCGTTGGCGTCTTGGCTGCCGGTGCGGCCACGGCAGCAACCGTACCGGCTTGCGCAGCGGTATCGATGCGCGCGATCACCTCACCAGCGACGACCGTATCACCGTCATTCTTGACGATTTCGACCAGTACCCCGCTGTCCGGTGCAGGCAGCTCGAGGACGACCTTGTCGGTCTCGATGTCGATCAGGTTCTCGTCGCGGGCGACCGCCTCGCCGGCCTTCTTGTGCCACGACACCAGTGTCGCCTCGGCGACCGATTCGGAAAGCTGTGGAACTTTGACGTCGATGATCATGTTCTCTCCGTTCTAGGGCAGTTTGTAATACTCGATCTCACCCAGTGCGGAGTCGATCAGAGCCTTCTGTTGGGCGTTGTGCTTGCTGGCGTAACCGACCGCCGGCGAGGCCGACGCCGGGCGCGAGACGAGCAGCAGGTGCTGCTTGTCGCTCAGCGAGCGTGACAGGTGCTGGCGCGACGCGATCCAGTACCAGGCGCCCTGGTTGCGCGGTTCTTCCTGGCACCAGACGACCTCGGTCGCCTTCGGGTATTTCGCCAGCTCCTCCTGGAATGCCTCCTGCGGGAACGGGTAGAACTGCTCCAGGCGGGCAATCGCGATGTGCGCGATCTTCCTCTCGTGGCGCGCGGCGACCAGCTCGTAGTACACCTTGCCGGAGCAGAAGACGACGCGCGTCACTTTCTTGGCGTTGATCGGTTCCACCTCGCCGATCACCGGCTGAAACTCGCCGTCGCTCAAGTCCTCGAGCGAAGATGTCGCATCCTTGTGGCGCAAGAGTGATTTCGGCGAGAAGACGACCAGCGGCTTGCGCTGGTTGCGTACCGCCTGCCGGCGCAGCATGTGGAACACCTGCGCCGGCGTCGACGGTTGGCAAACCTCCATGTTCATCTCCGCACAGAGCTGCATGTAGCGCTCGATGCGCGCCGACGAATGCTCCGGCCCCTGGCCTTCGTAACCGTGCGGCAGCAGCAGCACCAAGCCACTGGCGCGCCCCCACTTGGCTTCGCCGGAAGCGATGAACTGGTCGATCACCACCTGCGCGCCGTTCGCGAAGTCGCCAAACTGTGCTTCCCAGACGACCAGCTCGAATGGATTGGCCGTCGAGTAGCCATACTCGAAGGCAAGCACGGCTTCCTCCGAAAGCACCGAGTCGAAGCACTGGAAACCACCTTGGCGATCCTGCAGATTGGCCAGTGGATAATAGGTGCCGCGATCCCAGTGTTCGCGATTCTGGTCGTGCAGCGCAGCGTGGCGGTGGAAGAACGTGCTGCGACCGACATCCTCCCCCGAAATCCGGACGCCGTAACCCGAAACGAGCAGCGAAGCGTAGGCCAGATTCTCGGCCATTCCCCAGTCGACCGGCAGTTTGCCCTCGCCCATCAGCCGGCGGTCGTCGATGATCTTCCTGACCCTGCTGTGCAGGGTGAAGTTGGCCGGAATCGACGTCAACCGCTCGGCCAGCCGCCGCAGTTCAGCGACCGGCACCTTCGTGTCGCAGTTGTCGATGTAGCTCGGGGAAAGGAAAGGCGTCCAGTCGATCGTCATCGGGTGCTTGTAACCGGCGATCACCGGGTTGTACAGCAGTTCGCCACGGTCGAGATGGGCACGATAGTCGGCGATCATCTCGTCCGGCCCCTCCGGGGCGAGAATACCCTCGGCGACGAGCTTGTCGGCATAGAGCTTGCGCGTCCCGGGATGTTGCTGGATCTTCTTGTACATCAGCGGTTGCGTGACCATCGGCTCGTCCTGCTCGTTGTGACCGAGCTTGCGATAGCAGACGATGTCGATGACGACGTCTTTCTTGAAAGCCTTGCGGTACTGCACGGCAATGCCGGTGACCAGCGCCACGGCCTCGGGATCGTCACCATTGACGTGGAAGATCGGCGCTTCGGCCATCTTGAAGATGTCCGTGCAGTACAGCGACGAACGATAGTCGCGCGGGTCGGAAGTCGTGAAACCGATCTGGTTGTTGATGACGATGTGGATGGTGCCGCCAACACCGTAGCCACGCGTCTGCGCGAAATTGAGCATCTCCTGGTTGACGCCCTGCCCAGCGACCGCCGCATCCCCGTGCAGCAGCACCGCCAGAACCTTGTCCTGGCCATCCTCGCCGCGCCGACGCTGGCGCGAATGGACCGAGCCGACGACCACCGGGTTGACGATCTCGAGGTGCGATGGATTGAAGGCCAGCGTCAGGTGGCAGGGTCCGCCCGGCGTCGACACGTCCGACGAGTAGCCCATGTGGTACTTCACATCGCCGGCGGTCAGTTCCTGCGCCTTCTTGCCCTCGAACTCCTCGAAAAGCATCGCCGGCTCCTTGCCGAGGGTGTTCACCAGGACGTTGAGCCGCCCGCGGTGCGCCATGCCGACGACGATCTCGTCGACTCCACCGGCACCGGCAACCCGGATCAGTTCGTCCATCGCGACGATCGCCGACTCACCGCCCTCGAGCGAGAAGCGCTTCTGGCCGACATAGCGGGTATGCAGATAGCGTTCGAGGGTCTCTGCCGCGGTCAGCCGCTCAAGCATCCGCTTGCGTTCGTCGGCCGTGTAGTTCGGCTTCGAGTGGATCCGTTCGAGACGATCCTGAATCCAGCGCTTTTCCGCCACCGTGCTGATGTACATGTACTCGACGCCGATGGAGCCGCAGTAGGTCGCCTTGAGCGCATCGTAGATCTGGCCGAAAGTGGCGTGATCGGGAGTACCCTTGAAAGAGCCGGCGTTGAAGACGGTGTGCAGGTCGGCATCGGAGAAGCCGTAATAGGCCGGGTCGAGCTGTGGCACCTCCGGACGTTCCATGCGCTTGAGTGGGTCGAGGTTCGCCCAGCGGTCACCGATGAAACGGTACGAGGTGATCATCTGCAGCACGCCAACCTGTTTCCGGTCGTCCACAGGCGCTGCCGCCGCCGCCCGGTAGCCTCCCTTCCTCGCCTGCTCGGCAAATGCATTGATTACCGGCAGATGCGGAACATCGCGCGCGACGTAACCCGGCAGTTGCGCCAGCTTGTCGAAGTAGTCGCGCCACTGCTCGGAAACGGATCCAGGGTTGTCGAGGTAGTTCTCGTACAACTCCTCGACAAAGGGCGCGTTACCGCCAAAAAGGAGAGAGTTACCGAAAAGCTGATTCATCATGGCAGTTACCTGTCTTCACCGTTCTGGTTCGGATTGAGAAAAGCCGTGGCGAAAAGGCCACGGCATGAAAAAAGGGCGGCTACTGCCTGCCGCCCTTTCAACCCTGTCGTCCTAGCGCTGTTCGACGGGCACGACGTCGCGCCTGGCGGCGCCGATGTACAGCTGCCGTGGGCGACCGATCTTGTACTCCGGATCGTTGATCATCTCTTCCCACTGCGTCATCCAGCCGACAGTGCGCGCCAGCGCGAAGATGCAGGTGAACATCGAGGTCGGGATACCCAAAGCCTTCTGCACGATGCCGGAGTAGAAATCGACGTTCGGATAGAGCTTCTTCTCGATGAAGTACTCGTCCTCGAGGGCGATCTTCTCGAGTTCCATCGCCAGCTTGAACAGGCGGTCGTTCTGCAGACCGAGTTCGCTGAGGACGTCGCTGCACACCTTGCGCATCAGTTTGGCGCGTGGGTCGAAGTTCTTGTAAACGCGGTGGCCGAAGCCCATCAACTTGAAGTCGTCGTTCTTGTCCTTCGCCCGCGTGATGTACTTGCCGACGCGCGAAACGTCGTGGATCTCCTCGAGCATCTGCAGGCAGGCTTCGTTCGCACCACCATGCGCCGGGCCCCAGAGGCAGGCGATGCCGGCCGAGATGCAGGCGTATGGATTGGCACCGGAAGAGCCGGAGAGACGCACCGTCGAGGTCGATGCATTCTGCTCGTGATCGGCGTGCAGCGTGAAGATGGTGTCGAGCGCATGCACGAGAACCGGATTCGGGACGTACTTCTCGCACGGTGTCGCGAACATCATGTGCATGAAATTCGCCGTGTAGTCGAGATCGTTGCGCGGATACATGAACGGTTCGCCGCGATGATACTTGTAGGCCATGGCGACGATCGTCGGCAATTTGGCAACGATGCGGTTGAAGCTGATGCTCTGGTGCTCGAGGTCGGAGAAATCCTCGGCTTCGTGATAGAACGCCGACAACGCGCCGACGACTCCGACCAGCACGGCCATCGGGTGCGCGTCACGGCGGAAGCCCTGATAGAACTTCACCAGTTGCTCGTGCACCATGGTGTGTTCCTTGATGTTCAGTTCGAACTTCGCCTTCTGTTTGGCGTCCGGCAGTTCGCCGTGCCAGAGCAGGTAGGCGACCTCAAGGAAGTTGCACTGCTCGGCCAGTTGCTCGATCGGGTAGCCACGGTAGAGCAACTCACCCTTGTCGCCATCGATGAAGGTGACCGTCGATCGGCAGCTCGCCGTCGAAAGGTAACCGGAATCGTAGGTAAACAGGCCGGTCTTGGCGCCCAGGGTGCGAATGTCGATGCAATCATTGCCGTGTGTCGGCGTCATGATCGGAAACTCGACGGGTGGCCGTCCTTCGATGATCAGAGTTGCTTTGCGCTCGGTCGTCATTGTATAAATCCCCGTTCAGGTGTTGAGGTCACAGCTACGAACAGGAAGCTCTGAGACTAGGACAGCTTCCTTACTTAACTCTTACGTTGCGCAACAAGGCGAGTACTTCGGCCTGCACCGCATCGTCGGGCTCGCGCTGGCCATTGACCAGCGGCCACAGCTCCAGGTCCTCCATGTCGGCCATGGTGACGAAAGCATCCGCCTGCGCTGCATCGAGGGTCGGGTAGACCCGCTCGAGGAACTCGCCGAGCAGCAGATCCATCTCCAGCATCGCGCGCCGGGTGCAACGCCAGCGCAGGCGGTTGAGCTTCTCCCTGTCGTCCATCAGATGGCGCGACGAACCATCATTTCCTTGATCTTGCCGATCGCCCGCGTCGGGTTCAGTCCTTTCGGGCAGACATCGACGCAGTTCATGATCGTATGGCAACGGAACAGACGGTAGGGATCCTCGAGATCATCGAGGCGCTCGTTGGTTGCTTGGTCGCGGGTGTCGGCGATGAAGCGGTATGCGTTGAGCAAGCCTGCCGGCCCGACGAACTTGTCGGGATTCCACCAGAACGAGGGGCAAGAGGTGGAACAGCAGGCGCAGAGAATGCACTCGTAGAGGCCGTTGAGTTCCTCGCGCTCTTCCGGCGACTGCAGCCGCTCGCGTTCTGGACGTGGCCCCTCGTTGATCAGGTACGGCTTGATCGAGTGGTACTGCTTGAAAAACTGGGTCATGTCGACGATCAGGTCACGAATCACCGGCAGGCCGGGCAGCGGCCGCAGGACGACCGGCTGCTTGAGATCCTTGATCTCGGTCAGGCAGGCGAGGCCGTTCTTGCCGTTGATGTTCATCGCATCGGAACCGCAGATACCCTCGCGGCACGAGCGGCGATAGGACAGGCTGTCATCCTTCGCCTTCAGCCGCGTCAGGACGTCGAGCAACTTGCGGTCGAGCGAGAAATCGACCTCGACCGAAGCATCCTGCATGTACGGTGCGTTGTCCTTGTCGGGATCGTAGCGGTAGATCTTGAACTGCATGGTACTGGTAGCCATTATCTTGCACTCCTTGGCGCACGATCAGTAGGAACGCGTCTTCAGCGCGATGGTTTCGACGGACAGCGGCTTCATTATCACCGGCTTGTAGCTCAGGCGATTGCCCTCGCGGTGCCAGAGAGTGTGCTTGTGCCAGTTGGCGTCGTCGCGCCCGTTCGGGTTGGCCGGAGTGTCCGGCGCGTCATCGCGCACATGCGCGCCGCGTGACTCCTTGCGGGCTTCGGCCGAAACCATCGTCGCCTTCGCCACCTCGACGAGGTTGTCCAGCTCAAGCGCCTCGACGCGGGCGGTATTCCAGACCTGCGACTTGTCCTTGATTTCGGTGTGCGCGACGGCCTTCTCGACCTCGATGATCTTCGCCACACCCTCGACGAGCATGTCCTTGAAGCGGAAGACGCCGCAGTGCTTCTGCATCGTCCGCTGCAGCTCGAGGCGGCACTCGTTGACACTGGCGCCGCCGGTCTGCGTGTTGAGACGGTTCAGCCGCGCCAGCGTACGATCGGCAAAATCAGCCGGCAGATCCCTGAGACCGATCTCGCCCGAACGCAGGTCGTCGATCACCGTGTCACCCGAAGCCTTGCCGAAGACCAGCAGGTCGAGCAGCGAATTCGTTCCCAGGCGATTGGCACCATGCACCGAGGCGCATGCCACTTCACCGGCTGCATAGAAGCCGCGGACCGGCGCGCCGTCGTCGCCGACGACCTGTCCCTTGTAGTTGGTCGGCACGCCGCCCATCTGGTAGTGGCAGGTCGGCACGACCGGAATCGGCGCCTTGATCGGGTCGATGCCGGCGAACTGGATCGAGATCTCGCGAATCCCGGGCAGCCGCTTCATGATCGTTGCCGGATCGAGATGGGTGATGTCGAGCAGCACGAAATCCTTGTTCGGACCACAGCCACGACCCTCGTTGATCTCGGTCACCATCGCCCGCGAGACCACGTCGCGTGACGCGAGGTCCTTGGCATTCGGTGCGTAGCGCTCCATGAAGCGTTCGTTGGTCGAATTGCGCAGGATGCCGCCTTCGCCGCGCACCCCTTCGGTGATCAGCACACCGGCGCCGGCAACCCCGGTCGGGTGGAACTGCCAGAACTCCATGTCCTCGAGCGCGATGCCTGCGCGCGCCGCCATTCCGAGGCCGTCGCCGGTATTGATGAAGGCATTGGTGGAAGAGTAGTAGATTCTGCCGGCGCCACCGGTGGCAAAAACCGTCGCCTTGCTGTGGAAGGCAACGACCTCGCCGGTCTCCATCTCGAGCGCGATGACCCCGAGCACCTGCCCCGACTCGTCGCGGATCAGGTCGAGCGCCATCCACTCGACGAAGAACTGCGTGTTGGCGCGCACGTTGCGCTGATACAGGGCGTGCAGCATCGCGTGGCCGGTGCGGTCGGCCGCGGCGCAGGCACGGCGAACCGGCTTCTCGCCGAAGTTCGACATGTGACCGCCGAACGGGCGCTGATAGATCTTGCCTTCATCGGTGCGGTCGAAAGGCATGCCGAAATGCTCGAGCTCGACGACGACCTCGGGCGCCTTGCGACACATGTACTCGATGGCGTCCTGGTCACCGAGCCAGTCGGAGCCCTTGACGGTGTCGTACATGTGCCAGTGCCAATGGTCTTCCTCGGAATTCCCGAGAGAGGCGGAAACACCGCCCTGGGCGGCCACGGTGTGCGAACGGGTGGGAAAGACCTTCGACAGGACGGCCGTCTTGAGTCCGGCCTCGGATAGCTGGATCGCTGCCCGCAGGCCCGAACCACCAGCCCCGACGATGACGGCGTCGAACTTGCGTACCGCTACGGATTGCTTGCTCACTTAAATTCTCCACAGAATCTGAAACGCCCAGCCGGCGTAGCCGACCAGCACCGTCGCCGTCGCGATCATCAGCAGCAGGCGCAAGCCATCCGGCTTGACGTAGTCCATCCAGATGTCCCGGATACCGATCCAGGCATGGTAGAAGACGCTGACGAGGAAGAGGAAAGTGGCAAACTTCATGAAGCCATGGGCAAAGACGGCACGCCAGGCCTCGAAGGAATCCGGCCCGACCGCGCCGACGACGACCAGGAAGAGCAGCGTGTACAGCGCCATGACGACGGCTGTCGCACGCTGGATGATCCAGTCCTTGAGGCCGTAATGGGCCCCGACGAGAATGCGATTTACCATAGCACTTTTGCTCCGATGATCAGCGTCAGGGCGATGCTGACGGCGAAAACGATCTTGCTCGAGAGACGCGCCGCCTCGAGTTCAACCCCCTTGTGCAGGTCGAGCAGCAGGTAGCGGATGCCGGCGCAGAAGTGGTGCATGTAGAACCAGATCAGGCCGAGGAGGACGATCTTTGCCAGCGGATGAGCGACCACGGCGCGCGCGGCGGCGAAACTCTCCGGCGAGGCGAGGCTGCTCTGCAGCAGCCATAGCAGAAAAGGCAAGAGGAGAAACAGGGCTGCCCCGCTGATCCGATGAATGATTGACAGGATACCCGGAAGCGGTAGCCTGATGGTCGGCAGGTCCAAGTTCTTTGGACGCCTTTTCTTGACTGCCATCTCTGCCATGAACGTTACCCCTCATGTGTAATGTGGCCGGCTGCAACGCCCGACCCCCTCGATACCACGCGCGATTATAGAACATCGGCACGTGCCTGACTCTCCCAGGATGCCGGCTGCAAGCCGTCAGCCGAGCTCGTTGTGATAGTGATAATTGCGTGTCGAATAGAATCCCCGCCGCCATTCGACGGGCCGCGAACCATAGGTGAACGTCACTCGCTCGACGAGCAGCAGCGGCGTTCCCTCGGCCACCTGCAACAGCTCGGCGCTGACGCGGTCGGCGGCGATCGCGCGCAGGCGTTCGTCGGCGCGGATCATGCGCACGCCATAACGCGTCTCGAACAGGCTGTACAGCGACTCGCCGGAACGCAGGGCGTCGAGCGACAGATCGGGAAACAGCTCGCTCGGCAGGTAGATCTCGTCGAAGACCACGGGCTCGTCGCCGAGCTTCAACAAGCGGCGAACGATGGTGATCGGCGCACCCGCCTCGATCGCCAGGATGCGCGCGACATCGGGACCGGCCTTGGCGCGCCAGCATTCCAGTGGCACGCTCTGCGACATTTGCCGTTCGCCCTGATTGGGCACGAGACGCAGGAAGCGGAAAAACGACCCCGGATCGCGGTGCGTGGCAACGAAGGTCCCTTTTCCCTGCTGGCGAACGAGCAGATGTTCGGCCGCCATCTCGTCGATGGCCTTGCGCACGGTGCCTTGGCTGACGCCGAAGCGCGCAGCGAGTTCCGACTCGCTCGGGATCGGGCTCCCCGGGCCCCACTCACCTGACTCCAACTGCTGCAGGATCAGTTCCTTGATCTGCCGGTAGAGCGGACTGAAGGTGGGAGAATGCAGTGACGACGAGCGGCTCATGGCTCGCCATTTCAGCACAAATCGACCGCGGCGTCCATCCCGTCCGAATCAAGGGATATCTTATATAAGATATAAGCTATATTTGACACTGAAGAGCCCGGGATCTTATGATTCGCCCGATTTGCTGCCCCCACGGACACGTGCCGTCGCCGGGGCCAGGCCGATCGCTTTCGTCCACCCAATGCAAGTTTCTCACGACAGGAGCCGCATCATGTCCAAAGCCCCCATGCGCGTCGCGGTCACCGGCGCCGCCGGCCAGATTGGTTACAGCCTGCTCTTCCGGATTGCCTCCGGCGAGATGCTCGGCAAGGATCAACCGGTCATTCTCCAACTGCTCGACCTGCCGCAGGCCCAGAAGGCCTGTCAGGGCGTGATGATGGAACTGGAGGACTGCGCCTTCCCGCTGCTCGCCGGCATGCTTGCCACCGATGATCCGAACGTCGCCTTCAAGGATGCCGACGTCTGCCTGCTGGTCGGCGCGCGGCCGCGCGGCCCGGGCATGGAGCGTGCCGATCTGCTCACCGCCAACGGCGCCATCTTCACCGTCCAGGGCAAGGCGATCGCCGAGAACGCCAAGGAGGACGTCCGCGTCCTCGTCGTTGGCAACCCGTGCAACACCAACGCACTGATCGCCGGCAGCGCGGCGCGCAAGGTCGGCCGCACCAACCCGGCCAACTATCACGGCATGCTGCGCCTCGACCACAACCGCGCCCTGTCGCAACTGGCCAACAAGACCGGCCGCCCGGTTGCCAGCTTCAAGCAGCTCGTCGTCTGGGGCAATCACTCGCCGACGATGTACGCCGACTATCGCAACTGCACGTCCAACGGCGACAACGTCAAGGCACTGATCAATGATGCGGTGTGGAACAACGACACCTTCCTGCCGACGGTCGGCAAGCGCGGCGCCGCGATCATCGACGCCCGCGGCCTCTCCTCCGCCGCTTCGGCCGCCAATGCGGCGATCGACCACGTGCGTGACTGGGTCCTCGGCTCCGACGAATGGGTGACCATGGGTGTTCCCTCCGACGGTTCGTACGACATCCCTGCCGGTATCGTCTTCGGCTTCCCGTGCGAATGCAAGGGCGGTTCGTTCAGGATCATCCAGGGCATCGCCATCGACGACTACTCGCGCGACAAGCTGAACAAGACGCTCAAGGAACTGACCGACGAGCGCGATGCGGTCAAGGACATGCTGTAACCACGGCGTCACCCGCCGACAACCGCGGCTCCGGCCGCGGTTTTTTTTCGCCGCCGCGGCGCGGCCGCCGCGGGTTAGAATGCTGGCTCGCCAACACTGCCATGCCGACGACCGATGCGCCATCCGAGCCAGGTTCTCTTCGCGGGCGAAAAGCCCTTCCCGATGTTGCCCGCCGTCGACCACTACGCGGGCTCCGAGAGGCTGATCAGCAAGGCGCTGCAGCTTCAGGGCGAAATCGGCCCGATCTTCGACCTCACCTGCGACTGCGAGGACGGTGCGGTCGCCGGTGCCGACCGCGAACACGCCGCGATGGTGGCCCGCATCATCATGAGCGAGGGCAACCGGCACGACCGCATCGGCGCGCGCATCCACGACATCCGTCATCCGGCGTGGCAACAGGACATCGAGATCATCGTCGGCAACGCCGGGCAGCGGCTGGCGTTCCTGACGCTGCCGAAGGTCGGCGGGGTGGACGATGTGCAGCAACAGCTGCGCGTCGTGCAACGCGTCACAGCGAGCGCCGGCCTCGAACGGACGATCCCGCTGCACGTCCTGATCGAGACGCATACGGCGTTGCGCGAGGTGTGGCAGATCGCCGCCCTGCCCGAGGTCGAATCGCTCGATTTCGGCCTGATGGATTTCGTCAGCGCGCATCACGGCGCGATCCCTGGTTCGGCCATGAAGAGCCCCGGCCAGTTCGACCACCCGCTGGTCGCGCGCGCCAAGTGCGAAATCGCCACGGCCGCGCTGGCCAACGGCGTCGTCCCCTCGCACAACGTCACCACCGAGCTGCGCGATCTCGATCTCATCCATCAGGACGCGCTGCGCGCACGCAGCGAGTTCGGCTACCTGCGCATGTGGAGTATCCACCCGAACCAGATCGTGCCGATCTTCGAGGCGATGTGCCCCGACTTCTCGGAGGTCGAGGAGGCCACCGCCATCCTTGCCGCTGCCCAGGAATGCGACTGGGGACCGATCCAGCACCAGGGCCGCCTGCACGACCGAGCGTCCTACCGCTACTACTGGGAGCTTCTCGCACGCGCACGCGCCACCGGCATGCAGCTGCCGGCCGCCGCCCGGCAGCGCTTCTTCGCCTGAAGCGATGAGTCTTTCCGCGTTGACCGCGCAGTTGATCGACTTTCGCGAGCAGCGAAACTGGTCCCAGTTCCACAGCCTGCGCAACCTCATCGTCTCGCTCAACCTCGAGGCAGCCGAACTGCTCGAACTGACCCAGTGGAAGAGCGACGCCGAGGTCGACGCGCTGCCGGCCAACGCCGCGAGCCACGAGGCGCTGCGCGACGAATGCGCCGACGTGCTGCTCTACCTGCTGCTCGTCGCCGAGCGCGCCGGCATCGACCTCGAGCAAGCGGCGCAAGCCAAACTGCACAAGAACGCCGTGCGCTATCCGGTGGCAAGCAGCTACGGCAGCAGCCGCAAACATGAGCAGCCAGCGCCCGACGAACGCGGCGAGCCGGCCGCAAGCGGTTTCAGGGAGCCTCGCCCTCGAGGGTGAAGGCGGCACCGGCGTCCACCGCCAGCACCTGCCGCAGCCACGGCAGCGACTCCTGCAGCATCGCCTGCAGCGTCCACGGCGGGTTGATCACGAACAGCCCGCTGCCATGCATGCCGAAGCCATCAGCGGCCGGTGTCCGCACACGCAGGCTGACGTGCAGCCAGCGCGCCGCCGGCAGGCGCCTCAGGCGTGGCGGCAGTTCGTGCGCTTCCAGCTTGCTGAGCAGCGGATACCAGAGCAGGTAGCTGCCACCCGCGAAGCGTTGCAGGGCGTCCTTCAGAGCCAGGACGACGCGCTCGTAATCGCGCCGTTCCTCGTAAGGCGGATCGATGAGCACCAGCGCCCGCCGCGGCGGCGGTGGCAACAACCCCTTCAGGGCGGCGAAACCGTCGACCTCGTCGACCACGACCTGCCGCGAGCACGCGGAGAAGTTCTCGCGCAGGCGCAGCACCTCTCGACTGTGGAGTTCGCACAGTCGCAGCCGGTCCTGCGGCCGCAGCGTGCACCGCGCGAAGGTCGGCGAACCCGGGTAGATCCTCAGGCGACCGTCCGGGTTGGCCAGCCGGACGAGGTCGACGTAGTCGCCAACGGCCGGCGGCAGATCGTTGCGCAGCCAGAGGCGACCGATGCCCTCGCGATGCTCGGCGAGCTTCGCGGCCGCCGGCGAATCGAGCGCATAGCTGCCGGCACCGGCGTGTGTATCGATGTACCAGAAGGCCTTGTCCTTCTGCGCCAGGTGGCGGGCCATGTGTACCAGCACCAGATGCTTGAGGACATCGGCGTGGTTGCCGGCATGAAAGGCGTGACGGTAACTCAGCACCGCCTATCGCCCCGCTGCGCTGCGAACGACGGTGGCGTGCGTCGGCAAACCGCGCACTAGTCGGGAACCTGGACCTGGCCGTCGGTACTGAACTGGTAGTCGCGAAAGATGTGCTCGGCGTCCAGCAACTGGTAGCTGCCGTCGGGCAAACGGCGCGACGTATCCTTCAGCCGGTAGGCGTAGTGACCGCAGGTCCAGCAGTC
>JFAX01000004.1:94699-127160 GCA_000585015.1 Candidatus Accumulibacter adjunctus | reverse complement strand
TGCGTGCACAGGCAGGTCTTGTCCTTGACCGAGATGCGCTTGACGCCGGGGTTGGCTGCCACCTCGCGGTTGTAGGCGCTGATTCGGCCGGATGCCGTCACCGATCGCCGGGCTGGTGGTCAGCATGCGCATCGGGTAGCCGGTGGGCGAGATCTGGTTGACCTCGATCTGATCCTCGCTGGCAGCGAAGTAGCGCTGCTTGACGTCCTCCGGCAGGCCGCACTCGCGGGAAACGGTGAAGCGCGTCGCCACCTGCACCGCCGCCGCACCCTGCTCGAGGAACGAGACGGCATCGCTGCCGGTGAAGATGCCGCCCGCCGGGATCAGCGGAATGTCGAGTTGCTCCGCCTGCAAGTGGCGATGGATCTCGTTGAAGATCGTCGCCAGATCGTACTGCGCCCAGTCCATGCCGAAACCGAGATGGCCGCCGGCCAGCGGCCCCTCGACGACGACGTAGTCCGGCAGACGGTTGCTGCGCGCCGTCTTGCGCAGGAAGAGCTGCAGCGCGCGCAGCGAGGAGACGATGATCCCCAGCTTGGCATCACGAAAACGCGGGTGCTCCTCGATCAGCGCGAACGAGCCGAGATGCAGGCCGGCGGCCAGGGTGATGCCGTCGATGCCGGCGTCGAGCGCCGCTGCCATGCGCACGCGCAGCGTTTCGCGCGGCGAATTCATCGTCAGCTTCTCCATGCAGTTGACGAAGATCAGGCCGTCCCCGCGCTTCGCCTCCATCGTTCGCCCGATGTGCATGTGCGTCGCTTCGGCAAGCTGATCGAGATCGAAGCGGACGACCGACTTGTCGGAGTTGGCGACGTTGAATTTGTACTGCTGCAGCTTGTCCTTGACGAACTTGGCGTTGAACCGTCGGTCGGCGACGGTGTTGACCATGGCATCCGAGATGTGGCCGATGCCGCCAAGCCGCGCCGCCTCGAGCGCCAGCTCGGCGGTCGAGATGTCGACGCCCATGCCGCCGATCACGATCGGCACCAGTTCCTTCCCGCCAAACCGCAAGCGAAAATCATCAACGCGCTTCATGCACTTCCTTCCCAAGCCGGATCCGCGCCCACCACTCGAACGGCACTTGATCATCGAAATGGCTCAAGGCCTGGATTATCGCTCATCGAGCGCGTGCGTGGCGCCCCGCCGCGAGCGAAATCAGCGTCTTCGCACCGCCCGTCGCGAATTCGCCACGTACCGGCAGTCGCCCTCCGGATCGGCAGCTGGCGGCGTGTATCATGTCGCCATCAGCCATGCCCGATGAAGACCGACGATGACCGACTGCGACCACCCCGAACCCGTCGGCGCAAGCACCGCCACGATCGGCATCGCGCGCCAGCAAGCGTTCGATGCAACGGCCTTCGAACGCGCCGTCGTCGACCTGCTGCGCGCCTGCGGCATCAGCGGCGATAGCACACACATGGGCCGCACACCGCAGCGCGTGCGCGAGCTGTGGCAGCACCGTCTGCTCGGCGGCTACGATCTCGACCCGGCGACCGCACTTGGCGAGGGTTTCGCCGACCAGCGCAGCGATCTCGTCATCGTCCGCGGCATCGCCGTCCATGGTGTCTGCCCGCACCACCTCGTGCCGTTTCGCGGCGTGGCGCATGTCGCCTACCTGCCGGGCGGACGCCTGCACGGCTTCGGCCGCATCGCACGCCTCGTAGACGCCATCGGCCATCGCTTCACCTACCAGGAATGGATGACACGCGACATCGCTGAAGCGCTGATGCGGCACGGCAGGGCACGTGGCGCCGCCTGCGTCATCGAGGCCGAGCAGTTGTGCCTGTTGCTCGGCGAGGACCGCCGTGGCGACGAGCGCGTCATAACGCAGTCGTTCTGTGGCGACTTCGAGCAGTCGCCACAGCTGCGCAGCGAGTTCCAGCGGGCCATCGCCGGCGCTCACCGCCACGACTGAGCAACGGCGTGCCGGCGCCGGCCCGCGCACGCGTCGCGCAGCGAGCCGCTGGCGCCAGCACGATCGACGCCGCGCCGATACGCTTCAGTCGCGAAAGCGCGCTGGCCGCCGTTCGCGCAGCGCCGCCATCGTCTCCTCGAGATCGGCCGACATCAGCATCGCTGCATTCCAGGTGGCGACATGGTTCAGGCCGTCGGCGACCGAATGGTCGCGGCCGTAGTTGAGCATCTCCTTGGTACCGCGAATCGCCAGCGGCGACTTGCCGGCGATGGCGCGGGCGATCCCGCGCACGCCGGCGAGCAGTTCCTCGGCACTGGGGAAAACGCGATTGACCAGGCCGATTCGCTCGGCCTCGTCGGCAGCCACAGTGCGGCCGGTGTAGGCCAGTTCGCGCGCCACACCGTCGGCAATCAGTCTCGGCAGCCGTTGCAGCGTGCCGACGTCGGCCGTCATCCCGACATCGATCTCGCGCACCGAGAAGTACGCGTCAGCGGCCGCGTAGCGCATGTCGCAACAGGTCACGAGATCGATCGCACCGCCGATGCAGGCGCCGTGGATCGCCGCCAGCACCGGCTTGCGGCAGCGCTCGACGCTGCTCAGGCAATCCTGCAGGTCGAGGATCAACCGCCGCAGTGCCTCACGGCTGCGCGCCGGATCGGCGTCGGCAACCACCTCGCCGACGCTCGCCAGCATCGCCAGATCGATGCCGGCGCAGAAATTGCGGCCGGCACCGGCGAGCACCACGACACGCACCGCCGGCGTCGCATCCGCCCAGTTGCAGGCGATGCGCAACTCCTGCCACATTGCCTCGTTGATCGCGTTCGAGCGTTCGGGGCGGTCGAGACGCAGCTCGGCGAGTCCTTCGTCGAGCTCGATCGCAATCGTCGCCAGTTGCGGAATGAGCGTGTTCATCGGTTCTCCTGAAGATGGCCGGGCCGGTCGGCAGGATCGCTGCCGGCACCAGCTGCGGGCGGTGCGCCTCACTGGGCCAGTGTACCCGATCTGCGCCGCCCGTCCGGTCCGCTTGCCCGTGGCGACCGCTGCCGCGCGCGGAAAAATGCGCGACAATCACCCCACCGTCACCGTCACCGCCGCACCATGCCCTCGCCGCAGCCATCGGCGCTCGCCGCCCTGCCCTACGCCCCGCCGCCCGACCGGGGACCGGAGATTGCCTACCTCGACGCATCGCTGCTGCTGGTCAACAAGCCGGCCGGCCTGCTCGCCGTACCCGGTCGCGGCGACGGCAAGGACGACTGCCTGCTGCGGCGCGTGCAGGCGATCGTTGCCGACGCGTTGCTGGTCCATCGCCTCGACCTGCACACATCCGGCCTGCTGCTCCTGGCGCGCGGCCGCGAGATGCAGCGGCGGCTCGCCGGCGACTTCGCCGCGCGCCGCGTACACAAGCGCTATCTGGCGGTGGTCGCCGGACGACCGCCGGCGGACCGCGGCACGATCGACCTGGCGCTTGCCGCCGACTGGCTGCAGCGGCCGCGGCAGAAGGTCGACCAGCTGGCCGGCAAGCGCTCGCTCACCCGTTACCAACTCCTCGGCCACGACCCCGCCAGCAACCGCTCGCGGCTGGCGCTGTTTCCCGAGACCGGCCGCACCCATCAGCTGCGCGTCCACCTGCAGGCACTCGGCCATCCCATCATCGGCGATCGTCTGTACGGCGACGCCACAGCCGCCGACCGCCTGCTGCTGCACGCCGACCAGTTGCGCTTCATCCATCCCGCCAGCGGCAGACCGCTCTGCATCGACTCACCGGCGCCGTTCTGACGACCGGCACGTCCGGCGCCCGGCGCATCGCGACACGCCGCCGCCGTCCGGCTATACTGCGTCCTCCCGCGCGCTGCCCCTGCCCCTGCACCCGTCCGATGAAGCTCTCGACCCACCCCCTCTGGCTGGTCGGATTCCGCCCCTTCTTTGCCCTCGCCTGTCTCGCCGGCCTCAGCCTGCCGCCCGTCTGGGCGCTGATCCTCGCCGGCACGATCGCGCCGCCGCCGGCGCCGTTCTCACCCAGCCAGTGGCACGCGCACGAAATGTTCTTCGGCTTCGGCTGGGCCGTCCTTGGCGGCTTCCTGCTCACGGCCAGCAAGAACTGGGTGAAGGTGCGCGGCTACCACGGCGTGCCGCTGATCCTCCTCGTCGTCGCCTGGCTGCTCGAGCGCGCCGGCATGTGGTTTGCCGGCGACTTGCCGCCACTCGTCTTCCGCCTCGCCAGCAATCTCTTTCTCGCCAGCATCGTCGGCATGCTGCTGTGGACGCTGGCCCGCCACCGCGATACCGATTCGTTCCGCGACAACTACTTCTTCCTCATCATCCTGCCGCTGTTCCTCGTCGCCAAGACGCTGCTGCTGAACAGCGAGTCGTTCCCGGCCGGCGCGGCGATGACGCTCGCGCTGTTCCGCGTCGCCTTTCTCGTCATGCTCGAGCGGACCGTCACCCAGTTCATGAAGAACGCGCTCGCTGCCGACATCCTGCGGCAACCACTGCTCGATGCGGCAATCAAGCTGCTGGCGCTGCTGCTCGTCACCGGTGGCCTGCTGCCACCTGCCTGCAGCGCGGCGCTGTCGCTGCTGCTGGCGCTGCTGCTCGCCATCCGCCTCGCTTTCTGGCAGCCGCACCGCGCCCTGCGCCGGTTGGAGATCGGCATCATGTACCTCGGCTACCTGGCGATCGTCGTGCAGTTGCTGCTGCAGGGAAGTGAGCTGCTGGCGCCGCCACCGTGGCTCGGCTCGCTTGCGACGCACGTGTTCACCTTCGGCGCCATGGGGCTGATCATCCCGGCGATGCTGATCCGCATCTGCAAGGGCCATACCGGCCGGCCGCTGGTCTTCGACCGTCTCGATCGCAGCGTGCTGTGGATCATGATCGCCGGCTTCGTCATCCGCATCGTCCTGTCGCAGCTCGACCCCGGCCACTACCTGCTCTGGATCCAGCTCGCCGCCGCCTGCTGGTTCGCCTGCTTCACGCTCCTCGCCTGGCGGTACATCCCCATTCTCCTGCAGCCGCGAGCGGACGGCAGGGAGCACTGAACTGGTGGCGACGCCCGAGGTGGCTTGCGCAGCGGGCCCGCATTCGGTGCACGCTGATGCCCGCGGTGGGTGGCCGCAGGTCGCCGGTTGAAGGCCCGCGTTCGCGCGCCCTACACCCGCGGCAAGCGCAGCAGCAGCGCAAGCGCCGCCACCCACACCGCCACCGGCAGCCATTCGAGCAGCGCTCCCGTGCCGCCGCCGGCAGCCGCCAGGCTCAACCGCGACATCGCCGCCACCGCCAGCGTCGCCATCAGCGCACCGGTGTGTCGGCCGCTCTGCAGTGGATCGCCACGCTCGGCCGCGATGCCGATCGACGTGCACAGGATGCAGCCCCAGAGCGCCCCGGCGATGAACTGGCTCGGCAGCAGGACGGCCAGTGAACCGGCGAGCGCTGCGCAGCCAAGTGCCAGCGCGCCGCCGGCCGCCGACCCTTGCAACACAGCCAGCGCGCCGCGGGCGCGGACGAGGCGGCCGACCGCCAGCAGCCCGATGCTGAAGCCGGCCCAGAAGACCGGCAGCAGCCACGGCAGCAGGGCCGGGTCGGCCAAGCGCCTGAACTGCGCCGCCGAGTTGATCGCCGTATGCACCTGCTGGCCGAAGGCGAACAACAGCGCGATCAGCAGCAGGACACTCCAGCCGGCGGCCTGCGCGCGCCGGCCGCCGTCCACGTCGACCGCCACCGCCACCGGCTGCGGCGGCGGCAGCGAACGCTCGACGGCAACCAGCGCCAGCGCCGTCACCGCCACCGCCAGCGCGCTGAAGGCAAAGGGCAGCGCCGGATCGACCCCCTTGAGGACGATCGCCAGGTACGGCGCCAGCGCCGAAGCGACCGCCAGTCCGAGCAGCTGGATGCCGGCGAAGCGCGGCATCGCCGCGCGCGCGGCGTGCCGCGAAAGCAGGACGTAGGGCGGCGCCCGCAGCGCTGCCGAGGCGGCAACCCAGACGGCGGTGGCGAGCAGGAAGAGCGGCGGCGCCGACGCCAGCCAGGGCAGCAACAGCATCGCCACCGCGGACACCGCCGCCAGCAGGACGAGCATCGCGCCAATGCGGCGGAGCGCAGCGCGCGCGCGGTCGACGGCGACGCCGATCGCCCAGTCGGCGAGTGCGAAGAGCAGTTGGTCGGCAGCCAACAGCCACGGCAGATGGCGCTTGTCGACCCCGCCGCGCGCCAGCAGCTCGGGCAGGAAGATGACATAGACCACCCAGCCGAGCGAGAAGAAGAACTCGACGCCGGCCAGCAGCCAGGCGGCACGGCTGGCAGCGGAGGCACGGGCAAGGATGGTGGTCATCGTCATCGCCGTCATCCTCGCTGGAAAAAGCCCGCCACGCCAGGTTCAGTGCACGGTGCACACCATGCACGGATCGAACGAACGGACGACATGCTGCACGAGCAGGGGGAGCTCTTCGCCGTCGGCCACCGCCAAGCCCGCCAGCGCCTGCTCCAGTGGTCCGGGAACAGCGGCGGCGTCGCGCGGCGAGAAGTTCCAGGTGGTCGGCGCGATGATCTGGTAGCTTGCGATGCGGCCGTTCTCGACGCGCAGCCAGTGGCCAAGCCCGCCGCGTGCCGCTTCGACCAGCCCGGCGCCGTGGGCCTCGTCGGGAAACGGTGCGTGTGCACAAAATGCTTCGCCAGGGACCAGGGCACGCACCCAGCGCTCCATGGCCGGCACGACCAGCGCCAGCTCCAGGAGGCGCGCGCAGACCCGTGCCAGGACGCTGCCGCCTCTCGCCGCGACCAGAGCCCGCAGCAACGGCTGTCCGGCGACCAGTTGGCGGGCAAGGGCACCCGTTTCGGCAGCCTGGCCTTCGTAGCGTGGCGCCTTGCACCAGGTGTAGGCGGCCGGCTTCTCGGCGAACTCGCCCAGCAGCGGTCGCGTCTCACCGAGCGCCGGATGCAGCGCCTGCTCGCCGCACAGCCAGGAATGCGCGACGTCCTCACTGATCGACTGGGCCACGAGTGGCCGGCCGCCCCCCTGCCAGATGCCACGCGCGAAGAGGTGACCGGCGGCGGCGTCGCTGGCGCCGGCAGCGGTCGCGCCGGCGGTCGCATACGCACCATAACTCAGGAAGCAATCGCTCGCCCGTCCGACCGAGTCGAGGTCGAGATCGGCAGCGATCTCGACGAAACGCGCAAAGTCGGCCGGCCTGCCGCTTGCCCAAGCCGCGAGCGTATCAGCCGACTCGATGGCGCTGACGTTCTCCAGCGAATCGCCGAAGACGACCCGGCTCAGGAAGCCGCGAAAGTCGCGCAGCACGCCGAGCAGACGAACTTTCTCGGTGGCCGTTACGGCGCGCGTCGTGCCGCCCGGCTGCAGCGCCAGGCTGTGTGGCCACTTGCCCGCGAGGTGGCCCATCAGACGCAGCAGGTCGGCGCGTGCCGGCAGGACTTCGCGCAGCGCTTCGCCAACCGTCGCCTTGAAGCGCTGCTCGGCCTGTCGGTGCCAGCGACGACCACGATAGGCGGCGCGGGCAAAGTCGGGCATGAAGAAGAGATAGAAGTGGGTGAGATGGTCGGCCAGGTTCTCGCAGGCCAGGATCAGGTTGCTCGCCAGGCGACCATTCGCCGGCATATCGAGTCCCGCGGCGTCGGCGAGGGCTGCCGCAGCGGCAGACGACTGCGATACAGAGCAGATGCCGCAGATGCGCGGCACGATGACCAGCGCGTCGAGCGGGTGCTTGCCGATCAGGACATGTTCGAAGCCACGGTAGAGCGAGGAGCTGACGCGTGCGGTAGCGACACGACCGGCTTCCACCTCGAGCGTGACTTCGAGGTCACCCTCGACGCGATTGAAGGGCCCGATCGTCAGAAGCCGGCTCATCCGTGATCCCTGATTCCTGATTCCTCCCCGCAGCCGCAGCGCGGTCGCGCAGTCGATGCTTCGCAAGCGCGGAGGCCGAACTATAGCAGACGAAGGGCAAGGCGACCCCGTGGCCCCCGGCAGTAGCCAGCACTGCCGCGGCCGTGCCCGTGCGCGGTGCGCGGCCAGCGCCACCAGCTGCCGGTCGCGCCACGCGTCTCAGGCGACGGGAAGCGGCAAGCCGTCAAAAAGACGCCGCGCGCCAGCAAGGCGGTCGTCGCGGCGCCGCCCGGCCACGCCGCCGTACCGATCGGCCGGCGGCGGCGTCCGCCCGGCCTCCGCCCGCTGACGCAGTTCGGCCAGCCGCAGGGCGCCGCGCTCCCGCAGCAGGCGCAGGTGGTCGGGCCTTCGCTTGCCGTGGCGGAGGGCGAGGCGATCGACGTACTCGAGCCAGTCCTCTTCGCTTTGGCTGTCGCTCTGACCGACCTGCCCGGGCAATCCGCCGCGCCACACCTCGTAGCAGTAGGCAAACTTGGCCCAGTCGTAAAGGGACTGCTCGCACCGGCGGTCGGCACCGGCTGCAGGCGAACCGCGACCGGCACCGGCGAGGATGCGCAGCATGGCGTTGGGGTCGGCGCCGGCGTCGAGCAGAATGCGCAGCAGACCGCTGTCCATGTTCATTGCTGCCTGGAACAGCGGGCTGGCACCATCGCGACCGACCGCGCCCGGATCGGCGCCAAGCTGCAGCAGCTCGCTGATCGCCTGATGGCGCCGCAACGCGGGACACGGCTCAAGGGCGGTGATCACGTGCTGCAGAATGGTGTCGCCCAGTTGATCGTAGCCGTTGACGTCGAGGCCGCCGGCCACCTGTAGCCGCATCGCCGCCGTGTCACCCGCACATGCGCTGGCGACGAAAGCGGCCAACGGATCCCGAAGATCAGGCCGCTCGTGTCTGCAATGTTCCATCTGCAACCCCTTTCCCGCTCAGTCGCCGGCTGCCCCCGTCCGGCAGCACGCGCACCCCGCTCGCCGCGAGCCAGCAGCCGCGTCACCCCCAGCCGCTGCCCGCCAAGCCGACCAACACACCGACTGAACATGCGGCAGCAGCAGCAAGTCCGTCCACTCGAGCATGGGCGACGACATGCGCCGCGCACCTGCCACTGCAGCCGCGCTGGCGTCGCCGCAGGTCGGTACGTTCAGTCTGTACCTTCATTTTCCCGTCGGACGGCACAGGTCGACGGTGAAGAAAGTCACGGAAGACCTGACGAAACGGTCTAAGCCCACGCTCGACACAGCTCTGCGACGAGGTTCAACCGCGTCTTCCGGACTGTGCCAGGCGCTTGCCGATCGGTACGACATGCGGGCCGAGCTGGCGCATGCAGGATTCGAAGCACGCGGGCGGCAAGGGCTGGCTGAACAGGTGGCCCTGCGCCTGCTGGCACCCGCTACGCTGCAGAAAAGCCCTTTGCGCTTCGTTTTCGACACCCACGGCAACCGTCTGCAGGTCGATCGCATGCGCCATGCCGATCGTTGCGGCGACAACTGTCGCGTCGTCCGCGTCGCTGATCACACCGGCAACCAGCGAACGATCGATCTTCAACTGGTGCACGCGCAGTCGCCTGAGGCAACCGAGCGAAGAACGCCCGCTGCCGAATCCGTCGATCGACATCCTCACCCCCAGCGCGCGCAACCTGTCGACCGTTTCCAGCGCCACCGATGGCTGACCCATCAGCATGTGCTCCCTGAACTCCAGTTCCAGAAAGGGTGGCGGCAAATCCTCCTGGACAAGAATCCGGCCCACCAGATCTGCGAGGCCGGCCTGCCGGAACTCGACCGCGGACAGGTTGACGGTGACGCGCAGCGGCGGCAAACGCGCCTGCCGCCAGAGTCGCAGTTGCCGGACCGCGGCTCGCAGCACCCATTCATCGAGCTCGAGGATGAGGCCGCAGCCCTCGGCAATGGTGATCAGCTCGCCCGCGGACACCACTCCGAGCACCGGATGTTGCCAGCGCAGCAGCGCCTCGGCTGCGTACAGGCGCTTGTCGGCAAGGCCAACCTGCGACTGGTAGTGCAGGCACAGCTGGCCGTTGTCGAGCGCCGAGCGCAGCTCGTTCTCGATCATCGCGGCCCGCGCCGCATGTCGCTGCATCTCCGTCGTAAAGAAACGATAGTGGTGCGGCCCGCCCTGCTTGGCGCGGTACATCGCGGCATCCGCACACATTGACAGGCTGGCGAAGCTGTTTCCGTCCGCCGGATACATCGCGATCCCGAGCGACATCGTGCACAGCAGTTCATGTCGCCCGATACGATAGGGCGCTGTCGCCGTATCGAGCAGCTTCGCTGCCACATGCGCGGCGCCATCGGCATCGGTGTTCGGCAGGACGACGATGAACTCGTCACCACCCAGCCGCGCAACCGTATCGCCATCGCGCATGGCGCCCTGCAGGCGCTTCGCCACCTGTATCAGGAGCGCATCGCCCACTCGGTGCCCGAGGACGTCGTTGATGCCCTTGAAGCGGTCGAGATCGATGAACATCAGGGCCAGCGACTCGCGGCCGCGATGAGCACGTGCGAGGTCATGCCTGACCCGTTCTTCCAGCAGGCTGCGGTTGGCCAGCCCGGTCAACGGATCACGGTGGGCCAGATGCAGCATCCTTGCCTGCGTCTCCTTGTGCCACGTGATGTCGACGAAGCTCGCGACATAATGCATCGGCATGCCTTCGCCATCGACGCGGCTGATCGCCAGCCACAGCGGATACGCGCAGCCGTCGCTGCGCCGGCTCCACACCTCGCCTTGCCAGTAACCGCGCGCTGCCATCGATGAGCGGACACAGCGATGAATGCCCGCATCGTCCGCTGGTGAGAACAGGAGAGCTGCGTCGCGGCCAAGCGATTCCACGGCGCCATAGCCGGTAATCCGGGTAAAGGCCTGGTTGATGCGAACGATGCGCCAGCCCGCGTCGATGATGGCGATGCCCCTGGCGGTGTCGGCGGCGAGCCAGCCGGCAACATCGAAGTTGGCCTTCGCCGGTACGTGCCTGCCGCGCTGCGGCGAGACCCACGGGCGACCGCCTGCTGCACCCAAGGGCATAGCCATCGCGAGTGCGCCGGCCGCGGTCGCGGAGCACGATTCGTTCCTGCTTGCGTCAGAGCTGCTGCTCATCCACCCACCTTCATCTCGCACAGGTTGTCCAGTCAGCGCACGCACAGCCACCACTCGTCGTGCATCCTGTACTGTCAGCAGCGCCGCCTCAAGGGGCAGGAGTCCCGGACAAGGCGGGAAAAATTCCCGGTCGCCGGCACGAAGCGCGGGCAGCTCGGTAGCGCAGGCAGCTCGATATTGTGCCGCGTCTCGGCAATAATGCGCCCATGATGAGAACGATGCAGCCCGCCAGCTCGCTCGCCGACGGTCATGCCGACTCGATCGCCGTGCTCGACGAGCGAGGAGTGATCCTCAGCGTCAATCAGGCGTGGCGGGACTTTGCCCATGGCAACGGCGCCAGCCCCGAGCTCGCTGACGGTCGCGGCATCGACTACCTGGCCGCGGTGCGACGGGCAGCGGGAGGCGACGTCCTGGCCGCGGCTGCCCTGCAGGGTCTGGAAGAGGTGCTGGCCGGGCGACAGACCTGGTTCGCCCTGGAGTATCCCTGTGACGCACCCGGCGGCGAGCGCTGGTGCGAATGCCGCGTGGAACCGTTGCCGGCGCCGCGTGGCGGAGCCGTGGTCCGTCATCGTCCGCTCGGCCGACGCGAGCGTACAGTGGCCGCCGTCGACCACCACCAGAACCGGCAGCCCGACTTGGCAACGATTGTGAACGGTCTGCCGTCGATGATTGGCTACTGGGACTGCGGGCTGCGCAACCGCTTCGCGAACCATGCCTACCGCGACTGGTTCGGCATCGACCCGGCGACGATTCCGGGCAAGCACATCCGGGAAGTGATCGGTGACGAACGATACCGCCTCAATGCGCCCTATATCGAGGCGGTGCTGTGCGGCAGTGCGCAACAGTTTGAACGGGCCATCCCTTCGCCCGATGGCCGCGCGCTGCGCCACTCGTTCGCGCGCTACATCCCCGATGTGGTCAATGGCCAAGTGCAGGGCTTTTTCGTGGAGGTCACCGACGTCACGCCGATCAAGGCAGGCGAACAGGCCTTGCAGCGCGCCCAGGAGGTGGGTCGCCTGGGCAGCTACACGGCCGACCTCGCTTCCGGGAAATGGCTTGGCAGCCCGATGCTCGAGCGAATCCTCGGTGTCGGCCTGGAGCACGAGCACACGACCGACGCCTGGCTGCAGATGGTGCATGCCGACGATCGCCAGAAGGTCCTTGACCACGTCCGACTGACAGTCCGCGACAGGGGAATCTTCGACTGCGAGTACCGAATCATTCGCCCACGTGACGGTGCCATCCGCTGGCTGCACGGCCTCGGCGAACTCGAGTGCGCGGCGGATGGCCAGCCGCTGCGCCTGATCGGCACGGTGCAGGACATCACCGAGCGGAAACACTCCGAGAAGGCCACACAGGCCCTCCTCGACGAAAACACGCGCCTGGTGCGACGATTGATCGCGCTGCAGGAACGTGAGCGCGCCGACCTCGCCCGCGAGTTGCATGATGAATTGTCACAGCACCTGACGGCAATTCGGGCCTTTGCCGGCGCGCTGCAGCGCAACGACCGCTGCGACCCGGAAGCGATCCGGCGCAGCGCCGAGGCAATCGACGGTTCGGCACATGCCATCTACGAGGTGTCGCACCGACTGATGGAGGGCCTGCATCCGAGTGTTCTCGACGCTGCCGGAATTGCCGAGGCACTGGCCAGCCTGATCGACAGCTGGGGGCAGCAGCATCCGGAAATCGAGTGGCAGGCTTCTCTTCCGTCGAACCTCGTCTGCGAAGGAAAGCAGCTCCGGGTGACGCTCTATCGCGTCGTCCAGGAGTGCCTGAGCAACATCGCCCGCCATGCTGCGGCCCACCGCGTACGACTGATCCTGGGCAACAGGTGGTCGGCAGAGGGCGAGTTGCTGCGGCTGGTGGTCCGCGACGATGGCGTCGGCATGGAGATGGATGCGGCACACGCCGGCTTCGGTCTGCTCGGAATGCGCGAACGCGTCCTGTCCCTCGGCGGTACGCTGCAGGTCAGCAGCCGGAAGGGCGGCGGCACCCGGATACGGGTGATCGTCCCCAACGTCTGAGACTTCCTGCGCACCGCGTCGCGAAAGCGCGTCCGACGAGACCTCGCACGCGGCAGGGCGAAGGCGCGGCGCACCATGCAGACGGCAGCCGGCGCGTCACCACAGCCCGGCGGCTGGAAACGAGCTGCCCTCAGCCGGAGGGAGGAACGGCAGCGATCAGAGGCGCCACAGATGGACTCACGACGCTGCAGCAGGCAGCACCGAAGTCGCTGCGACAACGCTTTGCCACACGCTCCAGCGCGCGGCAGGCAGCCGCGAGCCTTTCCGGCTGCGCCGCTGCAGCCGCCTGCAGGGCAAAAATAGCCTGCGGGTAACGCCGCAGACGCAACTGCAGCAGCGCGAGGTCGTACCACGCGCGGCCCAACCGCGACCCGTCCCGGCACGCGACCCGAAGACACTCCAGTGAAGCGCTGAGGCCCCGGTCGTCAGGCTGTGTCAGACGTAACCTGTGCTTGGCGCCATCGGCAGCGTCGAAGGCCCGCAAAGCATCGTCCCGCCGCCCGATCCGATATCGGACCAAGCCCAGGAGGTGCCAGGCAACGGCATCATCGGGAACCGCCTGCCTGATCTTCAAGGCGATATGCTCGGCGCTGGCGAGGTCTCCTCGCTCATAGAAACTGGCGAACAGATCGAAGAGCAGATCGATCATCGACTGTCCCGGTCGAACAGGAGCTGTCTTGACGGCAGCGGGCAGCGAGTGCATCGCGGTGACTTCATGCACCGATTCTGCCGCGGCGCGGCGCCGAGGGCCAGCGACGAGACTCCCGATCGGTACGGGAAATTTTCCCTGTCGTCTCGGCACAGGGGGCTGCCGGCATGAGCCGACGCTGCCGCGGCGACCACCGCGCCCGAAGGGTCGCGAGACCTCCGTCAGGGTTCCACCAACCCGAGTCGGATCGCCAGACGCGCCATTTCCGCCAGGCTCGCGACGCCCAGCTTGAGCTTGATCTGCGTGACATGGTTGCTCACCGTCTTGCTGCTCAGGTGCAGAATGCGCGCGCATTCGGCCAGTGAGTGACCCTCGCTGAGCAACCTGAAGACTTGGAACTCCCGTTGCGTCAGCGTGCCGAAGGGCCCGGACTCCGGCGAACGCTGCCGCTGGATGAGGGTCGGCACCATGTCGGGACTGACGAAGGACTGACCCTTCGCCACCGTGCGGATGCCCAGCAACAGGCTATCGACGTTGCTTCCCTTGGTCACGAAACCCAACGCACCGGCCTCGAAAGCCCGCTCCAGCAGCACACGCGAGTCATGCACGGTGTACACGAGGATCGCCACCTGCGGATCCACGCTCCGGATGCGTCGAATGGCCTCGATGCCGCCGAAACCCGCCATGCTCAGATCCATGACGACGACGTCGGGGCGCTGCGCCCGGTACTCACCGTAAGCCGCCTCGCCACTGGCCACGTCGAGCAACACGCGCAGGCCGGCGTCGGATTCGATCAGGCTGCGCAGTCCGGCACGCAGCGCCGGATGGTCGTCCACCACCATCACCGAAAGCACGCCGCCGGGCGTGGCCAGCGAAGGACGTTCGTCACCCCTCGCCGTCATTCTCCCCTCCATTTCGCGCCGGCGGGCTGCGTGGCCCACGCCGCGAACTGAGCGGCGGGCAAGGGCTGGCTGAACAGGTAACCCTGCGCCTGATCGCAACCCTTCGCGCGCAGGAACGCCAGTTGCGCTTCGCTCTCGACACCCTCGGCGATGGTCTGCAGACCCAGGTTGTGCGCCAGGCTGATCGTCGCGGCAACGATCGCTTCGTCATCGGGGTCGGAAGCCAGGTCGGCGACGAACGAGCGGTCGATCTTCAGCTTGTGCGCCGGGAAGCGCTTGAGATAGCTCATCGACGAGTAGCCGGTGCCGAAATCGTCGATCGACATCCGCACGCCGAGCGCACGCAGACTGTCCATGGTGGTGATCGCCGCCAGCGGCTGGTCCATCGCCACGCTCTCGGTGAGTTCCAACTCGAGGAAGTGCGCCGGCAAACCCTCGCTGTCGAGAATCCGCGCCACCAGGGCAGGCAGTCCCGCTTGGCGGAACTGCACTGCGGACAGATTGACCGCGACGCCCAGCCCCGGCAGTCCGCTCGCATGCCAGATCCGCATCTGCCGCACGGCCATCCGCAGCGCCCATTCGCCAATCGACAGGATCAGCCCGCAATCCTCGGCGATCGGAATGAACTCGGCCGGCGAGACCATCCCGAGCTCGGGATGCTGCCAGCGCAACAGCGCCTCGGCGCCGAGCAGACGGCCATCGGCAAGCGCGAACTGCGGCTGGAAATGCAGACTCAGTTGCCCGAGCTCGACCGCCCGCCGCAGTTCGTTCTCGATCAGCAGGGTCCGCGCCGAGCGCGCCTGCATCTCGACCGTGAAAAAGCAGTAGGCATTGCGGCCGACCTGCTTGGCACGATACATCGCCGTATCGGCACACATCGACAGGCTCTCGAAACTGTCGCCATCTGTCGGGTACATCGCGATACCGGCCGACATCGTGCAGCTCAGCTCGTGCGGCCCGACGCGATAGGCCGGCGTCGTCACATCGAGCAGCTTGGCCGCCACATGCGCCGCGCCATCGGCATCGGTATTCGCCAGGACGATGATGAACTCGTCGCCGCCGAGCCGGGCCACCGTATCGTCATCGCGCACCGCCCCGTGCAGGCGCCGTGCCACCTGCACGAGCAATTCGTCACCGACCTGATGCCCGAGCGAATCGTTGACGTTCTTGAAGCGGTCGAGATCGAGGAACATCAGCGCCAGCGGCTCCCGGGCACGATGCGCACGGGCGAGGTCATGTCGCACCCGTTCGGCGAGCAGGCTGCGATTGGGCAGGCCGGTCAGCGCGTCGTAATGAGCCAGCCGCTGGATGCTTGCTTCCGCCTCCTTGTGCCGTGTGAGGTCGATGAAGCTGCCGAGATAGTGCGTCGTCACGCCTTCGCTCTCGACACGGCTGATCGACAGCCATTCGGGATAGACGCTGCCATCCTTGCGCCGGTTCCAGATCTCGCCCTGCCACGATCCGTCGGTCTCGATCGCCTGCCACATGCCGCGGAAGAAGGCGGCATCGTGCCGCCCCGAGGCGAGCATGCTCGGGTTGCGGCCGAGGACCTCGGCAGCAGCGTAACCGGTGATGCGGCTGAATGCCCGGTTGACCATCACCATGCGGCAGGCGGCATCGGTAATGGCGATCCCCTCGCCGCCCCGTTCGAACACCTGGGCGGCAAGATTCAGCTCCGCCGCGGCCCGTTTCTGCTCGCTGATATCGACGACGGTCCCGAGGTAGCCCTTGAGCTGCCCGCCGCCGTCACGCATGACGGTCACCGCCAGGCGCACGCTGATGCGGCGGCCGTCCTTGCGGATGCAGCGCATCTCGCGCTCGTCGGCCTCGCCGCTGACCCGTGCTCTGACGACCAGCGCATCGAAACCAGCCTCGACGTCGATGCCGAGCGTCGCCCGCAGCGCCACCGCAGCGGCCCTGACTTCGTCGGGATCATGCCACAGCATCGGCGTCGCGCGGCCGAGCACTTCGTCCGCGCGATAGCCGAAGATCACTTCGGCGCCGGGGTTGAAAAGCGTGATCAGGCCCTCTGGGTCGGTCGCCACGATGCCGCAGGCGGCGCTGGCGAGAACCAGAGCCTGCTGCGCCTCGCTCTCGCGCAGGGCGAGCTCGACGCGCTGCCGCTCGGCAAGCAGGGCGGCGTTCTCGAGCGCGACGGCCGCACTCGCCGCCAGTCCCTGCAACACGCCCACATCGTCGGCATCGAAACCACCCGGCTTGTCGTGCATCTCGAAGCAGCCGAGCAGTTCGCCGTCGCGGCCGATGATCGGGATGTCGAGCAGGTTGGCGAAACCGATCGCCTGCCGGACCTCCGGAATGACCCAGGGATCGTTCGCGGCATCGTTGCTGAGGTGGAAGCAACGCGTCTGCAGCACCCGCCCCGGCACGCCTTGGCCAGCAGCGAAGCGATAGTCGATCGCCAGCCACTCGCCGGCGCGGCAGTACTCGCGGAACACCATCTGGTGCTCCTGCAGACGTGCCGCGGCGCCGCCACCGGCGCCGACCAGCCTGAGCGCCGCGACGACGAGCTGGCGCAGGATCACCGGCAGGTCGAGCCGGCTGTTGATCTCCTGGCTGACGCGCGACATCAGTTCGAGCTGCTCACTGCGTCGCAGCAGCGCCGCCTCGGCGCGCTTGCGCTCGCTGACGTCGCGCACGAGGACGACGAAACGCGGCTCGCGAGCGCTCGCCTGCGCCTTGCGCGCCACCGACAGCTCGAACCAGAACTGTCCTTGCGGCAGATCGAGCGCCAGCAGGCGGCCCGCCGAATAGCCGCTGGCCTGTGCCTCGCGCAGGGCAGCGAGACAGGTCGCGGCGGCAGCGGGATCGAGAAACTCCGACACCCGTCGGCCGACCAGGGCCGTCGAGCGAGCAGGCAACAGCCCGGCGCGCAGCGTATGGGCTTCATGGCAGATGCCGTCGAGTCCAAGCTCGAACATCGGATCGGGAACGGCATTCAGTGTCGCCGCCAGCTTGGCCGTGCGCTGGTGAACGACGCGGCGCAGGGTGAACACCCAGACCAGCAGCGCGGCGCCGACCAGCGAACCGACGAGCAGGGCGTAGGCGAGATGGCGGGCGCGCGGCGAGGCGAAAAGCGGCGTGCCCATCCACTTCGCCCGCAAACGTCGCTCTTCGGCCGGGGTGATGGCGGCAAAACCGCGCTGCAGCAATGCCAGGCTGTCACCGTCTCCCTTGTGCACGGCCCGATGAAAGTCGCCGGCGTACAGTGTGAATGCCCGGTTGAAGAGTTCCGCGGCGTTTTTGCGGTAGAGCAGGTAGTTGGCGGGCGGCTCGTCGAGGCAGAAGACGCGCACCTTGCCGTCGATCGCCGCCTGCACCAGCGCCTCATAGCTGGCGAAGGGCTGGACGGCGTCGATGCCGGCCGCCGCGAGGTGCTCGACACAGGCGTCGCCGGCCTTCACGCCAACCATGAAGCCGCGCAGCGTGCTGCTATCGACGATGCCGCCGATGCTGCCATGCGTGTAGATCGCCACCGGGATCGTTTCGTAGGGCGGCGAGAAATCGAGGCTGCGCTCACGTTCCGGCGTCCTGAAGGCGGTATCGAGGATCTCGCCCTGACGATCCGCCATGCGCCGCTGCGCCGTTTCCCAGTCACTCGCCTGCAGGTCGACGCGGACGCCGGTCTTCTCCGCCCACAGCTGCCAGAGATCGACGAGGTAACCGGTGAGCGTCCCGCCGGCCTCACGAAAGACATAGGGTGGATAGTTGTCGTCGATCAACACGCGCAACACCGCGCGCGGCTGCGGATCGACCCCGTCGTTCGCGAGCGCGGAGCAGGAGGCGCCGCACGCCGCGAAGAGCAGGCCCAGCAGCCAGCAGGTGCGCAGGAAACTCATCGAGCGGTCTCGTCGTAGGCCAGAGGTGCGATTGCCAATGATAGACGACTGGCCATGCCAGCGACAGGGGCAAGCCCCCCTAGGGGATGCCCCACTGCGCCGATGCCGGCACCGGCGGCGACGGTCAAAGTCCGAGTTGATCCCACATTTCGTCGACGCGCCGCTTCACCGTGGCATCCATGACGATCGGCCGGCCCCACTCGCGAGCGGTCTCCCCCGGCCACTTGTTGGTCGCGTCGATCCCCATCTTGCTGCCGAGACCGGCGACCGGGCTGGCAAAATCGAGATAATCGATCGGCGTGTTCTCGACGATCAGCGTGTCGCGTGCCGCATCGACGCGTGTCGTCATCGCCCAGATGACTTCCTTCCAGTCGCGGACGTCGACGTCCTCATCGACGACGATGATGAACTTGGTGTACATGAACTGGCGCAGGAAGCTCCAGATGCCGAACATGACGCGTTTGGCGTGGCCCGGATACTGCTTGCGCAGGCTCACCGCCGCCAGACGGTACGAGCAGCCCTCGGGCGGCAGGTAGAAGTCGACGATCTCCGGAAACTGCTTCTGCAACAGCGGCACGAAGACCTCGTTCAGCGCGACGCCGAGCATCGCCGGTTCATCGGGCGGCTTGCCGGTGTAGGTGCTGTGATAGATCGGCTGCCGCCGCATGCTCATGCGCTCGACGGTGAACACCGGGAAACGGGCCTGCTCGTTGTAGTAGCCGGTATGGTCGCCGTAGGGTCCCTCGAGCGCGCTTTCCTGCGGGTCGATGAAGCCCTCGAGAACGATCTCGGCCGCGGCAGGCACCTGCAGCTCGCATCCGAGACATTTCACCACTTCCGTCCTGCTGCCGCGCAGCAGGCCGGCGAACTGATACTCCGAGAGGCTGTCGGGAACCGGCGTCACCGCGGCAAGAATCGTCGCCGGGTCGGCGCCGAGGGCGACGGCGACGGGGAACCGCTGGCCGGGATGCTGCAGGCAATGCTCGCGGAAGTCGAGCGCGCCACCGCGATGCGCCAGCCAGCGCATGATCAGCTTGTTCGGCGCGAGCACCTGCTGGCGATAGATGCCGAGGTTCTGGCGTGTCTTGTGCGGCCCGCGCGTCACCGTCAATCCCCAGGTGATCAGCGGCGCCACGTCGCCCGGCCAGCACCACTGGATCGGCAGACGGGCCAGATCGACGTCGCGACCGTCGCAGACGACCTCCTGGCACGGCGCCGAGGAACGCAGGCGCGGCGCCATGTTGAGCACCTGGCGCAGGACCGGCAGCTTGTCCCAGGCGTCCCGGAGGCCCCGTGGCGGTTCCGGCTCCTTGAGGTAGGCGAGCAGCTTGCCGACCTCGCGCAGCGCCTGCACGGACTCCTGCCCCATTCCCAGGGCGACGCGGCGCGGCGTGCCGAACAGGTTGGCCAGCACCGGCATGTCGTGGCCGCTCGGCTGCTCGAAGAGCAGCGCCGGTCCACCGGCACGCAGCACGCGATCGCAGATCTCGGTCATCTCGAATCGCGGGTCGACGGCAACGGCGATCCGCCGCAGCTCGCCCATTCCTTCCAGTTGCGCGATGAAATCGCGCAGGTCGTGATACTTCATCGGCAACAGGTCCGTGCGTCATTCGACCATCGATTATAGCCGCGGCAGCCGCCGGCCAGCCGCTTGTCATGGCTCGGCCGGGTTCCGCCAAAGGGCGAGCCGGTCACGGACTCAGTGGCTGGCTCCCGCCGCCGGCTTGCCTTCCTCCCGCGCAGCTTTCCTGGCCACCCGTTCGGCTTCGTCGCGCGCCCGCTTCTCCTGTTTCGCCTGTCTGCGTGCCTGCTCGGCGGCCGCCTTCTGCCGGCCCTCGGCCGCCTGCCGCTGCTTCTCCGCCAGTTTCCGCTCGCGCGCCGCGGCCTTCTCCGCCTGCTCGGCGCGATGGCGTTCGCCGTCCTGCAATTGCTCGGTTTCCCGTCGCGGCTGCTCGACGCGTCGCTCAGCTTCCTTGTCAGCGACCTCCTGCCGCCTCGCCGCACGTTCGAAATCGCGCGCCGGCTGGTCGATGGCGCGCGACTCGATGATGGTTGCGGTACGACGTTTCTTCGCCTCATCTAGGCAATCATTGACGAGGAAACGCGAGTAGCAGCGATCCTGCTCGGCCTTGTAGTCGCGCTCCGCCTGGTCGCGCATGGCCTTGGCCCGCTGCCTTTGCTGCTGCGCCTCCGCCAGCGTCTGCGGCACCGGCACGGCGGCCGCCGGCGGCTCGGCGGCGGAGGCCACGGGCAGCACGAGCGAGAGCAACAGCAGTGAAGCGACACCAACCCGCATCCTTCCTCCTCCTTCGACCACGCGCCCAACCGCCGGCAACTGCTGCCGGCCGACGCACGCCGCCACTATAAACCGAGACGCCGGTGCACGAGTGCTGCGACGCTCGCCGCCTGCCGACGACGGCATGGCGACGACGGTGCTCAGGCATGGCGGAAGCCCAGCATCGGCGGATTTGGTAGAATCGCGCCTTCACGCCATCCGTGGTCCGCTGGGAGCCTGCCGTGCAAATCGTCTGCCTCGATCTCGAAGGCGTACTCGTCCCCGAAATATGGATCGAGTTCGCCACCCGCACCGGCATTCCGGAACTGCGTCGAACGACGCGCGACGAACCGGACTACGACAAGCTGATGAAATACCGTCTCGCCCTCCTCGCCAAACACCGGCTGGGCCTGCCCGACATCCAGCAGGTCATCGCCGCCATGGGTCCGTTCGACGGCGCACGGGCCTTCGTCGACGGGCTGCGCGAGAGTTACCAGCTGATCATCCTCTCCGACACCTTCTACGAGTTCGCCCACCCGCTGATGCGGCAACTGGGCTGGCCCACCCTCTTCTGCCACAGCCTCGAAGCCGCTGCCGACGGCATGCTCGTCCGTTACCATCTGCGCATGCCCGACCAGAAGCGAGAGGCGGTACGGCGACTGAAGGAACTGCGTTTCACCGTCGTCGCTGCGGGCGACTCGTACAACGATACGGCGATGCTCGCCGAGGCGCACGCCGGCATTCTCTTTCATCCGCCCGAGAACGTCATCCGAGAATTCCCGCAGTTCCCCGTCACACGCTCGTTCAGCGAACTGCGGCAGGCGATCGACACGGCTTTCAGCGCCTGCAGCAAACGGCGGGATTGACCGGCGATGCACGCACGGCGTTTCTATACCCTCTCCGGCTCGTGCCCCGATCAAGTCGGCATCATCGCCCGCGTTTCCGGCTTCATCGCCCAGCACGCGGGCTGGATCCTCGAATCCAGCTATCACGCCGACGACGGCAGCGGCGACGGTGACGGCCGCTACTTCATGCGCATGGAGGTGAAGGCCGATTCTCTGCCCTTTCATCTGGCCGAGTTCCGCGAGCGCTTCCGGCCGCTCGCCGACGAACTGGCGATGGACTGGAAGATCAGCGATTCCGCCGTCAAGCGGCGCGTCGTGCTGATGGTCAGCAAGCAGGAGCACTGCCTGTACGACCTGCTCTCGCGCTGGCAGTCACGCGAGCTCGACATCGAGATTCCCTGCGTCATCTCGAATCACGATCGCTTCAAGGCCCTGGTCGAGTGGCACGGCATCCCCTTCCACTGCGTGCCGGTGAACGCCGACAACCGGCAGGCGGCGAACGCCGAGATCCGCCGCATCTACGATGAGGTGCGGGGCGACACGATGGTCCTTGCCCGCTACATGCAGATCCTGCCGGCCGATTTCTGCGACAGTTATCCGGGACAGATCATCAACATCCACCACTCGTTCCTGCCCAGTTTCGTCGGCGCCCGTCCCTACCACCAGGCTTACCAGCGGGGTGTGAAGCTGATCGGCGCCACCTGTCATTACGTCACCCGCGACCTCGACCAGGGCCCGATCATCGAGCAGGACGTCATTCGTATCGACCACTCGGATTCGGTCGAGGACATGGTGCGCTACGGCAAGGACATCGAGAAGGCCGTCCTGGCACGCGGGCTGCGCTACCACCTCGAGGACCGCGTGCTGGTGCACGCCAACAAGACCGTGATCTTCCGTTGAAGTCGCCCGTCGGTAAAGCCCGGCGGGCGGCCGGCGGGTGCTGCGCAGGATGATCGCGCTCCGCAGCCTGGGCCTGCGCCGCGGCAGCAAGGTCCTGCTCGACAACGTCTCGCTGATGATCCATGCCGGCGAGCGGGTCGGCCTGGTCGGCCGCAACGGCGCTGGCAAGTCGAGCCTGTTTGCGCTCCTCGACGGCAGCCTGCACGAAGACAGCGGCGAGCTCTCGCTACCGGCCGGCTGGCGCCTGGCGCAGGTGGCGCAGGAGATGCCGGCGACCCGGGAGAGCGCCACCGACTTCGTCATCGCCGGTGACAGCCGCCTCCTGGCCGCGCGGCAGGACGTGCGCCGGGCCGAAGCGGAAGGCGACGGCGAGCACCTGGCACACGCCTACATGGCTTTGCACGACGCTGGCGAGAACGAAGCGCAGGCTCGTGCGCAGGCGCTGATCCTCGGACTGGGTTTCCGGGCGAGCGAAGTCGAACAGCCGGTCGACGGCTTCTCGGGCGGCTGGCGGATGCGACTGCAACTGGCGCGCGCCCTGATGTGTCCGTCCGACCTCCTGTTGCTCGACGAACCGACCAACCACCTCGATCTGGATGCCCTGGTCTGGCTCGAGAGCTGGCTCAAGCGCTACGAAGGCACGATGCTGGTGATCAGCCACGATCGTGACTTCCTCGATGCGGTCACCACCGTCACGCTGCATCTGGAGAATGCCAGGCTGACCCGCTACGCGGGCAACTACAGCGCCTTCGAGGAAACCCGGGCGCAGCAGATCGAGTTGCAACAGAACGCCTACCAGAAGCAGCAGGAACGGATCGCTCACCTGCAGAGCTTCATCGCGCGCTTCAAGGCCAAGGCGACGAAGGCCCGGCAGGCACAGAGCCGGGTGAAGGCACTGGAACGAATGGAGCGTCTCGCCCCGGTGCTGACCAGCGCCGACTTCGCCTTCGAGTTCGGCGAGCCGGCCAGCCTGCCGAACCCGATGCTGGTGATGACCCATGCCAGCTTCGGCTATCCACCGCCGGCCGCCGCAGCCGCCGGTACGCCGGCGAGCATCGTCGTCGCCGAGCTCAACCGTTCGGTCATGGCGGGGCAGCGGATCGGCATTCTCGGAGCCAACGGACAGGGCAAGTCGACGCTGGTGAAGACCATCGCCGGCGTCCTCGCGTGTGCCGGCGGCAGCATCAGCGCGGGGCGGGGGCTCAACATCGGCTACTTCGCGCAGCAGGAACTGGACGTTCTGCGCCCTGGAGAGACGCCGCTGCAGCACATGCTTCGCCTGGCCAGGGAGAACCAGGCGACCGAGCGCAGCGGGCGGGAGCAGGATCTGCGGACTTTTCTCGGCAGCTTCAACTTTGCTGGCGAAATCGTCAAACAGCCGGTTGGTACCCTCAGCGGTGGCGAGAAGGCGCGGCTGCTGCTGTGCATGATCGTCTGGCAGCGACCCAACCTGCTGCTGCTCGACGAACCCACCAACCACCTCGATCTGGCCACCCGTGAAGCACTGGCCGTCGCCCTCAACGAGTTCGAAGGGACGGTGATGCTCGTCAGCCATGATCGCTCGCTGCTGCGCTCGGTCTGCGACGAGTTCTGGCTCGTCGCGCGCGGCGCCGTGAGCGACTTCGCCGGCGACCTCGAGGACTACCAACGCTACCTGCTCGAGGAGGCGAGAAAGCGGCGCGACAGCGTCAGGGAACTCGCCAGGAATGAGCGCGATCGGGCCGGTCGCGACTTGCCGGCCAGCAACCTGGGAAAAAGGGCCAACAACGATCTGCGTCTCCTGCGGCGCGAACTGGAACGGGTCGAGCAGCGGATGCTCGCGCTGCAGGACGAACAGCGCGCGCTGGAGGAGAGCCTGTACGTGCCCGCAGGTGCCGGGGAGCTGGCCGAACTCGGCCAGCGGTTGAACCAGCTCAGCGCGGAGTTGTCCCCGCTTGAGGATCGCTGGCTCAGCCTCAGCGAACGCATCGAAATGCTTGACCGCGCACTGTCATCGTGACGCGACGTCGGGAATTCCACTTTGAATGGAGCAGGCAATGAGTTTTGAGTTGGCAGAATGGTCGGCAAAGATCGAGGTGGGCTTGCCGACGATCGATTCGCAGCATCGACAGTTGTTCGACCTGGCCGCAACCTTTACCGGTGACGGCGACCAGATCCGGATCCTGAAATCGCTGGTCGTGTTGACCGATTATGTCAAGGTCCACTTCCGCGAAGAGGAGGAGATGATGGCCGCCTGCGACTATCCGGATCTGGAAGCGCATCGACGGCTGCACGGCGAGTTTCGCCGCATGCTCTTCGATCTGCTCGAAAACGCCAAGCAGATGACCCTCGACGAGATCGCCGATGAGGTCAAGTACCTGATCAACGGCTGGTTCTACAACCACATCCTGGTCGCCGATTTCCAGTACGTACCCAGCGTCAAGGCCGCCCTTCAAGACCAGGGCGGCTAAGCAGGGCAACGCGGCGACGGCGGGGCTGCCGCCGGGCTCTTCTTGATCCGGGCCGTGACATCCATCACCGCGCGCGGCCGGCAACCGGCCCACAGTCGCTCGCTCAAGCTTCGCCAATGTCGGCGGAGCGGATGCGAAGGAGGGCAATTGTCGCCACGGCATTCCTCGCCGGCCACCCACCGCCTGCTTCGCGCCCTGCCGCTGAGGACATGTGTCGATGAAGCTGCTGCAATACCTGTCACTACGCCAGATGCTGACGCTGCCGTATGTGCTCCTGGTCCTGCTGCTGGCAGCGACGATCGGCGCCCTCTCCTACGCTGCCGGCCGGGTCGCTGTCGACACCCTGTCGAAGCAACTGCTCTCCGAGATGGTGTACCGCATCGCGCAGGCCGCCGAACGCCACGTCTCCGGCTCGAGCGCCGTCCTCGAAACCGCTTTTCCAGCCGACGTCGCTGCCCCTGACGACATCGCCGACGACCTCGCCAACCTGCGGACGCGCTTCTGGCTGGCGACCTCGGTGCATCGTCAGCCAAACAACTACGCCTACTACGGCGATCGCAATGGCCAGTTTTTCGGCCTCTGGCGACATTCGGCGAGCGATGCCGAACTGCGCCTGCGCACGCGCGGGGATGGCCCGCGAACGATCTACCGCTTCTCCGGCATCAGCGGCGAGCTGCGCCAGCCGGTGCGCGAGACGCGCATTTTCGAACCACGCGAGCGGCCTTGGTTCAAGTCCGGACAGAACGCGCCGCTGCATACCTGGACGGCTGTCTACATCGATTTCAGGACCGAGGAGCTGGTCGCGACCCGCGCCCGTCGGGTCAACAACGCGCACGGCGATTTCCAGGGCGTCGTCGCTACCGACCTCTCGCTGCAGCATGTCAACGACTTCCTGCGCTCGCTCAAGCTGAGCGCGAACGGCATCGCCTACGTCGTCGAAACCGATGGCAACCTGGTCGGCACCTCGCGTGGTCCGCACCTGCGGCAGGACGCGAGCGGCAACAATGTGCGGCTCAACGCCCGCGACAGCGACGATCCTCTGATCGTCGCCACGCATCGTGCGATCGAAAGGCTGGTGCGTGATGCCGGCGATGACATGCAGCCGCACACGGCGGTCTTCGAGGCTGCCGACGGACAGCAGGTCGAGGCAGCATTCGCCCGCATCCGCGACACCGCCGGTCTCGACTGGATCATCGTCACGGCCGTGCCACGTGCCGATTTCCTCGGCGAGGTGACGAGGAACTTCGAACGCACCGTCGTCGTTTCCCTGTGCGCCTCACTGCTGACCATCGCCATCGGCTTCATGGTGCTCTCGGTCGTTGCCCACGACCTCAAGCAGTTGGCACTGGCGGCACGGCGGGTCGGCGATGGGGACCTCAATGCTGCCTTCGACGTCGCCCGCAGCGACGAGATCGGTGATCTGGCGAAGAGCTTCCGGCTCATGCAGACGAAACTGCTCAGCGACCGCCTGACCGGCCTCGCCAACCGCGAGGCCTTCATGCGCCGGGTGGCCGAACGGCTGGCCCGGCAGCTCGAGCGGCCCGAACCACGCCCCTTCGCCATCCTGTTCGTCGACCTCAATGATTTCAAGCACATCAACGACCGTTTCGGTCACGACGTCGGCGACCGCGTCCTGCAGGAAATGGCACAGCGGATGCGCGCCGGGCTGCGCAGTCGCGATCTCGTGGGACGCTATGCCGGCGACGAGTTCGTCGTCATGCTCGATGCCGTGCACAGTCGCGACGACGCCGAAGGCGCCCGCGCCCACCTCGAGGCGATGCTCGGCGAGCCATTGCGGGCAGTCGATCCGACGGCCGCCGCGCCCGGCACCGGGGCATCGGTCGGACTGGCGATGTATCCCGAGGATGGCAGCGACGTCGAATCGCTCGTCCAGCACGCGGACGCCGACATGTATCGCCGCAAGCAGTCCCATCAGCAGCGGCCTGTGATTCCCGCCTCGCCTGCGCCGCCTTGAGCGCCTGGCTGTCGGCGAGCGGCCATCGCGGCACGCAAGGGCGCTGCGCGGCCCGCCGACCAGTCCACGAACTGCCGGCCGGATCTGCGCCTTGACCGGACGCACCTGTTGAATCTATAGTCCGGCCCATGCTGAATGAACTCAACGCACTCGAGAGCAAGGTGAGCCAGGTGGTCGCGCTCTGCCGCAGCCTGCGCAGCGAGAACGAACGGCTGCGCGAGCAGCTCTCCGTCGCTGAAAGGGACAGGAACAGTCTTGCCGAGCGCATGGCGGCCGCCACTGCCCGCCTGGAGCGGCTTGCCGGCCAACTGCCCGAAGGCAAGAGCTGAAAGGCCGGAAACGATGCCCAACGACGCCAGTTTTCTCGACATCACCCTGCTCGGCAAGGAATACCGGGTCGCTTGCCCGCCCGACCAGCGAGGCGCGCTGCTCAACGCCGCCGGCTACGTCGACGGCAAGATGCGCGACATCGCCGAGAAGACGCGGAACAACATCGCCGAGAGGATTGCCGTCATGGCTGCCCTCAACATCGCCCACGAACACCTCGGGCTCGATCAGGGAGTCGTTGCGCAACATCAGAAAATTGAATCCGAAATAGCTCTGGACATGGAAGCGCTTAGGCGTAGAATTTCTTCCATGGAGGCTGAGCTCGATGCAATCCTGAAGTTGGAATAGGTAGCGGTCGCAGCCTCCAGCAGAGTTCCCTGCGGTGTTCGTCAAGGTCATAGATTCCTTGAACCAATGCAAATTGGCATTGGTCGCAGACCATGGAAACCGCTGTTGTGTGCGCCCCAAATGTCGGGCGTGCCTGATGCGGAAGGGAAGTGACCTAACTGAACCGAGGTTCAGGATGCCGGCCTGGCGGCACTCGCGGGGACCATACTCGACAGCGCGGAACCATCGGTTCCGCGTTTTTTTTCTTGCCGCCGCGCCTGCCGGCAACGAAGTCTGTGCTGCAATGATCGTCGGACCATCGAAACGCCGCCGCGACTGGGCCAGCCTCTTCGCCGCGCGGCGCTGGCAACCAGAGGAATTCGCCCGCCTGGTCGAGAGCGACGAGATTGGCTCGGCGTTCTTCGAGATCGAGAGCCAGATCAACGGCCTCTACCGCGCCGTGCAGATGGCCGAGGCCGGCCAGCGCCAAGCCGGGCCACGGGCTGATGGCGATTGCCTCGGTGAACAAGCGCTCAAGGCGCGCTGGCTGAGCGCTGCTTTCGAGCCCCATCGCGCGGCACTCGGTCCGCTGCAGAGGGATCTCGACCTCGGCTTGATGCGCTGGATCCGCCGTGCATCGTGCCTGTCGGTGGTCATCGGCGCCGGGGCGACGATGGACGCCGGCGGCCCCTCCTGGGCGGCTCTGGTGCGGCGACTGCTGGCGCGCCTCAGCGAGCAGGGCCGGGAGATCGGCGAGCTGCGCCTGACCGCGGAGAGCACGCCGGACAACCGTGAGTACCGGCGCGTGGTGACCGGCAACGAGCGTCTGCCGGCAGACGCGGAGTCGCGCGCGCGGACCGTGCTGGCGCTGATCGACGCCGGCACCGCGGATGTCGAAGCGCTCATGGAGGGCGCGCAGATCTGTCACGACTTCCTCGGCCAGGCGCTGTTCACCGATCTGACCGGGATTCTCTACGAGGGGCAGCGCCGCCCCGGTGCGATCCATCAGGCGATTGCCGAACTCGCCGCACCGATCGCGGTCGCCGACCGAGGTGGCGTCTTCCCAGGCTGGGACGCGATCATCACCTACAACTTCGACGACCTGATGGGCGAGGCCCTCGACGATCTCGGCCTGGCACGTGCCGCCTATGCCATGCGCGGCAAGCAGCTTGCCGGAGATCCGAACGAGACCGCGCGCCAAAGGGGGCCGAATGGCCTGCACCAGCCCATCTACCACCTGCACGGCTACACACCGCGCCGGCTGTTCCTGATCACGCAGGTGCAGTTCGTCTTTGCCACCTCGCAGTACACCAGAACCTATGGCGGCAGCCTGGACGGGATCGTCGGCGAGGTGTTCGCCAGGTGCCTGGCGAATCCCGTGCGGCACGCGCTCTACGTTGGCTGTTCATTCGACGACGAAGCGATGAACGATCTGCTGCGCCAGGCGGCGCGCGCGCTGCCTGGCCGCTACCACTACGCGCTCCTGCGCTGGCCGGGCGATGCGCCCTTCGCCACCGCCACCGCCGACGAGGTGGCCCATGCATCGGCGCGCTACGTGTCGATCGGCGTGCGGCCGATCTGGTTCGATGACTTCAGCGAGATCCCGGGCCTGATCCGCTCGCTGGCGTAGTCGCGCGACGGCTTGGCCGTACGGGTTGAGCCTGGCCCGCTTCGCGGCGGGACGCCAAGCACCTCTCAGGCGAAGCGTGCCGACAGGCCGCCGTCGACCAGCAACTCGGTGGCGGTGATGTACTTCGCTTCGTCCGAGGCGAGAAAGAGTGCCGCGTAAGCGGTGTCCCAGGCGTCTCCCATGCGGCCCAGCGGACACTGTGCGTCGCGCTTGCGGATCAGGTTGTCGATGTCGCCTTCCTCGCCATAGACCCGGGTCAGCGCCGCATGCACGAGTGGCGTGTTCATCAGTCCGGGCAGGACGCAGTTGGCACGGATGCCGTCCGGCGCATGACGGATCGCCATCGTGCGCGTCATCGCCACCATCGCCCCCTTGCTCGCCGCATAGAAACCGTAGTTGACCCCTGCCCAGCCGCGCACCGCGACCGACGCATTGTTGACGATCGCCCCGGCGCGCTGCCGGATCATCACCGGCAGGACGTGGTGGCAGGTGAGATAGGCGCTCTTGATGTTCACCGCCATCACCCGTTCCCAGGCCGCCTCGTCGAGCTCGGCCGGGCCACCGACGACGGCGATGCCGACGTTGTTCACCAGGATGTCGATGCGCCCGTACGCCGCCAGTGCCGTTGCCACCAGCCGCTCGACGTCGGCACCCGAGGTCACGTCGGCGACGACGGCGATCGCCTGCCCCCCCTCGCCGTCGATGATGTCCTGCGTTGCCGCCGCCGCCGCGGCATCGATGTCGACACCCACCACGCGTGCGCCCTGGCGCGCAAAAAGTACCGACATCGCCTTGCCGTTGCCCCAGCCCGGACCGACCGAGCCGCTGCCGGTGACGATCGCAACCTTGTCCTGCAGTCTGCCAGCCATTCTCAGTTCTCCCCTGGCGGCATGAACCGCCGCCGCAACTCGTTCTTCAGCACCTTGCCGTAGTGGTTCTTCGGCAGTTCGGCAAGGAAGAAGTACGCCCGCGGTCGCTTGAAGCGGGCAATCGACTGCAGGCACAGCTGGTCGAGGTCGCCGCCCGGCACCGTCATCGGCGGCCGGCAGACGACGAAGGCAACGGCCTCCTCGCCCCACTCCGTGCTCGGCCGCCCGACCACCGCCACCTCGGCGACCGCCGGATGCTGCAGCAGCACCTCCTCGACCTCACGCGGGTAGATGTTGGCGCCGCCGCTGATGATCACGTCCTTGCTGCGATCCCGCAGCGTCAGGAAACCATCGCCGTCGAAGCTGCCGACGTCACCGGTATGCAGCCAGCCCCCGTACAGCGTCGCCGCCGTCGCCTGCGGGTTGTGCCAGTATCCCTGCATCACGGTGTCGCCGCGGACGAGGATCTCGCCGACCTCGCCGGCAGGCAGCGAGCGGCCGTTGGCGTCGGCGACGATCACCTCGACGACGCTGTGCGCGACCCCGACCGAAGCCAGTCGTTCGAGGTGGCGCGGGTGATCGCGATCGGCATGGTGCTGGCGCGACAGGGCGGTGATCGTCATCGGGCTCTCGCCCTGACCGTAGATCTGCACCAGCCGGTTGCCGAGCACCGCCAGCGCGCGCTGGGCATCGGCGAGGTACATCGGCCCACCGCCGTAGACGATGGTCTTGATGCCCTCACCATCGCCACCCCGTGCCGCCACCCGGTCGACCAGACGGCGGACCATCGTCGGCGCGGCGAACAGCGAGAGCTGCCGCAGGCTGCGCGCCAACTCGATGATCTCGGCCGCATCGAAAGCGCCCGACTCCGGCACGACATGCCTCGCGCCGACCAGCACGTGGACGAAGTTGTACATGCCCGCGCCATGCGACATCGGCGCTGCGTACAGGATGCCGTCCGCCGGCAGTGCCTGATCGACGTCGGCGAAGTAGGAAAGCGTCATCGCCAGCAGGTTGCGATGCGACAGCATCACCCCCTTCGGGCGGCCGGTGGTTCCCGAGGTGTAGAACAGCCAGGCGAGGTCGTCGGGCGCGGCGGCACTGATGGCAATCGGCTCGCTGGTAGCCAGCCGCTGGTAATCGCCGTCGTCGACGGCGATGATCCGCAAGCGCGGCACGCATGCACTCCACATCGCCGCTGCTGGCGACGATGGCGCGGCACCGGCGCCGGAGAACAGCAGCGACGCCTGGGAATCCTCGAGGATGAACGCGACTTCGCGCGCGTGCAGCTTGCTGTTGATCGGCACGGCAACCAGACCGGCATGCCAGATGGCGTAGAGGAGTTCGAGGTACTGCGGACAATTGCCGAGGAGCAGCGCGACCCGCTCGCCGGCCTGGAGTCCGCAAGCGCCGCGCAGGGCGCCGGCGATCGCCGCCACCCGTCGCGCCAACCCCGAATAGGAAGAGATGGCACGCGTTCCGAGCAGCAATGCCGGCCGCTCGGGGAAGACCCGGGCGGTACGCGCCAGAAGATGCGCCAGGTTCATCTGTGGCAAGACGCGCAACGCAGCTGCGCGCCCGGGGTCGCTCAGCCCTGCCCGGCGAGCAGGAAGTCCTGGACGATCCGTACCTGCAACTCGTCGAGGAACATCGGCGCGTGTCCGACGCCCGCGACCTCGACCAGCTGGGCGCGCGGCCCGCGCGTCGTCATCTCGGCTGCCGTGTCGTGCAGCAGGATGTCCGACTGCGCACCGCGCAGCACCAGCGTCGGGCAGCCGATGGCATCGTACATGGGCCACAGGTTGATGTCCTTGGCCTCGAGATAGGCCTTCTGGTAAGGCTGCGCAATCGCCCGGTCGTAGTTCATCTCGAGGCTGCCGTCGGCCTTGCGTCGCGTTCCGACGACCGCCATGTAACGCCACTGCGCATCGCTGAGGTTGCCGAAAGGCGCGCAGACGACCCGCACGTAGGCCTCGGCGGCGGCAAGGTCGGGGAAATCGGGTGCCTTGCCGAGGTACTCGCCAATCCGCTGCAGCGCATCCATCGCGATCAGCGGACCGACGTCGTTGAGCACCATGCGCCTGATCGGCGATCCCGGCAGGCTCGACAGGAACATGCCGATGAGACCGCCCATCGACGTCCCCAGCCAGTGCACCGTATCGACCCCGAGACGGGCGATCAGGGTCATGATGTCGTTGGCGTAAACCGGCAGCGCGTAGTCATCGGCAAAGGGCAGCCGATCGCTGCGCCCGCGACCGACGATGTCGGGGCAGACGACACGGTAGTCGCTGGCCAGCGCATTCGCCAGGACATCGAAATCGCGCCCGTTGCGCGTCAGGCCGTGGACGCAGATGAGGACGCGCGGATTGGCGGCATCACCCCATTCGCTGTAGCTCATGCGGTGCAGACCGTGCGGACCGAGGCACTGCACCGTCCCCTCGCGCATCTCGTTGACGACCCCGACCGCCTGCCCCGGCCGCGAACTGACCAGCAGTTCGCCGAATTCCTTGAGTATTGCCA